>CAXBME010000017.1:0-186133 GCA_963976765.1 uncultured Planctomycetaceae bacterium
CCGAGTAGCCTTTTTCGCTTATCGCAGCTTCCAGTCACATCGTCGCGACGTTGAGGCGGCCGGGGAAGACGATGGGGGATTCGGATTTTTTCGAACTTCTGAAGGAGTGGAATCACCCCATGCTCAATTTCGAAATCGCGTTCTGCGGCGGCCCATGAAAAACGGACAGGGACGGGCAATACTGTCTGTTCCTTTTGAAAGGTCTGATTTTCATGAGCAAGTCCACTCCTGGATCATCGAGCGGCGCACCCGATCGCTCGCAACGGCGATCCTATTCTGACGAGTTCCGGCGGGACGTCGTCCGGCTGATCACTGATGAAGGCTATTCCATTCCGGCTGCTGCCAAAGCCTGCGGGGCCAGTGAGCAGACGGCTCGGAACTGGTATGGCCGCATCGCACCCGCTCCTGAGCCGGCTGGTGATGATGCCACCGTGGAAGAACTGCGTGCCGAAGTCGCACGACTCCGGAAACAGCTCAAGCGAGCCGAACTGGAGAGGGCCATTCTGGAAAAGGCGACGGCCCGCCGCAGGCGGTTTGACTGCCCCGTCGGGGCCTTCGCAAAGGGGGCTCTGTGAAGCACGCCTGGATCAATCAGCATCAAAGCGAGTTCCCGGTCACGGTGATGTGCCGTGTCATGGGCGTGAGCCGTTCAGGCTTTTACGACTCGCTGAACCGTCCGCCGAGTGAGCGATCAAAGCGGTCCAGCCGCATCCGTAAATCGGTGGCTCAGGTTCATCAGGAAACCGATGTGATTTATGGAGCGACTAAAATTGCCGAGGAACTCAAGCACCGCGATGATCTCGAAACAGCCTGCCGGAACACGGTCGCCCAGGCCATGAAAGAACTGGGAATCCGCAGCAAAGTGGGCCGGAAAGCGTTCCGTCCGACGACGACTCAGGTCGATCCGTCGAAGCGTCCGGCCGCCAACGTCTTCGACCAGGAGTTCACCGCGACGGCTCCGAACCAGAAGTGGGTGACTGACATCACGTATCTGGCGACCTCTGCCGGCTGGGTGTATCTGGCGGCAGTCGTCGATCTGTTCAGCCGCAAGGTGGTTGGCTGGTCGGTCAGTCAGTCGCTGGCCACCGACCTGGTGCAGGCGGCTCTCAGAGAGGCGATCGAAAAGCGGCGTCCGGACGGATCACAGTTGCTGCATCACAGCGACCGCGGCTGCCAGTACACCAGCAATGCCTATCAGCAGACTCTGCGAACACTCGGCATCACCTGTTCGATGTCAGGAACGGGCAACTGTTACGACAACGCGGTGGCCGAACGGTTCTTCTGGAGCCTGAAGTACGAATGGACAAACTATCGCGTCTATGCCGATCTCGAATCAGCCCGGCACAGCGTGTTCAACTACATTGAAATCTTCTACAACCAGAAACGTCGGCATCAGACACTGGCCTAGGGCTCACCCAGTGAGTTCGAAACTGATTTCCACAACCGCATCACGAAGGTAGCGGAAACAATAGAAAACAACACAACCGTGACTGCCACCTAAAACCAAATCCGCCTCTGTCCGTTTTTCATGGGCCGCCGCACTCCGCTGACGAAATGAATCCCGGACACCGTTTCGACTGAATTGGACAGGAGTTGCCAGAACGACGAAACGGAAGAGAGCACACTGCATGAGCCGCGACTCAAGTGAGTTGCGAGAAACAAGCAAACGAACTCCTTCCGAACACTGGATGAAAGCTGCGGCTGGATTTAGGATTCGAGGTCTTTGGACGTGGGAGTCAAGTTCCCCTCCCGTATTCGAATCGTGAGAGGACTTGCGTCAGCCAGGCGTGAGTCTTTTTTTTCGGGCGAAGGTTTGTTGACCGGAATATTCAACGAAATCAGCGATCCCGTCAGCGTGCTTTGTCAGAAGTTTCGCCGCATAGCCGACTGGGCTCACGCCAGAGTTGAACCGGTCTCTGGTGGCTTCAGTGGCGCGGGGGTTTTCAAAGTTGAAGCGGCAAACACTCGCTACTGCCTGCGGCGATGGCCTGCCGGACAAGTGGCTGTTACGCGAGTTCTCGCCATCCATCAATTGCTTGCACTGGCACAGGCTCGTGGAGTTTTCGTCGTCCCAATTCCGCTGAAGTCAGACTCGGGGACATCGCTTCCTGAATTCAACGGTGAGCCCTGGCAACTCGAACCGTGGATGCCTGGAACGGCGAACTTTCTGGCTGAGCCCAATGACAAACGACTGAAATCGGCGATGACTCAACTGGCTCGATTTCACAACATGATTTGCGAATGGTGCCCAACAGCCGCCACCAGACAATGGTTTCAGCCAGCAAGCATTCGGCCGTGTTCGACGATTGCCCGTCGAGTTTGCATGATCGATGACTATGCGAAATCGATCGCTGACATGGAAGCGGCGTTGGCTCTGGAAGGCGACGCGCGTTTCCGGAACGCTGGCACTCGAATCGCGCTGCTGTTTCGAACGGTTCACCCGAGGGTGCGTAGAGAATTAGCCGCTACCGAGAGACTGCCGGTGCCGCTGCAACCCTGCATCAGAGATCTCTGGCATGACCATCTTCTGTTTCGAGGCGACGAACTGTCTGGCGTTGTCGATTTCGGGGCGATGGCGACCGACTCGATTTCGTCCGATCTGTCCCGACTTTTGGGGAGTCTGTTCGGCAAAGATCAAGCGGCGTGGCAACGAGCGATCAGACACTACGAAACCGTGAGGATTTTGACTGACGCTGAGCACCGACTGCTTCGGCCACTGGATCAGTCCGGCGTCCTGCTGAGTGGCATGACGTGGCTGAAGCGCCGCTACGTTTTGAGAAACACTCCAACTGATCTCTCACGCGTCTGCGCCAGAATGGAGTCAATCGCCGAAAGACTAACCACGCTGACTCTTAAGTCCTAGAAGGGCTTCTGGGTAGTGGTAGCGCACCGTGGCTGTTTGAATGAGGCGGGCATCGCCGGAGGACCGGCAAAGAAGCATCGCATAGCAACTGTACCAGGAACGGGGGTACGATCACGTTCCAGCTTAGTTTCAGTGAGAATGGTACAACATGCTGCAACAAGTCTAACACTGGGGTGATGCCCAACTCCGCCGGTGATTATTCACCAACCAAACGTCAGTCGCGTTCCAGCGATGTGACAGCCTCTCAATACGCTTTTTTCATTCGGTGGATGACGTGACCAAGTATTGTTTTCCAGGCATCTTCAGTTCTCGTGTCCCAGGACTTGTCGTGAATGCGAGCGGAAGCAATTACCGAGGAAAGCCAGAGGTCGTAGAGATGAGGCTTAATGTCCAGGTGGTGCCGGTCGTGGGATTCGCCTCTCATTTTAATTTCCGCCAGTCCAGCGGGAATTCCGGCAGTAGCGGCAGCTGAAAGTTTCAGTGACCGGGTCAGCATCTTGTTTTGTTGCCGAAAGTCGGTATGCACGAATTTCGCTCTTACCTCGACTGATGAGTCGAGGAATTTACCGTAGAAGGTTGGGATGAAAGAATTCGATTGAAGGCACCGGTCCAGGCTCTTCTCAAATAACTCTCGGGGAGTTGCCTCTTCCATAAACACACCCTCTCGTTTCGAGCCGCGTTCCACAACCGGCAAAGCTACAAAAGCGACAGTCAAGAAAAACGTTTCATTCAAAGCTCACATTTACAGCCTGCGACTCACAATGAATCGACTTTCGCTAAGATATTCCAAACGCGTTTCTGAGAATTGTTCCTGCCGTTGAGACGTGACCGTCGGGTGATGGCAATGTGCACGATGATGAAGCAGGCTACTTGCTGACTGCTGATCCAGACTGACTGCGATTCGCGAAATCCCTCGATCTGACAGTTGTTCTCACGCCCAGGCTCGGCGGAAGAAGTCGAGAAAGTTGCGGTGCATGATTCCTTCGACGTCGGTGTCGCTGTAGCCGCGGTCGCCCAGGAGTGTGGCCATTTGCTGAAGGTCGGCGATGGTGGTGAGGTCTCGCGGGCATTGTTCTTTGCCGAAACCGCCATCGAGGTCGGTGCCGATTCCGCAGTGGCTGGCGTTGCCGGCTAGCTGGCAGATGTGGTCGATGTGGTCGACGATGTCTGCCATGCAAACGGTTTGAGGATCGGACTTAAAGCGCACCCAGCCGGGCTTGATCATCCAGTTGTCGAAGGCGGCTCCGATGACGGCTCCGCGTTTGATCAGCTCTTTGAGCTGGTCGTCGTCGAGTTGTCGATCCCCAGGTACCAGGGCACGGCAGTTGTGATGGCTTGCCAGGACCGGGCCTTCGAAGATGTCGAGCGCTTCCCAGAACGATTGATCGGCCAGGTGAGTCACGTCGAGCAGCATGCCGACTCGGTCCATTTCTTTGAGCAGTTCCGCGCCGCCATCTTTCAGGCCACCTTCGCTGCCGGTTCCGAAGCAGTAGGGGCCGGGACCGTAGTGAGCAGGGCCGAGGATTCTTAATCCAGCGTTGTACCATTCTTCGATCTGGCTCGGAGCGAGGATCGACGGGCTGCCTTCCATGCTGAGAATAAATCCGACGGGCAGCGCGCTGGCTCCTCCCGACTGATCGGCTTCCCATTGAGCGACGTGATCTTCCAGCGAGGCCAGATCGGAGATTTCTCGAATTTGCCCGGCGGCGACCATCGCGCGGTAGTAAGCGAGCTGTCCGTAACACGCTCCGTATGCCGCTTCGCGAGACTGGTAGTGCGTGAGGGCTCCATCTTTGCGATGCAACCTGGGCAGCAGAGTTGAGATCGTCATGCCGACTCGACCGCGACGCAGTTCGTGCCAGGAAACGACCGCGTCGCCGATCTCCGGAACGGTCCGAGAGAACTGGCCTTCGAAGTTATTGATCTCGGCCACGGGAAGCGTCAGGTCTCGATTCCATTCGACCGCGTTCCAGGCCATGTCGAGGTGAGCATCAAAAATCAGATTCATCGTGCGGATTCCGTTGTGATCATCGCTGAGTCGAAAAATGATCCGAAACAAACTGAACGGATCGAAGTTTGCCGATTCTTGCGAGTCAGCGGCGAAATCGCAACGAGCAAAGATCGTTCGTTGTCCGCCTCACAACAGACTGCTACAAACCCAAATCTCTGCCACTCAGTCACTTTTCTGCCAATCAGTTGTCATTAAGAAAACGTTATGAACGATTCAGAACTGCGAAGTTGCGTCGAAGCTGTCACCGATCCAGAGTTGGGAAGGACTCTCGGCGAACTCGGCATGGTCAAACAGGCGACCGTGTCTGCCGACGGTGTTGCTGAGGTCGGAATCGAACTTCCAACTCCCGCGTACCCCGGTCAGGAACGAATCGAAGACGCGATCAATGCAGCGATTCAGGCGGCGTCAGCCGGTGTTCCAGCGGCAAAAGTTTCGTTCAGTTGGGTCGTAAAAGGCAAAGAGACCGGCGGTAAGATCGGCCTGCGAGTCAAAAATGTCATCGCAGTGGGCAGCGGTAAAGGCGGAGTCGGCAAGAGCACGACCGCGACAATGCTGGCTTACGGTCTGAGTTCGTTCGGGGCGAAAGTCGGCCTGATGGATGCCGACGTGTACGGGCCCAGCATTCCTCATCTTTGCGGAGCGAGCGGCGAGCCGCCGGTGGAAGAAGTCACCGGAGCGGACGGCCAGAAAATGCAGCGGATTCAGCCAATCGAAAAAGACGGCCTGAAGCTGTTATCGATCGGGTTTCTGGTTAAAGAAGATCAGGCCGTCGTCTGGCGAGGCCCGATGCTTCACAAACTGCTGACTCAGTTTCTCGCTCAGACCGAATGGGGCGAACTCGATTACCTCATCATCGACCTGCCGCCAGGTACGGGCGACGTTTCGCTGACGCTGTCGCAGTTGCTCGGTCTGGCCGGAGCGGTCGTTGTCTGCACGCCACAGAAGGTTGCGCTGCTCGACGCCGTAAAGGCGATCAGCATGTTCGGACAGGTGAAGATCCCCGTGCTCGGCATCGTGGAAAACATGTCCGGCGACATCTTCGGTCGAGGCGGCGCGAAAGATCAGGCGGCAAAGTCCGGAGTTCCATTCCTGGGTGAAGTGCCCATCACCGCACACATCCGAGAACTCGGAGACGCCGGTCGCATGTCCGAAATCTTCGCCGACGACTGCCCGGTCCGAGACGAACTCCGCACCGTCTGTCAAAACATCGCAATGGCCATCGCGAAGCAAATGGTCGACGCTCCGGCGTTGCCGACTCTGGAAGTTTTGTAAGACACCGAGTTTTCTCGTGCCATCCGAGGTACTGGAGCTCCACCTTCACGGGAATGACTGTGAGTTTGCATGCCTGAGCCACTACGAGTTCTTTCTTTCGAGTCGCGGAAGGGCAACGAGATGCGTTCGTTGATCGAACGCAACGGGGCTTCTGCGACAATCGCGCCGGCGATGAAGGAAGTCACGCTGGGGATGACCGAGGAAATTCGGACATTCTATGATCGGCTGAGTGAAGGCTCGCTCGATCTTCTCGTTTTCCTGACGGGCGTCGGAACAGAAGCTCTGGCGACGGCGATTGAGACGGAGCATTCTCGTGAGGAACTGCTGGAGCTGATTCAGCAGTGCGGGATCGTGGTTCGAGGCCCGAAGCCGTTTGCCGTGCTTCGTCAATGGAACGTTCGGGTTGATGCTCGGGCTGTCGAGCCGAACACATGGCACGAAGTTGTTAAGGCCGTACTGGAAGTCGCTGAGTTCGAGCGGGCAACCGGCGTGGTCGACGACCAGGTCGGAGCAAAGCCTCTGAGCAATTGCCGGATCGCCGTGCAGGAATACGGACAACCGGCCTCTGAATTGTACTCCGAACTCGAAACTCTGGGGGCCGAGATTCTTCCGGTGCCGATTTACAAGTGGGCGTTGCCTGACGACACGGCTCCGCTGGAAGCCGCAATCGAAGCGACGATTCGGGGTGAGTTCGACGTTGTCCTTCTAACGACGGCTCAACACATGGTTCACGTGCTGGAAGTCGCCGACCGGATGGGCAGGAAAGACGAATGGCTGACCGCGGCTCGGAAGTGTGTTGTCGCATCGATTGGCCCGACAGCGAGCGAGCGGATCATCGAATGCGGTCTCCCGGTCGACGTTCAGCCGGAACATCCTCACATGGGGCATCTCGTTCGAGAGTCGCTCGAAGCAGCTCCGGGTTTGCTCGCCGACTGCCGTGCGAGGTAACTCGCCTGATCGAGTGCGTCGCGCTACAATCCGGGTTCCTCAAAAACAGCCACTCAATCAACCCGCCCCGCGACCGAAATACGCGAAGTGAGAATTCATGACGACCACCGCCGAGCACACTCAACGCCGCAGCATCGCCTTCTCGACACTGGCAGAAGTGCGGGCTGATATCGAGGAACTCGCCGGTGGTTCTTACGTAACGGTCGGCAAATGGAGCTTTCCTCAGATACTGGATCACCTGGCCAGCTCGCTGAACTGCTCGATCGACGGATTTCCGTTCAAAGCGTCGTGGTTCGTGCGGTGGTTTGTCGCGCCTATGATCAAGAATTCGATCATCACGAAGCAGATGAAACCGGGGTTTGCTCTACCAAAGAAGTTCTCGTCGTACCTTCCGTCGGAAGAGTGCACGATGGACGAAGCACTTCCAAAAGTGATGGCCGCGATCAGGCGGTTTGACGGTGAACTCCCTCTTGCCGATCATCCGTTCTTCGGAAAAATGGCCAGCGAAGAATGGATGAACCTGCACATGCGACATTGCGAACTGCACCTGAGCTTCGTCGTCCCAACCGCTTCCGCTGGCGAGCTGAACTGACCTGCTGGTTGTATCTTTCAACCTCGGGCGATGCCTTGAACATTCGTCGCCACAGTCCAAAGAAATCGGACGATGGCCCTGCCAGGACCACATACGATCTTTGGCGCGTCAAGCCGTTTGCTAAGCTGAAGCGGTGCGACGTGTTTACCGCATACGTTCAGACTATCTGACGCATCCGTCTTCAACGAAGAATTGCCGATTGCGAGGATTGATGAAAATCGGGTAGACCTGCTGAAGTTCTATGCTGACTTCAAAATCGCTGAACGTGAGGAAGTTACTTCGCGCGGCCGCGTCAGTCGCCATTTTTGAAGTACAGTTCGCAACTCTGCCTCCACTTCCCGAAGTCGCTGCTCCAGAGAACCTGCAACTTTTACAGCCTGGTTACAGTTGGTTCTTATACGGCGATGCTGTCACTCAGCATGTCGCACTTAACCGCAACGACGCTGACTTCTTCTGCTTCATGTCGACGCTGAAGTTTTAAGATTTCGGATTCCGATACAGCCAAACTCAGCATGGGTGAGACTCAGAGGGCTTTGCTCCTTCTTTTTGCGCGTCGACGATGCAATTCCGCCGGCAGCCTGACGTGAGTGCGTTTAACCGGATTCGATCTGCTTACTCATGCGGCAGGCGTGCCTTGAGTTACCCGAAGGCTTCAGCACCCGACTGGCGTGGCAATCCACAGTTTCCGTGGTCACCAGTGCGTGGGTGACTTCGTTTCGCAATCAGTCTGGAAGCTTTCCACTCAAGTGGTCCGTGCATTGCTTTGATCGACTATGACCACACTTTGTCGGGAGTCCCGCTCGTCAGCAATTCCTGAATCTCCCGCTGTGCGGTCTTGATGAACGATCATTCCGCCGTTGACCTCTCAGTGAAAATGTCCGCGATCTTGACTAATCCAGAACGAGACCACGTGGCTGTGCCGAAAGATGGCACAACGGCTCGGCGACCGATCGTAGTTGTTGGTAACGGGCCTGTTGGTTGCCGGTTTCTTGAGCAGTTCGTAACTGCACGTCAGGAAACCGCCGCCGCACGGCTGGAGCTGATCGACGATCAACCTGTGGTCTGCTTCGGGGAAGAACCAAGAGCGGCCTACGATCGAGTCAGCCTGACTTCTGTTTTCGAGGGACGTTCTGCGGACGATCTTCAGATTCGTCCAGGTAGCTGGTATTTGCAGAACGGCATTGAACTGTTCACTGGCGATCCAGTCGTCGCGATCGATCGGGAAAGCAGGCTGGTCAGTTCAAAGTCTGGCCGAGAGGTCCATTATGAAACGCTGATTCTCGCGACAGGTTCGGCTCCGTTTGTCCCATCAATCGGCGGTACTGATCTGCCTGGCGTCTTCGTCTACCGCACGATCGAAGATCTTGAGCAGATTAAATCATTCGGTGCTGAATCGAAAAATGCCGCTGTACTCGGCGGTGGCCTGCTTGGCCTCGAAGCCGCGCGTGCTCTTGTCAATCTTGGACTGACGACGCACATCGTGGAGAAAGCGCCGGCGCTAATGGCTCGACAGCTCGACAACGAAGCGGCGTCTCTGTTGCGGGAGATGGTCGAGGGGCTGGGCGTCCAGACGGTATTGCAGCGTCAAACCGAACGCATCGTTCGTCATTCCGAAGGCTTGTCACTTGAGTTTCGTAACGGAACGCCACTGAACATCGACATGATCGTTATTGCTGCGGGGATTCGACCGCGCGACGAACTGGCTCGTGAGTGCGGCCTCGAAGTTGACGCTCGCGGTGGAATCGTCGTCAACAATTATCTGCGAACCTCAGACGAAAATATCTATGCCATCGGAGAATGTGCCCGTCATGAAGAGACCGTTTACGGTCTGGTGGCTCCTGGATATCAGATGGCAGAAACCGTCGCCGCTAACCTGTCAGGAGGTGGTGCCGAATTCACAGGAAGCGATCAGTCGACGCGTTTGAAATTGCTGGGTGTCGATGTCGCTCTGTGTGGTGACTACCTCGACCCATCTGGTGCTCAGAAGCTTGTCCATTGCGGTGCTGACTTTTACCGGAAGATTATCGTTCGCGATCACAGGATTGTTGGAGCTGTTGGTGTCGGTCCTTTTCCGGAGCTACCCGTCATTCAGGAATGGGTTGCGGCTCGGAAACGCATCTGGTCGTGGCATCGACGTCGGTTCGGTTCTGAGGGTTTTCTCTGGGAAGCAGCTAAGAGTGATGACGTTTCCGAGTGGCCTGCCGGGGCGATCATCTGCAGTTGCCGATCTGTCACTCGCGGAGCATTGACGTCGGCATGGCATGGTGGGTGTCGCGATGCCAGTGCTTTATCACGAGAAACCGAGGCGGGAACTGTATGTGGTTCCTGCATCCCGCTGCTGGCGGCCATCGCAAATCAACGTCCAGAACTGATTGTTGCAGTTCCCGGCTGGCGATTGCTGCTGGGCATGTCAATCCTGGTGACTCTGCTGATCCCGTTGCTATTAATTCTTGGTCCCGTCTCCACCGCAAGTAGTGTGCAGGACTTTGGCTACCAGCTTGATCTACTCTGGCAGAGTTCCTTCTGGAAGCAGGTGACAGGCTTCACGCTGCTGGCCGTGACCGGGCTGGCGTTACTGCTCTCACTTAGAAAACGCATTGCCAGATTCAACTTCCTGAATTTCGGGTGGTGGCGAGCCGCTCATGGCACACTTGGACTGGCAACGATTTTTGGCGTGATCGTCCACACCGGAATGCGGCTCGGTGCGAATCTGAATCTGTGCCTGATGGTCTGCTTTCTGGCACTGAATCTTGCTGGCGGACTGACGGGCGTGCTCGCAGCACTCGAAAACCGGGCTTCCGGCTCCAGGCAACGCATGCTCAAACGATGGCGACCGCGACTGACGCTGCTGCACATCATTTTCTTCTGGCCGTTTCCAATTCTTGTGGCATTCCATATCGCCGCTGCTTATTGCCTCTAGCACTTTGAACTTCGTTGATTCAATGTCTAATTTCCATCTGTGGACAATCTGGGCGATCGGCACCGTCGGAATCGGTGCGTGGCTGGTGTTCGCATTGCCAACAGCCGATTCCGCTCGCACAAGCTCGACGTTCTTTCTGCCGGGTGAAACAACGCATGGCCATTATCAGATTGAGATTAAATGCGGAATGTGCCATGAACCAGGTGGCGCTGTTCGCGAAGAATCCTGCATGGAATGTCACGCCAGCGACCTGAAACTGGCTCGGGATACACATCCGAAAAGTAAGTTTCGTGATCCGCAGAAGATCCCGTTGCTGCAAAAGATCGACGCGACGAGATGTGTGACCTGTCACCGCGAGCATGCCCCCGACCAGACCCTGGCTCACGGTCTGACGGTTCCTTCTGACTATTGCGTCAATTGCCATCAGGATGTTGCCGAAGATCGCCCGAGTCATCGCGACTTTGCATTCGATTCGTGTTCGACCGTGGGTTGCCACAACTACCACGACAACACGGCGTTGTACGAGAACTTTCTCGTCAGGCACGCTGCGCAACCAAGCCTGTTAGACGATCCACGAATACCGCTTCGTGGCTCCCAGACTGAAATTCGAAATGCAAAGGTCGAGCGTCAGGCACTCACTCGCTCGGAAATCGACGCCCCAACAAAATTCGCCGCCGACAAATCGATCATTCACGCCTGGGAGTCGACAGCTCACGCCAAAGCTGGCGTCAATTGCACAGCCTGTCACACGGCACCGGTCGAGGATGTCAGCGAACTCGAAAAAGCGACGACCACTGCCAACCGGGGAGCATGGACCAGCACCGTCGACATCAACACATGTCAGAAATGTCACCAGGATGAAACAAGCGGATTCATGGCAGGCTTGCATGGCATGCGTATCCAGGCAGGACTGACTTCGATGTCGCCTTCCTTCGCTCGCCTCCCGATGAATCATGATTCTCTGCATCGCTCACTGGATTGCAGTTCCTGCCACTCCGGACACGAATTCGACACAAAGCTGGCGGCGGTGGAAGCCTGCTTGAAGTGCCACGACGACAATCACAGCCGCGAATACGCAGGCTCAAAACATTATCAGCTGTGGCTGGGCGAAATTCTCGGCGAGGCTCCTGCCGGAAGCGGAGTGTCCTGCGCGACTTGCCACATGCCACGGATTGAAGGCGAGTCGGCGGGATTGAGTAGGGACTCTATCCGAGTCGTTCATAACCAAAGCTGGAACCTGGCTCCTGTCGAGAAAATGGTCCGCAGTGTCTGCATGAACTGTCACGGTCTGGATTTCTCTTTGAACGCGCTGGCTGATCCGAGTCTAAAAGACACCTGCTACGAAGGCAGTCCCAAAGGTCAACTCAAGACCATTCACATGGCCGAGTCCTGGTTCAAGTCCAGGCAGACGAAGAGGTCGGTTGCAGAATGATCCGTCGTTCTGTCCGACGGTTTCGGAACTCACAAACCACTGGAAGTGCCTGGAAGTTTTTTAATCTGAAATCCCGCCTGAGCAGAAATCGCTCCAACTGCCGGGCTTTCGAATCGACGCGAGGAAATTTCAAATGATGATTTCAATGAGACTGTTTCGCAGGTCTGGCAGTGTGATTGCGTTTGCGTTGGGGGCGACTCTGGCGATTGGTGCAATCGGGTGCGGCGGGACATCGGTTCCACCTGTGGAAGCGAGTCCTCCCGCCGCTGCTGGCATCTCGCCACGGAAATTCTCAGACGCGGTTCATGCCGTGATGATGGCTGACCGGACGGTCTATGCGAAACAGGTCGTCACGCGGTTGAAGAAACAGGAAGCTCCGGTCAAGCCGAGCGAATACTGGCAGGATGAGAATCACACCATTCCTCTGCCGGCTCAGATGTTTCGCATGGGGGCTGAACTGGTCAACGACAATCCAGAAGCCGGATTCAGTTACGCATTAAAATCTCAGTGGCCGCTGAATCCTCAGAACCAGGCGGAAGGCACGGAAGTCGAAGGTCTGAAATACATCGCCGAGCATCCAGACGAAAACTTCTACAAGGAAGAGGAAATCGGCGGCAGTAAGTTTTTCACTGCCGTTTACGCTGACAAAGCCGTAGCCGCTGCCTGCTGGGAATGCCACAACGATCACGCCAACAAAGGTGCTGACTATCCAGTCTTCAAGGAAGGAGACGTCATGGGTGGTGTGGTCGTCAGAATTCCGCTCAACTGATTCCGCGATGTCGGGCTCCCGATTCTTCTCTCGCCAGTCCGTCCCGGTCAGCAGCGTCTCGGCTGCCCGAAATTTTCATTCTGGAAATATCCATGACGCCCTACAAAATCGCTCTTGTGAAATCTACATGGGCTCGCGTTGTACCGATCGCAGATCAGGCTGCGGACATGTTTTACGCGAGACTTTTTGAGATAGACGGTTCGTTAAAGGAGCTCTTCCCTGAAGACATGACCGAGCAGAAAAAGAAACTGCTGCAGACGCTCGCTGTCTGTGTAAACGGCCTGAACGACCTGGGCGAAATTGTTCCTGCCGTCCAGGCACTGGGCAAGCGCCATGTTGGCTACAACGTCAAGCCGGAGCAGTACGAAACGGTCGGAGCAGCACTCCTCTGGACACTCGAACAAGGTCTCGGCAAGGCATGGGACAAGGAAGTTGCCGAAGCCTGGACTGAAGTTTACGGCGTTCTGTCGACCACGATGAAAGAAGCTGCTGCCGAGTCAGCAGCGTAGTCACGAATTTTCGCTGCAGTCCATGTCGGGAGAGTTGCCCTTGAGAGGCTTCACATATCGTCGTGTCGCCACCCGGCAGGTCAAGAAGTGCTGAGCATGGCGTCGACCATATTCTGGGTGAAGGTACCTGAAATGACTCAATGAAGAGTCACCTGCCATCTTGAGTGGAGTGAAGTCGTCATTTCTGAAGACAAGTTTCTGAACACATCTTCGCTTCACTCGGGGTGGAGGGGTGGCAAACCCTGCTGCCATGTCGACGCTCACGGCTTGAATTGCTGACGCACCGCGGACTTCGTGGATCATCAACCCTGCTTGTTAAGGGCTTCATCGCTTCTGCACGTTTTGCAGTCGCTCTCTGCTTTGTTTGAAAGCAGACATCACGCTCTGACAGGCGTTGCTTACATTCCGCCCTGTTGATGCGTGGCAAACTTCGCGTGGCAAACCACGCCTCTGTCAGCTTCAGACGCCGTGGGTGCCCACGAAAAGAGCGGTTTCGAGCATCTCTTGTTGACTTTGGCATCGCGGTTGCATTGATCACCAGAAGTGTTGATTCCGCGGTCAGCCATGAATCTCCTGCGCCGGGAGCAAATCACTCTTGTGAATGTATCGCGACCTTATCGTGAAAGATTGAGCGAACAATGGATGGACCAATGAGGGAATGGCGACTTAAACAGCGGCTATATCAGAGCGAGCCAATTGAGCCGGACACACCGTCGATTCAGCAACGGTTGCGGCGAATGATGTACGGAGGGGCTTTGGCTCTGCTGTCTGCTTTCCCGTTGGGCTGTTCCGACGGAGATAGTGAAGTCTCGCTCGATATTCCTGCTGACCTTGGCATGGAAGCGGCAGCCGCGACATCCGCATCATCTGCCGGGGGAAATGAATCAACAGAGTCGGTTACTGCTTCAAAGAAAACACTACTTGACCTTGAAAAAGACGAATTGAAGTTTGGATTTATCAAGCTGACTGACTGTGCTCCGATTGTCATTGCTCGTGAGAAAGGATTCTTCGGAGAAGAAGGTTTGCAGGTTGAAGTTATCGCTCAGCCAAACTGGAAAACGTTGCTCGATAATGTCATCAACGGCGAGCTCGATGGAGCTCACATGCTCTCCGGTCAGCCGATCGCGGCGACGATTGGGTTTGGGACCAAGGCACACATCATCACCGCCTTCACGATGGACCTCAACGGCAACGGGATCACCGTTTCCAACAGCATCTGGGAACAGATGCAACAGAACGATGAGGCTCTGAAGTCACCAACACCGAAACATCCAATTTCAGCAGAAGCGTTGAAGCCAGTCGTGCAGTCAAAGCTGGGCGCGGGTGAAAAGCTGCAAATGGGAATGGTGTTTCCAGTGTCAACTCACAACTACGAACTGCGGTACTGGCTGGCCGCGTCGGGAATTCACCCAGGCTTCTACACGAAGTCTGATATTGGTGGCCGAACGGATGCTCAAGTCGAACTGTCCGTCACCCCTCCTCCAATGATGCCGGCGACGCTTGAAGCGGGGAATATTCAAGGCTATTGCGTGGGTGAACCCTGGAATCAGCAGGCCGTGGCGAAAGGTATCGGTGTTCCGGTCACGACGAACTATGACGTCTGGAAGAACAATCCAGAAAAAGTCTTTGGAGTTTCGAAAAAGTGGGCCGACGAAAACCCCAACACGCATCTCGCTGTCGTGAAGGCACTCATCCGTGCCGGTAAATGGCTCGACGAAACGGACGATTCCGGGGCACTCGTCAATCGTGAAGAGGCAGCTCGAATTCTCAGTCGGCCCGATTACGTCGGTGCTGATTATGACGTGATCAAGAACTCGATGACTGGCTTCTTCTACTTTCAAAAGACCGACAAACGGCCGATGCCGGACTTCAATGTTTTCTTTAAGTACCACTGCACTTACCCGTGGTATTCGGACGGAGTCTGGTTCCTCACTCAGATGCGACGCTGGGGACAGATCGCTGAACCGAAGCCAGCTGAGTGGTACGACGAGATGGCTAAAGAGGTCTACAAGCCGGCAATCTATCTCAAAGCGGCGCGGATGCTGGTCGACGAGGGGTTGGTCGACGAGAGCGATATTCCGTGGGAAACCGACGGCTACAAGGAAGCCACGTCCGACTTCATTGACGGCATTCCTTACGACGGTCGTGATCCGATCGGATATCTGAACTCCCACAAGATCGGCAACAAGGACGAGACTGGCAGCGATTAATCCCGGCTTTTCTGATCGAGTTGGAACAGGCCGGCTCATATCTCCCGGAGCCGGCCCTGTTCCGTTTGAATGGCAAGACCTCACGCGTTTCAGACACAGAGTCGCGTAACGACTAACGGCAAATTTATGAAGTACAAGATCATCAAAGCGATCGACGTCGCGGGACTGAACTTTCTGGCTCCAGTCGTCAGACTGTGTTATCGCGAAGAGCCGAAAAAACAACTCGAAGAAATTGGACGCTACATCGTTATTCCCGTCGTAGCGTTCACCGCGTTTGTTGCTCTCTGGGCAGTGATCGCTCCCAGACACAAGACGAAGTCCGGTGAAGTGCCGACGCCATTCGTGGTTTGGGACGCTGCTGACAGCATCTGGAAATTCCACGACCGAGAGGGCGATAAGGAAGATGCTTACGGTCTAAGTGGCAAGACTCGTGATGAGAAACTGCTGATCGTTGAAAAACGGCTGGCTCAACTTGGCCCGCTGGAAGACCTTGCCGACTCGCAGGTCAAAGAGGTAGAAAAGGCCCGATCTAAGTTTGTTGACAAAATGGTCAGTCCACTGCTTGGCGAATACGACAAACTCAGCACGCAGTTTTCCGAGGCAAAGAAGGCAAGAGAAGCCGGACTTCAGCGAGACGCGGAATTACTGACGTCTGGAGATCGGGATCGCAAGAACGCCTACCTTGCCGAGGTACGAAGCCACGCTGAACAGACCGAAGAAGAACGACAAACACTGAAGGAAATTAAGGCCGAAGAGGATGCCATTCGAGCTGACAAGTATCCCGATCTCGTCGCAGCTCTGAGTGCCCAGACAAAGATTGCAGAGGAAAGGCAGTATCTTGGAAAGCTGGCAGAGCACCTCGGAAAATCGAATCGAACAGCAAAGCTGGAAGGACAGATCGCTCAGCTGAGAAGCGACCAGGTGGCATTTATGTCGGCCGCGGGCGAAGAAGCATTTGCGCTCGCCAGGCGGATCGTGAAGCAGGAAGAACGAATCAGGAAGACGTCTGAATCGACGTACGCCAAACCGTGGACTCTGCCGATGCAGATTTACCGCAGCCTGGCGTGTGTATTTGTCGGATTCTTCATTGGCTCGGCCATTGCCATACCGATCGGGGTCCTGTGTGGCCTCAGTTCAACTTTCATGGCCGCGATGACTCCATTCATCGCCTTGTTTAAGCCTGTTTCGCCGATCGTCTGGTTGCCGATCGCGTTGATCATCGTAGGCGGTTTTATCCCAGACCCTGACAAACACTGGCTGATCGACCTGCTTGCAAACCTACCTTTGATTGGCTGGATGAAGATCAACCCAGCCTTCATCGCGTCGGCAGTGACCGTCGCCCTTTGTTCTCTCTGGGCGACGATGGTCAACACCGCACTGGGAGTCGCGTCGATCGACAAGGATCACATCAACGTTGCCCGAGTCCTGCGTCTCGGATTCTGGGACCGTCTGGTCAAGATTGTTATCCCGTCGGCGTTGCCACTCATCTTTGCTGGACTTCGCATTTCACTTGGTGTCGGCTGGATGGTGCTTGTCGCTGCCGAACTGCTCAGTTCGTCCGAAGGGATCGGCAAGTTCGTCTGGGACCAGTTCAATAATGGAGCTTCCGATTCTTTCGCGAAGATGATGGTTGTCGTGTTTGTGGTGGGTTTCGTGGGCTTGTTACTTGACCGAATCATGATCGTGTTTCAGCGGTTGGTGAGCTTTGACGAAGCTCCGGCGGCGATGTGACAGCGTGCTCATAAGAACAAGAACTCGACAGGCAGGTATTTCGATGGCATGGTTGGAACTGAATCAGGTGAATGTTGGCTTTGGTCCGCAGGACTCGCGAACCGAAGTGCTTGCCGATGTGAACCTGCAGGTCGAAGAAAACGAGTTTATCGCTGTGATCGGCTTCTCTGGAAGCGGAAAAAGCACGCTGATTTCGACACTGGCTGGGTTGACGACGCCCGACTCCGGCACGGTCAGCATCGGCGGCACTGTCGTGACAGAACCTGGCCCGGACCGTGGGATCATGTTTCAGAATTACTCGTTGCTGCCCTGGCTCAGCGTGTACTCAAACATCGAACTCGCCGTCCGTCAGGTCTTCCCGGAAATGTCGAAGGCTGACCGACTGGAGTACATTCAGCGATACATCGACATGGTCAATCTGACAGGTGCTGAGTGGAAAAAGCCACATGAGTTGTCAGGTGGTATGCGGCAGCGTCTTTCGCTGGCCCGAACGCTGTCGATGAAGCCCGAAGTGTTACTGCTCGACGAACCGCTCAGCGCCCTGGATGCGCTGACTCGGGCACAACTTCAGGATGAGATCATCCGCATCTGGGAAGACGATCGTCGCACCGTCGTGATGATTACCAACGATGTCGACGAAGCCGTCTTGATGGCGGATCGAATCGTCGCGTTGACACCCGGTCCGGAAGCGACAACCGGGCGTTCGTTTCCCGTCACTCTGGATCGTCCCAGAGACCGCACGACTTTGAACTTCAATCCAGAGTTCAAGCGACTTCGCAACGACGTGACCCGCTACATGATGGACATCAATGAAGAAGCCAAAGAGCTTCGTTTCTCCGAAAGCCGGCAGCTTCCCGATTGCGAGCCCATTGACCTGTCGTCTCCGACGAATCGAATGGTCGCGTCCTGATCAACAAATTGAGCTCTTTATGATTAATGCAGCGTCACCAGCCGAACTGACTGAATCGGAACTTGCTTCACCCGTTGTAACGTCCTCACAAATACGGGCCGAACGACGGTACGTTGAGATTTTCAACCTGACGAAAGCGTACCCCAATCCCTACGGCGAAGACGTCAAGGTCGTAGACGGCTTCAACCTGATACTGAAACGCGGTGAAGTCGTCAGCGTGATTGGACATTCGGGGTGCGGGAAGTCGACCGTCCTGACAATGGTGGCCGGCCTGAATCCAATCTCGCTGGGTGGGATCGTACTCGACGGAAAGGAAATCGATGGCCCTGGTCCTGACCGGGCTGTTGTGTTTCAGACGCCGTGTCTGCTTCCCTGGCTGACAGCTCTCGGAAACGTAAAGCTCGGGGTCGACCGGGTTTACCCTCACATATCCAGGAACGAACGGCAACAAATCTGCGAGTACTACCTGAGCATCGTGGGACTGGCTGACTCCATGTCGAAGTATCCGCGTGAAATGTCAGGCGGCATGCAGCAGCGAGTTGGCATTGCTCGCGCAATCGCGTTGAAACCTCGCATGCTGCTGCTTGACGAACCGTTCGGTCGTCTTGATTCGTTAACGCGAATGGACCTGCAGGATGTGATCCTCGACGTTCTGAATCGAGAGCAAATCACAACGATGGTTGTTACGCACGACGTTGACGAGGCGATCTACATGTCAGACCGCGTCTGCATGATGACAACCGGCCCTGCGGCGCGCGTTGGCCAGGTGCTTGAATTGCCATTTGATCGACCTCGCAACCGCGCCGATGTTCTTGAGGATCCCGAGTATTACGAACTTCGTGGATGTCTGTTGAGCTTTCTGGAAAGCCAGGACAACCGCATGGAACAGCCGGAAGAACCGCACGAAGCTCAACCGTTAGAGCCGCACGGTGAACAGGAAATCTCTGACACTCTGAGAGATGACGAAGTCACAGAATCAGTGATCGTTTAGAAACAGCTCTTGATTTGAGGGAACAAGATGAAAGTAGCAACGAGTAACAGTTCGAAGCTGCTGAGAGCCGTGGAAGTCTGGTCGCCAACTGCTGACGGGCTCCAGCTTGAACGCACAAGTTCATTTTACGCCGGTGCCGATGCATTTGAAGCGGTCAGCGAAAAAACGAAGTTTCATCGCGGAAACGGACTTCCAGGACTCGTTTGGGAAGCCGGAATTCCTGTTGTCTTCAACGACCTTGCGTCAACGGACTTCGTCAGACACGAAGCTGCTCGCGAAGACGAATTGAGTGCCGGTATTGGCGTACCAGTGTTTGACGGCCCAGACCTCGTAGCCGTACTTCTGTTTCTCTGCCATACAAGTGAAATCTGTGCGGCGGCATTCGAGTCCTGGATCATCGAAGAGACTCGCAACGAGCTAATGCCAGGAACGGGCTTTTATTCCAACCTCGACCGCTTCCGCAGAATGACCCAGTACCTTCGATTTCCTTACGGAGCCGGTTTGCCTGGGGATGTCTGGCAAACGCGAATGCCCCGCATCATCAATCGGCTGGCGAATTCAACTGACTTTCTTCGTGCGTCCGGCGCAGACGCCGAAGGTCTCGACTTCGGACTGGCCGTCCCTGTAGTTCGAGATCACGACGAAATCCAGTCCGTCGTTCTGTTACTGTCGTCGGATCGTTCGCCGATTTCGCAGGTGATTCAAATCTGGACTCCCAACGAGGACCGCTCGACTTTTGAGCTAACGAGCTGCGTCGCACCAGGGGCTCCTTCGATGGCCGGGCTCTGTCACAAAATCTCGTGTGAAAAGGGTGAAGGTCTGGTTGGAACGGTCTGGCAGAACCGCTGTCCCAGGATTCGTACGGGATTCGAATCGGAACCCCAGCCGGTTGCAGAACGGGCCATTCATGCCGGGCTCACCTGGTCCGCTGGTTGGCCCATCATCGCTCATGGCGACGTCCAGGCTGTTTGCGTCTTTATGGATTGAGACCACGTTGAGCAACTTCTGTTTGAAAGCGGTCGATGTGATTACTGAACGAGAGACCTGTTCTGAGACCTGTGACGCCCAGGCACTTGCGCACGAGAACCGCCGCCTCAGGAGTGAACTCGCGATGCTGAAGGCGGCTGATCAGTTCGTTAGAGAACGTGAAAGGATCCTTCAGATCATTCTGGACTCGGCGAGTGATGTCATCGTCACCATTGACCAATCGAGCGAGATCGTGCATGCCAATTCGGCCGCTTATAAGGTCTTTGGATACACAGCCTCAGAACTGATCGGACAGCCGGTGACACACCTGATGCCGGAAGCTGACAGAGAACGACACCGCTCAGGGATATCGCGGTTTCTAAGAACCGGTCAACCACTCAAGTCGTGGAGGGGATTGCGTTTCAATGGGCTCCATCGTAACGGTCATGAGTTTCCCATCGAAATGTCATTCGGAACCGTGCAGCGGCCAGACGGTACATTTCACTTTACGGGGATTATTCGCGATGTCACGGCTTTGGTCGAAGCGGAAGACAGCAGACGTCAACAGCTTGGTGACCTTGCACATCGCCAGCGATTGTTGTCCGTTGGCGAGATGGCGACTGGGTTAGCACACGAACTCAACCAGCCACTGCTGGCAATCTGTCTGCAGGCGGACGCGGCAGCAGAGCAACTTCGAAACGCTCTGCAGAGGAATACCCCGTACCAACCGGAATCAAGCCGGGTCGCGATTGATGAGTCTGTTGCCGGGGAACTTCAAGAAGGGCTCACGGAAATTGCGACGCAGGCCCAGCGGGCTTCACGCGTGATTCGGTCTGTCCGAGGCATGGTTCGGCGAGATGAGGCTTCGAAAACGGCAGTGTCACTGGCCAGGATCGTATCCGACGTTTTACCGATCTGTGAGCATTGTTGTGAACAGGGTGGAGCAAAACTGATCGTAGATATTTCTGATGACTTGCCAACCATCATCGCTGATAAAACGCTGATCGGGCAGGTCATTGCCAATCTGGTCCAGAACGCGGTCACGGCAATCCAAAGTGTTCCACGTCAGTCCCGGCATGTCTGGTTATCCGCGGAAGAGATAACCGGCGATCGGATTCAGGTCGAGGTTCGAGATTCTGGCGATGGAATTTCACCCGAATCAATCGATCAGCTTTTCACGAGTTTCTACACGACCCGTTCCGATGGGCTCGGACTCGGACTGACCATCTGTCGTTCCATTATCGAAGCTCATGGCGGGAACATCCAGGCCGAGAACGCTCCCGACTGCGGAGCAAAATTCATTTTCACCTTACCAGTCTATTGTACGGTGCGACCCACTCATGGATGACATACGAATCGTTTACATCGTTGATGATGACCCCGCCGTCCGACAGGCTGTAGGGATCGTGGCAAGGGCGCTTCGTGTCGAAGTACGCGCTTTTGCGAGAGCGGAAGACTTCCTGGCTGCGTGTGACGAATCAACGACAGGCTGCCTGGTACTCGATGTCCGAATGCCCGAAACCAGCGGCATCGAGCTGCAGCGAACGCTGAATGCTGCTGGAGTGCGCATTCCAATCATTATGATGAGCGGTCATGCGGATGTAAGAATGGCTGTCGAGGCAATGTCTCAGGGAGCTTTCACGTTCCTTGAGAAACCGTTCCGGATGGAAGAGCTATCAAGGACCATTGAAGAAGCACTCGCAGAATCGCATTCAGCCATTGAAGCTGTCCGGCGAAATGCTGAGATCAAATCGCGATTTGAATCGCTGACACATAAGGAACGAGAAGTGCTCGATTTGATTCTGAAGGGAAAAACGAATCGCGAGATGGCTCTGGAATTAAAGTTGAGTTTAAGAGCAATTGAAGATCGACGATCACGAGTTATGAAACGAATGGAAACGTCATCCGTCGTTGATCTGGTCAGCACAGTTCAGGTACTTCACAACATTTGATCGCGTAGCCCCGTATTTCGCCGATAAGACAGACTCGTCCTTCGAGCCCGTCACATGAGTCTTCGACGGTTACGTCGTTTTCAGATCAAAATGAAATTCTCCACCGCCACTACCAGCTTCGGCGGTCAGCGAGGGTGGTGCAAAGGAACTGAATTGATCAGGAAATCGCTCTGCCGCACCGACATCCATCGGGGCAGCACCTGGATGCACTGGCGAGCGGTCTGGCATTTCCAGCCTGCTGATCACGTCGACGTAAGCACCTGGCAGGACTCCAGGCTTCGCCGGCAAGATGTCCACGAAATAGCAACCCTCTGAATCATTAACCGCACTGCTTGACCGACCTGTTCCCACCTGGGTAAGAAAAGTAATCACCTCGCCTTCGATTGGCAGGCTGTCGACGGTCACCAGGTTCCGCCAGTGCTGCTGGAACCGGAGCGGCCCAGTACTGGCGGCGTTCGCGGCGACCGCGTTTCTCATCGAGAGTCTCGTGATGTTGAAATTCGACACCGTCGGATTCGTGCTGCTCCATAGCGTCGAAGAACTGGATGACCGCCTGTTGCAGATTCGGCTGATTGCCTTTCACGGCAAGAACGTAATCGGCTCCGGCTTCACGCAGCACGCGGGCGATCTCCTTCTGACAACCCGCGTTCCTGTATGGCGAGGGGCGTCGATGGTGACGATGCAGTGAGTCAGGCAGAGCAGGCGAACCAGAGCCGGAATGGCTGTGATTTCGTTGGACTTTTCCGCCACGGCGACCTGTCCCAGCGAGACGCCCGACGTACTCGCCCACGCGCTGACACATGCGGCAGAGACTCATCACCAGCGCAATCATACGAACGCCGCGTCGTCTTGCCGTCGACTCCCACGACTTCACGAGGCGCCGTGGTTGCCTGGTAAGAATCAGGAGAGGCTGCTGTGTTCTCATGAAAGTTTCCGCCACCTGGTGACTCACACAGACTTCCAGGGACTTGACATTCACGACGGAAAACAGACGAGCCAACGTTTCGTACAGGGGCACTCCGTGTTCGAACGGAAGGAACTGCAGCAGCCAGTCGAGCCGGTCGCAACCGAACTCGGCGACGCCTGCACCGCTATGCCCGCCACCGTCCCGATACGTTCATCCTTCATGCGATTGCCCGGGGCGGAAGATTTCTAACCACAGAGACTCCTTACCCTGAATCCTGGACAGGTATCGGTGTTGCTCAGGAGTGAAAAAATCAGGTACTTGCGGTTTGGATAATGTTCACGAGGAACGACCGGCGGCACCTGATGGACTGGGGAGCTTTGTTCTGTGATGTTGGCGACTTCTGTCTTGAGTTTGAACCTCAGTTCCGGCGTCGGTTGCTGTCTGATCTCGCTCGACAACGCGATCGTGAATGACCGGATGCGTACTTGACATCAAGGATACGGTCTAACAAGCTCCCGGCACCTCACAATCGTGAGGTGTTCTGTCTTGAGCTTCCGTGTTGCAGGCTCACAGCCTCGGGCAGGATTCTCACTTGCTTCGACACACTCAGAGCCTGCCGCAGACACAACAGAAAGTTACTCATTATGGCCAGAGCATCCGCTCGACACATTCTCGTCCCGGACGAAGCAACCTGCCTGAAACTGAAAGCCGACATCGAAGGCGGCACGGACTTCGCAGACGTTGCCAGGGAACATTCGCAGTGCCCGTCCGGTCAGCGCGGCGGCGATCTCGGAGAATTCGGACAGGGACAGATGGTTCCTGAATTTGACAAGGTTGTCTTCAACGACGACCTGAATGTTGTCCACGGCCCGGTTCAGACTCAGTTCGGCTACCACCTGCTGGAAATCACGAGCCGATCTGAATAGCACGAGATTCGTACAGAACGAAAGCCATTGTCGCAGACTTGTTCAGCGACGATGGCTTTTTTGCTTTTGCGCTCGCTCCAGGGTGAGTCGTTCTGAAACGAGTGTTTCGCTGCTGATCAGGAAAACTGTAGCGATTTTCTGATGCCTACCGGTTGTGATGACGAAAATGAGTACGGTGCCGTTCTGCTTGCAAAGCACGTTGTCACTCAACTCGTAGCCTGTAATGACATCATGAAACACACATCCGGCAATCTGCATAAATCCGCCCACGCAGTCACCAGCCAGAGTTCTCTGGTATTTGAGATTACGCGGGGCCGGACCGACTCTCCTCTTCGCCCCATCAATCGCGACCGGTTTCTGATCGGAGCTGGCGAGCGATGCGACCTGCGGCTGGGTGGCGAGGGAATGTCGGCGGTTCACAGTGTGGTCCACATTGATGGCCGCGATATCTGGCTGGAAACTCTGGCCGACTCACCGGAAGTTCGTGTCAACGGTCGACTGACTCGTTCGGCAGCTTTAGAGCCCGGCGACGATCTCGAAATCGGCTCGTTCAGCCTCACGCTGCATCGAACCAGCTCGGCGAAGCCCGTTCTGGCACCGCGAATTTACGGCGCGTCGGTTTCCGAGACTCTGACAGACGAGGAGCTTGCCAACCCGCTGGAAGAAATTGAAGAGCTGACAGCTCGCCAGCTGGTCGACCTGATCGATCAGGAAGAAGCACTTATTGAAGAGTTCGAAGCTCGACGGAAGATGGGTGCTCAGGCGTTGATGGATGTTGTCAAGAATCGGTTTCGCGAACTGGATGCCGAAGACGAAGCGGTTTCCGAGGAGCAACCAACTCCGAAGCAACTGCTGCACGAACTCCAGTCGGCGATTATCTCGCTCAACGAGTTTGCTCAGGAGTTTGACCGACGAACCGAACGGCTCAGCCAGACGGAATCGCAACGTGTCGCGAATTCACTGCTGGACTTTCAACAGCAGGTCGTCAGCCGACTGGACGGCGTGCTGGAGAAGATCGCCCAGATTGACCAGGCCGAACGCCAGCAGCCACCTCGACGCGACGTTGCCTGAAGCAGAGCACGCAACGCGTCCAGAACACGGGTGGAAGTCTTCACAGGCTGGAACAGGCTCCTCGCAGTTCCGGCATCGGCGGCCCAGGTTCGTTTGGAATTCCCGGAGTCGCGTTTCGTCTGCGTTTGTCTTCGCAGCCCGAATATCCGGTATTGAGGCGTTTTGCGAGTCCTGAGACACTTCGCCGCTTGTCATTCCAATCGGTCGTCTCGGACAGGGAAGTCCTGCTTGATGTGGATGTGTCGTCGGTTTCACACTGCGATCGTGCTGGTCGCTGCGCTCGCTTTCTGCGGGTTCGGTGGCTGTGTGGGTCCGCAGATTCCGGCGACGCCTCAATACATGCAGAACCCCGTCTTCGTGCCGGCTACTGACTACGACGTGGTCTGGGAGAGCGCCGTCGACGTCATGCATTCGCTGCAGTTGCCGATTCAGCGAGAAAGCAAACTCGATGGCGTCATCGAGACCGACTACAAAGTCGGAGCTGGACTGCTGGAACCCTGGCACCAGGATGCGGTGACTTTTTCCGACCGGCTGGAAGGCTCGTTTCAGTCCATCCGTCGCCGAGCCGTCATGTCGATCACGCCAGTGCAGGGAGGATTTCTGGTCGGTGTCGAAGTCGTCAAAGAGATTGAAAACCCGGACAAGCTGATCATCAACTCGCCCGGCCACTCGACCTTCCAGGAAAATACGCCGTTGCAGCGTGACCTGAATGTCGTCATCGGCCCCGCCACTCCCGACGGATGGATCCCCCGAGGCCGCGACGCTGGTCTTGAGCAGTCGATCCTCGCCCGCCTCCAGGCTCCCGGTACTTATTAGACCATTTTCATGGTTTCTATGCAGAGACTGGCCCCCCGGAATAGTCATTGTTTCTCCGGTGGCATCCTGCAGAACACTGAAAACGAATTCTGAAAGTGCCCTGGACTATTGCCGGAGGCCGTCGACCCGAACCAGGACGTCGCAAGAGCCTCGTCCTCTGTTTACCTGGCAGCCTTTCTACGGGACACTGGACGCCATTGAACGATCGAGCCGAGTCTGCCATCGCCGCCCGGTGGGCCACCCGTCATCGGCGAGTTTCGGCGCGACAAAATGCTTCCACCCAATCTGGAAATCAGGACAACGACGATGCTGACGAGAACTTTTCGACTGTGCATAGGAGTTCTGATACTGGCTTCTTTTGACGCCGCTCCATTGCTCGCGGCCATTGTTCCCGAACCGGCAACGGTGACGCTGGTCGGACCACATGCTCAGCAGCAGTTGATCGTGGGAGAAACCGTCGACGGGCTGAACGTTGATCTGACTCGGAAAGTCGAATTCGTTTCCGAAAACACAGCGGTCGCGACTGTCGATGCAAAGGGGCTGGTGAGTCCGGTTTCGGATGGTAAGACCGTTATTCTGGTTCGACGCGGCGCCGACGAAGCTCGAGTCATCATCGAAGTAAAAGACGGAAAAAAGCAGCAGCCCGTCGACTTTCAGAATGACATCATGCCGATCCTGACGGCCGGAGCGTGCAACTCGGGGCCGTGCCACGGGAAGGCTCGCGGGCAGAACGGATTTCAATTGTCGCTACTTGGATTTGATGCGAACTTTGATTACGCCGCGCTGGCGAAGGAAGCTCGCGGGCGGCGAGTATTTCTGCCGTCTCCCGAAGAAAGCCTGCTGCTGCTGAAGCCGGCAGGAAAGATGCCGCACGGCGGCGGAATTCGACTGGCAGCCAACGGGCCGGAGTACGAAACGCTGCTTCGCTGGATCAACGCCGGAATGCCTCGGCAGGTTGAGAGCGCTCCCGAGTTGACGGGAATCTCCGTCACCCCGACCGATCGAATTCTCGGTCGCCAGGCTGACCAGCAACTGATCGTCACCGCTCATTATGCAGATGGCTCATCGCGGGATGTGACGCGGCAGTCTCATTATCAGAGCAACGAAGGCGGGATCGCCGGTGTTGATGACGAAGGGCTTGTCTCGACGACTGGCGTGACCGGCGAAGCGGCGATTACGACTCGGTACATGGGCATGTTCGCCGTCGCGACCGTTTCCGTACCGCTGCGAGAGAAAGTGCCGGGCGATGTTTACGAGAAACTTCCGAGAAACAATTTCATCGACGACCTTGTCTGGAAGAAGCTGCAACGGCTGAACCTGACTCCTTCGGAGCCGGCTCCCGATCACACCTTTCTGCGGCGAGCCTTTATCGACATCATCGGTCGGGTTCCGACAAAGGACGAAACGCGAGAGTTCCTGACAGAGACATCACCAGATCGCCGCGTCAAACTGATCGACCGGCTGCTCGACGATCCCGAATACGCCGACCACTGGGCGAACAAATGGGCGGACCTGTTGCGTCCGAACCCGTACCACACCGGCATCAAAGCCGTGCTGAATTACGACCACTGGATTCGCGATTCGTTCCGCAAGAACAAACCATACGATCAATTTGTGAAAGAGCTGCTGACCGCCAAAGGCAGCACCTTCAAGCATGGTGCCGTGACGATGTTCCGCGACCGTCGAACTCCCGACGAGCTGACCACAATCGTCAGTCAGTTATTTCTGGGCATTCGGCTGGAATGTGCGAAGTGTCACCACCACCCGAACGAAGTGTGGGGCCAGGCCGACTTCTACGGACTGGCGGCATACTTTGATCGAGTCGATCGTAAAGGAACGGGAATCTCTGCCCCGATTTCAGGTTCCGAAGAGTTCTTCTTTGCCGGCAGACGCCGAGCGGTCAAGCACCCGTTGACCGGTGATGAGGTCGCTGCCAAGCCGCTGTTCGGCGAAGCCGCCGTTCCCGAGGACGTCAACGATCCTCGCGACATACTCGCTGACTGGGTGACGTCCGACGACAACCCGTTCTTTCGACAGGTCATCTCGAACCGAGTCTGGTTCGACATGATGGGCCGAGGCCTGGTCGAGCCGGTTGACGACCTGCGAGCCTCCAATCCTCCATCGAATCCTGAACTGCTCGAAGCACTGGCCGTAGACCTTCGCGAGCACGACTACGACCTCAAGCATCTGATTCGGACAATCGCTTCGTCGTACGTTTACGGGCTGAGTTCCGTTCCAAACGATCGAAACTCGGTCGACACTCGCAACTACTCGCGTTTCTACCGAGATCGTCTGCGAGCCGAAGTGCTGCTGGATTCGGTTTCGCAGATCACCGGCGTTGAGGAAAACTTCGAGGCCATGCCGCCCGGCTCATCGGCGAGACAACTCTGGTCCCACCGCATCGATTCGCTGTTCCTCGACGCGTTCGGTCGTCCGGATCCGAATCAGAATCCACCCTGCGAAAGAATGCCGGACACCACAATCGTCCAGGCTCTACACCTGATGAACTCGCAGAAGCTCTACGACAAAGTGACCAGTGATTCCGGCCTGGCAGCGACCGTGGCTTCCAGCGACCTGGAAGCGGACAAAGTCATCGAAGAGCTGTACCTGTCAGTCTACTCACGTTTCCCGACCACTGAAGAAAAAGCCGCCGCCGTCGCCCTGCTGAACGAAGACACCGCCAGCCGCAGAAAAACTGCCGAAGGCCTCCTCTGGGCCATGCTCAACACCCCGGAATTCGTCTTCAAACATTGATCACCAGAAAGCAGACGTTTTCCAATTTACCTCGTGTTGCTCCGCCGCCCTGGTTGCAAGTAACCGCAGCCACCCGAATTGTGTGAGTGCACGTTCAGACGGGTCGTAGGACACCGAGCGGAAGATTGATGAGTCTCAGGAAACGGCGCGGACGACGACTCGGTTGCCGGCCACTTCGATCACCTCGACAGGGGTGCCGGGGTCGATGAATTCGCCTGAACTGACGACATCGACGAGTTTGCCATTGATGTGCGCTTTCCCCGATGGTCGCAGCGTTGAGTAAGCGGTTCCGGTCTGAGTCAGCAGGCTGATGTTCTCATCGATCTGTAATGTCCGCGAGGGATCACCCGTAACGGCAGGGTTCAGCAGTGGGCCGCCGTCGTCGACAGTGCCGGGTGCCGCGAGAACGAAGCCTCGCAAACCGGGAATGCGCGGCATGAAGTGACTGATGACCGCGCCGACCGCGACCACCGCGACTATCGAACTGCTGAGCGTGCCGATCGTCCAGCTGAACTGATCGAACTCGGCACTGGTCGAAGGAATGACAAACGTCTGGCTGGCGAGAATCAAAGACGCGATGACCGCCAGACCGCCAGAGAGACCAAACACTCCGAATCCAGGGATGACGAAGATCTCCATCGCGATCAACGCAAGGCCGAAGATGAACAGAGTCACTTCCAGCCAGCCGGCTGTCCCCCCAAGGAATCGGCTCCAGAAGAAAATGGCAAAGCACAACGCGCCGCCAATTCCGAAGAAACCACTGACCGTGTAAACCTCAAGGTAAATGCAGATCAGGCCGACCATGAACAATAGAAACGTGACGCCGGGCGATTTCAGGATAGCGATCAGTGTGTCGACCCAGGTCTGTTCGGATGCGGGCACGACGGAGGTCGCCGGAATTCCGAGTCTTTGTTTCAACTCGCCCATGTCATGAACGGGTTCGTTGGCGAGTTGCAGATCGTGAGCGCGTCGACCGTTGACCGTCAGCAGGTTGTCCTCGCGAGACTCGGGAACCATCGCCCCTTTGATCCATTCTCCGCCTGAGGCTTCGATTTCGGCCTCGGACATGAATGACCTGCGGCCTGTCTGGCTGTGTGTGACTTCGAAGACTCGCAGATCTTTGTCGGCCATTGCTTCGAGTAACGCAGGCGGTCGGCCTTTGCGTTTGGCGAGAACTTTCATCGTCTCACGAAGCGGGCTGAGAACTTTTTCCGGAGCTCTCTCGAAAGGCTCTCCCGGTCGCATTTCGATTGGGCCGGCGTCACCGATTTTTGCTTCGGGGTGTAAATAGATATCGTCACAGCCCATCGAGATGATCGCGGCGCCGCTGTAAGCGAATTCGGGAATGTAGGCGACCGTGCGATGCTTCTTACTATCCAGCTTCGATATCCGCTCAGCCAGCTGCTCGCTGTCCAGCAGGTATCCGCCTGGAGATTTGATTTCGAAGATGATCAGGTTTGCGTCTTCAGCGACAGCGCGGCGAATCTCCCGCTCGACGTACTCATGAAGGATCGGATCAATCACGCCGTCGATTTTGATGATGCGGGCACGCGGAGGTTTATCGGTACTAAGGCTTTCACGCAGATAGCGACGATCGAAGCCGTACAGATCGGCCAGGTCAACGCGGTCTTCGGCAGTCTGCATGACGAGAACGTCGAGTTGCCTGGCGCGTTTCCCCGAAAGCAGCAGAACATCGCCTTTCTCTTTGATCGTGATGACGTCGGGAATAGCAACGTCCGATTCCTGAAGCCTCTGCATTTCTTCGCTGGTGACAACACGAGTCTCGGTCACTCGATTGGCGTCTTCGCCAGAGACGACTTTAATCTTGAGCACCGTTCGCGCTGGTTCGACAAAGCCAGCCGCCAGTGCGCCGTTGACTTTGGTGTTGTAACGCTTTTCGACGAGGTTGATGATCGAAAGCTGTTCGTCGTTATCGAGAGCCGTCCCTCGACCCACGTCGCCGATTTCCGCATCCGGGTGCATGACAATTTCCCGGCAGGCCAGAGCAATGACCGCTGTGTAGCCGGTCAGAGGTTTCCCCGATTTGTCTTTCGGGATCCAGGCGATGGTGCGAACTCGAGAGTACTTTGACGAGGTCAACTCTTTCGCCAGGTCACTCACCTGCCCGAACGTGCTCGACCCGCGTTCGATTTCGAGAATCAGAATTGTGTCGCGATCTTCCAGCTCAGCCTGATGCTGCAACTCGACCAGCGCGTTGCGAACTCGCGAGAAAACAACCTCGCCTGCTGGATTCGTAACCGTGATGTATCGAGCGACCGGCCCGTCAGACTTTGCCTGAGGCTCGGTCGGCTCTTCCGTCGACACTTCATTTGAATCGTCGACCGTTTCTTTCGAAGCCTCGTCTGCAACCTCATCCTGAGAAAACGAAACGCCTGCGGAAAACAACGCGAATCCGGCAGCGATCAGAAAAAGCAGGATGATTCGTTTAGCCATCTGAGACCCTCAAAAACAGAAACCGGTTGTTGCAGAGTTTCGCAACGCCCGACACGCAGCATGGATCAGCACTCGCTGAGATCAGTCCGCATTGTTTCGTGCCGATTCCGGGCAATGCAAGCGGCTTCGGCCATGCAACAGAGCCGAAACCGGGGGCGGCGTGTCGCACAGTTTTTTGAAAAAATGAGAGATATCTCTCGAAAGAGATAACTCTTTCGCCGGTCCGCTGCCGATCTAAGAGATATCTCACTCACGGATCGAAAAGGAGAAGTCATGGCAGGAAGCCACAACCCCGAAGCTGCTACGGAGACGCCACTTGTTCCCAAACTGATTCGCTGGCCGCAGGACTGGGTCGAGAGAGTCGACCAGGTTCGAGGAGACCAGTCTTTCAGCGATTTCGTCCGCACTGCGGTGCACATGCTGATCGACAATGGCGAACTTTCAACTCCGCCAGCGTGGGGGCAGGGGACGCCAAAAATCATCTCGCCCGAAGAAATCATCGAGCAGATTCGGCAGGCGACGGATGAAGAACTCAACAAGACCGAATCGGTAGATTCACCAACAAAGAAACGCAGCGCCTGAGTTGTGACAAGCCTTGCCGTCTTGCTCCAACCTTCGCTGCCAGACAGACGGAGCAATTCAGATGGAACTTCGACAACTCGTAGAACAGCTTTCGGCCAGGGTAGAACTTCACGAAACGGAATCGGCCGCCTTCGCTCAGGAAGTGGAACGCGGTCGCGACATCTTCGAAAGCGAATGCGGACGCCACTACCACGACGGCAGCGCCGACGCGATCCGCGAAACGCTCGATCTGCTCTCTATGCTCTACATCCCTGACGACAGCAGAGCGCTTCCGGTGACGCCAGGAATTTAGGTCAGGTCTGCCGGTTCTGCCCCGTAATGGTGAGCCGAACGCGCTGATTCGACCGAATTAAACGTCCCAGACAATCGAAAAACCCACCCGATCGGCAAGGTAACGTTCTGTTTTCAAAAACGGCCCGACCTGTTGGGCTGACGAGCATCCTGTGATTTCAGGAAAACCTGGATTTCAACTCACAACAATCTCGACACGAACCCGATGAGACATTTGCAACGGCGACTATCAAAGTTACCATTCCGTTTTTCACGCACTGGGGCGATTAGCTCAGTTGGCTAGAGCGCCACGTTTACACCGTGGATGTCGGGGGTTCGAGCCCCTCATCGCCCATCAGGTAGTAGTTCCCACTACTATCTTGAACTATCAAAGCCCCTGTTTTCCCAGCGGAAACGGGGGCTTTTTCGTTTTCGGGCTCTCGTTCAATAGCGCCATATCCCTCTGGAATGCAACCGCCGATGCAACCGCCAGATTGTTCCGAATCGGTCCGCGTCACTGTGACTGTCGTTGGGTCGCTGGCAGCCACGAACGATTCGTCCGTCGCCATCGCGTAGTGCCGCATTGCGACGGGGACAGAATTTCCGAGCCAGGCTGACACATCTTTTGCCGGGAACTTTGCCATCAGTTCCGTTTCGCGGCTTGCCCGCAGGTTCTGGAACAGTCGCGGCCACGGTGTAACACCTGCTCGTGCAAGAATCTTCAAGAACGTCTCTCGAAGGTTTTGTCCTGGCTCGCGGTATCTGTTAATGACGAATTCTGCCCTTTCGGGAGCCGCATCCCATGCTTTTTCGAGATACGGGCGAAGCTCTGGAAAGATCGGACAGACGCGGACGCCGCCGGTAGCGTGATGCTCAGTCTTGCTGGCATTGATCACGAGCCTCCCAGCAGGGAGGTCAACGTCGGTCCAACGAAGTGATACAAGTTCAGACGGGCATCGCAGTCCGCCAAATCGTGTCAAAGCGAGGATCGTCTGCCAGTCCCCGCAGGGGCAGTGCTCCATGCAGGACTCGATGACCTCGGCTTTGACGAAAAACTGTCGCCTCTCGTTTCCACGGGTCGTGCTGGGGAGCTTCCCAAACGGGTTGCTGTCGACATAGCCGCACTCCAGTGCTTCCTTGAAGAACTGCTTAACAAGCCCCGTTCGCCGCCGAACAGTATCTTCCGCCATTGACGTCCGGTTCCGATCACGTCGGTTCCCCTTTGTTTTCACCCAGACTCGCCACTTACGAGCGTCTTCAGATGTGACGTCACGGAGCAGCTTCTTCTTGCCAAAGTAGTCGACGAGGTTCGCCCGGGCTTTCTCGTAGGACTCCTTGGTTGTCGCCTTTACGTCAGACCGCGATGTGATGTACTCGTCGACCCATTGTGCCAACGTCAGCACACGTGACGCCCTTCTCGCGACGGACTCAACCAGCGAGCATCTTGCGAGCTTGTCCCTCAGCGAGTCATCAACCTTTTCGAGCCAGTCAGCTGTCGCGAGTTCGGGCGGTCGCCCCCGCTTTGCGGCAGCTACCAGATGCTCAACGTGCGCCTTCGTTTCCTGTGCCATGTATTCGGGTATGTCGCCAAGCCAGATGCTTCTGTTTCGCTTCTCTCCATCACGAAACTGAAGCCTCCAGCCTTTTCGACCTCGGTCATTTTCGAATCGGATACTTGCCATTCTGCCAACCTCTTTGCGAGCATGTACTGTGTCGTAGGGATTACAAGGGCTGCCACTCTTGTCCGAGCTGCTTTGTTCTGCCGGAGAAATCCTGTCTCCGACAAACTCTGTTTACTTTTCGATCTATTGGACTTGTCTTCGCCGGCGAACGCCTGTGCCCGTCAGATGCTGCGCCCGAGAACTCTTTGCCTCCGCTGGCATCATCAGTTAAGTCCGAAGAGTCCGTTTCCAATAGATTCCTGACGATTGAGACTGGTCGGGTATCCGATTCAGCTTCCAGTGCAATCGATCCTCGCCTCTGGACAGTGAATGCGCCAACGTTCTTGACCGTCGTGATGTCATCATCCAGCCGGACCGATCGCGCGTGACTTTCGAGCGAGATGACTGATGACTTCGTCGGGATCAAATAGAACTTTGCGCCCGGCACGAATTATCGGTAGCTCGTCGTTTTTCAACATCCTGTCCAGTTTCGGGACACTTACGCCGATGACTCCGGACAACTCATGCCGAGTAAGCAGGCGGCGACGATTTACCAGACGATCGGCCACTCTCACGGCAATCTGCTCCGCAAGCGTCTCCAGTTCGAGTGGAGTAAAGACGGGTACCTCGGATTGTGAGCCGCTCATTCGATCGCCCCTCCCTGTAGCGGCCCGACCAACCATCAGGGCGTTCACGATGTCGTCTGCATCAAACTGGATGGGACGGCGCTCATCGTGAGTACCGGACTTTCGGCCTGCTTCCGTATTTTTAGCCATCAAGAGTCTTCCGTTTCACTTGTCTCGGCGCGCTTGTCGGTCGCGAGTTGCAGATAAGAACTTGGATCGCGGACCAGTTGTTTCTTCAGATGGAGCTGCCCATTCATTCCAGCTTTCCAGTCGGTCAGAGTCGGGCCAATTCCGGGTTCGCCATCCACAGCCGCAGCGACCTCAATGTTCCGTCTTTGTTCCAGCATGATGGGTGCTCGATATTGATGTCCGTCCGCGGGGCGAGTTTCGGGAAGTGCTCCTGGACTGTGCTCCGCATCACTTCCGCAACAACCTTTGACACTTGGGACAACTTCCCTAGCGGGGCCTCAAAAATGAATGAGTCGTGTAGCGGCATGATGAGCCGCGCTTCGTAGTGCTGCAGTCGCTTGTCGAGTCGATTACCGGCGTCTTTGAAGACGTTGGCGGCAGAGCCTTGAACTGGCGTGTTGACCAGCCAGTTCCGTTCCTTCGTTGTGGTTCGCCCGGTCCGCTGTCGGTGCCGCTTGAGGCCAGTGTTCGTGTCCGCGTACCCGCGAATTGCACCCAACGCTGCGGCTTCCAGGAGTGCATCATTGAGCGTCGGAAACATTGACATGAACCGCTCATGTTCCTGCATGGCTTCCTTGTGTGTGATACCCAACTGCAATGCGATGCCATGCGGAGACATGCCGTAAATGATCCCGAGCGTGAAGACCTTCATCTTGGCCCGCAGTTCAGAGTGCTTTTTCTTAAACTCGGAATCGCTCAGTCCTGCAGTGGAACCGTTGCGGTCTGTTTCATAGAAACGCTTCGCCATCGCGACGTACACGTCCCGGCCATTAAACATACGGATCAGATCGGGATCGTTGTAAACCGCAGCGGCGATCCCGATCTCGATCTGTACGAGGTCGACTTCACCGATTCCGTACCCCTCGTCTGGCACAACCAGGGGACGCAGGGCTTGGCCGATACCACCGATATTTGGATGCCGCATTGAGTTCCGACCGCTGGCCGCCTGCAGTTGCCTGTGCTCTGGATGCAGCCTGCCGTCTTTCCCGATCAGAGAACCATTGAGAAGCTGGTCGGACAGAAGTCGCTGAACCTTTCTGACCAGACGGACCTTTCGAATTGATGGATGACGATCCTCATAGGTTTCGAGGTGCTTGTCATCGAATGAATAGCTGTCACCGGACCGGAACAGTTCAAGCAGTCCATGCCGCTCCATGAGCGCTTTCATCTGCGGGAAACTATTAACCTTGTGAAGCCCCTCGTCGGCCAGCTGAGCACCAAGCTCCGCAACGTGCCGTTGGCACGCTTCTCGAAGCTGTTCAATACGCTGTGGTGCGACTCGGACCCCATTCCAGTGCATCCTCGCATTTGTCACCGCCCAACTCATTTCGATGCTCTGCAGGTGCCTCAGCAGGCCACACTTTGCGGTTCGACGGACCTGGGGGAGGTAGAGTCCGGCTGCTGCAACCGCATCGGCAACGGCATATTCGATCTGATCAGGGCTGAATTCGGCGTTCTCGTCCATGTTGAGAAAGGAGGCCTGCAGCTCCGTCTTGACCCCGGCAAAGGGGTAGCGGATTCCATAGCGATCACATGTGCCGAGCAAGGACATTGGACCGTATGTTTCACACAGGTCTTTATCGTCACCTTCGGTAGCCTGATTCTTTCTATCAAGGGTTCCCATCGTGCAGCCCAACTGAATGGCCTTCTCAGCCGCCCACGTATCCCACAGTTCATTGGGTTCAGCAAGGCCGAGTTTCCAGAGACAGATCAGTTCGGCCTGCAGGAAGTGGCCGATAAATGGTACCGGCATCCGAAGGACATGTTGGACTGAGTCAAGGACTGCAGACTGTCTCAGGTCTACCGCGAAACGATAGACATCGTATTCAGTGTCACTCGACTCCCTCAGCTCCACCGCTGCCAATGTGAGCATCAAAGGCTCAACAGATCGTGGATCGCACCACTCAACATCTCGCCCGCTGGCCGTCCAAGTGTGGACACCCTCTTCAGAGTACCTGAACTCTGTATCCATACCGACAAGCACGATCCTTCGCTGCTCCAGGAAATCAGCCATCCCACGCGCGCTGTTGCGATCGTTTACAAAGCGAACTCGGTTCAGGAACAGACTTCGGTCCTTCGGAAGAAATCGCGCTGCCGCCGAGGCAGCCTCGTCGCGTTTGATCTTGGCTCTATCCAACGTCGCCTCCCAAGCTGGAGACAACTGTAGAATGCTGCTGGACTGCCCGATGTTTCTTATGTCGCTGTTCATTTCTCTAATCCTTTACGTGGACACGAAACCTTTGAATGAATACTTACAGGGTTCATGTCCGCCGCCCGTTTGCGATGTATCTCCTGACCGTTCTCTCGCTTAAATCGAGCTTTTTTGCGATTTCCCGTGGCGTAACTCCCTTGTTGCGTAGTGCTTGGGCTCTTGCTTGCCGTTCTTCCAGCTGGCGACGACGACTGGTAGGAACGCCGAAATAGCCCCTCGCTTGCCCGAGACTGTCGAAGTTCCTGTCGAGCGTGATCCCAGGGAGCTGGCCAGCGTGAAACGTGATCACTTCACGCGGACGTGTCATTGGTCGGACTCGACCGACGGCTTGAACAATGACATCGCCCTCAAGCTGGTCGAGTGATTCCTGCGCTATAAGGGGCAGTATGGATGTCTGGGCATCCGTTTCGACAACGGCAACCCTTCGATGCGGTCGCTTCGTTGCATTGATCTTGATTTCGTATCGATCTGCCGACCGGTCGAGATCGTGAACAGTGTCCGTAAGCACGCGGTTGTTGATGTAGTACCCGGTAAGCGAGTAAGCCGCGTCGAAATGCTCGAACAGGTTGAGTCCCGAGATACCAAAGTGGATCAGTGGTACGGTGGTAGGGGCGTCGTAGCACGCTGCCTGCCAGTTCGACGTGATTACTCGGCAGTCCGTGCCGTATCCCCTGACTCGCGTCTCGATCTGCGAAGAGCAGTGATTGACGAATCGCTGCTTACAGATCAGCAGAGTGCGTAGTCCGTTCCTGATATTGCGAGCGACCATCGCCGCGAAGAAGTCAAGAATCGCCGGCGAGTTTTTTCGGAAGTACTTTGCAGCGCCAGCGATGTTTCCGATGTTGAACCACGTGGTGCCGGGATGTCGGAACCGGTAGTGGCTCATCGGTGACCAGACTGGTCCTTGGGTGAACTCGGGGTCGAGGCGATAGCGGACTAACGTGGGCGCCATGCTCCCCGTAAAAATGATGAAGTTGTCCCCCAGGGAGGGCGTCGATGAAAACCTGATTGAACCGTCGGCAAGAGCTTCGCGGCTCGACTGCCGCGACCGACCGAATTGATTCAGGATGTAACCTAGGAAACGGAATTGATCGCCATAAAGTTGCCAGCCAGCATGTTGAACCTGACGAGCCCACTGCCCTGTGAAACGGGGGCCATTCCAGTCCCCTTGCAGGTCATTGCTGTCGGCGTGCTGCAGGAGCTCAAGGTACTGACTCCACCTTTCAGAGGTTCTTTCGGAAACGGTCTCAATCGCCTCGGTGAACTTAATCAGCTCATCTCGCGAGATGTTCCGTGACGTATTCTTGAGGAGGAGGTCTGACTCGTCCTGCAGGACCAGCGGTTTTTCGGCTCCGCTATAGCTGGCGATCCGGTCTACGAAGTTAGGATCAAGAACAGCATGCTGCTGGGTTGCAATCACTACCTCTACATTGCGCAGGTGGTCACCAAACTGCTCCGGCCAGAAACAGTCGGTACGATGTGCGCACGATTCACACAATTCCTGGCGGCCAAGGACGCCGCAATTTGATTTCTCATAGTCGAGCCATGCGGAATTCAAGTCGCCGCATCGGTCCTTCGGTCGCGGCCTGAGAACAACGCGGTCAACGCACTCGGGAAGTCTAGCAGTGAATTCATTGATGATGTCCCGCCGTGGGAACAACACGATCACAAGATCGAAATGTCGGGTCTCTACGACGTGTTGAATGATTTTCACGAGCCATTCAGTCTTACCGACGCCGACCGGGAGCTGAATCAACAGGCGCCCGTCTGCTTCAAGCAGCAGTTCATGTGCGTAGCGGCCAGTGAGGCCCCGACGAAAATTCGCCAGGGCCTCGTCGCCGCTCACGAGTGTGGGAGCGGCGTGGCTCATGATACCCCCCCCTTTGTCGATAGAATCCGTTCCACGTTGGGAATTGCGGCGAGGCTGTCGTTGCTTACAGTTTCAATAGTTGAGTCAATGCTGACTTCGCCACGTTTGAGACGCCCTATGAAATTCGTAATCGCGTCCGCGCCGTTTTTGGCCTCCGCTGGCAACTCATGCTGTTCAACTTGGAAGTCCGACTTTCCGGACCTGCTGATTTCCAGCAGAAACGGTGGATCATCAGCGTCGACGCGTTTTAACGCGGGGATCAATTGAGCACGCAGCGATTTAGGTCGCACATTGTCGGTGAATCCAAGAACTCCGACACTGCCCTCTTCGATGTCGTAAACGGGCAGCAAATGTCGGAGGGTCTTCTTGACCCCAATATGGCACAGCACACAAGCCTCGTCGTTGCACCGGATATAACCGCGGAGTCCTGTTGACCCGTTGGCTTCATCTGACGGGTAGTCAACGTAGTGAACGTCGACGGTCGAGAGGCTTAATGTGAACGGCACGACAAATCGCGAATCCTCACCGACGCGAACGGTGTGGAGCGATTCCGGTGCTTCGGTTTCGGTCTCAGACTGAAACAGCTCAAGTGCGTTTTGAAGTACCGGTGGTTCAGGTGTCGACGTTACAGCGCCCGTCTGGCGTTTCCGAGTTTTACGTGCCGCAGCAGTAGTGGTAGTATCCGAATTATCGGACATGGTTCTTCTCCAAAAACTATGTTTGAGAAAGGTGTCGCTCTTTGAGCGACGAATTCGCACGGAACCGCGGTGGTGCCTTCGCCGATCTACCGCGGTTTCGTTCTTGTAGATGCGGGCGTGCTTCGGCCCAAAAGCGGGAATCAACACACACGCTCATTCATTGGAGGCGGACGTGGTTTTCGTACCCCTGCACACTGGAAAGTCATCACACACCTCCCTGTTGATTGGAAGCGAGTGATTCTGTGCCGACTTGAGGGAGTCGCTGGCGTTCGGCGAACTCAGCGACTTTGAGCATGCGCTTAAGGACTTCAGCTTCGCGCAGTTTGCGACCAGGCTGGTCTCGCAGTTCCTGCGCACTGGGAAGCGTCGTAATGGGGTCAGTATTTCGTTCCGGCATCGGCTTCTCCTCAACTCGGCGTTTGACGACGAGGGAAAAGCTACTCTGTGCCGTGATCAAGAAATGATCAGAGGATGATCATTTTGAGCCTGAGCTAGATTGCCGACTGGTACGTTTGACAGACATGAGGATTTCCTGGGCCGTCTTGTTGTTCTTCACACTGACTCGGAAGGGGAGCCCATTGTTTCGAAAGAACCGATTTGCGTGACCTCGAAGACTTCCTGCGGCTGTCTGGTCAGGATCGACATCATCGCCCCAGACATCTTCAGCAAGTAGAGACAGCGTCGCCCCCCGTGAGGTTCTTGCCCAGAGCGCCATGAGTAATCGCCACACCATTGGAGGCGAGACCTCGTACGTGACGCGTTCGAACAAGAAGCCTTGCGGGAGAACGGGCCCGTGCGGGTCAGAAGTGTCCTCATCCTTGTATGCCGGTCTGCCGTCTGGATGCGGTAGCTTGTCTAATTGGTCACGAATCCACGGGAGAAGACCCCAGTCGCAAAGACACTTCCAGTCGACCGCTTTCTCCTGCTGTATTCGGTCGATCGTCTCCGGAATGACAAGGACAGGTTCGCCTATCAGGAACAATCCGACTTTGAGGCGGAGCATGCCGATCTCGTCCTCGTATAAAGGCAGGCCACCAGATGAGCGCGGCCCGACGAACCGCTCATCGAGGTTCTGATACTTCGCCAGCGCCAAACTGAGGATATCCACAGTTCGCCACATTCCGGCGAGCTTCTGGTCGATCCTCCATCGCTTGTAAGCCTGCTTGGACATGAATCCCGGTTCTGCAGATTCACGAGCATAGATCATCGCCTTGAGAACGTCAGCGGCGGCGTAGCGAAACTCGCCCTTGTTGCTGGAAACCGGAAGCTGGTTTTCACTCTCGAATTGCCCCTCTGATTGGTCGAACGGGCCTTCCGGCAATCGGGATTCGTCTACCATGGCTCACCTGCTCGTGATGTCGTTTCTCAGTAGTACTGTCGGATGTAGCCGTAGGCGCGGTCGAAGAGTTCCTGGTCTTTGTGCAGGTGATACTTCAGCAGCGTTTTGCGGAGGGCTTTCTGAACTTCGCGTTCGCCGGCCGAGGTGTTTTGCCAGCCGGGGAAGCGGACCATGCGGACGATTTCGTCGATGTCGTTGACGATGCGTTCCACGATGACCGGCGTGTCCTCGTTCTTCAGCTCGGTGAAGAGTTCTGTCAGGGCGGATTTCGCCTGATTCTGATCTTCTTCCGGGGTGACCTTCTGCTCGGCTTCGACGAGGTCCCTGGCGACTTCGAGCAACTGCTTGAGGAATTCCTTGCTGTCGATGAGCCCTTGCTGGTGCTTCTCCCTGATCTTCTCCAACCGGTCTCCGAGGGCGACGAACTTCGGCTTTTTCCCGTGCTTCCGCAGGCGGGCGATGAGCTGGATAGTCAGCTTCTTGCCTTTCTTGTCGGGATCGGGCGCTCCGAGCACGCTTTCCAGCACTTCAGCGTCCATCACCAGCGTCTCGATGTCGTCTTCGACGGTGTCGAGGTGTGTGTTCTGATGGATCAGTTCGATGGTCTTTGCTCCGAGCACGTGCCACAGCAGCTTGCCGTTGCCGCTGGGCGGTTTGACGGATTCGTAGACCTGAGTCAGCCAGCGATAGTCGGTCTCGTACAACGACAGGCACGGGTCTGGTGACAGGGCTTCCCAGATGCGACCCAGCACTGAGTATTCAGCGGCGAACTTGTCCCGCGTCTCGTTGTTGGGCAGACAGTCCTGAGCGGCGATCAGGCCTTCGTAGCCGCCGACCGTCCGATCGACGTTCGGGAAGAACGTCAGGCATTTGGCAACCTGCTTGGGCAGTTCCTTCTTGGTCTCGTCCAGATTGGTGATGACCTGCTGGACGGCCTTTTCGTCAAAGTCGAGTGCCTGCGCGACGTCGTCGAAGATGCCGATGTAGTCGACGATCAAACCGTGAGACTTCTGCGGGTACGGGCGGTTTGTGCGGCAGATCGCCTGCAGCAGGTTGTGATCCCGCATGGGCTTGTCGAGATACATGACCTGCAGGATCGGAGCGTCGAAGCCGGTCAGCAGTTTGGACGTGACGATCAGATACTTCAGCGGGTCTGTGGGATCGCGGAAGCGGTCGAGCAGCTTTTCTTCCTCGTCACGACCGACTGAATGTGCCTTCCATTCGTCGGGATCGGTCTGTGTGGTGTGCATGACGATGGCGCTGCAGTCGGGGTCGCCGGTGATATCGTCCAGCGCGACCTTGTAACGCACGCAGCACTCTCGATCGAAGGTCACCACCTGAGCCTTGAATCCGTTCGGCTCGACCTTGGTCTGGTAGTGATCAACGATGTGTTCGACCACGCCACGCACGCGATCGGGAGACTTCACCAGCACGGCCATCTTGGCGGCTCGTTTGGCGAGGTCGTCGCGGTCCTGTTCGCTCAGGTTGCCAGTGACCTGCTTGTAGGCTTCGTCGATGGCAGCCTTGTCGATCTTCAGTCTGATTTCGGGCGACTCGAAGTGCAGCGGCAGCGTGGCCTTGTCGCGGATCGATTCCTGAAACGTGTAGCGGCTGAGGTAGCCTTTTTCGTCTTCGTCGGCACCAAACGCCCAGAACGTATTCTTGTCGGCGCGGTTGATCGGTGTGCCGGTCAGGCCGAACAGGAATGCACTCGGCAGTGCCTCGCGCATCTTGCGGCCGAGGTCGCCTTCCTGCGTGCGGTGAGCCTCGTCGACCATCACAATGACGTTCTTCCGGTCGTTCAGCACTCCGTCCGCTTCGCCGAACTTGTGGATGGTCGTGATGATCACCTTGCGGGCGTCCTGAGACAGCAGCGTCTGCAGTTCGTCCCGGCTGTCGGCTTTGACCATGTTCGGCACGTCGGCCGCGTTGAACGTGGCGGTGATCTGTGTGTCGAGGTCGATGCGGTCGACGACGATCAGCACGGTGGGATTGCCCAGCTCCGGGTGCATGCGCAGCTTCTGAGCCGTGAAGACCATCAGCAGCGACTTACCTGAGCCCTGAAAATGCCAGATCAGTCCTTTCCTGATCTGCCCCTGCACCACGCGCTGGACGATCAGGTTGGTGCCTTCGTACTGCTGGTAGCGGCAGATGATCTTGATGCGGCGATGCTTCTTGTCGGTCGCGAAGATCGTGAAGTTCTGCAGGATGTCGAGCACGACTTCCGGACGGAACAGGCTCGCGACGGTCTTCTGCACGTCGGCCAGCGAGCCTTCCTGTTTGTTGTCGGCGTCGCGCCACGGTCCCCAGATGTCGATCGGCATGCGGACCGAGCCGTAGCGGAACGCTTTGCCTTCGGTGGCGAAGCTGAAGGCATTCGGCACGAACATGGCCGGGATGCTCTGTTCGTAGTCGTCGTGAATCTGGCTGGCTCCGTCGACCCACGTGACCGCCGGGCGGACGGGTGTTTTGGCTTCGCCGATCACGATCGGCAGCCCGTTGACCAGCAGGACGACGTCGAACCGCTTTTCGAGCTGGCCGACCTTGTACGTCCACTGATTGCAGACGATCAGCTCGTTGGCGGTCGGGTCGTCGAAGTCGATGAGTCGAACGGTGGTGTGTTCGCCGTTCGGGCCGAAGGGCATGGTTTTGTCGCCGCGAATCCACTCGGCCAGTGCTTCGTTGGAGCGGACCAGTCCGTCGTTCTGGACGGCCAGCAGGATGGCCCGCAGTTTGTAGATGACCTCATCGGCGCGGTCCGGCTGTTCGGCGATCTCCGGGTTGAGCTCGATGAGTGCTTTGCGCAGCGACGATTCGACGAAGACGTCGGAGAGCTGCCGATCGAGCAGCGGCCCGGCGACGTAATTCCACCCGGCGCTTTCGACGCCGTCGAGAATCATCTGCTCGACCGTGTTGGCTTCATTGAATGTCATGGGCTCGTACCCGTTGATCTATACGCCTCTGCGGACGACACACGTTCTATTTCATTCTTAAATTGCCGCAATAAATTAATCACATCGTCAATCAAGTTGCGGCATGGGTCTGCGTCCAAGTCCAAATACTCGCCATGAGCGATGCGATTGCGGCGAGCGAGTAGTGCTTCGTCGATTTGGTTGTACCGAGACACGAAGTCCGAGGTTCCGATGCCAATCGTGACGGCTATGTTTTCGAACACTTCGGAATTCAAATTTGCCTTCGTCTTCACGTGTCCGGGGAGTCTAAGGTAGGCTCGATCAGCAAGATCGTTGCGAAAGAATTGGACGGCTCCCACCGCAGCTGCAGCCGAACTATCGGAATTCAAGCTTGCAACGTGACGCTTCGCGCCGATGACAATGAAACAATCTGCCAACTGATCGAATCGCAAACGCTGGTTCGAAACAAACTCGATGTAATCCTCGGCGGCCCGTTTCACAAACCCTTCCCAATGCGCATAGGCCAAGCAGATTCCTGACCGTATTGCAGTCTTCTGTGCTACGGTGGCATGGGTGCGGACCAGCTTCTTCAGATTGTCCAATTCTTTCAGACGCCAAGCGAACTCGTCGTCGAGGCGGTCTTGCAGATGATTGAGTGTCCGAATCTTCATTTTGGGTTCAAGAACTCCATCGAGAAGGGCAACAGCTTGTCTAAGCGAGTCGTTCCGCGAATGCCTGCGCCGGAGTACTTATTGAAAGTGCTCTCTGACCAGAGTGCTTTGGCCTTCTCGAGTATGAATTCTTCCGAGTTGTTCATCGCTTCAATTTCTTCGAGATGGTGGGAGAGGCCACACCCCAGCGATTCGTACACGGACATCAGGAACTTGCCCGAAAACTCGGTACCATTCCATCGCTTGAAAGCGTTGGTGCCGAGCGCGGCATCCAGCAAACTAAAGGCTCTTTCGAAGCGATCCGTCTCGTCATCCCAATCAACGCCATCCAACTCTGCGAGTCGGATCAGTGCGTCGTCGAGGTACTCATGGACGTCCATCTTGTTGTCATACGGCACCAGCCTGAATGCTAAGAATCGAAGCACCAACTCAACGGCTGCCTGCTTCTCTAATGCAGTATCAGTCTGGCACACAGTTTTCAAGAAAGGACCAAACTTCGCTCGCTTGGTTAGCCAGTCGTTGAAGTCTTTGTTGATCATCACCGCGACACAGTTTCGCACCTCCTGCGGCGATAGTGAGGCACCGCCTGTGTTTAGCCGTTGGAATAGCTCGAACTTGGCGTTCGGGTCACTTTCCTGTTTTAGAATTTCGACTCTTATCCTCGCACGTTTGATCGCAATCTGGTTGTTGCGACCGATCGAACTCTCTTTCTCCTTGAGGCTCCAGACTTTGTCTTGCAGGCTGGGAACGAGTTTTGTCCCCGTCAGCATCGATGGATGCCACGTTTTTGATTCATCATCGACATCGCGAAGCTGGCCGACGAATTCCAAAATCGTTGAAAGTCGTTGGAGGCCATCAATCAGCTCCCACACACCGTCGTCGTCTTGATAGACGAAGATCGGCGGGATTGGGATGCCCAGCAGAAGCGACTCAATAAACCTGGACTTTCGGGTCAAATCCCAGCGAAAAAGTCGTTGAAAGGCTGGGTTAATACGAATCTCTTCGTCTTTATAGAGGTTGATTACTTCCCCTACGGACATTTCGTAGCCATCGGTCGCGATTGTCTTACGTGCCTTGTCGATTTCGGCATTGAGTGTCATCTGTGTTATCTACCTTCCGTTGATAGTGACTCGGCAATCGCGATCGCGTGGTGCGTGTGCGGCCCGGCGACGTAATTCCACCCGGCGCTTTCGACGCCGTCGAGAATCATCTGCTCGACCGTGTTGGCTTCATTGAACGTCATGGCTGCAGTCCCTTCACGAAGTGCTCCCGAAGCTGCTTGCTCAGTTCAATCAGTGAATCCCGATTCCTCGCCGCCGTTGTCCGACGGGAATCAACCGCGGCCACGCGGGAAGCGACTCGCTTTTGCACTGAAATTGGTGGAATTCGGAGTGGGAGTTTCCGCTGCGCGGTAATGCCGACGTACGCCCGAGTTGACTGCGCTGACCAACGCTGCAGCGGGAGTTGAAAAGTTTCCGCCTGCATCGAGTAGTAAAGGAATTGCCGATCCAACCGTGTGGAATCGAGCACGCGGTAATACGTCACCTGAGGCGTGAGCATGATGTATTCGGTCGAGATATCCGGAACGATGGCGACCTCGCCAACAGTACCCTTGTGGGTTAAGAGAATGTCATCTGGTTTGGCAAAGCCAATCCGCAAAGTGTCAGCAAGTTCTTTGGAAATGAAGCGACATGTCTCCAAGTCAATCGTTTGCTCACGGACATTGTTAGCCATGATGAATGGGATTCCGTGGTCAGTGAAATCTGCCGCTTTAGGATGAGACTCACCGTGGTTCCCGTCTTGCGGTGGCGCGATTCGGCCATCCGAAACCAACTCTTCAATTGTGGACTCGGCCCAATCTAAATCTGCTGGCTCACGTGGTTGAACAAGCTGATTGATCAACGATGACCGGAGCATCTCAAGTGCGGCGAGTACGTGTGTCGCTTCAGTAATAGCGTGATCCGCAGCAAGCAACATTTTTGCCGCGGAACGCTGGTGATCATCTGGCCCCAACACAAACTCGAATGACTGTAATTGACTCCAACGTGTTCTCGGTGAAAGCGATCCCGATGACGTATCAAGCGCATGATCGAAGAACGCATCGGACTGTACGATAAACGGCAGCAGTTCCGAGATCAGCGAATCGTCTTTCGGCTCGAACGTGAGAATGTCGCTCGAACAAATCCCGTCGAACTCTGCGACAGCGACCTTGCGCTGATATGCCCGCCGTTTGCCGAACAGCACCTGTCCTTTCCGGAACCGCTTCGTGAACGACACCTCGTCGGTTGTCAGGTCGCCCCACTGCTTGAGATGCAGATTCTCCGGCTCAATGTGTTCCAGTCCGACGTAGCGTTCCAAACCGGCCTCGATCGGATTGCGTTCGCTCTCTTTGACGTCGCGCACGACGTCGCCGAACTTCACCATCCGCCAGCCTTTCGGAAGCTGGCCGTTGCCGGCTTTGGAATCGTTCGCGGGTGTGGCTTTTTTGCGGGGCATCAGGACGCGGGCTCCTCGGTCGTCGCTTCCAGCCGGGAGCGGGCGGTGCGCACGGCTTCGTGCAGTTTCTGTTTGAGCAGTTCGCGCGGCGGCAGATCGGTCAGGTAGGCCGAGACGTGGATGCCGCCCTCGTCCAGACGCAGCAGCTCAATCTGCTCGTCCGCTTTGTCGGCACACAGAATCAGCCCCAGCGGCGACTGCTCGCCGGGCTGCTGTTCGTGACGCTCCAGCCACCGCAGATACAGCTCCATCTGCCCCTTGTACGCCGCCTTGAACCGGCCGAGTTTCAGTTCGATCGCAATCAGCCGGCCCAGCCGACGATGGTAGAACAGCAGATCGAGCGCGTGGTCTTCGCCGTCGATCACCATCCGGTACTGCCGGCCCACGAACGCAAAGCCCTCGCCGAGTTCCAGAATGAAGGCTTCCAGCTCACGCAGGATGGCCGTTTCCAGATCACGCTCGCTGTACGTGTCCTTCAGGCCGAGGAAATCGAGGAAGTAGGGATCACGAAAGACCAGCTCGGGCGTCAGCCGGTCCTCGTCCCGCAGCGCTGCGACGTCCTGCTTCGCCAGCTTTTCCGGCTTCTTCGACAACGCCGTCCGCTCGAACAGCATGCCGTCAATCTTGCTCCGCAACGTGCGAACGCTCCACCGCTCGACACGGCACATCTCCGCGTAGAAGTCCCGCTGGAGTTCGTCTTTGAAGGGGATCAGCTCGACAAAGTGGCTCCAGCTCAATTGTCTCGACAGTGTCGAGACAATCTGGAAGTCGGGAAACTGCTCGGCGATACGGATCATCCGCGCCAGATTCTGCTTCGAGAATCCCCGGCCGAACTCCGGAACCAATTGTGCCGACAGTGTCGAGACAATCTGCTCGCCGTAATCGGCACGCTGCTCGTTCAGGATTTCCCGGTGAATCCGATCGCCGACTTTCCAGTACGTCATCGTCAGTGCCGCATTGACCGCCAAAGCGGTCTGCTGTCGAGCCTCGACGATCAGCTCCCGAACGTCAGCCAGTACCGCTTCTGAATTGTCGTGACAGTGATACGACAATTCAGCGTCGTCCTTCTTCAGAGCCCGTTTCGGGGCGGATTTCCCACCCGGCCGGCTCGCCTTGGCGGCTTTCTTCTTTGTCGGCTTCTTCGGTGCGGCCTTCTTCGCGGTCGCCCGCTTATTGACGGCTTTCTTCTTACCCAATGTCGGCCTCCTTCAGCGTGGCGAACAGGGCGTCCATCGATTGCCGCAGCTCCTGCGAACTCTCCTGCCAGCTCGTGATCGCCTCGCTCAGCGACGGACCGTCCTCGCCGTTGCCGTTTCCGCCAGCCGACTCAGCCCGGACGTACAGCGGGATGCTCAGGTTGTGGTCCTGCTCGCGGATTTCCTCCAGCGACACCAGCCGCGAAAAGCCGTCCTGATCGTCATTGTTCTTGTACGCCAACACGATCCGCTGAAGATGGTCGTCAGTCAGGAAACTCTGAGCCCGCTCGCGAGTGACTTCGCCCACCGCGTTAATGAACTGAATTTTGCCCTTGCGCCCGCGCGGCTTCTTCATCCGGCAAATCACGACGCAGGCTTCCATCGGCGAGTTGTAAAACAGGTTCGGTCCCAGCCCGAGCACGCAGTCGACCACGTCATGCTCGACCAGCTTCCGCCGCATCTCGGCTTCTTCGTTGCGGAACAGCACGCCATGCGGGAACAGGATCGCACAGCGGCCGGACTTCGAGTTCAGGCTCTGGATGATGTGCTGCCAGAAGGCATAGTCGGCCCGGCCCTGCGGCGGCGTGCCGTAGAGGTTGCGCCCCCACGGATCAGCCTTGAACGCTTCCCGGTCCCACTGCTTGATCGAATACGGAGGATTGGCCACGCACACATCAAACTGCTGCAGCTTGTCTCCCGTGACAAACTTCGGAGCAGCCAGTGTGTCACCGCGAATGATCTGGAAGTCTTCGATGCCGTGCAGGAAGCAGTTCATCCGGGCGATGGACGACGTCATCAGGTTTCGTTCTTGCCCGAACAGCTTGACCGTCCGCCACTCCTTCTTCTGACTTTGCAGATGCGTCACCGCCGACAGCAGCATCCCGCCACTGCCGCACGTGGGATCGTAGATCGACTCGCCCGGCTTCGGTTGCAGCATCTCGGTCATCAGATGGACCACGGTGCGGTTGGTGTAGAACTCGGCCGCCGTGTGTCCTGAGTCATCCGCAAACTTCTTGATCAGGTACTCGTACCCAACACCAAGTTCATCTTCCGGACAGTTCGCGACTGACAACGTGAGAGAGCTGAAGTGCTCGATCAGTTCCTTAAGCGTGTGATCCGGCAACCGGTCCTTGTTGGTCCACTGCGCGTCACCAAAGATGCCATACAGCTTGTCCGGATTAGCCGTCTCGATGCCCCGCATGGCATCCTGAATCGACTTGCCCACGTTCTTGCTGACCTGTCGAATCCGACTCCAGTGAGCCTCCTCCGGAACCTGAAACCGATGGTTCTCAGCAAACAGCGCGTAGTCTTCGTCCCCGCCGGATTCCTCCAGCGCCAACGCGACCTCTTCGTCATAGACATCACACAGCCGCTTGTAGAACAGCAGCGGAAAGATGAACTGCTTGTAGTCCCCAGCGTCGATATACCCGCGCAGCAGGACAGCAGCCCCCCACAGGTAACTTTCGAGCTGGGATTGGGTAATTCGGGTGGTCACTTAATCTCTTCTAGCTTCCAGGATTCGGCACCATCTCCATAATCGCTGAAAAGCACCGGCTTATGGTCTTTGCCGTCTTGCACGACGATAATTTCGCCACGTTTGGCCATCTCGGTGATTTCTTCGTCACCAAGCGGGTTCTTCGAATTTCCACGAAGAACGTCAAACCACACCTGGAAATCAATTTTCTTCGGCTCTGCCATTAGGGCGGTCCTCAAGATTGAAGTTACTCGAATGTGCCAGTCGTTCAGACTGCCGTCAAAGCCCCGCGGGGTTTGATCATTTCCATGACGTTGATGCCCTTCGTCATGATCTCGACGCCGGTCGGGGTCCGTCCGCTCTCGAAGATTGCCTGCCAGAAGTCATTGTTCTGCTTACCGCCGAACACTGATTTTGACAGGTCTTTGTTGACCCATAGTGGCAGGCGTTTCAGTGCACCGACGAAATTCTCGATATTCTCCCAGCAGGCATCGGGAATCGTGTATTGGAATAACTTTTTTTCGTCGATCGGCTTTCCGTTCGTGATGAAGTAACTCTGCACAATCTGTCGCATGTATCGAAGCCAGTTATGCAGAATTTCTTCTTTCGACATTCGGAACGCTCGCAGGTGCGGCTCGGGGACGGACTTCCCTCTCTGCAGGTTGTTTTCGATACGACGCGTGCCGATCGCGTGTTCAAATCTCCCAATAAAGACCTGCTCAGCGATGATATTCATCAGCCGTACGATCTGCTCGACTTCGAGCTGTCGCGGGTTTGCCCCTTCTTCCTGTTTATGATTGAACGGTGTCGTCAGCAGATCGCCATGCACAAAGAATGAATAGAAGGTCTTCTCAACTGTGCTGTAACTCAGCGGCATTTCCGTGCCACGGCCGCCGTAGTCGATGTAGTCGCGCAGCTTGTTGTCGGCGTGGTTCGTCACACTGTTGCGGACCCAGTCGATGACGTATCGCTTCATCTCGCGACTTTCGCCTTTGAAGTGATTCACAAGGTCACGTTCGGAGAAGCCTTCGTCGTCGTCTGCCCGTTGGGTGTCCCGGCGATATCGCTGCATCCGGTCATTCAGCAGCGAACTCCCCAGACTGCGTTGGACGGACTTGTCGAAGGCGACCTGTCGCAGCGTTGTGCCAGCATGCGTATTTGCTGTGAGCAGAAGGTCGGTGTCAGGATCGATAAAGACGCGGACCGGCAGAGTGCGGGCACCAAGCAGAATCTGCGCTGCGGCTTTGTGCTGCCCGTCAAACACCTGAATTTTGGCCTCTTTACCCTTCGTGGTGTCGACCCATGCCAGCGCAACGTGAAGCTGCGGCAGTTTCTTGTGGAATTCTTCCACCAACTTCTTCAGGTTCTTACCGATCGCTCGCGGATTAATGTGATCGTCGTGATGCAGGTATTCGATCGGAAGATTCAGGAAGGCCGATCGAAAGCCGGAAGACTGATCGTCGAAGACGGGAAAGGTCAGGACGTCGTTCTGTCCAATACCCGCCAGTGACGTCTTCAATGAGTTCCCGGCGATAGTGATGGGCAGGTCGTGCTTCGCACCCCCATGTCTGGCAAGAATGTCTCCGAGGTTAGGTGAACGGTTCTCTGCTTCGATCGCCGCAGCGATGGTGTCGAAGTCCGCAAGGATGCGAGCTACACGCAAGTCGCTTGCCTGCTTTGACCGATTGCAGGACTCGTGCGTCACAGCGAAGTTTTCCGGACCGTCTTTTCCTCCCAGCTTCGTCGGTTCGACATGATCGATGTCGATGGAACTGGAATGAACGGCCAGATCAATCTGCTTGCTACAAATGAAGCAATTGCCGGATTGGGCCGTCAACAAACTGTCGACGAGGTCCTGCCGATCATCTTCGGACAGCTTGTTCAGATAGAGTGATCCCATGATGTTGCTCTCAGTTGCTGGTCAGTCCGACTTCGGTCAGTAGTTCTTTCAATCTGTCTTCCGCGGCGTACGCGGCCTCAAGGCTCGTCTTCAAGTTGGCGATGGCCTCGGCGACGGTGACCGTCTCTTCTTCGATCACCGGCTCCACGTAGCGTGGGATGTTCAGGTTCCAGTCGTTCTCTTTGATCTCGTCCAGCGGCACGAGTCGCGCCACGCCTTCGACGTCTTTGTGGGCGGAATACCACTCATAGAGATGGTCGACGTGTTCCGGCAGCAGCTCGTTCTGGGCTCGGCCCTTCTTGAACTCCCGCGAGGCGTCGATGATCAAGACCTTGTTGCGGTACGCCTTCGGTTTCTTCTGCCGGAAGATCATGACGCAGGCCGCCAGACCGGTGCCGTAAAAGAGATTCGCCCCCAGGCCAATCACAGCATCCAGAACGTCCATGCTGAGCAGCTTCTGCCGAATCTTCCCTTCGGCCCCCATGCGGAACAGGGCTCCGTGCGGAAGCACGACCGCCATCCGGCCGGACTTGGCTGTAATCGACATGATCATGTGCTGGACCCATGCGTAGTCGCCGCTCTTGGCCGGCGGCATCCCGGCGAAGTTGCGTCCGTAAGGGTCGCTGGTCCAGACGTCGTCGCCCCATTTTTCCAAAGAGAACGGCGGATTGGCGATCACGCAGTCAAAGGTCGCGAGACTGTCACCCGCATGAAAAGCCGGCTGACGGAGCGTGTCGCTGCGGTGGACCTGAAAGTCCTCCACGCCGTGCAGAAACAGGTTCATGCGGGCGATGGCTGATGTCGTCAGGTTCTTCTCCTGGCCGTATAACTTGCCCCACAGCGTGCGAATATTGCCACCAGCCTCACGCACGTGGTGGATCGCTTCAATCAGCATGCCGCCGGTCCCGCATGCCGGGTCGTAGATCGTTTCGCCTTCCCGTGGGTCGAGGATGCGGACCATCAGGTTGACGACGCTCCGCGGGGTGTAGAACTCGCCAGCCTTCTTGTTGGTCGCGTCGGCGAACTTCTTGATCAGGTATTCGTACGACTGGCCCAGAACATCGGCACGAGCGACGCTGTTCCCCAGCGGCAGCTTCGAAAAGTGTTCGATCAGGTCGCATAGCAGCGCGTCGGACAGCCGGTCTTTGTTGGTCCACTGGGCGTCTCCAAAGATGCCGTACAGCGTGTCGGGATTCGCCTTCTCAATCTCCCGCATTGCCCGCTGCAGGGCCTTCCCGACGTTGGACGTCTTGCTTCGGACGTCGTCCCAGTGACAGCCGTCAGGAATCTGGAACCGGTGATTCTCTGGAAACAAAGCGTACTGCTGGTCGCCATCAGACTCTTCGAGTGCCTCGGCTAGTTCTTCGTCGTACACGTCCGAGATACGTTTGAAGAACAGCAGCGGAAAGATGTACGTCTTGAAGTCAGCCGCATCGACCGGCCCGCGCAGAATGTTCGCAGACTCCCACAAGTGGTTCGACAGCTGATTCAGTTCACGCTCGTTGTCACTCATCCCTGTCAATTCCTACCGGTCTGCTGCCACCGAGGCTGGCTCTGACGCTTCAATTAACTCCAGAAACGCGTCGAGATCGGCCCTGCTGAACAGACGGTAGCCATTCACTGGATTACGACGGACCTTGATCTTTCCTGCTTCCGCCCATTTTCGCAGTGTGTTCTGCGAAACACCGAGAATATCTGCAGCTTCTGCCGTCAAAACGTAGTCGCTCAGTTTGGTCATCAGAATTACTCCGCTGAGTGAACGCTGTTCACGATTTCGCACTCTACCAAGGTCTGCACAGGCTGGAAATGAACCGGACACTCGTGAACACAAATTTGGTACCGTGCCGTTCTTAATTCCGGCAAAAAACGGGGCATAGTTAAGAGCTGAGCCTGGTTATCTGTCACAACCTGGCCCGAAACGCAAACAGCCCCGGCGACTGTCCCTTGAGACGGTTGCCGGGGCCTTTTCTGTTGATGCCTCGCGCGTGCGGGGCGGTCTTTCTCGTTATGCGAGGACCGCCCTGCGGGGACGGTCCGCAAGGAGTTTGTCCCTATGGTTGCAGTCGCTGATCCTCAGGATTCCAGAGTCGTTTCGTCACACAGGTTTCAGTCCTTCGTCCGGATGCTGCCGGACATCGAGCGTCACGCGTCATTCTCCTTTCGCCGGTATACCGCCGAAGCTCGCGACGACGCCATCGCGGAAGTGGTCGCTAACGCATTTGTCGCCTACGCGCGGCTGGTCGAGCTGGGCAAAGCCGGAATTGCCTATCCCAACGTGCTCGCCCGGTATGGAGTCGCTCAGTTCCACGACGGCCGGCGTGTCGGGAGCAGTCTCAACGTCCGAGATGTGCTGTCCCCGCACTGTCAGCGTCGCAAGAACGTCACTGTGGACCGACTAGACGGGCAAGACGCCGATGGTTCATGGCGTGATGCAGCCATCGAAGACCACCGCAGTACGCCGGCTGAGGTGGCGTCGTTTCGTATCGACTTCGCCAGCTGGCTCAACTCGCTGGCTCCATCAAAACGCCACGTTGCCGAACTGCTGGCGTCTGGCGAGTCCACCAGCCAGGTGGCTCGCCTCGCTTCTGTGAGTGCAGCCCGGATCAGTCAGCTCCGGCGTGAACTTCGAGATGCCTGGGAAAGCTACCTGTCCAGTGGCCCGACTGCCGCGGTCGCCTGATTCGCAACTGCTTCGTCAAGGCGCCTTGGTCCTGTGACCTCCGCGCCGACTTTCTCTTCACCTACTTACCGAGGGACTCCTTCATGCCTCTGAAACTTCAAGTCGGAACATCGCAGAAGATCGGCCAGCCGGACTATGGCAGTCTCGGCGCGTCCTGCCACGTGGAACTGGAACTCGACGCCTCACTGATCCAGCACGACCTGGAAACCTTTCATCGACACGTGAAAAACGCGTACGTCGCGTGTCGCCAGGCGGTGCAGGATGAACTTGCCCGCGACGCTGACGTCTCGCCACCGGGCGGAAACGGACATCAGGGCGGGAATGGTCACGCGAATGGACATCGCAACGGTGGCTCCCGCAATGGTAACGGCAACGGCCGGGACGGTTCCGGATCACGCAAGGCAACATCGAGCCAGGTCCGGGCCATCCATGCGATCGCCAACCGGCAGGGAGTGCGGCTCACGGAAGAGTTGGAAGCTCGCTTCGGCGTGTCGTCCCCCGAGGACCTCTCAATCCGGCAGGCCAGCGAGTGTATCGACGAACTCAAGGCGGAGCCGGCAACGACGGGAGGTCGCCGATGATCACGATCAACCGGGAATCCGCGAACGATGCAGCCGAGCGGCTGACCGGCCGTCGGTACCTGTCGCACTCGGCGGTGTCGACGTACCAGTCCTGCCCGTTGAAGTATTACTTCCGGTACGTGGCCGGCATTCCGGAAGAGACCGTGTCGGCTGCTCTGGTGTTTGGTGGAGCGATCCATCTGGCGGCCGAGACACACTACCGGTCGATGCTCCAAGGCGAGGCTGCTCCGTCTTCGGGCGACCTGTTCGACTGTTATCAGTCGGCATGGTCGGACTTTGACGGCCGAGAGGTGCAGTATGCTCGCAACAGCGGACGCGAGCAGCTCGACGATCTTGCCCGTAGGATGCTTGAAGCGTTCGTCTCCAGTGATGTAGCCCAGCCGGACGGCCGCATCATCGGAATCGAAGAAGAGCTGACGGGATCGCTCCTGCCCGGCGTCCCCGACCTTCTGGCCAGGATCGACCTGCTGGTCGAAACGGAGGACGCCGTCGTCCTGACCGACGTGAAGACCGCCCGGTCGCGATGGAGCAGCGATCAGGTCAAAACGTCGGCCAGTCAGCTTCTGCTCTATCAGGAACTTGTCCGGCCGCTGGCAAATGGCAAGCCGCTTCGACTGGAGTTTGCCGTCCTGACCAAGACGAAGTCGCCCGATGTTGTCCGTTATGTCGTCCCGTCGGACTCGCACAGGATCGAACGCACGAAGCAGGTCGTGCAGCGAGTCTGGGACGGCATCCAGTCAGAGTTGTTTTACCCCGCGCCGTCACCAATGCAGTGCCCGTCCTGCCCCTACCAGGCCGAGTGCGAAGCGTGGATCGGCTGAACCTCAACCGAAGGAGAAGAATGACCGCACGTCACCGCCTGAACTCAGCCTACCTTAATGGAGCCATCTGTATCGCCGGCCTCGTAGCGGCGATGGCTCAGTCCGGCACAGTCTTCATCGTGCTCCTGGTACTACTGACGGCCAGCTCCGTAGCAGCCGGAGAAATCCGGCTGGGACCGGGGCGTAGACCCCGTCGGTAGCTCGCCGCAGGCCTGCGTCTCAGCACTCGTTGGCGTTGCTTCTGCGCGGCGTCGGCGGGTGCTGTGTTCGTGCCGTTGCGTCTACGGCCTTACTCCGGTTTTCTTTTAGCTATCAGGCCGCTCTGACCACGGCAGTTTCGGCGCCTGGACTGTGTCTCCGCCGCCGCCAGGTCTATGCCTTTCTCGGCATTCTCGCCCGTTGCGGCACTATCGTGTTTCGAGCCCGGCGACTGCTGTGCCTCAAGCCCGCATGGCACACTATCGATGGCTGTGGCATGCCAAGCTTTACCCCGGTGTTGTCCGTTCAGCGGAGGCTGCCGCCGACCCGTCTGTAGGCACCCGCTTAGACGGGCTTACCTCGGGCTCGGACACACACACATCGATCGCTGGTAAGGGAGAGCGCTAGGGCAGGTGGCGTCTGGACAGTCGCTTCTGAAGACGGGGCCTGCCCCAAACTTGAGTTTTGGCTCTGTTTTCGCACAAACCAGGAGGGTAGGGGAGACTGCATAGACTCCAGGCTGATCGCGACTTCGAACAGCCGGCTTCAAACTGTGCAAACCGGAGCAAAGAATCCAAGATTTCGTTGGGGCCTGGGTCAGTTTCAGCTCTGATAAACGAGGTGACTACTGCATTCCGATGGTGGTGGCTGCACAGCGCGCAGAAATTTGCTAAGAACCGTCACCTCGGGACCAACGCTGTCTCGTCGGGATGCGATGATCACTCGCACCAGAATTGGTACCCGGCATCCTTCAGCAGCAGGACCGCATCCATCGGAAGTGGATGAATTGCAACCGCGGATGCAACCGCCGTCAGACTACGAGTTGATTTAACAGTGCTTTTCTCGGTGTTTTTCGAATTCGGTTCGAGTCCCTCATCGCCCATTTTCAAGTCCTTTCCCAGCAACGGGATAGGACTTTTTTGTTGCGCTGATCTTTGGGTAGCTCACAAGGGTGGGTGGAATTTTGGGTAGAAATGGCGCAACTCGCACGGATAGTGCCTGCTGGAGATTTAACTAAGTCGCTCATACTTCTACCCGAGATTGGCGCAACCACCTTGGCACCCATTCGAAGATCAGAATCGGCTCCGCTTTCCTGCCCCAGCCGACCCGTTTCCGATCCTTCCCCGGCTTCGAACTCAACAGCAGCGGAACGACTGCGTTAGTTGAAGTCCGAGTTCAGTCCGAACGAACTCGATGACTGGTTCTACGATTCTCAATGCCGTAAGTCGGATTGTCGGCGATGTTCAGAGCCAAACGGCCACCACTGGGCTTCAGACAGCGAGCCGAACGCCGCAGAGCTTTAAACAGGAGGCCTTCCAGCCACACTGAGAGAGTCGGGTATCACTCCGAAGACTGTGTTGCCTCGCCCGAATACTACTCCAGATTGAAGTACGGCGGCGACGTGAAGATCAGGTCCACCTGACGGTGCCATGACATGAATTCCACATCCTTGGCAGGCTCCCAGACGATGTTCCAACCTTTGTCATGCTCGTGATTGTCGGAGAGCCACGAGAACATCGCCTCGAACGAAGGCCGCAGTGCCGAGTTCGGACCAATGCCGATGTAATGCCCACAGGCGCTCCCAAGGAAGCGGCCCCCGCAGTCCGCACCGCTCAAGCCGAGTACGACCAGCATCGGCCAGACGTGATTGTCGGAAGCTCAAGAGGTGGAGCAGTCGCCCTCAACATCGATTCGAAAGACACGCCGCTCGTCCTGCTGTGCCCGGCTTGGCGAAACTGGGGCACCGCCACGACCGTCAAGCTCAACACCATCATCCTGCATTCACGCCAAGACGACGTGATTCCCTTTAGCGATTCCGAGGAACTCGTGGCCCAGAGCGACCTGCCGCCAGACACGCTGATCGAAGTTGGCAACGATCATCGGATGCTCAAGGAAGTTCTGGAGAGCGGCAAACCTGAAGAGAGCCAAGCGTGAACAGGCCCCAGCGGGCCGTCTATAGGTGATCTAATCAGGAAGGCATTGTGCCTTCCGAAAACTTCAGCGCCACGAATGCGATTCGTCAGCTACCAGCAGACCTTGAACGCATTCACCACCACATCAGGCGATAATCCACTGGCTTCAGCCTCACCATCATCGTTCACGAATCGGCACACGACCGGAAACTGTTCCTGAAGCTCCTTCCCGAACGGCAGGCTCGTCCCGCCAAGTGCCCATTGGCCATCAGCCGAGTCACGCTCCTGCAAAGACTGAACGGCGGCGATCAACGCCACATCCGAAATCACATAGCTGCTCATGCTATCGCGATAATCAATACCAAGTGGCGTCCACGGGCCTTCTGTGTCAGCCCACAGATAGCCGGGGAAATGCAGGTCGTGGAACCAACCGGAAGGACGTTCGGTTGAAACAAGGCAGACTCGTTCTGCATCCCATCGAGCACGGACCTGCGGCCACTGAATTGCTTTCTCTGAAACCACTTCGTTGAAGCCGGGGATGTACGCCGCCTGCTGATCGCTTTCGACAAGTGACGCCGGAATGATGTACTGAGTGAACCGTTTGCTGACCTCTCGGCGAACGATTTGGCCAGACTCGACGGATTGAACACCCCGGGACAACGGAGTCAGCGAGGCTTCAATATCAGCCGTTTCAGGATCAGTTCCTTCAATCAGATCGGGAATGCGGCGAAAGGCTTCTTCGTAGACATTCCGAGGAGTGTCGTCTTTCCGCATCAGGCGTGTGATGCCTTGAAACAATCGCTGTGCGGGAAGTTCTCCCCAGCCCCAGAAATCACCGATCTCAGCGGCTTCAATGATCGTCTTCCGTTGACGCTGAGCCTCCTCGCTGTAAACAAGCACGTAGACCGACAGAATCCCATCGACATCAACGTGATTGTTGACCGCCACCGTCCAGTCGCCGGGAATTGGGTTGTCGAGAAAGCGAAAGCAGATTTCGGTCGAAGTTCCGGCCCGATACTCGGCAGGCGTTCGATTGGGCCGCCAGTGACTCAATTCCAGATCGTTGTCGGGATCGAATATCTTTCCACCAGTGCCGTCGCAGAAGATGATTCGATCTGCGTGAGGACGGGCGGTCTTGTCAGTCAGAATTTCAAAGCGGTTAATCATTGATCCGATCTTATTGTTTGGTAGCGTCAATCCAGCATTGATCGTTTGGAACTCGTCATGATCGGCGAATCGCTCTGTCACCACTGAGGTCTTGAGTTTTCCGCAGGTCGCATTCGTGACCAGTTGGGGCTCCAGCAGGATGCCGTTTGGAACTTCGTTGAGCTTGTCAGGAAAGAATAACATTAAGCCATGCCTTATCGACTCGCCGTTGTCTGCTTGTTGCTTTGCTGTTCACCTGCCTTTGCACAGGTGGAACGGGTCTGGCTGGGACATCGTTCACACGATCCCGGCAAACTGGTCGTCAACTGGATGACGACAGAACCGGGTGATTCCGTCGTTCGATTCGGCAGGACGGCGGAGTACGGACACGAGGTTCGAGTCGCCAATGACTCGACGATGCACCATGTCGAGATTCCGCTCGAAGAATCAGGCGGCGAATACCACTACTTCGTCAGCACGGGAGACCAGTATTCCAAGGATGCGACTTTCAAGGCGTATCCGGCTGATGTGCTGAGAGTCGCCGTTGCTGCCGACTGGCAAGGGCTGCCGGACCTCACAGCGATCATCAAAGATGATCCCCACCTGCTGCTGACTGCCGGAGACAACATATCGAACACGCATCAACTGTGCGGTGCCGGGACCAAGGACTGCGTTACGCCCTACGCCAGACTGATCGACTGCTACCCGGAACTGTTTCGTTCCGTCCCTTTCATGCCGGTGCTCGGAAACCACGACAAGGAGATGCGGCCACGGGGCAGCAAGCCACCGGAACAGCCGGTGTATGACATTGATGCTACGGCCTTTCGACTATTCTTCGAGTTGCCGGACGATGAATGGAAATGGCACTTCGATGTGCCGGGGTTCGACGTTCGATTTGCCGCACTCGATCTGAATCATATTTCGGACTTCGGCACGACGTGGCAGGCTTCGCATTCCTTCAAGAAGGACTCCGAGCAATTCCATTGGTACGACAAACTGATGGCAGAGCAGTCACGAAAGTTCGTCGTGACGCTCTACAACGAGCGGAATGGGTCGATGCGTGCTCAGGAGCGTGGAGCATGGCATGAGATGTTTCGCAAAGGCACGATGGCGATCACAGGCTTCGGCTATTACGCCGAACGTGCCGAGGTTGATGGTTTCACTTACTACAACACATCACTGAGCGGTAAAGGCAACCAGTATGCCGATTCTCAGTCGAAGTTTCTGAAAGGCAAAGACAGCTACATTCTGCTGACGCTCACAAAGAATCCGGCGAAGATGGTGGTCGAGATCAAAGGTCTGGATGGAACGGTGCTGGATCGAAAAGTATTCGGAGAATGAACTCGTGGAACAGGCTGATGTCACCGTCTTCTACATTGAGATGCTCACGCCGTCGCAACGAACCGTGCCAGCGCCACGAGATGGCCTGATTCTTCTTCACGCTCAACAGCCGTCCGTACGCGACTCACCTACTGGTCCGAGCCCGGCGAATACTCAATCAAAGCAAGCTATGTAGTTTACACTGGTCTCCCACCATTCCCGTTTCCCAATGCGAAGAAGCCTGTGAGCAAGCCCCAACAATTTGTTGTCACAACGCGCCCATCAAGTTGCAGGTCATACTGGCCCAGCAGACTGAATGGTTGAGCTTGAATGTTGAGTCCTTGTTCGAGGGAAATGGTAAGCCGTTACCTGTGAAATACTTTTGACTTTGAACAGCCTATGACTCTGCCAATTGACCATTCAGCTTCAGGACAGCGACTTCTTTTGCTTTGGCCTCAACCTCAACCGTCACCGTTTGGCCACGCCAGCACTCAGGAAAGTCCTTGATGTCGATGAAGTCGTGATGTCGTCTCGGCTTCGGTCCATCCCAGCCTTCGATGGGGCTTGAGATATGAAAGAGTGGTTCTCGATTCCACGTCGCTATTGCTTGATTAGTTGCCTCTTCAACGGAAAGTTCATCCTGATTGCAGCGGTGATGATGAACGTCGTAAACGAGTGGAATTCCTTCGCCTCGGCAAAGCGGCAACAGATCGGACGGCGTATAGGTCACGTCGTCGTTCTCAACGGTCAGTCGGCTTCGAACTCGATCTGAGAGTTGACTCAGATTCCGGGCGAACGATTCAAGAGCCGCTGGTTTATCGCCGTAGGCTCCACCGCCGTGAATGTTGACAACATCAGCGTTGATCCATTCGGCGACTTCTGACTGGTATTCAAGCTCGGCGACGGATCGTTGCACCACGTCCGGCCTTGGCGAATTCAACACTACGAATTGGTCGGGATGGAAACACGTTCGAACATTGTTCGCCGCCGCAAAGTCACCACATGCTTTGAATCGGGTCACGATCTCGTCGCCATCAGGAAGATCAGACATGTCGTAGCCGCACTCAGAATGTGTCTTGACCGGAAGTATCTGGCTGTTGATTCGAAAGCAGCCAATCCCGCTATCAGCACAGAACTGTATTGCTGACTGCAATGCGCCGGCATTTGCCATGCACAGACCCGACAACTTCACGAGAGCGTCACTTCGATCCATCTGGCGAATAGCCGTGACGGTCGTATTGCGAAACTTGATCGGCTGTTCGTGAAAAATGCAGCACAGGCCGAGCCGCAAGCATGACGGTGGTGGCGACTTCATATTCAAAAGATCACAATCCCCAATTCATCCATGTCATGCTGAGTTGCAGGATGGTCGCTGTTGAAACCCAGACGAAGTACGGCACCTGAGCCACGGCGACCCATTTGTGGTGCTTCCAGATCACGAGCATCATCCAGACGATGGTTCCCCAGACGATCAGAATATCGACTGCGGCCAGCGGCAAACTCCGCAGTCCGAATTGAATCGGCGTGAAGATCAGGTTGGCCACGAGATTGATACCGAAAGGCAGGACGACTTTCCTGTCCAGCTTCCCTCGAAACGCTCGGACGAAGACGAACCCAAAAGATACCACAACGACGGGATAAAGGATCTGCCAGATTAGGCCAATGGTTGCTGGTGCTGGCGTCCAATCGGGCTTCCAAAGGCCGTTATACCACTCCATCCATGTCATGTGACTCGGCTCCTGACCTTCACGTAGCCCCGGACGATTATGGAAGTTCTGGTGGCGTGACCTTTGGAGCTTTTCCCGTCAGTGATTTCATGAACTCCACAAGCAACGGGATTTCCGAGAAGCTGCGGCCTGCCACCGCCGAGGTGTCTGGATCAAGCCCGTCTGGTCCAGAGGCAGGGATGCCCCGGTAATAGAATTCCACAACCTCTTCGAGCGTCTTCTGCGATCCGTCGTGCATGTAAGGACCGGTCTCAGAGATATTGCGAAGACTCGGAGTTCGAAAACGGTAGCGGTCTTCCTTTTTGCCGGTGACCTTGGCACGCCCCTCATCTTTGAACGACACACCAAGCCGATAGTACTTGCCGTCACTGAGGAGCGGGCCGTTGTGGCATTCGATGCACCCGGCTTCTCCCCGAAAAAGTTCCAGTCCCGCCTTGGCGTCGTCGGCCAGAGCGTTTTCCTCACCGGCAAGATACCGATCAAACGGAGATGGCTTCGTTACCAGTGTTCTTTGAAATGCCGCCAGTGATTTGGCGATCCCACTTCGGTTTGGCTTTGTACCGAAGACTTTCTCGAACTCCGCCACGTATCCGGGATTCGCAGCCAGTTCGACTTCGAGTTTATCCAAATCCTGATTCATCTCGACCGCTGATTGAATCGGACCAAGAGCCTGCTCTTCCAGACTGGCCGCTCGCCCATCCCAGAAGAACGTCTTGAAGAATCCGACGTTCAGACAGGACTGTGTATGTCGTTCCAGAATCCTGCCGCCTGCTCCGGGCGAGAGTGCGAGCCCGTCACCGTATGCCTTTTCCGGTATATGACAGGTTGCACAACTCATTCTGTTATCACCGGAAAGCCTTGGGTCAAAGAACAGCTTCTTTCCGAGTTCGACTTTGGTCTGAGTCGTTGGATTATCCTTTGGTGCTGTCACCTTCAGCGGTAAAGGTGCGAAATCAGAGTCAGACTGCGGCGTTTCAGCATGAGCGGCGGATGACAAAGCAATGGTGAGAAAAACTGCCAGCCAGCGAGACATCAAGGAACTTCCTGAGTAGAACGATATTTCCGAACGTTCTATGTTTTTAGACAGCAACCGACCGATGACAACAGACAACAACCAAAAGTTAAAGATCGGCTGGATCGATTCCGCTTTCAGGCTCATCAACCGATTGAGCAAGCCGCCTGAACGCTTCCTTCGGCCTGCCGTATCGGTCATCGCAATCACCAGCGATAGACGACAGAAGGAAGTTGTTTAACTTGAAACCCACTTCGTGCGGGGCCATGTCGCCTTCAATCAAGTGAATTTTTGCCGCCATCACAAGTTCATTGATGGAACCGGTGACTGACCGACTCAATGCCTTTGCAAACTCAACTGTATCACTCGACGGAGCAACATGTCGGTGATAGATGTCGCCTTCGCCATCGTTTTCCATGAACTCCCGAATCAGTCCGAGTACCAGTTGAATAAACTGGCCGTCGTTTCGGATTCCTCGGGCATGCACGACGCACGAATACATCAAGGCTGTGTTGCACACGATGATGTGTTGAGTGCGATCCGCCGTGAAAACGTGACACGACCAATCCGTAAACGAATTCTCAGCAAGAGGTGATTCAGAAAGTCTGCCTGCCTTGATCTTCGTGGCGAGCTTATGGGAGAGGCGAAGGATCATCGCTTGGACACCCCTTCAGGCGGCAATAGTTTCTGTACCGACTCTGCCACCTGTTTCCCCTGAGCCTCTTTGCCCTTGGCGTTGAAGTGAGTACCGTCACCTGAATGCCAGTCAGGATGGTCTTCCACGAGTTCGAACAAGTCATTCGCGGGAATGGCTCGTTCCTTCATGATCTCAGCAGCAAGTTGATTCCTGACCTTTACTCGTGAGGTTCGCTCATGGAACTTCTGAAGGTCGCTGCCGACTCGAACCGGCGTTGTTGTCGCCCAGATCAACTTTGCATCTCCTGACGACTTCCTGATGGCGTCGACAGTTTTTGCCAGACCATCACCGTACTGATCCTCGGTGTAACCCCAGCCGTGCAAGCCGTTGTTGAAGTGAATCACGGCAAACCGGTAGTGCTTGAGCAGAAGCTGGACTTCATCGACGAACGACGGATCGGACACACATTTTGAGGTCGTCAGCCGGGCACAGTACGCCTTGCCAGCCAGATGCTTCTCGACTTCGGCGAAGTAGCCCCGTGTTATCGAGTCGCCGATCAGGAGCACTCGTGGCAGGTCGTCTTTGTCGGCGTCAGTGACCCAGATGTCCGCCCATTCGATCCGTTCCCGGACAGGCTCTTCGGCAGACACGAACTGAGGGATCAACAGGAACGAAATCAGGGCAGAAAGTCTGAGTGTCATGGCAGGCTCTTTCGGGGCGTGGTTGGGATGAGGTACGCCCAGATTCTCTTGGAACAGGCTGCTCCTGCAACCATCACGCCCACGGCCCTGATGAATCCTCGGCCTGCCTGATTTGACCAATTCGGTACTTGTTCTGAACGAAGTCGCAAGGAAACGACTCGGACGAGTCAAGTTCCAATGAGATGTCGGATTCGAGCGGGCCGAATAGCGGAATGCCGCTGCCGAGAAGAACCGGAATGGCGGTGATTGTCAGTTCGTCGATCAGGTCAGCATTCAGGAATCTTTGGATCGTCACACCGCCATCGACATAGAAAGAACTCATTCCTTGCGACATCAGACGTTTAACGATCTGCTGTGGTGAGTCGTTGGCGATCCTCACGGTGCCAGGCACGGAACCAAGGATGTGGCAGTCGCTCGTCGAGGAATTCCTGACTTGCAGTCTCGGTAGCCTGTGCGAGAAATCGAACGTTGCCTTGACCGCCGAACTCCACCGCCATTCGGCCATTGGCTTTCAGAGCCCCACTGATACAACGTGCGACCTTTGCTGGATCGCTAATCCAATGAAGAGCAGCATTCGAGAATATGCCGTCAAATTGCTGCTCAAAAGAGAAGGCGTGGGCATCGACCAGTTGGAAATCGATTTCTGGAAACAGGCGGCGAGCCTCTTCAATCATCGCCGGTGAATTATCAATGCCGACGACCGTGGCCCCAGACTCGGAGATCTGTGCCGTCAACTGACCTGTCCCACAACCTACATCGAGAATCAGTTCACCCGGTTGTGGAACAAGCAGATCAATGACAGAAGCGCAGAGTTTCCAGACGAACGAATGCCTCTCGTCATAGAGCGTTGAGTCCCAAGGTCTTCCTCTTGTTCGTTCGCCATGCGTATTGCCCATGCCGTGTGCCAATGTGAACCCTTCGTTTGAGCGGCGTGTCAGCGCAGAGTATCCCTTGCAAACGCAGACAACCAGCAGCAATGAAAGGTTCGGCATGACTGCCACCGACTTGATACGGCGACTTCATCAACACAGGCAATGGGTTAATCAGCGACTACTTACTACTGTGGGGGCGCTGTCAGATTCCCAGCTTCGGCAACCATTCGCCATTGGTCAAGGTTCGATCTGGAAGACACTGACTCATTTGTTTGCCGCCGAGTACGTCTGGTTGGCGACTTTGATCGGTGACGAGTCGCCTCTGACTCCCGGCGATGTTCCGGGAACACTTCCCGGAAATCAGGAAGGCGATGATGCTGCTCAATCAGTTGATGAACTTCGGGATCGCTGGAGTGAACTTGACGCTCGATGGCAGGACTATCTGGATGGCCTCACGGATGCGGACCTCAAAGACGCCGTGTTCAAGGTCAGTTCTCTATCGGGCAAACGCTCGGCAACATCACGCTCAGACATCCTCCTTCATGTCTGCACGCACGCTCAATACACGACGGCGCAACTCGTCAACATGCTTCGTCAAGCGGGCCAAACGGACCTGCCTGACGTGATGCTGATCTCGATGGCTCGTGCAGAAACGCCATGTGGCGAATTGTGACCCTATGTCGCTTCCACCTTGGCCACGGCATTGGCGGTGATTCCGATGACCTCGACTGTCTGATTCTTCCGACTGTCGAGTGCGACTTCGAGCAAACTCCAACCATCTTTCGCAGCCACTCAACTTTGCGTTCCTTCCGATTTATTGGCGGCAGCTTTACTCAAAATTCGGGCCGAAAAAGCCCAGAGTCACTACTGGTTCAACTCCTGTAACCGCCATAAACAGAACACTCGCTACGCAAATATCCGTCACAGTCGCCTCATTGCTGCCAGACTAAGCACGATTCTGTCGATGAATTGCATGGACCGTGCCGCTTATTCCGATCCCTGCGTAGCAAGTCACTCTTCAGCGTGGTTCCTGCGAGGATGTGTCATGTCTGCGAAGTCGAGGTTTCACAATGCGGCCCAAATTTTCCATGGCATTCGACGCTTGCCTCCTGCTCACTATCGTCGGGGGCTGTGCATCCAGCCGTTCAGCGCATGTCGCCGACAAGGGTAATCTGAACTCGCCCAATTTCGCCGCAACTCAGATTGATCTTGTTCGCAAAGTCGAACAGCGTACTTCGGTGATAATTGAAACGGTCGGCTATGAGGAGACCGAAGACCGAACCGATAGCAAATCGGAAGTCAGTTCGACCGACGTAGAATCGGAACGAATTCCTTTGCCAGTGACGAGTGAGTCGCTTGCCGTTCTCGAACAATCGGCGCTCGATCAGAATCCTCGACTGATTCGTCTTCATCAGGAATACCAAGCTGCCGCAGCCCGTTCCCGATACGTCGATAAACTGCCCGATCCCAAGCTCGGTGCGAACGTCTTTGGAAATCCGATTGAAACGGCTGCTGGTTCCCAACGGGCAAACATGAACTTGAGCCAGACTATCCCGTGGCTCGGTAAGCTGAATGCCGCACAACAAATGGCGTACTTTGAAGCCCTTGCGGTGAGAACTGAATTCGCCGCCGAACGTTTGCGGGTCATCGCCGGAGTCCGAGTCGGTTGGTATCGGCTGTACGTCATCGACAAGCAGATCGAAACAGCAGTAGCAAATCAACAATTGCTGGAGTCGTTGATTGAAGTCGCAAATGCCCGCATTGCCACTGGGAAGGCAACTCAGGGAGATGTACTTCTCGGGACACTCGAACTGTCGCAACTGGAAGAACGGCTACTCACCTATCGAAAGCAACGACGAAGCGTCGAAGCGGAGATAAACCGATTGATTGGCCGCCCAGCCGATACACCGATTCAGTCCGCAACAGAACTTAACGTCGGTGTGCCTGCATTGGATGCAATGAGCATTCATAACATTGCATTGTCTTCCCAGCCGGAAATTGAAGCGGCTCGACTCCGTACACAGGCGACTCAATGGGGGCTTGAGGTTGCTCGCCTCAGCCGTCGCCCGGAATTCACGCTGTCAGCAGATTATTTCGTTACCGACGACAACCGGCCAGCGATTTCAGTGGTCAATGTTGGGGAAGACCCATGGGCGTTGGGAATTCAAGTAAGCCTGCCGATCTGGCGTCAAAAATACGATGCCATGCGTGATGAAGCCGGGTGGAAGCATCAGGCTTCACACAGTTCGGTACAGGAACTGGCTGACCGTTACGACGCCCTTATTCTCGACTTGCTCACAGAAGCAAACCGAGCCGCCGAAACTGCTCGGCTCTATCGATCAACAATCCTGCCACAGGCTCGACAAACGCTGTCCGCAGATCAGGACGCATATTCGAATGGAAGTGTTGAGTTCGACCGGGTGATTCGGGACTACCGAAATTTGCTGACACTGGAACTCGGATACCAGAAATCCATCGGCGATCTCGCCATTGCCAACACACGCATCCAACAAGCCGCTGGACAAGACGTATTGTTTTCGAACACGCAAGAACCGGAGGATGAGGCACACTGAAGGAGTTTCTCCAAACTTGGGTCCATGCGGTCAAAGACAGATGGACCGCATTTGGTGCCAAGTGTATCATCGAGCCGTGTCCATCGTTGTTTGAGGTTATATCCAGCAGTGTTTCAGAAACTCCAAAGCACTTCCGTTTTGCTGACGGTCGCCATGCTGCTTTTACAGGCAGCCTTTCCCGGCGTAGGCTGTGCCTGTGTACGAGGCATGGCTACGTGCAATTCCACGGACAATGCAACCTGCCATTGCTCAGAGTCTTTGCCTCAAACGTGTTCTCACTGCAACTCGCAATCGGAAAAGCAAAGTTCAGAAGGTGGGCTCGACCAGGACCTTGGCTGTCATTGCGGTGACTTCGTTCCTGTCGCCCCAACGGTTCCTGAATCTTCCGAATCAACGCTGATTGTTTTGGACCTGATGGCGAACGCTACAATGGCGTTGACCGAGAAGGTCTATTCTTCTTCGACTCCGGCACTTCCTGTGGTGCTGTCGAGCGAAGAACTTAGGCACAACTTCAAGCAGATTGTGCTTTGCGTCTGGCTGACCTAGCCACGGAATGCGTCTCGTTGTGGTGACTTGCTGTCGCCATGTTGTCCAGTCCGAGTGTCCGGGCTTGGAATCCGTTTACGCATTCTGTTCCTTTTGAAGGTTAGTCATGAAATACGTTTCCTGTGCGCTCGTCTTGAGTGTCGCCCTTGTATTTGGCATCTCTTCTTCGGGGTGCAACCAATCCGCTTTAAACGACGCTGCTGATGCCTCGGTTCAACCTGCCACCGCCACGCCCGTCGTGAATCAGTTCTGCCCGATTATGGGCGGAACGGTTTCGGAGGAAGGCGGCACCGTCGAATGGAACAGCAAAGCGATTGGCTTTTGCTGTGGTGGATGTGATGCAAAGTGGCAGGCGCTGTCAGACGAAGGGAAAGCCGAAAAACTGGCGGCCGCCCTTGCGAAGTCAGAAGGCGACTCGAATCACGACGTGCATCAACAGGAAGGTCATCAGCACGACGATCTCGGCAACTCGTGAATCGAATGTGTGAGGCTTGACTCTTGACGAAATGGGCGGCTGGTCGGGGAACGTTCTCGGCACGGTCCAATGCTGGTTTGTCTCTTCGACCAGTCGCTTGTTTTGCGAGTAGATGAATCCCGTTGCCCGCCCATGTTCAATTTGACGACTGCTCGGAAACATCACCATGTCCCAAAACTCGCAACTATCCACCGCTTCATCATCACTCAAGGCTTCTCCCAAGTCGCTCCGTTGGTGGATTTCCCGGTTCAGCAATGTGGGAACATTCTTCCTTGCTGGTGTTTTGCTGATCGTCCTTCTGGGATTCGCCCAGCGATCTGGTTGGATAAGCGGTGGTAGTCCTTCGACGACATCATCGAGCGAGGCAGGATCGCAGGAAACGTTTACTTGTCCCATGCACCCTCAAATCCGTCAGCCAGTACCGGGGCGTTGTCCGATTTGCGGCATGGCATTGGTTCCGGCAACGTCGTCCGGTGCTGACCTCGACGACCTCGCCGTCAGGATCGAACCGGCTCAACGACGTTTGGCAAACATCCAGACGGCGAAAGTTACATACCAACCGGTATTCACGACCATTCGTACCATTGGTGCCATTCTGATTGACGAAAGCCGTCAAGCAACAATTGCATCCTACATCGATGGTCGGGTCGAACGCCTGTTTGCGGATTACACCGGCGTTGACGTGGATAAGGGAGACCATCTGGCCGTTGTCTACAGTCCGCAACTCTACTCGGCACAAGTGGAGTATATCGAATCCAAACGCACGCTAAGCAAGGGAAATGATGCGGCACTGGCATCGGTGCGGCAGGCGCAAACGAAACTGGTTGCTAACTCACGCCAGCGGCTCGTCGAACTAGGAATGACGGAGGAGCAACTTGCAGAACTTGAATCGTCAAATGAACCAAAGTCACGCATGACAATCTACGCTCCTATCGGTGGGACCGTGATTGAAAAACTGGCTGAGGAGGGGAAGTACATTTCGGCAGGGGAGCCAATCTATCGCATCGCCAATCTATCGACGGTCTGGCTGATGCTTGAACTCTACCCGGAAGATGCCTCTCGGATTCGTTTCGGACAGGTTGTCAATGCGGAATTGACCTCGTTGCCGGGACAGACTCTTACTGGGCGTGTGGCATTCGTCGATCCCAGAGTTGACATGTCCAACCGCACTGTGGGTGTGCGAGTCGAGTTCAACAACGAGGACGGGATGTTGCGACCGGGTGACTATGCTCAGGCGAGTATTGAAATTCCCATCGGACCTCAAGGAGCAATTTATGACTCCGAGTTAGCCGATAAGTGGATTAGCCCGATGCACCCACAGGTGATTCGTGACGAGCCGGGCGATTGTCCTATCTGTGGAATGAAACTCGTCCCGACATCACGTTACGGCTATGTCGATCAGCCCGTGGCTCAACCAAAGTCGGTCACAGTTCCCCGTTCGGCATTGCTGATGGCCGGGGAACATAGCGTGGTTTATGTCGAAACCGATCCGGGACGCTTCGAGCTTCGCAATGTCACTCTGGGACCAATCCTCAAGAACGAAGCGATCATTCTGGGAGGATTGAAACCCGGCGAGATGGTGGCCACATCAGGTAACTTCCTGATCGACTCGCAAATGCAGTTGGCTGGTAAGCCAAGCCTGATTGACCCCACTCGATTTGTCACCAGGCTCCGCAACAAACCATTGGATTTCGAGTCGATCAACATCATGCGAGTAGATGGATCGGCTGGAGAAAAACTGGAACAACTCTACGAGTCATACTTCGTCGTTCAGAAGGCGCTTGCCGAAGACAAGGTTCCGACGGAGCAAGCTGTCACGACGCTCTCACGATTGTTAGATGATCTGACGCATGAAGCATCGTTGACCGAGGAGCTACGGCAATTGTTCACAACAATCAAGAACAAAGCCGCACACTTACACCATCTGTCGATTGATGATGCACGAAAGAAGTTTAAGCCCATCAGTCATGCCGTGGTGACACTGGCGACGAAAATTCGAGGCAGCAGTGCGAATCAACCGTTTCATCATTTCTTCTGTCCGATGGTGAAAGAGGGTGAGGGCGATTGGCTACAGGCGGAAGAACAACTGAGCAATCCATATTACGGCAGTGAAATGCTGCGGTGCGGCGAGTTGGTCAGAGTGATTCCGCCCGATGCCGATTCGACGGAGTCTCCGTCAGACCATCAACACAACCATGCCGAAAAACCGACAGAAGGAGACAAGTAATGCTGCGTGCATTGATCGCCTTCTGCGTTCGTGAACCGCTGATTATGGTCGTGCTGAGCACCGTTGGCATCGGCTTCGGCTGGTATGCCACTCAACATGTTCCCATTGATGCGATCCCGAACATCGGTGAGAACCAAGTGATCGTCTACACCGCTTGGCCGGGGCGCTCTCCGAAGGATATTGAAGACCAGATTACCTATCCGCTTTCGGTAGCGATGCTGGCGGTGCCGGATGCGGAATCGGTGCGGGGAAAGAGCCTCTTCGGTTACAGCTTCGTGCAGGTGACATTCAAGGATAGCACGGATTTCTATTGGGCACGTTCCCGCGTTTCGGAGCAACTCGGAACGGCGGGAGCCACGCTGCCCGATGGTGTTGTTCCCACGCTGGGACCGGATGCCACGGGTTTGGGACAGGTTCTGTATTACACGCTTGAACCCCCGGAGGGAATGAACCTCGCCGATCTTCGCAGCATTCAGGATTTCGTCATTAAATATGAATTGACCGCCGTCCCCGGCGTGAGCGAAGTCGCCAGCGTCGGTGGCCATGTTCGACAGTATCAGATCGAGATCAACCCGGACAAACTTCGCTTTCATGACGTTCCTCTGGATCAGTTGATCGAGGCCGTTCGCAAATCGAATATCGATGTCGGTGCGAAGACTGTCGAGTCGGGAGGAATGGAATTCATTATTCGTGGGCGAGGCTTTATTGGGGCAGGCAAAGACAGTGCCCAAGCAGTAGAAGATATTGAAAATACGGTCGTTCGTACCCGAGGTGGAATTCCGTTGCGGGTTCGTGATCTGGGGCACGTTCAACTTGGACCCGAGTTTCGGCGGGGAGCAATTGACCTCAACGGGACGGAAGCCGTAGGCGGCGTGGTGGTCATGCGGTTCGGCGAGAACCCAAGGGAAGTTATTGATCGAGTCAAAGCTAAGATCAAACAGATTGAACCTGCTTTGAGCGGTGTCAAGATTCGCACGATCTACGACCGCACAGGACTCATCAATGAAACCATCACTACTCTCACAGAAGCACTTTCACAGCAACTCGTCATCACGGCTGTAGTAATTCTGTTGTTTCTGCTGCATCTACGAGCCAGTCTTGTCGTCGCCATCACGTTGCCAGTTGCGGTTCTGTTCGCCTTCGTCGCCATGTGGTGCTTTGGTGTAGATGCCAACATTATGTCGCTGGCAGGCATAGCCATTGCGATTGGCACGATGGTCGATATGGGCATCATCGTCTCCGAGACAATCTATGACAGTTTGGCGGTGTGGGAGACAAAAGGGCGTCCGGGGGGCAGCAAGCGACGAGTGGAAATCATCAATGAGGCCGCCGGTGAGGTTGCCCCTGCTGTCCTGACCGCTGTGTTAACCACGGTGGTCAGTTTCCTGCCGGTCTTCATGTTGACAGGGCGAGACTACAAGCTCTTTGCACCATTGGCGTGGACGAAGACGTTCTCATTGATTGCGGCTCTTCTCGTGGCAATCACACTTGTCCCACTGCTCAGCCGAATGTTCCTTTCATCGAGTCGTCTGAAACTTCTTCCAAGATTGATGGGAACCGCAGGGTTCGCTCTGGCTGGAACTTTGTTGGCGTGGATCGGTGGTCAACCTCTTGCTCATTCAATTGGAATTCATCACGGAGTATTCGTAGCAAGTGCCGGACTGCTGAGCAGCGTGGCAGGCTACTGGCTGCTTGGCGAACGCCTTCGTCCAATCGATGAGAACCCTGTGAGCCGCTTCATTCTTTGGAGCTATGCACCGACGTTGCGTTTCTTTCTGGCTCGCAAGGGACTGTTCCTGTGTCTTCCGACTCTTCTGATTGTCCTTGGACTCGGAGCATGGTTTGGTTTGCCTACGGTTCTGAAACCTGTTGAAACGGCAACCGGATATTTGGGAGCCGACTTGAACGAAGTCCCCGGCTATGTAAATGCCAAACACATCTTCAGGGGGCTGGAATCGGATGACTGGATCGCACTTGATGAGGGAAGCTGGTTTTACATGCCGACGCTGTACCCGGCAGCGAGCTTTTCACAGGCGATGGAAGTGCTGCAAACTCAGGACGCTCTCATCTGTGAAATCCCCGAAGTCGAGAACGTACTTGGAAAGATTGGTCGAGTCGAATCTGCTCTCGATCCTGCTCCCGCAGCGATGATCGAAACTTATGTCATGCTCAAACCACAGAAAGAGTGGAGAGAAGGTGTGACGACCAGAGACATCTGGAATCAAATCAACGCCGTCGCCACGTTGCCCGGTGTGACGCCAGCATCCCCCCTGCAACCGATTGAAGGTCGAGTTGTAATGCTGCAAAGCGGTATCAAGGCGTCGATGGCCGTCCGTATTTACGGGGATAGCCTTGATGGATTGTCGCAGGCATCACTGGATGTCGCTGAACATCTCAAGCAGCTTCCGCAAATCAACGCTGCTACCGTCAATCCTGACATTGTATTGGGGAAACCTTATGTAGAATTCGAAGTCAATCGGGACACGGCGGCTCGCTACGGAATGTCCACAGCGATGGTCAATCAGATCATCGAAACGGCATTGGGCGGTTCCAACATCACAAGGACTGTCGAAGGGCGTGAACGGTATCCCATCCGAGTTCGCTATGAACGTAACTTGAGAGAACGGCTCGATGAACTGGATCAACTGCCGGTTGTTACGCATTCCGGCGAAGTTGTTCCGCTCTCGATTCTCGCCACGATGACGACGACGTGGGGACCGGGCGTAATCAATAGCGAAGACGCTCGACTGGTCGCCCATGTGTCGTTTTCTCCGTCCGGCATGGTCGGTGATCTGGAAACCGTGCAAGCTATTGAAAACTCTCTTCGTGAATCTCAAGAAGATGGATCGCTCGATCTGCCAACTGGATATGCTCTCAAACCAGTCGGTTCATTTCAGAATCAGATCGAAGCCAATCAGCGACTCCTGTGGGTCATCCCGCTCGTCATCCTCGTCAATCTGTTCATCATCTATCTTCAGTTTCGACACATCCCGATCACGCTGACGGTCTTCGCAGGAATCCCTGTCGCATTTGCCGGGGGGATGATCTTTCTGGCGATGAACTCCATCGAGATTAACACGGCAGTCTGGGTCGGTTTCATCGCTCTGTTCGGCATCGCAGTTGATGATGGCGTCGTGATGGCGACGTATCTCGATCAGGTCTTCACTCGAAAGCATTTGAAGACCATCGAGGACATTCGTAATGCCACCGTCGAGGCCGGGATAAAGCGAATACGCCCCTGCCTGATGACCACTTTCACAACTATTATCGCACTGATGCCCGTTGTCGCTTCGACCGGGCGTGGATCAGATGTCGCCAAGGCAATGGCATGGCCGGTCATAGGTGGCATGGCGGTTGAGTTACTAACGCTGTTTGTGGTGCCGGTTCTATTCGCCGGATTCAAGGAGTTCAAAATGAACCTTGGTCTGAGCGACCGGCATTGGGCGGGAACCGAAGAATATAAAGGGCAGCACGATGGCAATTGACCCCATTTGTGGAATGCAGGTTAACGAGAGCACCGACCTCACCGCCGAACGAGACAGCCAGACGTATTACTTTTGCAGCAACCACTGTAGGCTGAAATTCACTGATTCAATTAGCGATGAAGAAGAGCATTCGTGCTGCCACGGCCACACTTCAATTAGCCGCACTTCCAGTGAGAATGTAAACAGGTACGTCTGCCCGATGTGCGAAGGGGTCGAGAGCGTCAAACCGGGTAACTGCCCGAAATGTGGAATGGCATTGGAGCCTGCCAAACCACCAACTCGCAGCCAGAAGAAACTCTACACTTGTCCGATGCACCCGGAGATTGAACAGGATGATCCCGGAACCCGCCCGAAGTGCGGCATGGAGTTGGAGCCGAAATTCATTTCCGCCGAGGACGAGGACGACTCTGAACTTCGCAGCATGAGCCTTCGATTCTGGGTAGGCGTGGCTTTGAGCGTACCCGTGTTTCTGCTCGCCATGCTGCCGATGATAGGCGTGCCGGTAGACGAGTTGCTGGGGAAGACGGTCAACACTTGGCTGCAACTAATCCTCAGCACGCCGGTGGTCCTCTGGGCGGGCTGGCCATTCTTCGTGCGTGGCTTCCGGTCCATAGTGACGTGGAACCTCAACATGTTCACGCTGATCGCCATCGGAACCGGAGCCGCCTACCTCTACAGTCTGGTTGCCATCCTCTTTCCTGAGTTGCTTCCCGACGATCTCAAAATGAATGGACATGTCGAAGTCTACTTCGAGGCGGCGGCAGTCATCATTACGCTGGTTCTGCTTGGTCAGGTTTTGGAGTTGCGAGCCAGAAGACGCACTGGCAGCGCTATTCGGGAGTTGCTCTCATTGGCTCCCCCAACCGCCCGAGTTGTACGGGATGGTGAAGAACAGGAAGTTTCCTTGGATGAGGTGCAGCGTGGTGACATTCTGAGAGTCCGACCCGGCGAGAAAATTCCGGTGGACGGGAAAGTCACCGAAGGAAAAAGCTCAATCGATGAGTCCATGATTACTGGCGAACCTGTGCCGGTTCAGAAACAACTCGGTGATGAAGTCATTGGTGGCACCGTCAATCAGACCGGATCATTTCTGATGGAAGCTGAGAAGGTGGGAGAAGACACCGTTCTCTCTCAGATCGTCAGCATGGTAGCTGATGCTCAGAGAAGCCGAGCACCGATTCAAAGAGTTGCCGATGTCGTAGCTGGTTACTTTGTTCCTGCTGTGGTGGCCACAGCCATAGTTACGTTCATTGTATGGGCTGTACTACGTCCAAAGGAGCCAGCACTGGCATGGGCCTTGGTGAATGCAGTGGCCGTTCTCATCATTGCCTGTCCCTGTGCCCTTGGTCTTGCTACGCCGATGTCAATCATGGTCGGCGTAGGTCGAGGAGCCAGGGAAGGTGTGCTTGTCAAAGATGCTGAAGTTCTGGAAACGCTGGAGAAGGTGGATACGGTTGTTGTGGACAAGACCGGCACGTTGACCCAAGGCCGACCGAAACTGACTGAATGTGTTCCGGTTGACTCTGAATCTGAAGACAATCTTCTACGCATGGCAGCGAGTCTGGAACAGCAAAGCGAACATCCACTGGCACATGCCATCGTCGAGGGAGCCAAAGAACACAGGCTCGAACTTTCGAATGTCGATGACTTCGATTCTGTGACAGGCGGTGGTGTTCACGGAACTGTGGATGGTAAGAAAGTGCTGATCGGCAAGCGGTCGCTCTTGGACGAAACGGGAGTGTCCGATCTTACTGCACTTGACGCCCGTGCTGATGAATTGCAGGAACAGGGCAGAACGGTCATGTATGTGGCCGTCGATAGCAAATTCCTCGGGCTGGTTGCCGTTTCTGATCCCATCAAAGATTCGACACCGGAAGCTGTCAGAGCACTTCACGAACTCGGTCTGCGAATCATTATGCTCACCGGCGATAACGAGAAGACGGCGAAGACGGTGGCGGATAAGTTGGGCATCGACGAATTCGAGGCAGGCGTGCGTCCCGAGGACAAACATGAGCGGATCAAAGCGTTGAAAGCCAATGGCCGAAAGGTTGCCATGGCCGGTGACGGCATCAACGACGCGCCCGCTTTGGCTGAGGCCGATGTCGGCATTGCCATGGGAACCGGGACGGATGTGGCGATTGAGTCGGCAGGCATCACTCTGGTGAAAGGAGACCTGCGTGGCATCGTCAAAGCGGTGAAGCTAAGTCGAAAAACAATGCAGAACATCAGGCAAAACCTGTTCTTCGCCTTCGTCTACAATGCTCTCGGCGTGCCCGTGGCCGCAGGTGTACTTTTTCCGATCATGGGGTTACTGCTCAATCCGATGATTGCCGCTGCTGCGATGAGTTTCAGCAGTGTGTCCGTGATCGGCAACGCCTTGCGACTAAGAACAACCAACCTCACGTAGGCTTCATTCGGGAAACTTCACTACCGTCATCTTTCCATACCCGGCTGGCCATCGGCTTTCGACATCAACTTGGCCGACGAATTCGTCTTCACCGAGTTCGGCAGTGAAGTCCTTTTCCAGTTTGCCGGTCTGGTCGATGTAGAGCTTCACGAGGTACCGCCCCGGCGAAAGGCGTTGCGACTTGATCTCCTCTGCCCATTTGCTGCTTCGGGGAGCCGTCAAACTGAGAGAGTGCTGCCAGACGTTGCCTTTACCGAAGACGGGACGGTCGGACGTTGCGACTCGGAACTCAGTCCACCCGGAATCGGTCTGCCGATAGAGGTCGGCCTGCAACAGCATTTTGTCGTACTTTGCTGGAACACCTTCGATCTTTAACCAGATGTCGGTGACAACTGACAATTCATCGCTCGTCGGTGGTAACTGGTCGGCCTCAGCGTACTTGCCCTGTACCATTGCGGCATAGTCGTCGATGAAACGACGGAACTGCTTATAGGATCGATCTCCAACAACCATCTTTTGCCCGCCGCCGTGTTCGACCTGCATGGTCGGTTTCATCAGAAGAAGGCTCTCGGCGGAGTTTTCTGCGTCGATCAGGCCGTTCTCTACCATATAGTTCAAGGTCGCCTGCGGGTTGTTGAGCATGATCCACGACACTTGCTCCCCGTGTTCCTTGACCTGTTTCGAATTTCGGTCAGGGGAGTGGCAGGCAGCACAACGACCAACTTCCGTCCATACGTTTTCGATGAATGACGCCAGGACTCGATCTATTCGAGCGTGCCGAACTACTTCGTCGGGTACTTTCGGGCCGATAGGAGCAGTATCGCCCTTAGCCGCTATCAACTGTGGATCGTCCACCGCCGCACGAATCCAGTCTCGAAAAGCATCGTATTCCCGCTTCCGCACTTCTTTAGTTACAAGATTCGACTTTTCCGGTGTCCGTGCGATGAAGCGGAGAATCTTCGACTCATCCGGTGTCTCCGTGTCGATCATCCCAGCGGCGACCAACGACACGAACGTCTCCTGCTGGGTCGGTCGAATGTACTCCTTCAGGTCAACGCCGCTCAGATGGCATTCCGAACAACTCGACGGCTTAACGGACTGAAAGATCGGCAGAATGCGTTTCTCAAAGACCGCAAGCGAAGCATTGCGTGGAAGCAATTCGTCATCACTTTCGGTCGGCAACAACGGATCGCTTTCCAATTGACGATCACTTCTGATGGGCTGTTCGAGAGGCAGCGGGCCGACTTGATGTTGATCGTCTCGGTTGCACGAGACGAGGCAGCACGACATCGATGCAACTGCGATGAAACGGACGCTTAACACCATTGCGACCTTACAACAATAAGTCGAACCGCCGACAGAGAAAGACAGCATTCTTCGCAGGGAAATTGTATCGACGGAGCAGCAGGGCGGATACATCTGCGTTGATTCGACACGTCAGATCACTGGTCACTTGCTGAAGGAGCTGCCAAATGCATGGAGAAGTCGTACTGGTCCTGACATGACGCCCGCCAAGTTACATGCTCGCTCGAACTTCCGATCCTCTCGGCCCCAACGACCGCTTGACTTGCCCACTAAAGACGAGTTCCTTTTAGTAGAGACCGCAGTAAAAAATTAACGCCGCAGAACGCAGTCACAGTTAGGACAGATTACGCCCGTTGTTTCGAAAGCGTTCCGGATTGGCTGACGAACTTCAAGTCCACAACCGCAGATCATCTCGTTTGCCCCAAAGTTGCACGAAGAGCAGACGCCGTTAATCGCCCACATGTCGCCATTGCATTTCAAACACTTGTATGGCGCTGTGCTCTGATGCCCTCCGTTGTTCCCGATCCAGTTGAAGAACTGGCCCAGCGTGAATCCCTTGGCATCAAGGATCGCATAGAGGATAACGAACGGAGCAATCCCCACGAGTGCCCCAAGGAGTACAGGAAGCATTGGAAATACGCCGATGATGCAAGGCCAACGACGACAATGAGACCGCCTGCGCTCTTCAGGCTGAGCACCAACCAAGGCCACTCCTCACACGCCCGCCAGGGCGCAGACCAGAAGGTTCAGGTCGGCGGTTTGTGAGAAAGCAATACTGACGTTGCTACGTCATTCGATTGTCATGCGGCCCTGTTCGAGCCGCTCATTCAGCGGAATCTCCAAGTGTTTCAAAACAGTCGTCGGCCAGACGCCGAACGAGAACGAATTTACCAGCCGGAGCAGCCGAACGGAAAGGGATCGATGCTTAGTCGCCTCAAAAGCCGTGCGACAATCCCGACAAGCAGTTGCAGGTCTACTTTCAGGACGAGTCCCGTTCTGGTCAGCAAGGAACCACGACCAATATGTGGGCGAAAAAGGTTCACGACCCACGGCCATTCGACAGACCGAGTATCAATACCTGTGGGTGATCGGAGCGGTCAATCCGCACATCACGCAAAGATCAAATCAAGTCGAACAGTCCTTGTCGCCACTGGCATTAATAAGTCCTCAGCCGATCACCCAGAGTCTTGGTTACTCCTCATCCGAATCTTCGTTTGACGAGGGGCGTGTCACGAAGAGCAGAGACTGCAGCAGCAGAAACAGGAGCAGGGGGGCGATCCACAGGAGACGCAGAACTTTCAACAGGATTTGCGTGGCGGGGTGTGGTACTGAGGCGACCTTCACGAAGGCGGCGCTGTCGGAGTGTCCGGCTTCGGCCAGAGCTTGAACGACTGAGGCGATGCGAGCTTCGTTGATGGCATCGTCTGAGGCATTGCGGTCGGGCATGACAAAAATCGTCTCGGCGCTCTGCTGAACTTCTCGCGAGACTTCGGAAACGTGTTTGAGTCCCGATTTGTTGAGCTGCGTCGTGCCGGCGATGAATTCAGAATCCTGGACGACTCGGTTGTCCGCTTCGGCATTCCGTTGCAATCTCGAACTTGAATCGACGAACGCGCCCAGCAGCAGAAACGCGACCAGCCCGAACAGCGTCAGCATGATCAGGCCGCAACCGACGGCTGTCATTTGAGATTTGAAGATGCTACGTTCGGATGTCGTTTCGAAGAACAGGTCGATCGTGCGCCGCCGCCGTAACGACGTGTGCGTGGCTTCGACCGTTTCGAACGCGCGGGTCATCTCGGCCCAGTGCGGGGCTGAGTCTTCGAGCGACTGTTCCAGCGCTGCGAGTTGGTTTGCACCGATTCGGCTTCCATCATCCGTCAACGTCGCATCGGAATCTGAAGTAGAACTCGACGAGCTAACGGTGAGTGATCCCGCGCCACCGCCATTCAGTTCAAGTGTTGCCGAACCTGCTGAACCGGTTACTTCAAGCTTCCAGAAAGGTTGCCCCGTGCGAGCCGTCCAGGTGGCTTCTGCCAGGTCGTTCCCGCTTAACGTGACCGTCGCGAGCGTGATCCCCGTTTCTTCTAATCCGGAATGCACGGCGGTGATGCGGTTGTAGTTGCCTCCGAGAAATCTCAGCAGCGGAACGTCGTCGAACAACGCGCCGTCGACTTCGTCGCGAGTGAGTCCTGAACCCCTTCGTCCGATTTTCTGAGTGCCCAACGCGACGGATCGCTCGACACGTTGCAGCACGACTTTGCCCAGATCGCCACGCTCAATCGCGTTGTGCAGTTTTGAGACCAGCGGATGAACCGGCAGGCTCGACACCGGCAGTAGTGGCACGCGGTTGTCGTCGTGCGTCAGTGTCAGTTCGTAGACAAAGGCGGACCCCTGGCTGGCTTGAGGATACAGGGCTAGCGTTCGTCCGTTTGTGGCCAGTTGCTTTGCTCCCGCCTGAACCTCTTCGGAATCGCCAGCGACCAGCGTCACTTCAGCGGCGGAGTCGACCAGCAACTCTTCCCAGCTCTGCAGAATGCGAATCCCCGGCGCGGCGGCGAGCAACTCAGGAAGTGCGTTGTTCGGTATTTCCGTGGCAATCGTGAACGAGTGTCGCGAATCGGCGGAAATCGCGCGAAGCAGCGAGACGATTTTCGAGTTCCAGCCAAGCAGAGCGAATTTCATGAGTGGTCAAGACAGTGAAAATGAGAATGGTGAAATAACGATTGCCAGAGGGAATTCTGGTTTCGGCCACTTGCCCGGAAGGATGACAGAATCGTTGAGTTCCTGCATCTGCCCGATTCTCCCTTTTTGTCCAGGCCGGAAAGTGGCAGGAATGGACGATTTCAGTCTGTCGCCAGGTTGGAGTCCTGTTCGTGGTGCGGAGTATTTGGACGATGCTGGCGATCGGCGGTTCAACTGGAAATACTTCGCCACAACCGGGCCGTTGGAGTGCTTATCCAGGATCTGCACGCCCCTGGAGATTCGAAGATACAATCATCCGTCTGCCTCATGCACCTGCTGCCCAGCGGCAAAGTTCCGCGCGAACTTCTGCAGCAACACTGAGGTCGAGCCTTGCTGAAGCTGCCGGCTGCGTCTCGACGTGCAGTTGCGCGTCACGTTTTAAGATTGGTGTGTCACGACGCATCCCCGATTTCGTGAGGTTTCTTGACGATGTCTCGAAAAAGAAACAAGCGGCGACGGGCAGCGGAGCAGGAGGAGTTTTCGACTCCCCGCGGTTCGATTCCGGCTGACCTTTCAAAGCAGGCTCCGAACAATTCGTATGGGCCACCGTTGTTTTACGAAGACCTTGAGTTTACGTGTCGAGACTGTGGTTCCGAAGAAGTCTGGACCGCAGAAGAGCAGCAGTGGTATTACGAAGTTGCCAAAGGCTCGATCTACGGCCGCGCAGTTCAATGTTGGTTCTGCCGTAAAAAAATTCGCGAGGCCAAAGACCTGCAGCGTCAGCAGATGGAAGCTGCGGATGAAAGACGGGTAGCTGATAACTGACATGTGGACGATGGGAGTGCGTGTTTCTGTCTGACTCGCGAAGAGGGAACTTGTCCCGGTATTATCGGCGCCCCGGTCGATACTGAAGGCCGTAGTTGATCGGGTAACCTGAATATCCACTGTTCTGCGAGCAGCATTCAATGATGGCTGAAACATTTATTCTCATTCCCGGCCGGACGAGCAAGCAGGGCACGACGCTCAATGAGGGCAAGTACACGGACGGGTATCTCGAAGAGATCAATACGCTGCAGATTTCGCCCGAGGACATGGAGCGGCTGCAGCTCGAAAATGGCGATAACATCCGAATGTGGAACGACTTCGGCGAAGTGGTTGTTCCGTGCAGAATGTCAAAAGGCGACGAACTTCCTCCGGGGATGCTTTTTATCAGCTACGGAGACAAATCCAGCCGATTAATGGGTGGAGAGACTCACGGAACGGGCATGCCTGACAGCAAGGGCATGGATGTGCAGATTGAGAAAGCGTCAGAGCCATTGTGACTTTGAATTTAGTGTGAACTCAGGCATCCTGCTTAGATTCTGTGTCTGCGTATAAGTTTTGAATTCGGTCGAAACGCACTGGCCGAACGCTGGAGTGAGAGTGATCGGGACGGCTGGCGGTAACGCGAGTGCAATCTCTCATTCATGACTTTCGAAATTCATTGATCCTGTTGCTGGTGATGTCTCCCGACAAAGCCGCTCGTTATCAACGAAGGTCTTTTCATGAGCACCGTCGCCCTCCCGCCTCAGGAATCGTCCGACAGCACCGAAGTTCCCGAATTGAAAGTCGTCACCGACGCCACCTGCACATTCTGCGGCTGCGTCTGCGATGACATGGAACTGACGGTCAAGAACAACAGGATCACCAAAGCGAAGAACGCCTGTGTCCTGGGTAAAGCCTGGTTCCTGAATCACCACATCGAAGATCGCCCCGAAGCGACGATCGAAGGCCAGCCGGCGTCGTACGAGCAGGCGATCGAACGAGCTGCCGACATTCTTTCAAACGCGATTTACCCGATCACGTACGGACTGTCGGACACGACGTGCGAAGCTCAGCGAGTCGCCGTTGCGATTTCCGACTGGATTGGTGGCTGCGTCGACACGACGACTTCCGTCTGCCACGGTCCGTCCGGTATCGCGTTTCAGGAAGTGGGCGAGGTGACCTGCACGCTCGGCGAAATCAAAAACCGAGCGGACTACATCGTCTTCTGGGGCGGCAACCCGGCGGAAAGTCATCCACGACACTTCACTCGCTATAGCCTGATGCCCAAAGGCCAGTTTTTGCCGAACGGTCGCAAAGACCGAACCGCGGTGTTGATTGACGTGCGAAAAACGAAGAGCGCGAAAGCTGCGGACATTCATCTTCAAGTCAAACCGCGATCCGACTTCGAACTCGCCTGGGCCATGCGAGCCATCGCGAAGGGAGTTGAACTCGACCCGGCGGCCATCGAAAAGAAAACCGGAATCTCGCTGGAACAGCTCACAGGAGTCGTCGAAGGAATGAAAGCCGCGAAGTTCGGCGTCATCCTGTTCGGAATGGGCCTGACGATGACTCGCGGTAAGCATCTCAACAGTGAAGCCGTGCTGTCCCTGGCTCGAGACCTCAACAAATACACCCGTTGGACTGCCAAGCCGATGCGAGGACACGGCAACGTTACCGGCGCTGACAACGTCGTCACCTGGCAAACCGGATACCCATTCGGCGTGCATCTCGGTCGAGGCTACCCACGCTTCAACCCTGGCGAGTGGACATCTTCCGACCTGCTGGCACGAGGCGAAGCGGACGCGGCATTGATTATCGCTTCTGACCCGATGAGTAATTTCAGCCAGCCAGCTCGCGATCATCTGGCGAAAATCAATTCGGTCGTTCTGGACCCGAAGCTCAGCGAGACCGCGAAAGTCGCCACAGTCGCCTTCACGACCTCGACGTACGGAATTAACACAGGCGGCACCGTCTACCGCATGGATGACGTCCCGATCCCGCTGCGCCCGGCCTTCGACTCGCCTTACAAGAGCGACTACGAAATTCTTAAGGCCATCGAAAAACGCATCCGCGAAAAGCAGCTCAACGGCAATCTGTCATCGTAAACACTTTCGAATACCGATTGTGGGTGGTACTGGTTGCTTGCCAACCAGTGTCGCGAAGCGACAAGAGGTTTATCGGTCAACCTGACGGACCTCTTGCGGCTGCGCCGCTCAGGTTGCAAGTAACCTGAGCCACCCTGATTGTTCTCTCGTCAACTGAATTTGGCAAAAGACCTGTTCGGAAACCTCTCATACACGCAGACTGACAATCGTAAAATTGGTGGATTGATGCCTCAGCTACTGATCAAAGGCGGAACGGTTTACGACCCGAAGAACAATATCGACGGCGAGGTCCGTGATATCTGGATCCAGGACGGTCGAATTATTGACGCCCCGTCAGACCTTTCGACAAAGGCTGACAAAACGCTTGATGCGACAGGCTATGTTGTCATGCCTGGCGGCGTCGACATGCACTGTCATATTGCAGGGCCAAAGGTCAACACCGCTCGCAAGATGATGCCGGACGACAAACGTCTCGCGCCGATGGTTCATCGGACGATGCACACTCGGTCGGGAACGACGGGTGCTGTACCGAGTACCTGGGCAACCGGGTATCTCTACTCGGGACTCGGCTACACAACCGCCTTCGATGCCGCTGTCCCGCCACTGGCTGCTCGGCACACCCACGAGGAACTCGAAGACACGCCGATCATCGACAAGGGCTTCTACGTGATGATGGGCAATAACCATTACATCATGAAGCAGCTGAAGGCGCAGGATCCGGAAAAAGTCAAAGCCTGCGTCGCCTGGCTGATCAACTCAGCAAAGGGGTACGGAGCCAAGCTGGTCAATCCCGGCGGTGTCGAAGCGTGGAAGAGTGGGCAGCGCAACGTCGACACACTCGATGAAACGGTCGACGGATTCGACATCAGGCCTCGCGACATCATTCAGGGAGTTGCGCGAGCGGTCGACGAACTTGGGATGCCGCACCCGGTCCATCTTCACTGCAACAACCTGGGGCTTCCCGGAAATCACGACACGACCTTCGAGACAATGAAGTGTCTCGATGGCTACCGAGGCCATCTTACCCACATTCAGTTTCACAGCTACGGCGGCGACCCGAACGACCAGGCGACATTCAAATCTGAAGTTCCACGTCTGGCGCAATACGTCAACGAGAACAAGAACCTGACCGTCGATGTCGGACAGGTCATGTTCAACAAGACGACGTCGATGACGGGCGACGGACCGCTCGGCTATTTCCTGCACAAGGTGCTCGGTCGCAAATGGTTCAGCGGCGACACGGAAATGGAAGCAGGTTGTGGCATCGTCCCGATCGAATACCGCAATAAAAGCATGATCCACACGCTGCAGTGGGCGATCGGTCTGGAGTGGTACCTGATGGTCGACGATCCGTGGCGCATTGCCATGAGCACTGACCATCCCAACGGCGGCTCGTTCATGGCCTACCCGGAAATTATCGCGCTGCTCATGGATCGAGGCCGTCGCCAGGAAGTGCTGGACAAGGCTCCGGCTGGAGTCGCGGAGCGTTGCAGCCTTGCCGACCTCAGCCGCGAATACACACTCTTTGAAATTGCGATTATCACGCGAGCATCGCCAGCCAGAATCCTTGGCCTGCAGAATAAGGGGCACCTTGGAGTCGGCGCCGACGCGGACGTCACGATCTACAGCCGCGACGACGACATTCAGCGAATGTTTGAACTGCCGCGTTACGTTGTGAATCGAGGTGAAATCGTCGTTGATGACGGCGAAGTCCGATCGAACAATGAAGGCAAGCTGCTGCACGTCGCGCCGGAGTTCGACCTGGACATGATCCCGGATATCCAGGACTGGTTCGAGGATCACTACACAATTCAGTTCCGCAACTACCCGGTCGATCAGGATTACCTGTCGAACCCCGAACTGGTGCCGACAACGCTTTCGTAACAATCGGTTGTGTCAGCTCCAGTAGCTCTTAGAGACAGGCAGCCGACCACGGATTGCACTGATGAAGACGGATCAAAAGGATGCCCCTGGGAGCAACCATTGAATCAGGATGAGTTCATCGCCCTGTAAGCCTTGGATCAACGGTTTCAGCCTCTGTCTTCCAACTCAGTTGATGAATTCCGTGACCGACCTGGTGATGCTCCATCAAGCATCCAAATAAATCCACGTCAATCCGTGAAATCCGTGGGAATTATTTACCACGACCCGAGGCAGACAGTGGTGCCCTGACGCGGGACACAACTAGAATCCCGCGCCGCTTGAGATGTCATCACACCGTTAAAGATTGAGGATTCAGGAGTTCGCTATGAAAGACCCGATTCGCGTTGCCGTTACCGGAGCCGCTGGAAATATCGGCTACGCCCTTGTTTTCCGCCTCGCGTCGGGACAAGTGTTTGGTCCGGATCAACCCGTGATCGTTCATCTGGTTGAGGTGCCACCGGTTCTCCCGTCGCTCGACGGCGTTCACATGGAACTTGACGATTGCGCGTTCCCAACGCTCGCTGGCGTCGTCAAAGCCGACAGTGATCACCTGGAAGACGCGTTTGCCGGCTGCAACCTCGTTTTGTGCGTTGGCAGCGTGCCTCGTAAAGACGGGATGGAACGAGCGGACCTGATCCGGATCAACGGACCGATTTTCACGAACACTGGCAAGGCCATTAACGCTGCCGCAGCCAAAGACGTCCGCGTTGTGGTGGTCGGAAATCCGTGCAACACGAATTGCCTGATCGCCATGTCGAACGCTCCTGACGTGCCGCGAGACCGCTGGTATGCCATGACGCGGCTCGACCAGAATCGTGCAGTTTCGATGCTCGCTCAGAAATCCGGTCAGCACGTCTCGGACGTCCAGAACCTGACGATCTGGGGCAACCACTCGGCGACTCAGTACCCGGACTTTTACAACGCGAAGATCGGTGGCAAGCCTGCCGCCGAAGTTATCGGCGACGAAGCCTGGTTGCAGGGTGATTTTATCTCGGCTGTCCAGAAACGCGGGGCGACCGTGATCAAAGCTCGCGGAGCATCCAGCGCTGCTTCTGCCGCCAACGCCGCACTCGACAATGTTCGAGATATCTGGTTCCCGACTCCGTCAGGCCAGACATTCAGCGCCGCCGTCTGCAGTGACGGCAGCTACGGAATCGACGAAGGTCTGATCGCCAGCCTGCCGCTGACCAGCGACGGCCAGACATGGACCGCGGCTCAAGGCTTTGAGCACAACGATTTCGCCCAGGCAAAGATCGACGCCACCATCGCCGAACTTCGCCAGGAGCGAGACACGGTCAAGGATTTGCTGCCGAATTAGGCAGTCGCTGAATCCACCAGGCGGAAAGACGTCGGCATATAAACTGTCGGCGTCTTTTTGTTTATTCTCTCAGCCGATTTGGGCCACAGACTTCACAGAGGACACGGCGAAAACTCGGTGCTCTCTGGGAACTCTGTGGCTAATTCCGGGAGACGGTTGGAGAATCCTGGGCTTCGTCAGGCGGAGCCTGACCTGCGGGTGTCGTTCGAAGTCGAATGTCGATCCATTCAGGGTCGACGAACCGCTTCAGCAGGAATCGGAACGTGTGCTCGATGCGGCCTTTCGTGCGAAGCATTTCATCTGCCGATGGCGATTCAGCAAACGGAACAAACCCGTGAAGTTCCAGTTGCATCGTCCACTTTTCGTGGCGGGCGGATTCGTTAATTCGGTCCATCACTCGCTTGGCCCAGACCATTCCGAATGAGTCCATAAAGTCGAACCACAAAACGTCCAGTCGGCTGATGCCAACTTCGGCCGCAGCCTTTGAACGACGATGCGTCTCGGCAATGGCAAGCAGAATTGCCAGCGACGCGATGAACCGAGCGGTGCTTCGTTCTGGAAAGATGTCGGGAACTGCCGCCGACATCGGAGCGACGAGCAGGACAATCGCAGCGGCGTAGTACAAAGTGGAAAGCGTGTAGCGGGTTCCGAAGTAGTTGCCGCCAGACATGATCAGCACGAGGCCGAAACCGACCAAAGCCGGCACTTCGATTTCAATCGGGTCGGTCGGACGAGCTACCTGGAACGAAGCTACTGCCGGCCACATCAGAACGAGCACCAGTGGCAGCAATACAAAAAACGCCCACGCGCTGGCTCCGGGGCGACGTGCTCCCAGGACGGCGATCCCAGGACACAGCAGTACAACGGCAGCGAAATACCAGCCGAGATCGACCCAGCCTGTCGACTGTGCGGGATTGATGAGTTCGATCGATTGAGCCACCGCCGCGCTCCCCAGGCCGGTCATCGCGCACCAGGCCGCTGTCGGCAACGTTGTTGACCGCAGCCGCTTCAAGCTTCCTGCAACAACCCACAGGGAAATCGTAAGGTTGGCAACAATCACGGCGGACACTGCTGAGCATTCCCGTCTTTAGCGCGGCGTTGATTTATGCAATGACAACCGCATCCGAGCGGTCCAGCGAGTTCGCACTGTACCGGTTCCGACGGTCGCGCCAACCGGAGCGATCACCGCCGGACTGGCATGCGAAACCGGCAGATCACTTCCGACTGGTGGGGTTTCGCAGGAGTCCGTGCTCAAAAAGCGTAATCACTTAAAGAACCGAGTTTGACAGCCCTGTCACGTGACCTAGGTTCCTTTCGCGAGCGTACCGGAGACGGATTTCGCCGGACGACTTTCTGTCCGGCTGGACCCTTCCCTTTAGAATTCCCGTCGTCTTTCGTCGAAGCTGGTTCCGGCATGGAGCGAACCGCTGAGGTGGGCCAGAAAGACGTCAAACCCGGACTCGCACGCTGCGGACAGACAGACCGACGGAGCTCTGTCCAACGTTTGAGTGGAATTTTCATTTCGTATCTGTCTCAGGAATGTGGCTGGACAATCTGTAACAACGAACTCTGATCGCAACCGGGCAGTTGCAGAGTTTCGAAGAGCAGATCATGGGAAGACACATTTCGCGACAAAGAAGGCGGCGTGCCATGCAACCGAAGCAGATTCTGACAACGGGCGAAATCGCAAAATATTGCGGAGTCAATTTTCGCACAGTGATTCGCTGGATCGAACGCGGACGATTAACCGCGTACCAGCTCCCCGGACGCGGCGACAACCGTGTGACGGTCGAGGATTTCATTGATTTCCTCAAAGTAAACAACATGCCGATTCCGGAAGACTTCTCGCAGCGGGAACGTCGAGTTCTGATCGTCGAAAACGATCCGGCTCTGGCGGCTCAGGTCGAAGAAGCTTTGAAGAATTCCGGTTTTGAAACAACCGTCGCCTCAGATGGCTTCCACGCAGGATCGCTGCTGGGAACATTCAAGCCGTCGGTCATGGTTCTGGACCTGCGAATTCCTGGACTGAGCGCCAACGACATCGTCGCCTTTATCCGCACCGCCAGCGGTATGGATCGATGCAAAGTGATGATCGTTGCCTCAGACGGTTCCGCTGCTGGAACCGGCACCCCACTTCCAACGGGAGCCGACGGCTATATCAGCCAGCCGTTCTCGAATGAAGAACTGGTCAACAAAGTGACTCAACTGCTTGAGCCGAGCTACGTCTAAGCTCGCTGCAATGACAGTTCAGAGGCTGTGACATTCGAACCGTCTGTCGCAGAAGCCGTTCAGGTTGCACATCGTCTGGTCGCGTGAATGCCTGTCGAATTTTCGACGGAACCATCGCGACCAGACGTTCGGCTTGCGCAAAGCGGAAAGTCCGTCGCAGGCTGGAACGATCGCAGAGTTGTCCGGCCTGAGTGAACTGGCAGCAGGTCAGTTGCCGGAACTTCGTAGAACGACTGGTCCCACCTGCATCTTTGAATCTACTCGATGCCAAGCACTTTGTTCTGCAGAGCGATCAGTTCGCGGATGCCCTTCTCAGCGAAATCGAGCTGTCGATTCAGCACGTCGCGACCGAACGTTCGTCCTTCGGCAGTGCCCTGAACTTCGACGAACTCGCCGGTGCTCGTCATGACGACGTTCATGTCGACTTCCGCCGCGCTGTCCTCGACGTAGCAAAGATCGAGCAGCACGTTGCTTTCGACCATGCCGACGCTGATCGCCGCCACGTTGGCCTTCAGCACGGGTCGGTCGGTCGGAAAGTCGTCCAGCGTATTCAGTGCGGCTGCCAGAGCGATGTACCCACCGGTGATGCTGGCCGTTCGTGTGCCGCCGTCGGCTTCCAGAACATCGCAATCGATCGTGATCGTCCGCGGGCCGAGTGCTTCGAAATCGACGACTGATCTCAGACTGCGTCCGATCAGTCGTTGAATCTCGCTGGAGCGACCGTCGATTTTACCAATTGAGCGTCGATTGCGTGGCGACGTACTTCCCGGCAGCATGCTGTATTCTGCGGTGACCCAGCCGCTAGGGACTTCGTCGTGTTTCTTCCAGGGGGGCAGCGAGTCGTCAATGCTCGCCGTACAAAGAACGGTCGTTCGTCCCGCTTTGATGAGAACGCTACCCGGCGCGCTCCCGGTGTATCCCAGAGTGATTTCTACGGGCCGCAGTTCGTCCGGCTGTCGGTTGTCGCTTCTCACGGCTTTCTCCTTCAATCGTGATTCTATTGTTTCATCCATTGTGGTTTGCGGCGGACTGTACTGACCGCTGGAAGACGTCACAATCTCCGTGAAGGCCCCTGCTGTTTTTCGAATTCAAAAAAGAACAGTGCGCAGAGATCGCTGAGGACTCGCAGAGCAAAAAGGAGAAGTCTCCATTCAACTTTGTGTTTCTCACCTCTGTAACCTGCGTTCAAAAATCTTTCAGATCATGAATGTCTTCGCGTAAGGATGCTCGAGATGGTTAGAGTCATCGCCGCTTTGATTTTGTTGCTCCTGCCGTCTCAGCTTTCCATGCGTGCGGCGATGGCTGACGAGGCTGACGCTCAGCTTGAGGCACGATTCCGGCTTGAACAGGCCGAGGAGCAGGCCTTCAAAGAAGCCGCCGTGCTGGCCAGTCCGTCGATCGTCCGAATCGACACCGTCGGCGGGTTGGACATCGTTGGCCGAACGCTGACATCGACGGCGCCGACGACTGGTCTCATCGTCAGCGAAGACGGATTCATTGTCTCCAGCGCGTTCAATTTTCTGTCGAAGCCAGCGTCCGTGCTGATCACGTTGCCCGACGGTCGGCGCTTTCCGGCAAAGACAGTCGCCACCGATCGGCTGCGGATGGTCACGCTGCTGAAGATTGAAGTAAACGGTCTGAAAGTTCCCACACCTGCACCGAAGGCGGGAATCAAAGTTGGCCAATGGTCCATCGCGCTGGGAAGAACGTATGACTCGGCGTTGCCAAGTATCTCGGTGGGAATTGTCAGCGCTGTCGGCCGAATCTGGGGCAAAGCCATTCAGACCGATGCCAAGATTTCGCCCGTCAACTACGGAGGTCCGCTGGTTGATACGGAAGGCCGTGTGATGGGAATTCTCGTGCCACTGTCGCCTCAGGGAGATTCTGAATCGGCGGGCGTTGAGTGGTACGACTCGGGAATCGGTTTCGCCATACCACTCGACGATATCTATGCCGTGCTTGATCGTCTGAAGCTGGGCTCCGACCTGCATCCAGGACTATCGGGAGTCTCGATCAAAAGTGCCGACCTTTACGCCGTCCAGCCAGTAATTGACCGAGTCCGCTACGACTCGCCAGCCTACAAAGCCGGTTTCAAAGCAGGCGACGTTATCGAGCTGGTCAACGGCCAGCCAATCAAACGGCTTGTCCAGTTGTTCGACCAGCTGAAGAGTCGGCTGGAGGGGGAGACAATCGAGATGACGGTCTCTCGCGGCGAGGAAAAAATCACCGAGCGACTGACGCTGGTCGGCGAACTGCCGGCTTACGAGGTTGCGTTTCTGGGAGTACTGCCTGAACGCGAATTGGGATCAGCAGCTACCACGGGGGGAGTCGGCGTGCGATACATTTACGCTGACAGTCCGGCAGCGATGTCGGGGATCCAGAAGAGTGACCGGCTGCTCAAGTTGAACGGCCAGGCCATCGAAAACGTTGACGGTCTGCGAGACCAGCTCAGTCGACTTCGGCCAGAGACGAAAGTTCAACTCGAAATTGCACGCGGCGACAAAACAAGCACGATCGCCACCACGTTGGGAGTCGTGCCGCAGGACATTCCTGCTGAAATCCCCGCTGTTGCGACAGCTAACGCCGAGAAAGCAGAAGAGCCAAAGACCGGTCGCTTCACTGGCAAAGTCGATGGCTACGAGGACGAATACTGGGCTTTCGTGCCGGAGTCGTACTCGCCTGCTCAGGACTGGGCCCTGCTGGTCTGGCTTCATCCGAGTAACACAACGATGGAAGCCACACTGTACCGCGAATGGAGAACGATCTGTGAACAACGCGGCATCATTCTACTGGCGCCAAAGACTTCCACTCGCACCGGCTGGACGCCGAATCATGCCGAGTATGTTCGAGACGTCGTGGCTGACTTCCAAACAAAGTACAACATCGCTGCTTCCCGCACCGCCGTCCACGGACTCGGTAACGGCGGCGAGTTTGCGGCCAGTGTCGCGTTCCGCTTTCCGGAACTGTTTCGGGGCGTCGCTCTGGCCAGTGCCGCTTTGCAGACTCGCCCCCCCGAGCACACTCCCGAGTTTCAGGTGCAGTTTCATCTGATTTACGGAGACCGCGATCCTGCCGGAGCCTTCGTGCAGAAAACTGCGAGCGGCCTTGCAGCGCTGAAGTTCCCCGTGACGCTGCGAAAAGTTACCGGGCACCGCGCCGGCTATCCACCAACGGACGCCGTCGAAGAAATGGCCCGCTGGCTCGACGCCCTCGACCGCCTTTAGCCACTTTGCTGCCCGTCTTATTTGCAGCCTGCATTTCTTTCTGACCGCGCCGAGCAATTCATCTGATTCTCTGTTGAGAATTCAATGTCACTGCGTAATTACTCTGAGCAGCCGGCTTGCTTCTTGATCCGTCATTCCCGCGAAGTGGAAAACCAGGCTCCACATGGACTGTCTCGGTATCCGCCTGCGCGGTGATGACGAAACCTCATGCTTAATTCGAGGAGTAGCCATGAAATCAATCGCGGGCCATCGTCGAAGTTCTCACTCACGTTCTGGAGTCACCTGGATCGAGGTTGCCGTTGTCGTTTTAATTTTGCTGACAATGGCTGCGTTGTTATTGCCAGCTGTCAGAAGAAGTCGTGGACCAGCGTTACGAGCACAATGCCAAAACAATATGAAGCAGCTATGCACAGCTTTGATGAACTATTCATCGAAATCTGATGGTGGTTTGCCTTGGCTATCCAACGAAAACGACGAAGGAATTGTTTCGAACTGGCTGACCGATCTTTTGCCGGAACTTGACCACTCTGCTGCATATCGAGAGTGGAATGCCTGTTCTTATGAAGAGCGGGCCAGCTTCGAATTCAGCTTGAAGCTGTTCCAATGCGCGCATGACCCAACGTCGTTTCAGGTTGATGGCGGATTGAACTACGTCGCCAATTCCGGCTATGGCCACTTCACGATCGATCCGAAAACGAACGCCGTCTACGAGACAAAGCCTCACGGGCAAGGTTCAGTTGACTGGGATGGCGATGGCTTTATTCGCCCAGACGACTTCGCAAAGACGAGCGCGACCGGCGTCTTCTGGCCGAAGCGTGAAGGCGACACATTCAAATCGAGCCTTGACTACATTTCGTCTGCCGACGGGCAGACCAATACGATCCTCTTTGCTGAAAGTTTGAACGCCGGAAAGTGGAACTCGGCGAAGACTCTCGATATTGCCTTCGTCGTCGGGCTCGACCGGATTCAGTTTGCCAGTCCTGGTTCCGACCAGCACTGCTTAGACATTGCCGGCGCGAACCTCGGACCATACGGCGTCGCCGGAGGCAACATCCCGCGGCACACGCCTTCGCCAAGCAGCAATCATCTCGGAACATCAATCTACGGTTTCGCGGATGGAGCTGCTCGCCAGATTTCAGACAACATTGATCCGACTGTCTACTTGAGGCTGATGACTCCGAACGGTCAACGGTACGGGCAGACTGTCGACGGGTTGGAGAACTACTAAAAACAGTTACGGGATCCGTTATGAACTTGCCGCCGATTGACGCCGATAAACGCAGATTATTGAGAATGACATCTGCGTTCATCGGCGTCGATCGGCGGCATAATTATCTTCCAGAAAGACTACCGTTGTTTCTGGGGACTTCGTCAGGTGGAGTCTGACCTACGAGGGAAGATCGGTCAGGAACTGCTGAATGACCATGTTGACTGCTTTCGGGTTTTCCAGCGGCGACATGTGGCCGGCATCGGGGACTTCGAAAATGGCGGCGTTTGGCATTTCAGCGGCGATAGTCCGCATTTCATCCGGAGTTGAGATGCCATCGTCCTCGCCGACGATCAGCAGCGACGGAGTTGCGATGCCGGGCAGCAACGTTGTCACGTCGGGGCGTGCGGCCATGCCGAGCGACGCGGCGGCGATGCCTTGGGGAGATGTTGCCGTGATTGTTTGTCGAAGCTCGTCGATGACTGACTGGTCTCGATCACCGGTCGCTGGTGAGAACAGATTCGGAAGCATGGCCGAAGCGACCGCTGCCGAACCGTTTTCGACGACCATCTTTGCGAGACGTTTTCGGTTTTCGATGCCGTCCGGTGTATCGGCGATGGCTCGCGTATCGCAGAGGATTAACGCTCGAAGACGTTCTGGAAACTTCTGCTGAAACTGCCAGGCGATGTAGCCGCCCATGGAGAGGCCACACAGCACGACAGGCTCATCGACATTCAACTCGTCGAGCAAAGCAACCAGGTCGTCGGCGTGCTGCGCCATCGTGACCGTGCCTTCGGTGACGTCGCTCTCGCCGAAGCCTCGCAGGTCGGGGGCGATGACGCGGTGGTCTGCTGCAAAGGCTTCAAGCTGGGATCGCCACATGGAATGGCTCAGCGGAAAGCCATGTACGAACAGAATCGGCGGTCCGTTTCCTTCGTCATGAACCGCGAGCGTGATTCCGTTGACGGTGACTTTTTTCATAGCGAGTGCTCTCAATTCGCATTCAGGCTGACGTTGGTTGAGATTTCCATCGGCTGCTTCAGCGTCTGGTAAATCACGCAGTACCGCTCGGTCAGTTGAATCAGCTTGTCGATCTTTTCCTGCGGAGCGTCGCTCGTTACGTCGAACTTCAAACGGATGTCCGTAAAGCCAATCGGCACGTCGCGGGAGACTCCGAGTGTTCCTCGGAAATCCATGTCGCCTTCAGCGGTGATCGACGCCTGTTCGATCGGGATTTCCATCGCGGTCGAGACCGCGGAAAACGTCACGCCGGCACAGGCAACCAGCGCTTCGAGCAGCATGTCTCCCGAGCAGGCTTCATGTCCTGATCCACCAGCGGCTGGATGAAGTCCCACGTCGACCGGCCCGGCTGCGGTTTCCAGACGACACGCCTGGTTCGGTAACACCTGCCCGGTCACCGACATTGTCTGAACAGCGGACTGGGGATCTGATTTGTACTTCTCTTTGATCGGAGCTTGAGCAGCTCGCAATTCTTCAGCATTCATCGTCGTAGTCCCGGTTCGTCAGGATGATGTTTTAAACGCAGAGGTCGGAGAGGTGAAAAACGCCGAGAATGTGGAGAGGCTCTCCTTTTTCTCTGCGAAACCTCGACGGACTCTGCGGACCGTTCTTTTGAAACTAAAGAATCGGGCCGATGGTCCACGGAGAGAATTCTTCGTCGCCGATTCCCTGGGCTTCACTTTTCGTTTGTTCTCCGCTGGCGACGGCGATGATCTTTTCGAAGATTTCGTGTCCGACTTCTTCGACTGTGGCGCCGTCCAGAATGCGACCGGCGTTGATGTCCATGTCGTCGATCATGTGGTCGTACATCGGCGTGTTCGTGGCGATCTTGATACACGGAACAGGCTTGCAGCCGAAGCAGCTTCCTCGACCGGTCGTGAAGAGCGCGACGTTCGCCCCGCTGGCGATCATGCCGGTGACCGAAACCGGGTCGAAGCCGGGCGAGTCCATCACGACGAAACCCTTCTGGGTAATCGGCTCGGCGTAGTTGTAAACGCCTTTTAAGGCCGTACTGCCGCCTTTGGCGATGGCTCCCAGAGACTTTTCGTAAATCGTCGTCAAGCCACCCTTCTTGTTACCGACGGACGGATTGTTGTCGATCGTGCCACCAAACTTTGCCGCGTATTCCTTCCACCAGTCGATCAGGTCGATCAGTTTCTGACCGACTTCTTTCGAGACGGCTCGCCGAGTCAGCAGGTGCTCACCGCCACAGATTTCTGGAGTTTCCGCAAGAATGGATGTCGCGCCGTGAGCGACCAGTAAATCGCTGGCGATACCGACGGCCGGGTTGGCGGTGATGCCGCTGTTACCGTCGCTGCCGCCGCATTCGCAAGCGAGCATTATTTCCGAAACCGGGACGGGAACCCGCTCGATCTTGTTCACTTCAGGCAGCATATCACGAATGATCGAGGTCGCTCGGTCGACGGTCTTTTTCACACCACCGACGTCCTGGATATTCATAATGAGCTGTTGAGGCTCCTGCTCGTCGCCGAGCATCCGCAGTTGAGTGAGGTCGTGCTTGCTGGTCATGAACGATGCCTGAGCGGTCTCGCAACCGAGGCCCAGCACAACGTACGCAGCGATGTTAGGGTGCTTCGCAAAACCGGCCAGCGTTCGAGCGAGAAGCTGGTGCTGATCGCCGCCGTAGTCGTACGCGCAGCCTTCCTTGTGAGTCAGCGCGATGACTCCGTCGATATTTGGAAAGGCTTCGAGGATTGACTGATCGAAGTTAGCGGCGACGTATTTGGAACTCGTTGCCGAGCAGTTCACCGTGCTGATGATGCCGATGTAATTCCTGGTCGCGATGCGCCCGTCAGGCCGCACGATGCCCTGAAACGTCCGACCGGTGATTGGTTCAGGGTCGGCGGGAATTTCGGATGCGAACGCGTAGTCCAGGTCGAGTTCCCCTGGGGTCACATTGTGAGTGTGGACCCACTGCCCTGGGGCGATGTCTTCCGTTGCGAAACCAATCACCTGTCCGAACTTTCGAATCGGCTCCCCGGAACAGATAAACGTCGATGCGATCTTATGTCCGAACGGAATGTTGTTCTGAGCGGTGACGCCTGCCTGAGCGTCAAAACTCGCCCCCTTTGAAATCGCAATCCTGGCGATGACGATGTTGTCGTCCGGGTGCAGTGTCAGGATCGGTGAGTCAGCAATCGAAGCGGGCATGGGATGAGTCTCGGAGAAGATGGCCGATTTGTCGAACGCAGTGGCACCTTCATTGGAATTCGGAAAGTCGAATTGTGATCATTGCTCTGTGATCGGTGCTCAACGAATCGCTCCGCCATTGCAGTTGATGACCTGGCCGGTGATGTACGAGGCGTCGGGGCTGACCAGGAAGCGTGCGAGTTTAGCAATGTCTTCCGGAGTCCCCCACCGGTTCAGGGGAGTTTCCTGGAGAACCCGTTCCTGCCAGGGGTCGCTGGCCTGTTCGCCCCATGCCGTGCGGATCCAGCCAGGGGCGATGCAGTTGACTCTGACGGTTGGAGCAAGGCTCACAGCCAGCGACCTGGTGAACCCCATGATCGCATTTTTCGCAGTCGCGAAGAGTTCGCCGCTGTCGCCGCCCATCCCTCGGTCAGATTGATCCCAGCCGATGTTGAGAATCGTGCCGCCGCCCTGAACTACCATCCGCTCACCGACCATCTTCGAAAGCAGCACGGCTGACCGGACGTCAACGTCGAGCAAAGCATCCAGTTTTTCAGCGTACGGCAACTTTGCTTTGTCGCCGGTCAGCAGATCGACGCCGGCATTATTCACCCAGACGTCGACGCCGCCGAGTGCTTCCCATGCGGTGTCAACCAACTGGTCGAGATTTTCGGCATCTGCAACGTCGCCCTGAATCACGGCTGAATGCCGACCGGACGTTAAGATTTCGCTGGCGACTTGATTGGCCTGCTGCACCGACTGATGACAATGCACGACGACGTCTGCCCCGGCGGCTGCGAGTTCCAACGCAATCGCCCTGCCAATTCCCGTTGATGAACCGGTTACGACGACTCGTAAGCCAGACAGGTTACCAAATGAAGGCACGCGAACACCTCTACCGATAGACCATTTTCATGGTTTCTGTGCAGGAGTGGACACTCGGGAAGGTCAATGTTTCCTGAGTGACCATCCTGCTGGACGCTGAAAAGTAATACTGAAGATGCCCAGACCTTTGCGGCCTGAACCAGCCAAACAAGGTGGCAGGAACCGGGCGCGGACGATACTCCGAATTCAGCATCCGAAACAGCGTGGCTGACGTCGTCAGATCGATGTCAACTTACTTGTTGGGATGGGCGTTTCGAATGAACTCGGATCTGCATCGGAAGAGTTCGCAAAATGCCAGGACCGACGGCACCGTCGCCACACAACAAGCGTGAACGGCAGGTTGACTACAAGAACGACACCGGCATAACTGACTGCCATGCTGAAGGCCCCCCCCTCCCGACCGGTCAACCAGACAAGCAATGCCGTCAGGGAACATGACCCCAGCGCGACCAGCAACAGCGGATCCCGCTTGTGGGCCAGCAAATACGTGCCAAGGCTGCGAAGGACATGCAATCCCGCCAGCCCCGCACAGAAAATGGCAACAGTTTCTGGTGGAAGCAGTCGATCGGAAATCTTCTGGGCGATCGGGAATGGCAACTGAGGAAGAGTGACAAGTGCGGCACAAAAGGCCGAGGCACCTGCCAGGATCATTCCCAGAGATATCCAGAGGAGCCGAAAGAACACTCGATCAAGCTCCCGAAAATCGCGTCGGGCGACGAGCATTCCAAACAAAGCTCCGCGAGCACCAATCCACGCAAATGCTGCCTGCTCCAACGCGTTGAGGGCAGTCCAGGTCATCCCGATCTGGCCAGCCGCCGCAGGGGTCTGATACTCGAACGCAATCAGAGTAAATACGCTGTAAGCCAGGTATCCAAAGATCCCGCGGAGCCCCATCTTCCACTGTAAGGGCAGGATCTCTTCCTTCCACGAGACCTCTGCTGCGGCTTCCGTTTCCAGCAGCGATTTGAAAAGCCTGCGATACCGAATCCCCAGTACCCAGACGTCGCCAACGAGTCGCACAGCAACGGCCACTGCTGCTGACCACAATCCCAGTCCGCAAACCATGCTGGTCCATACAAACGCGTTGCCCGCGATTCCCTGCATGAACCGCAATGAATTTACTGCGGACATCTGGTTGCAGCCTTCGAGGATTGTCGTCATGGCACATGTCCACAGGACAAGTCCCGTCAGGACGACTGTTGCACACCACGGTCCGTACCAGTCGATGGTTCCGGCTTTGCGGGAAAACATCACAATGCCCGCTGCTCCCACGCCAACGACGAAAAGTACGGAGACTCCTCCGTACCATCTTGCCAGCAGGCGATAGATGCTCGCGAGTCGAGCTAGAGCCGTCTTTTTTCCGACGAGGGCACCTTCATCGTTCAGCGAGAGATGCGCGAACTCGTGGCTGACCAGTGGGATGACGACAGCGTGCAGCCCCAGTTCGAAGAAAACCTGGAGCGCCATCAGGCTTGCGAATGCGTAGAAATACCCCTGCATGTCTTCGGTAAAGAAGCTGGAAATGACCAACATCGATACGGGGCCAGCAAGCACCTGCCAGATACGTTGTGCGATGGCGTAGAAAACGGCTCGGTCGACTTCCAGACGGTTTACGAGACGTCTCGGGAGAGATCGTTTCTGCGTTGGCGTGTCATGGTTTCCGCTTGGATTTGTTTCCGACTCATTCATTCGTCACACACAAGTTCCTAACCCCACCGATGCTTCGGAAACACTGGTTGCGAGCTGACTTGCAGCCAGTGTAAACGAGTTTACGTTCTCGGGATTCTGCTTCGGACGTCATGCCGCATTCAGTCATGACCAGTCTCTCGATATCGGTTCGACATGCAAATACGCGAGTAAAGAGCGGCCGATTGGAAACGCTTGCTGTGTCTGAATGGGGCCGGTAGAGTGACATTCAACCGCGTTTTACTCAGTACGTGTAGCGAAACCTTAGCTCCAGTGGAGAGTTAGTGGAATTCCCATGAGGCGAAGCGATCGTGGAAATACGTCCCGACTACCTGCCATTTGGCAGACCTGACTTTTCGGACGAGGAGATCTCTGCGGTCACTCGTGTTATGAAGTCGGGCTGGGTCGGAATGGGGCCGGAAGTTCAGGCTTTTGAACGGGAATTCTCTGATTTTACCGGAGGCGCTCAGGTCGTTACCGTCAGTTCCTGCACGGCGGCGCTGCACCTGACACTGAAAGAGCTGGGAGTGGGACCGGATGACGAAGTCATCTGCCCGAGCCTCACTTGGTGCAGTTCCGCGAATGCTGCCCTTTACCTGGGGGCCAAAGTCGTATTTTGCGATGTCGATGCAGAAACTTTCTGCGTATCGCCAAAGAGTGTCCTCGAAGTCGTGACACCGCAGACTAAAGCTGTCGTCGTTGTTCATTTCGGCGGACTCGCCGTTGACGTGGAGTCGTTAAGCCGTCTGTTGCCTGCGCATGTTCAGATTGTCGAAGACGCTGCACACGCGTTAGGAGCAACTTATCCGAACGGGAATCGAGTTGGCTCCTCTGGGTTTCCGACATGCTTCAGCTTCTACGCGAATAAGAATCTGTCAACAGCCGAAGGCGGTGCTGTTGCGACATCCAACGAAAAGCTTGCAGCATCAGTGCGTTCTCTAAGACAACATGGCTTGTCCGCCGATGCCTGGATGCGATTCAGTAATACTCGGAAGATGCTGTACACACCGGTCGGAGAACTTGGTTTTAAAGCCAATTACACCGATCTGCAGGCATCGATCGGGCGCGTTCAGCTTCGCCGTTTTCAAGAACTACAGTCGCGTCGGCTTGAGATTGCGAAGTACTATCGGGCTCGGTTAGAGGCGGCTTCGCCGAAGCTGGTGTTCCAGTTGAACTGCGACAGCGAGTCTCACGCCCGGCACTTGTTTCCGATTCTGATTCCCCTGCAGCAATTGTCGATTGGCCGCGACGATCTGCTGCTCCAACTGCGCGACCGCAACATCGGAGCGACGATTCATTACACGCCACTTCACCAGATGCCGTTTTATCAGGAGACTTTGGGCCGGTTTGATCTTCCCGTGACGGACGAACTGGGTGACCGAATCATGACGCTGCCCATCAGTTCGAGCATGACGCAGCACGATGCTGAATACGTCTGCGATCATTTGATCGAGGTGCTCGCGAACGCAGCCATTACTGCTTCTTGAAACGTCGATTTTTCGACAAGCTCGTCATTGTTAAGAGAGTCCAATGTCCGCAGAACCAGATTTGTCAGCATCCCCCACGTCAAAGCATCTGACCGAAGAGGTACAGTACGGATTTTATGATCGACTAACTGCCGAGTTCCCGTCACAGGTAGTGATCGACTCGACTGAGCTATGCAATCTCGCCTGCACGCACTGCCCCCATCCGGACTTCAAGAAAACGGATCACTACCAGGGACGAAATCTCGATACTGAATTGAACCGGAAAGTCGTCGATGAGATCGCCACAGCCGGTAAGGGGATTTGTCAGTACATTCGGTACACGGGGGAAGGTGAGCCGCTGATCCATCCGGGGATCTTCGACATGGTCTCTTACGCGGTTCAAAACTCTGGAACCACCGTGACGATTACGACCAACGGGACGCTGAATCAGGGTGGCAAACTTGAAAAGTTGATTGAGACTGGTGTCGACATCATCGACATCAGCGTCGACGCGTTCAATTCAGAGACCTACGCCGCGATCCGCGTCAACGGAGATCTGACAGTAACTCGTGATAATGTATTGCGGCTTCTGAAAATGGCTCGCGAGCCAGGCTGCACGACCAAAGTGATCGTTAGCTACGTCGAGCAGCCGAGGAATCAGTCCGAGACAGCCGACTTCGAAAAATTCTGGAAGGACAAAGGCGCCGACTACGTCGTCATCCGCAGGCTTCACACGAATGCTGGCTCGCTGGTCGAACTCGCCGAATCAATTCGCGAAACCCCTCAAGAGGAAGCCCGCCGCCCGTGCCTGTATCCCTGGGAGCGAATTACGCTGAATCCTCGCGGTGAACTATCATTCTGCCCGGTTGACTGGGTGCATGGTTCAGCTGTGGCCGACTTCCGGAAAACAACGATCAAGGACGTGTGGCAAGGCGAATTTTACAAGCAATTGCGAGAAGCTCATCTGTCAAACAATTATGCCCAGCACAAATTTTGCGGGCAGTGTCCGGACTGGCAACAGACACGCTGGCCTTCTGAAGGCCGCAGCTACGCCGATATGGTCCAGGATTTTAAGAATCGCGAGTAGCTTCAGGATGAGAGTCGGAATTATCCAGAGCTGCTATGCTCCCTGGCGAGGTTACTTTGATTTTATCGCCAGCGTGGATCTGTTCCTCGTCCTTGACGACGTTGCTTACTCCAAGGGAAGTTGGAGAAACCGCAATCAAATTAAGACACCAAGGGGTCTGCAATGGATCACCGTGCCCGTTTCGGTCAGCTCATCAGAGGGCAGTTTTCCCGATATCGACGAGGTTCGAATCGCTGACGGGCCGAAGCTGTGGCGAAACACGCATCGTGCACTTTTGAAGGAGTCGCTTGGTGAAGCCCCCCGTTTTCAGGACGCCATTGACATTTGGGAAGCTGGTTGCAGCGATACGTCAGGACGGCTAAGCCCTTTGAATGTGAAGCTGATTCGAGGCATTTGTGATTATCTGGGAATCACTACTCCGATCGTCAATGCTCGGGATTATCCAGTTACCGGTAGCGGTACAAATCGAGTGATTGCACTCCTCAAAAGGGCGGGTGCAACATGTTATCTCAGTGGGCCGGCAGCGCGAGATTATCTTGACGAAGAACAATTTTCTGAGAATTCAATCCGTCTGGAGTATAAAACGTACGACTACGATCCCTACCCCCAGCTCTGGGGAGATTTCGTTGGGAACGTTTCTGTGCTTGACCTGATCGCTAATCTCGGACCGCGGGCAAGCGATCACATCCGCAGCAAAACACCAGATATTATTGCAACTCCATGAAAATTGGCTTTCTTGGCAACACTAACAACTTCCCATTCATGCTCGCACGCGCTTTCCGGCGAGCTGGTCACGATGTCCTGGTCATCGTCAACCGCCGGGAAAAACTCCATCGACCGGAGTTTCGGTACTCAGACATTTCGTATCCGTATCCGGATTGGATCCGGGAGATTATCTACCCTGATGAAACCGCGTTTGTGACTCGTTCAGCAGCGCGTCGCGATACCCTGGAACTACTTCGAATCTGCGATTTTGTTGTGCTGAACGATTTAGGAACGTGCCTCGCGGGGGACATCGGTCGCCCATATTTGTCGCTCTTAACCGGCAGCGATTTGTCGTTTTACTGTGACCCGAACAGCGGTTCACGTGTCCTTGAGGCGATGACAACTCGAAATCCCCTGAAGCGAATCTGGGGAAGAATCGTCTGGAGACGACTGCTTGCAGCACAGCGCGACGGGGTACGTCGAGCGTCACTTGTTTTTCATTTCGCAAGAGGCTTAATCCCATCAGGTGATTCATTACTTGATGAGATTGGCGTCGACGAGGCACAGCGAATCTTCTTTCTGATGGCGGATATTGATGCCATTTATCCGACCCCGTTTCCGGAAAACTCGCGTCTGAGAACATTCTGCGCAACACGTCTAACGTGGAAGAAGCCGATGTTGCCTGGTGACTCAAATCTCGATTTCAAGGGGTCCGACATCATGGTTCGCGGACTCGGTCTGTTTCACCGGAAAACGTCTGCCCCACTGGACATCAACCTTGTCCGAAAAGGGCGACATGTTGAAGAAACCATGAAACTGATAAGCAGCGAGGGACTCGATAAGATCACGACGTGGCATAACGAGATGACACAGGCAGATATCTGGCAGCAATATGCTGAAGCCGATGTGATCTTCGAGCAGTTCGGAGACGGTATCGTTGCGATGGCCGGCCTGGAGGCAATGGCTTCAGGCAGGCCGTTGATCGCAAACGGAAGACCAGACGTTTTTGAGCCGTTGCTTGGAGAATCGTCCCCGATCTGCCAGGCAATCGAGCCAGAGGATGTGTGCCGGCATCTTGAAAAACTGGCTCAGGATACTGATTACAGGAAGTCGCTTGGGTTGCGGTCTCGAGAATGGGTCGAACGTCACTTCACACCGGATGCTGCCGCCAGACGAATCCTGAGCCGCTTAAACGCTATCGATACTGGGCGGAATTGATTGACGCTTGAAGCGGTCACCTCTACTCTCAAAATACTTCGCTGCTGTATTTACGAAGACCAGGAACCTGTACATCATACGATGCGGCAGTTGACTTTTGACGGCCAACTTTCAAGCCGTCTCTGTCCAGATTTAGTGAGCGCAGTCGGCCATCTAAATCACGCACCTTAGAAAACCTCACTCGCAAAGCGAGAATCGAGTTAAGCATGACATCCGTCAGGGAAATATTTACTTACCTTAGCGCTGTGCTTGCCAAAGTGGCCCTGTACGCTCTTCTGGTGATTGGCTTCGCGAGACAGTCATCAGCTTTTGCTCCACCGACACTGGATCCGCGAGTCGGTCAGTCACTTGACCGCGCGGTCAGGTATCTTGAATCTCGTGAAAAAGATATGAAGGGTGGCCAGAAGTCGCTCGCGGCGCTGGCCCTGCTTAAGGCCGGTAAGTCGTCTACTCATCCGATCATCGCATCAGTACTTTCTGACATTGAGGAGAGGTGTGCATCCGGAAAGTACAAACCGCACTCAGAGCATGAAGGCGTTTACGAATGCGGTGTTGAATTAATGCTTCTTCAAGCAGCTGAGAACGATGATCTCTATTCACAGATTGAGTTGGCAACAGGCTATTTGATCGACCACCAACTTCCCAATGGAGCGTGGACCTATCCTGGCCAGACCGTTGGCGACACAAGCATGAGTCAGTATGGAATGCTTGGATTCTGGGCCGCCGAACTTGCCGGTGTTGCTGTCCCGATTGATGTCTGGAATCGAGCGACCGCCTGGCACGTGAAGACGCTGATGCCTGATGGTGGATTCTCTTATCATCCCGGTACGACAGATGGACTGGAACGAGGAGCATCCACACACAATCTGACGAACGCAGGTTTGGGCAGCCTCTTCGTTGGACGCATGCATTTATTTCCAGAAATGCCGATGTACAACTCGCCTGAAAGTGCGCCAAAGCCAAAGCCAAAAGCATTCGGCGTTCTTGAGGCGGTGAAACGTGACGACTCTCAGAAGACGGCAGCTGATCGCCGGGCCGAGCTTCCTAATCCGTTAACGTTGACGCAGTTGGATGAAGCGATTCGAAGAGCGATGGGCTGGGCGAACTCAAGGTTCGTGGTTGAGACGCCGGCTGTCAGCAAAATGTATTACTACTACACGCTTGAGCGAGTGGGAGCCTTCGCAAATGTAAAGACGATGGGTGGGAAGGACTGGTTTAGCGTTTGTCTCGATCACTTGAAAAAGAAGCAGGAACCTGACGGAAGTTGGAAGACATTTTCATCTCCTGAAAACGGTACCTCGCTTGGAATACTGTTTCTGGTTAAGTCGACTGACAAAATCCTTAAAGAGATGGTTGGGAGTGGCCTTCTTACAGGTGGACGAGGGCTACCATCCGATTTAACCAATGCAGATGTCAGTGGTGGAGCTATCAAGGAGAAGCGGAAAATCGAGGGACCGCTGGACGAGTTGCTGACGGAACTCTCCGCGCTGAATCCGGATTCGATCGCTGATGCGCAGGCGGCGATTGTCGAAAAAGTGCAGGTCGGGAACCGCGAAGAACTGCTCGGCGAGATGGATCGAATTCGTGACCTGATCGCGCATCCGGACCCTGAACTTCGCCGCACGGCTGTCTGGGCGCTCGGACGAAGTGGTGACTTGAAGGATGCCAACCTGCTGATTAGCGCGTTGAATGACAACAACGTCGATGTGCTTACAGAAGCCTACAACTCGCTGTCGTATCTCAGTCGCAAGATTGATGGTGTCGGCATGGATCCGAGTCCGTTTGCTGGACTCAGTGAATTCCCGACTCAACCTGAGAAAGACGCTGCGATGGTTGCCTGGCGAAAAGAGGCTCTCAAACGCTGGGGCGAATGGTATCTTCGGGTTCGACCATACGCCGAGCGGAACGACATCTTCGAGCTGGGGCTAAAGAACAAGCGGTAAACCAAGCCAACTACTACCGATCCTGTGCTGGTGGGAAATCGAGAAGTTGTTTCGGCCGCGTTCCTAAGTTTGTTCGTCTAGCCATGCCTGGAGCATCAGCACGTCCCACAGGTGGTAGTGCCAGTCGGTTGTTCCTGACAAATGCTCGAGCCACTTTCGGCGGATCGGTTCAGGATTCAACAGGCCCTGGTCTCGCAGGCGGCGTTCGTCCAGCAGAGACTCGGCCCAGTCCCGCAGTGGGCCGCGCAGCCAGGCGTCGATGGGGACGCCGAATCCCATCTTTGGCCGCTCGAACATTTCTCGCGGCACGTAAAGACTGAGCACGTCCTGAAGAATCAGCTTGCCGGTATCGCTGCCGACTTTTGAATCGAACGGAAGACTCCACGCCAGTTCGAAGACACGGTGATCGATGACAGGCACGCGAACTTCCAGACTGACCGCCATGCTCGCACGGTCGACTTTCGTCAGGATGTCATCCGGCAGGTAGGTTGTTGAATCCAGCCACATCCATTCTTCGATCGGGTTTCCAGTTTGCAGCCACGCGGCCTGATTCCAGTAGGTCGAATCGACGCTCGCTGAATTCAGTACAGGGTTTTCATCGGGTGACCAGTGCAGATTCGCGTACTGATAAAGGGAACTCGCCGAGTTCATTCCCAGCAGTTTCGACCGGTACAGAAATCGGTCCCGCCACCGTCCAGACAGAAGGTTGCCGGGAACGGTCAACAGTTTCGAAATCAACTTTCGACACGGGATTCCGCTTACCTGCCGCCAGCGGTCTCGAATGTGGAAGTACCGGTTGTACCCGCCGAAGAGTTCATCGCCGCCGTCACCGGACAGGGCCACAGTCACGTGCTGCCGGGCCAGCTGCGAAACCAGAAACGTTGGAATCTGTGACGAGTCCGCAAACGGCTCGTCATACATTTCTGGCAGGCGGGGGATGACGTCTCGCGCTTCGTCGGGAGTGACGTAGTATTCGGTATGGTCGGTGCCGAGGTGGCTGGCAATCTGTTTTGCATGACCTGCTTCGTTGTAGCCGACTTCTTCGAAACCGATGGTAAATGTCTGAACTGGCCGGTGACTCTGTTTCTGCATGAGCGCGCAGACGAGGGACGAATCGATGCCGCCTGACAGGAACGCTCCCAGCGGAACGTCTGACAGCATGCGAAGTCGGACCGCTTCAGTCAGCAGTTCGTCGAGCCGCTCGACCATCTCGTCGTGTGAAGTAGAAGTCGGGTTGGAGAGTGCCTGCTGCGCGACCGACTTTGCTTCCCACCAGACATCGACGGATGGGAGGTCAGCGTTCGACGTCAACCTCTTCGACGTTGAAATTGTCAACGCAGAACCAGCCGGCAACTTTCGAAAGTCCGAGTAGACTGTGTGCGGTGTCGGCACGTACGAGTGCTGAAGGAATCGCGAAATCGCTCCACGGTTCAGTTCTGCATCGAATGCCGGATGAGCTCTCAGCGCTTTCAGTTCTGACCCGAAAAGGAAGCTGCCGTTACTCAGTCCGTAGTAGAGCGGCTTGATTCCCAGGCGGTCGCGAATCAACGTCAGCGATTGCTCGCGAGTGTCCCAGACGGCCATCGCAAACATGCCGGTACATCGTTCGATTGTGCTGGCGATGCCCCACTCAGAGAACGCGGCGACGATGGTTTCAGTGTCCGACTGGCCTCGGAATGTTGCGCCGCCTTGCCGCAGTTCGCGGCGGATTTCGAGGTGGTTGTAAACCTCGCCGTTATAGGCCAGGACATACCGACCGCACGGCGACGTCATTGGCTGGTGGCCATGCTGCGACGTATCCAGGATCGAAAGCCGACGGTGGCCCAGAGCGACGGTGCCCGATTCGTTCAGCCATTGCCCATGATCGTCGGGGCCTCGATGCGTCAGGCGGTTTGTCATTTGCTCGACCATCCGCACTGATTCTTCGCGCGAGCGTGCCGGGGCGAATTCGAGAAATCCTGCGAATCCACACATCCCGGTTATTTCCCTTTCTGGTCGAGAAGTCGCTCGACCTGCTTCGCTCTCTCGTTCAACTGAGCGACGGTGCGAGTCGTGACGAACACAAATGGCGTCCCAGCTTCGTCCTGCAGCAGTTCACGCATCAGGTCGGGAAAGGTGACGCGGTCCAGCAGGCCACTCCAGGTCATTTTGCGAAACTCCTGATTGACCTTCAGTTCGTCAATCCGGACGTTGGCTTCAATGGCTCGGCGATGGTCAATCAGAATCGGCAATTCAGTCTGCACAGAAATTGCATGGATGACGTCTGTCAGTTTCACGTCGCTGAATTCGACGGGGACGATCTCGACGAACTTTGGCATCGAGGAAATCGGTGGTCTTTGAAGCGGCCAGCCGATCGGCCAGGCCGCCGACTCTTTCGAGACCGGGCTGATTCGCAGTTCCAGGCTTCCTTCCGGAGTTCGGCCCGGACGAAACCCCAGTCCCGTGTCGTTCAACAGAATCGCGATGACGGTTCCGCGACTCAGGCCAGCAAGGCCATCGCCAGCCGGGCGAGCATGTTTGATTTTCTTCAGATGCTCCAACGCCGCCGGCGTCATGCGAAGCGGCAACGACGACGGTAAACCCACAACTGCGAGCGCTTCTGAAAGTTCAAGCCCCGCAGGGTCGCGTACAACTCTGGCAGCCAGTGTCTGAAACACAAGGTCGAACTGAGCCGGGGTGAGTCCGAAACCGGGTTTCCCTTCATCGTTACCCTGAGCACCGTACGTTTTCAGTTCTCGAATCCACTCGGCCAGCGGTCCTGTTTGCGACTGTCGAAAGCGGCGATTTTCGAAAACGATCGAACCGTCACGTTCCAGCATGCCCGTTGCTTTTACCTGACGCAGGCTGCCACGCGTGGTTTCGGAGATTTCGGTTCGGTCGCTGCTGAGTGCCTGCCGGATGCGGACGGAAGCGCCTGCGCGGCGGAAAATTTCACCCCACTGTTGAGCAGCCAGGGGCGGGACACGATCGACCATCAGCAATTCGAAAGAGACCTGCGTCTGCTGTTTCCGGGACGGCGATTCAAGAGTGCCACCTGGCTGAGCCAGCGCATCGGATACGCCGCCGCAAGGCACAGCCGTCAGGCTCATCAGTAAACAGACTGGTCGCAGAATTCGGTTCAGCATTCCTGGTACCTTCCGCCTGGCAACTCATGCAAACAGCCGCCGTCCCGACAGTCGAGACGGCGGCTGATGTCTCAGTCACGCTTGAATCAGCAGGGCAAAACGTATCGCACGTCTCGGCCTTTCGAAAGAACGTTTACGGTGCAATCCCCAGGAAGGCCGCGTCGAACTGGAACGAGTTCGGAGCTGCCAGTCCCCATGCTGTCCCCGTGGAAAAGAATCCACCGTCGATGATGAAGCCATCTGCCGACTGGAAACCGGAAATGTCGAAGTTGCTTTCGAGTCGGAAAGTGCTGACCCCCACACCCGGATACTGGTAGCGTCCCACTCCTGTTGCCGGGTTAATGTCCGGTCCTGTCTGCGGATTCAGCGAGGCTCCGAATTCATTCGTTCTCGCCTGCGTCCGCTGAGCGTTGCGTCCCGCTCCGAACTGGTTGGCTGTCGGGAATGGTCCCCCTGGCGTCGCCGTGTTCAGACGCGACTTGAAGGTACCGTCGGCGTCATTGTAACTGGCTGCTGTGTTTGTGACGTTCAGCGAGTTCCCTACGTTGCCTCTGAACACCAGATTCAACCGGGCCAGCGGGTCGGTCTGATAGTTATTAGCCGGGGTAAACTGATTCGCGTCCCAGGTTCCGCCGGTGATCGGATCGACTGTTGAAATGAACGATTGCATGAACACGTCGTCGCCGAGGTTACCTTCGAAGGTGTTATTCACGATACGAGCGTTGACGCGACCGTTGCCGAACAATGCGTTGTTCGCTCCAACGCCGACTGTTTCCCCGAGCCCGCTGCCATCACCGTTGATGTCACCAGTTGTGTCGGCAACGTTCGTTGCACCAAAGACGCCGGTACTGGAACCACTGGTTCCCACTCGCAACGAGAAGCCACCACCGGGAAACAGTGACGCCGAGTTGGCGTTGTTGTTTGCCGAAACGATGTTTCGATTCAGGTCCAGGATCATGTCTGGCTGAGCAAACACTGACCCGGATGCATCGAGTGCGGCTTGAGCAAGAACGCCACCCGTCAGTGATGGACTCAGTTGCTGCTGAACCGCCGATGCCGTGTTGACAACATAGAAACCTTCGAATCCGTTTCCGACGATCGTGTTCATCCCGAGGGCCGTGCCATCGCCGAACTGGATGTTTGCCGTCCCGCTGCTGCGGTTCAACACGTCGACACCGCGTCCCAGGTTGTCATTGATCGTGTTGCCGAGAGCCACGATCGTCATCAGGTCCGTCGTTCCGCTCAGCAGTTCGATACCTGTTCCGGCGTTGTTTGTAATTGCATTGTTCTGGATCAGAGCTGATCGGAATCCGATTCCAACGGCCTCAATGTCGATGCCTTCTTCGCCGTTCCTCGCAATTATGTTGTTGTTAATCTGGACGTCCCCGCCCGACACAATTCGGATCCCGTCCAGACCGTTGTCAGTGATCACGTTCCCGAAACTCTGGCCAGTAAATGGATCACTTCCATTCTGGCCGATGATCAGAGGAATGCCGTCGCCGCTGACGCCACCAATAAATATCCCGTTCAATCCGTTGTTGCGGATCGTATTCTGAATCCACGTCCCGCCCTGTGATTCAAGGTCGTTGAAGGCGTTAACCAGCTCGACTCCTTCGAGACTGATGCCGTTCAGGGTGTTGTTTTCGATCAGGTTGTTCGTCAGATCTGTTGCCAGGCTGGCGTCGCCTTGCGCGTTCAGTTGAACGCCGTCTCCCGTACTTCCCGAGAAAGTGTTATTTCTGACGGAGAAATCAACGTCGTCGAGTAGTCCGTTCTGCACGTTGATCTGCAGACCATCAACGGCAGAGTTGGCCGTTGCAGAGCCGCTGTTCATGACAACGTTGCCGTCAATCACCACGGCACGAGTATCACCAGGCCGTGGATTGACCGCGTCAAATCGCGAGTCACCACTCCGATCGAAACGAATTCCGGCGTCACTGATGAACGATGGAGGAACCGTTGTCAGTGCCGGGTTGTCATTCCCGGCGTTCCCGATCATGTTCCGGGCGACGAGCAGATCCTGCACAGTTGTATTCTGTTCGGCGTTGACCCAGATGCCGGAACCCGCCGTACCGAGATTCGCATTTGTGGCATTGCCGATCACGTTATCCGAGATTTCCGATCGAGTCAGAGTTGCTGTGGCGAGGCCAGGTGCCGTCGAACCTTCCAGGCTGACACTGATCCCGTCACCGACTCTGGTCGTCTGAGCGTCTCCATCATCGACAATACCGGAGATTGTGTTGTTCTGAATGGTCAGTGCCCCGGTTCCGCTGCCGGACATGACGAAGGCAATCCCCGCTCCGCGAGTCTGACTGATCGTGTTTCCATCTGCGGCGTCTGGTCCACCGACGGCGATGTTGAAGGAACCGCCAGTCGTCGAAACCAGGACGCCAGGGCCAGCGGTTGGATTCGTCGCTGGATTTCCCGTAATGAAGTTCCGTGTGAACGCTCCTGTAATATTCGAGTTGACACCATTCACCGTGAAACCGCCAGTGCCGGCTGTGTTGAACAGAATCTGGTTGTTACTCACCGTGCCAAGTGACACGTTCGACCTTACCGCCGTCGAAGAGGCAGTCGCCGTGACACTGAAGCTGTCGCCAGCATTGTTGCTGATCGAGTTTGTCGTGATGCCTCGGTCAAGTCGCCCGTTTCCGTTTCCGATGTTCAGCCGCCCGTCGGCATTGAGATCTTCACCGGCATCAAGAATTCCGTTTCCGTTGACGTCTTCGTTAACATCTTCGCCGGGGTCGAGAACTCCGTTTCCGTTGAGGTCTTCAGAATCCGGAACGATCAGTGATCCTGAATTGATCGCCCGAAGAGTGACCCCCGTACCAGCGTTGGTGTTGATTGTGTTGTTAGCCAGTTCGAGCAACGTGACTGTGGCTCTGTCAGCGATCACCTCGACACCGTTTCCGGTTGAACCGTCCATGATCATGCTGTTGCTGATAGCGTTGTTGGTAATTCTGGCGGTCAGAACACCAGACTGGCTGCCGCTCAGACGGATGCCGCTGCCACCTCCATTGAGCGTGTTTCGCTCGATATCGTTGAGCGTCAACGTTCCGCCATTAGCCGTCGCGACAATTCCGCCCAGCGTGCTGCCAGTGAGATTGTTGTTGATCATGCTGGCCGTCAGCTGAGCATTCAAAGCACTGCTTGTCTGGAAGTTGGCTCCGACACCAAAGTTGCCGGTAATCGTGTTCGCTCGGACCAGCAGGTTCTGAATGTTGCCTTCATCGGTAGATCGTACGGAAAGCCCGTCGCCTCCGAAGTTCAGAATGTCATTACCCAGGATGGTCGATGGCAACAGCACGGAGTTTCCAGCCGTCGAAACCGCGAAGCCTGTTGATGCGGGAAGTGTCGTCCCATCAGGAATGAACGTCACATTCGCTGCATTAGCAGGGTCAGCCTGAAGCAGGCCGGTAACTGTCTGCCCCGTCGAAAACGTGACATCAATGCGACTGTTCAAAAGGTCGGATGCAAAGACCGGGTCGGTGCCATTGGCAAGGTCGATATCGAGGTTGAGTGTTAGTGTGGCGAAATCTTCTCCAAGATCGATCTGACCGTTCGTAGCATCGGCGATGCCGTCGCCGTCAGTGTCGACGTTGCGGAATCTATCTTCGCCGGGATCAATCACTCCGTTCACGGCATTGAAGCTGTTGAAGACCAGATCAACGGTAGTTGCCAGGTCCGGGACAGCGGGAATGTTTCCATTGACAACCGGATTGCCGTTGACGCTTTGAAGGCCTGTCAGAATTCCTGTGCCATTCAGGACAGTTAACGGAGTCGTCGCACCGTCAACCTGTGCCGCAGCGGGGGCCAGATTCCAGACCAGATTGGTAATGTTGACACCGTCAACCGAACTGTTGACGAATTGGAACGGCGTGAGAGCGGTATCGCCAACGACCGGAATGTCGAAGTCAAGCACTCCGCCGCCGGTCCCCTGGATCGAGTTGCCGATGGCCGTAATTCGACCGACCGCAGTCCCTGTCAGGCCGAAGTTCACCCCGCCGCCAGCGTTGCCAATGATCTGGTTGGCTTCGGTGGTGAATGGTGAGTCCAGCCGGCCGTTGCCGTTTGTATCTTCACCCACGTCGAGCACGCCATTCAGATTGACGTCTTCGAAGTAGAGGAAGCCCATATCCAGATCGACCGAACCGCTGTCGGCTGTCACGTTGAGGCCGATTCCTCCGTTGCCCGTTGAGCGATCAACGGCACTTCCGATGACGTTGGTGATAAGTCGCAGATCGACATTGGCATTGTTGGTTGATTCAACCCGGATTCCGTCTCGGCCGTTTCGAGTGATCGTATTTCCGACAAAGATGAATCCGCCGTCGAGATTTCCATCGCCGTTGCCCCGGTTCAGGAAGCCGTCGCCGTTGAGATCCTCGCCGGGATCCAGCAGCCCGTTTCCGTTGAAGTCTTCGTTGCGATCTTCGCCAAGGTCCAGTCTGCCGTTGCCATTACCCAGAGCCAGCCGGCCATCGCCGTTGAAGTCTTCGAACGTGTCGAGCAGACCATTTCCGTTGGTGTCTTCGCCAGCGTCCAGAATGCGATTGCCGTTCAGGTCTTCATTCGGAGTCAGCACGCCATTGCCGTCCAGGTCCTCGCCAGCGTCCAGCACACCGTTGCCGTTCAAATCTTCATTGACATCCAGCAGACCGTTGCGGTTGAGGTCTTCGACCGTATCTTCGCCGATGTCCAGAACACCGTTGGCGTTGACGTCTTCAGAAAGATCGAGACGGCCGTTACCGTTGGTGTCCTCGCCAGCGTCCAGTACGCCATTGCCGTTGACGTCTTCGCTCAGATCCAGAATGCCGTTGCCGTTGATGTCTTCCGGGCCGTCGAGGATGCCGTTTCGATTCAGGTCTTCAGTGTCCAGTCGACCGTTGCCGTTGACATCTTCGCCAAGCTGTCCGGCGTTGAGCACCGACGAGTTAGCCGCAAGAAACACACCGTCGCCGATGTTTCGATCGGCGGTGTTGTCCCGCATCATCAGATTGATCGTGCTCTGAGTCGCCCCCGCATTAATGACGAAGCCAGTGCCGTTGCCACTGTCGAACTTGCCGTTCTGATTGATGTCGTCACCGAAGTCGAGCACGCCATTGGTGGCGTCAACAATTCCGTCACCATTGGTGTCCACGTTGAGGATGGTGTCTTCACCAGGGTCGAGAATTCCGTTGCCGTTGATGTCTTCAGAATTCAGCAGACCGTCGCCGTTAACGTCGGTTTCTGAAGCAGCGATGTTGCCGACGACTCGAGCATTGATGACAGCTCGGTTGCGGGCCGTGATCGAGAACCCGGCGCCCGTATCCAGAACCAGGTTGCCGTTCGTATCTTCGCCTCCGTCGAGCAGGCCATTGCCGTTGAGATCTTCGCCCGAGTTACCCGAGGCAAAGTTACCCATGGCCGAGCCACTGCTCGCAACGACGTTGAATTCCGTCGCCCCGAGTTCCAGATCAAGCGTACCAATGCCGTTGTTTTCGAGCATGAAGCCGTTGATCGACTGGCCGCTCGAACCGAGGAACAGGTTCGAGTAGATGCTGGTCGGGTTACCGGCAGCGATTGTACCAGTCACGTTCTGCAGGTTGATCGCGTTTCGGTAGTTGCGGAAATTGTTGTCGTGGATGCTGACACCCTGCACGCCGCTTGCCTGGATGATCGAATTTGATAGACCAGTCGTCGTTCGACCATCGAAGATGAAGCCGGCGACTTCCGTATTGTCACCCAGAATATTGACGAGGCTCGTGCCCGGAGCGTTGCCAGCCGTGTTACTCCAGACCGGTGTCGTGGCCGACGCGTCCAGACCAGGGAAGCGGAAGGCACCCAGCGGAGTCGTCATCATCACAATCTGGCTGTTGAGGAACTGTTCACTCAGCAGCAACGAATCGCCAGCCAGGTTGTACTGCCCCTGCACGCTTCCGCTGCGGACCAGAGTTAGTGTGTTCGGAGATGGATTCGGGATTCCGACGAAGGTGTTGAACGGATCGTCAAACGAACCAGTTCCGTTTGTCGTGGCGTTTGGATCGACGACGATGACGTTCTCGATCGCGGTGCCCGCTCCACCGGTCGCGCCCATTGCCGGAATCATCAGCCTGTCGACAGGAACCTGGACGGTGCGCGTCGTTCGGTTGGTGGTGACCCGATAACGACGTTCGACGCGGTCAAGAACCCGGTCGACAACTTTACGAGGTCGGAAGAACTGCTTCGGACGTCCGCCGGGCAGTTGCAGAACGACCGTGCCGAAGACCTGCGTTCCGAACGCGTCGTCATCGGTCACGTTGATGCCGAGCTGCAGATCGTTGGACAGGTTGACGTCAGTTCGGAACGAAACCCCGGCGGCTTCTTCAGCGTCGGGAGTATCGAAGTAATAACCACCGACGAATGATTCAAAGCCGTATCGTCCGAGCAGCGGAGTCGGGCCACCAATTTCGGCGTTGAAGCCACTGTAAGCGGTTTCGATGCCCTGGACGGCTGTGGCTGTGATCGGCGTTCCGGGGACAAGCGCACCGGTCAATCGAGTGTTGAGAACGTTGGTCTCATTGCCCAGCGCGAAGTATCCGTTCGCGTGGACCGAGACCCATTTGCCGACGGACTCAAAACTGATACCGACCTGGTCGTACGAGTTCTCGTTGCCGTCGTCGTAGTCCCAGAAGCCTGAAACGCCGGTGATGCGGTTGCGGAAGTCGTCGTACCATCGCACACCGCCGCCGACGGAGCCGGAGCCGCCGCCATCCCAGCTGACAGCGCCGCGAGCGTCGAGGAAGACCAGCGAACTGGAATTTTCGAAGCTGAATGGCAACATCACGTTGACTGCCGATTCGCCTTCGCCGGTGCTGCCCAGCCACTCGCCGATTCGAGTTTCCAGGAGGAATCTCGGTCCGAGTTCGTCCTGCCAGACGGTTCGCGTCGGCACTCGGTAGCCTTGCTGGTTCGCTGGCGGGATGTAATCCGGCAGGGCATAGGTCGGAACCTGTGCGACTCCACCGTTCGGTGTCGCCGTGCTGGCGACTCCGTCTGAACCCATTGGATCCGGTGTGGGAGGCTGACTGCTCACACGAGTGACGCCGTCCTGGCCGAAGACTGAGGACACGGCCGTCACTGCGGCTGAGGAACAGAGGAGTGCTCGAAAGAGTCTCGAACGCTTCTGGCTCTTCATCAGAAGTACCAATTCTGTGCGTGGAAAGATGGGGTACCTGTCCCCGGAGGGAACGGTTCTTCCGGTTATTCGGCCAATTCCGGACGTCACGTTGAGTGAAACCAGCCCGCACAATCGGAATTTCCCGAAACACCGCTCAGGTTTACCCATCTTCACAAGGTCGGAGTGGGGAAAGCGGAAGTCGGAATCCGTCCGGAGAGGCAGTGACTGGCGAAGCATCGCTCGCGGCTTTCCGACTTCCCCATTCCGAAGTCCGACCTCGTCCCAACCTCATCTTGAGCAGATCTGCCGAATCGGATATCCCCCGGCCTCGTCTGCGTCCCCGGTAGTCTCGATTCAAGATCGTTAGAACCACTGCCGCACCGCTGACAATCCCGTCATCGCTGTCGAACGCTCTTTCCGGCCGGAGCCACGGTGATTTGAGTGTTGGTCTGGTGCTCAGGGCATCGCCCCGGAGTTCCGGGCAAAGAGAGGCCCCGTCATGAAACTGATCCTCACATTACTTGTTGCGGCTGTGTTTTCGGCAGCTCCGGTGTTCGCGCGCGATGTCCCGTTCGACGTGATCGTCAGCAGCGACAACGCACTGGTACGCAGCGGCGCCGGAGACAAGGACTTCTACCCAACCCAGAAACTCGCGAGAGGCTCGAAGATTCGGGTAGTTCGGGAAGGATACGGCGGCTGGTACATGATCGAGCCGCCGGAAGGCAGCCACAGCTGGATCCGCGCCGAGTTCGTGAAACGCCGAGGCGCTGACAAAGGGATTGTCACCGAAAACACGGTCGACCGAATCGGCAGTCTGCTCGACCGGAGCAACCTGAGCATTATTCACAAGGTGGTCGAGGGCGAAGTCGTCACGATTCTCGGCACGGCGACGATGCGGTCCGGCGATAAACCGATCGAGATGCTCAAGATCGCTCCGCCCCGCGGCGAGTACCGGTACATCAATCGCCGCGACGTGACTCCGGCGGACGAATATCAACGACGACCAGAACTGCTCGCTTCCTCACAGACCAGCGGTCCGGCGAGCAATGGCCCCGGTAATTCGTCGACGACGACCGGCCCGTTTGGTGAGCCGATCTCAACTGGCCCATCCACAGCCGCTTCGTCGGGTTCTGCCGGTAAACCCAAAGTCGGGGAAAAAGCCTTCGACTTGCAGCAGTCGCTGGCAGGCTCTTCTGGCGCCGGTCCGGCATCGCCAGGTTTTCAAACGCTCAGCAAGCTTCCGGACCAGTTGCCCGGCTCCGCGCGGCAGGGGATCGCGATGCCTGGAGTCGGCTTCGAAGCTCCGGAGCCGCTTGGTCAGGCAGCTATCCCGGAACAGGACCGTGCAGAAGTCGAACAGGCATGGCAGAACGTGATGCAGACCGACGGGCAGTTTCGTCAAATGATCAAGCGTCCGGTCAGTCAGTGGAATCTCGACGCACTGAGACGGGGCTATCAGCAGTCTGCCGAAAAACTGGAGAACCCGTCTCTGAAACGACAGGTCGAAAACCGGATCGCCGCCGTCGATCGCTACCAGAAACTCTACGCCGATCAGATCGCGATCGAGCAGATTCTCTCCCGGACCGAAACTCGCGACGCCGAGATCCGGCAGTCGTACATGGCGAAGTGGCACTCCGTTTCGACGACGAACCCACCGACGACTCGAATCCTGAAGCCAGCCGCCATCCCAAGCCCAGCGTCAACGCCAAATCCAACACCAGCCGCGACAGCCGCTGCTTCTCCAGCACCGACTGGCCCACCCGCAAAGTTCGCCGGAGCAGGAGTCGTACAGCGTTCGGCTCTGTCGCGGCCCGGTTTCCCGTCGCACGTTCTCCTGGCGCCGGACGGTCGAGTGCTCTCGTACCTGCAGGCCGGCCCCGGCATCAACCTGGACCAGCATATCGGGCGGTCAGTCGGCATCACCGGAGCAAGAGGTTTCCGCCCGGAACTCAACGCCGACCTGATGGTTGTCCGCGGCCTGACCCCTGTGAGGCTCCAGCCGTAGCCGGTACGAGGCCGTCTGAGTCTATCCGTCGGGTGTGCACCACCGTCTGCGGGGGAATCCGTGGATTTGTGTGTCTCGACGCGTCTTGCGAAGCTTCAGCAAAACACAACGTCCGGATAGCAAAGGTTGCTTGCGGTCGGTGCGGCAAAGCCGCAAGGGGGCGTCCCTCTCGGTAGACGGTTTTCACTTGCCGTCCGGCTCTCGAAGTACCAGTCAGACTCATCGTTCAGGCAGTTCACGAAACGACGTTGAGTCAGGTGACTCCGCTGTTGCTCTGCTGCCTCGCGACGTTGCCAGCGGCATCATCGCCGCAACTTCTTTCCAGCCAACAGGTTCAACGCAGAGGTTGGCCTCTGGTCAAGGTGTCGATGTTGCCACTCGGCATCGTTCCGCAGCCGTTAGCCTGAAACGGGCTACCGATCCCAGGATTTCCAGAAACTTCGTAACCTGCTTTTCAACAACAGGTTACAGCAAGACAGCATCGTGATGTCAAGGTTTTTTAGCGCTCACTTTACGTTCTGGCATTCAGGCTGCTTTACACCCCTGCATCACCAACGCGAGACGCTGAGAACAACAGTTAAGCCTCGCATTACTTCAAACCTGCCGCCACGAAAGAGAGCACACCATGACGAACATCTTCACAAAACTGATCAACGACGAAACCGGCTTCATTGTTTCTGCTGAGCTGATTCTGGTCGCGACGATCGCGGTCCTCGGAGTCGTCGTCGGTCTTTCAGAAATCGCTTTCGGAATTAACAACGAACTCGAAGACGTCGCTTCCGCATTCGGCTCGGTCAATCAGTCGTTCTACGTCAACGGCCTTCACTCTGAAGGTAAAGCCTGCACCGCCGGCAGCGAATACAACGACAGTCACGACAACTGCGACAGCCAGTGGGACATTGTCGGCAGCGGAACGCTGGCTGAGTAATCGACGAACCGGGTCATCGCAAAGCTGTCTGTAACCTTGCCGTCGAGTTGCCTCCTGCTCCACCTGTCTTGAGCAGGAGAACTCCGGCAAGGGACAAACGAAAGCGGACAAAGCTCTGTGAATGGACATTGATCAGTTGCCGCTGAATCCAACTTCTTCTGAGCCGACATTCTCTGAGAATTTCCCAACGAACAACTGTGCTGACAACGAAATTTGAGGCGTGGCGCAGGTTTGGCTCGTGGCATCTGAGCAGTCGGGACGAATTGTTCTCTCGTCCCGGCTGCTCGCCACGAAGTCTGACAACCGCTGCCGCGAGAACAGCATCCTCACCAGAAAGTAGCTTCTGAAATCGAAATCCGTTGCGACACCGACGGACAAGGCAGAAGCGAGACGAGGCAGACATCAGTCTGGTCAGGTGAGTTCCCCAGACTTGCCGGGCTGGCTGTCCGATCCGCCCGTCTCTGGGGGCTCGGAACTGGCCTGGATCTCTCCCCCGGTCCCGTTCCACTTTTCGAAACGCCTCGATCGGCTGCCCAACCGACCGAGGCGTTTTTTCTGCGCGACGAACTGGCCACATCCGGATACTGAGTCACCGAACGTCGATTGCAAAGCCGCCGAGTGTCCATGACACTGACCCTTCCATTCGAGAAGCCACGACGTCCCGCGAACCGAACCGCTGACCGTGGACTACTCGTCAGTCAAGAATGCCAACCAGCTCTCGCCTGCTGCCTGGGCTGAACCAAAACTGCGGAGAACTGCGGACATGCCACGTTACGACTTTCAGCGGATTGAACCGAAATGGCAGGACTTCTGGAAACAGAACGAGACCTTCAAAGTCGAGTCGTTTGAAGCCGGTCGCGAGAAGCTGTACGTGCTGGACATGTTTCCGTACCCATCCGGTTCTGGCCTCCACGTTGGGCATCCGGAAGGCTACACGGCGACGGACATTGTCTGTCGTTACGGACGGAACCGTGGCAAGCAGGTTCTGCATCCCATGGGTTGGGACGCGTTCGGACTTCCTGCCGAAGAATACGCCATCAAGACGCAGACTCACCCGGCCGTCACGACTTACAAAAACATCGACGAGTTCAGGCGGCAGTTGCAGATGCTCGGCTTCAGCTATGACTGGAGCCGCGAGTTCGCCACGACGGACGAAGATTATTACCGCTGGACTCAGTGGATCTTCCTCCAACTTTTTGACACGTGGTACGACGCCGACTGCGAATGGACCGGCCCCGATGGCAAGCAGCGCACCGGCCGCGGCCGACCGATTGCCGAACTGCCCATCCCTGACGACGTGCAGGCAGCAGGCGACGAGGCCGTTCGTCGATATCAGGATTCCAAACGGCTCGCCTACCAGCATGAAGCTCCGGTTAACTGGTGCCCGGCTCTCGGCACCGTTCTCGCCAACGAAGAAATCGTCGACGGCAAGAGCGAACGCGGCGGCCACCCGGTTGAACGTTTTCCGCTTCGTCAATGGATGCTCCGCATCACGTCCTACGCCGACCGGCTCATCAACGAACTCGACGATCTCAACTGGTCGGAATCCATCAAGGACATGCAGCGCAACTGGATCGGCCGTTCGACCGGTGCGGAGGTTGACTTCTTTGTGGGCGACGCTGCCGATTTCGAATCGTGGAAAACGTGGCGGTCTGAAGCTGGTTTTTCTGATGATCCTGGCGAAGACGTTCTGCGGGTTTACACAACCCGGCCAGACACGCTTTTCGGAGCGACCTACATGGTCATTGCTCCGGAGCATTCTTTCGTCGAAAAACTCACCACTCCCGAGCAGAAAGAAGCCGTCGACGCTTACGTCAAACAGGCCTCGCTCAAGAGTGACCTCGACCGTACGGACCTCGCCAAAGACAAAAGCGGAGTCTTCACCGGCAGCTACGCCATCAACCCGGTCAACGGAGAAAAGGTTCCGATCTGGATCGCCGACTACGTGCTGATCAGCTACGGAACCGGCGCGATCATGGCCGTTCCCGCGCACGACGAACGAGACTGGGAGTTTGCTTACGTAAAAGAGCTTCCCATTAAGTTCGTCGTCGCGATAGACGGTGATGGTGATGGTGAGTTCATCCGCTACGCGGAAAACTCAATTTCGATGGAAAACGTAGCTGCTGTTTTAGCATTGAAATCTGATTCAGATCTAGAATCGACTTGGCACAACTGGGCAACGAAAACAGGATTACTTGAAAAAGCGGGACTCACACTAATTGAAGGTGAACGGTTCGGCTCATCATGGTTTATTCGATTTAATTTCGATCAGATCGGGCACCGAATTAGCCAGACGCCAAATGTCATCGAAGTAAAGAGAGCGATGACTCACCAAGGTTACGCCATTCAGTCCGGTAAGTACGACGGCACGCCGACCGACGAATTCAAAGCAAAGCTTTCTGCGGATCTCGCTTCGGCGGGACTCGGCAGCGAAGCGGTCAATTTCAAACTTCGCGACTGGCTGTTCAGTCGGCAGCGTTACTGGGGCGAGCCGTTTCCGATCTGGCACGAACTCGATGCCGACGGCAACGAAACCGGCCTCATGCGAGTCGACGCGGACGAGGAACTTCCCGTCGTGCTGCCGGAAATGGAAAAGTTCAAACCCACCGGCACGCCCGAGCCGATGCTCAGTACCGCTCCGGAATCATGGCTTTACAAAACCGCCGCAGACGGCACGAAGCTCAAACGGGAAACCAACACGATGCCGCAATGGGCTGGCTCTTGCTGGTACTACCTCCGCTTCGCCGATCCGAAAAACTCCGAATGCTTCCTTGATCCGGAAGTCGAGAAAAGCTGGCTGCCCGTCGACCTTTACGTCGGCGGTGCCGAACACGCCGTGCTGCACCTGCTCTACGCCAGGTTCTGGCACAAAGTCCTCTTCGATCGAGGCCACGTCAGCACCTGCGAACCGTTCCAGAAGCTCGTCAACCAGGGCATGATCCTTGGTGAACCAACCCCCTACGTTTGCACAAGAATCGGGCTCGATGGCGACCCTTTGCCTGATGCGTTCGAGTCACCTGCTGTTGCGGGTTTTGAAGCAGCTCCCCTTCCGGATGATCCATTAAAGGTTGGGGATGAGTTTGAATTGCCCGATGGACGAAAAGCCTTGTATGGAAGATTTCAACAGGTTGATGTTCCAAAGGATCAGATAGTTAGACGCGATGACCAGAACGTCTGGACTGCCCCTGACGATAGAGAACTTATCGTTCTTTTCCGCTCCGAGAAGATGTCGAAGTCACGCGGCAACGTCATCAATCCAGACGACGTCGTGAAAGATTACGGCGCGGACTCGCTGCGGCTTTACGAGATGTTCATGGGGCCGCTCGAACAGGTCAAACCGTGGAGTATGAAGGGCGTCGAAGGCGTTTACCGGTTCCTCGCCCGCGTCTGGAGAATGATTACTGACGAGTTCGCCGATGAGGTTCTTCTCAATCCGGCAGTACAGGAAACGGAACTCAGCGAGGAGCAGGAGCGGGTTGTTCACAAGACGATCAAAGCCGTCACCGAGGACATCGAAAAGCTTTCGTTCAACACCGCCATCAGTCGCATGATGGAATTCACGAACGAGTTCAGCCCGCAGGAAGTGCGACCGAAATCGGCCATGGAAACGCTCACGATTCTGTTGAGCCCGTTCGCGCCGCACATTGCTGAAGAACTCTGGCAGTTGCTCGGCCATGACAACACGCTGGCCTTCGAACCGTGGCCGACGTTCGACGAAGCAAAAATCGCCGAAGCCGAGATCGAAGTTCCCGTCCAGGTGAACGGTAAGCTCAAAGCGAGAATCAAAGTTCCCGCCGGATCCGACAACGCCACCATCGAAGAAGCAGCGAAACAGAACGCGTCTGTGTCGAGTCATCTCGAAGGCAAAACGATCGTCAAAGCTGTCATTGTGCCGGGGCGTCTTGTGAACTTTGTGGTCAAAGGTTGAGACCGGGAGAAAATCGGCAGGTTGAGAATTTCCGGCTAAGATTTCGCGACGACCGGCGAATCAGCGACCGGAGGAAAACATGAACCGAACTCATAGCGTACTGATTGGCTATCTGGCCTGGATCTTTGGCTTCACGGGGGCTCACCGCTTCTATTATGGACGACCGGTGAGCGGCACGATCTATTTTTTCACACTCGGCCTGCTCGGCATCGGGTGGCTCATCGATCTCTTTCTGATTCCGTCAATGAATCGGAGTTGTGACCAGCGATACGAACCTGGCGAGGTCAGCTACGACGTCGCCTGGATTCTTCTGGCCTGGCTGGGAGCGTTCGGGATCGATCGCTTTTACCTGGGCAAAGTCGGCACCGGACTGATCGAGCTTTCGCTGGCGATTCTCGTTCCGTGGACGTTCGGCCTGTCGGCAATTCCGCTGGCGCTGTTTCAGCTTTACGATCTGTGGACGATGAACGAGCAGATCAGCGAAGTTAATCGGCGAATTGCTTATACTCGCCAGACTGCGTGAACCCGTTGCGGCTTGAGCAGGTCAGGCTTTGCCTGACGTAATCATGATTGCTCTCGAACCATCATTCGTTTTCAGATTCAAAAGGAACATCCTTAGAACTTCGTCAGGCGAAGCCTGACCTGCGTCTGACGGTGAATTCACAAAGATGGCCGGCAAGAAAAGTAAAAAGAAAAAGAACGACGTCGATCCAAACTCGAAGCACGTCTGTACGAATCGCAAAGCGCGGCACGAGTACAACGTCATCGACGAGCTGGAGTGTGGGATTGCACTCGTCGGCAGCGAAGTAAAGAGTATTCGCAACTCGAAGATTTCGATCGAAGAAGCGTATGCGCGCGTTCGCGACGGAGAGTTGTGGCTGATCGGCGCCAATATCAACGAATACCCTCAAGCCAACCTGATGAATCACGAGCCGAAGCGTCCTCGCAAGCTGCTGGTTCACAAACGCGAGCTTCATAAATTCGCTGAAAGCGCCGAGCAACAGGGGTTCACGCTGGTTCCGCTCGACGTTTACTTCCTGAGAGGTCGCATCAAGGTTCGCATTGGTCTGGCGAAGGGTCGCAATCTTTACGACAAGCGGCAGAAACTTAAGGGTACGACCGATCGCAAAGAGATCCGGCAGGCGATGCTGAAGCACCAGTAGTTTTACAGGTTCTGAACATCGTGGGGACGGCTGAATTCGATCGGGTCAGTTGAACGCTCGCACGAGAAACCCACCCGGCAGGCGTTTGACCATTCGCTTCATCTCGAGCACGGTCAGCGTTGCGAGGACTCGGGATGAACCAATTTCGGCGGCGCGGATGATCTCGTCCAGATGCTGGGGCTCGGACGTGACCATGTCGAGAATCTGGCGTTCCTGCCCGCTCAGTGTGAGTTCGCGGGGGCTGCGGACTTCCTGCTGATCCTCGGTCCTGACCGGTTCGACAAGCGGCCCCAACGCCTGAATGACGTCGTCGACGTTGCGAATCAGTGTCGCACCGTCCCGGATCAGATCGTTGCAGCCATCGCTGGCGAAACTGTCGATGCGACCGGGAATCGCCATCACCTCCCTGCCCTGCTCCATTGCGTGCCGCGCGGTGTGAAGGGCTCCACTTTTTCGATTGGCTTCGATAATAATTACGCCGAGCGACAAGCCGCTGATGATTCGGTTGCGTTGCGGAAAGATCCCGGATGTCGGCTGTTGATCGAGACGCGACTCGCAGACGACGGCTCCGTTTTTTGAAATCTGCTCGGCCAGCTCGACATGCTCGGGCGGATAAATGTGGTTAAGCCCGGTCGCCGAAACGGCAATCGTTCGCCCGCCAGCCGCCAGGGCTCCGCGATGAGCCGCGGCATCGATTCCTCGTGCCAGACCGCTGACGACGGTGATCCCGGCCATGGCCAGAGCCCGTCCGAATTTCTCGGCCTGCTGAGTTCCGTACAACGTACAGCGGCGGGAGCCAACGATGCCGACGGCGAGATTGTCGTGAGGTTTCAGTTCACCCCGACAGTACAGAATGAGCGGCGCGTCGCAGACTTCTGTCAGGTTCTCAGGATAGTCATCCGCGCCCATTCGCAGCAGTTGATAACCGTTCTGACGGCAGGTCCGTACTTCCGTTTCGGCGTGATCCGTTGTCCTTGCCGCATGAATCAGGCGGGCGATTTTCGGACCGACTCCGGAAACCCGTTCCAGTTCGGTTAATGACGCCGCGAAGATGGATTCCGGATCGCCGAAGTAGTCCAGCAACGAACGCTGATGCCGGGGACCTATGCCCGGCACCAGGTTCAGCCGGATAGCCGTGACCAGTCTGGAGTCAGATTCGAAAAAATCTTCGTCGTGAGAATCCAGCTCAGAATCGTCGTGAATGCCGTTCAAGGTTGTCCGCCCGCCTCTGGAGAAGTGAACCTTTGAATTCAAATTCTAACCACACAATGCTGATTCCGTCATTACATGCTGATTTCGGGTATGGCAGAACGACCTGGAACAAAATTGCAATTTCTGTCAATACGCATGACGGGTAAATCGATGAAAGCCGTATTGACCGTCTTTTCATTGTGAAATAGCATCGCGCGAATGCACAGGTCGGAACCAGTTGTTTCCAGGTGTGGCTGGGTACTTGCCGCTTCGGAAATCAGATGGTTCTTTCAATCAAATCTCTCCACATCCCTTCAAAACTGGAAGTCAGTTTGAGTCTGCTCGCAGGACGTGACGTCTCATGAGACTTCGACAATCTGGCGCATCCTGGATTGTCCACGCCCCGGCAAAACTCAACCTGTTTCTTGAGGTTCTTGGCAAGCGGGCGGACGGTTTCCACGAGCTGGAAACACTCATGGTTTCGGTCAACCTGTTCGACACTCTCGTACTCAGACAGGAGTCTTCAACACAGATTTCACTACGTTGTCACTACTCGGGTTGTGTTTCACGAAAGGTTGCCGCTGACGATGCTTCGACATCGGATGGGGTTCCTGACGGGCAGGACAATCTGGCAGTGAAGGCCGCGGAGCTGCTGAAGAGAAAGACGGGTGTCGACAAAGGCGTCCATATCGAACTCTTCAAGCGGATTCCGGCCGAAGCGGGGTTGGCCGGAGGATCCAGTGATGCCGCCGCCGTTCTTTTCGCTCTCAACCGGATATGGCAACTCAGGTTGAGTCGCGACGAGTTGCAAAGGTATGCATCCGAAATCGGAAGCGATGTCGCTTTCTTCCTCTCTGATTCTCCCGCTGCTCTCTGCCAGGGGCGAGGCGAGATCATTCGTCCGCTTCAGAAAGCTCCCCGTCTCCACTTCGTCATTGTCAAACCGGACAGTGGACTTTCTACGGCTGACGTTTTTCGGAAATGTCAGCCCGAAACGAAGCCGCGAGGAGCGTCGAAACTTGCCGGGTACCTTCAACGTGGCGACCTGACGAATGCGGGCCGCAGTTTGTTTAATTCACTCCAGGCTCCGGCAGAATCGCTGAACCCTGAGGTGGGAAGACTGATCGAAGAACTTGGCAGGCACCCGTTTGTTGGGCACATGATGAGTGGTAGTGGATCTTCCTGTTTTGGTGTCTGTAGACACCGTGATGAGGCCAGGATGGCCGCAGCCCGGCTGAAGGCACTACGCCTTGGTCGTGTCTTTGTGGGGGAAACCTCATTCTGACGCGGCATGTCTCAGGAGGGACATCTGTGGATATTTCAGAAGTCAGAATCAAGCTCATGGACGATCCCAGTGATCGTCTGCAGGGGTTTTGTTCGATCACCTTTGACAAATGCTTTGTCGTTCGCGATCTGAAAATCATCCGAGGGACAAAGGGTTCATTTGTGGCGATGCCCAGCCGCAAGCTGACTGATCGCTGCCCGAAATGTGGCACGAAGAACCAGCTTCGAGCCCGCTTCTGCAACGACTGCGGCGTCGAGCTTTACGAAGATCGAGCCATCAAAGACGACGACGGTCGAGCGAAGCTTTACGCCGACATCGCCCATCCGATTAACTCCGGCTGTCGTGACATGATCCAGCGGAAAGTGCTGGAAGCTTTTGAGAAAGAAATCGTCCTCGCTCAGCAGCCCGGATACCGATGCACCTACGATGACTACGGCGAAGACCGTGTTGCCGGCCTGAAGAATCCTCAGGAGTTCGACGATTCGGCAACAGACGCCTCAACAGCTTCTGACGAGCCAGCCAGATCGCTCGAAGCAGCACCGACCGCCGAAGGACGAACCATCCGCATCGACGGCCCGGATGGCTCGCACAGACGCATCGAACCCGCACAGCCCGACGTCACCCGCCCTCACCACCTGGACGCTCCCAATCGAGCACCGTCGGTCATGTCCGATAGTGAATCCGCAGCGGAAGACGGCTTCGGAGCAGGCATTGAGTAGCGAGTCTGTGATGTGAACTTTCGACATAGCTCGTCATCAGTCATGGCCACTCACTCGATTGGTTGAACAGGCAGAGATAGGGTGTCCGAAGCGTTCGAAATCATCTTAATTCGGACGTGGTGGCGGTACACGCCGGGTGGCGGTACACGCCGGGTGGCGGTACACGCCGGGTGACGGGCAATGGTTTGCGACGATTTACCACGGGTTCAATATCGCGGAAGGCTGTGCGTGGATCGTCTGTGCCGGCCTTGTACTTCGCCGATTTCTGATTCACCGAAAGTCAGCGGTTGAGACCTACTACGCGGTCCCGTTTCTGGCGTTTGCGGTCACCGATTTCGTCGAGGCGTGGGAGCAGTCGTTGTGGCTCATCTGGCTTAAGCTGTTGAACCTGATCGTCCTCTTTCAGCTTCGCCGGACGATCATGTCGCGATACTATCCCACAGCAAAGCTGTATTGATCGCCCCCTTGTGATAACTCGGTAACCTTACTTTTCAAACGCCTCGCGAGCTTCTCATGAGCCGCCCTCGTAAATCGCGTGCTGCTGGGAGTGGTTCCGTCCCGTTTCTCGTTCTCGACGAAAACCGTCTGGCGTGGACGGCGGTCGACTCAGCCTGTCGCGATATAGATGTGGACGCGCTTCAACTTGAGGCGGCACTCATCTATGGACCGTCCGGTTGTGGGAAGTCTCATCTGTGCGATCTGCTTGTAAACGCTCACAAGGATGCGGCGAAGATCGTTCCGTCGTCGGAGTTCGTCGAGCAGGTTACTCGCAACTACAAAGTCGCGAACACTTTCGATCCGGCCAGTGAATACTCTCCGCTGAAGTTACTGATCCTCGAAGACGTTCAGCATCTTTGCCGGTATCAGTCAGCTCAACGAGTTTTTGCGACGCTGATGGACGAACTTCGTCGTGCTGAGACGTCGGTAATCTGCACCTCGAACCAGGCACCTGCGGAGCTTGGAGGACTGATCCCCCGACTCGCCAACCGCTTTCGAGGAGGGCTCTGCGTCGCCCTCCGAATGCCCGGTCCGGTTTCACGAGTCAAACTGCTTAGCCACTTTTGCAGTCATCTTCAGATCGCCGTTCCTCTGCCAGTGATTCGACTGTTTGCTAACGAACTTTCCGTTTCACCACGTGAATTGCTGGGGCTACTGCTGCGATTCGATGCCCTGGCCACTCAGCAGAAAACGATGCCCGATGCACGTCTGGCAAGAGCCTTCCTGACTCACGAAATTGCTCCGAATTCCGTCGAAATTGACGACATCGCCAAAGTTGTGGCCCGTCAGTTTGGGGTTCGGCTTTCCGACATGCGATCTCAGGCTCGCGATCACGCAGTGGCTGTGCCAAGACAATGCGCCATGTTCCTGTCCCGCGACCTGACCGGCGAACACTACGCCAGAATCGGGGAATACTTCGGCGGACGAAGTCACAGCACTGTTCTGCATGCCTGCAATCGAATCCGCCAGCAGCTCGAAAGCGATGCTGGCTTGAGGCAGCAACTCAAACGTGCTCAGCAGATGCTGCGGAGTGTGTAGCTGGGTAATCAATCCCGTTGAAACAGCTCGTGCCAGCTCAAGATTGATGTGAGAGCATCTTTGACGGCCCGAAAGTAATCCCTAAAATCGAATCACGCTGCTGTTTATGCAGTAGAATCTGTCTGATGTTGACGGACGGCAGGTCGACACTCAGTACAAAATCGTTGACGGACACATCCGCTATGGCTCGCGCACAGCTCACTCGACACGAAACAGGTCTGATTGCCGCTGCGCGGACACTGGCGATTGAGGAAGGCGCCAGCGCTATCGTGATGCTGTCAGAGCGGTCGTATAATTTCAGCGAAATCCAGCAGGAACTCGGTGAGCTGCGGCTCGTCGTGGCATCGGATAAAGAAGAGGTGATTGAGACTGCCCGCAAGGACGACGTCAACCACGTGCCGTTGCTGGAAGAACCGGAAACGCGGCAGCTGCAGTTGATTTCTGCACTGTTGGAGGCGATCGCGGACGAGTTGATCAAGAGTGGCGACACGATCGTCACGCTGTACGCCGCCTATGAACGCGAAGTGCTTGATACCCTCAGCGTTATCGACATGTCGGAGCATCTCACCAAGCTGACGTCGCGGGATCTGCAGCGACTTGAAACAACGGTTCCGCTTGAGACGCTGCGACTGGTCGTCAACCTGGCAGCCGAAATCGGCAAAGAAGGCCGTGAGGGTAAGGCTGTTGGTGCGCTCTTCGTTGTCGGTAATCACCGCAAAGTTCTGAAGCAGTCGCACGAGCAGATTCACGACCCGTTCCGAGGTTACAACAAGAAGGAACGCGAGCTTCGACTCGCCCGAGTCCGAGAGAGCGTCAAAGAACTTGCTCAGATCGACGGTGCTTTCGTGGTCTCAGCCGAAGGCCATGTCGAAGCCGCCGGGCGAATTCTTGATGCTCCAGCCGAAGGGCTGACCTTGTCCAAAGGTCTTGGAGCGAGGCATTGGGCTGCCGCAGCGATTTCGAAAACGACGGGCGCCATCGCGATTGCTGTTTCAGAGTCCACTGGCACGGTCCGTATTTTCAAAGACGGTATCGTCGTGCTACGAATCGAACCAATCGAACGTGCCATGAAGTGGAGCGACCAGGAGCAGGACGGTGACATAACGTCCGGCTAGAGCACTTTCAGAATTCATTTTCAGTGTCCTGCAGGATGTCCACAAAGGAAACAATGGCTGTTTTTGGGGGCCAGTTCCTGCATAGAAACTGTAAAGATGGTCGGATTTGATTTCGGCCAGGTGGACACGCCATTCCAAATCACAACCTTGACGTGGTCAGACGGCTGCTCAATCAGAGTCACCCGCCGAATGTGGATTGAAGGTCAGCAGCCCATGAATGCTCTTTGGTCGTCTCTGTAATCGAGTTCGGATCGACCCAGCCTTCATTCAGCCGCACGATTCCGTGATTTCCGAAGATGGTTAACGCTGTTTGCGGCTTTGCTTCAGCGACAAGCGTGATCATCAATGTTCGACCGCGACGATCAGAGCCAAGAAGGTTCAATGTTCGCCCCGATTCCTGCCGCCGGAGTCGCCAGACGGGTTCTTCCAATTGCAATGCAAGATCTGCGAGCTCGACCGCAGCCGTTAAGACGGTTTGGAGAAAGCTCGCGAGCTCGCTGAATTCCCAGTGAAGCCGCACATTAACCGGTGTGCCGAGTTGCGATGTATCGAGAATCGTTCGGATAGAATTGCCGAGTTCGGAAACCGTCATGCGGCCTGCGATCGGGAAAATTGGTTGAACAGCTTCAGCGCTTGTTTCGAGACTCATTGGTTTACTCGTTAATGTTCCGCATGGCCAGCCGGCAACCGCCGGCGAGATTGAGAAACCTGCATTGTCAGAATTTGAGGCTCCACATTGTCTGCTGAAGACCTGCCACCATTCAATCCTCATCCGTTACTTCGAGGCGGGCACCGCCAGACGTTGTTTGCCTATTTCATTCGAGGTCAAGCAGCACGCTACTCGGCAATCTGTCATCGCGTCGACCTTCCGGACGGCGATGTTCTCATGCTGCATGACGACTGCCCCAAAAACTGGGGACCGGGCAGCCCGTTCGTTGTGTTGATGCATGGTCTCGGCGGTTGTCACGGAAGTGCCTACATCCAGAGGATTGCTCAGAAGTTAGTAACGTTTGGTGTTCGAACCTTTCGACTCGATCACCGTGGTGCAGGAGCCGGCGCAAAATTGTCAAAACATCCGTATCACGCAGGGCGGTCCGAGGATGTGCGGGAAGCTTTTCAGAAAGCGAGCCAACTGTGCCCCGGGTCGCTGGGAGCTCTCGCGGGTTTCTCGCTCAGTGGAAATATGCTGCTGAAAATGTTGGGCGAAAACGGCCGCATGGGATATTCACCTGAGTATCTGGCGTGTGCCGTCGCCGTGAATCCCCCCATCGATCTTGGGCTTTGCTCGGAAGCACTGCGACGACCTGACAACAGATTTTACGATCGGTATTTCACGAAGATGCTCGTCCCGCAGGTTCGAGAACGCATCGAAGCATTTCCCGATGCCCCCAGACCGGCTGATGGATGGGCACCCGAGACGCTGCGTGAATTCGATAAAACTTACACGTCGCTCGTGTCAGGTTTCTCGAGCCTTCAGGATTACTACGACCAAAGCAGCGGTTCGCAGTTTGTTGAGTCGATCACAACGCCGACGTTCATCCTGACCGGTCGCGACGATCCGCTGATCCCCGCCAGCTCGTTCGAGCAGCTTCCCAGCGTTCCATCAGTCACGGTCCATATCGCCGAGCACGGCGGGCATCTCGGCTACGTTGCCGGCAAAACATCCGACCCTGACCGCCGCTGGATGGACTGGCGAGTCATCGACTGGATGGCCAGATATCTTCGTTTTTCAACCAGCCATCTGTAGGGTGAGTGGCGCTCACGAAGCATAAATTTCTGTGGTGGGCAGTGCCCGCCCGGCAACTACCAGAACGTCCCTCGCTCACGCGTCGCGTTACTACGACCGCTACGCTTAACGCATAGTCGCTTTAATTGTTCTGCCTGGCCCAGGAATCCCGAAGCGTTGCGGTTCGATTGAAAGTCAGTTTTCCACGCGTTGAATCCTGATCGACGCAGAAATAGCCGTTACGTTCGAACTGAAATCCTGCTCCTGGTTCAGCGGCGGCCAGGGACGGTTCGAGCTTTGCATTGGAAAGGATTTCCAGCGAGTCCGGATTCAGGCCGTCTTTCCAGTCCTGACCTTCCGGTACGTCATCCGGCGACTCGAGACTGAAAAGTCGGTCGTACAAACGCACCTCAGCATCGACCGCGTGCTTCGCACTGACCCAGTGGATTGTTCCCTTCACTTTGCGTCCGTCCGGAGCGTTGCCGCCTTTCGAATCTGGATCGTAGGTGCAACGAACTTCGACCACGTTGCCGTCGTCGTCTTTCACGACTCCGGTGCAGGTAACGAGGTAAGCGTATCTCAGACGCACTTCGCGACCGGGTGAAAGGCGGAAGTACTTGCGAGGCGCGTCTTCCAGAAAGTCATCCTGCTCGACGTAAAACTCACGAGAGAATGGCACGATCCGCTTTCCGAAACTCTCGTCCGCCGGGTGGTTGGCGGCTTCGAGTTCGTCGACCTGGTCCTCAGGGTAATTTTCGATGACGACTTTCAGTGGCCGCAGCACACCCATGACGCGAGGAGCCTTTGTGTTGAGATCGTCGCGAATGGCCTGTTCGAGCCACGAAAGATCGACAACACTGTTCATTCTCGCGATGCCGATACGGTCGCAGAAGGCGCGGATCGATTCCGGAGTGAATCCGCGTCGGCGCAGTCCGCAAATCGTCGGCATGCGAGGATCGTCCCAGCCACTGACCAGCTTGTTTTCGACCAGTTCGAGCAGCTTCCGTTTGCTCATGACGGTGTAATTCAGATTGAGCCTTGCAAACTCAATCTGCTGCGGGTGATGAAGGCCCAGTTTCTGGATAAACCAGTCGTAGAGCGCACGATGAGTTTCGAATTCAAGCGTGCAGATCGAGTGTGTAATTCCTTCGAGCGAGTCGCACTGCCCGTGAGTCCAGTCGTACATCGGGTAGATACACCATTTGTCTCCGGTCCGATGATGGTGAGCGTGGCGAATTCGGTACAGCAGCGGATCCCGCATCAGCATGTTCGGGTGTGCCATATCGATCTTTGCGCGAAGCACATGAGCACCGTCTTCAAATTCGCCAGCCCGCATTCGACGGAAGAGGTCAAGGTTCTCGTCGACCGACCGAGTGCGATCCCGGCTGTCTTTTCCGGGTTCGTTGACCGTGCCTCGGTTGGCTCGCATTTCTTCAAGGTTCTGGCTGTCCACGTAAGCCAGTTCTTCCTGAATCAATCGCTCGGCAAACAAATACAATTCTTCAAAGCGGTCAGACGCGTAGTAGAGTCGGTCTTCCCAGTCGAAGCCGAGCCACTTGACGTCTGCCTGAATGGAATCGACGTACTCGACATCTTCCTTTGTCGGATTCGTATCGTCGAACCGCAGATTGCATTGGCCGCCGTAGCGTTTCGCCAGTCCGAAATTCAGGCAGATGGATTTGGCGTGTCCAATATGCAGATAACCGTTCGGCTCGGGCGGAAACCGAGTGTGAACCCGACCGTCATTCTTTCCGGCAGCTCGATCTCGTTCGATAATCTGTTCGATAAAGTTCAGCGATCGTGAAGCTTCGCTGGCAGAGTTTGAATCGCCGCCTGAACTTTCACTGGAACCGCTCTTTGACTGAGGCTCCATATTGTTTTGCTCCGTCTGCGCGCGAAAAGAAGCCGGGGTCACACATGCAACCCCAGCTTTCTTAGTCTGGGTCTAATTTGTTTGAGCACTCGCCGCAGCCTTACCAGCTACAAGAGTGCGCCGCCCGGCTGAAAGAATCAGGCCTGTGCAGCATCCTCAAACGAGATAAACGGACTGAGTTTCCTCGCCTTGGCGAAGATTTCGTCCTTTTCATCCTGTGACTTGGCGGTGTCGAACTTAGCACGCAGCTTCTTAAGCTTGGCTCGTCGAGTGCGACGCCGGGCGATCTCTCGATCCCGTTCTACGCGTCCCATGTGCAAACCCTTACGGAATAAGACAGTTAACGCCCGTTTTAGGGGCAGATTTCAAATCAAGCGAGCCGCGAAGGCTAACAACCTGGTCGACCGCGGTCAACCAGCGTTTTTGTGGCGTCTGCCTCCAGAATTAAGATCAGAGCCTTAATCCTTTCGGTGACCAGGTGATTTACCGCTCCGCGTCGCCGGCAAGGCGTAAATTTGCCAGGAGCTGACTGAGCTGTTTTGTCTGATCGTCTTTCTGGCCCCCACGCATGAGCGCATCGCTATCACTTCCCGGAACTGAGCATCATGAATCGCGTATCGTGATGCGGTCGATTGCCATGTTGTGTGGTGTGATGCTTGCCGGAACGGTCGGTTTTCTACTCATCGAGCCTGGCTGGACTCTTTGGAGAGCCATCTATTTCACGCTGATCACGATTACGACGGTCGGGTTTGGCGATGAAGGCATTTCAGAAACCGGGCAGAAATTTGCGTCAATACTTCTTGTAAGCGGGATCGGCACTGCAACCTGGACTCTGAGCACCGTCGTTCAGACTGCAGTGAGTTATCAATTCGATTGGCAACGCCGGATGAAAAAAATGATCAAAACGACAAGCGACCACATCATCATCTGCGGCTTCGGTCGAATCGGTCAGACCATTTGTAAGGAACTCGCAGCGTCTGACATCCCATGCGTCGTCATTGACCGTGCCGAGGATCGCATCGCAGAAGCATTGGCCTGTGGATATATGGCGGTCATCGGTGACACAACGGACGAAGAGATTCTTCGCGACGCAGGGCTCGAGCGTGCTCGAGGAATCGTATGTGCCACCAGCTCTGACGCGGAAAATGTCTTCATCACGTTGACGGCTCGAGAAATTAATCCCAGCGTGATGATTGCCAGTCGAGCGAACGCTGACACGTCGGCTCGGCGGATGGAGCATGCTGGAGCGTCGCTGGTTGTTTCGCCGTTTCTGACGGCCGGGATTGACCTGGCGAGAGCCATTATTAAGCCGCACCTGGCAGAGCTGCTCAGAAGTTCGCAGCGGTCCGACGGTGACTTTGCCTTGTCGGAAGTTCTGGTCGAGCCTTGCTCAATTCTGGAAGGACAGACACCGCGGACCTACGGGCAGGAAGAAGGCTCGATCTCCTTCATCGCGATCAAACGAGAAGGCGAAGGCACGATTTATCGACCAGGCGGCCAGGAAACGTTCCGACCACATGACATCATCATCGCTGCCGGGGCTCCGGACGCGCTGGCGCGGATGTCAAAGACAGCTCGTCCGATGCAGAGTCAGAGCAAGCGACAACTCGTCCACGCATAGACACGGTGACTCGTTCGGTTGGTCATTCTTCTGGTCGAGGCGTCAGAGATCACTCAATGCTGAACCGAGCGGCCATCGGCATGCGGCGACCGGTGCCGAACGCCCGGCTCGAAAGCTTGATCCCGGGCGGCATTTGTCGGCGTTTGAACTCGTTCCAGTCGAGACGTGACGCCACCCAGGCAACGGTTTCCGGCGGAAAGTGCTTTGACACTGTGGCGACAGATTCTTCCCGTTCGATCAGACGTTCGAGGATTCCGTCGAGAATCGGATACGGCGGCAGTGTGTCCTGGTCGACCTGATCTGGAGCCAGTTCGGCGCTCGGCGGCTTGCCAATTGTCCTTTCGGGAATGACTTCGCGTTTCTCTCGCACGTCGTTGATGTGTCGGGAAATTCCGTAGACGTCCTTCTTGAAAATGTCGCTCAGCACGGCGAAACCACCGCACATATCGCCGTAAAGCGTGCAGTAACCTACGGCGAGTTCGCTTTTGTTTCCCGTCGCCAGAGCCATCCAGCCGTGTCGGTTGCTCCGAGTCATGACAATGCCGCCGCGGATTCTCGCCTGTAGATTCTGATCAGCCAGTCCTCCCGGCTGAGAGAGCAGGTCGTCGCCTACGACCGCCGTTTGCTCGTACGCCTTGTGCATGGCGTCAATGGGGACAACTTCGTAATCGACTCCCAGGGCTTCAGCGAGTTGCCGAGCATCGTCCACACTGTGAGCGCTGCTGTAACGACTCGGCATGGCAATGCCGTGAACGTGTTCGGGGCCGACAGCCTCCGCAGCAATGTAGCAGGCCAGCGCGCTATCGATGCCGCCGCTCAGGCCCAGTACGCAGTCGGTAAATCCACACTTCTTCACGTAGTCACGCAGGCCGAGAATCAGCGCGTCCAGCATTTCCTGATGATCGCTGCTCGTGCCGGCTCGACTCGGCAGACTTGCCGCTGAAACGGCAGCCAGCGGCAGCTCAACGATGCGCGACTCCGAAACAAATGCCTTGAGCTGCTCGCATACGTTGCCGTCCTCGCTGACGCAGAAGCTGTTTCCGTCGAAGACGAGATCGTCGTTTCCCCCCACCTGATTCACGAAGAGAAACGGACGACGGTGTTTTGATACATGCTGCTGGATCAGCTCCTGCCGACGATTGTGTTTGTGCTTCTCAAAGGGACTCGCCGATAGATTGATGAAGGCGTCAACTCCCGCCTCAGCCAGTCGCGTGATCGGGTCTGGAGATGATGTCGGGTCGTCGTGGTACGACGTTGAAGTGTGCCCCCACCAGGCGTCTTCGCAGATATGAACTCCGAGACGAAGCCCGCGAAACTCGACTGGCTGGACTCGATCCGCTGGACGAAAATAACGGCGTTCGTCAAAGACGTCGTACGTCGGCAGCAGCGATTTGTGGACGGTCGCTGAGACTTTGCCGTTGCAGAGCAAACTGGCTCCGTTGGCGATTCGGCTGTTGGGGACGTTTCGTTTCGTCGGATGTCCCAGAAGCACACCGACCTTCGCCGGCAGCGACGCGGCCAGCGAGTCAATCGCTGCATCGCAGGCGTCGACAAAACCCTGTCGCAACAAGAGATCGCGAGGCGGGTAGCCGCTGAGAACCAGTTCGGACAGCACAACCAGCTCGGCACCGCGATTGGCTGCCTGCTGAACAGCGTCCCCAACAAGCTGCGAATTTCCTCGAACATCGCCAACCGTTGGGTTGAGCTGGACCAGTGCCGTCTTCACAGGATCTTCCTCACGCAATTCACGAAGTGTCATCGAACGAGCCAATCGATCTGTCAAAGCGGTATCAGACAATGGTTTCCAGTCGGATGCCAGCGTGACGCCAGCGAACGGGTTCCAGCCATTCTGCGGGAGGTCATTCAGCGTCAGAACCGGCAGCATCGTTAGTACTGGCTTGATCGACGTCTGCTGCTGGAGTTGGCCCCGGCGGAGTGCCGATCTCATGAAAAGAGCCACCGTGACTGTTTTTGGGATCCGCTGATGCCAGTTCGCAAGACACCTCGATCTGCTGCCGGTGATGCTTCGCCCAGGAACCCGATTTCGCTGCACCTGATGCCGTTTCTCCATTACCTGGAGGCAGAATGCGGTCTGGCTCGAAACACCGTGCACGCTTACGGGTCCGACCTCAAGCAGTTCGCAGTCTGGTACGGCGATCACGGCCCGGCCAACCCGAACGAAATAACGCTCGATGTATTGACACGCTACATCCACGAGTTGCGTAAGCGGGAACTCGCCGCGACGACCGTCGCGCGGCATCTCGTCGCGGTCAGAATGCTGTTTCGCTATATGGTGCTGGAGGGGCTGCTCGAAAAGTCGATTGCTGAATCACTGAGTTCGCCCAAACTCTGGCAATACCTGCCCAAAGTTCTGGGGCCGGCGGCTGTCGAACGCTTGCTCAACGCGCCTGATCACTCTGACCGATTCCGGCTTCGAGACCGCGCGTTACTTTGCCTGCTCTACGCAACCGGCTGTCGCGCGTCTGAAGTCACGAACCTCAGGCTCAGCAAAGTGTTCCTCGACGAACGTTACGCTCGCTGCATTGGCAAGGGAAATAAGGAACGCATCGTCGGCCTGAACCCGGTTGCGGTTTCGGCGATTGAGGCATGGATCGAAGGCGAACGATCAAAGCTCGTTCGCGAAGGCGACGAACCCTGGCTGCTGCTCAACGCACGCGGCAAACAGCTTTCGCGGATTTCGGTGTGGGGCATCGTCAAGAAATACGCCGAACGAGTCGGCTGCGGAGAAGGCGTCAGTCCGCACACTTTGCGACACAGCTTTGCGACTCACATGCTGGCCGGCGGAGCCGAAATTCGAGCTCTCCAGGAGATGCTCGGTCACGCCAGTATCTCGACCACGCAAATCTACACGCATGTCGAACACAGCCGCCTGAAAGCCATCCATTCGAAGTGTCATCCCCGTGGGTAGCGATTTCCGTCAACGTTTGTTTTTGGTGGAGGCGACTTTCGTGGCGATTCGATTCAGCACCTGCTGGGCTCGAACTTCGCCTTCCTGTCTGCCGTGGTGGTACGCTGCCTGCATGCGAGTGACCAGGTTCTGCATCGTCGATCGGTAGACTTCGAATTCCAGTCGAGCCGACTCGATTCCGTCAAACGAGATTCGGGGGATGACGTAGGACTTTCGGATATTTACGAACCAGCGTTTCTTGCCAGCATAGCTCGTTTCACCAGCGTCCATTTCTTTGATATAGCGAGCCAGCCGGGTGGCCGCATCACGGAGAGCCCGCCTGGCTTCCTGCCAGTCGTCCTGATCGGAACGGTCTGAGTAGAGGCGTTCGTCCGGTCCCAGATCGCGGTTCATTGTCCCGAGCCGAACCTGCAAATCGAGCAACTGTTTCTGAAGACTCTGAAGTTGCCGTTCGGCCTGGAGACTGCTTTTCCAATCGCGCTCCATGCTGTCGAACATTTCCTCGATTTGATCTTCGGTGAACTCATGCTCGTCGTCGGACTTTCTGCCATACTCAGCGAGATTCTGCATCGGCGGCGGATCGACATAAAATACGATGTTTGGATCGGCACCAGGTGGCGGACCGACGATCGGTTGATCGAAATATGGAGCCGTACCGCCCTGCCCCTGAAACGAGAAACCGAACAACAAACACATCGGCACGCAGGCGGCGTCCAGTCCCAGCGTCTGTGCAAGATATCGAACGGTAACCGGCGCAACGGCAGAGCCATCATCTGACGGAACCTGCAAAACGATCGCCGTTGGCAGATGTTGCGGTTTGAACCATGCCCAGAACATTCGCGGCGGGGTCGTTGGAAGCTGGATTGGCTCCCAGCTGGCGGATGGTGGTCGGGCTGCGAATGCAAGGCGGCAGTCATTCATTGCCGGATTCTGAAAGCTGCCGTCACTCATTCGTTGTCTCTCGCCGAGGCCCTGACCACCACCTGAATCTTCAGCATTCATCCTGACGTATCAGTGGCGAAAGAGGAATTGGTTTTGTTCAAAATCGCCCAGCAGGTGCCTTCCAAAGCCCTCACCTTGTCAGCATAAGATTCCGCGCAGGCCATAGGATGGTTCAGCTCGAGTACCGACGGTATGCCGACTTTTCATGAATCGACGTGTTCTTCTTCGCCAATTTAAGGCTCCTTTCAGGCACCCGGAATAAGAGATTCGCCTGTTCGTGAAGCTGTCACCACCGTTTTCGGGGTGGAGCCTTATTCAGTCGGGATATCTGTTTCCAGACTTCGCCAGCAATACCAGCTGCCGATCGTCGCGTACGGCTGCCATTTCTCAGCGATCGCTCGAAAGTCGTCGTGAGAAGCCTGTGGATTCAACCCGTACAGATTCAGCATGGCGTTGCGAACGCCAAGATCATCGACGGGAAACACATCGAGCCGTCCCAGCGAAAACATCAGAAACATCTCCGCCGTCCAGCGACCGATTCCTCGCACCTGAATCAGCGTCTTGATGACGTCATCATTCGAAAGGCGACCGATCTTCGCTAGTGCTACCTCGCCGTTTTCGACCTTCCCGGCCAGATCAAGTATGTACTCGGCCTTGCGTTGCGAGCACCCGGCGCCTCGCAGCTCGTCAACGCTCAGAGCAAGCAAACTGGTCGGAATGACGCTCTTTGAACCGCTGCGGGATTCAACCAGCGAAACCACACGGTCTCGCACTGTCCGAGCCGCCGCTGTCGAAATCTGCTGAGAAAGAATCGACCGAACCAGCATCCAGAATCGATCGCGTTCGGACCTCAAAGTGCAAGCCCCGACGTGATCGATCACTCGCCGCATGACCGGATCAACATTGCGAAGATGTCGCATCGCAAGCTTGTGCTGATCAGATTTCGATTGACGTTCAGCCACGACGACAGACCGTTTCATCATTCAGGACTGGAAGATGGAGAATCATGAGGCACACGAAAAGATACGGGGTAATGAATTATCTTCGGTGTCTTTTCGTGTGTTCGGTAGTCTTATTATGTCATTGACGTTTCCGCTTCGGCGGACGCCGTCAGGCAGAGCCTGGCCTACCTGTCGTGGAGCCAGTCGGCGAGGCGTCGTTTCTGGTCGTCGGTCGGTTGCTCGATGACGGACAGCTTCCACACCTTCGCGGGTCCTTCGCCCAGTACGAGACGAAGTGTTGAAAGTCGTTCGCGACGAGCGATCAGGACACCGACCGAGTCTCCTGGTTGGTACTGCTTCAGCCGATCTGAAAATTGCTTCGCCGTGACGCGGTAATCATCGATCGCCAGGATTTCGTCACTCACGTTGAACCCCGCCTCGAAGGCCGGTGAATCTCGCAGGACTTTTGTGATAACCAGTCGACCAGAAGAATCTTCCGTCGTTAGGCCAATCCAGGGCGTTTTCTTTGGCCCGGATGCCTTCGTGTTTTCAGAAGGCTCAGATTCATCGGCATTGTTTTCGAGTTTCTTCGACTTCGGTGTTTGAAACTGCAAGCCGTACCAGTCGAGCATCTTCGAGTAATCGAACTCGTCGACGCCGTCGATGTAGCATTCGAACCATGCCGTCAGGTCTTTGCCGGAAACCTCGGCGACAATTGATCGGAAGTCGCTTTGTGAGTACCCGACTTCGCCGACGTGACGCTCGTAGAGAATTCTCATGACGTCGTCGAGCGATTTCCTCCCGTCCGTCGCCGACCGAATTTCAGCATCCAGCAGGAAGGCCGCCACCGCTCCCTTGTTGTAATAACTGACCTGCGAGTTGCCAGAGTTTTCGTTCGGGCGGTACAGCTTGATCCACGTGTCGTGCGAAGAATCGCTGAGGCTTTGAATGTTGCGACCGGGTGTTGTCTGCAGAGTTTCAATCTGCTTTGAGACGGTTTCCAGATACTCCTTCTGAGAGATCAGCCCACAACGTGCGAGCTGAAGGTCGTCGTAGTAACTCGTAATCCCTTCAGCGATCCAGAGACTTCGAAGGTAGATTTCGTTTTCGTAGTCGTATTCGACGAGCGGCTTCGGACGCAGCCGACGCACGTTCCATGTGTGAAAGAATTCGTGACTGGCCAGCCCCAGCCAGCGAACGTACTTTTCACGATCGCGGTAGTACCACCGACTGATCATCATGACGGTCGAGTTGTCGTGTTCGAGGCCGCCACCCGATTCGACCAGTAGATTGAAAAAGATGTATCGAGGGTACGGAACGACGCCCCAAAGTTTGTGATGCTCGACGACGATCTTTTCCAGGTCGCGTGCGGTCACGGCGCCGTCCCAGATTTCTCCTTCGCCGATACTGACCAGCAGGTGTTCGCGGTCGCCGACTGTGAACGGGTAGATGTCCGGGTTGCCGCAGAGAATTGGCGAGTCGACCAGTTCGTCGAAGTCTTCCGCGATAAAAGTTTGTTTGTCGCCGTCGAGGTTTGGCAACGAGCAGATGGCATGCTTCCAGTTGTCCGGCAATTCAAGGCTGACCTGATACCTGTCCTGAAGTGCGTCGACCGGCGCGAGGAATGTCGACGCTCCGTTAAGCAGTGCGAAGTCGCTTTCAATCTGGTTGGTGCGAACGGTCATCTCGTTGCAGTAAAGCCGGTACTTCACGACAACCGTTTTCGCATCGCCACATTTCACCTGCCAGCGGTTTTTGCGACTTCGCGAGACGACGAGTTCTTCACCGTCACCGTCGCTCGCCGAAATTGTTTCGACATGCCGAGCGTATTCTCGAATGAGGTACGAACCGGGAGTCCACGTGGGCATCATCAGTTCGAACTGATGATGTCCTCCGCTTTCACATCGGAGTTCGACATCCGCGTAATGATTCTTCGCCTGCGAAAAACGAATTGTGTACTCGACCAAAGCTCCTTCGACGCCATCCGAAGTCAGCAAAGCAAACCCTCCAATAATGATTCCCAACCAGTTTCTGGTCACGCGGTGCTCCTGAAAATAGCCACGAATAAATGGTCGTGTCCGGAGTAACTTCTGAAAGTTGGTCTTTGATCTTTTGCCACGGAGCACACCGAGTACCGACTGTAAAATCTCTGAGACCTCTGTGTTCTCTGTGGCTGAAAATTCTGCCCGGCATTGCAGGCCAGTCGTCAGGATGCTGCTTTAAGTTGTTTCGCGATCTGACGTCCCATCTCGCGAGCGGAAATGTCGTCCTGCCCGGTCATGATTTTCCCGTCGATCACGATGTCGTCAGCAGCCGTGCCTGGATTGCCCACCGAATTCGGGGCGACCATTTTCGCACCGTTCTGTTCCGAACCCCATCGCGACGACGGCTGACTTTGACGGCCTTTGTAGATTCCCGCAGGTCCTTGCCGAGTCGGGCCAGTCGCTCGTCGGCCTGCCAGCAGACTGCGCCCATTGACGCGAGACCATGCCAGCACTGACACGCCGTGACACAACGCGCAGACATACTTGTCCTGCTCGACGAACGCGTTGATCAACCGGTTAGTCGCTTCCTTCGTTGGCCGATCGCCATTGTAAGCACGGTTGTTGTAGCTGCCCTGAAACGCGTACTGGTACATCGACGAGCCCCAGCCGCCAGAGAACAGAATCGCTCGGTAGCGGCTCGGCTCGGCTTCAGCGATGGCGAGATCCGGATGAACGATCCCGTCACTGCCGCCCTGCCCCGAGTTCGCGTGAGGTCGACAAGGAGCCTTTCGCCCGGCAGCGACTTCGACAGTGAATCCAGCACGTTCGAGTTCTTCTCGGGGATCTGCGTACTCGCGGTAAAAGAAACCGTCGTTGGCAATGACGATCAAAACCCGGTCGCCTCCTTCTGAAACCGGTCGTCGACGCGGCGTAGTCGCTGGTCGAGGATTCGTTGGAACGGGTGTCGTGGTCGGTGTTCGAGGTCGGCTCGGCGAAGTGGTTGATGCAAGGTCGATCGTCCCATTGACTGATTGAACTTCGACCGAGTGAAACCGCGTCTCGGAATCCCATGCACCGATTCCGAGTACTTTCTTCGATGGCAGCCGCCAGGTTTCCAGAATGCTGAGGTCCGATCCGTCACCTCGGTAGGTCGATAAAAGCTTTCCGTCCAGGAAGGCTTCAACGCGATCTCGTCGCACACGCAATTCGACTGTGTATTTCTGACCGTTGACCAGCGTCACATTCTCAGCCCGAGTCGAATTCTGGCGAGCGTCTTTCCCGCCGACATTTTGAAAGCCGGCCAGGTGCTGCCCCCAGGCGTCGACATCAAAAGCCGCCTGACCGGTCCCGGAAACAAACATCAGCACGACCGAGTGCTGACCTGTTTGCCGAGTAAACGTCACTTTGAAGTCGTACTCACCCGTCGGCTCGACCGGCAACGCCATCCGGGAACCAGCCGCAGCATCGGTCGTTAATCCATCGGACGTTTTCCGCCACTGACCAGCGACAGTACCGTGATCGAGATTTGCCAGATGGATCAGGTTGTCTGACGCCTTTCGCGCCGGATTGTCGTCTGCTCTACCGGTTGATCCCACAGCGAAACACACAACGGCGACGATCGCAACGGCCCGGTTCAGGGCTCTAGTCTGGCTGGTCGAAAGCATGGTCTTCCTTCTGGCTGTGGCCTGTGATTGCTCTATCGTGTCAGGTCTTCGAGACACGATCAAACCGGCGGCTCGACAACGGCTGCAATTTTCCGACACGATCTCCGAAAAAATAAGTCGATGGCTACGAAAAAAGGCCGCTCAGAGGGCTGAGCGGCCTTTAGCTTCTCGATTTTTTGCGTCAAAGACTAACGTCCCATGAACGCGATAACCTTACCGACTTCCACTGGCAGACTGACGTCGCTCATGTGTGGGGCGGCGGTGACTGTTGCTTTCAGCTCGTTCTGATCAAAGCTGATCCAGTCACAGGCTGGAGCGGTATTAGCTGCTGCCATCTCTTTGTAAAGATTGAGCAGATTCGGTCGGTTTCGAATCGTGATCACGTCGCCAGGCTTCACCTGCATCGACGGTTTGTCGACGGTTTTGCCATTCAATTGAAAGTGGCGGTGGACGATTCCCTGACGGGCTTGCGGTCGCGAGAGCGCAAAACCAGCTCGGCGAACCACGTTGTCCAGCCGACATTCACACATGACGAGCAGGTTTTCACCAGTGTTGCCCGGCTTGCGGCGTGCCACGTCGTAAAACTTGCGAAGCTGTTCTTCTCGGAAGCCGTAATAGAACTTGATCTTCTGCTTTTCCGCCAGCGCGACCCCGTATTCAGACACCTTTCGACGTCTTTGGACTGGTCCGGGAGGGTTCTCGCGTGCTTCGAACGCCTTCTGAGCACCCGCGTTTTCAAAAATAACAGTTCCGAGACGACGGTTAATTCGTCCCTTTGGTCCAGTGTATCGACCCATTCAGGTGCTCCTTAAAGCGTTACAGAGATTGACTTTATCGCGCTTCCAGATGATCCGGTCCGGGATATCTGACGCAGTCATGGATGTCGTAAGGGGCGAGACTCTAAGTATTTACGTCGCCGGATTCAACCATCACCATGCGACTGGCAGAAGCCCCAGGTCGTAGGTCAGGGTCTGCCTGACAAAGTCTCGGCCACGATGCCACATGGGTAGAACTTAGAACCACAGATAATGAGTGTGGCAATTTCCGTGTAATCCTATGTCTTCCGTGGTTTTGAAATTCCGTCAGGCCGAGCCTGACCTACAGGTCATTGCGAATTCCGATTGCCGTGGCGGTGGCGTAGGCCTTGCAGTGGGAGATGGTGATCAGGATTTCGTCGATGCCAATCTTTTCGGCATACTCACCCGCTCCTCCCCGGATATTTACGAAAGGCTGACCGCTTTTCTCGTTCAGAATCTCGATATCCAGCCAACCGATGCCTTTCACGAAGCCGGTGCCCAGCACCTTCATGATGGCTTCCTTCGCGGCCCAGCGTCCGGCGAAGGCTTCGTAGCAGTGCTTTCGCTTCTGGCAGTACTTGATCTCTTCGGATGTGTAGATCCGGTTGATGAAGGTCTCTGCGTGCCGCTCGATCATTTTGGCGATTCGAGCAATCTCGACGATGTCTGTTCCAAGTCCGACGACCACGGGATTTGAGCTTTCAAAGTACAAACAGAGAGTGATTTTTCTGTCGGGCGTCTTAACGCACCACAGCGTCGCTTGGCTTGACAGTGAGTCAGGACGCAGCCAGCAAAAGGGGCCGCGAGGTTACTTCATGCCCTGAGCTTCGTCCAACAGTCGCTTCAGATCGGCGAACTGTTCGTCGCTCAGTCGGACCCTGGTCAGGTGTCGTGATAATTTTTCAGATGTTTCGATTTCAAAGTTGACGACCGGGCGAACATCGCAGTCGCACGCCGATAATTCCACAGAAATGGCGGCGATCGATGCCTCAGCAGAGTCAGACGCCATCTGTTTGAGTGATTCCGGTACCGGTGCTGAGAAAAGGTGCGAGCGAATGACGCGTCGCCAGGTCTGGCACGTCGAGCAGAACGGATTTGCGCCTGCCGATCGGGCCAGCCATCCAGCGGCGATGCCTGCCAGAAGTAACTCGGCCAGTCCGGTCAATGTTGCAACGACTCGACTTTCAGAAACGACGGAAACTCGATGGGCGAGCCAGTCACTGAGTTCTACGCTCGGCGGAGCGGTCTGCTGTTTAAGAAACTCTTCCGTTTGACGTCGGGTTTCTTTGTACGCTTTGAGCTGTTCCTCGTCGCCGTCTTCTGGTTTCTGCATCTGAGCCAGCATTTGTGCGGCGAGTGCTGCATCGGGGCGAGGCTTCCCGGGGATCTTCATCTGAGCCGCCCAGCCCATCCACCACAGAGTTGCCGCCACGGCGACGCTTGCCACTCCGCAGGCAAAACCGCCGACGGCACCGACTCGCCGAAAATGCATTTTGAACGGTACAGCGACGCGACTAATCGCCAGCCCGACGACGCATCCCTGTCCGACGGCCAGTAACCCCAGCAACCTGAACCGAGTCGGCACGAATCCAAACAGCGTGCCAATCGCCGCGGCAATAAAAAGACCAGACAGCAGCCATAAAAACGACCGCCGCAAACCAGGCTCGAATCCTGGTGAGTTCTTTTCAGCTGCCGGCGTCGATTCTGAAGCAGCGCGTGCTGATGCTGATTCATCGTTGTTCGAGTCTGCGTGATCCGGCTCGGGCATCTGTTCCGCGGTTTCCGATGTGAGAGTCGAAGTCGTGTCCAGTAAGGCAGCAGTTGGGCGAAACGGTGCTCACTCAAGAAAGAATGGAGTATAACGGCCACCCCGTCAGGCCATCTCTGAGCGTTTCCGTTTTCGAGTTCAAACGATATCACGGACCATGAGCACAACAAGCGTCATCAATATTCTCCGCGAGCGGATCCTTTGCCACTTCCCGTTGATGTTTCTGGCGACGCACGAAGAAGATCGCTGGGAGTCGGAACTGGCCGACCTGGCACTCGACATGGAACGCGGACTCGTTATCTGGACGGCGACTGATGGAGCCGCTCCGCCGCTTGATGCTCAGAGTGGCGACCATCGCAACGCTGCGGACTTTCTGCATCAGATTTCCGACTACCCGCGTGATCACGTTTTTCTGCTGAAAGATTTTCATCCGTACCTGAAAGATCCGTTTGTCGTACGTCGACTCCGCGATGTCATTCCGAAACTGACCGAGCAGAACAAAACCATTCTGCTGATGGGGCCGGAGGGGATGGTGCCGGTTGAACTGCAACGCGATTCGGTTGCTCTCGACCTGCCCCTGCCCGGACTGGAAGACTTACGCGAGGAACTGCGTGAACTACTTATCCAGCGACAGCATCAGGGCGAAACCAGCCTGCGGTTGAACGAGCAGCAGGAAGAAAAACTGCTGAAGGCGGTCATGGGGCTGACAACGAAACAGGTGCGGCAGGCTCTGTCGCGAGCGTTGCTTGGTCGCAGCAAAGTCGACGGCGAGGTTTACGCGGCTTTGATTGCCGAGAAGAAGCATATGGTTCAGGGCTCGGACATGCTCGAATTTCAGGAGCTGGCCGAAGGCGCGAAAGACATCGGCGGACTTGAGGCGCTGAAAGCGTGGGTCGGCACGAGGGCCGAAGCCTTTTCTGAAAAGGCTCGACAACAGGGTATCCCGGCGCCAAAGGGAGTGTTGCTGCTGGGCGTGCAGGGGTGCGGAAAAAGTCTGACGTCACGAGCGATCGCTCAGATGCTCGCCTTCCCGCTCGTCCGTCTGGACGTTTCGACATTACTCAGCGGCGGGCTGGGCGAATCGGAAAAGAATCTGCGAGACGTGCTGAATCTGATGGAGATGATCGCTCCGGCGGTGCTCTGGATGGACGAAGTTGAAAAAGGTTTCGCCGGAGTCGGCGAAGAATCCGGCAGCGATTCGACGATGGTTCGCCTGATGGGGCGATTCCTGACGTGGATGCAGGAAAAGAAAGCTCCGGTGTTTGTGGTCGCGACGGCGAACTCGGTGAAGGGGCTGCCTCCGGAAATGCTGCGTCGAGGTCGTTTTGACGAACTCTTTTTCGTCGACTTGCCCAACTACCACGAGCGAAAAACGATCCTCGAAATTCACCTGAAGAAACAGAAGCTCGATCCAGCCAGTTTTGACCTCGGGCATCTTTCCGACAAGTGTGAAGGTTACAGTGGTGCGGAAATCGAGCAGTCGGTCCAGACGGCGGTTGTCGAAAATTACAACCGCAACGGCAGTGTCGGCATGAAGGATCTGGAAGATGCGATTGACGACACCGTTCCGCTGTCAGTCACGATGGAAGAAAAGATTTTTGAACTTCGCGAGTGGGCCAAGAGCCGCTGCCGTCCGGCGACGCCTGATAGCCGGGTTCTTCAAATGCTGGAAGAAGAGCATCGCGAAAAGACCGGTCAAGCACCGCCGGAAATGTTCAACCTTATCGACGACGACAGTGCCGACGAGCCCGCTGAAGAATTCAACTGGCGGACGCTGATCGCCGAAGGCCGAGTTCAAGCCGGACTACTGGAGTACGTTTCTGAGCACGACGGGATCACGCTCGCGGAACTTCAGAAAGCCGTCAGTGGACATGTCGCCGCTGAAGGTGAATTTGGCCTCGCACTGCGAGCCGACCCGCACGTCGTTATCTGGCACGGAATGAGCGCCGACATTGCCGCTCCACTGGCGAAGTTGATTTCTGCCCGAAAACTTTACCTGCATCCCGTTTCTGATTCGCAGTACGGTGTTGATGCCACCAGCGTGCCGTTGCCAAAACTGGCAACGCTGACCGACAAGCGACTCACCAGAACGGCCTGGTTCCCGGTTACCATCAGCGCGATTGCCCCGGAAGAAGTCGACGACCGGCTGGTTCGAGTCGCTCGGATGAAACTTCGTCGATGAACAGGCTGGGGCTGTTTCTCGCCAGCACTTAGCGCCCGCCTGTTCAGTTCACAGCTGCGGGGCTGATTTAATCCAGGATGAAGAAACGTTCGGCCTGGGCAACTGTTTTTTCATCCAGTTTGCGCAGCATATCGACGTATTTCTGCCCCTTCTTTGCGTGCTCGGGCATGACTGATTTTTCGCCGCTGGTTGCTTCGTCTGGAACGTCCTTTGTGCTGACCAGCATGTAGCGGACGATGGCTCGCTTGATTGACGGAACGTTGAACGGATCGCCCGACGCAGTGTCCAGCTTCTGGTCGCCGACAACCTGTTTCCACATTTCGCCGAAGATGTCTCTCCTGGAAGGTTTTCCGGTTTCGTCTGGCTTGTCTTTGGAAGCGACTTTCTCTCCTGCTTCTTCAGCCGGTGCTTCTTCGTCAGGAGCTGACGCGAGAGCCTGGATGTAAAGTGCCATCAGGCGGTCCTGGACTTCCCAGTCCTTCCACCGGGCCAGGTCGGCAATAACCAGATCAGCCAGTTCAGGCCGATCAAGCAGAATTCGCATCGACGCACGCAGTCGACCTGGTTCAATGCGGCCCTCGGCGTATTTCCACATGAATCGCAGAGCCTGCATCGCGGCGTAGGTTTCGCTGAATGGTACGTTTCTGTTCTGGAGCTTGTGTTCGTCGAGGACGGCCATGCCTTTCTCGCCGGTCAGCAGCAGATACCCCGACATCAGCCCATCAATGCCCAGGCGAAAGTCTTCGGTCTTTTCCAGAATTTTCGCTTTTAGAATCTTCGCGTCTTCGTCGTTTCCGCAAAGGCCGATCAGCAGACCGTAAAGGCCCATACGGGTTGCCGGAGTGTCTTTGTTGATGATCCAGCCTCGAATTTTCTCACGCGGAAGTTTCTCAGCCAGTTGCGTGATGTCGTCGTAAGGAGCATTCGCAAATTCGCCGTACGCGTCGTTCGAAATCATCTGGTCGGGGTATTCCAGAAACTTCACGTAATACTCGAGTCGTTTGACGGTTGGCGTCTCTGGAGACGGCGCCTGCGCGACATAGTTGAAAGATGTCTCTGTGACTTCCAGAGGGCTGGCCCACTCGATCGTGACCCCTTTGCTCCCGACCAGTAGAAACAGGTCGCCGACTTTACTCTCACGGTATCGAGGCAGCGTTATCCGGTCTTCCACCTTCAGCTCGCCCTTATGGTTGCGAACGATCTGGCGGATTTCGTAGACGGTTTCGCCAGCGGATTTGTCAGTCGCCTTTTTGCCGCCGACCCATTGAACCAGTACGGCGGCGTCGGCCTGAGCCATTTGCTCGGCGAGTGTCAGCGACGGAGCGGAACAGAACGGGCAGCAGCGAGCGGCTGAGGCTCCCGCAGTCGTCATTAAAAATGCCACTGCGGCAACGACTGCTGAGAATTTCCAAGCGTTAACCATGATGGGATCTCCTTCTGGAGTTGTCCGTGCTTAACCGGCAGCGTTGCAGCGGAAAAAGTTTCTCGAGGATGAGCAGGGCGAGGATTATTGGTCAATCACGACCGCGTCGTCCAACGAGTACAGCTCGCCGGGAATAATCGAGTCGCCAATGTGAAAGACGCCGATCACGTCGAACGGGCGATTCTGAATGTAGTCTGTTGATTCGCCCTTCCGCATGAAGACGTCGACGAGGTCGTATACCAGCGGGTTTCGTCCGAAGCAGCAAATCTGGTTGTCGCGTGCCAGCGTGAAGGCTCGAATGTTCTCATCTTCGAATGGCGGAAACATGAATCCGCGAACACGAATCCGTTTGCCGTCGAGATCCTTCAACCACTTCGGCATTCTCGATGGCGCGTCCTCGGTGACCGGGTCCATGTTGAGAACTTTGAGAAGATCAAAATCGTCGAAGCTGACTCGCAGCGCTTTCTCGGGGCCTTCCGTCTGAAACTTCTTATCCGGGATGAGCAGTGTCACGATGCGAGGCTGTTTGGATTCAGTTTTATCGTTGTTCTGTTTCGGGGCAGCAGAGCCGGTCGCTTCTGCAGTCGCTGAGGTGGTTCCGGTGGCAGGCTTACTGTCAGTGCCTGGCTGGTCAGCACTCGAAACGTCTACCGCTTTTGCGTCTTTCGTCGTCGCCTCGGTACGACGCGCCTCGCCTGCTGAATCAACGGGTGAAGCAGTCAGGGGATCCGGCTTTCCGATGTTGTTTGCCAGTTCAGTCTTGAGTGGTTGCTCTACGGAGTCTTCAGGATCGACCGACTCTTCTGCCGAGGCTGTGGCAGGGGATATTGTGTCAGACGCCGCATCGGCTGCTTCGGCAGGTCGAGCTTCGGTCAGGCTGGCTTCGGTCGTCTCCGACGAATTCGATGACAAGGTTTCAGGCTGATCGAGAATGACCTCGTAGCCAGCCGACTCGACTCCCCTGCTACAGCCTGTAAACGCCAGTGACAGAACTGCTGCCGCCGCGACATTCCACCCAATCCTTACAGGCGTTTGAAACATGACTCAGTACAACTTTCTGGCAAGCTCAAAATGGGAAGCGTCGATTCTGTAAGCAGGCTTCAGTTCACCAGCCCGGCGAAGGTCCGGTGCGACCATGAAGTCTCCCGCGACCGCGACCAGTCCGTCGTAATATCGGGCAGGAGGCACCCCATCCGGAATGTTGACAAAGATCATATCGGTCAGTGCCGGCTTACCACCGAAGCAACACTCACCGCTGTCTTTGCAAAGGATGAATTGCCGCAGACCTTCGGCTCGACCGTCAGGGTACATGTATCCTTTGAGAAAGATCTTCTTGCCGTCAAGAGCCTTAACGTCCGGGTGAAAATCCTGCTGGCCCTCAATTTGAGTAAAGCCTTTCTTTGAGATGTCCACGACAAAGCTGACACGTTCATAGCCTTCCGGAACTTCTGTCGCGTAAACATACGCGTGGAAAGCCGAACCGCAGCACAGGCATAAAGCACACAGCGTCAAACCGCCACGGACCAGCCAGATTCCGCTGTATTCGCCATTCGAACGCGAAATCTGCCGCTTCGCAAGGATCCCCAGCACGAGACCCAGAATTGCGAACGGGAGCGCGAATTCGGTAATCAGTGCCAGCAGCGAGATAAATCCCAGGACCGCCGTTACGGCAGCGAGAGGGGGAACCGGTCTGTAGTCGAACTCGTTCCTTGCCCCACTGGTTTCTGCTGTCATTTGTTCAACTGTCCGCGACATTAAAGAATCCTCGACGAAGCAATCCTGAAGAGTTCAGATAAGAACGCGAATAATTCACTGCCCGGAAATGAGAGGCGGTGACTGGAAAGTGCGGGAGACCTGCCAGGCTGGGGCGATCGTAACGCGTCTGCACGACGGGTATCCGCGACCGTACGTGCGAAAAGATAATATCACGGGAAGATTTCATTTCGACAGCGAATTGCGCCACGCCGGGAAATGTTCCACCTGGAACTGACTGGCGATGCGGGTCAGACTGGCCAGCACGAACGGTCGGCCCTTTTCCGACCGTGCCAGTACGCGACGTCGCCGGTCGCCGCTCACGTCAAAGGGCTTCGAGTGCTCACCGGCTGAACTCGCGCCGGCCAGACGCTGTCTCAGCAGGAAACGAGTTCTTTCATCTCTCGTACGGCCTTTTCGAAACCCACCAGCACGGCTCGAGCGATAATGCTGTGGCCGATGTTCAGTTCGCAGGTTCCCTCAATCTGCGCAACCGGAATGACATTCCGATACGTCAGCCCGTGCCCCATGTGCAGCAGCAGACCGGCGTCGATCGCAGCTCGGCCGGCGGCTTTGAGTTTTTGCAGCTCGGCCAACTGCGCCGAATTCGAGGTCGCATCAGCATAGCAGCCAGTGTGAAGCTCGATCGCCGTCACTCCGAGTTCTCGCGATGCTTCAATCTGGTCAGGTTCCGGATCGATGAACAGACTGACTTCGATACCGGCATCCTGAAGCTGGCGGACGACCTCGCCAACACGCTGTCGATTCCCGATCACGTCGAGGCCGCCTTCGGTGGTGACTTCCTGCCGTTTCTCCGGCACCAGCGTGACCTGCTCGGGCTTTGTCTGAAGAGCGATCTGCACGATCTCTTCGGCGGTTGCCATTTCGAGATTCAGTTTCACCTGAACTGTGTCGCGAAGGACTCGAACATCGCGATCCTGAATGTGGCGTCGGTCCTCTCGAAGGTGAATCGTGATTCCATCCGCGCCGCCCAACTCAGCCAGCGATGCCGCCCAGACCGGATCCGGCTCGACTGTCTGCCGCGCCTGACGAATGGTCGCAACGTGGTCGATGTTCACTCCGAGTCGAGGCATGGCAGTCACATAATTAAGGGAGAGGAAGAAAACGGCGGAACGCTAAAAAGCACTGATCTTCGCTGATCGACAAAAGTAAATCAGTGAAAATCAGCGTCGATCAGTGTTCCGGATTTTCAGTGATTCGTCAGTTTTTCAGCAGTCGATTTCGATCAGGTGCTTGGGGAAGGCTGTCAGAACATCGCAGCCGTTTTCCGTGATGACAATGTCGTCTTCGATCCGCATTCCGCCAAAACCTTCGATGTAGACTCCTGGTTCGATCGTCCAGATCTGGCCGACGGCGATGTTCTGGTCAACAGTCGACGAAAGCCGACCGGTGTCGTGGACGAGCGCTCCGAGGCCATGACCGAGACCATGACCAAAATACTGGGCGAGATCCTGCTCATCGAGAATCGTCCGAGCCAGTCCATCGACATCTTTTCCGTTGACTCCGGGTTTCATGGCTTCGACGCAGGCGCATTGAGCCTTCAGCAGTTGGTCGTAGATTGTCCGTTGCCGATCAGACGCCGGCCCAAGGACGATGGTTCGTGTGATGTCGCTGTTGTAGCCGTCGACACAGGCCCCCAGATCGAACGTAATCAGATCACCTTTCTCCAGAATTTTTTCACCCGGGTTGCCGTGAGGTCGAGCCGTTTTCAACCCGCTGACCATGATTGGGTCAAACGCGGACGTTGCTGAATGCTGCCTCAAAAAGTCTTCAAACGCCCAGAAGAGTTCCAGTTCAGAAACACCAGGCCGAGCCATCGTCAGCAGCATTTCGAGTGCCTTGTCGGAGATTCCGCAGCAGTGTCGAACCTTTGCGACTTCTTCTGCGGACTTGACCATTCGCAGGTCGTCGATCGGGTCGTCCGTGGGCTGAAGTTCGACTCCGGACAACGCCGTCGTCCACTTCTCAAGCGTTGCCACAGTCACGTGATTTCGGTCGAAAGCGAGCTTTGAAATCCCGAGTCGGGCGACGTGATCGGCCAGGAATTCCTCGACCTTCTGCGGACTTCGAAACGAGTCGACCGGCAAATCGCGGCACTGCTCAGCGGCCTGAATTGTGTAGCGACTGTCGGTTAGAAAAGCTCCGGAGTCACGAGTGACGACAGCCAGCCCGAAGCTCCCGGTAAAGCCGGTCAGCCAGTAGATTGCCGGCAGGTTGCTGATCACAACGGCCGGAATTTTTCGTTCGACTAAGGCGTCCTGCAGTCGTTCAACGTTGGTCATACCTGGGTCCACATCGGTCTTCTTAATCGGTGATTTCATTGGTGAATGAGGCGAAACCAGCTCTCGTCACATTCAAACAGATCACGAAATATGACTCGACAAGCGTGTGTCGAAACTCCGTGACGGCAGGATAATCATCGAGACCTGTCACCGCGAGAGGCGCAAAATAGCGTGAACGGAGACGGATTGCCCTCTCAGAAGAATACTCACGCAAAATGAAGTAAGGCTGCAGATTTGCCAGTGGTGAAGTTGTCATGACATCTGACGCCTTCAAATTACCGATCACCCGCTGGCAGTGGCATCCAGATTTGGGGTAATTCGAACAGCCATCAAGCATGTTATGTTTCATGCTGTTTTCAGCTTTCATATACGAACACAGTTGATAGACTTAACGACAGATTTCGAAATACATTCATGTGAATGTATGCGTTTGTGGCTTCATCTTCTGCACGAATGCAAATGCGTCGGAACCGGGCGGATAACTGAGCGGAAACGCTTCGTTGCTCGGATTTGTGGTGCGGGTGTGAAGTTAGCATCTCCATTTTTCTCGGGACGATGGTTTTTCCATCGAAGGGGGTGAGCAATGTCAGACAAGAAGTTGGCCGAAGCTGCGGAAAAAGTGGCCGCAGAAGAAGCCGAAAAGGCAGCAGCACCGCAGCCTGAAAAACCAAAGCGAACGATCCACTGGGATGACGAGTTGATGACGACTCGACAGCTCATGGAATTCCTTAGCTTGTCGCGAACAAAGATCTGGGAACTCGTTAACAAAGAACAGCTTCCAGCATTCAAGATCGGCGGCGATTATCGCTACCGCCGGACAGAAGTCATCGAGTGGCTCGAAAAGTACCGCGTCAAACGCGGGTAGTTTTCCACGCTCAGAGTTCTAAGGGCCCTGCTGAAAAGGCGACTCGGACCACTGGTTCGAGTCGCCTTTTTGATTTCCAGCATGAGACTTCTCACCGGTTCTACGAAAGCACATCCTTGATGACATGTCCGTGGACGTCGGTCAGGCGTCGTTCGAGTCCGTTGTGGTAGAACGTCAGCCGTTCGTGGTCGAGCCCCAGCAGGTGCAGGATCGTCGCGTGGAAATCGTAGACGGTCGTCACGTTCTCTACGGCTTTGAAACCGAATTCGTCGGTCGCTCCGTAGCTGAATGGAGCTTTGACTCCGGCCCCGGCCAGCCACGCGGTAAAGCCAGACGGATTGTGGTCTCGCCCGCTGGCTCCCTTCTGGAAAGTCGGCATGCGGCCAAACTCGGTACACCAGACGACGAGCGTGTCTTTCAGCAGGCCTCGTTGTTTGAGATCCTTGAGCAGCGCGGCTGTCGGTTGATCCAGAACCTGTCCATGCTTTTTGTACTGAGGCTCCAGCGACTTATGCCCGTCCCAGTTGCTGACGCCTTCGCCGCCCGTCTGGTAAGCACCGTTGAAAAGCTGGACGAATCGCACACCCTTCTCAATCAGTCGCCGGGCCAACATGCAGTTCTTCGCGTAGGATGCCTTCAACGGATTCTCGACATCATCCGCCCCGTACATCTTCACCACGTGGTCAGGCTCGGAAGAGAGGTCGCTGACTTCCGGCACGCTGAGCTGCATGCGTGCGGCGAGTTCGTAACTTGAAATTCTTGCTGCCAGTTCGGTGTCACCAGGGAAACGATCCAGGTGCGAACGATTCAGCCGTTGCAGAAAGTCGCGAGTCCGACGGTCGATATCGGCTGATACTCCGACTGGGCGATCGAGATTTCTGATTGGCTTCGAAGCGTTGAAGTCCGTTCCCTGAAATGCGGCAGGCAGGAACCCCGGCCCCCAGTTGTTGACACTCGATTGTGGCGTCCCACGAGGGTCAGGAATTGCGACGTATGCTGGCAGTTCTTCGCTCTCGCTGCCGAGTGCCCATGTCAGCCAGGCGCCCATGCTGGGAAACCCGTCGAGCGTCGCACCGGTTGACATGAAATTCTCGCCGGGACCGTGCGTGTTCGTCTTGCTTGTCAGTGAGTGAAAGAAGCACATGTCGTCTGCAAGGCCGCCCAGGCCTGGCACCAGATCAGAAACCATTTTTCCGCTCTCACCGCACGGTCGGAACTTCCACGGACTCCTGGTCAGGTTGCCCTGCTCACCCTGAAACGTGATCAGCCCATCGGCACCAGGCATCGGCTGCCCGTGTCGAGCGATCAACTCAGGCTTGTAATCAAAAGTGTCGAGGTGACTGCAGGCTCCAGCACAGAAGATCACAACGACGTTCTTTGCTCGCGGAGTGAAATGCGGATCCCGTGCGGCAAATGGACGAGAAGGATTGATCTTCGGGCGGATTGGAGATTTCCCGCTGACCGTCTCTTGCAGATCCTGAGACGACGACTCCGCCCCAAAAGCCTGACGGCTATGCCGGCCGTCACCTGCCAGAAGACTTGCCAGCGCAATACCGCTGAGCCCTCGCGACATGTCGTTCATGAAACCGCGACGGGTGACGGATGCAGATTCTTCTCGATCAGATCGTGTGTTCATGGAACCGGCTTTCTGCGCGTACTGAGTAGCGATCTCTGAAATCGGCATTCTGTTTTGTGTTCCGCTTGCACTTCAGGAAGAGCGGTGAATCTACCAAAAGCCAGGCACGGCGAGGATGCCTGGCCAGTTTTCGATTTCCTCCAGTGTTGATCGGCGCTTCATCAGTTCTTCACAGCCAGCCATCAGAGTCAGACCTGTCATCGCGAGAGCCGAATGAAGCTGGCCGCAAAGCAAGTCCAATTCAATGGCAACCCATGACAGGGTGGCAACTCAATGTTGCGAGTTCACACGGAGTTAACAGTCGACACATTTCATCCTGGTTTTTTGGAAATAGTTTCCCGCTCAATCGAGATCATCAAACCGCTCGACTTCGGAATACCAACGAAGCAGCGGCAAGGTTGGTTGTCGGATACGACAGGAAAGGAGGTGCGTCTATCTAAGCGTCAAAGCCTGCTCACTCAAAAGTACGCTCACTTCGCTGACCAGACATCACTTCTGAATCGTTGAAGACATTTACGAAAAAGATTCTGTTTTACAAACACGTATTGAAGGACTCAGAGGAATGAAAAAGTTTAGTATGAAACGCGAAGCCCGTCGTGGCTTCACCCTGATCGAGCTGCTCGTCGTGATTGCAATCATCGCGATCCTGGCGGCTCTGCTGCTGCCTGCTGTGCAGTCTGCTCGTGAGGCCGCTCGTCGGACTCAGTGCAAGAGCAACCTGAAGCAGATCGGCATTGCGCTTAATGTGCACGCCGATAAAGACTCCGCCGGTCGTTTCTGCACCGGTGCAATGGACCTTAACCGGGATGGTTCGCCTGACCGCTACGGCTGGGTTGCCGACATGATCTCGTTGAACGCCGGCCTTCCAAACGATCTGCGTTGCCCGACAAATGAGCTGCGTGGAACCGAAAAGCTGAACGACTTTATCGGACTGACCGCGACATCTGGTAGCGGCAGCATGCCGAGCGAGCGAGCAGGAATCTATGGCAAGTGGTTCAGCCAGATTTGGCCTCAGGGGACCCCGATCAGCGGCACTCCATTGGTAACCGGTGCTGCCCGTGCAGCGGTTATCGCGGATATGGTCAAGAATGGCTACAACACAAACTACGCAGCCAGTTGGTTCATGGTTCGTGGCCAGGCAAGAATGCAGGCAACGACCAGCACATCTGCTGGTGCATTCATTGATGCCAGCTCCGGTTTCAAAGAATACCAGGACACGCTTGGCCCTCTGACAATTCGCCAGATGACAGGTGGAGACATCCCGTCCAACAATATCCCGATGATGGGCGACGCTGCACCCGGCGATGCTGATGAAGCGTTTCTGACTGATACACTGATTGGAACCGACCTGGTCGCTGGCGCCCGCCTCGGCGAAGCGTTCAACGATGGTCCTGCTTACTGGGATACCGCAAACGAAGCCGTCGTTCTGGTAAAAGGAAGTCGAACCAGCCTCGGTAACAGTGGTGATGGCCTGCCAGTGGGATCAGTCCTGATCGATACAGAAGGCGGTAAGGTCTGGCCGGACACTGGTGATGTCGAAACTTCGGCAAACTCCATTGCACGGACCAAAGAGGTATCTGGGTTGAGCGGTGCCGGAAGCATGGTTCTGCAGGACACTCGCGACTGGGCTGCCGTTCACGCCGGTCAGTTGAACCTGCTCATGGCTGACGGAAGCGTCAAGTCAATCACAGACCTGAATGGTGACGGGTTCCTCAATCCAGGCTTCCCTGTTGTCGGTGCAACAAAAACCCCGGCAGAATTGGCTGAGACTGTTGGCTACACCGACGCAACGGTTGAAATGTCAGCCTTCCAGGTCTTCAACGGGATTATGTTGAACGGCGATTCTGCAACCAAAGGTGCTTTCGAAGATTAGTTGACGAGAGACTGGCAATTGTATTGCCGACTCTTCGTCGCATGAATTCAGTCCGGGCCACCCGTTTTGGGTGGCTCGGATTTTTTGTGAAGACGCTGTTTCAGATCTCGACCGAAGCCATGCTGACTCGTGCAGCACGAGGTCTGCAGCACAAGATTTACAACGCAGTCGATTTTCAATTCACGCATCCGCTTAATCGAAGATTAACGGCTTCAGCGTATTAAGGGTCCGACAGCTGATTTTGCAGCCTGAGTCAGCAGTAACCAAACAGAGGCAAGCCTCACGGACTCATTAAGATGTCAGACGAACGGACGTGTCAGAACTGCGGGACGTCGCTGAAGCCTGCCATGCTGAAGTGCATGGACTGCGGCACACGAGTCTATGCACAACCGGCAGGCATCACCGAGACCTCGGTGAGTGCGGTCGGAGCGGCCAGGCAGAATGTTCGACTCGCCGGCGCTTCAACCACGACACGGAATCGACCTCGCATCGTTGGACGACCGTTTGCGACCAGCGCCCAGTTAACGCACTCACCCTCGCAACACGTTCAACCAACGGTCAATTGTACTGGCAATGTTGACTCGGCACCGGTCAGGCAATCGTCACCAGCGAAGTCCATAAGTCACGCAGACACAGTTGTGGGTGAGGGCTTGACTGCTGTTGATGAACCGTCTGTGAAAAACCTGCCGTCCGATTCCCGGATCTGCGAGTGCCCTTGCGGTGCTCGATTTCGATTCCCACCGCACATGACCGGGATGCGACGTCGATGTCGAAGATGTCGACAGCCGCTTGTACTGCCGGGAATCGAAGAAACATCAAGTGTCTCGAAAGCGATGCTTGCCACCGACGCAGACGATCTTCTGAAAGGAGCCGTGAGTCGAGCTGTCACTCGACTGGCTGCCATTGTTGGCGAACATGGCGGTGAAACTGGAAAGCGAGTTTCCGGTAAACAGTGGAAGGAGTTCGCATCGATACTGGAAGGGAATGTTGATTCCTCAAATCGGTCGGCAATCGATCAACGTCGTCTCGCGATTCTGAAACTTGGCCGTTCGCGAGATGCACGGGCGTTTGAATTGATCGAAAGGTTCGTTGACGATCCATCGAAGATTATCCGTCAGGCACTGGCAGTGGCGCTTGGCGAACTGGGGGACCGTCGAGGAAATCGATTGGGTTTGCAGTTGCTTTGTGACGTGGAAAAAGACGTCGTTCGAGAAGCGATCAGGTCGTTGAAAGTTCTGGCGAATCCGATTGTGATTCCACCGCTCATGTTTGTTGGCTTGAGCGATCCGTCGCTACACGCACAAGCACTGGAAACAGTCGTCGAAATTGGCGATTCAGGACTGTCCGAGCTTCTGGATATTGTTGAGTGTCGCAACCCGTTGACGGCGGTCGCTGCTGTGACGGCTCTTGGCCGAATCGGAGACAAGCGGGCTGTGCCGTCGCTACTCATGATGCTGGATCATGCCGATGCTGCCCTGCGTTCAACGATTGCCGAGGCACTTGGCCGCATCGGAGATCGCTCGGCGCTGGCAAGAATCGTTGAGCTGCTGTCAGATTCAAGTGAAGTTGTGCAGCGCAACGCAGTGCTGGCGGTGCAGAAACTTCCAGATCGACGCGCAGCCAAACCGCTCCTGACTATTATTGAATGTACGCAGAACGCTGAACTTCGTCGGCAATCTGTCGTGGCTCTCGCCGCAACGGGTAGCAGGAAAGCCGTTCCGACACTGACGGGACTTTTGGCTAACGCCAATACTGAACTTAAAAGAGCGATTGCCGAAGCATTCAACCGAATCGACTCGCCTGAAGCCGCTGAATCGCTGGCGACAATGCTTGATTGCGATGACCTGACTGTGGTGACCAGGGCTCTCCAGGGGCTTCGCAAACACGCCGTTGAATCGGCGACTCCGACTTTGCTCCAACTTTGTAAACATTCCAATTCGGGAATTCGGCGTCATGCTGTCGAAGCTCTGGCCGAAACCAGACAAGAGGCTGTCTTCGATGTTTTGCAACAGCAGCTCGTGAGCGATTCATCAGTCGAGGTCCGAACTGCCGCAGCCAGATCATGTGGAAAAGTAAATGACAAGCGATTTGTGTGTGTGCTCGAACAGGCACTTCGAGATGAGCCCTCGGTGCGAAGTGCCGCACTGGTTTCTCTGACGATGATTGGGGACAGATCATCGATTCCCGCCATGCTTGCTTCACTCCGGGACAGCGTACCGGAAGTCCGTTATCACGCGGTTACCGGGTTGGGAAAGCTGAAAGCTGACAAGGCGACTTGTGCCATCAAAGTCCTGCTGGAAGACGAAAATGACATGGTTCGAGTTGGGGCAACGTCTGCGTTGAAGAATCTTGGCATTCAGAACGCAAGCATCCCCTTGTCGCGACGATTTCTGAAACGAGCATCTGTGCTGATTCCGGATCGTGTCGCGGGCTTGCTTCCAGCGGGGCCGGTTCTGGCTGGAGCCGCAATGATTGCCGCGATCTGTGGACTGGGCTGGCTCTTCATTTCCGGTTCAGGAAGTAGTGTCGACAACTCGATCATCCTTGCCAGAGCAAAGCCGGTGCTGCAAACGCACTGGTTGCCAGGAACCAGCGATCTGATTCTGCTTCGAAACGGCGGCCGGTCTGATATCTGGGATGGGGCCACCGGCAATTTCAAGAGCAAGGTGGAAGTTCCGACGCTGGCTGAGTCTGCTTCCGCCTTTGGAATGATGTCGAAGACCGGCGACACGATGGTTGCATGGGCTCCGAACGGGTATCAGCCTGATTCCAGAATACTTAAGCCACCGCCAACTGAACGATTCGGATTGTCGGGCGACGGGAATGTTGCGGTTTACCTCGGTAAGAATCGAAGAGTCTGCATTTGGGACACTCGTGAAGGGACGGACGTCGCCGGTCTGAGCATCGAGCCTGTTCCACTTCCCGTTCTGAACTCGGACGGGAGCGTTGTGGCCGGCGAAGACAAAGCGGGAAACATTGTTCTGATCGATGTCGCGACCAAAACAACAATTGGTGATGTCGGCGCTGCAGGAAACACGAGGATGTCGGAGAACGGAGCCTTCAAAAAGATGATCTTCAGTTCCACCGGAAATACTCTGGCCGTATTGCGAACCGATCGGGTCGTATTGTGCACGCTGGATGGTGGCCAGCTTTCGATTTCAGAAATCAATGAGTTCGTCGATCCGACAGTGGCGAAGTTTCCCAACGAGTCCGTGATTTATTCGACGTGGGAGTCATCAATTGTCCGGTTGGATCTGACGACCCAGAAGTCAAAGAAGTGGTCAGTCAGCAACGCGGTGATCACAATTAACAGCTTTTCGATCTCGGACGATGAATCACTGGCTGCCGTTTCCGCCGAAGGAAAGAAGTTCGGCTGGGTCGTCAATTTGACGGACGGGAGCACGCAGGAACTGAGTCCACTTGCCTGGCCTGCTGAGTAGTTCCTTGCCAGACAGCCGGCTTTAACGTTCAGCAAATTTAAAAAGAAACGGCAGCACAACCGGCGAATTTGTTTTCGCCTGACTGTGCTGCCGTGTTCATGTGTCGTGCTTGTCACGACCGGTACAGCTTGAGCAAACCGCAGCTCTAGACGTCGGCTGCTTTCGGGCAGACATACTCGCCTCGGTATTCGCGACTGCACAGAGCCGTTGCCTCCTTTGACTCGGGGAAGATCTCTTTTTCCGGGTCAAACTTCAGCAGTGGTCCAAGCGACATTGGATACTTCGCCAGATCGTGATTGTTGTCCTTCAGGTGCTGGACAGTTCGATCGAAGGTCTTGCCGTTGTCGTCGAGGCTGCGGATTCCCAGGACGGCCTCGCGAGCTTCACTGACAGGGACTTTGTTGCCTTCTCCCAGGTAGTAGGAGATGTTGCCGAGATGGCTCATTCCTGCTGACAGGTGACCTTCCCGGACGTCGGCATTCAGGTCAGAAACTTCCCGGCTCTTGACCGCGTCGATGAAGTTTCCAAAGTGGTCGCCGCCGCCGTTGAACTCCTTGATCACCTTGAAGTCTTTGTCGTAGGCGATGCAGTTCGAATAGGTTCTTTGCACGAGGTAACCATCGCTGCCGTAAAACACGACGCCGATCTTGTTACCCTTGTTCGATCCGAACAGTCGGTTCAGTTCTTCGTCGGCCGAGTTATCAACGCTCAGTCCGCGAGTTTCAAAGACAATCGACTTGTCACCGTAGTCGTAGATGGTGACTTCCGTGTTAGCGGTGTCGCCAGCGTCAACATAGCCGGGATCCTTCCGCTCTGCCTGATAACCCAGACGTCCGCCATAGCTCATAATGGTCATCGGGTGAGCGTCGATGCCCAGTCCCCAGCGAGCGATGTCGGTCTGATGTGGCCCCTGGTTGCCAAGATCGCCATTTCCGTAGGCACGCTGCCAGTGCCAGTCATAGTGAAACCTGCCACGGGTGAGTTTCGGATCGGTGTACTGCGCCGGGCCGCTCCACAGATCGAAGTCGACTTCCGACGGGATCGGGTAATCACCGAGCGCTCCAATTGACTTTCGGCGTTTGTAGCACAGGCCGCGAGCGAACTTGACGTCGCCGATTCCGCCGCCGTTCAGGAAGGCGAAGGCGTCGTGCAGTGCCTTGCTCGACCGGCTTTGCGTTCCGACCTGGCAGATTCGTTCGTACTTGCGAGCGGCGGCGATCAATGCCGAGCCTTCTGCGATATTGTGGCAGACGGGCTTTTCGATGTACGCGTCCTTGCCAGCCTGCATGGCCCACACGCCACACAGAGCGTGCCAGTGATTTGGCGTTGCCGTGCTGATTGCATCGACAGATTTGTCAGCGAAGGCTTCCCGCATATCCCGATAGACGTTCGGGCGAGTTCCCTGTTTGTCTTCGATCTGCTTCGCTCGTTGCGCCGATATCTTCTCATCGACTTCAACGATCGCCGTAATGTGAGTCCGAGGGTCGCTCAGCCATCCGCCGATGTGACTTCCACCGCGACCGCCACACCCGACGACAGCCATCCCGATCTTGTCGTTGGCACCCTGGGCACGCAGGATCCCCGGTGCAGCAGCGAAGGCTCCGGCAGTCAGGAGTGAGTGGCCAACAAAACTTCGACGTGTGAGTTTACTCATGAGAAGGTGTTCCTTTAATTAGCGATAGCCCAAGTGGCGAATACCCGGTCTGCACGTTGCACCAGGCGGCAGGCTCGCCCGAGGTGGGAAACAGAACAAGAAGGTGTACGCGGTAAGCCGCTTCCGATTCAACTGAACCGCCCAGGTGGAGTGCGCTTGACGCAATCGTGCAGGTTAGGCTGTGCCATGTCCATCCAGAACGACACGGGCATGAGCACACTGTGAATTTTCAGCCTCGGCGCGTCTGACCAGACAAAAAAATCCGGAATGCTAATCTTCGCGAATCAGCACTGACGCTGATTGCTTACCGCTAGCGACGATCAGCTTCAATTAGTGTTCCTCATTCTGCCTGTAGTTCATCCAGGACTCGATGCTGCACACTGAGGCTCTGACCAGAAGATTGCACTTTCCCATGGACGAATATTTTCAACGGCTCGCTGACTGGATTGATCTGGAGTCAGTGGCCGAGGCTGAACGACTCAATGAGCGACGGAAACGGCAAAACGGGCCCGATGCGGAAAAGTCGGGCGAAACACTGCTGGACCTCGTCGTGACCGATGAGGATGCCGGGTTGGGTGGGCGATACCTGATCACACTCGTTAAACGAAACCGGACGTTGCAGTTGCCATGGAATCGTCTTCGTGTCGGGTCGCCAGTTGTTCTGACACCGAACGATGATTCATCGGGTGATGCCTGCCAGGGAGTTGTGACAGCGATCAGCCGACAATCAATTCAGGTCGCAGTGAACGACTGGCCGGAAGCCGAGCGACTGCGAATCGATCTTTCGCCAGACGAGATTACTCGAAAAAGAATGCTGAACGCGTTGAAACGAGCGAAAGGCGCTCGCGGACGGACGAAAGAACTTCGAGATGTTCTGCTGGGCGAACGCGACCTCTCGTTCAAGGAAGAAGAAGACTGCCATTTCACCGCAGAGCTGAACGAGTCGCAGCAGGCAGCGATCCGGTTTGCCTTGTCGGCGTCAGACGTTGCCATCATTCATGGGCCACCGGGGACAGGCAAAACGACGACGATTGTTGAACTGATCTGCCAGGCGATTGCAAAGGGGCAGAAGGTGCTGGCCTGCGCACCGAGCAACACTGCGGTCGACAATCTGCTGGAAAAGCTGGTCGATGCTCGGCAGAAAACCGTTCGGCTGGGGCATCCGGCGCGAGTCAGCACGCGGCTGCAGGATTACACACTGGACGCTCAGGTCGCTCGGCACGATCTGACCGGATTGATCCGCGAAATGCAACGAGAAGCTGAAGGCCTGTTTCGACAGGCCGGCAAGTTTACTCGTGCAAAACCCGCGCATGGTGCAAAACGCGAAATGCGACAGGAAGCAAAACGGCTGAAGGCAGATATTCGAATGCTGGAACAGCAGGCGATCGATTCAATCGTCGACAAAGCCGATGTTGTTTGTGCAACGACGACGCTCGACGAATCGTTGCTGGGCGATCGCCACTTCGATCTGGTCGTTATTGACGAAGCGTGCCAGAGCACTGAGCCTGGGTGCTGGTTGCCGGTTCTGAGAGCTGATCGACTCGTACTGGCTGGCGACCATTGTCAGCTTCCGCCGACAGTACTGTCGAAGCAGGCGGCGAAGGAAGGGTTGGAAGTCAGTCTGCTGGAACGGCTGGTCGGTCTCTATGGAGACCGCATCACTCGACGGCTCAATACGCAGTATCGAATGCACGATCAGATTATGAACTTTTCATCCGAGCAGTTTTACGAGGGGACTCTACAATCGCACGATTCCGTCAGTGGTCACCTTCTGAGCGACCTCGACTATGTCGATGAGAATTTCGTAACGATCGAGCCAGTGACCTTCATCGATTCAGCAGGAGCAGGCTGGGACGAGGAACTTGAACCGGATGGGCTCAGTAAAAGGAATCTGCAGGAGGCAGAACTGGTTCTTCGAAAGATCACCCAGTTGCAGGACACGGGCGTGAGAGGTCGAGACATCGCGGTCATCGCGCCTTACGCCGCACAGGTTCGGTGGCTGCGGCAGAACTCGCCGGACGAACGAGTTGAAATCGACACGGTCGACGGGTTTCAGGGCCGCGAGAAAGAAGCAGTGATTATCTCGATGGTTCGCTCGAATGCCGACGGAGAAATCGGTTTTCTGTCAGACGCCCGGCGAATGAATGTCGCTCTGACCCGCGCCCGCCGAAAGTTGATCGTCATCGGTGACAGCGCGACCGTCGGCGGCAACGAATTCTTCGCCGCGATGCTGGAATACTTCGAGTCGATCGGCGCTTACCACACGGTATGGGAAGAAACCGGGGCGTAAGATTTCGCGCGAAGAATTCACTACCAGCCTGACTCACCGTGCGCCACTGGCTCAGCTCTTTCAGGGCGGCGACTTTTCGGCACCAAGGCGTTTCAGAATTGACAAAGCCAGGCGGCACGCGTTGCATCCTGGCTTGCTCAGCCCCTGCAGGTTCTGTCAGCGCGCACCGAGAGCACAACCAGCAGATCGATTCAGACAACTAATGCCGGCTGTTATGAAGCAGGAGCCAGGATCGTCGACATGGCTTTACCGCTTTCCATTCGTGGCGGCTGCTCGATGATGACTTCACCTTCCAGCATGTCGATGAAATGTTGAAGCAATTCACGGCCTCGATCGTGGTGAGCATTTTCGCGTCCACGGAACAGGACGTTGACCTTTACCTTGTCGTGCTTAGCGAGAAACTCGCGAGCCTTGCGAACTTTCACTTCGACATCGTGCTGGCCGGTTTTCGCTCGCATACGAATCTGCTTAACCTGAACGGAGTGCTGCTTGGCACCACTCTTCAGTTTCTTCTGCTTTTCGTACTGCGACTTTCCGAAGTCCATGATCCGGCAAACTGGCGGACGAACTCCCGGGCTCACTTCGACAAGGTCCAACCCGGCTTCGAGCGCGAGTTCCTTGGCTTTGTGAGTCTCCATTTCGCCGAGCATTTCGCCGTCCTGATCGACGACGCGGATAGGCGTGATCCGGATTCCGTCATTCATCCGTGGCAGATTGGTCTGCACGGGCTGAGCAAACTGAGGTCGTCTGATTGTGGTCTCCTCCAGAAAAAAGTTGGACGCATTTCACGGGAATGAATTTCGGGCGACAATCGTTGCCTGAATTCTGTCGTGATGTTCACGATGCCGGAAGCGTCAGATGTTGAAATTCAGCCTCCCGGCAAGGGCCGGATATCGACTGCTGAGATACACTTTTTACGCTTGCAAAATATGTTCCGCAAGTAACTTACGACGAAAATCAGACTCCGGTCGCCACCGTTTGTGAAGACAGGTCAACCGAAAGTGATTTACAAAGTGGCACCGTTTTGAACGAATAATCGGCACGGGACATCCATTACAACCACTTTTTCCGTTGCATATAGGCTGTCAGGCCGAGTGCCGTCGAGCCGGCCACGAGCCAGAACGTGAGGTAACCGTACTTCCAGTCAAGCTCCGGCATCACCCGAAAATTCATACCATAGACGCCCGCAATAAAGGTAGACGCCCGCAATAAAGGTCAGCGGCAGAAACAGCGTCCCCACAACGGTTAGCCGAGTCAGCAGGGCGTTCGTTCGATGCGTCACGATCCCCATGTAAAGGTGCAGGGACTCGGACAGAATTTCGCGCTCGGTTGTGACGTCGACGCTGAGGCGGTCCAGGAGCGAGGCTTTCTTTTCGAGGTACGGCTGTGTCGTTTCCGGGATGAACGGCGAAAGTCGCGTCGCCAGATCGTGAAGCACCTCGCGCGACGACACGATCACTTTGTAGAACTCAAGAATTGACCGAATCAGCCCGGCAACGACCGTGAAAATACGATCGTCATTGTCTTCATGGAAAAGTTGCGACTCGATTTCCTGAGTCCTTGTGGCCAGAGTCTGGACCAGAATGGTGTAGTTTTGTGTCAGATGGTCGGCCAGTTCGAAGAGCAGAAAACCTGGTGACAGCGCGATGTTTCGAAAGTTTTCGCGGCATGAAGTCAGGGCACCAACCACAAAAGCAGAAGGTTTTTTATGCACCGAAAACATGAAGCTCTGCCCGAAGTAGACGGTGACGGGTGACCTGGAAAACCGGCCATCGACCAGATCCACGTCGGCCAGCATGAACTGAATGCACTCCTTCTGAGCGTGAAACCGGATCGCTCCCGGTGTGCCGGCTTCTTCGTCAGGAACCCCGAAAAGTTTGAGGAACTCCCCCTTTCTCGAAACCTGCTCGCCAGTCAGGTTGACCCAGCAGAAATCTCCGTCCTTCAAAGCGGCTGGCACGTCGCTCAGACCGATTTCCCGGTCGATTCGTTTCTCAAAATCGAAAGCAATCGCAGCAGGCATCGAACGGGCATCCTCAGTATGAACTGCGTAATCGGACGTCAGGTTGGAACATGATTCACCGAAACTGAATGCTTTCAGAAGGACCGTTCGAATCTGGCAGCATCTTATACTCAGGTCGCGTCAGAAACGCCGATCACGAAACCAACTGGCAGTGACAACAGTCAGAGCGATATGGGGGATCGTTCATGCGTGCGTCGATGTGGACATTGTGACAGCTTGGCTGGAAATGTCTGCTGCGGCATAGCGGTTGCTGGCCTGCGAACGCAGTTCCGGGCTGAAATCAGCGAATCCCTCTGGTAGAGTGATCGACTCTTTTTCATCCTGTCACCAGAATTTACGCTGCCAGCGGTTCCATCATTCGTCGACGATCCAAGGCCTTGCCCCTCGACAACGGATTCGAACCGAAACGCTGGCAGTTTCACAAGCCCATCCTTCATCAGGAAGCTCTTCCGATGAGCGTCTCGATCATTTCCTGCCCGTCCTGCAAATCGCTGATTCTGAGCGACACGATTCAGTGCCCTACCTGCAAGCATGTTCTGAAAGAAGAACTTGCCGACGGCATTGCCGCCGACCTTCCTGCTGTCGAGCGGGCCGCTGACGAAGTCGCTTGCCCGGACTGCGGCGAAAACGTTCGCAGTGGACTCGTGAGATGCTGGCGTTGTGGCGGTTTTCTTCGCGAAGACATTGCCGAGTCGTACCAGAAAATGCTGGACGCTCCGCAACAGGTAACTTTAAGCAAGACTCCGGACGAGCCCCCGTTGCCAGAGATGACCGATAACTCATTGGAGACAACGGACGACGACTTTGAATTGGCCGATGGCCTGAACATGATTACTCAGGAAGAGCATGCGCAGGCTCAGGCAGCGCAGGCGTCGGCTGCACGAACTCCGAGCGAAATCTATTCAATCAAGGGCCGGCCACAGAAAGTCGAGGCGGAGCCAGCGGCAGAGTCAAAAACTCCGACGCCCGCTGATTCCGGGATCCACAAAGAACCCGCGCCAGAAGCCAGCGCTGATGAAGGTGGCGCCGAAGCTCCACCGACGGAACAGCCGACCGAACCAGCCGAGTCAGCCCCGGTTCAATCAACAGGTGACCCGCTTCTGGATATCGCACTTCAGGAAGAAAACGAAGCAAAGCAGCGTCAGAAAGGTCGACGAAAGAAACGAGCGTCGGGTGAACGTCAGGCGATGCCGGGGTTCGTCTTTGTCTTCTGTCCGAACGGCCATCGAATTCAGGTCGAAGATCGTCATCGAGGACAGACCGGAAGATGCCCCCGTTGCAAGTCGTTCTTCCACGTGCCGGGAATCGACTGGGATGCTGAGAAACGAAAGAAGGAACAGGCCGAACTCGAGAAGAAGAAAGAGAGCCCCTACAAAGACTGGATGCTCGATATGCGGCTGCATCAGGTCGACCCGACCAAATTGAAGCTCAAGCCTGGCAGTCTCGAAAAAGAGTTCCAGGAAGTTGACCTCGGATACACGACTGACAAAATCATAGTTGTTACCAATGGGAAGCAGGGTGCCGGTCTGTTCTCAGGTGAGAAGAACAAAAAGAAGGTTGAAGAACTTCGGGCCGCAATGCAGGATCACCTCCGTCTTGAAAAAGAAATTCTTGACCTGCCGGCTGCCGGTTATCGACTTTTCGGGAAGGACGACATGGAGAAGGTCACCGTCGTCCAACCGGCCGCCTACGCTCACGAGTCCATGTTTGCCGGTATTCCTGTGTTCGGTGTCGGGCGGATCGCCGTTCGATTGCCAGTCACAAGCCAGGACAAAGACGTCAAAGATATCCTGTTCGTCTCTTTCGGACTGTCAGATTTCCGTGAGTTTGCAAAACATCTTGACCAGATGTTTGAGGTCAAAGACTTGGGGCAGCTCGAAGGCGTTCCGCTTGAAGACAGCAAGTCGACTTACAAATGCCACTACAGTGACAGGAAGATTGAGTCGATCGAAACCACTGAGTTTCACACAACCGATCCAGGCATCGAACTGGAAATCGTCGGTCGGAAATGTCAGGGCTGCGGACTGGTTGTCAGCGAAGACAGTCGCAAGAAAGAGAAGCTTGGCGGTGCCAATGGCAAGGGTATTGCCAAGGCGAAGTGCCCCAAGTGCAAAGGTAAGTTCGGCGACACGATTCTTTACGCAATCAAGGAAGCGGAAGCTAAAGATGAAGGTCTGACCGAAACCGGCGGCATGAATTCTTGACCATCGACCGCGAACCAGCATGGCAGTGGTCTGGAACAGGCTGCAAAAAATCAACGGCGCTGACGGCCAGGGCGGCTGGCGATTGGCGGTCCCAGAATCTCGTTGAGCAGGATCGCGTTGCGAAGACCGCCAGCATTTCGCAACAGTTGAGCTACCGAATGACCGTTGGTTGCATTCAGATCTGTCAGCGAAGACGTTGCCGCATGAATGTGAGGTTCAAGGTGTCGGTTCTGGACCGAGCTGTCAACATGACGATTGGCGACTTCGTGTCTTGAGCTGACTTCGCTCAGCTCGCTGGTTTCAAGATGTCGCTTTCTGACCGATTCTCGTTTTCGGTCCGCCTTTGCCTGACGCTTTTCATGCTCCCGTCGCGCACGGACCTGTCGCCGACGTTCAGCTTCTTCGTCAGAGTTTTTCCTGCGTCGCCGACGTTGCTGCTCGGCGTTGACCTGCCGAACGGGTGTCACCTCTTCGAAATCGCTCGGCGAAACTTCCTGGAGAAACGCGTCAATTTCGGATTGCAGGTCCGGGTTAACTTTCCCTTTGGCTGCAAAATCAGGCGAGTCGAAATTCGCCTTATTGGCTGCCGCTTTCCGTTCTTTGACGAAGTTGATGATCCCGCTGGCGATCGCGATCAGAACGAAAAGTATCGGCAGAAAATCGCCCGGAGCAGCCAGAATCGACGTTGTTGCCATCGCTGGTTTCCCTCTCTGCCAGAACTCAAACCCGGCTGCACAGCCGACAGCAGCGGTTACCCAAAACGCGAACTGTTGCGAGCCAGCTTAGCCGCCTGGAGCAACGACTGACCGCGAAGATTCTGCCCTGTCAGTTATCGAAATCGACTCTCGCATCTTTGTATCAGCCTGAATGTTCTTGAGATCGTAGTAGTCGAGAATTCCCAATCGACCACTACGGAATGCTTCAGCCGTCGCTTTAGGAACTTCGGCTTCGGCCAGAACGACCTTCGCGCGAGATTCCTGGACCCGGGCGATCATCTCCTGCTCACGAGCTGTCGACACGGCTCGCAGCTCTTCTGCTTTTGCACGAGCGACTCTCATGTCTGCTTCGGCCTGGTCGGCCTGAAGCCGAGCTCCGATATTCTCTCCGACGTCGATGTCGGCAATGTCGATCGAGACGATCTCGAAGGCGGTATTCGCTTCCAGGCCTTGCGACAGGACGAGCTTTGAAATGGCGTCCGGGTTTTCAAGAACTGATGCATAGTTCGGGTTTGAGCCGATTGCCTGGACGATCCCCTGTCCGACACGAGCGATCACCGTTTCTTCCGTTGCACCGCCGATCAGCTGCTTCAGGTTGGTACGGACGGTGACGCGAGCGCGGGCTCGCAATTGAATACCGTCACCGGCGACAGCGTCGAGAGTTCCGGCGTTCTTGTTCGGATCCGGACAGTCGATCACTTTGGGGTGAACGCTGGTTTTAACGGCGTCCAGAATGTCCCGGCCTGCCAGGTCGATTGCCTGAGCGGTTTGCCAGTCGATGTCCAGACGCGCGCGGTGGGCGGCGATCAACGCACGAATAACGTTAGGAACGTTTCCACCAGCCAGGTAGTGCGCTTCCAGCTGGCGAGTGCTGATCGGATAGTCCTTAAGCAGTCCAGCCTGAACGGCCATAATCTTGCTGCGAACGATGATCGTTGGATTGACCTTTCGCAGCGACATCATGACCAGATTCGGGAACGAGATGTTTGCCCGAGTCATCGTGCACTGAATCCACAGGCCGATGTACCGGAAGAAGACGACGACAAAAATCAGCATTAGAACCATCACGAAGATGGAGATGCCAATCATGAAGTTGCGACTGGTGTCGTCACCAGGGGCGGCCAGCAGACTGGTGACTGCCAGAAGCAATGTCGGATCAAACATGAGGTGTCCTTTTTGCCGGTTCCAGGTTCCGTCGCCTGGAGATCATAATTCGATCGAGCTTAAACGTTCTCGGGAATGTCGAAATCGATCGGGTTATCATTTGCTGCGTCAGTTGCCGTTGTATCGGCGCCCCCGCTGCCGCCTCGATTTGGCTCTTCGTTCAGTGCCGCAGTCTTAAGACTCGCGGTCGACTGTGCAATCCTGTCGTGAAGTTCGGCGGATCTGACGACCAGCCGGTTCCCCTTGACGCCGACGACCACAACTTCCTGGTCGGCGTGAATAAGGGCTCCGTCGCTTTCCGCGTGAAACTTTTCAAGCCCGACCTGCACCATGCCGCCGGGCGAGAACATCGTCGTTGTTTTACCGCGAGAGCCAATCAATCCGTTGAGCCGAGTTGCTTCTTCCTGAAACGGAGTCACCTCTTCCAGCGACTGCGGAATGGCCAGCACCGATTTGCCGTACGACGTTCTGGGGAAGATGTAGACCGTTCCCGAAATTGTCGTCGGCAGCAGAATCAGCATTCCGAACACGTAACCCCACCACCAGATGGTCGCTCCCGTCTGATACCAGCCTTTCCAGGCACAGAACGTGGCGACAAGGTAACAGAGGATCGACGCAGCAGTGAGAATCCCGGCCGAGGGGATAAAGACTTCGCAAATCAGGAATCCTGTCCCCAGTGCCACCATCATGAAGACGATCAGCCCGTAGCTTTCCATTGCGTGCGCCTCGTACGATCTACTGGAACGGCTGTTGATTCCTGAAGTAACTGTCCGCTCGATGCGTCACCAGAAAGCATCCCTCTTTCTGTGCTGAAGGAGTGTATCCGAACGGTGCTTTCCAGCAACGGCTCACAGAATCGTGCGTCGATTCGCTGTCGACAAGTACGAACGGAATTCAGATTGGATCATGCGAGGTCGGGACGGTTCCAGGCTGGCGGCGACACGATTGGTGATTAGACTCACTGCCCCAACCGCTCAAGTCACGGTCCGCCATGGCGCGGCTGACGCTTTCGACAGCCCGGTCTCAGTAATTTGGAGAATCGATGTCCCGGTCCACATTCCTGGTGCTCTTTCTGGCATTACTTGCTGGTTATTCGAACCGCTGCTCGGCGCAGCACGATCCACAGCGTGACGCGACGCGATTTGTGGCCGCCGGCCAGTTCGACAAAGTCGACAAAGAACTCGCCCCCGCTGATGCGGAAGAGCCGGAAACCCATTTCGTTCGGATGATGAGTTCGCTTCGTCAGGGAAACGTCAACGATGCCGTTGAGCATGCAAAGACGGCTCTCGATAAAGGGCTGGTCTTTGATCGTTTTGTTGCCGGACCGCGTGACGTACTCGCCCCTTTGTACGAGACGGAAGAGTTCAAGAGTTGGCAGGGAAAGCACAAGCCGGAAGTGTTAATCCACGGGCCGATGGTTGGATCGGTCACAGACTCCGGAGCGTCGTTCTGGATCCGCACGGCGAAAGAGTCGACATTCGCGGTTCGCGTATTTCCAATGGACGGCGACTTTCCAGTTTCGATTTCATCCCCGGTCACCACAAAAGCGGAAGACGACTTTACAGGCATTGGAATCGCTCAGGGCCTTCAGCCAGGAACCCGCTACCGGTACGCCATCGAGATTGACAGCAAGCTCTACGTGATGGACAAGCCAACTTTCAGAACGTCACCAAAGCAGCACTCCGCTGGTGAATTCAGTGTCGGCTTTGGAGGCGGAGCGGGCTACGTGCCCGAGTGGGAGTACATGTGGGATACGATCAGCAAGGCCGACCCGCACGCGTTTCTGATGCTCGGAGACAACGTCTACATCGACGATCCCGAACACGACCTCACGATGAAATACTGCTACTACCGTCGGCAGTCTCGACCTGAATGGCGACGCTTCATTTCGTCGAGAAGCATCTACTCGATCTACGATGACCACGACTTTGCCACCAACGATTGCGTACCCGGCCCGGAAATCGACAGCCCGGCATGGAAGCGTCCGGTCTGGAATGTCTTCCGTCAGAACTGGGTGAATCCGGCGTACGGCGGCGGCGAAAAGCAGCCCGGCTGCTGGTACGACTTCTACATTGGCGACGTCCATTTCATCATGCTCGACGGTCGTTACTACCGAACCCGCAAGCCTGAACCGACAATGCTCGGCCCCGTGCAGAAGGCCTGGCTGAAGGAAACATTGAAGAACTCACGTGGCACGTTCAAAGTGCTGGCTTCACCAGTGCCCTTTACGGAGAACATCAAGCCGGGCAGCAAAGATCCGTGGGACGGCTTCGCGAAGGAACGCGAGGAAATCTTCTCGTACATCGAGACTCAGAAAATTAACGGAGTGTTCCTGGTCGCCGCCGACCGCCACCGCACGGACCTTCGCATCACAAGCCGCGACAACGGCTACGACCTTTACGAGTTCGAAAGCTCGAAGCTCACGAACCGACACACACATCCGGTTGTGAAGACGCCAGGCCTCGTCTGGGGGCACAGCAAAACCTGCTCGTACGCCCTGATGAAATTCAACACGAAGGCACAAGATCCGACCGTCCGCTTCGAGGCGATCACTATCGACGGCGAAGTCCTGCACACTCACGATCTGAAACTCAGCACGATCACTCGCAGTGAGTGAACCGCTTCCGGAAAAGTCCAACAGAAAAATGCCCGGTACTCGGCGGACTTCTTTCTGGTCAGTCAAAGTGGCTTTCAGATGGAAAGCAGATATTCGCGACCGGCGAGAGGATCCAGATCGTCGATGCAGCGAATCTCGCCGTTTCAGCCTGAATCTGGGAGACGGCGATCGGAAAGATCGTCGCAACGCTGTCAAAACTGCGCGGAACGCACACAACTTATCACTGCGTGCATTTCTCGCCGGCGACGGAAACAAGTGACATCACGATCCGAAACGAAGCGCGGTCGGATTGAGAAACGCCAGCAGGCAGGCGACGGATGCGTCATCGAGAAATATCCGCCATCTTGCCTGCTCAAAAACACCTATAGCAGCGAATTTGGTGAGTCAGTATAACGCCCGGCTGTACAACGCGCGGAAGGACCGCGTGCATGGAAGATTGTGTATCGGATCCGGGCCTGATCATGAGAGGCCCGGGCCGTGGTATGGTGCCCCTGGCCAGAATTGGCAGGGCTTCCCTCCGTACGGGAAAGGACTCCAGTATGAGGTTTTCGACGTCTTTAGCGTTATTGTTGGCTCTGTCTGCGACGGCTTTCGCCGATCCGGATCCCGCTCACGAAGCTCAGCGTCAGGCTGCCGTCAAAGCCTACGATGTGGGCAACTGGCAGGGCGTCATTGACGCCACAACGCCGATCATTGCCGCCAACGCGAACGACAACATCGCGTTGCATCTGAGAGGCAGCGCAAAGATTGAACTCGCCATTATCATGGGCGATGCCGCGATGATCCGGGAAGGCATCACCGATGCTCGAACGGCAATTTCTGTCGCGTCGACGCCCGAGTTCAACTACTACCTGCCGTACCTTTATGGCATGACGAATCTGACTCGGATCGAGGATCAGTCGAGTCACGCTCAAGTCGCCGTCGGAATCGCCGATCAGCTTCTGCCGCAGCCGGGAATTACTCCCGAACAGAAATCCAACGTCTACTACCAGCGTGCTTTGGCCAAAGCCGCTATGAAGCAGACGGACGCTGCGGTTGCCGACTTCAATCAGGCTCTGGCAGTCAACCCGAAACACATCGCCTCGTACATGGCGATCGCCGAACTTTACACAGAAACCAAGCGAAACGACGAAGCCATCCAGGCTTACAGCGCCGCGATCAAAGCATTCCCGGATGAGCCGCTGGTTTACAACAACCTCGGCATGCTCTACCAGAATCTGAAACGCTACAACGAAGCGATTCGCGCCTTCTCGGCCGCGTTGCAGAAGAATCCGAAGTACGACATCGCTCTGACCAATCGAGGTTACACCTGGCTGCAGGGCGGTCGTCCGGCTGACGCCGAAAAAGACTTTGCGGCTTCGCTTCAGCTCAACCCGAATCAGCCCGCTGTGCAGTCGCTGCTGGGAACTTCACGACTGGTGCAGGGCAAGTGGCAGGAAGCGGCTCGCGACTTTGAAATGATCATTCAGAAAACTCCGGAAGACGTTGCTGCTCATGTTGATGCCGGCTTCGCTCGCTACTTCGGCAAGGACTATGCCGGAGCGATTCAGGAGTTTAATAAGGTTATCCAGATGGACTCGACCGCCCGGTTCATCAACCCATGGCGAGTCTGGACGCTGATTCGTTCTGGACGAAAGGCCGAAGCAACTGGTATCGCGCAGTCCAGCCGAGCCCGCAAAGAAAACGAACGCGACTGGATCGACTGGGTCATCCTGTACAATATGGGCGACATTTCTGCGGAAGAACTGGCCGCTCGAGTCGACAAGAGCACGCCGGAAATTCAGACCGCTCAGATGTGCGAAGCGCGGTACTTCATCGCCGAGCAGCAACTGGCTCAGGGGAAGAATCAGGAAGCTGCTTCGAACTACGAGCAGGCTCTGAAAACCAACCAGCGGGAACTGTCCGCCTGGCGCGGAGCCAGCTACGCTCTGCGACGCTTTCAGTAGGTGATCGTGACTTTCAGGCCGTTTGCTCTTTGCGAAACCTGCCTGATTCTCGACGATGAAACTCAGAACTGAGGCCTGGCGAATCACACCGCCGGGCCTCGTTTTTTATGATGACGATTGTTCAGCCGCCGCCTGTCCTGCTCAGGATGTCCGCCGCAGTACCGGGCGGCGTATTTCCTTCACTCAGACCCTACGCCTCGTGAATGATTCAGGCTAGCATTCCCGCCTGTTTCTGCCTGTCTGGTCGGAGTTTTCTCGGCATGTCTTTGCGATATTTCCCGTTTCGTTTTCTCCAGAGCGTTTTCGCCGTTCTGTTCTGTCTGGCGTCTTCTGTACGCGCTGACGTTTCGATCGAGTCGGTCGAAGTCGGTATGGGACAGGTGACGCGTCCCGGCGTCTGGACTCGTCTTCAGGTTCAGCTTGCTGCGACAGAAGCCGTCGAATGTCGGGTTGAAGTGACCGCGACGGACCCGACTGGCAACCCGGCAACGTACCCGTCGGCGGTGATCAAGCTTGCGTCCAACAGTCCGACGACGGCGTCGTTGTTCTTCATGCCGGGCCGGCTTGAGGAAGCGGTGAGTTTGAAGGTTGTTGCCGAATCGGGTGGCGTTCTTGCATCCCGGCGTCTGATGGCAGTGGAGTCGATTTCGGAAACGGCTGACTTCAACATTGTTCGACATTCAGTTCCGGTCTGGGTTGCCGCGGGAACGATCGGGGGAAGTCGAACGGGCAAATCGAAACAGGAGTCCATTCAGAACGCGATCGTTGAGCGGGGCATTCATTTCACGTCGCTGGAATCCGCCCGCGAACTGCCAACCCGGTGGCAGACCTACTCGGCAATCAGCACCGTATTCCTGGCCGGAAGTTTTGACCTGAATGAAGAACAGTCCGCAGCGTTGAATCAATGGGTTCGTCACGGTGGTCACGTTGTGGCGATTGTCGGAACTCACGTTGAAGAGTTGACCAGCAGTCCGATTGCGGAATGGATTCTGGAGAATCGGGAAGTCGTGGCTTCATCGCTGAGTGATCTCAGCGGCCTGGAGGCGTACGCTCATAGCAGCCTCCGGATTCCGATCGCGTCGAGGATCAAAGGGTCGATCATTCGGTCACAGGATGGCGCCGACGTCGTGACAGGCATCGAAGGCCCGCTTCTGACGAGGTCAGCTCACGGGTTTGGACGCATCACCATGCTGGGAGTTGATCTCGACGAGGCGCCGCTGGCGAGGTGGAGGGCGCTCGACAGTTTCGTGGCAGCAATTGCTGATCTGCCCGCCGTCAGCGTCGACGAAGATTCTGCGGGCCAGCGAATTTCTCATTCTGGAGTCACCGAACTGGCAACGCAGTTTCAGATTGGGATGGAGACGATTCCTCACGTCGAAGAACGTTCGACTCTCAGCGTGCTGGGAGTTGTCCTGCTGTTCCTGCTGGTTATCGGCCCGCTCGATTATGTCCTCGTACATCGCCTGCTTAAGAGGCCAGGTCTGACCTGGATGACCTTTCCGACGATTGTTGTCGGGGCAGGATTACTGGCCAGCTCCGTGGCTGGCGGCGCCAACGGAACCAACATCCGCTCCCGGGTGTGCGAGTTGATTGACCTCGATGCCGGCAGCGGCTTCGCTCGTCAGACAGTCTGGTCGACGATCTACAGCCCTGAGCATCGCCGCTACCAGGTCGAGATCAGTCACGATTCTTCCGCGCTGGAAACTGGTTCGACAGAGACTCCATCGCCGACAGGCACGGAACCAGCGAGTCGCGACTCCTCTAAAGGATGGCTGCACTGGATTGCCGCTCCCGAATCAAACTTCGGCGGGATGTATCGCGCTGCTGGTCTGAATCTGGGCGGAGCTGGCTACACTTACTCAGAAAATCGCGACGAGATCCGGAACCTGCCGATCCCGGCGGCTTCAGATCGAATTCTGGGAGCCTCGGCAACCTGCATGGTCTCGACAGAGCTGTTTGATCTGAATCTTAAACAGGCAGGGACTGGACATCTTTCGCGCGACAGCACGTTCACACATCACTTGCCCGGTCCGATTGACGACTGGGTGCTGGTCTTTGGGAACCGCATTTACTTCCACGATTACCTGGGGGGCGACTCGCTCGGCAGCTCGGCCATCGAGCCGGGAGTCGTCTGGTCCTCAACCGGGAAGACAACCGGAGGTCGCGAACTGAAGAGTTATCTGACCGGTTCCCGATTTCAGCGGACTGGTCGAAAAGGAGCCGGTAGTGCAGGCGACGAGTTTGAGCATACTCAGGTAGATTGGGATCGTCGCGAAATCGATCTTCAGACCATCTTGCGAATGATCACCTTTTACAGGATCGCCGGCGGTCGTGCTTACACCGGATTGATGAACGATGCCTTCTCGGGGCTTGAACTGTCTGACTGCTTGCCTCTGGATCGAGCCGTTCTGTTTGGCCGGCTCAAAACTTCAACAGCGAGAATTCAACTCGATGGGCAACTGCTGCAGGCAGATCGGCAGGAATCATTTATTCGCGTCCTGCTGAAAGTTGAGGATGCCCCAGTCGAAGTGTCGCTGCCGAAATTCAACAAGTAGAAAAATGCTGCTCAGTTTATTTTGAAATCAGGCCGCGGCTGCGGCGGGAGAATTACTGGATCATGGATGAGTATCAAAGGGAACTTCAGACGGCGATTGCTGCTGTGCGAAAGGCAGCACAAGTCACTCAGGCCGTGCAGCAGCAGATCACCGATGACGTGCTTGAGAAGCAGGATCGAAGCCCGGTTACCATCGCCGATTACGCCAGCCAGGCTGTCATCTGTCACGCGTTAAAGGCTGCCTTTCCAGACGATCCGATTGTCGGCGAAGAAGACGCCGCTGAATTGAGAGGTGGCGAGAACGCCGGATTCGTCGACCGCATTCTGGAAGAGCTGGCGGCGATCGATGTCGCCACGACTGCGGACGAAGTCTGTTCATGGATTGATCATGGAAACGGAAAAGCTGGGCCTCGATTCTGGACGCTCGATCCAATTGATGGAACGAAGGGCTTTCTGCGAGGTCAGCAGTATGCCATCTCGCTGGCTCTGATCATTGACGGGAATCTGACGGTGGCGGCAGTCGGTTGTCCGAACCTTCCACTCGACCCAGATGACGAGTCGTCACCGGGATCGCTGTTGTTTGCCGTTCGCGGAGCGGGCGCATTTGTTACTTCGATCGAAGGTCGCGACTTCAGCCTGGATGATGCGACGAAGATTCAAACAGGCGCCGCGATCGACTGGCCGGATGCTCGGCTTTGTGAGTCCGTCGAATCCGGTCACAGTTCGCACAGCCGATCGGCTCAGATTGCCGAGTCGCTCGGCATTACCAAAGAGCCCGTGCGGCTCGACAGTCAGGCTAAGTATGCCGTCGTTGCTCGCGGCCAGGCAGACATCTACCTTCGGCTGCCAACGAAGAAGGCCTACCAGGAAAAGATCTGGGATCATGCAGGCGGCGCACTCGTCGTGCAGGAAGCAGGCGGAACCGTTTCCGACATCAACGGCAAACCACTCGACTTCACTCAGGGGCATGAGCTGACGCAGAATCGCGGCGTCGTCGTTTCCAACGGCCCGCTTCACGAGGCGGTTGTTAAAGCTGTGCAGGACGCGGGCATCGCCTGATTGTGCTGGTGGGGTCGCCTTGCTTCTCGAAAGCGAAGCTCTGAGGCTCTTGTGGTGAAATTCAGCATTGACCACTCAGGGACTTCGACCATGCCCAAATCAGAATTCCTCTGGACGTTCCCCTGCTTCGTGCTCGCCACACAGTTCAACCGAGATACTGAAACTGGCAGTGTTCTGTTTGACGAAGGATTTCGTGTCGTCGCTCGTAAACTCACTGGCGACGCCGAAAAGCAGATCCCGATCTTCACAGACGAAGCTTTGGCAGAAGACTACGCCGCACGGTCAATTTCAACGGGATTAACCCTGGTTGAGCTGTCAACGCCGGAAACGCTGAAAGACTTCCTGGTTCTTGCCGCACGAACATTCAAGCACGCCGCTATTGATCTCAGTCCTCAGGCAAAATTTTCACGCCTGTTCCTGATCGAAGAGATCCTCGCACAGATCGACGACTGGATCAGGCAACCTGAGTGAGCTGGATTCCCGCCTGTCGATGGCCAGATTCGTTTCCACTGATGGCTCAATTCGATTGCGGATAATGCTTTGCACGCCTTTCCAAATCTGCCGAAGGAACGGCGGAGCGGTAAACAGCCGTTGCGCATTTTGAAGCTCTCAAGCCGTGGTCTCAGATTCTGTCAGGGATCGTATGTGTCGCGCAAGCGGTAGCCACGTTCGATCGAGCGTATGGCAATTCGCGCAAATTCCGAGGTCACAGTGACGGTCAGGTAAGCGGTTCGCGATAGGGCGATTGGCAAAGGCTTAACGCTGTCCTCAAACCTTGCCTGGTCCTTACGGCAGGACCAGAGATCCGGTCGTTCGTTGAATTGGCTGTCGAATTCAGTCCAGCCTGATGTTCCTCAACTTAGACTTTCCGGTCGCGGAGAACTCATCACTCCGCAGTAAGCCTGCCACGACTGTTCGTTCAGACCTTGTCGTGATCTGCCCCTGCCTGCGTCTCCAGAAGGAGTGGCAAATGTTGCCCGCTCATCGTCAGAATCTGTCGCTTTCACTATCGTCTTTCTGTTTGCTCCTCGCTTGTGCCGCATTCCTGGCAAGTGTCGCAACTCAGGCGACTGCGGCTGACGGGCCGACAAACCCGGACAGTCGAGATCGATCGACGGCGGTCGCGTTGAACTACTGCCGCGCGTCGTTTCATCGAATTCGGCAGAACCCGTCCAAGCGAGTGATGCTCGAAGAGCAGGAGAAAATCCTCAACAACCTGAACCTTGACGGAATCGCTGACGAGGCGGTCATCAAGCTCTACACCAGCGTGCTGGATGAGATTTCAGAAATCGACATTGCAGAACGAGAGACCGGCGTTCTGCAGGAGAAGTTCAAGAAAACGCTGCACCGTGAAATCGGTGGGACAGCGCTGGCGGTGGCGGCACAGATGGCGACGCTTTCTTTCGAGCGAGCCGTTTACACCGGTGTTAATTCCTGGCTCGATTACCGTGACATGAGCTGGACTCGTGAGTTCGACACATGGAAAGTTGAGAAGAGCCGAATCACCGCGGTTGTCGACAAGTCGTCGAAGTTTCTGGATACCTTCTGGAAGCTGACACAGTCGCGGAACATTCCTGACCGGTGGCTTGTTCGCGGCAACGATCTGGACGATCTGACCGCAGCCATTCAGGAGCCGAATCTTGAAAAGCGGCTGCGTATCCTGAAGCGGATGGAACCGTTCATGGAGTGCTACCCTCCGTACTGGTACTACCTCGCCCGAACTCAGCAGGGACTGGGTGACTTTTCGGCATCCTCAGAAACGTATAACAACCTGGCCAACCTCGGCCACGGTTACTTTCGTCGAGATGACATGATGGCATCATCGCTGGCCAACCTCGCCGTCATGCAGACTTATCTCAACCAGCCTGGAGCCGACAAATCAGCACGCCAGGCGCTCGCTCATTCGCCCGACGTCTGGCAGGCAAATCTGATGGCCGCTCAGGTTCTGGAGAAACACGGCCAGCTCAAAGACGCCGAGGATGCCATCCTGCGCAACATCGACGTCGACCTGGAAACAACTCGCAGCACGGTAGCACTCGTCGGGATGTATTACCGGCAGCATCAGTCAGAGAAGCTGGCTCAGGCGCTGGCCAACGAGGACACGCTGGCCGCACTGCCGATTCTCAGTCTGATGCAGGCCGCCGCCGAACTCGCGAGGACACATCCGATACCGCCAGCAACCATCCAGCGGTTGCGAACGTCGATTCGAGTTGCCGTTGAGCCAAAGTTTGGCGACGACGACCTGATCATCGCCTGCGAACCCGCATGGCAGTCAGAGCTGGCACAGGTTGCGGTTGTCTTTCCAGGTCCAGCCGACGCTGCGCGAGCCATCCGGCAAAGCAGCCTTGAGACGCATCCATCGGGAGAAACAGTCATCCGATTCAGCGGGGTCGTCGACGGCGGTAACCCATTAAGGCCATCTGCCCCGCAGCTCGCTGGCACAACGCTACTGTTTGAATTTCCTCCCGGGCCACAACCGGTCGCCCCACTGGTCGCCCCACTGGTTGTCGTTCTGGGAGCCCCGGCCAGTAAGTCTGTCTCTGCAAACCAGGCGACCGCACCGTGGTGGACTGCCGCGTCACCTTCCGGAATCCGATACGGCAACATCAGGCTGGACCTGCTTAATCCAAACCTGCCAAGAGCTGAATCAATCGCAGCTGCCGGAAACGCCGCTCAGGGAAATCCGACGACTGATTCTGCGGCGGGCAACGAAAGCGCGGGCAATCCCGAACAGAATAGCCGCTCGCCAGCGACAGCGTCTCCAGTTTCCGCATCACCACGCCGAACACCGCGAGTTACAATCATCGGCGTTCATGTCCGGGAAGCCTCTCGCGATACCGCTGAGCCTCTACAGAATTTGCAATCGAACGATGCCGAACCGGATCCTTTGAAGCTGCCTCCGCCTCCGCCACCTTCGTAAACCGAAAGAAAAAGCGATCTGCGGGCGGGAGTCGCGCGCAGGCCGCTTTGATTGGTTCATCAGAATTGTCAGCCGAGCCGCCTTATGCGTACTCAATTTTCCCCCTTCCAGCCGCTCGCCTGAATATCCCACTGGCTGTCGCAATTGTCTCGCTCATCGTTGAAGCGACTCCCTGATCGGCGTCCCTTTCCATGAGAGTGAGAGCCGCTGGCAGAATACGACTGATTCATCGAGCTGAAGGCTGACGCGACATCTTCCAGCTCATTGTTGATCGCAAACGAAACTTCGCTCAACCCGACGACCAGACCGAGCACAAGAATCGAAGCCAGCAGAATCAGCTCGGCCGACATCAGGAAACCGTTTTCGTCATTGAGCAGTTGAGTGAAGAGGTTTGTCATTGGAGTGTTCCTCGTGGCTGGCAGGTTCTGAATTGAAGCAGGCTTCAGTGTCGTTGTTCTCGACGCCCGCTGTCTGAAAAGATGTAAAGCAGACTGAATACCAAACCGTTCAGTCAGCTTTGCGCTGCCGGGACGGACGAGCTACAAGTTCCTTTACAGAAGATGTTTACGAGGAATAAATACTTGAAGTTTCCCTCGCCCATGCCGCTCTTCACGTTTTGAAACGTTGCCTGGATGCAACGTGTTGCCCCCACGATGATGCCCTGGCACAACGACCTTCGAGGCCAGCGGTGCCGTGCGATTGCTGAATGACTCAATGAAACTAGAATGCGATTCGTCAGGCCGATTGATTGAGATCGACAGCCGCAGAATCACATCGCCTCGACGCGTCAATTCGCCTGCCAACCCTCACCCATACAGCAGTGGGCACGGTCGAAAAAACGCAAAATCGAAATCCCACAAATTGCGCCCGTAGCTCAGCTGGATAGAGCACCGGATTTCTAATCCGGCGGTCGTAGGTTCGAATCCTACCGGGCGTGCTTTACTACATAACGACTTACGTCAACTCGAATCAGAATTGTCTTGCTTCGGTACAGACTTCCGGTACATAAAAGACCCCGTGCTGCAACACGGGGCCCGCAAGCCTTTCAGTCTGCTCATCGGTTTTTTCTTTAACCAGAGCTGGGAGGTTTGGAATGGCGCGTTCACCAAAGCCGTGGTATCGTCGAGAGCGAAAAGCGTGGTTCGTCACGATCGACGGAAAGCGGCACAACCTTGGCCCTGATCGCAAAGCGGCGTTTAAGCGATTTCACGAACTGATGGCCCGTCCGGCAAAACGGGTAGTAAGCACTCAATCCGTTGCCGGGATTTTTGATACGTTTCAGGAATGGACGCTGAAACACCGAGCGGCCCGTACCTACGAGTGGTATCGCGAACGTTGTCAGTGGTTTCTTCAAGCAACGCCACAACTGAACGTCGAGCAGCTGCAGCCCTTCCATGTCCAGGAATGGATCGACGCTCATCCCAGGGCAAACACGTACTAACGTGCTGTGATACCAAGTACTTGCATCAGGTAGTCGACGTTCCACCCGGCCATTCGGCGTCTCATGGCGATGCTTTCCTTGTCGTTCTGCTGCTTCAGGAGGCTGATCGCGAAGCGTTTCAACCATGCCAGGTTGTCGGCGGCAAAGCGGTCACGGACTCGGCTGTCGGCTTCGCGGAACGTCACGTCCAGGCACCAGTGTAAACTGTTTTCGATTCCCCAGTGACCGCGACCTGCTGCTGCGAAACGACGTACTCCCAGGCTCAGCGACGAGATAAAGAAGCGAATGTCAGTCGTTTCTTTTCCGCTTTGTAGACTCGTTCGAACGGCCACGCCAATCGTCCTCAACTTCTTCCACAGTGACGCATCAGGCAGCGTCTTTGGGACGGGCAGATGAAAGTACTCCACTGTGTCTTCACGACCGTGCCCTTTCATTGTTTCCACGTATCGGTCAACGGTCGTTGTGGCAAAGTCATTTTCCAGCTGTTCGATCACGTGGTCCATCACGGCTTGATGCTGATTGCCCTGGCTTCCTTTCAGAGCCAGTAAGTAGTCTCCACCTTTACTCGCAATCTTCGCCGCGATGTTTTTCTGGCAGCCCGCCGCATCGATGGTCACAATCGCGTTGTTCAACTCGATTTGATCAATCAGTTCGGGAATTGCCGTGATTTCGTTGGATTTCTCCTCGGTCGCCAACTGTCCCAGACTGATTCATCCCTGCACGGACCAGGCACTCACGAGAAACAACGGCCCGAGACTTTTCCTCCGGTTATGGGAACGTCGCCGTTAAACAAATGAAGTGGTGCTTTACCATCAATCGCGATCACCTCATCCGTGAGACCACCAGCGCCCCGTTGACGCAGGCTCGCAATCCATTGCTCGAAACACGCATGAAAGGCGGCTGGCCGCAGCGCCGCCAGCAGTCGACCAATCGTGTCGTGAGACGGGATACCGTGGGGAAGTTCGAGGTACTTCTTCAACCACTCCGAGTGCATCCTCGCCCACACTCCAATCGCCTTCGGACCATCCGCACCGGCGAGCACTCCGCACACGCTGATCACAATCAGGTCTCCCAGCAGATGCTGTCGATTGATCGAGCTGCGAGGATCATCCAGACCATCAAAATACTCCAGCATAGAAACAGCATCGTCGTGTGTTACTACCTGTATCAGATGGCTCTCCATAGCCGCTCAACTGTTTCGTCTCGGAAAGCACATCGGTAATAGAATTCACGCACGAGCACAAGCCGATCCACCTGCCGCAGAGTCCCTGAAGTGCGCGTCGCCCCTGAGCGAACGACTGCCTGGTGGCCATATTGACGAAGTTGCTGATCACCGTCGATTGTCTGGAGAACACATTGGAAGTCCCTTCAAACGACAGGTAAACCCGGTCCTGAAAGCATCATTTAACTCTCTCACAGAAACAGGAACTATTGATCAGAAACAATTGAGAACTGCCACTCCGATGACTGCCGGAGTGAGTGACAACACTGACTGAGCGCGAGCGTTCAGAAACTGCTTCCAGCAAAATCGCCAACCTGAGCCGAAAGGCTCTTGCAACCATAGAAGCAGCACAACCGAAGCCGCGCCCCTCGAATGGGGCGTCGGCCGAGTGCTGTTCTATGGTGCCCTTTGGCGAGGGTTGCTGGAGTAGCCTTGGTTCGACGCCTCTGTTCTTGCGCAGAACCGGGCTGCAGTCAGTTTCTCTTTGCTCGTGGCTCCCGACAGGACTCTGCTGAGGGCATGTCGCCTTCAGATTCTACTTTTTGTCCCACACTCGGAGACACGACGATGACAAAAACGGCAAATCACACGGTAGCGAACCCCAGTCAAAGGACCAGACCGCTAAAAACGACGGATCAAAGTCTGTTGCGGAACAGAAGGAAGCCAAAAAGTAAACGGAAAAGCGACACGGTCACTTAACTTCGAGCCGGTCGAATCAAATTCGACCGGCTCACTTTCTACGCAGACCACCAGCTTCAAGACTCTACTCAATGTCCGGTACTCGATCCGGTACAGAATCCAGCTGAAAAGCTGAGACCAACGGGGTCTGTGGAATTCACTCGGGGCATTGAGACTATGATTTGCTGGTCGAAAGCGACGGGCGATCAACGAATTGACGGTCCGATGTGTGGAACGGCGTTGAAGTTGTGTCTACTGAACAATTTGCGCGATGCCGAAGTTGGATGTAGCGCGTCGGTCGCGCCCTAACCGAGTGCAGGACATTAATCGAGAACAGATTATTTTGATGACGTGCGCCCTAGGTCGTGTTGACAATCACTTCAGAAGGTTGATGACGGCAGCGAAGCTCCAGA
>CAXBME010000018.1:0-163987 GCA_963976765.1 uncultured Planctomycetaceae bacterium
ACGTCCGCGCGAAGGCGGTCACGCAGGGGAAGATCGCGGACGTGCTGCAGGCTCGCGGCGAGCTGGACGAGGCACTCCGCATCAGCCGCGAGGAACAACTGCCCGTGTACGAGCGGCTCGGCGACGTCCGCGGGAAGGCGGTCACGTCACGCAAGATTGCCGACATTCTTGCGAGTCGAGGTGAACTCGATGAAGCACTCAGAATGTACCGCGATGAAGCACTTGGTCCGATTCGCGGGATGGGCCTTGTCGCCGATGAAGCCGTCTTTCACGGCTTGATCGCGGACGTGCTGCAGGATCGGGGCGAGCTGGACGAGGCACTCCGCATCCGACGCGAGGAAGTACTGCCGGTTTGCGAGCGGCTCGGCGACGTCCGCGGGAAGGCGGTCACACAGGGGAAGATCGCGGACGTGCTGCAGGATCGGGGCGAGCTGGACGAGGCACTCCGCATCCGACGCGAGGAAGAACTGCCGGTTTACGAGCGACTCGGCGCAACGCGTGATCTGCTGATTTGCCGGTGGTGGATCGCAACGATTCTATTGGAGCGAAATGCCCCCGGCGATCGCGAGGAAGCGGAGGAATTGCTGCGTCAGGCTCACGCGGCGGCGGAGAAAATGGGCATCCCCGAAGCCGGACGGATCCGCGAGATCATGGACGACGAAGGCTTCTGAAATCTCACACAAAGGCACGAATGAGTAGTTTGTCAGGATGTGCGGTGGGTTGTTTCCACCGGGAGGGCGAGGGAGTTTGTTCTGGAGTTTGACAGTCTGCGGAAGTGGTCGGTAGCGTGGGATGTCTGGTTTGAATATGCCGATTTCAACGGTTTGATGGCCAGTCAGGAGTCTGTTGGGACAGGAGCCCGCCGAGACTTTTTTCGCTGCTGAAACTTGCCTGAAAGAACTCGCCATGACCGACTTTCGATCTCGCTGGCTCGTGCTGTCTGCTGTTGGGACCGCATTTGTATTTTCACCGCTGCCCTCCGCCTGTGTTGCTGACGATGTCGCCCGCAGCGTCGAAGGTCGACAGGCGGAATGGACGATCACGATCGGCAGCGATAAAGCCGAAGCCAGCGAGTCGACCGGCATCGTGATTTCACCCTCCCGTCAGATCGCCGACGGGAAGACTTCTGAAAAGCAGGAAGACCCGATTCTGGTCGCGCCAGGTCCGGCCGCTCCAGCTGATGACGGACCACCGGAAGAAGCCTCGTCGACCACGAAGGAACCAGCCAGTCGCGGAGCAAAGAAGTCTGAAACGACTCCGATGGCAACTGAGACGGCCAGCGAAAAGGCTCGCGCAGAATGGCAGAAGAAACGTCCGACGGAAGCACAGAAACGTCGACCAAAAGGTCAGACTCCTGTCCAGCCGAAGAAGGGCGTGTCAAAGACGTCAGACAGGCTGAAGCATGAAGCCACGAAGTCCAAAGCGTCAGGCGCAACGCCCGCTGACGACCGCTCTAAAGCTGCCGCTGCCAGGGCCGCAACCGCGAAACTGAAAACGGCTTCTGACCAGACTCGATCGAGTTCTGTCAGTCAGACCGCTGGTGTCAGAGATTCTCGAAGCTACCGCGAAATCTACAACTCGATTCCGTTCAGCCGGGCGGAATACGATGCCAATCCAGGCTATCGCCATCAGGCCACCATGGAAATTATGCTCGGACAACTTCACCCGATCGTCGTCACACCGCCGGTTCCAGCACAGCCGGAATCACGGCGGGAAGTCACGGTTCGGTTTCTGCCATCGATCCGACCGGGCTACCGAGCGTGGTCCCGGTACCCCTGGCACTGACTTTCGGTGGCAAAGCTGTTTCGAGGAGTGAAGGCACGATGTTTGTTGCCGCTTGAATCAAAGTGGGCGGCACGACTTAAAAATCCTCTCGGGAAATCGTCCATTCCGCTCCGGTCCAGGTAAAGGATTCTGACGCGGCGATCGATAATACCAATCGGCGACCGTTTATTGAGCGGTCGCGTGAAGGATCTGGCGGGACGTCTCCTCGGGGACTTGATTGGCTGGCTCAGCCGAGCGGCGCGTCAATCCTCCGGTTAGCTGATGGTTCAACGGAGTGAGGCCAGACATTGCTCAAAGCGCGACAGTACATCGGGAAGTATCGAATCGAGAAGCGGCTGGCTCTGGGAGGGTTTGCCGCAGTTTATCGAGCGTTGGATACGATCGAAGGAATCCGTGTCGCGCTGAAAGTTCCGCACGATGAGCATGTCACCGAAGACGCCTTGCGGACGTTTCGCAACGAGGCAAGGCTGGCCTCAAAGCTCGACCACCCCAACGTGCTGCCGATCAAGGATGCCAGCATCATTGATGATCGTTTTGTGATCGCATCCCCGCTTGGTGAAGCGACGCTGCTTGATCGTTGGCAGAAGCGAATGACCATGCAGAAGCGCATGGAACTGGTCCGGCAGATGCTGGCCGGCGTCGCTCACGCTCATGAGCGAAAAATTATTCACTGCGACATCAAGCCGGAAAACTTTATTCTGTTTCCCGGAAACAGGCTTCGACTGGCAGATTTCGGAATTGCCAGAATCGCCCGTCGAACAGTGCATGGATCCGGCTCGGGGACGGTCGGATACATGTCGCCAGATCAGGCGATGGGACGACCGTCGCTCCGTTCTGATGTGTTCTCGCTGGGTCTGTTGGTCTATCGATTGATGACCGGGCACCTTCCCGAGTGGCCGTTCGAATGGCCGCTGGCCGGGCACACTCGTCTGAAGCGATCGACGAGCGGCGACTTCATCATTTTTCTGCAGAAGTCGATCGAACTGAATCCTCGCCGTCGCTATGCCGATGCGGCGGAGATGCTCGCAGAGTTCGAGTTCGTTGCCGACACCGCGTTGAAGCCGGGACGAGCGAAAGCGACTGTTCGCAAAGCCCGCACCACCAATCGCCGCCGCCGAGTAACTCCCGCGCGACGACGGCGCCAACGCGCTGCCTGACGAAATGCAGAGAGATTCAGAACTGAATCTCTGACCGAAATCTGCAATGAGAACGTGCTTGTCAGCATCGCATTGATTGTGCGATGAGTCGCCAGCCAATGCGTCTTCTGGTGGATTGATGGGACGACCAGGCACCAGTTCGTCAAGCTTGCCGGAACCTGACGCAACGACATTTTGTTGACTTGAGAATGTCGGCAAAAACTCGATTGCGTTTCAGAAGCGCCTTGGTAAAGTCTGGACTGCCTTGTTCGAAACGGCCAGTTCAAGTCGCCAGACCGGGAGAAATTCAGATGACTCGCGAGCTTTTTTGTGTGACGTATAGCTGCTTTGAGTCAACTGAAATCGGGCGCGGTTGCCCCTCTCCTGATGAACCTGCAAAAGCCGACGAGGTGGGCCACTACTCTAACGGTGACAACGCTGCATCTGACTTTGACGCAACACTCTGAAAGTCGATTCGGCGTCTGAACACATCTGGCCAGCGTCTTCCTGCTGGCTGTTCCGAAGACGCGTGCTCCTCGCGGTGTAGTTACGAGACTGAATGCATCGCTCTGCTGCGTTCGGCTTCCTCTCTCACGGTTTCCAGCGTGAACTCTCGTAACGACTTCTGTCCTCTCAATGAAAGTATTTTGTCTTGGCTGATTCAGCGAAGTTTTCAAATATTCAGAGTAGTAGCAAATTCCAGTCATTCGACGACGAGTTATCGGATGCCCAACCGACAGTGGTACCTGGATTTTCGGTCAATCAGATGACGACTCTACGAGCGTCGTTGGAAGAGGACCTGGCCGCTCGTGTGCAGGCAGGCGTGTCGGCAATTGGTTTGTGGCGGAAGAAAATCGACGAAGCTGGTGAGTCTGCGACCGTGGAGGCCTTGCTGAAGTCGGGACTGGAAGTCACGACGCTCTCGTACGCCGGAGGCTTCAGCGGAAGCGCTGGTCTTCAGTTTCGAGAAGCACTGGAAGATGGATACGACGCTATTTTCACGGCGGCCGCCTGTGGAGCACGGACACTCATTATTTCGCCAGGGGCTCGCGCGCGTTACACCGCGCGGCATGAGTTTCGACTTGTGACCCAGGCAATCCGCGAACTGTCATTCATGGCGGAAGAGTTGGACGTTCAGCTTGCCCTGATGCCGAGAACCGCTCGACACGCGGGGCGGTGGACGTCGCTGCACACTCTTGAACAGGCCCTCGTTCTGTGCGATGCGACTGGACGACAGAATGTCGGCGTTGTGTACGACACATTTTATCTGGCGGAAGACCACGACGCTTTGAACGTCGCTGAGAAGTGTGCTGAGAAAATCTTCGTTCTCCAGCTGAGCGATACATTGACTCCTGGTGGGGCTGAGTACGCTCAGTGTGTGCCTGGTACCGGGAATTTGCCGATCCAGGATACGATCCAATGCCTCTTCCAGAACGGGTTTGCTGGCGACGTTGATGTCCAGATCTTTTCGGAGCGACTTTGGAAAGAAGATGTCGCGGACTCGCTGGCCGCGTGCCAGCGTCAGGTTGAATCTTTGCTCCGAATCAGCCTGGCGGAATCGTCGATTTCTGTTGGTGCCCGATAGCATGTAGTTATCAGCAGCAGTTATCTCGTGAGAGACGGTCAGAATACCCCATCCGACTACCAATCACGCTGTGATTTCGTGAGAATCACCCCTGTTGTTGATTGAGCCGTCCCCGCCGGTGATGGTCACCTCGTCGTGAATCATCATTCCCTCATTCTTCCTTCCGCTGTTGTCCTGCCCGTACTGCTGGTCTGGTTTCAGTCCCGCCTCTGGAGCCCTCCTGATGTCACACGAAGTCTTCTCGCTCGAAGAGTTAGCGCGGCACCTTGGCCGTGATCGTCGAGAAATTGAAAAACTGGTAACGCGGGGCAGAATCCCTGGCAGGAAAGTTGGTGACGCCTGGCAGTTCCATTCGGTCGAGATCACGCGATGGCTCGAACAGGAAATGCGAGAATACTCCAGCGCGGAACTCCGCACGCTGGAGATTTCTCAGCAGTCCGAGGACGTCTGCACCCAGTTACCTGTTTCATCAATGCTGCATCCGGAAACTGTCGCGGTGCCATTACAGGCTCGCACGAAAAGGTCGGTGCTTGAAGCGCTGCTGGAGGTGGCAGGTGGAACGTGGCAAATCTGGAGCCCCAGCGACATCCTGACCGCAATTCAGCAACGTGAAGAACTAATGCCGACAGCGTATGCCGGCGGAGTGGCCATTCCCCACCCTCGAAATCCTCTACCGGATGCACATGGCGAGTCGATCATCGCCTTTGGTCGAACAATGTCCGGCATCCCATTCGGAGCGCCGCACGGAGGCTTGACCGATCTATTTTTCCTCGTGCTTTGTAAAGACTCGAAAAGTCATTTGCAGGTTCTGGCGAGGCTCGGACGGATGCTGCAATTACCGGAGTTGACGGAGCAATTACGCGAGACAGAGGATCCTCGGTCAGCCTACGAGATAATTTGCGAGACCGAACGCCAGATCGCCGCGCAGGATGGGGCGTAAATCAATATTCACGTCGCCTCACAAGCTCGTACGTCGTGCATTTTTCAGCGCTACCGCTGGCACCAAAACTAATCGTCAAAATCTGCAAGCGGGAGGACGTCGTCATCCTCGTCCTCAGCCAGCGGGATTGCAAAAGCCGAGCTGAACTCAACTCCGTCCGACGGACCTGCTTTTGACGGGTCCGATCGCTGTTTGAGGGCCGCCGATGCGGCCCGGACTGCCGACGGGTTGTGCTCAAACGAGTCGGACTGCGGAATATCCTCGAAGTCAATTTCAGCGACAGTGGCGTCTGCCCGTTGAACTTCGGGACGCTTCCTGACGATTTCCTGTTCTTTTACTTTGGTCAGAGTAAAGGGAAGATCGCCGATCATCAGCTCGTCACCGTTTCGCAGGCTGGCTGTGTGGCTGACCCGTTCCCCGTTGACCCAGACGCCATTCATGCTGTCCAGGTCACGAACGACAAAGCGGTTATCCACAAGTGCGACACAGCAGTGCTTCCTGGAAATCTTTCCGCTGTTCTTCAGGATGACGTCGCAGTCGGGGTGCCGACCGATCAGAAGGATCGGTTTATCGAGAATGATTGGGCGACCGCCCTGATGGGGTTTGAGCAGAATTGTCATGCAACTTCCGCGTTTGTGACACAGCTGTCGGGTGAGATGGCACCGCGTCCCAGAAGCAGAGAGCCTAACCGTCTATCGTATGATTTCGCAATCAGGGAGACGTTTTTGCAACTCCGCAACACCATCTTCGGTAAGTTTCGTCCCGAAAACATTAAGAACTCTGAGTTGTGGCGCATTGCAGACCAGTTCGACCAGCCCATCTCCGACAGGACAGTTTCTCAGGCCCAATTCCCGCAATCCTGAAAGGCCGGTTATCCACTCCAGGCCGGCCTCAGAGACCGAAGTTCGATCAAGCCACAACACCTGGAGCGATTCCAGTGACTGCAACGCCGGAATGCTTGCATCTGTCAGTTGAGTTCCGCGAAGGCTCAAGGCATTCAGACTTTTCAGCTCGATGACAAACTTCAGACTCTGATCGTTCAGCAGAGTCCCGCTCAGCCCGATGCGTTCAAGTGCTCCCAGTCGTTTCAGGTGCTTCAGGCCGTGCCCCTGAATTCGAGTTCCGCTTAGCCCGAGTCCTTTCAGCTTTGTCATCATTCCCAGGTGAGCCAGACCGCCGTCAGTAACGAGGGTGTCACCGAGGAACAATTCTTCGAGCTGCAGCAGACTTGCCAGATTGGCCAGCCCCCGATCGGTCACCGGAGTGTAGGCGAGATTCAGAACCTGAATGCTTGAAAGATCGCTCAGGTAACGCAGCCCTTCGTCGGTAACATTCGTCCCGAGAAGTCCCAGCTTCTTCAGATACTTGAGACTTCGCAGTGTCGTCAAACCTGCGTCTGGAAGCTGCCGATGATGGTAAAGGCTGAGGTCTTCAAGGCGATTGAGTTGCTTCAGATATTCCAGACCGGCACGTGTCAGTTGCGCCTGATCAACGCGCAGTCTCACGACCTGATCGTTCTCGTTGGTTTCAACCTGCCCGATCGACTTCAAAGCCGCCATGACGTCGCCATTGTTGACTTCGACTGCTTCGAGCAGCGGGTCGGGCGAGTAAGCGATGAAGCAGTCTGGAAGTGCCACCTGGAGTTTTCGTACGCCGTCAGGGGTCACCATCGTCGTGCACACATCGAGCACCTGGAGTTTCGAAAGAGACTTCAGGTGTTGAATACCTTCGTCCGTCACTTGCTTGCAGAAGACGAGACCGAGTAATTCAAGCTCCGGCATCGCGGTCAGATGAGGCAGTCCGCTGTCGGTGATGTCAGTGTAATCGAGGTTCAGGTTTCGGAGCTGTTTGAGTTCTGCCAGTTCCGCGAGGCTGGCGTCGCTGACGTCTGTGTCCGAAAGAATCAACATTCTAAGTGCAGGCAACTCTTTAAGAACTGAAAGACCGCCACCACTGACTTTACACCCGCCCAGAATCAACATGTCGAGTTTCTGAAGCGTTGTCAGACAAGCCAGCCCTGCAGTTGTGACCTGAGTGGTCGACAAGTCCAGCGTTTCGAGAGAAGTCAATTCCGAGAGATACCGAAGTCCCGCATCGGTAATATCGGTGTCTGCAAGCGTGAGGCTTCTTAGATGAGGGTAGTTGCTGAGAACGCTGAGATCGTCATCACCGATCGGAGCTTCGGCAAGATCGATGAGCAGGACTTTGCCGCCGTCTTCGACAACTCTTGCCCCCATCCGGCTGAGAGTTTTTGTGGCTGCCTGTACAGAATCTGCATCGCCGGACATAGCTGGTTCCTGGGTTAGCTGACGCGTTTCCGATGGGAGCTGATTCTATTGGGAATTCATGCCTGGAGAATGCGGGTTTCCCAGGAATTCGCGTTTCGATCATCTCCTGAAGCATTAACCGTAGACGTGTGACATCTCAGGAGAATGCGATACCGCCGCTGAATGGTCGCAGATTCCAAAGCAATCCACGCGTCTGCAGATGCTTCTCGCGAGGCAACTATTCGTCAGCCAGAAACCGATAAACATGCAGCTGGTAGCTGGAGATGTCTTCGCTGATCTGGCCCGAATGGATTTAAAGAATTTCGAGTACTCGACCGGTTAAACACAATAAACCGGCAACGCATCCTGACGCGACCGGTCTTCGTGTGAACGGACAACGAAACGCGTATTGAATTTGCGTGTTGTGACCAGCGTCCGCCCCCGTGACACAGTTCTCAAAGTCCGAGTCGGTTGAATCGATCTTCGAGTTCCGGCAGCAGTCCCTGGTGACGCTCCCACAACGACTTGAGTGCGTAAGTTTCGGGGATTGGCTTCTGCTGCAATTCCAGAATTTTCTGCCAGAGCATGACAGCCCACAATCCCTCTTCGGCCGTCAGATCTTCGTCAGCCAGTTCAGGGTGCTTTTCGAGGATTGTTGAGTAAAGCCCCATTCCCCGTTGCAGCATTGGCAATGCTTTGGCCAGTTCGCCCTGTTTGTAGAGTTGCTCGCCTTCGTAGATGAGCTTGTGTGCCTCGCCGGTTTCCGGTTGCGATTCAGAGTGAGACCGACTCCGCCAGTAACGGTAATTGGTCGTGTGCTGGTAGTGGTTGAGCCACCTGTGGACAATCCGCTCATCGACATCGTTGTCCTCCGCCATCAGGCGAACATCGTCCTCATTCGCCTCCATGTAGAGTACGCATTCAGGGGCTTTGAACGTCATTTTCCCATAGCCTTGGGTCCACTCCGTGAATCCTTGCTCCCATGCCTGAACGGTTCTGCTGTCGAATTTGCCTTCCCGCTGAAGTGCGTCGGCGTAATCCAGCTGTGATCTCGTTGGGTAAGAGCGAAACAACGCCCGCATCATGATGTGCTGGACCTTGGAGTCCTCGGCGGTGTTGGCATCGGTGTACCAATCTTTGGCCACCAGGTAATTATCTTTCTGTTCGGGGTTCACTTCGACATCCACGCCGCCGCCAAACAGTTCCTCATTGGGATCGCTGAGGAAGTACTTTCGAAAATACTTCCACTCATCGCTGCGACCAACCTTCTGTCCCCAGACGCGACCGGTTTCCCAATAGAGTTCGGGGATATCAGCGTTCCGCCGTGTACCTTCCTGAGAGAACTTCCCGCCCTCTTTGACCCAGTAATATCGGTCAGGAACAGCGTCCCATTCGGCCGACACGTTGTAGGCCAGATTCCATGAAAGAAATCTCCAAACCTCAATGTAGTGAGGCTGCAGGGTGATCACCGCATCTGTTGTGGCTCGCAGCTCTGCCCAGTTCTTCGTGTCTTTGTAATGATCCAGATCCATACGAAGCATGTTGACTGCGACACCTCGCAGCCCGAGCAGCACCAGGTTCATCGTTGCGCTGGTAGGGTCGATCTGGCCAAGGTCGCTCTCCCCCAGGTCATGCTCGCTGCGTAAGCGGGCCAGTACGCCGCCGGAAGCTTCTGCCTGTTCGCTGGCGGGCATTCCGAGAATGACGATCGGGACCAGCAGCACGAGAATCCCAACAACACACGCCGTTTTCCTTTGTCGCGATGTGAGATTGTTCATTTGGCTTCCAGTTCACGCAGAGAAAGTGAGAAATATCCGAGAAGAGCACACGGCAGAAAATAGCCGACGGTAATCGCGAGTGATGGCAGCATGACTCCGCCCCAGGGGACATCAAAGCCGCGGGCAACCCAGTCAGACATCCCGAATGACCTCAGGTCAGGAATGATAAACTTGACCATCCACAGCAAATGCTGAAGCACATGGTCAAACAACTGAATGGAAGTCGTCAAAGGGTTTGCCGGAAGTACGGCGGTATCGTTCATGTGAGTCAGAAGTCGATAGACGGACTCTGCAGCGCCACCTCCCGCCTGCTTCCCTGAAAGGAGCTTGTCAAGAAAGTCGCGTGCGACGACGCCAACAATGATGACGGACGCACTCAACAATGTTGCCACGGGAAATTTCACAAACGTACTGGCAGTCACACTGAACATGGCGATGATCAGAACCTTCAGCCACACACCAATGACCGCTTTACAGTAACCGGTTGTGAAAGAGCGATCCGGAAGGCGAATAAAAAAGTCGCCGCGGGAAACGCCCAGATATTGTGCCCTGTCCAGGCATTGCACATGCACGACCAGAGAACCATAAGTGCCAGCTTCGGATGGAATTGCAAGATCCTTGTAGATGTCGACTTCCTTCTTCTCCAAAGTCTGCTCGTCAGTCCAGATCTGCTTGCGGGCGACATCCATTTCGTTGGTACCAAACTCGTTAACCTCGAAAGTTGGCAGCGGAACGCGAAGCGATTTTTCTTCGTTGACAAGCACGTACCGAACTCGAATAGAACGGTTCATGTCACCTTTGAAGGTTCTGAATGCTTCGAAACGACTTTCAAGCTTCAGCGTGTCGGCTTCTTCATTCAGTGGGAAGGTCCAGATACCAGCAGCTCGGGTACCACCCTCAATAAAGCTTCGTGTTTCATTAACATCGCCGACGTTGACGCCCTTGCCGGGGTTGCCGCTTCGATCAAGGAAGGCAACACCTTCAGGACCAGCGACAGCGTAGACCGGAACACGGCAGAACAGTTCGACGTTGTCCGAGACCTGCCGCTGGATCCAGACGTAGCCAACGGCTGACATGATGACGAGAATCATTGTCCCGACACTGGCGAACCCAAGCATGCGGCCCAGTACGACTTCGTTTCGGCGAACCGGTTTGGTAACGACCGTGTGCAGTGACCGGATACGAATGTCTTCTGGAAGGCCCCAGCACGACAACAGCAGCACGACCGGCAGAACCAGCCAGTTCATCGCAATGAAGACGAACGCTACGAAGTTTTTGACCTGCATGTCCGGTCGGGCTGACGGGCTCGCCATAAACCAGCTGGCAAACATGAAGAGAACGGCAAAGACAACAAAGACCAGAAGGGCCTTCTTACGAATCGACTCCTTAAAGGTCAGCAGTGCGATCGCGTAAATGCGGCGAGGCGACGGAGAAATGAACTCTTTGAATCCCCGCAGAGTGCCGGCAAAGACTCGTCCGGGACCTGCCGCGCCATAGAGTGGAAAGGACGTCGCAAGGGCAACGAGAAGAAATAGAACGATGAACGAACATCCGACAGTGGCCCATAGGCCAATGCCGAACAGCAGTTCGAAATCTACGGGTTGTAAACTCATGGGCTTAATTCCGGAGGCTGCAACAGCCAGAAGCGACTAACGCTGTTGCCGGCATTGTTGTCGGTTGAGTTGCGGGAACGGGTTCAATGAGCATTCATCTCGTCGAGGCTGAAGGTGATGTCCGAATCCGGTTGGCGGTCAGCCAACCTTACACTCGCCATGACATTAAGCCTCAGCATTACTCAGGAACCGGAGTCCGCAGTCTCAGATTCGGACGCGGGAATGTAGCGCTGACCTGGACGGTCTTTACTGCGCTGAATCGTCCGCATGAAGAGGTCTTCCAGACTGCTTGTCGGATGCCCGCACGTCTTGAGAGACGCTCCGTGCTTGTCGAGAACCGCCTTGATTTCATCCACCGCCGTGTCATCAAGGTGCGACGTGACAAGCTGCGTTTCGTTGTGTTCTTTCAGCAGGTCGTCAACACGGCCCAGCTCTTTCAGTTCGCCGCCGTAGAGAATGGCGATGCGGTCGCAGACGTCCTGAACATCGGCCAGCAAGTGGCTGCACATCACAACTGTCTTTCCACGATCGCGGAGGCTCTCAATCAGCCTCTTCATATCCTGCGACCCTTCGGGATCCAGACCGCTGGTTGGTTCGTCAAGCAGCACCAGGTCTGGATCATTGATCAGCGCCTGAGCAAGACCAATTCGACGGGTCATCCCTTTGGAGTATTCCTTCAACTGACGTCGTCGAGCGTGTTGGAGGCCGACCATCTCGATCAGCTCATTCGTTCGTTGCTTGCGAACTTCAGCCGGGATATCAAAAAGTCGCCCGTAAAAGTCGAGCGTCTCTTCCGCGTTCAAAAAGCGATAGAGGTACGACTCTTCAGGGAGGTACCCGATCCGTTCGTTCTTCGACACGTCCGATGCGGACTTACCGAGGATTGAAATCTCACCTTCGGTCGGAAAAAGCAACCCGAGCAGCAGCTTCATGGTCGTCGTTTTGCCCGATCCGTTGGGACCAAGCAGCCCGAAAACTTCGCCTTTGTTAACTTCCAGACTGAGCGAGTTGAGTGCCTGTACTTTTTTGCGGCCCCAGAAGTCTCGATAGGTCTTGGTAAGATTTCGAATCTGAATGACTGGTTCGTCGCTCATCAGCTGTTCCTGCCCTGCTCAATTGACGTGTGGAATGAGAACACAAAGTCGCACTGCTTGTTTGCAGCCAACAGAATGAAGCCAAAACGGCTTGAAGAACGCGTTGCTGGCGACTGACTTTCCGGGATTCAGCAAAAAAATAAGACTGAAATAATGAAGTTAGCCAGACTACAGACAACGTTGCCGGGCATACGCCCGATTCTTATCAACTGTTTACAAATTTCTGACTCCGATCCGCATTTTCGGGAAAGGGAGTGCAGTTCGAAGATGTGAGTTACTCCGCCGCAACTCGCAGACGCGAAGGCTATCCGCGAGTGAGCCTGCCGAAGTCAATCCGAGGTCCGGCCACTAATTCAACAAAAGACCGCCAATGTAGGAAGCCTCGCGAGCCGATTCAAGCGCCGGAAACGCTGGCGTTGGCGTAACTTCAGTCAGAACGTTCGGGTCAGGCTGATTGGGCTGAAAGCAGGGAAACGGCAACTGAATTAACGCTGATCAATGTCGGCGGGTTTGTCTGCCAACGTCAACGAATTGCGTTGATTCACCTTCTCTGACAGCGACTACCAGGTTGAAGTCAGCCTGTTGAGTCAATTTATTTATGTTTCCTCGTACGATGCAGTCTGAGTCTAACGCCTTTTTATACGGTGTTCACAAATCTGACAGTTGAGTTGCGAATCTGAAAGGTCATGCGATGAGCGATTCCCGATTTTCGGTTCAGGACAAAGTTGTACTGGTTTCAGGCGGCAGTCGCGGGATCGGGCGAGCCCTGGCCGCCGGTTTCCACGAGGCTGGTGCCAGAGTCGTCATCACTGGACGAGATGAGACGACGCTGGCTGTCGCCGCTCGCGAGATTGCCTCAGACGAACGGACGATCGAAACCGTTGTCTGCGATGTTGCCAGCGTCGAGGCGATTCAGCAGATGGTCGATGGAGTTCACATGAAGTTCGGTCGGATCGACGTTCTGCTGAATGTTGCCGGCGTCAATATTCGCCAGCCAGCGATGGACTTTTCGGAGGAGCAGTTTGACTTTGTCGTTGACATTAATTTGAAGGGAGCGTTTTTCGTCGCTCAAAGCGTCGCCCGGCACATGATGCAGCAAGGCGGCGGCAGCATCGTCAACATTGACTCGCTGAACACCTACGCCCCCCTGAAAAACGTGCTTCCCTACGCCATGAGCAAGGGCGGAGTTGTGATGATGACTCGTGGGCTGGCCGTTGAAGTCGGTTCGCGAGGCGTCCGGGTCAACACAATCGCTCCCGGATTCATCCTGACGGACCTGACTCAAAAGCTCTGGTCAGATCCCACCATGCGGGAGTGGGGCGTCACCAATACTCCATTGGGCCGTCTGGGAGACGTGGCCGATCTTGTCGGAGCGGCAATTTTTCTGGCGTCAGACGCAGCAGCCTTTATGACGGGACAGGTCGTTCGCGTCGACGGCGGATTCACGGCGGGGCTGAACTGGCCAATCCCGGACGGCGGCGGGCAATAGTTCGAAACGCTCGACTCTCAACTCGCCCCGCGCAAGTCCGAGGCCGCCGCGAATTCCCGCAATTCGCGACGGCCCGGCACCCCGAAAATATTCTCTGCGTGGTTATTCCAGCGGAATTCCCAGCAGCTCCTGCTCTTCTTCGTGGATGACGATTCGCGGAGTGACCATCAGCATGATGCTGGATGTTTCGCGACCGACACCCGAGTTCTTGAACAGTCGGCTGATGTACGGAATCTTGTTGAGAATCGGCACGCCCGCCATGTTGCGGCCTTCCCTCAGACGTTTGATCCCGCCGAGCAGCACGGTGCCACCGTCCGGAACACTGACCGAAGTCTGAACCGAAATCGAGGCGATAATCGGCTGCTGAACCGTAGCTGTCGTATTGGCCCCCTGCTGCCCCCGCTGGTTCTGCTGCCCCTGACCACCCTGGCCGCCGATGCCACCGATACCGCCCATGCCGATGGCGCCATTGGCCGGAAGCTGTCCCATGTTGCGGAGTGGCATCCCGAACTGCCCCAGCATGCTGGATGAGGACATCGGACCTCGCGGCCCACCCCCAATCCCGCCGAGTCCGGCCAAGCCCTGGCCTCCCTGCCCCACGCCGCCCTGGCCACCCTGACCAAGACCACCCTGACCTTGCTGCCCCTGTTGACCGCCACCGCCAGCCTGGCCGCCAGTCTGGCCGCCAAGGAACGAGAAGGTCTGAAGGTCAATCAGGTTGTTAAAGAACGGTGCCAGAGCAAGTCGTACAAAGCGACGGTCAGCTGAAATAACAGCCGTCACAGTTAGCGAGATTCCGTCCGGGATAAATCCGATCTGCGGTGTAAAGCCGACCGAGAAGGCTCCAACAGTTGGTTGCAGACTCAGCACGAATGGTCGGATTGTCTGGTCGAAGATCGTGGCCGTGTCACCGTTGAACAGCGTGACCTTTGGAGCGAACAGCAGGTTAGATCGTTCATCACCCTGTGCCGCCTGGATGAAGAAGAACGTTTCGATGTCGCTCAGGATGGCAAGTCCAACCTGCAGACCAGCGTTCGGCTGGAAGTTCCCGAAGTCGGGAACCCCGATGTCGAACGAACCCTGCTGGAAGGCAATATCAAGGTCGTTGGTAAATGCTCCCGGTGCTGCCAGACCGATAATTGTCCCATCGCCAGGGTAGCTGTCCCGGTCTGTCAATTCCCGGCGTGGTGCTTGAGTAAAGAACCGCTGAGTGGCACCTTGCTGAGCCTGTTGCCCCTGCTGCCCCTGTTGACCTTGTTGCCCCTGCTGCTGCTGGCCGCCGCCGCCAATGACCGTACCAAATGCTGGTAGCGGAACACCCGGTCCACCTTGCTGACCTTGCTGACCTTGCTGGCCACCGCCGCCCTGCTGGCCGCCTTGAGTGGCTCCACCGTCAAAGCCAGGTCCACCAACCGAGTCCTGAATGTCGAAGTCGAAGTCGACTCCGATTCGTTCGAAGAAGTTGTCACTGACGTTGACCAGTCGAACTTCAATCGTGACCTGCAGATCCTGGAGACGTCGAAGCTGATCGAGCAGGTCAGAAATTTCCCGATGAACTTCCTGAGTCTGGCGAATGACCAGCGACAGAGTCGTTTCGTTCGGTCGAATCGTTCCCAGACCGCCGACTTCCTGCCACGAGTCTGGTTCAACAACCGAAGTCAACAGATCGACCAGCGTGTCAAATTCGAACTGTTCCTGTCCCGAACCGCTCAGTTGAGCGTTCATGCCCGATCCGCCACCCATCATGAATGGCGACTGAGCTCCCGAGCCGACCTGGAACATCCCCGAGTTTTGAGGCCCACCAACCGATGAAACAGACATTTGAGCGTCAGCGTTGAACAGGTTGTTCGTGAAGACGTTGGAAGGTTCGCGAGTTTGACTTCGCATGCGGACCACCAGGTCAGCCACCGGATAGGCGGCGGCAACCATTCGCCCCTGCTGGCGAAGTTTGCTTGTAATCTTCAGAACTTCGTTCTCGATGCTGTAGCCAAGGTTGAGCGGCTCAAGAATCAGATTCAGAGCACTCTGCACCATGATGTTGTCAACATCGATCGTGACGAGCGTGCTTGTCGTGACGCCTTCCTCTTCGAGAGCCAGTGCGTCGATCGCGACGTTCGTTCCGGTCGCCGTGCGGACGTAGCGGATGACCTCGATCAGAGGCGTGTCTTCAAAGTGGAGCGAAATCTTATTGCTCAGACTCTCCTCGATCTGCTTCTCTTCGTCGGTGAAGTTCCGCATGTCACTTCTGCCATACTTGTCGAGACGTCGTTTCGAAATGTCGGCCCAGTCTTCGCTGAAGACCATCGGGTTTTTGTCACCCACTCGGACGATTGCTCCCTGCTCGACATCGTCAAGCTGTTTCCAGAAGCTCTCTTCTTTCTCATTTCGCAGTTTGTCGTTGCTGTCGTTCCGTCGAGCGAACATCGCCTTCAATTCCATGTTGACTGCAACGGGATTCTGTGGATCAAGTTCCTTAGCCTGTTTCGCGACAACCTGAGCTTCGGCGTAGCGTCTTTGTTTGTAAAGCCGGTTGTAGTCGTCAACGAGCGCGGCAAATTCCTGTCCAATTCGGACCTTCGTGTTGATTTCCGTCATGACCTGCTGCTTGACTTCTTCATTGCGTCGCTGCAGATCGATGATCGGAGCACGTTGTGCCATGTAGCTGTCGACCGACGATCGTGTTCGACGAAGCTGTCGAACCATTGGAGCGACCTGCTCGCCTTCGAAGCCGGAGTTCTCCAGTTCAGCCATCATGCGATCGAGGATTTCGATGCTCTCATCAGGTCGTTTTTCTTTCAGCGTGTCTGCCCGCAGAACGGCGTTTTGAACTTCGGTTCGCAGTCGATCAAATTTCAACTGCTCGCGTTGAGCAGCGACGTCGATCGGTCGGGTCGTATTAAATGATGGTGAACCGGGCACGGCACTTGACTCAGCCGCTGCCAATTGAATTGTCTGCTGACGTCGTGGAGCCAGCTCACGCAGATAATCCTGAAGCTGCTGTGACTTGTACGGGTCAAGTTTCTGACCAGACTGCCACGCTTCCAGAAACGCCTGGTAAGCACCGTCGCGGTTGCCCTGCCGAAGCTGGTTTCGACCTTCGTTGTAAAGGCTTTCTGCCGAGACACCCGACGGATGAATCGTCGTAATGTTGTCGTACGGGTCGCTGTCGCCCGCGAACGAACCGACGGTTGGACTGAAATCAGCGACGGTCGACTCGTACGTTGCTGCCGGCTTAATTGTCAGCTGCTGAGGGTTTCCGAAATCAGGCATCGCCGGTGTTGATTCTGACCGGCTGACGTCAGACTGTGCAACGTTGTTGCTGAGCGGTTCCGGATAATACTCGGACGGCGGGGCGGCAACCGGTTCGCCGGTCGTCGCTGCATTCTGAGTCTGGCTGGTTTGCTGAATGTTTGAGTTCGATGCAATGTTGACCTGCTGCAAAGCTCGAGTCTCAGCGATGTCGGCCAGCAGTAGTTCCGGACGATCGTCGAACGCTCCGAATGTCAGGTTCATATCTCGAACCTGTCTTGCTTTGTGGGTCGCATCGGTGAAATTTCCAACCGACAGGTCAGTCCGAGCCTGCTTCAAGAGTGACTGAGCCTTCTGACGCTGGCTCAAATTGCGTTCGACGACTGGATTTGACTGTTCTGCCACCACCTGCCCCACCGGTGCAGGATTCAACTCGGCATAGATGGGAGCGGACTCTGGCCGCGGCGCCGGTCTGGTCTCTGAGACTTCTGACGGAAGCGGCGAAGCTCCCGAGTTTGAATCCTGAATAACAGGCAGTCCTGGTGACTGGCTGGTCCCTGACGAAGCCCGATCGATCGCTGCGTAGACATCTTCAGGACGATCAGCGAACAGTTCATAGATAACGTCAAGGCTGTCGGCCTGCTGAGCCAGCGTCTGAGCTTCGTCGAACCGACCTGCTTTGATCATCTGTCGTGCCTGACCGAGAAGTTCAGCAGCCTGCTGACTTCGAGCAGCGTTCGACGATGGCTGAGCGACTGAACCAACAGCCTGCGTCACTTGCGGCTGTTCGCTGCTGGTGCCCGAAAGAAGTTGAGCGGGCTCATCAAACAGGCTGGCTGCCGGTTTCAAAGTTGACTGAGACTGTGCTGGAGCGGTCGTCTGTGCTGGCGACGACTCGGGCAGGAACGCTGGCCCTTCCGTTGAGTTACCGGTGGCCGGCCGGTCGTTATTCGAAATCAACTCGGCAGGTTCAGCAAAAGGATTTGATGGTTGCCGTGACGCAGGTGCAGCCGACGGCGTGAACTGCTCCTGCAGCTTTTCGATGTCGGCCATAACGACGTCTGGCCGTTCATCGAAGAGTGAGTAAGCAGCGTTAAGTGCATCAGCCTGCTGGACCAGATCCTTCGCTTCAGCGAACTTGCTTTGCCGCATCATCGAGCGTGCAGAACTCAACAGCTTCTGTGCTTTGGCACGTTTCTCTTCCTGAGCAGCCACAGCGACCGTGTTCGGTCCAGCCGGTTTCTGCGACGGATTGATTTCCGGCAAGGCTGCTGGTTTTGCCTGAGCTGGCTGATTCGACTCTGTCAGCGTCAAGGTTCCAGAAAGCCGGTCGATGTCCCGCAGAACAAGATCAGGCTGATCCGCGAACAGATCGAACGACGTATTGAGATTTTTAGCACGAATAGCAGAGGCGCGGGCATCGTCAAAACGACCAGCCCTCATCAACTGACGGCTTTCAGCAACCAGCTGCTTCGCCAGTTGTTCGTCAGAGATGTTTGTGGTTGACGCTGCCGGCTGTTTCACCGCAGGTCGATCAACGATTTCCATGACCCGATTAGCTGGCGATGCCGAAGAAGCTGGTTCGGCTGCAAAACCGGCAGGATCAGAAAACGGATTGACAACTGGTTGCGACTGACGGCTGTCACCAGATTGGACCAGCGTTTCGGTCGGTTGCGGAGACTGCTGCTGCAAACGACGAATCGTTGCCAGCACCTGTTCCGGAGTTTCGTCAAACAGGTTCCAGACCGTATCCACCTGACTGGCCAGCAATGCCTTTTCATAAGCGGATTCAAGCCGACTGGCTTTCAGGTCTTCCCGAGCCGCACTCAGCAGACCGTCGGCGTACTGTTTTTTGTCAGCAGCCGATTGCAGGGCAAGCTGTCGATCAGTGCCGGGCTGAGTGGCAGACGCCCGAACTGACGGCTCACGCTCTGCAAACGGGTTTGCTTCCGGCTCTGCGAAAGGATTCGCATCCACGTTGCGAGCAGGCTGCCCTGATGCGGAACGCTGCGAAGCAGGGGAAAGAAACTCTGGCCCGGTCGCATCGCCGTCAGAAAGGTTGTTACTTCCTGAAGCAATCGCGTTGGCCGGATTAGCTGCTTCTGCCGGATTAGCTGCTTCTGAACGAACCCGATTCAAAAACTGATCCGGAGTCTCTTCGCCCGGCTGAAACTTAATATCGTCAGCCAGCAGGCGAGCAACTGTGGCCTGGCGGATCGCTCCATCGCGGTCTCCTTTCTGCCAGGCGGCACGTGCTCGAGCCATGTACTGGTCAACTCGCTGGCGAAGCGGGCTCGCCCCACCGGTCGAACCAGTGACTGCTGACTGTGGCTTTGAATCGTTGAAGCCGGCCTGAGCAATCGTCGGCTGCGACGACGACGTCGTCATCCCACCGGCTCGAGTGACCAGCTCATCGGAAGACGGCGGCTGAACCTGCACAGCTGGCTGTCGACCGGCAACATTGGCCGGGTTCAACTGCTGCGGCGGAGCCGACGAACTTCGCTGAAGCTGTGAGAGCAATTGAGTCGGGCTCAACTCATTCGCTGCCCACTTAACTGGAAAGCGACTGGCCTGCAGAGCAAGCTTTTTCGCTGAGGCACCGTTGCCTCGGCGAGCTTCGCTCTGTGCCTGCTGCATCAGGCGACGGGCGGTCGCGTCATAGGCACTCGAGGAACCGGACACGGTGCGTCCAGTCTGAGCGGTCAATGACCTGCCAGTAAGAGTTGGTAACTGCCACCAAACAGTGCCTGTGACGGCAGCGGCAATGAAGAGTCCGGTAAGCTTACGCAAGGTAAGATCCTCCTGGGACCGATCGGCGAGAAATGACTCGGATTAGGGGTGCCTGGCCGGAGCAGCCTTTTGAAAACAGGTCGAGTACCTGTAACAACGAACTGAACTGGCAGGATAAGTGCGAACAAAACTTTGTGTGATGGACACTCAAAGCGGGAAGCACGAGTGACCTAAAGATTTTGATTCGCACGAGGAAATGTGTGTTGCGGGAAGTGTTTGAAAGGTAGGAGACGCAGTCAGCTGCCAGGGTAAAGAGTCAATTGAGAAGTGATTTCGTGACTCAACAACGCACAGAACGGCGTCACTCCCAGGCGGCAGAGCCAAGGTCGAGGCGAGTGATATCCGAATCCGGAAAAACGGGTCAACACCGGACTTGAAAGATTTCATGTAACCGGTTGAAGAAATGCCAAATCTACGAATTCAGTGGCGAATCACCAGGTTTCGCTGGCGAGCGGCGCATTTGCAGGACACTGTCTGCGGCGAGAGGGCGGATAAAGATTAAACCATTGAGGACACAAGGAACTCAGAGATGGCTGACTTTGAACGTTCAGGTCGAAGGGGCGAGGGGCGGCAGAATCCGCATTGAATTTCGCCTATGGAAGCCAGGGAATTCTGTCGAATCTCAGTCCGGATTTCCGCGAAAGAGTTTAATCGACTGCCCCTCGTTCTTCCTTTACCTCCCGTCTCTCTCTGATCTCGGTGCCCTCTCTGGCAGAAATTCCGCAAAGGTTTGCGTTAAAGCCAGAGTCACTGTCGGCTGTTTGACTGTTTACGGCAGCACGATTTCCAGGCCGGCTTCTTTCCAGCCTCGGAAACCGCCGTCCATCGAGATGACATTGGCGTATCCCATTTTCTGCAGATTGTCGGCGGCCAGAGCGGATCGGTAACCGCCCCCACAGTACAGCACGATCTTCTCAGAATGATCGGGGATCTTTTCTTCAACGTCCCGTTCGATGATGCCCTTGCCAAGGTGCTCGGCTCCGGGAAGGTGACCGCGGTTCCACTCGCTTTCTTCGCGAACGTCGACCAGTCGAAACGACTCACCAGCGGCCTGCCAGTCTTTGACGTCAGCGACGGTGCATTCCGTGACTCGTGAGCGGGCGTCGTTGACGATTGCCAGGAATCCAGGGGCGTGATTTGCCATCAGTTCTGCTCCTCATGAGGGTGTGCCAGGCTGGCGAGTTCTGAGAGATGCTCCACAACAAGATCCGGCTGATGATCGCCGGGATTCTCAGGAAAGTCCTCGTACGGAATGTACTGTCGAATCCAGGCGGCTTTCATGCCGAAACGTTTGGCTCCCTGAATGTCTCCGAGCCAGTTATCACCCACATAAAGCGTCGCTTCCGGTCGGACATTCATGGACGAAACTGCGAGATCAAACAACTTCGGATGCGGCTTCACGTGCCCAACATCGGCGGACACCACGACCGTTTCAAACCAACGATCCAAGCCGTGCTGAGCGAGGCTGTGATTGATCGATCGACTGCACGGATAGTTTGATATCAGACCGAGTCGAAACCGCTTGCTAAGCCGGTCAAGCAGTTCATGAACGGTCGGGCAAACTTCGATTGATGAGACCATCACGTTGAATCGAACGTCGAGAAGTTCTGCGATCTCATCGTCGCTGGCGTCGGCCTCAAACAACGATCGAATCAGACTGCGTGTCGTGCCGGCGAGATCGTTTTCTTTGAACTCACCTGCGTACGGCGCCCGCCGTTCACGATGCTGAATTTGCTGAAGCGTGTCGAAGTCGTGTGCCCCGAACATCGCAGTCAGTGCGTCACTCAATGCACGGTCGCAACGGTCGACCTGACTCGGGCCAAACTCAATCAGCGTGTTGCCATAATCAAAAATCAACGCGTCAAGTTGCGGTGCGAGATGCTGCATTTCAGTGAGAATTTTCGTTTCATCGACGGGGTGAGCACTGCCCACCAGAATGTGAGAATCAAGTCATTACTGAGTTTTGGTGGACAGTGCCCACCCGACGGAAGTGCTGCCACTTAGAACTGCTGTTCGGCGAGTTCGATGGCTCGCAACAGCCCTTTGGCTTTGTTGAGTGTTTCGTGATATTCAGATTCGGGAACGCTGTCGGCAACGATGCCGGCTCCAGCCTGAACGTAGACCGTCTGCCCCTGCATGACGAGCGTACGCAGCGCGATGCAGGTATCCATATTTCCGGTAAAGTCGATGTACCCAACCGCCCCGGCGTAAGGGCCTCGGCGATGGCGTTCCTGTTCGTCGATGATCTCCATCGCCCGGACCTTGGGAGCACCGGAAACGGTGCCAGCCGGGAGTCCCGCCCGCAGCGCATCCAGAGCGGACAGTCCGTCGCGGAGCTGGCCGAAAACGTTCGACGTGATGTGCATCACGTGGCTGTACCGCTCGACAACCATCACGTCGTTGAGCGTGACTGACCCGTACTTTGCCACTCGACCCACATCGTTGCGGGCAAGATCAACGAGCATAACGTGTTCGGCTCGCTCCTTTTCGTCAGCCAGAAGTTCGTCAGCGAGCGCCTGATCTTCTGCCGGAGTCGCGCCGCGTTTACGAGTACCAGCCAGCGGGCGAATGGTGATTTCTCCGTCTTCCGCTCGAACCATAATTTCGGGCGATGCGCCGACCAGATGCATCCCCGAAGTCTTCAGCAGAAACATGAACGGACTGGGATTCACGACTCGCAATGCACGGTAAATGCTGAGTGGATTAGACGTTGTTTCCAGCTTTAATCGTTGACTGATAACGACCTGAAAAATGTCGCCAGCCCTGATGTATTCTTTGCAGTTTTCGACGGCCTGTTCGAACTCCTGCTGTTCGAAGTTGGACTCGAAAGCCAGCGTTGGTTCGCCGCCGATCGAAACATCAGCGGGTTGGATGCCGGACGTTGCTTCGCGAAGCTGCATACAGAGTTCGTCTACCCGAGCCGCCGCGCGATCGTATTCGGCCAGCAGATTGTCGGCGTTCGCGTTCGCGTGACAGACCACCATGATCGTCTTGCGGATGTGGTCAAAGATGACCATTCGATCGAAAAATGCGAACGACATATCCGGAACATGGCGATCGTCCTTCGGCGCGTTCGGCAGATTCTCTGAGTACCGAATGACATCGTAGCCGGCGTACCCTACGGCTCCTCCGCAGAACCGAGGAAGCTCGGCCAGGTGCATGGCCCGGTATCGTTCGAGAAGTTGCTCAAGATCTTTGAGCGGGTCATTCGAGATGTACTCCCGAGTTTCGTCGCCCTCGGTGACGCTGACATTGTTCCCGAACGCCTCAATTTTCATGAACGGGTTATCGCCGAGAAAGCTGAACCGACCGACCTTCTCGCCACCGACGACACTCTCAAACAGGAAGGCACTGTCGCCTTTGAGTTTCGAGTAGGCCTGGACTGGCGTGAGAGTGTCGCTGGTGAGCTGTCGATATACCGGGACAAGGTCCACCTCGGACGCCAGCTTCTGGAACGTGTTGAAATCGGGCAGGTGTTTCATGAGAGATTGCAGTTAAGGGCCGGATCGGAAAGCAGGTCTGTCGGGTTCGCTGATCTTCAAACCGCATCAGAAGTTACGTCGCTGGACTCGGTCTGAGCGTTCCTTGACAGTCCCAGGGGTGGCAATAGAATTGCCCCGCATTCGGAATAAGATTGCAGATAAAGTCGTTATAGTGAAAAAGTCGTAGCAGTGGTCACGGATTGAACCGGCTCAGCAGTTGATTTGCCAGTCACCCGGTGACAAAACAAACCATGGATTCGGTTGCGTCTGGCGGGACTGGTGGAAAGTGCCGTTCGCCGGAAGATTTCAGCCGTCAGTAATCAATCGCCAGCGGTTGAAACGCGTGAGACCTTTCGCATGAAGAAATGTCGTCGGTGTTCGAAACCTGCCACGCTTCACATCACGGAGCTTCGGCAAGGGGAAGCTACAGAGATTCATCTCTGCGAAAGCTGCGCGAAAGACTACCTCAGTCAGGCTGAGGAGATGTCGACACCGGAGTCCGAACTTCAGTTCGACCAGCTCGACGAAGGCCAGCAGCCGGAAGCCTCTGGTATAGACGACCGCGTTTGCCCGAACTGCGGGATCACGTTTCGCGAGTTTCGATCTCAGGGGCGACTGGGATGCCCGCATGATTATGTTGCCTTCGAAACAGACCTGATTCCGTTGATCGAGAACATTCACGGAGAAACGCAACATTGCGGCAAGCTGCCTCGGCGAGCGCCCGATTCCAGTCGACGTCAGCATCAACTGATCCGACTGCGGAGTGAACTGAGGCTTGCTGTCGAAGAGGAAAACTACGAAACCGCAGCCAGGCTGCGTGACGAAATTCAGGAAGTCGAAACTCAGTTGCAGGGCAACGACAAGCCTGAAGAATAAAGTTTCGTCCTTACGGCGACGCCTCGGGTAACGTCAGCAGTGACAACGATCAGCAGAAACGCGACAGGAGATAATGGTGGACCTGAACAGTCTCACGCAAAGTAACAGCGAATGGTTGCGTGGCACTGGCCCGGAGTCGGATGTTGTGGTGTCGACAAGAATCCGGCTGGCTCGCAACCTTGCCGAGTTTCCGTTCAACACTCGTGCGGATGACGCCGCGCGAGGGCAGATTGTGAAACAGGTGCGAGACTGTCTGGGTGATCTCCCTGTCCCCAAAGTGCTGAACTATGTTGATGTTCCTTCGCTCGATGAGATCTCGCGTCAGTTTCTTGTCGAACGGCAGTTGATCAGTCGTGAACTCGCTGAGGGTGATGGTCCGCGGGGTGTTGCGTTTTCGACAGCAGAAGACGTCAGCATCATGGTCAATGAAGAGGACCATCTAAGGCTGCAGGTACTGCGCAGCGGCCTGTCACTGGATGACTGCTGGGAAGAAATCAACCGGATGGACGACGCTCTGGAAGAAGAGCTGACATTCGCATTTCACGAACGTTACGGATATCTGACCGCTTGTCCGACAAATGTGGGAACGGGCATTCGAGTCAGCGTGATGCTGCACCTTCCGGCTCTGGTTCAGACTCGCGAAATTCAAAAGGTCTTTCACAGTCTGCAGAAGATCAACCTGGCCGTTCGAGGCCTGTATGGCGAGGGCAGCCAGGCTCTGGGTGACTTTTACCAGATTTCAAATCAGTACACGCTTGGCCTGAGCGAAACTCAGGTTATCGACAAAGTACGCAGTGTGATTCCTCGACTGCTTGACTACGAACGCCGAGCCAGAAAAGCGATGCTTGAAGAAAAGAAAGAGCAACTTCACGACCATATCGCTCGCGCATCGGGCATTCTGCGAAGCGCTCAGACCATCAGCTCAGAAGAGACCATGCACCTGCTGTCGAGCGTTCGGATGGGAGTCAATCTAGGGCTGATCGACGACGTTGCCATCTCGACGCTCAACGAACTCTTCATCATGACGCAGCCCGCTCATCTTCAGAAACTGAAGAAGTCGGAGCTGGACTCAGCCGATCGCAACAAAGCTCGGGCGGCTCTGTTGCGGAACCGTCTGGCTGCCGATTCCGAAGACTGATCGCGGAGGACGAGAAACGGCGGTCCGTCAAAACGCACGTGGCAAAACCGCGAGCAGCCTGGAAGTAGTTATCGCAGCATCGAACGTTGAATATTCTGAGGGCTGTGTGGCCACATTTGCGGATGCCCCGCTGTCCTGTAGGTGCCGGTGTTTGTTTGGTAGCCGCTCGTCTGTTCGATAGACGAGTTTGGAATCGGTGGCACACCGTCCATCGTTCGCCACGCTGGTGGCGGAAGCATGATGACTTCTTTTTGCTGGTATTGCTGGCTGCTCGTGTCGATGAATCCGGTGCTGGGCAAATTGGTTGCGTGGCGTTGCTGCAGCATGAAATGAATCTGGTTGACCTGATTTTCCAGTGCCTGAGTCCGTTCTGTGAGATTCGTCGTGGCTGAACTTGCAATCGGTTGCTGCACGGTGCTCTGAACCTGCCATGCCTGAGGCTGAGGCACTGCGGCTTCCGGTTGTGGTGGCAGAGTGAGGAACGGTGTTGCCTCATTGGCTGGTGTTGGCAACTTGGGGTAGGAACCCGGCGTCAGAGCAGGACAGCAGCTCTGTGTTCCGCACTGAGGCTGCTGATTGCACGATGGCCGACTACCGCGTGATTGATCGGTGAAACAGTTTGACTGGCGATCCTTCAGTTTCAGGACGGGAACTCTGACTTCCTTCCAGCCGATCGTCGGCTGTTTGCATCCCAGATTCGGCGGAGCCTGGCAGACCTTCTGACATGACGACTGCACCTGTCGACAAGCATTGCTCAGATCGCAGGGACGGCGGACTGGAGTCTGGTCGCGGCAGGTTCCCGCTTCGCGAGCATTACACGTCGGGAAGGGAGACATTGACCGACAGGCTTGCCCGCATTTCTGCGTGGCGTGACAGCCGGTGATCATCGCGACAAATGAAAGCAGGATGAATGTTCGCATGTAATGCCTCCCGGGTTGCCGGGTTCCTGTCCGAAATTGTTGACCCAATGGCAAGTCATCGTGGATGTGGCGATACACTGATCCCGTACGAATGCCTTTCTGTCGTATCGGCCACGGTTGATGCCGCAGTGAGCAATCTCGACGAACTCCGCAGTCCAGTAACAGGCGTCAAACTCTGCGGGATCGATCCTTACGTTTATGCGGATTCAGGAGGCGACTGCCTCGTGTAAAAAACACCGCTTGATGGCAGGACTCGACTCGCTATACAGCGCCGCGCGACACGGTGGGGCCGCGGTCGATAATCGCCTGATCGATTTCGCTGACGACTTCAGCAGGCAATTGCCAGGTCAATGCGTTGGCCGTTTCGGCAATCTGTTCCGGCCGTTTGGCTCCGCAAAGCGCGCTGGTGATGCCGGGACGCTGGATCGTCCAGTTGACGACCAGATCCGGAAGGGAGCGTCCCAAACCGTCCGCAATTTCGCGCAATCGGTCGATGAAGTCGTGGTTCTTTTCCCACTCGTCGCCCTGGAACATCGGATATTTCTGTCGCCCGTCTTTAGGATCGAACTGGTGATCACGAGCGAGCTTTCCGGCCAGCAGCCCCTTCATCAGAGGCCAGTAGACCATCGCCGAGACGGAGTTCTTAATGCTCCACGGAAGCTGCGAACCTTCGATGTCGCGCTGGAGCATGTTGTAGTGAGGCTGGTATGCCGACAATGGACAGACCGCATGAAATTCAGCTAACTCGTCGACAGAACCGTTTGAAAGCCCCGCAGTAAGAACCTTGCCCGCCTGCATCAACTCAAGGATCGCTCCGGCCGATTCGGCGACAGGAACCTGCGGATCGGGAGCGTGCAGGTAGTAAAGTTCAACTCGATCCGTGTTGAGCCGACGCAGACTTTCGTCGCACTCAGCAATGATTCTATCCGGACTGGCATCACTGACGCTGACTTTGTTTTCCCAGTGCAGCCCGCACTTTGTGGCGATGACAATTTCGTCGCGGACGTCTGCCAGGACGTCGCCGATCAACTTCTCGCTCTCACCGTCGTACCCGTACATGTAGGCCGTGTCGAAGAAGTTGATGCCAGCGTCGAACGCCGCTCGAATCGTGGCTTCGCTGCGTTCACGAGTGACGTCAACACTCGTAATCCCCGCCACCGGCCAGCACCCCATCGCGACGGGTGTGACTTCGATGTTTGATTTTCCAAGTCGTCGGCGAGGCTGCATGGATTCGACACTTTACTTTCATCGCGGTTGAATGGGTCCGGTTGAGAAGCGAGATTCTGACCGTCGCAGCGTTCAGTGCAACCTGTCCGTTTCCTGCGGTGGGGCGAGGATTCATCAGCGAACGTTTTTTGAATCGTCGACCAACCAATGTTGAAAGTTTGCCGGCTGGACCGGTCGTAGTCGCACGCCGTCGAAATCCTGCTCAAAACGTCCGGATACTCGTTGAGAATGTGAAGTCGCGGTCGCATACTCGCGTCGCTGTTGGCGAAAACTGGAACACTTTCTGAAATACGTGAGGACTTGCGATGCGTCGACTTATGAGTGGAATTCTGTCGTTGGCTGCTGCGATTGTGGCTTTGAGTTCGTTGCAGGCTGTGGCGGGAGATTGTGCGGCACCGGCTCCGGCCTGTAATACGTGTCAGCCGAGAATGACGGCTCGGCCAGCGATCTGTTGCCGACGTGCTCCCAGCAATGCCCTTCGTGCTCCGATCATCAAGCCAGTATGCCCGATCACGGTTTCAGTAACGTGCTGCCCGCAACGATGTCAGCCGGCCACGACGTGTCGCCCAGTCAAACGAACCTGCCCCGAGCCAAAGGTAACGTGCTGCTCACCGAAGCCAGCAACCTGCGCAGCACCTCAAGCAGTTGACGTGACGCCAGCTCCAGCGGGCAAGGCAGATGCCGTACCCGCTCCACCGGCTGAAGCCGCTCCCGCTCCGAAAGTGGCCCCCGCACCAGCTCCGCCGAAAGATGCTGCGTGAGTTGTTCGGAACACGGTCGGTCTGAATTCAAAATCGCAGAGGACGCTGAGAATTAAGGCTCAGAGAAAAGGGGAACTCTCCTGAAACTCTGTGAGCCCTCATCGCACTTTGCGATTTTTTCATTCGAGCAACGGGCTTAGACCATTTTCATGGTTTCTGTGCAGGAACTGGCCCCGGAACAGCCGTTGTTTCCTTTGTGGCCCTCCTGCAGCACACTGAAAACGAATTCCGAAAGTGCCCTAGCCGACGACTTCGTGCTGGAGTGTCAGTTTTTGCAGACGCTCCGGATTCGGATCAGGGATTGTGTCGAACGCTCGAACGGAAGGGACTCCTTCGACACTCTCAAGTTCCAGCGGTTCTTCGGCGAGGTCTTCGGTATAGAAACGCGAACTTGGAAAGATGTCGGCCGGGTAGGTGAAGTTGTCGAGCATCGCCAGTGCGGTACAGATGCCGGCTCCAGTTGAACTTTCCAACATCCCTCCAACCCAGCAGGGAATGCCGGCCTGCTGACAGACGTCGTGAATCGCTTTCGCGATGGTCAACCCGCCGACGCGACCGGGTTTGATGTTGACGTACTGACAGCTCTTGAGAGCGATGGCCTGCTCGGTCTGCCGCACGGTAACAATGCTCTCGTCGAGACAGACCGGCGTCTTAATCTGCTGCTGAAGCTTAGCGTGGTCAAGAAGATCGTCGTGCTGCAAGGGCTGTTCGATCATCGCCAGATTGTACTGATCAATCTGGCGAAACAGATCGGCGTCGGAAATCCGGTAGCCACTGTTGCAGTCGATGTGGAACGTCTGGTCGGGGTGCTGGCTTCGCACGGCATCGAGCATGGGAACATCCCATCCGGGGCGAAACTTCAGCTTGATGCGGGGAAAACCGGCTTCGACTGCCGGGCCGACGGATTTCAGCAGGTCATCAAACGAGTCCATTACTCCGAAGTCGGCTCCAACGGGGACTTCGTTGCGGGTTGCTCCGAGCAGTTCGTGAAGTGGTTTGTTCTGAAGCCGAGCTTCGAGACTCCACCAGGCAGTATCCAGCACCGCTTTGGCGAACGGGTTCCCCTTAAAGAGTGAAAGCTCGGACTGAAGTTGCTGCCCGCTGGCAATTTCCTTGCCGATGAGCGTCGGCGCCAACCAGTCTCGATTCACACTGAAGATGCCATCGGCACATTCCGGGCTGTAACACGGAGCGGCGAACGGAGCACTTTCTCCCCAGGCCTCGACACTGCCGCTTGTCATGCGGCAGAGAACTGAATGAATCGCGGCGTCCTCGCCGTAGGCCGTCCTCCACGGATAGATCAAGGGCATCGCGACGTGAAACAGCTCGATCCGGTCGATCTTCATTGAGGTCGCTCCTGAGTTTGTGACTTGCCAACAGCCTGAAATCTGACGCAAAGCTGCAAAGACGCCAAGGAACGCAAAGAAAAAGAGCCACGGATTTTCACCGGTCGCCCCAGATGGATTCACGAAGCAGACTGATCACTCGTGTAATTTCATGCCCACCTGAGGCCCCATTTCTGTCCGTCGTCGTTTACCGGTTTGGGATGCCCTGAGGAAAGAAATGACGTGGCGGACTGGTCGATGTGAGCGGCCATCTCTCGATGATCCGTGTTGACGTAATTGCCCTGCCAGTCGTACCTTCCTGCGGTTTTCCGGTCTCCTGCCGCAGGTGGGAGGACGGATGCGCATTGGCCGCTTGATAAGCGCCAACGCTGATCAGGTACCAGGCGAATGGAATCGCGATGAATATCTTCTTTTCTGTCGGTGAACCCAGCGGCGATCAGCATGCCGCTCATCTGATGCAGGAAATGCAGGCTCGCCGGTCTGATCTGCGGTTCAGCGGTTTCGGCGGTCCTCAGATGGAGCAGGCCGGGCTGGATTCGCTGTTTCGCCTGACGAATCTCGCCGTGATGGGCTTTTTTAAAGTCATCCCGCTGCTGTTCCAGTTTTACCGAATCGTCAAACAGGCGGAGCGTTACTTCGACGCTCAAAAGCCCGACGCCGTTATTCTGGTCGACTTTCCAGGCTTCAACTGGTGGATCGCCCGCAAAGCGAAAGCTCGCGGCATCCCGGTCTTTTACTTCCTGCCGCCTCAGTTGTGGGCGTGGGGGCCGCATCGAGTGGAACGCGTTCGTAAATTCGTCGACCACGTCATCACCGCGCTTCCGTTTGAGCGGGACTGGTACGAAGACCGAGGCATTAAAGTTGACTACGTCGGGCATCCCTTCTTCGACGAAGTTAGCAATCACGTGCTGGACGATCGGTTCGTGCAACTCTGGAAGAACCGGCGTTCGCACACCGTGGCCGTGCTGCCAGGTTCACGGAGTCAGGAAGTCGGTCGCTGCTGGCCGGTCATGATTCAGGTTCTGAAGCGTCTGCACGCGCGACATCCAGACGCAACATTTCTGGTGGCGTGCTATCGAGATTCGCATCGCCGCCGCTGTTTACAACAGTTGCTGGTCGAGGCGCCGACTCTTCCGGTTCAGTTCTTCGTCGGAAAAACTCCCGAGATCATCGAAGCCGCTGACTGCGCGTTGATGGTTTCCGGATCGGTCAGTCTCGAACTGATGGCTCGCAAAACGCCCGCCGTCGTGCTTTACCGGGTCAGCCGAGTCACCGGCATCCTCGGTGACCTGTTTCTGCAGTGCCCGTTTATCAGCCTTCCCAATCTGATCGCCGGCCGCGAGGTGATGCCCGAATTCCTTTCTGTCGGAAATCCGAGCAAAGTCATCACCGGCATCACCGACGTTCTGGACCGCTGGATTCGCCTGCCCGAAGAACGCCAACTGGCCGTCAACGACCTGCTTGAAGCCAGCGAAGGCTTCGTCGAAGGCGGCGCCATCCAGAAATGCGCCGGCATCATTCTCGAGAAGCTACCTGAGTCAGCGTCCTTGCCAACTCGGCAGGCGTCGCCGAAAGCGGCGTAGTGGGACGCTTAATTCAAGAATAGTGCCAGGCAGTGATCGAGACAATTTAAGGTTCGTGGCTAAGCCTCTCCTGAGGACTCTGAAAAACGCCGTGACCTGAATTCACGTTGACAGCATTCAGTGAGCTTGCGTACAAGCCGCATTCATACCACGGGCCGCGTTCGCGGTCGTCTTCGCCGGGCTCTCCGGTTCTGCCCTGTCTCGCCTTTCAGGCTCCAATTCCACGCCGGCTTCCCGGTCCAGCCTATTGGTTCTCTCCATGCTCCGACCTCTTGACGACGGTCTCGCTCCCGTTTCATCTGAAGAGCGACAATCCTGGCTACACGATATACCCGTTGACGCCTCAGGTTGCCCGACCAGCGACAAATCTGAAGGGTTGCTCCGACTGTTTTTCGAGAACCCTGATTCGTTGTTTGAACTTGAGTTGCTGGCCGAAGACGTGATGATCAGGCCGCTGGAGTTACGTTCGCGTTTGAGAGTGATGACCGCGTTGAATCTGATCGAGGAGTACCCAGTTAATAGCCTCGTCTTTCGACGTGCGCAACGCATCTGGAACAGGCAGCTTTTTGAGAGTGTGAGCCAACACGTCCGCGCCGATTCACCGATTGACTCAGCTCATGTGCGACCTGCAGCGTGAGGCTTAAGCTCGTGGCATCAGGCGCTGGTCCACGTCCTTGCCGAGTTCAAGTTGATCGAATCGCTGATACTCCTGCAGATCCTCTCGGGCCTGCATTTGGTCAATATCCGACTGCAGTCCAGACGTTTCTTCGCCGACCGCCAGTTTGCCGGATTCGCAGATCACGTATACAAACCCTCCGGCACTTTTCACCGCGCTGGCAACGACCTCGTTTCCTTGCGTGACGATGTAGGTTTCAGGCAGGTTTCGGTCCTCTTGCGGTTCCAATACCGCTCTGGTACCTACGGCGAACGCAAACGGGAACGGTGTATCGCTTCCTTGAACGACGTGAGCGTCACGAATTGGACGTAGCAGGGAAGGCAACGACTCGATGGTGACAGTCAGGACTTTCAGGCCGAGTCCGGCGAGTTCCTTGTCCATCGAGCTTCGCTCACCGGAAATGGTCTTGTGTTGTCCCGGCTGGTCCCGCAACTCAACCGTCGTTGATTCTGCGGTGCGAAAATGCCCGCTGACCGGAACATGCAGGATCACTCCAGAGAATCCCTTCCTGTGCGCTGCCTTGATTCCGGACAGGACGTTGCGGCTGTATCCGTAAACCACAATTGCTTTCAGGTCTTTCAGGAGAGCCGAAGCCAGTTCTCCGCAAGCGTCGCAATTGGCTTGCCTGTCTTTCATGAACTCTTCGACCAGATTCAATAGTTCACGAGTTTCATGATCTTTCGGTTTTGACTGATCGCCCCAGGATTCCACTTTACGATTGATGTCGGCTGCCAGTCTTCGCACCATTGCGTTAAACGGTTGAACAGACAATGCGACGGCCGCTTTGTGCCCAAGGCGGCTGTTGATTGTTTTGGAATCGGGTGACGTGAGTCGGCCAAGTTCGTCTGATAAGGTGCGATGCACGACAAGGGCGAAGCTGCAGGCAACCTCTGTTGCGCAGGTCGTGGCTGCCAGTTGAAGCGCCCAGACTTTATGAAAAAAGTCGAGTGTCGGCATTGCCAGAGGCTGAAAACGCAAGGAGCAGTTCCCAGCAGAAGCGGTGTATGCTGTGGCTTCGTCTGCTGCGTTCATCTCAACCGAAAGCAGATTCAAGTTCACGAATTCGAGTCTGGTGTTTGCACAGCCCTTCAGGGACGGAGTCACTTCATCAACAATCGACTGAAGTTTCGTACGCAGATACTCAAGCCCCGATAGTATGTTCAGAATCAATGGCATTCGAAGTTCCGGCTTCGGGGGAGCCTTCTCGAAATTCACAGGCTGAGGCGAGACTGCCGTCATGACGATCGCATGGGCGCCGTGTTTCACATCGACATCGGCGACCAAGTCGACAATTTCACGGTAGAAATCTTTCGGAGTGTCAGCCATGGGACGTTCCATCGGCTTCAGACGCTCCACGACATCCAGTGGGCAATACCCAGGCTGAATGCGACACGCCATGGCCAGTCGCAACAATGCTGCCAGCTTGCGAAGGTTCACGTTCCACCAAGGGCGATCGCTGGTTTCCGTGTCATCCAGCAGTTCACCTTTGTCGTCCTTCCGGAGCGTCGTGTCCAACGTGGTGAGGTCGAATCCTGCCCGCTGAGCCTTACACAGTTTCGCCAATAGTTCTCGATTCTCCTGACTCCATTCCTGGTGTCTCTTCCAGGTAGTTGTCAGGTAATCAGCCGTTCGCTCTTCGTAGTCAACGGCGAGTTTTTCGAGTTGATTGTTCGGTTTCGGCAAGCGGTGAACAATGCGGCTGGCTGGGGGGGCAGATTCAGTCCGATCCGACCGTTCGGCTGGGGCGACTGGAAACTCGTCTTCTTTAAGTCCCCACAACAGGCCGATTGGATGCAGCCAGACGGCAGAGACCAACAACAAAGCTTCTCGCGCGGTCGGAACAAAGCTTCCATACGCCATCGTTGTACCGGAACGTGTCCCGTAGATGATCCGATTCAGGAGTTCTTCGATGGCCACACAGTGCTCCATCTGGAAATGCGGCTCGAACTCTTCCGCTACCGGATAGAAATCGCGGTGTTCCATGAACAACGATCTCCACAGGCCGACAACCTCTTTCCACCGTGCGGGATAGTCTTCCTTCCGGAGACTGCCCTTGTCATCGTCATCGTCGAGCGCCAGTAACCGCTCGCGGAGACTGGCGTGAGGAACATTCACTGGGCGGTGGGTGCCTGTCGCTTTATCGGGACCAGGAAGATCTTCCCAGTTGGAATCTGAACCGTCACTCACGAGGCTTCTCCTTGCCAGGGGCATTCATTGCCGTTGCCTGGTGTTCCACCACGATTCAGTCTACTGAACCGGAGGCAACTCATTCCGATCCATCGATCGGCGATGGAAAACTACTCAGCATGCGTTGTAGTTTCAAGTGAGTATGTGCAATTTTGCGCAGATGGATATAAGGTTGGTAAGGAGTCGCTGGCGAGTGAATTCGGCGACCAGCTTCTGCCCTGCCGCGTGATCCTCAATGCTCGTTGAATGTCAGTTTCCAGTTAACGGTCTATGACACGAATGCCCATAGGGACAAGCACGGCGGGATGTATTTGGCATAACACCTCTGGTGTGTTGTTTGAGTCGTCTCACTCAACTACGGCAACGATTGCTATTGCCGGTCTCCGGAGTCAGCAATGTCGATTCGATCGAATAGTTCGTCCAAAGACTTTTGGGGAGTGTGGCTCAGCCAGGAGAAATTGCTGTCGCTGGGCGGCTTATTGAAGACTCCCACGACAGGCGTGTCTCCCCCCAATGCTGCCCCGAATTCCTTCATGATTCTGCTGGGATCGAAATCTCGCGACGGTTCCTCGAAAACGAGAGCGTTCAGTCGGAATCTGCTTGAAGTTTTTCTCAGCGAACGCGTCAGCGCCAGTGCATCCTCTTCAGGGAGGCAGATGGCTGGATGTTTTTTCGTCGGATGCAGCGCCGCAATCCCGCCAGGGAAACGCTGCGGATGAGCAATAATCAGGCTAAACCCGATTCGTGCGTCCGATGACGGTCGCGAGTTGCCGAACAGTTCAGACAACACGGCGACAGGGTTCTGAAAGTCGGAGCCAGTCGCGAACCGTGTTCTCAGACGAGACCACACTACGTTTTCAAGATCCAATTTGTCTTTCAGAACGTATTGTATCTCACTGGTGAACTGGTCTTTGAAACCAAGCCTTTTGAGTGCCAGCAGTCCAGCCCATACCGGGCAGGTCAGTAGTTGATCCTCGAGTATTGTGTCCGTCGTTCGGCTTTCCGGCACGGTTGAGAGGTAAAAAATCTGACTCCAATCGCCGATCGTCATATCCTGCAGACGAGGCTTGAAAATTTTACCTGGCAGGACATCGGCAGTTTGACAGACGATTTGCGCTGCGAGTTGTGCGGGTCGAGGTTTCGTCTGCCTGCCAGCTCGTGGGGCGAGCATGTCCAGAAGCTCGCTCCACGCCACGAACTGACTTTTCTGGATCGTCTCAAACAACAGTTTGCTGTCGAGCTGTTCCGTTAACTGATTCAAGGTTGCTTGAAAGCCGGTCAACGAACTCGAAGGCGGTTGGATGATCAAGTCGAGCAGGACGGCAACATTGTCGGACGTTACGGCAGAACTTGTATTACGCTTCAGGTCAATCTGCTCGCCAAGCGGCTTAAGAATCTCAAATATCCATGTCTCGCGTTTGGCTGCGGCTGGAAACTGTCCGCTCAGCCAGTACTCAACTGCCGACAGCCCCGCTGCCAGACGTCCCGCTGCCGATTCCGCTCCGCTGAAAAAACCAGCCACGTGGGCGATCGCCAGGCCAGGACCAAGTATCGGCCACTTCTGCCGCACCATTTTTGCAAACGCAATGATCCCTTTTTCCGCATCAGCCAGTCGACCGGCTGGTGTGAATTCGTTGTCGATCGCGATTAAGTATTCTTTTACTCTCTTCCAGGATGGCCTCGCGCTGATCAGGCCGCACTGGACGAGTCTGGAAACGCTGGCTGGACCATCTGACCAGTCGTCACGTCGTTCGATTTCAGTTGAAGAAGTAGCTGGGGCACGAAGGATGAGTTGGAGCTCTGCGATCAGTTGTCTCGCTTCCGCTACCTGGTCGTCGGGCTGGTCCTGCAGTGTGCCCTCTACGGACGTGCCATCAGCGTAGCATCGCCGTGTCCAGCGTTCGGCGTTCGGATCAGGTCGATCCAGCAGCGGCGCCATCTCGACCAGTGCGGATCGTAGATTGTCGGGTAGTATTCGTTCGTCGTTAGATTCGTCTAGATCCTGAGATCGTTGAATGATCGTTCGATCCAGCCGTTCGGTCAGCCGATCTTGAGAGCTGAGCAGAGCCAGTGCTTCAAGCACGACGTTTCGAACCAAGCAGCGGTCGTCATCTGAGAGTGTTGCCATGTACCTGGACCTTTCGCGTTTACGTGAGGTGCCACCAATGCGAATCGACACTGGAAGGAGCGTCTTCCAGCAGGCTGCTCAGCGAAGTAAAGAAATCGCTACCCGCGCTCAGGTCAATTGGCGTCGTGGAATCCATAAGTCTGGCCAGAACAGACAGGGCCATAGTCACGACATGCAGACTTCCCGGTTCTTCAAGGAGTCCATTCGCCGAAGCGTCTTCGATGACCAGTTGAAAGACCAGGCCGAGCAGTGCTTCATTCATTAGCCGGTCGTCGGTGACTACATCGGGAACGGCATTCAAGAGCTGGAGCTTCGTCAATTCGCTGTGCAGCACTGCCATCGATCCGGCAGCCCGTTTGACCAGCACAAGTTCCCACAGAATACGATTGTGAATGTCCGACTTGTAAACTGCGACGTCTTCTGTTCGAGCCATTCCGTTCTGCAGTGCGGGTGGGAACGCCGGAGTTCCCTGAGATCGTGTCACAATCTCGGTGTCTGGCGAGAACCCTCTGAAATTCTCGAGGGTCATCTTCTCCGGAGCCGTCCAGCCATCGGGAATCGGGTCGGCGACAATTAACGTAGCAGGACGAACTCGAATTACGTGCCGAATGAAACGGCGGATGTCGCCAGGGAGATACTCAACAAAGATACGACGCCCGAACCAGGTTGTAGACACTCCGGCCGGTTCTCTGAGTTCCTGCTGTGACAGGTCGTCAAAGAACTGTCGGTGTGTCAGGAAGCAGAAGAAAGCCTTCTCCGCAAAGAATTGCTTCAGATGAGTCAGTGCCGTTTCGATTTCTGGGATGAGGTTCTTTCGCTTGTCGAGTTCATCAACCAGGAAAACCGGCGAGATGCCACACTTCTTCAATGCATCAACGATTCGTGGTAGATCTCGATGAAGAGTCTTCAGTGAGTAGTCACGGGTAAACCGACGGTTTGTGATTTGACTTCGTTGTTGCTTCCACGTTCCAAACAAAGAGAGCCCCAGCCCTGTTCCAATACTCGTCAACAGGCCAGCAAACAGGGCCGTAGCGGAACTGCAGTTTGTGGCGGCCCCACCAGTGGCGACAAGCCCTCCGCTAAGTAGACTCGCAAGCAACCGACGCCACTCTGAACCATCGATTCTGCTGAATGCATCATTGCCACGTGTTAGCATTTTCTCATCACGGTCGGCCTGCTCTGAGAAGAGCTGGCCAATCAGCCTGAGATAAAGCTCGTTGAATGTCGTCAGAGCACCGAGTTCTGCCGTTGACTGATTGGCAGGCAAACGTGGATGTCGACTTCCCGGAACTCTTGCTCCAAATTCATTGCGCCGAAACAGAGCCGTGCCGTCGCTGTCGTGGCTTAGGTATTGAAACCTTCTCCAGTGGTCCCTCAACGTTCGAGGATCGATTGATGCCTCAACGTCCTGCTCGAACTGTGCCAGCATCTCAGCCAATTCGTCGGAGTCGCCGACTGATGCATGCATCCTTGCCAGAAACTCCCGAAGGACCGCTCGATGCAATGCGCAGCACAACTCAAGCAGCAACTTTCGGTGCGGTTTCGGGTTACTGACATCCTCGTCGGGCAGTTCGATGTCAAGGAATGCGGACGCGGTAATCGGGACCGGTAGCAGGCGGACGGGTTGGCCCTGGCGGATCAGTTCGGCCTGGAGTTCGCGGATGACCCACAGGGCTGTACCGGTTTTCCCGGAACCTCGTTGACCGGCAATCAAAACGGATCGACCGCTGATCAATGGGCGGCGAAACTGGGGTTCGGGAGAACGGCGACCGGCATAGAGATCGAGTTCGGATTTCAGTTGTCGACTTGCTTTTGAGGCGACGTAGGGAGTCGATCCCATATCGTCCGATGCCACACTCGAATCGTCGGAAAAGATAGCAGTCAGTTGGTCATCCCACAGCAGCGCATCGGGTTCCCAGATTGGCTGAAGATCAAACGGCACTCTAAGACTCCTTTTTCTTCGGAAGCTTGCCGTTACCGCCGCCAGAATTCGTCTGCTTTGTCGTGTCCCCGAGTTCGTTTTTTGTCGTGTCAGGAGTTCCGTCACTAGGAGTCGTGATGTTTGAAGCTTTGGCTCCATCACTGGTCGCGCGAATATTGGTTGCGGGAGTACTGGGCAATTCGAGGCGGCCCGTTGATACATACGCCAGGCCAATCCACGCGATGACACTTGCGGTTATCAATAGCCCCAGTGCGCCAGCCGGTCGGATGTGGATTCCCTGTACTCCACCTCCAAAACCGCCCCAATGAAGCTCGAAGGCTGGCTTGTGTTCTCCTTTGGCGAGAACAATCAGCAGCAGATGCGTCAGTATGGCGATGGCCGTTCCAAGCAACAGAAGAATCGCCTCTGACCGCGTGACAGGGAAGAACAGTCCAAGGATTACACAAGGCATCAACAGAAACGACGCAATCAGTGAGTTCTTCAGGTGAGGCAAAGTCTTAAGGTTAAGTGCCTCAAGAACAAAAGCATCGAACGCAGCCAGAATCTGCTTTGAATTTATTGTCATTCGCTCAGTCAAATTCCTGCTGCTGGCTGGGGCAATCGGAAAATGCGATGTGGCAAGCAGCTCATTCCCTTCGGGTGTATCTTCTGTGTCAGCGGATGGTGCTGACCGACTGGGTGGTTGACGGCTGATGTCGCCGTTGTGTGCGTTTTCAGTGACGTTTGTCGAATCGGTCAAGGTGTCCGCTGGTTCTATCGGTCGAAGTGTCGCCCTGATTGGCTGGTTCAGATCCGTGGTGATAATTCCGAAGAGGCACATTCCGAGAAACGACAGCCCGAAGATCCAACTGGCGGGCCGGCTACTGAAATCTCCGGTGCTAAGCAGCAGAAAGCTCGGCAGGACCAGCACAGTTGACACAACCGCAAGATTGCGGCAGGTCATGCGCAGATGCCACAGGTAGTTGTGCAGGCTTTCACGTGACGGGGTAGTAAGGTGCCGATAGATGTCGTCCCAATAGGCGTCTGTTGAGTCTTCGATCGATGCGGCATTCTGGCCGTGGGGAAGGAACGAAAAGGCGCGTTGTATTACCAGCGTCACCAAGCCTAGGGTGTAGACGACGGCAAGGGCAACTAATCCATGAGCGACAAGTTGAAGCTCGCGCATTGGCATCAGTGTCGAGAATGGCACGAGTCCAAGGCTGCAGAGTCCAGCGGCCAGAAGAATTCCAGGCACCAGGATACTCGGATCAAATAATCGTGTGAGGATTGAAATTTGGCCCATGTCTGCCGTCTTAGTGGGAGTTCAGATTGCGGAGAAGTTATTACCCCGAAAATTTGAGAACTGAGCATTCTGTTAGTAGTGGGGCGCACTTCGCAACTCAGGAGCGATGGGCAGCTTGTGAGATTTAGTGAAACAGGTAGGCTTCTGGGCCGATCGCGTTTCAACTCGGTATGATGTTTTCCACCGACGTACCACTTCGTTTCATGCTGTCGCTTTGCAGGCTCGCTTGCGCCGAACATCCTGCCATTGAGAATTGATGCCCGCGGTTGGGCTCAAGTGACTTCTGGTTGCAGTTGATCTTCAGTTCGGATCCGGTCGGGTGTGGTTTCTGGTTGTACCGATTATGACGGCGTGTCGCTTTTGGCTGCCCCGGTAAATTGAGGGTTTTGCCATGCTGATCCTGACGTGCCTCGCCGGCGCGGGATAATTGGATGGGAAATCTGCGCAGTTTGTGCGTTTGATTGGGCCTTCGATCGGATCGTGACATAGGTTTGTCACAGACTTCCGACTGCTCTCGTTTGCCGTCGGAGCCTTTGTTGACGAGTCCATCAAAGTTCCACCGCCGGGAAATTCCGGCTTTGAGTCCAGCTCACGAGGAGCCGGCCTGATATGCATTGAGGCGGTTTGCGGCATCGTTCCGCGGGAACTTATCGGAGCAGCGAGTCAGGTATGTTACCAGAATTCACAATCGGTCTTGTCGTCTTCCTGATTGGCGTGGGGGCTTACACAGTCACCGCCGCCATTTCAGACATTCGCATCAAAAAGATCCCGAACAAGCTGACACTTCCGTTCTTCGGAGCCGGGATCGTTTATCAGCTTGTCTTTCACGGCCTTGCCGGACTCGGCGAAGGATTCCTGGGCTTCGCAGCAGGTTTCGGTCTGCTGTTCCTGCTCTGGATTATCGGGAGTGGCGGCGGCGGCGACGTGAAACTGATGGGTGGCCTGTCGATGTGGCTCGGCTGGAAACTGACGATCATGGTGCTGATTGGCAGCGTCATCTTTGCAGCCGTTGGAACGTTCCTCGTCATTGTCTACAGCATGTTTTCACGCGGCGTTTATGACACCAAAGATAAATACCTGGCGACGGGTAAGTTGAAGAAGGGCGAGAAGCCCAAAAAGGAAACGCTCCAGCAGCGACAGCATCGACGCCCGATGGGATACGCCGTGCCGGTTGCTCTGGCCACCTGGGCTGTTGTTGCCTGGCAGCTTCCTCAGTTTCCGTGGATCGGCGGTCAGGTTCTGGCAGGATTGTTCCAGGCCGGTGGCTAACGCGTCATGCAGATTCTGCGTGATGTCGCTTTCAGACAGAAATCGTTTTCGAGGCGGGTTGAGCGATGAAACGGGTTGATTCAGTAAAAACCGGGTGTGGACGGAAGCGACGCAGAAATCGCTCCGGGATGCTCAGTGCTGAGTTGATCATGACGTTACCGATCCTTGCCATCGTGCTGTTCGGGTTGTTCGAGTTTGCTTTGCTGTTCACCGCTCGCGGCGAACTGTCGGAGGCGTCTCGAGTTGCAGCCCGGAAAGCATCGATACCGGGGGTCACTTACGACGCCGTAGAAGAAGAAATCCGCCGAGTGCTCTCGCCACGGCTTCAGCGAACGATGGAAGTTTCAATCGATCAAGGGCAACGTTCCGGAGACGTCGTCACCGTGGCCATTGCCTGCAGCATGAACAGTGCGTCTCCTGATCTTCTCTGGCCAATCGGGTACAGCCTGAAGAATCGGAAGCTTTACGAAGTGACAAAGATGATCAGGGAGTAAACGTCGGCTTTCGAGCGACGGGTTTGAATACTCACTCCATATTAGATTCGTTGATTGCCAGCGGCCTTGCAGCCACTGCGGGTCGACAGGTCTTGAATACCGAATACGTCATGCGGGTTGAGACTCGGAGCGGTCCGGGTCTCGGGTGACCAACTTTTTAAGTGATGCGGCTGGCGGCCGTGCTGATTAACCGGGTGGGCTGGTTAACGCGGACGACCGCTGGAAGCGAACGCGAATCTCTCAGAGGAGCAGACCGGTGAAGAATCTCACTCCTGCAAAACTCATCGTGATGATGATGGTGGCTATGGGGCTGCTCGTGACTCTTTACGTTGGCAAGCAACTGCTCGCCAAAGAACCGCCACGGCCGCGAACTGTCGGCACCCGTGTTGTTCCAATGCTCGTCGGCGATGTCGAAGTCGGCACCGTACTGACGCAGGAACACATCGGCATGGGACCATGGCCAGCCAACGAGATCAAGAATGACGTTCTGTTGAACGCCACGACGATCGTTGGTCGCGTTGTCCGCAAGCCACTGAAAGCCGCTGAGCCAATTCATGGCAGTTCGCTGTTTCCCATGAACGAATTGCCGCCGCTGGCCGTCAGCGATGGTTATCGGGCCATGACAATTCATCTCACGGACAGTGCGTCGCTGATGAACGGTTTGCTGCGTCCCGGCGATCATGTGGACATTGAATTTAACCCGAAAGTAAACGTCGCCTCCGACCCGCGTTATCAGGAAATCGGAGGGTTGTCGATCGTGCTCTTTAAGGGTGTCAGAATCCTGGCGATCAATCGTGCTTTCGTGCAGACAAGTATCGAAACCAGCGGCAACAACGTGACGTTGGAAGTTGCTGAGAAAGATGTTGCGATATTGCGACTGGCCGATGAGAACGGCGATCTGTACCTCTCTTACACGCCAAACACGGTCGGTTCAGTGACGGTCGCGGTTGCAAACCCTGATCGTCCGACTCTGGAAGAGCTGTTGCAGTTGCCTCCGGTTCCTGAAGAACCCGTTCCACCTCAGCCAGACGTATTCCATTCGCGGATTTACAGCGGAGCTGGCGGAGGAGGCATTCAGACGTTTGTTAATGGTGTCCCCATGGGTGGATACAACAGCAATTATGGCAACTACGGTACGAACGGGTTCAATGGGAACTTCGGATACAGTGGTGCCTATCAGGGCCCAAGCAACCGAAACGTGCCAGGTGGGTACGGGTATCCAAACGGCAACAACGGAATGATGCCCCCTGGATACGGACCGGGAGTCGTCCCCAACAATGGCATGGTGCCTTACAACGGCGGCGGCATGATCTATGGACCGCAGACCAGCACGGGTACTTCCGGGGCTCCTGCCTCACCGAATTCGACGAAAACCGGCCACACGGGAATTGCCAGCAGAACAGCCAGTGTTCGCTGAGTCCTGCTGTTCGCTCTTTGGAAAAAGATCGTCAAGCGGTCCGGTCATTGGTCGGGCCGCTTTTTCGCGTTCAGAACGATCAGTTTCCGCTGAATCCAAAGTCAGCCAGAAACTGAACACCGCATGCAGGCGGAATTGTCCGGAACACGAAACCGGCAGCATTGTTCGCGGAGTCAGATCATGAGGATTTGCTCCGTCGCCGCTGAAATTTGTGACCTATGTTTAACAGGACGAAGTATTGCGCCCGCGCAGGCATAGGATCTGAAACGATGATGGTTCGCAGCCAACTGACAATTCGACATCGCGAAATCGTCAGAGGTCAACACTCGAAGCGCCGAGGAAGCATGGCGCTGGCAGCAATGATGTCGCTGCTGGTCATTATCGGCGGAGTCGCCCTTGCGCTGGACCGGTTGTGGATTGATGGTGCTCAGACTGAACTCGAAGCTGCTGTTGAAGCGGCGGCTTTGCGAGGTGGTCAGCTGCTGGCGTCTGACGATCTGCTGCGACCGGATTCCGACATTGATGCACGCCTCGAGCGGGCTCGGCGCGAAGCGGGCCGGATCGCCGGTGAAAATCTCATCGCCGGGCAACCGGTCGAACTTGATCTTTCTCCGGAAGGCGACGTCCGTTTCGGGCGTCTGGTCCACCGTGAGCGGACGCTGGAAAACGTCTTTATCGAGACGACCGACAACCCGACAAGTGTCGTCGTTCGAGGTCTGCATTCGCGATCACGCAATAATCCCGTCGCGACATTTCTGAACTCAGTCAGCGACAACGAGGGGGCTGATGTATCAGCCTTGTCAGAAGCAACAATTGACAATCGAATCGTCGGGTTTCAGCCATTGACCGGGGCTCCGATTCCGGCGTTGCCGCTGGCCATTCTGCGGGAAGCCAGAGAAGGCGATGCTCGCGAATCCTGGCAGCTTCAGATTGAAGACCGAAAGGGAGCCGACCTGTTCGGCTACGACGAGCAGACCGGACAGGTAACCGATGGTCCCGATGGGATTCCGGAGATCCGCCTTCGAAGTGCCGTTCATCGGGGTAATCCTGAAGAAGCCAACGTCCATCTTTTTGATGTGAACGGGATCTCGACCGACGAACAACTGCTGCAGCACATGCGGAGCGGCTGGCGTGACGAGGACTTGCCGAAAAACCAGAACGAACTCCGCTTCCACGAAAAGTCGCGGCGTCAATTCGATACCGTTGCCGGAATTCACGGTCCATCGCCTCGCGTGCTGAAAGAGCAGATTGGCCAGTGTCGTATTCTTTTTCTCTATGACGAGTTCCTGCCAACTGACCGCTCTGGAGCCGGACGAATTCGAATTACTCAAGCGGTTGCTGGCCGTGTCCTGTCGGTCAACGTGCTCGAAGACGACGGTTGCGAGCTGGTCATCCAGCCGGGCGTCATGACGACTCGAACAGCGATGCTTGCTTCGAACAACGACGAACCGAGAGCCGGTCGACAGAAGAAACGCGGACCGGAAGACCGCTCGGAACAACTTTCAAATCGATACATCTACAGGCTGCAGATTACGAACTGAACATCCTGAGGCCGGATTGGCCATAATTCAGTCAGAACGAGGCACGACATGGTTGCTGAAGCTCCCACTGCAACGGTTACGAATGCGGAAGCTCAACAGAAGTTTCAGAAGCTGAAGACGCATCTGCATCGCCGCATGATCGACGCAATCGACTTGTCCAAAGCCGGACAGATCGAAGAGTCTGAACTGCGTCAGCAGCTCCGCTCGCTGGCGTCGCATCTGGTGTCGATGGACGAAGTCAAACTCCCTGTCGACCAGCGCGATCACATGGTCCGAGAGATCATGGACGAGATCTACGGTTTCGGTCCGCTCGAACCGTTGATGAATGACCCTGAAGTTTCCGACGTTCTCGTCAACGGGCCAGATCGAGTCTTCGTTGAACGCAACGGGATTCTGCAGCCGACGAATGTTCGGTTTGCGGACAACGCTCACCTGCTGCGATTGATCCATCGACTCGTCGGTCGAGCCGGTCGACGAATCGACGAAGTTCAGCCGATGGTCGATGCCAAATTGCCGGACGGTTCGCGACTGAACGCCGTGATTCCGCCGCTGGCCTTGAACGGGCCGACGGTTTCTATTCGTCGTTTCCGTTCGCGAGCGTTGCTCTTTGAAGACATGGTTTCGATGGGATCGCTGGCTCCGGAAATCGCAGACTTTCTGGTAATGGCTGTTCGCGGTCGATTGAACATGCTGGTTTCCGGTGGTACGGGTGCTGGAAAGACAACGTTGCTGAACAATCTCAGCCGCTTCATTCCAGTGACCGAACGAGTCATCACAATCGAGCAGACTGCCGAGCTTCAACTTCAGCAGCCGGACGTCGTGTCGCTGGAAATGCGACCGGCCAACGTTGAAGGGACGGGCGAAATTGATCAGCGGGATCTGCTGAAGAACAGCCTGCGAATGCGACCTGACCGAATCATCGTCGGCGAATCGCGCGGTGGTGAAGTTCTTGAAATGCTCCAGGCCATGAACACGGGCCATGATGGTTCGATGAGTACGCTCCACGCGAACGACACGCGAGACGCTCTTGACCGACTGGAAATGATGATTGCGTTGTCGGGGGTGGAGCTGCCGACAGCGGTCGCTCGGCAATACATCGCTTCCGCGGTGCAGATTCTGGTGCACATGTCGCGTCTGAGCACCGGCGAACGAAAAGTGACTCGAGTGTCCGAAATCTGCGGCGTCCGCAACGGCGTCTACATTATTGAAGACATTTTTGTTTACCGAATGCAGGGAGTCGATCCGAACGGTCGTGCGATTGGTTCGTTCTTCGCGACAGGTCATGAACCCGCCGTCCTGAAGCGGCTGGCCGCGTCCGGCTTCGACCTGCCAGGCGAGATGTTCGACGCTCGCGAGTTGCAAACTAGAACGCCCAGGAAATCGTAACTCGACGACGGAGAAGCAAACTCGAGCCCGCCATTAGAAGTCAAAAGTTTCAGGAAAGTCGCCATGTCAACTGGATTTGCCAACTCGCCAATCGAGCCATTACCTGCGTTCGCAGAGATTCTCCGGGATCAGGAGCTTTTTGGAACGCGCGAAGATGATGGTGTTGGCAACTCGATCAACTACTGGTTCGACACGCTGATGATCCAGTCCGGAATCGGCGTCGGTCCTTCGGTCATGCTCTTCCTGTGCACGTTATGTGGCATGTCACTGGGCGGCATGGTTTTCGTCGTGCAGGAAAATCTGTTGTCGGCATTGATGCTCGGCACCATAGGATTTGCTGCTCCGGTCCTCACCGCTGTGGTGATGCGTCAGCGGCGGCAGAAGCAAATGATGGCTCAGCTTCCGGCGATGATCGACGAACTGGCTCGTGCCGCAAAAACCGGACGGAGTATCGAACAGTGCTGGGAACTGGTCGGCAATGACACGTCTGCTCCACTGGGTAACGAACTTCAGGAATGCTCTCGACGCATGAAAATGGGCGAGGACATGACGCAGGCCATCAAGGAACTGCCGTATCGAACGGGGCTGGTTACGTTGAACATTCTGGTGACAGCGCTTTCGGTCCATCAAATGACCGGGGGCGACCTGGTGAGCGTGCTCGAACGATTGTCCCAGACGATCCGCGACCGCCTGCTGTTTCTGGGGCGACTTCGAGCCGCCACAACAGGGAGTCGCGCGACGGCCGTCCTGATGCTCGCTTTGCCGGTGTGTATCGTGATCTTCTTCTCGATTCGTGATCCGCTTTACGTTCAGAAACTGATGGCATCGGATATTGGCCGAAAGGTAACGCTCGGCTCAATCGCGATGGAAATCTTTGGTTCAATGTTCATTCTGCGAATTCTGCAAAACAGCCAGCGTAGCTGACGCTGGTCGCTTGAAGCCAAACACGAACAATGAGCCGTTTCGGCTCGGCAACAGGCTGATAATCAACGAACGCGTCAGCTCCTGCTTGAGGCAATTTGATGAATCTCTCAACTCAGACACTGTTCCTGATTTTCTTTACGCTGGCCGCATCGCTCGTTTTGACTTTGTTGATCAATCGAGTGCGCCGCTGGCGTCAACGCCAGCGCGACGAAGCTCAGATTCGAGAAGCCGAATACGAAGACGCCATTCGTCAGTCGCAGGCCGAACTTCACCATCCGGCTACAGAAGCAACGACATCAACACCTGTCGGGTCACCTGCCGCCGCCGTTGAATCGTCCGCTTCAACCGGTGCGTCAACGGAATCCGTCGAGCCGACGTCGCCTTCAAAAGAGGCACCGACCACCGCATCGGGAGTCCTTCAGCCTGATCGCTTCATGGCGTGGTCTCCACCTCAGTCCGAAGTCTGGCAGCCGTCCGCTAACCAGCCTTACGAGGTGAGCTGGACCGGGCAGAAACTGTTTGGCAATCCGACCGACGATTTTGAAGAAGCTAACAGCCTGCCGATGTTGAGGCCCGATCAGGTTCCGTCGAACGATGGGTCTGACTACGTCTTCGGACCGGCGACCTCGGCGCTGTCGGCTGTCATGCCGTCGCCTGACATTGAGCGAACCAACAAAGAACTGACGCGGGCGGGCTATCATCAGCCGCACGCGATGCAGAACCTTCAGGCTGTCCGGTTCATGATGTTGTTCGGCGTCTTCTTTCTTGGCGGGGCTGCGGTCATTCTTGTGCCGCAGCGGTTTGAGATCTTTGCGATGCTCGGCACGATTGCGGTGGCGGGGCTGGTCTGGGCTGTGCCGCGAATCTTTCTGCAGAACAAAGCGACCGAGCGGACGAGTCAGCTGGAGCGTGCCATGCCGGACATGCTCGACATGCTCAACATGTGTGTGAGTCAGGGCCTGACCATTCCCGATTCGCTGAAACGTATCTCGCGAGACCTTCAGCCTGTCTATCCCGCCCTGGCAACCGAACTGCTGATCGTGGTCCATCAGGCGGAAGTCGGCAACCTCCAGATTTCCCTCGACAACTTTGCCGACCGCGTCGACGTTCCGGAAGTGGACTCGTTCGTGTCGTTGCTGAATCAGTCGGAGCGGATGGGAACGAACGTCTCTGACGCACTTACCGAATACAGTAATACGATGCGCGAAAGCCTTCGTCAGCGTACCGACGAAAAGGCGAACAAGGCGGCGTTTCGACTCATGTTCCCAACAGTGCTCTTCATGATGCCAGCCGTTTTCGGATTCCTGATGGGACCGGCGATTCTGGAACTGCAACAGTTCTTCGATGACGGCGGCCTGGACGCTCTGAGTGCGAGCGGTGACCTGTCAAGCGTTTCACAGGGGTTACGACAGGTCAGCACTGACCAGTAGCAGGCAGATTGGCGAACAGACAGTCCGGCGCGGCGGCGACAGATCGATGAATTCGGTTTGTCGATCAGTCACCGAGCGGGATCTGGCAAATGGCCCACTGGCCGAAGTTCTCTTCGACTTCGATCTGAATCATCGAGACGTTGGCTTCGCCGTGATTTTCGACCGTTGGCCGTAGTCGTTCGCCAATCCAGCGAGCGATCAGTTCTGCTGTCGTGTTTGCAACCGGCAGCAGAACGCAATCTTCGCGAGGGAAGACCCAGCGACGGTTTTCAAACGTGACTTCAACCTCGACGTCGGATTCGTTGACCTTAATCGCCGGGTGCTGAGTCGGCAGCAGGACGTGATGATCCAGCTCGTTGACGATGCCTTGCAGCGTGTCACGCAGCGCGATGAAATCAAACACGTACGAGTTGCGATCAAGTGGTCCTGTCAGCTCAGCCGCTACCCGCCAGTTGTGACCGTGCAGACGCTCGCAAATGTTTCCGTTAAACGTGATGAAGTGCGCGGCGCTGAAGACCAGGTGATCCTTGGTGACTCGCACCTTCCATGTTTCGTCCGACATCTGAGATGATTCCTGCAATGCACATTTTCGCTGAAGTTGCGGTTCGCAACGTCGATTCTGGTAACGCTACGAAACGATGGCGGGAAGTCAATTCAGCAGCGGGTCGCGTTTCAAAACGCCTCGGACCTGCTGGATCTCGCGCAGTCGGTTGCGTGCTGTATCCAGCGAACGTTCGGCGCCGCAGGATTCGAACTGCGAGATCGCTCGCCGCAGACAACGGCTGGTGAGAGACCAGCGGCTGACGTTCTGAAAAGCTTCGGCAAGATTCAGCAGGTCAGTCCCCGCGTTGACCCGATCGTTCAGCTTTCGATGCAGATGGTAAGCCCGCGCGAGAAATCGAATGCCGACAGCGTTGTCACCGCGTAAGAGGGCGAGTGCTCCCAGGTTCGCACAGTCCGTGGCTTCTCCGGCGCGGTTGCCCGTTGCCTTTTCGACGGCGAGCGACCGGAGCAGCAGATTCTCTGCCAGATCAAAGTCTCCCAGATCGATCGCGTCCAAAGCTCGACCGGTCAGGTCGGCAGCTCCAAGTTCGCCATGAGCTGAAAGCGTTGCTTCACTGGCCCGCCCCTGAAGCGTCATCGCGCGAGAGGACTGTCCCGTTCTTCTCAACACTGCGGCCAGATTGTGGCGAACGATTTCCGCCAGCCGAGCGTCTTTGGTTTCCGCAGCCTGTCGGAGCAGCGATTCATACCCGCAGGCAGCTTCGTCGAAGCACTCACAACGAAACTGGAAACCTGTCAGCTCGACGCGACCGTTCGGGGTTTCGTCAGCAAGGGCTGCTGCCAGATAGGCGTTCCGGGCGGCCACCATCAGGCCTGATTCTTCCAACTGCCGGGCACAGCTTAGTAGTGTTGAGGCTGGGCCAGTGGGGAGTGCGACGCAGGTGGTCGATGATTCTCTCGGCTGGGACACAGGGTAATTCCTTACTCGCGAATTGAAACATGGATTCTGAACCAGAGTTTCAGCGAGTGAGGACACCTGACGACAAGCACATCGTCCGGATGGGTTGAGCACTGACCAACGGCCACATGACTCAAACGCTCTGACGGAAGACGCCACCCCATAAGGATGAATCTTCAATTGAGAAAACGTCAGAAAATGGAACGCATGGCGACCTCCCGCAGGAGACCGCCATGCTTTCCGCCCAAACCTAACGATGAATCGTTGGGTGAGGGGAGAGAGAAGAGAGACGCCTCGCATTCTAGGCAGACCACCTAAGTTGTCAATTGCGACTTTGCCGGAATGCGAAAATCGTGTTAATCGTCTTTTCGCAGCATTCCGGCCGACGATTCGAAATACCGCTGTCGTCGGTCGCTGGCGGTCGGCGTCGACTGGCGGGATTCTTCGAGTTCGGTCACGACTGCGTTGCACAGCCGACAGCCGATTGTCTTCAGATGAAACTCGACATACTCGCTCAACGAGACATCCAGAACTCCGAGCAAATAGCTGCCGAGCGTCGCTTGAGTTGGGCAACTCAGTCGATTCCGTCGCCAGATTTCACCGATCGTATGCCCCCCTTGATCGCGACGTCGGATCAAAGCGGCAAGCCGCTGCCGCATGTTGGACGAATCCCGCAGCACTTCTTCGAGCGAAGAAGCTCGTTGAACAGGAAGTTGCTCATCCAGAAACGCCAGCAGTTCATCGTCCGAAAATGTGTCAGCCACGCAGAGTCTCCTGCCTGTGAATACCGCCGTCTGCTGATCATGTTCTCGCAGCATTGAGGGTGCGAGTTTGATTACAGAATGAACAACGCCATGCGAGCCTCAGTCTACAGTTCAATCAGAAACGTGTCTGGAATAAATTCTCTGCTTCTGCAACACACAACATTGCCCCGCCGCAGAACAAGGTGATTGCCTGCTGGCTGGCTTCCGTTTCGAGGAACGCTATCCTCACTCCGTAGTCTTCGTCGGACCATTGTGAGGAGCTTTCGATGGGCAGGTTAGTCATTGGTGTGTTGTTGGTTTTGTGCATCACGGGTTACAGCGAGGAATATGTTTTGGCGTTTCAAAAGTCTCAGTTGAAAGACATTCGCACCGGGGATGACAAACAGAGCGGCCATTCGGAGTTACCGGACGACAATCCATTCGCCGCCCCCAGCAGACTGGCACTCCAGACCCCCGCCTTCGATACGATCCGAGTCGAGCATTACCTGCCGGCCTTCGCGGCAGGAATCAGGCAACAACTGGATGAGATTAAAACCATCGCTGGCCTGTCCGATGCTCCCACCTTCGAAAACACCATTGAGGCAATCGAAAAATCGGGAACGTTGCTGACGCGCGTGGAGCAGGTGTTTTCGAACCTGACCTCTTCCAACACAAACGAATTCCTTCAGAAGACGCAGAAGGAAGTCGCACCACTTCTCGCAGCTCATTCGGACAATATCCATCTCAATCGACGACTCTTTGAGCGAGTTGAAACACTGTACGAATCGCGCGAGTCGCTGAAGCTGACCGGCGAACAGCAGGAAGTGTTGCGTCGTCACTACGAGAACTTCGTGCGGGCCGGAGCCAGGCTTCCGGAGGAGCAGCAGAACCGAGTCCGCTCTCTGAACGAGCAGTTGTCAAAGCTGCAGACAGAATTCAACGATAACCTGCTCGCAGCGACGAAAGAGCGGTCAGTAATTGTCGACGATGTCACTGAACTGGACGGTCTGACTGACTCGCAAATCGCAGCGGCGGCGGAAAAGGCAAAGGAACGCGGCAACGACGGCAAGTACATCCTGGAAATTACCAATACGACGCGCGTGCCGATGCTGACGTCGCTTAATAACCGCGAACTGCGGCGGCGTCTCTGGGAAGCTTCAGCCAGCCGCGCTCTCGGGCAGAACGGCGGCGTCGACAACCGCGGGCTCGTTCTGGAAATCGCGCAGTTGCGAGCGGAACGCGCGAAACTGCTCGGCTTTGAAAACCACGCAGCCTATAAGCTGCAGAATCAGATGGCCAGGACGCCTGAGGCGGCTCGAAAGATGTTGACCGATCTTGTGCCGGGCGTCGTCGCGCGAGTGAATGAGGAAGCGGATGATCTGCGAACCATGATGAAAGAACTCGGGGCCAGTCACGATCTGGCACCGTGGGACTGGGAATACTTCGCCGAGAAAGTTCGCAAAGCCCGGTTTGACGTCGATGAAGCGCAGGTCAAACCCTATTTCGAAATGAACAACGTTCTCGAAAAGGGCGTCTTTTTCACGATGAAAAAACTGTTCGGGATCGAGTTCCGCGAACGAAACGACCTGCCCGTTTATCACCGGGAAGTTCGCGTGTTTGACGTACTCGACTCAGACGGATCTCAGATTGGCCTCTTCTACGTCGATTTCTTCAGCCGCGACGCAAAACGTGGCGGCGCGTGGATGAGTTCTTTCGTAACGCAATCAACATTGCTGAATCAAAAGCCGGTCATTGTCAATGTGTTAAACAATCCCAAACCGGCTGATGGGAAACCGGCTCTGATCAGCTTTGACAATGCCACCACGATGTTTCACGAGATGGGCCACGCCGTGCATGGCCTGTTTTCCGACGTGACCTATCCATCCGTCGCTGGCACAGCAACGCCTCGCGACTTCGTTGAATTCCCGTCGACGTTTGAAGAAGACTGGGCGATTCAGCCCGACATTCTTCGCAACTATGCCCGCCACCACGAAACTGGCGAACCAATTCCGACAGAGCTTCTGGACAAGGTCATCCAGGCCAGCAGGTTCAATCAAGGGTTTGACACGCTTGAGTATCTCGCGGCGGCAATTCTGGACCTGGAATGGCACACATTGTCCGCAGATGAGATCCCGGACGACATTGAAGCATTCGAAGCAGCAACGCTGAAGAAATATGGGATCGACATTGCATCCGTGCCGCCTCGCTACCGCACGGCGTATTTTGCTCACATCTGGGGAGGCGGATACTCAGCCGCCTATTACGCCTATATCTGGAGCGAAGTTCTGGCCGCCGACGCCTTTGCCTATATGCAATCCAACGGTGGCGCAACGCTCGAAAACGGGAACCGCTTTCGTGACGAAGTCCTTTCCCGAGGCAGTAGTAGAGATCCCATGCAGTCATATACGACCTGGCGTGGACAAAAGCCCGCAATCGACGCGCTGCTGATCCGACGCGGACTGAAATGAAAGTGCCCCACTCGCATGAATCGTCCGCACTAACTTGTCGTTCTTGTCGTTGAAACCTGAAGGCGTCATTCATGAATTCAGTACGGACGTTGTTAGTCGTGATCGCGAGCGTTCTTCTGCTCGTGGTTTCGAGTCTGCGTCAGGTTTCAGCCGACGAACAACCTGCCGATGCCGGAGCAGCAGCGGGCAGGTCGAATGAAACAGAACCAGCTCGAATTCCGGTTCCAGACAGACTCGTTGTCCTGACTTTTGACGATTCGGCAATCACTCATGCAACGCATGTCGGGCCGCTCCTGAAGAAGTACGGCTTTGGTGCCACGTTTTTCATCACCGAGGGCTTCAACTTTACGACGAACAAAAAAGACTACATGACCTGGGGCCAGATCAGCGAACTGCACAAAGCCGGATTCGAAATTGGCAATCACACTCGACGACATGCCGCAGTCAACCGCCAAACAGCCGGAGAGATCGACTCTGATGTGGAGTACATCGAGGACCAATGCGTTAAACACGGAATTCCCAAGCCCGTCAGCTTCTGCTATCCGGGATACGCCACCAGCGACATCGCGGTCAAAGTTCTGAAGAATAGAGGCTATCGATTTGCGCGAGCCGGTGGTGCCCGGGCATTCGACCCGGCAAAGGATAACGGGCTGTTAATGCCTCAGGCTTTTGACGGCAAACCAGACAGTACGTTCGAGCAGTTTGTCATGGCGACGGAGATGGCCAGAAATGGAAAAATCGCCGTCATGACCTTTCATGGCATTCCCGATGCGCCACACCCGTGGGTGTCGACAAGTCCTGAGAAGTTCGAGCGGTATCTGAAGCACCTGACGGACGAGAAATACACCGTCGTCGCGCTACGGGAACTTGTGAAGTATCTCCCCGCTGACTCGCAGGAGTGAAACGACGTCACGACCGACCGGAGCAACCGGACGTGCCGCCGGCTGATCAACTACCAGTTACTGATAACGATTCAACACTCCTGAATTTCAGGCGTTCAGCAGGACATCGAGGCGGTTTCGCAGACTACCTGGCAGCGACCTTCTGAAGCACGACTGAATACACATCAATGCCCCGTCCGCCAATCAGCTTTGGTGCGGTCAGTGTCAGCGTGTCGCGGCCTTCCGTCAGCGTCAGCTCTCCAAGTTCGAGTGGCTTGAAGTCTTTCACGAAGTAATGCGACTCGGCGACGCGTTCCTTTGACTTATCCCAGAAGGGTGGATCGAAGGCGTCCGTCACGACGGTTTCCGTTTTCGAACTCCCCCAGGTAAGCCGGACGGTCACACCAGCGTTTGGCTCGGGGCAAGTGTAGAAGACTGTCGCTTGATACCGCCCTGCCGCCCCGACTTCGATATCCCAGGTGATGGAGTCATCGTCGCGAGTCCAGTTGGTAAAGAACGAATTATTCGGTGCCTTCGAGCTTCGCCGGATCGTGCCATGAGAAACACCGTCGCGGGCCGGAAGTGTGGTCGACTCCGCGTACCCCACCGTGAATGGCCGCTCGGCGTTGGCCGCAAAAAGTTCTGTGGCTTCCGCACGATGCACGGCAACGGCTTCTCGCAACTTTCTGGTGAGTTCCGGATACTTCTTCGCAACGTCGTGGTGCTGCCCACGATCCTTCTGAATGTCAAACAACGCACCGCGATCATCCAGGCGGAACTGCGAGGTTCGCACGGTCACTCGCTTTCCCCAGACACTGAAGAGCTGGCGATCCGACCAGTCGGCGCGGGATTCATCTGACGACGTCGGATGATCGAGCAACAGTCCCGCAAAGCTGCGTCCGTCGATTGGCTTCGCCGTTCTGGCGGAAATACTGGTGAGCGCCGTCAGGGTGGTCAACAGATCGATTGCCCCGGCGACTTCGGTCACTGATCGCCCTGCACTGATCTTCCCGGGCCAGCGAATCAGAAATGGCGATCGAAGCCCGCCTTCGTCGACCGTTCCCTTTTTGCCCTTCATTCCAGCATTCCACCGGAAGCTGTTGGGGCCGTTGTCGGAGAAGTAGACGACAATCGTATTTTCCCGCAGCCCGAGTGCATCGAGCCTGCCCAGAACCCGTCCGACGTTCCAGTCGATATTCTCACACATGGCTAAAGCCGCACGAGTTACAGGAAGGTCTTCCTTTTCCGGATCGCGATTCCTCATCATCGGATTGAGGCCGTCAAACTTTCTGTAGAAATGATCCTCGACGTAGAACGGCGAATGCGGCGTGTTGAACGGGACGTAGCAGAGAAACGGCTCGTCGCGATGCTCGTCGATAAAAGCGAGTGCGTGATCGGTCAGGTCGTTTGTGAGGTACCCGTTCCCCTTGACTTGCGTCCGGTTGTGATCGAGAGGCGGACTGAAGTAGTGCCCCCAGTGTCCGGAAGTGAATCCGTAGAACTCGTCAAACCCTCGGTCGAGTGGGTGATAGGGTGACTGCGTCCCGTTATGCCACTTCCCGAAAACTCCCGTCGCATAACCCGCCGCATGGAACAGATCGGCCAGAGTCGTTTCGTCTGGATTAAGCCGCCCTGCCCCTTCACTGACGCCGCTCACGCCGGTACGGAAGTGGTAGCGTCCGGTGAGAAACTCAGCCCGCGTTGGTGCACAAACCGCGCAGACATAGAAGTTGTCGAGCCGCGTTCCGTCTTTCGCGAGAGAGTCGATATTTGGTGTCGCCAGGTTTTTATTTCCATGACAACTCAGATCTCCCCACCCCTGATCGTCGGCAAGAAAGACGACCAGGTTTGGCCGCGAAGACGTTTTGACAGCCTCGACAGATGAGACCGGCGGATCAGCGGCCTGCACGGCGAGCGAAGCAAAGTAAACAATCGAGAAGATCGTCAGAACACATTTCATCAAACTGCTCCAGTCGAGCCGCCACTGATCAAGCCGCGACTTCGGTGTATTTTCAAAAAGTTTTCATTGAGGACTCACGCTTCACTCGCTTTGATCCTGAGTCTGCCCCAGCTCGCCCGCGTCGAGTCCAGAAATGTTTCCGAAACAACGCCCCTGTTCACTCAGAACAGTTTCTAGAAGTTCTCTCATGTTCTAAGCCAGGCCGATTCTGAGAATCGCAACCTCGAAGTGACTTTCAGGGGGTTCGATGACTTCCTTCATGATGTGCACCGCGTTCGGCAGGTACGAGTCATCTGTCCAATCGGCGAACAATTACTCTTTTGTGGCTAGAGATTGTCCGTACGATCCAGGCTGAAGTCGACCGCAGGCAGACTAAGTTTCTGTCCGCGGCGTATGACATGAAAGGTCGAGAGCCTTTTCCCGGAGCGAATGGACCGGGCGTCGTCGTTTCGGTGACGTCGCGAGTTCCGGGAAAAGGTTCCCGGCCTTTTTTGTTGTACCAGGGTTCGGCTGTTCGAGACCTCAGGCCGTAGTCACAAACTCGGCGTTCGAGCTCGACCATCACCAAAAAATCACAGACGAACCCGCGTTGCTGCTCAGGAAATCCGGCATGAAAAAGCGGACAGGATTTACGTTGATCGAACTGCTGGTCGTGATCGCAATTATCGCCATTCTGGTCGCCCTGCTGCTTCCCGCAGTGCAACAGGCACGCGAGGCGGCTCGACGAAGTCAGTGCAAAAACAATCTGAAGCAGCTGGGCGTTGCCCTGCACAACTATCTCGATACACACAGCGTCCTGCCGCCAGGTGCGACGATCGATCTCTCAGTCGGCTCAACCGGCAACAACACATCCTGGGGTGTGCACGGTCGAATCCTTCCGTTCATTTCGGAATCAAACCTGGCCAACGAAATTGATCTCAGTCAGGCCTGGGACGGTCAGCTTGCCATCAGCGGAATCAAAGTCGACGTTTTCTCCTGCCCGAGCGATCCCAAAAGCGACCTTGCCCGCGATCCAGGTTCAGGTCGCCCGATCCTGTACCCGACAACGTACGGCTTCAACTACGGAACCTGGTTCATTTTTAACCCGATCACCGGAGCAGTCGGCGACGGCACTTTTTACCCGAACAGTCGACAGCGGGATTCGTCCATCACCGACGGGATGAGCAACACTCTGGCGGCCGCCGAGGTCAAAGCCTGGACCGACTACACCCGCAACGGCGGCCCCGCCTCAACAACCATCCCCGCAACAATTGCTGATGTCGAAGCCGCCGTCGCCAGCGGAGCCCAGTACAAGAACACCGGCCATACGGAATGGCCCGATGGCCGAGTTCATCACACCGGCGTCACGGTTACTCTGACGCCGAACTCTTTCGTCTCGTACACAACCGGCGGCAGCACCGTCGACGCAGACTACAACTCGTGGCAGGAAGGTCGGAACGGCAGCACCGGCAGCCCAACCTATGCTGCCATCACATCCCGCAGTCACCACATCGGTTCGGTCAATGTCCTGCTCGCCGACGGCTCATCCCGATCCATCGGAGACACGATCGACCTGTCAACCTGGCGAGCCCTCGGCACTACCAATGGTGAGGAATTGATGGGCGATTTCTGATTCGCAGAGGCCATGAGTTTTTCATCGCAGCAGGCAAACGCCTTGGACTGTCCGCCTGACGCTCGTAAGAAACCTGCGATTTTCGGGCAAACGGCTCGCCGAACGTGCCCGCAGCTTTTCGCTGTTTTGAAAGAATCACAGCCCCGCAGACGCTGAAACCTGCTGGACCGAATTCAAATTCCAGCAAGCACTGTATAAGCAGAAAGCCGCTGAATTCCTCATAAACAGCCCGTTTCAAGCAGGAGCATTCCAACATGCCATTCGGATGTTGATTTGACTACAAATCAACATCCGGCCCTGATATAAGACGCGCCTCGCAGTCAGACCTGCTCTTCGTATTTGCGGAGAGCTCGAAGAAACCCGCACCCGTAGTTCAGCTGGATAGAACGCCGGTTTACGAAACCGGAGGTCGCAAGTTCGAATCTTGCCGGGTGTACTAGACTTACGACAAATGGCCCTCTCGGATGTACTCAGGTACAACCAAGAGGGCTTTTTGTTTACAGAGAGGAATCTGGCCAAGGCCGTGACATTAGTGAATGCACAACCACATATGGCCCCTGATCAGCGTCGTACGGAGCGGCAGCAGGAACTGTGGAGGCGACTTTTAAACTGCCAGAGTCGATCAGGCATGCGCCTTACGACGCACTCACTGGAGTTCGTCGCGACGCGAAGCCCGACAGCTTTGCTGAGTCGCTCTGCAGCCCCCACTACAAAGAAGGCGACTCTTCATAACCGGTCAACAATCCTGCCTTGAAAAGCTCCTCTGTAATAAAACCATCGCCCGACACAACCTAATCCGATCTTTACATATTGCCTGAAGTGCATACCGATCCTGGGGGACTCACCAGGTTCGCGTAACAGGAAAGAACAGATTTCCGCGTCGATGCGCGAAGTTCTACTGATTTCCCAGATGACTGTGGAAACGGCACTCCTGCAGCCTGTTTGGCCGCAATGATGCGGCAGGAACGCGTCAGACTCCGTCTTGGCACTATTCCGGTTCCCACCTACAATGTCCTAAATTACGACTCAAATCGACAATTATCATCAGATTCGCTGTCTCCCAAGGATGGGTTGCGCATGTTTGGCCGTGACGGAGTAACGTTCAACATCCTGTTCGTATCGGGAACGGTGCGAAGCCTGGCTCCCTTCGTCCTGAGCATTCTGGACGCGTCTGCTGATTGCTCGATCCGACTTGTTTCGAACGGCTGCACCGCACATGAAAACCAGATTCTGGAATCGATGGCCTCGGCAGAGCGTCGCCTGTCCTTCTGCAGGATTGAGACAAAGCGTCCGTTGGACCATGGCGTCGTATTGTCACTGCTGCAGAATCACAATGAGTCACCGGTTTTTGCGTTCATGGACTCGGATATTTTTGCAACTGGAGATTTCCTGAAAGAGCTCAACTGGTCACCAGCGGATTCCGCAGGCATTTTTTCCTGCCCGCCAGCCTGGAGCAACGCTGAACTGGAACGCCTTCCGCAAGGTTATGGAATTCTCTCGGGTGTCTACAGCCAGCTACATGATGGCTTCAATGTCGGAAGCTCGTTCTTTGCGATGTACGACAACAAGCTGCTGACTCAGTGCATGAAGGAGACTGGCATCACCTTTCAGCCATATCTATGGGAGCAGGTGCCGCCTGACCTGCAAACGGAGCTGGTCGAGACCGGAAAGCAAATGGCGTTTTATGATACCGGGAAACTGCTGAATATCCTTCTACAGCTACGGTATGACGCGAGTATCGAGTTCAGACAATGTGAGTCTCTGGAGCATCTAGGGGGCATCAGCGGATTCAAGCTTTCACGAACCCGCGAGCTTTATGGCCTGTTGCAGTGCGCCTGGTCATCAGTGCTGCCGCGTGGAGTTCGACATTTATTTCGATGGGCAGGTATGTATAACGGCTGGCGCGAGATGGTCAGCGATGCCGAAGCCCGCTGGGTGGACGCCAGACACTCCCGCAGACGCCAGGTGGTTGATTACTACTCGCGACTGCTGCGTTGCCTTGCTGAGAATAAGATGCTCGGGTTCGAGTTTGAACATCGCGATGCTGCGATGACTCGGGCGGTCAGCCGAGTGGCTGATCTATTACGCGACGGATACCCGGGCTGGCAGCGCCGAATACGAGCACTGGTACAGACTTCACAGGGCGCAGAACGTCGCAACCTTGAACCAGCACAGATTAGTTTTGAGTGCCAGAAGGCCGCGTAAAGTATGTGAGCACGCAATCGTGGCAGGCGCACCACGACCAGATGCGGTCAGGATGGGATCAATGTCCAGGCACACTGACATTATCTTTAATGTAATTTTCGTCCCGGGTTCCGTTCAGCTTCTGTCTCCACTGATGTTGAGCTTTCTGGATACCGGTCCTGGATATTCGATTCGGCTTGTTTCGAACGGATGCAACACGAAAGAAGACGAAACTCTGAGGGCCATCAGCAAGAAGAATCAGCGGTTCCAGTTCCACAAAATCGCTACAAAGAGAATGCTGGACCATGGCGCAGCGCTGACGATCCTGCAACAGATGGAGGCATCGTCGGTGTTTGCGTTCATGGACTCCGACATCTTCGCGACTGGAGACTTTCTGACAGAACTCAACTGGCAGCCTGCTCAGTCAGCCGCCATGTTTTCGTGCCCGCCGGTGTGGGGCAGTCAGGAACTTACCGAGCTTCCAGAAGGGTTTGGAGTACTTTCAGGAGTTTACAATCGCCTTCATGACGGATTCTGTGTCGGCAGCTCTTACTTTGCGATGTATGACAATCAACTACTCTCTGATGTGATGGAGTCGACTGGTATCCGTTTCAAAAAGTATTTCTGGAAACAGCTTCCTCAAGCTCTGCAAGATGAGCTTGCAGGCGCCGGAAAGCAGATGATTCTCTACGACACGGGAAAACTGATTACGATCCTGTTGCAGCTTCGCTCTGGTTTGCCTGTCCAGTTCAGGCATTGCCGATATCTGGAGCATATTGGTGGAGTCAGCGGGACAGGGTTGTCCAGGTCTCACCAGTCAGACGGTAGAACTGATCAATACCGGCGTATTGCTGCGAATGCTCTCCGCTACCTGCGTCCCCGCCTGAATGTTCACCCAGACTGGCGCAGGTTATCTGTTGACGAAGAGATTCGCTGGGTGGACGCAAGGAGCAGTCGGAGACGTAATGTCTGCGCCTTTTTTTCAGAACTGATGGCAGGACTGGCACTTACCGGGTCGCAGAACACGAGCTTCAGTCTGGATGATCATGATGTCATAAATGAAGTTAATCGTGTCGCGTCGCTGTTGCGTGAACTGTATCCAGACTGGTTTCGGAGTATTGAGCTGACGATTCGTGAAGGACGGGGCGATGCATCGACTCAACACTCCGCCAGTGGGAATCAAAGCGCAGTGTGACACAGTAGTCATATGCAGGTACCAATACGACACGATGAAAACACGTAAGCAGAGCGATTTGAGTTTCAACAACAGTATTCGATCGATAGATAATTCGACTCGAACGCTGATGAGTATGGTCATGACCACTGTTCCCATTCGTTACAACGACAACCAGCATCCCTGGACGCTTGGCATATTGCGTCGCCTGGCAGCCTGGCAAGGGCATCGTTGCCGTCAGGTTTACGAACACGTCGAGCATTTCGTCGCGTTCGTTGGATCGTCACGATCGGGGAGCACTTTGATTGGTGCTTTACTGGATGCACATCCTGAAGTTGTCATCGGTCACGAGGCGAATGCGTTCGGTTGCGTACGCGACGGACTGGACAGAGAGGGGCTCTACTGGTTTCTGATGCGGAACTCGCAAGGCTTCGCCAAGACAGGTGCAGAGTGGACGGACTACAAGTATGCCGTTCCCGATCAGTGGCAGGGGCGAGTCCAAAAGCTCCGAATTATCGGCGATAAGAAAGCCAGCGCGACGACCCGGCAACTTACAGACGATCCTGATCTGTTGAATCGACTGGTCAGGACCGTTGGTGTGCCCGTCTCTTTGATTCACACAATTCGCAATCCGTTCGACGTTCTAGCAACCCGTTTCCGAAGAAGCCCCAACTTTTCATTGATGGATCATTCTGAAAAGTTCTTCCAGCAATGCGACACCCTTAAGAAGCTCAAGACCGGCAATGCTCCGCCGAACATGATTGATGTCTACCACGAAGAGTTAATACGTAACCCGGAGAAAGAGTTACGAAGGTTGCTGACTCTTACTGGTGCCGAACTCGATGACAACTACCTGGCATCAGCCAGTGCCATCGTCAATGACAGGCCCAATCAGTCGCGTCATTCCTGCGACTGGACGGCGGAGCAGATTCGATTGATTGAACGTCGAATGGACGAATACGAGTTTCTAAGCTGCTACTCATTTGATGACGGTGGCATCGCCGCAGCCTGAGAATGTCAGACCCCGTGTCAAGCAACCGGCGGTCGAGCGCGAAGTGGTAGACGCTGAACAGGACAGCAACGTCAGCAGGACAGGCGCCTTCTACCAAGCGAGCCTGAAGCTCCACTGCCCGGGATTCATTCGCGCTTAACCAGCGATCATACGACGGCAGTAGATTCGTGTGGCAGACCTCAGAATCAACAAGTCTCCAGATACTGCTGGACTGGCCCAGAACGATTCGGATGTTGAGATGGTTTGCTCCTGAACAAGGTGGCATTCATTTCCGGATCTGATTTGCAATAGTTGGCCAGACTTGCTGACCAGCCAGATGCTTCCCGCAGCGAGTATCGGTGAAGCGGCAAATTGCCCACCAAGCCTCTTACGCCACAAAACATTACCAGTCGCGAATTCCAGGCAGTTGAGTATGCCTGCATCGTCCAGCGTCAAGACATGCTCGTCATGAATGAGCGGGGAAGGTGTGTCCCCACTGCATCGATTGATTTTCCAGCGAGTCGACACTTGCTGCATTCCTTCTGGCTGCCCGAAATCAAGACACATGACGACATTGCCTGGCTTCCTGGTGCATACCACTGCGGCCCCATGAGCCACAACAGCGCTTGCTATTGGTCGTGCCGCCTCCCACTCCTTTTTCCACAATTTACGACCGGTAGTAGGGTCGTACCCCATGATTGATCGTTTGCCGGGCAGAATCATCACTTTACCTTCACCCGTGTGAGCGATAATGGGTGTCGCGAAACCACTGAGTGAGTCACGCCTGGTTCGCCAGGCAACTCTTCCCGACTCTCTGTTCAAGGCAGCCACAAAGCTGACTCCAGCATGCCGACTGTTTCCTGGTCCCTTGCTGTCACAACATACAATTACGTTGTTACCACAAATCGCTGGAGATGACGCAAATCCATGAACAGACTGGTAGCAGCCAACGTCTTTTTGCCATTCAGTTTTCCCATCCAACGAAACGGCGGATAGAATAACTCGTTCACCTGCAATTACTGGAACAAACACTCGCGAACCATCACAGGCAGGTGTCGGGGAAGCTGGCGAGTTGGAAGCGTTCGTATTGGTGTCTGCATTTCTGACAATGTCAGTCCGCCAGATGATCCGACCATTGTCCCGATGCAGACAAATCAGCGAGACCGTCGATGGTGCATCGAATGTTGTGACAAACACACGATGTCCTCGGATAATTGGCGATGACTGCCCCACACCAGGAATGTCAACATCCCACTCTGCAACAGAACTATTGCAGCTTTCAATCTGAGCCGGTGCTGTCCCGTTTCCTGAAGCTCCTCGCCACCACGGCCAGTCACTCTGACCGGGCTCTGGGAGTTCGATCGTGATGTCCAGCTCTGGCTGATACGGGTGCTCACTGCCCGGGACAGTCCAGCTATTCTTCGCAACTACCCAGGTGGCCGCCACTGCTGGCAGCAGAGCGAACAGCCCAATTACAGAGAGAAGACGCTTGCGGGAATGCGACACTGTCCTGCCTTGAAAATGAAGCAACCGATATCAGGCAGCGGACCGCTGACTATCTTGTTGAGTCCCTGCCAGACCGAGTAGAGAAATAGTTTCACCAGGAGTAGCAAATCGAAAACGGTCAGCCTGCGGATGAGACACGATGTAGTCGATACTTTGCATGACACCAGCCAAGAGATCAGAGCGGCTGAATGTTGCAGTACGCAGGACAGCCATGAAATGAGGTTGCGACTCCGTTCGAATGCGGTGCTCAAAAGTCTCTCGGAAGTTTTCCGGTCCACGCCGCAGGATAAATCGACGAGTCTCCGAGCGATCATGCCCGATCAGTTTGTTTCGAAGGCGACGTAAAGCTGGCCGTATTCCGTAATCAGGCAGTTGTACGGAAAGCGGAATGAACCAGAGATTCGTTGGGCAGGTTTTAGCCGGAAGGCGAAAATCCTCAGAACAGGACCGATACGGTTGCTGCGGAATTGGTCTGCCATCAATCGGTTCACAGTCAACTTGCCCGATTTTCCTGCTGATGGTCTGCCCCTTTTCTCCAGGCTTCAACGTCAGGTCATACTGAATCCCCTGGTCAATCAGGAAATCTCTCAGCTCATTGCTCATCCAGTGTATACCGCCAACAGAATGTGTTTCTGGCTGGTATCCATGCTTGCGCATTGCATGAATTCCCATTTCTATGCATTCGCGAATGTGGTCGGTGTCCATAAAATCCTGAATCCAGTCATTCAGATTTTTGTCCCAGCGGTACATATGAGTATGCACACCTACTTCGTCTCCGGCCGCTCGGAGTTGCTCCAGTTCGCTGCCGTAACGCTCAAGTGCCCAATCTGCTGCACCGTAAGTCTGTTTGATCTGCTTATCAGCGCGGAGTATCCAGGTAAAATGCGGTGAGCATCCCGTATATTTGTAAATTCGTTCACGAATTTCATCAACCAAAGGAAAGGCAGCTTCAAAACCGTGCCATGGCTCCGGTCGGTTTCGATCGATGTAATGCTCATCCGGCTCAATGTCGAAGTTTACAATAATGGGTACTGGTCGTGTCGGTGAGTCCTGGTCAGTCACAAGCGTGGGTTCCGGTTAAATCCGATTGCACAAACGGGTTAATGCCCCTAAGGCTCAACACCTGAGTCAGGGTGGGTGAGCCTCACGTCGGTGCCCCTGCAGGATCGCAGCCAGTACGAACGCGTGTCCTGAGTTTGCTCGAGGCGGCCTGTCCGGTTTGACATGCCGGTGTGTCGTAGCCGAAGCGTTGCATTAGTGGTGATTCACGGCACAAGTCATGAAATTCAGTCAATTGCGGGTTCTGTGTCCATGCAAAGACTTTGTCTGTCTGGATCGTCGATGCGAGTTTCTGCATGAATTCCTCGTCATGTTGCAGGTCTAGAAAGTCACCAATCTGCGACAATACCGAGACTGCTCGCGCGGCAAGATCTTCGAACCGAAACGTCAACAATTGCTCGGAACTGAGCCGTTCCGTAAATCGCGAGGCTAACGAAAGGTAGTGGCTCCAGAGATCAAACGGTTCCTGTAGACTCCGGAAGGGAGTCGACCGGGATCCGGGAGGCAATGGATACACACATCTCGCAGCACGCCTGACGCGCGATCGCAAAGTCCGAGGAAAAGTCCGCCTGTCTCGTTCGACCAGGCTGTTTGCAACGCCGACCCCATTACGAACGATATGGATCACTTTTGCCTGGGGAAATATCTTCAACCAGAGCGGAAGCGTGATTGTGCTTCGCGGATCCTTCCATCCCCACCGATAATTCCCGGCGTGAAACTCGTCGCCCTCGAACTGGCTGAAACTACTGGAATTCAGTTGCTCGATCAGATGGGTACAGTATCTGGACTGGCAGTCTTTGTGGTCAACAACATCCGCGAACGGCAGGGGAGTAAACCATGTTGCAGAAGCCTGCCGCAGAACTGAATTATTCAGGTTCAGAAAAAACAGTGACTCGGCATTGGCTGTAGTCGTGTCTGCCCCCATATGAACGCCCATGTCTGTGAGCAGACGAGACAGGAGTGTTGTGCCCGAACGGTGCATGCCAATCACAATCACCGGCGAGTCCGGGACAGTGCTGGCTCCATTTAATTGGTCAGTAAACACGCGGTACGTATCTCTCAATTCTGGCGGCGAGCAATGGAGATTCAGTTTCGGCAGGTCCGTTACATCGCATTTCTAGCCAAAAACGCGGCACGGCAGCAATATCGTTACGCAGCACTCGCAACGCGGAACCTCTTGATGCAGGTCCACTCAGGTCCGTTTGACTCGAATCGTCAGTCTTCCCCGCTTCACCGGAGTCATGAATCGCCAGAAGCCATAACGAAGCACTGGATGAGTCGCGAAATTGACGGTCCTACTCGGCGACTGAGGCAGTGATTGCCAGTCGCAAACGTCGAAAAACCCGCCCGGCAAGGGAACTGACTTGTCGGCGCTCAGTCAGCAGGCGTTTTGCGTACTGAGAGCAATGTTCGGCACGAATCTGTGGGGTCAGGGAGGTCGTCCAGTCGTCCTGATAACCGAGTTGATGGAGATACTGGTCAAGAAGTGGACGCAGCCTGTGAGTGTCCTCGGACACCAGCCAGTTTTTCCAGTCACCCGAGCTTCTGGTTCTTGTGACTCGTTGCACTTGTGGTCCTACACCTGCCATCTCACCCAGTGAGAAACCAAGATACTCTTCTGTTGGTCCGAGTTGCCCCTGGACCAGGTCTTCGTACTTCAGGGTGTGGTAGCCAGCGGCGTCTTCGTGAAATTGTCGAAAGAGGTCGAGATTCTGCAGGAACGAATCAAGACATGAAGGCTGACCGGGATTCAATGCGTCTACCGCATCCATTACCTGGCTCAGTGCGATTTCTTCGGGAACTCGTTCCTTCTGTTCCAGCAGTGAAATCAGCCGTTGAGTTTTGGTGGTGTTTCTGAATTCTGTCGCGTGGAACACCGAATACAAAACTGAGCTGACGAGTGTGTCTCTAGGGTCGCGAACGATCAAAATCCTCCGCCCGAAAGATCGAAAGCTGTCCAGCAGGGCAGGTTTAGTGTTACGGATCAGGACTTTGGCCAGAACGCAGCGACAGGCGTCCTGAGAAGATTCGGTGAACGTGGTTGGCTCAAACAGACACCGTGTCGTTTCGGGAAGTGATTGTCGGATTCTATAAAAGAGTGCAGTTGTCCCCGTCTTGGCCTGCCCAACGATCAGAATTCGATTTTCGGATTCTTCAAACATCTGATCATCCGAGTGAATACGGTTGAGTTCGTATGCCTGCAGGCCCTCGCGTAATTGATATCAGAAATATCACGCCGCCAGGAGCAGTTCAGGCTGTGGATATCAGGGGCAGTCCGATGGGTCAATATCTCTTCTGAGATGGCCGCAAACCTGATTCACTGCGGCCATAGTGTGTGTCAGCGGTTGCTATTGACGTTTTGCGTCAATAGTTCCTAACTGTCTCCCGATTCTGTATTCCAGTCAGTTCAGCGCAAAAGCAACTGAGGTGGCAGAGTTCTCAGGACGGATCGTGAGATGATCGCCGAAGCAGACAGACTGATCTTCGTTCATATTCCAAAAAGTGGCGGCACTACGTTGAGGCGTTTGTTGAGCGAGCAGTTCTGTGGAACCGGAGTCGCTCATGTTAACCGGGCAGACATTCAACAAATGCCAACTCCATGCTCCCCTTCAGCTTCGTTGGTGATGGGACACATGCCATTCGGACTGCATGAGCGTCTTCCGGGTAAATCCATGTACCTGACGATGCTCAGAGAACCGACCGCGCGAGCCATCTCGCAGTATCACGCCTGGTTGCGAAGACGTGAGCTTGATATTGAACAGTTTTCGTTCGACGAGTTTCTCGTTTCGACTCCTAAGTTGAACAACGATCAGACCCGCGTTGTCCTGGGTAATGTCGAACGTCACGTCCCGCTCACAAATGCCGATCTCGATCAGGCAAAGGAAAACCTTGAAAATCGTTTTCTGTTTGCTGGAGTAACCGAACGATTCGATGAAAGTGTCATCCTGCTCGCTCAGAAACTTGGCTGGGGCAAGCCGCCTCGGTATGTCCCTTCAAATCAAACGGTGCGGCCTCTCACGCCGCGTGACCTGTCGCCCTCAGCACTGCGTCTGATTCGTGAACGGAATGAACTCGATTATGCTCTGCATCGGCATGCGGAAGTGTTGTTGGAAAAAGAGATTCAAGCGGTCGGCAAAGCATTCATCTCTCAACAGTTACGGATCTATCAAAGCCAGAAACGATGGAAACTGTTGAGTGACTATGGCAAACGAGTCGTTCGCCACTTCGTTCCACAGTCTTTGCAGAATATGATTCGTGATTTCAACGGGAACAAGTGACGCATCCAGGAAACACCGGCAACCTTCAGGCGTTTTCAAATAGCGGCGATTGACTGCATTCGGCTCTGGTTCAAAATGAAACCAAACTACAGCGACATCCCCAGCGTGTTTGTAGTTCTCGCCACGTGGAACGGGGGCAAGTACGTTGCTGCACAGATCGAAAGCATTCTTGCACAGACGGAATCAGACTGGACGCTGCTGATTCGTGATGATGGTTCCATCGACGAGACGCCTTCTATCCTGGCCAACTACGGTGCTCGGGATCAGCGGATTGAGTTGCTCCAGGACGCGAGAGGTCGACTTGGACCGGCGCAAAGTTTCGGTGTCCTGATAAGGACTGCTCTCGATCGTGGAGCTGACTACGTCTGCCTGGCCGATCAGGATGATGTCTGGGATCCCAGCAAAGTGGCTGATCAACTCCAGCAAATGCTGGAAACAGAACAGGAACATGGAGTTGATTGCCCAGCGTTAATCTACAGCGATATGGTCGTCACAGATCATCGTCTCGAAATACTCCAACCGTCATTCAATCAGGTGGAAAAGCCACCGGTTGATGCCGAACAGTTCCTGCGGGGGCTGCTGACTCGCAACTATGTTCCCGGTTGCACGATAATGGTAAACAGGGCGTTGCTTCAATTTTCTCTGCCACTGCCATTGATCGAAATGATGCACGATCACTGGCTCACACTGTGTGCAGCATCCACTGGAGTTGTCCGCTGTATCCAGCGGCCCTTGCTGCAGTATCGAAGGCATGGGGATTGTGCGACACCAACAGGCCTGAATCGTTCGAGTCTGTTTGCGATGCTAAGGAGACTTTGCCAGGGCGAACCGCTTTCTACCGAAGTTTTGAAACGTCGCTGGGCGAGTATTGAAGCAGCGAGAATCATCCTGCAACGACTCTCACCTCACCTTGGCCGCTCCACGCTACTTCTTGACGGTTTTTGCCGGGCCTTCCTGCCAGGCACAACCGTAATTCAGCGAGTATCAATGCTGCGGCGCCTGGGATTGCCGGTCGGAGGCTGGTTCGCAAAATCTCTTGTCTATTACATTCAGATCTGCTGCCTGAAAACATGCGTCGAGAATGCTGGAAACCTGGAAGAAAAGACGGAACCGCAAGTCCGCACTGTGGCCTGATTGCCCTTTGTCTAATTGCTTGACCATCAACCAAAGTCGGCGTTGATGAGTGATCGGAAACGTCCATCAGAGAATGCAGCAAGCTCATCCCAGGTTCCCGATTCAGAAACCGCGCCGTGCTCAATCAGGATGATCTGGTCGGCATTACGAACCGTGGAGAGACGGTGTGCAATGACGATGATTGTGAGCTTCCCGTTCAACTTGAAGATCGCTTCCTGAATCCGTTTCTGGTTCTCCGAATCCAGACTGCTTGTGGCTTCATCAAGTATCAGAACTGAAGGTTGGCGTAGCAGAGCGCGTGCAAGGGCGATCCGTTGCCGCTCTCCCCCGGAAAGACGAGTGCCACGATCGCCAAGGAGAGTGTCGAGCCCAGCGGGAAGCGATCTCACAAAAGGGAGGGCAGCGGCGAGCTCCAATGTTGCCAGCAGGTCATCGTCTGATCCATCTGGTTTTGCCCACAGCAGGTTGGCTCGAACAGTGTCGTGGAAAAGAACGGTTTCCTGCGGTACGTAGCCAACTCTTTGACGCCATTGAGCTGCATTTTCGGACGAGAGCGGCTCGTTGTCGACTAGAATGGTTCCTGATTCCGGAGTTATCAGTCCGATCAGCAGATCTGCAAGTGTGCTCTTGCCTGAGCCGGACGTGCCCACGATGGCGGTCGTCATCCGGGCTGGAATCGTTAGATTGATATTACGGATCGCCCAGATATCCTGAGCCTGATCGTACCTGAATGAGACGTTTTTCAGGTCGATCCGGCTGGTTAACCCCGGCGCTGCCGTGACTTTGTTTTCTACCTGCTGGTGCGCCGCCTGGCATTGGGTTCGCAATTCACTCACTGATTTGAATGCCGGCAGCATCTGCAAGACCTGCTGGTAGAAATTGTGAATTTCACGAAACCTCGGAGTCAACCTGGCAAAGATAAGAATAATCACGGCGAAGTTGCCGAATGGCAGCGAAAGAACTTCGATGGCGACAAACAACAGAATGCTCAGCAGAAATGCGGCGCCTAACGTGTAAACCGTTGAGGTCGTAGCACTGGCTCTGGCGAATGCCACGTAAGCGGAATTGATAGACGCGGTCACGGCCTGAAACGATTTGATCTGCTGAGATTCTGCACCGAGCGATTTGAGCTCTTTCATTCCGGACAACTGGTCGTCGATCTGTGCGAACAGATGACGTGTCTGATCTCTTGAGTCGCGACCGGCCTCTTTGGCAACCCTGTTCTGCCGCGCCAAAAGCGGCCAGCACAGCATGATGCTGACCGTGGTCACCGCAGTCATTTCCAGGGAAAGGACCAGAGCGAGCAGGAAATGAACAATCATCACGATCAAATGGCTCGCCAATCGGAGCAGCCCCATTGTTCCACGTGCGACTCGATTGATGTCGTCTACCAGTGAATGAGTGAAATCAGACGAACGCGACTTCAGATGGAAGACCCATTCCGCTCGGACAATCGACTCGTGGAGTTCATTGCGCATCGACTCGATAAAATCCGCCTGCAACTGTGCACTCAAGACCTGATGCCACCGCTGAATGGCTGCATGCAGTCCCGTGAGAGTCAGGAATGCGATCAGAATACTGGAGATCGATAGAGACATTCCCAACAGCTCGAAACTCTCTGCGACAATCGTCGCGACACGATTTGATCCAAGGGAATGCCTGGCGACGCCAGCAGCTTCCAGGAGCGGGATCAGCAGCAGAATCCCAATACCATTCAGGAAGCCAAGTATGCACAGGAGTACCAGATTCAGCGTCGCCCGTACTCGATGGGTACAGAACAAAGCCCGAAGATATCGAATGATCGGGCGGGTAGTGCTGGCTGGTGGCAATGTCATCTGGTCAGTCGTGATTCACTCTATTCGAAGGCGACGGGCTGCATGAAGTCACAGTTTACTTTCCTCGCTACAGAAATTCCTGATGGTCGCAAGGTCCAGACTTTGCTCGGTCACTGTCGAAGCCGATTGACCACCACTGAAACCTTTTAGCGTGCCGCCAACGATGTCCGCGGGCCATTCATTCCGACGGTCGCGTCATACACTACTGATCAGAAACAGATTCGACATCACCCTTGCATACACCAGTCCGCAGAATCTGTCCCCTCGATTGTCCAGGCCCGCCAAAGTGCACAAACACCCTCGCCCCAGGCGATACTCTGGGCGTCTGGCGTCCAGATCGCCTCAAGCGTTCTGATCTGCTCCCCGAATTCTGGTCCTTTCTTGTTGTTAGAATTCCGGTGAAAACCGGAACCTGAAAACGAACAGACATCGAAAGTCCGCATCACAAACAAACGACTCACCGCTGGCTGGAACAACGGCTTCCTGCCGAAAGCACAGTTCGAAGTGCTCCCGCTCCCCACCACGCAATCGCTCTGAATGCGGCACGGACAAAGACTGGTACTTTTTGGCACAATCCATCGTCATCCGTGAAAATCGGTGTCCATCCGTAACTAATAATTGAATCCGACTTTGCCGGGTGTTGTCGTTTTCAAGTCGGATTCAAGTCGAATAGAAACGCGGCCTATTTCTTAAACATTGCGTTCGAGCGATCGCCTCGTGACAACAGGTATGCCATCAGGTCGAGCACCTCGTTTTCATTCAGCGTGTTCAACAGACCTTTGGGCATCATCGACGTTTTCGACGGCATCATCACGTCGATCTGTTTTCGGTCGACGCCGACTAATGCTCCCGGGTCGAGCATGTTGGTCTGAATGCGGTACGAGTCACCGGCCAGATTAATGATGCGTCCGGTCACAACTTTTCCATCGAGCGTCACAATCTGAACGGCGCCGTACTGGTCACTAATCTGCTTGCTCGGTTCAACGACCGATTCAAGAATATCTCGCGCACTGAAACGCCCTGACAACTGAGTCAGGTCCGGGCCAACTGCTCCCCCTTGGTTGTCGAACCGATGGCAGGCAAAACACGCCGCCGCTCCAAAAAGCTGCCGACCTTTGTCAAAATCACGATTCTTCAGCCCGGTCTGCACGAGTGGGACAAGCTGCTGCATCGTCCACTCCTGGACAAACTTGCGAGGTTTCGCAGTAAATGTCGGAGCGTCGTTGGCCGGCTTTGCATCCAGAATCGGCTTGAGCCGTGCTTTCTCGGCATCGCTCAATGTCGCGATAGCTTCCGTTCGGATGTTGCTGATGAACGTCTCGAAACTGGCGCCGCCTCGATAAGTCGACGCCTGGACGAACCAGCGAAAGTACCGCTCTCGAAGCTCGTCATCCCAGCCTGTTTTCAGTTGTCGCAACATCGCTGCAAAACGAATCTGCTCTTCCTGAGTCGGCGAGTTCTCCAAAGCGTCGACCAGAGCAGCCGCTGCGTACGGAGCCTGCAGATAGACCATCAACTGCCCGATTTCGACGTCAAGATCGGCAGCTCCGGTTGGAAAATCTGCTCCACCACGACCGACGATGTCAGCTCGCTCTTCGGCATCCGGCGGGCCAATTCGCAGGAAGGTCAACGTAAGCACACGCATGACCTGGATCTTCTGATCAACCGAAAGGTTCGCCCAGTGCAAACGATCGAGAGCTTTCAGAATTCCGCGTCGAACGGTCGCCCCCTTCGAAGACGCCGACGCTGGCCAGGCAGGAATCGGAGTGTCGATATCCGGTTCTTTTCCGTTGTCTTCCCGCTCAAACTTCCGAGCCATTGCCATCAACGCGGTCACTAACGCTTGAGGATCTTTTTCGGCCAGCGCTCGATCTTGCCACTCGTCCAGCGGACGATGTTCGATCGCCACCCGAGCGGCATACCGAACGAACCGATCCGAAGAACCGAGATGAGGCCACGCCACTTCCACAGCGTCTGGATGATCACCCGCGTGCAGCGCTTCCAGCTTCTGGCGAGTCGTCCGGGCATCCGCCTGCTGCGTGTTTTGACCACTGGCTGGAGCCGTCGATTCAGCACCGGAGTACGTCACTTTGTACAACCCCGACTGAACGCGCCGACCACCGATCAGGAAGTACATCGCTCCGTCGTGAGGATTAATGATCGCATCGGTCAGTGGCAACGGCGTTCCCGTGATGAACTCTTCGAGCGTGCCACCGTACGTCGATCCTTTCGGAGCCATGTGTACGGCGTAGAGTTTTCCATAGCTCCAGTCGCAGGCAAACAACGCGTTCTGATACTTCGCCGGAAACTTCGCGCCGTATCCGAAAGTGACTCCGGTCGGCGATCCCGGTCCGATGTCGACGACGGGCGGAACGCTGTCAGGATAGTAAGTCGGCCACTTTCCGCCGCCGCTTCGCCAACCAAATTCCGCACCGCTGACAACATGACAAATCCGAGTTGGTCGGTACCAGGGAAGATTGAAATCCCACTCCATATCCGCGTCGTAAGCAAACAGTTCTCCATCGGCGTTATAGGCACCGTCGAATTCGTTGCGGAAGCCGGTCGCCATCAGCTCCCAGTTTTTTCCGTCTGGATCAACTCGACAGATGAAACCACCAGGAGCCCGCTTGCCTCGCATGAATCGTCCCTGCACGCGAGGCAGCAGCAGGTCTTCGTCCCAAGTCTGCGGAACTCGGCTTGAGCTGACTTCCGGCAGCATGGTTCCGTTCCCACAAATGATGACGAGCGATTTTCCGTCCGGATGCGGCAACACGGCGTGCGGACCGTGCTCACCGCCGCCTTGTAATTCGCGCAGAGTTTCAACCGAATCCAACTGATCGTCGCCGTCCGTATCGCGAACGCGATACAAGCCTGAGGCATACTTCTGACCGCGGTTCACGCTGACGTACAGACTGTCGAACGCCCAAAGCAACCCCTGAGCTTCACCAATGTCGACGTTCACCTTATCAACGACCAGTTCTGTCGCGCCAAGAATTCCTGGAGGCGTTACTCGATAAAGCGATCCGTACTGGTCCGAGACGATCAGCCGTCCTTTCGGATCATGGCACATGTTGACCCAGGATCCGTCCTCGTCCTTCGGCACCGAGTAAAGCAGCTCGACCTCAAAGCCCTTCGCCACTTTCAGCATGTCAATCGGAGTTGCCGTTGGTTCTTTCAGCGGAGCGGCAGCGGCCAGCGTTGCTTCCGTAATCGCCTTCGCCCAGGGACCGCCACCAATCGATGCGACTATCTCTGGTTTTCCCCACGGCTTCGCGGGTTTGAAGTCAATCGTCTTCCAACCTTTCTCTGGCGTCTTCGCCGCCTGCCACGATTCGTCCGTCACGATCGACCAGGCATCGCGCCAGCCGGATTCCAGATCAAGCTTCACCAGCAGACCGGCGGCACTCTGCCCGTTGTGAGCTTCTACAGCAATCACATGCCGCTTCTGCGGCGAGTCCAGATCCATGTGTTTCGAAACATCGACGAAGACCGGCGTCTGCCATGTACCGTGCTCTCGGACCAGCTCGCCATCGACGTAAATCTTCATCGAATCGTCGCACGCCGCGTACAGCCGAGCCGCTCCGACACCGCCGGAATCAACTTCCTTGCGGAAATAAACCGACTTCGCTGGCTCGTCACCTTCAGCCAGCCAGATCCAGTTCGGCTTCGCAGCTTCCGGGCGAGTCTTCGCCGCTTTCGCAGCAGCCTTGCCCTTTATTTTTTTCGCTGGTTCCGGCTTCGTCGTGCTTTTCCTGACGGATGACTTCGCAGCCTGTGCGACAGCCTCAAATTTCTTCAGCCGAACATTCCGGAACTGAGCTTTCATCGCCTCGCCACGATGAACCTGGAAAGCGATCACACCTTCCATTTCCCGTTCGGATTCCTGGTCGTCGATAATGTCGGCCGCAACCTTGCCGTCGAGTTTGTGAATCAGGCGGTTACCACGCGCGATGATCGTCAGCTCGTGCCACTTCGTCAGATCAACAGCCTCGAACTCTCCGTCCAGGTTCGTCGCATCCTTCTTTCCATCCTTGGCGACGACAACCTTCTGACCGCGTTTCGCGACGATGCCGCGACCTTTCTCGTCATACATCATCCCGGTGAATTCGGCCTTTGGATGAATGTCCGCCTGGTAGCCAACAACGACCCAGTCACCGCGAGTCTTGTCGTGTTTCGAACGGTACTGCACGCCCGAGTTGTTGTTGCCTTCGAGCCGGAATTCGCAGCGAAACTCGAAGTCCGCAGCAACGCCGTCCCAGATCAGAAACTTGTTGTATTCGAGGTGATCTTTCCCTTTGGTCTTCCCCGTGATGCAGCCATCTTCGACCGACCACAGCTCAGAATCACCTTTCCAGCCGGTCAGGTCTTTGCCGTTAAACAGACTGACAAACCCGTCATCCGCTTTCTCATCAGCACGCAGCGGGACAACGATCAACAACACGATCAAAAAGGCAACTCGTCTCAGCACGATACAATCCTCCGCAACAATCCAACTGGCACTTCAAAACAAGCCGCCGATCGTAGCAGAGCCACCTCAATTCGCCATCAACCAGCCAATTCGCCACCAACCAGTCGCCACAAAGAAACGCGACATACTGTGCAATCGCGAAAATTACGCAGCAATGTGCGGCGAAGACAGGCAGAGCTATCCGCCAGCAACCAATTGACAGTCTCGAAAAACAATTTGAAGCATGGGAAGGCTGCGGTCATCAAGCAGGGTCAATTGCCGCAGTGATTTGTTTGCATCCATTAGCTCTGCGCAATCAGCGCGTGTGAGGAAGTCACGAGCATTTTGAATTTCTCGCGAATCATCGCTCACAATCCAGTCTTCGATTCGCCTGAGATAAAAATGCTCAAGGAAGACCACGCCGAAAAAACGGAGCTGAAAGCAGGCCTCGTCCAACTCTGAAAATGTCATCTCAACGCTGCCACTGAGAGTCTGAATTCGAGTCACGTGGGTGTCGAGAAACCCAAGGTTTTCAAAAAGATCGTACGCCATCTCAATTGCCTCCGCATTGACCCTCTGGGACAAAACGCTAGCATGCTAGCGTTTTGTCCCAGAGGAACCTCCGATGCCCAAAGACCTGCACATTCGAAATGTTCCAGACCTGGTTCGCACAAAGATACGACGCGAGGCCAGCCGCCTGCCGGTAAGTCAGAATACCTACCTTTTGACCGTTCTTTCCGAAGCCGTCGAGAGCCAGAAAGGCCCAAGCCTGTTCGATCGGATTAGCGACGAACTCACAGGAAAGGATACGCCCAGCCAGTACAACGTCAACTATTCGGTACCATTTACATTTGTCGATTTATTTTCAGGCATCGGCGGAATGCGACTAGGACTGGAAGCCGTTGGTGGAAAGTGCAAATTCTCATGCGAGGTTGACCCCTACGCACAAAAAACTTACCTCGCGTGGTTTGGCGAGAACCCAGCGGGCGATGTCACAAAACTGATTGATGCCCAGGACATTCCGCCACACGATATCCTCGCAGCGGGCTTTCCATGTCAGCCGTTCTCACTTGCCGGCGTATCAAAGAAGAATAGTCTTGGCCGAGAGCATGGATTCAAAGACCGAACGCAGGGGACTTTGTTCTTCCACCTCGCCACCATTATCGAGCTTCACCGTCCCCCAGTGGTCCTGCTGGAGAACGTCAAGAATCTGCGATCACACAACAAGGGGGACACTTGGAAAACGATCCTTGGAACTCTGGATGACCTCGATTATGAAGTCTTCAGCGAAGTGATTGACGCATCTGCTTGGGTTCCGCAACATCGTGAGCGGGTTTTGATCGTCTGCTTTGACCGTCGCGTTTTTGGCAATTCGCCACCATTCGAATTTCCAGATCCGCCGTCTGGACCACAACCGCAACTTCAGGAGATCCTGGAAGAAGCACCAGATGCGAAGTACACGTTAACTGACCATCTTTGGCAGTACCTCCAAGACTACGCGGAACGTCACAGAAAGAAGGGCAATGGATTCGGATGCAGCGTCGCCGATCTTGACGGAATAACCAGGACTCTGAGCGCACGATACTATAAAGATGGGTCCGAAGTACTGATTCCAAGAGGAGAAGGGAAGAATCCGCGGCGTCTCACACCGCGTGAGGCCGGACGTCTGATGGGATTTCCCGAACATCTACTCGATAAGCAGGTGGTGTCTGACACACAAGCATACAAACAGTTTGGAAATGCTGTCGTCCCAAAAGTTGTCGAGGCAGTTGCTCGACAGATTGTTAAGGTAATGCAATGGCATCTTGTCGGCAAAAACGGCTGCCTGATCAAGAAACAAGGCCGCCGCCGATGAGTACCCCGATCGCCGAACGAGCGGTTACCGACTGTAGAAAAGTTGGGAAAGCATTACTTAAGTTTTTGTCGACCAATGACGTCCCCCGTCCGCAGAGTCATCAATTTGGCCCATACTTGCCAAAGCAGGCATGGCAGTTCTTCACACCTCACGCGCCGACAAAGGGTGTGAATTTGAAATCGTGGCCTGAAATTCTGTGGCCCGATGGAAGAACGACCAAATCGTGTATTACGTGGTATGGGAAAGCCAAAACAGAATACCGACTGACACGGTTTGGGCGTGACTTTCCATTCTTGACGACGGACCAGATTGGTTCACTTCTTGTCCTGATTCCCGAATCGCATGAGCGATTCATCGCGTACGTCTTTGACCGTGAAGATGAAATCGAAGAACTATTCGTCGGACTTGGCGTAGAAGTCGTTGAAGACTGGGGGTGTATTTTTGATGTCGAATATCCTGCTCCCATAGAGTCAGCCGAGAACTGCCTCGCACGTCAGTTTCGGAAATACGCAAACAATCTAATTGCGTTCCCAAGAACAACGGATATCTCCCTCGCCGCAGCGAATGCCGTTAAGCATTGCAATGCAACCTTCCGATCGTTGTCGGTCGATGAACAACTTATGACTCTGGTGCAAGCAGAATATCAGTTGTTCCAATTGGTCGAGCGAGTGTTTTGCAAAAACGAAGTTCAGCGACTCTTCAAATCTGTCGACGACTTTCTCGGAACAGCGCTATCGATTCTTAATCGCCGAAAAGTTCGGGCAGGACGAGCATTGGAGAATCATTTTGAATATTTAATGACAGTCGCAGGTCTAAACGTTGAAGTCAGGCCGAAAATCGATGGTCAGCCAGATGTCATCGTGCCAAGTCGTGAAGCTTACGATGATCCAGCATTCCCGTCGGAAAAGCTGGCCGCGATTGGGCTGAAAACAACTTGCAAGGATCGCTGGCGTCAAATTCTGAATGAAGCCCAACGTGCCAACCGTCGATTCCTTGTTACGTTACAACAGGGCATCTCGACAAAGCAACTTGACGAGATGGAAGCCGCAAACGTCACCATCGTCGTCCCCAAGCCCCTGCATCGTTTCTATGCGAAGGACGACCGATCACGCCTAACAACCATCAAGTCGCTGTTTGACTTTCTACGAAAACAGCAGCACTGAAAATTTCTTCGACGGGACCAACCAGCACAGCGTTACAAATCGTCCGACGCATCTGAAGATTTCGGCCGGTTGATTGCTCAAGTCGTCGAACTGCGGACCATGTCGAGGAGTGGGGCGAACCAGGATTCGTAGCGGGTCATGACGGCGCCGGGGATAGTCAGGGTGAGGGGTTGCGGGGCGGAAGAACTGGGTTCTGAAATCATCGTCCACTGGCCACCGGAGAGACGGCAGTCGTCGATCAATCGACCGTCGATGCGGGAAATGGAGTGGCCGGTGAGTGTCCCGGTGAGGGACCAGCGAGCTTCGTCGTCGGGGATCAGCAGCAGCCTGGATGTCAGGCCGACGAGGATTGCGGCGGATGAACTCGGGAGCGAGTTCCCGCCAGCGTCCACTTTCACACTGCCGTAAACGAACTGCGGAACTTCATCGTCGTTCAACAGGCTGACCAACCGGCGAGCAGCGGCGGGGCTCAGTTTTGACGAAGGAGCGTCTTTCGGCAGGCGGTCCGCGACGAATGAGCAATACTTCTGGTCGAGCTTCTTCTTGATCGACTTCACATCGGCGCCAAAGTAGGCAGCCGTTTCTATCACGAATTCATCCGGCTGCAGATCGAACGGTGAGACTTCGACGGCAAGGTGAACCAGATCGTTTAAATATGCTGTCAGCGCTGGACTGTCCGGGTCGATGTCGGGCGGTTCGAAGAGTTGCGGCGGATCGTCTTCGAGCTGTTCAAGCTGTTTGCTCAATGCTTCAGCCTCGGCAGACTTTGCCGTTTCGAGCAGCGGCATGAAGGCTGCCAGTTCCCGGACCGGACGCCCCTTGACGGCGGCGACGAAACCAGCCAGCGACTCGATCGCCGCCGCCGGTTCGCTGCCACCAGTCGAGGCATTGCCCAGAGACTTTGCGTCGCCCTTCTCCGGCTGAGCGATCTCCAGCGGGATCCCCAGGCGTTCTTCGACTCCTTCCCGCCATTCTCCCAGACGCTTCTTCGTTCGTCCGTGAATGAAATCTCCGTAGAATTTTTCAAGCCGTCGCGAAATATCCTGTCGCTGTTCGGCTGGCAACACGTCGCGAGCGTTGACCAGCGGGGCGGCTGCGCGATGAGCCGACAGGCATCGATACAGAAACATCCGGTCGTACTCGTTTCTGAGCGACAGTTTGCCGACTTCGCGCAGAGCGTGAGCGAGATTTTCCCGTGACACCGGATAACGGCTCATCAGATTGGTCAGTTCAGAACCGAACACCCAGTCCGGACTGCGATGTCTGAAGTCGCCGCTGAACACACTGGCCACTTCGAACCCGACGATCCTCACCACATCGCCAATCAACGCCACCGCCTGCTGATCGACAATCTTTTTGCCGATCGCTTTCGCTCCGCGTTTGCCAAGCTCCGTCAACGCCCAGCTGACACCCATCGTCAACGGAGAGGCCCCCGCCAGATAGCGGCCCACATACAAAGCTCTGCCGACATGCGTGAGGTACGGTTCCGCAGCGGAATAAGTATCCCACGCTTTGATCGCGTTTCTGATGTAGGAGTGCAGCGTCGACAGAGTTTCTTCGTGCAGATTCAGCGGCAGCCGATCCAGCACAATCAGCAGGTGCAGACACGCCCGGCTTCCGGCTCGGAGCATCTGATCGACGCTGGTCTCCATCAACGGATTGTCAATGCCTGGCCGGTAAACCTTCGCGACGCGAGTCACCAGGTCGAACACCTGATCCCGCACCAGTTCCGGATTCAGTTTGCCGGACGGGTTGTAATAGCCTTCCTTGAGCCGCGAATAAACAAGCTTCGCTTCGTCGTCGAGGATCTCGATCACCCGCTGATCCTGCTCGACCAGCAACGCCGGCGCGGTCTTTGCGTCGCCTGACTCGCCGCCCGGCTGCGGGTACTCGTTCCACTCCTGAAACTGCACGAGCCGATCGGCCAGAGTAACCTCGCGCGAGTTGAGTTGCTCGGCACGCTGGTCAAGCTGCCGCTCGATTTCTAACTTCAACCGCTCCAGTTCGGCACGTTCCAGCGCGACCTTTTCGCGTTCGACTTCCAGCTTCATGCCGTCGGTCAGTTCGCCACTCTCCGAGCAGCCGTCAACAGCCGGATGCTTCAGGAAAAAGTGAAGCAGGACCAGAGCCAGCAGCCCGCCCGCAAACGGTCCGACTTCGTACAGAGAGAACTCCACCGACGTCCCGCCGCCCGCCGCGACAAATTTACCAGCAGCCAGCAAAACGCCGCCGCCGGCCCACAGCACCGCCAGCTTCAGAAATCGAATGTCAGCCACGAGGATCGCTCCCGCCCTGGAAATCGTCAGTTACCGGCTTCGCCAAACCTGAATGACGAGTGCATCAATGATCGAAAATCTTTACAAGCCGCAGTGTAACGGCCCAACACATTTTCGGATGACCGCTCAATGAAAACCGGCAGAAGTTCTGTCCGCCAATTCAGCCAAATCCCATAGAAAACGCTCACCGGCCATAGAAGCATCATCCGACAATCTCGTAAAAGTGTGCCACTGGCTTTACCAGTGTTTCAGAACAGGCAGGAAGAATTCGTCGATGCCGTCTCGATATTTGATCAACACTCCCCATCTATCCAGCATTTTCGAGGATGATCGTCACCTCGCGGAGTTAGCCAGTTCGCTGGCCGCTTTCCTGGAAAACCAACGCTGGTTCGCGGCCAAAACAGAAGGCATTCGGTCCGTCGAGATTCTCGACAGCGTCGAAATTCCGGGAGAAGACACCACGTTCGAGCTGGTTCTGGCCACAGTTCTTACCAACGGAGGATCGGCGGATTGTTACGCCGTGCCGATGACTTCTGCGCCGCCGAACGAAATTGGATCCATAAATGCAATCATCGCAGAGTTAGACAGCGACGAAGCATCCCCTGACGCATCGGCAAGGCTGGTTGAATGCAGCGGCAATCCAGAATTCTGGCGAGCGACCACGGCCACACTCGCCGACCGCACACTCACGACCAGGCACGGGCGTGAGGTCCGACTTTCCCGCACGTTGAATTCACAACTTTGGTTGAGCGACGTGCTCCGCGACTCGGCCTTCACCATTCATGGCGGCGAACAAAGCAACTCGGCTGTCGCGATTGGTGACGACTTCTTCCTGAAACTTTTCCGACGGCCACGAGTCGGGCATAACCCCGACGCCGAAGTCGGCACCTTTCTGACGGACCGAACCGAATTTCGCAACAGCCCGCGAATCGACGCCACCATCAACATCGCCGGCCATGATGGCAACCGCTGCCTTGCCCTGATCTCTGAGCAGGTCTCCGCCGAAGCCGACGCGTGGACTTACACGCTCGCCAGTCTCAAGGATTACTGGGAACGACTGGCCGAGTTTGATGACCGGCCGGAGTCACTGCCGCAACTGGATTTACTGAAAAGTGAGATGGTCGAGGGCAGTCTCTCGAAAATCGAACACCTGGTCGCACCGCTCGTCGGGACGTTCAGGGATGACGTGGCCAACCTTGGACGCCGCACAGCCGAGATGCATGCGGCCCTTTCAAGCTGCCGGGACGATCCCGCGTTCGCTCCGGAACCGCTCACGCAGGAATCGCTGATCGAACTCGTCGCGCAGATTCGGACCGAAGTTCAATCAACCTGTGAACTGCTTGAGCAGGCAGGTCCAATTGAAAAATCCGTTGCCTGCCTGCCGCAGAAAATTTCAATTCGAGCGAACACGCTGCTGGATGAGATCGCATCTTTAGAACCGGTAAAGGCCAATGTTGTCAGTATTCGCTGCCACGGCGATTATCACCTGGGGCAAGTCCTGAGAACGGATTCCGACTTCATCATTCTGGACTTCGAAGGCGAACCGGATCGCCCGTTCGATGAACGCCGCCAGAAACGCTGTGCGATGAAAGACGTCGCTGGGATGATCCGGTCGTTGCACTACGCATCCTGCGGCGCGACGGTCGGCATGCTACCCAGCCCTGCCCCAACAATTTGCAATCCGAGTCAATGGCAGACGTTCTGGTACGAAAACGTGAGAGCAGCATTTCTGGCTGGCTACGAATCGAAAGCGACCGGGCAATCATTCCTGCCTGCCGACCGACCAACGTTCCAACAGCTTCTCGATTTATTCCTCATCGAAAAAGTGCTGTACGAACTCCGCTACGAAATCAACAACCGTCCCGACTGGGTAAAGATTCCGCTCGCCGGACTGAACGCCGTGCTCGGCTTGAGCAAGTAGGGGGCACTGACCACCAACCGGAATGATCTGGCGGGCGATGCCCGCCCTGCCTTCTCGTCTCCCGAACGATGACGGGGACGCTACGTTGCGGCGGATGCTGCTTCGCCGCCACCGGAGGTGACTGCCGTTGCAATCAGCACGTAAATAATCGCCAGGACGATCTGCATCGCGGCGAATGGCAACGCCAGTTTGACGAAGTCCATGAAGCCGAGTTTCAACTGCTGACGGTGGATAATCGTTGCGGCAACGACGGTTGATGCCGAGCCAATCGGCGTGATGTTTCCACCGAGGTTCGCCCCCAGAATCACGCACCACCAGAACGGCGAATCTGACGGGGTTTTCAGTTGATCGAGAATCTGTGCGAGCATCGCAGCCAGCGGGATGTTATCTGTCACGGAACTGGCGACCGCCGCACTGCCCAGCAGAACAGCCGAATTCACATGCTCCGGCAAGGCCAGCAGCATCGCGATGCCGTCTCCCATTTTCTCCAGCACAAGTGCGTGCTCCATGACGTTGATCACGGCGAACAACGCCGCAAAGAACGCCAGCAGATCCCAGTCAACGGACGAGTAGAACTTGTCGACTTCGTGCTTGTAGGCCAGCAGGACAATGCCGGCAAAGAACAACGCGACAAAGCCCATGCCGAGTCCATCCAGTCCGCCGGGGAGTTGCGATTGACCGGCGAGTGTGAAAATAAAGCACACCAGAACCGCCACTGAAAACCAGAAGAACCGATGGCTCGGGACGCTTTCGTTCTCGTCGAACCCGGCAACCATTCGCTTCGCTTCATCTCGTTCTTCTTCGGATTTCAGGCCGGTGATTCCAAACTTGACTCGCGCCATCACCAGCGTCGCCGCCGTCGCAATCACGACATACGGCGCCGCGTAAAGAAAGAACGATACGAAGCTGATACCAGCAGTCTTTCCGACGATAATGTTCGGCACGCTGCTGATCAGTGTGAGCATGCCGCCCACGTTGGTCAGCAACCCTTCGACCAGTAAAAAGCCCAGCAGCAGTTCGGTTCGGTTGAGCTTTTTAAGCGACACCGTCGTTAGCGATCCGACGATAATCATTGCCGTCACGTTGTTCAGAACGGCTGAAAACAGCACAGTCAAACAGCCATACGCGATCAGCAGTTTGAACGGATCGCCGCCGGACTTCTTCGTCAGCTTGATCGCCATCCAGGTAAAGACGCCGGACCGACTGGTCACTTCGACAAAAAGGCTCGCGCCCAGAATGATCGTAATCACGCCCCAGTCGATCGCCGGAATGTAGACAGGCAACCCGATCTCGTGGCCGTTGGGCAGATGAACTTTTCCAAAGGGAATCAGGTCGAGCAGCGTCCCCAGAATCAGACACAGTCCGGCGTAAGCTCCAACGATGATCGACTTCTTCGCGTGGATCTTTTCTTCAAGAGCCAGCGAGGCAATCATCGCGGCAAGGATCAGTCCGAAGAGTGCCGTCACCCAACCCGGAACCTCGTGAGCGATATGCTCAACGGTTTCAGCCTGTTCGGCTGCCAGCAGCAGAAAACTCATCCGTGAAATCCTTTCCGAATGTGACTTCGGATTCGCCGTCAACGCTTAACCAAAACTCAGCCCGTTTGTCGCGTCGGTATACTTTGTCAAAGAAGCAGCATCGCCGTATCAATCAGCTCGACGCTCAACGAGTAAGCCAGCCCGTGCATGGCCAGCTGGTCGTCATCCCGCGTGTTTGTGACCAGTAGATCGATCTCGCCCGCCTTGATTAACTCGGTGTACTGCCTGAGAAAATGCCCGCGTGTCACTTTCTTTCTGCAGGTCAACGACGGTCGTGCGTCATTGAGTTCGACGACGCATGTGTCAATATAATTCTGAGCTTCTTTCAGCAACGTCGCCCCGATCAACTCGCGAGCCTGTTCAGTATCGATCTGCGGAATTCGTTCAATCACTCGCATGTACCGTTCGAAAACCGAGTCATCCTCGACGTGGCACAGCCACAACGTTCCATCGTCCGGGCACATTCTCGATCCGTAATTAATCAAGCCATTATCACCGGAAATATGGTCGGCCACGACCATTACACGATCACAGATTCCATCCGACAACGGAGCCGGATGAGCAGACGTGCCGGGCAGAACCAGCACGGGAATCGTCGTTCCCTGGCTGAGCACGTCCAGGTAGACGCCCAGGCTGTGCTGCGGAACCAGCGACGCTTCCTGAAGATGTCGGTACGTGATAATCAGGTCAGTCTGTTGCTCGTCCAGCTTCGCCAGAAGCTCGCCGACGTTGGAGTACTGCTCGCTGGTGATCTCGCGCCAGCTGTTCACATTCCTGAGCAGCGGCAGGAACTCCTGAACTCCCTTGCGGCGACGTTCCGACTCTTCGGGGGACTGATCAGTGATAAAAACGACTGACTCGACCGGAATCTTCACATGCTGAAATGATTCACGCTCCGCGCGGCGGAACATGGATTCAAATTCGTCGATATGGTCCATCACATCGTCCTTCTATGTTGTCAATCAGCCAGACGCTCGGCGGGCACGAGAAATCTCTCAGACCGAAGACTGAGCGGAGTCACTGCCAGAACCCACTACGACCGCGAGAAGTACCTCAACGCCGGGAAGTATAGTGGCGTGACTGGCTCGGTCGACCGCAATGTTCGGTGTCAGTATTCCTGAACTACTATGCCGTTGCCAGTTTCATCGCAACCTGGCATGCCTGCAGGAAGCTGTCGATGTTCAGCTTCTCATCAACCGTGTGGATGCCCTGCTGCCCGCAGCCCATCGTTACCGTTGGAATACCGTTGGCAGTCATCCAGTTGGCATCGAGGCCGCCGTTGGAAATCCGGCAGGCCGGGGTCATGCCAAGCGACTCCATCGCTGACTTCGCCGCCTGAACCGAAGGCTCGGTTGCATCCATTTTGAACGACTCGTACTTGAGTGTCGCTTCAAAGTTCACAGAACCGCGTCGACCGGCTGAGTTTTTCAGCTCGCGAGCTGCTTTATTAAAAGCCTTCCGAAACTGGTCAACGATTTTCTGCCGAAACTTTGGATCGTGGCTGCGAGCTTCGGCGCGAACATGCACGCTCGGCATGACAACGTTCGTGGCGTCACCGCCGGAAATCACACCGATGTTACTGGTTCCGAGATTGCGGCCTTTCTGAATCAGACCGTGCCAGCCGTCGCGAGTCAGGTCAGCAATCGCCAGCGACGCGATGGCCGCGGCATTGACACCGTCTTCCGGGTGAGCGCCTGCGTGACTGGCAATTCCGGTGATTTCAATTTCCATGTTGAAGTCGCCGGTGGCTCCGATAACGAGCATGTCGGGCGGGCCGCCGTCCCAGTTGAACGCCAGTTTCGGATTCCCAAGTTTCGCCGCGCTGGCGTACTTCGCACCGATCAGCCCGACTTCTTCCTGAACCGGCCACAGCAGCGTCAACGGTGGATGCGGCAACTTGCGTTGCAGGATCTCCAGCGCCGTCGTCAGCACAACGCACGCCCCAGCACGGTTGTCGCCGCCGAGAGCCGTCGTCGAATCCTTTGGTCGAATCAGGTTTCCATCACGGACCGGACGGGCTCCCACGCAAAGCGGGACGGTATCAATATGCCCCATCAGGAGCCGACGAGGCCCTTTGATCGTGCCCGGCAGTTTGACAATCAGGTTTCCGATCTGACCGCCGAGGTGACTTTTCTTATTCGCCGAATCCGTCGAGATGGCCGATTCCGGAACGCCAACTTTTTTCAATTCGGTTGTGATGAAATCGGCAATGGCCCGTTCTTCGCCGCTCTTGCCGGGAATCGCCATCATCTTTGTGACGCGATCAACGGCGGCTTTTTCGTTGATCGAGACGCTGCCTGATGTCGAGGTGGAAGGGGCAGAGGATGCTCGTTTCGCCATGATAGCCAGACCTGATCAATTCAGTTTTGATGTTTTGGAAAGAACGGTTTGAGAACTCAGCAGGTAGATCGGAACTCCCGCCGCCAACGGAATCAGCGCGAGCAGTGCAAGGTCTCCAGCATAAGCGATGCTGGAGTAGACCATGTAGATACAACTTGCCACAAACACAAGCGGCACGATCGGGTAGAGCGGTGTCCGAAACGGACGCTCGGCCAGTGGCAGACGGATGCGGAACACAAAGACGGAAAGTCCACTCAGCAGAAAAAATGACCAGAACACCGGAGCGGTCGCGGAGAGCAGCGTATTGAACCCGCCGTCATAACTTTCCCACGGTACGGCGTTGCGACCGACGGAGTTGAGAACTCGATCCACGCTGCTGCGACCGGTTTCTGTGCCGACGGCAACGATCAGCAGACCGGTCAGAAGTGCCTGTGCAACGAGAGACCAGACCGGAGAACCCAGCTTCTGATTCCAACGGCCCAGCATGGCGAATGGTCGATGATCCCGGCCCAGCGCGGCGTACAGTCTTGATCCTGTAAAGATGGTCCCGTTGACCGCTCCCAAGGCTGACAGCATGACCAGAATCGCGACCAGTTGAACGCTCCAACCGCGGATCGTCGGGCTGAGAATTTCGGATTGAGAAATCACGTCGGTAGCCGGAGTCGACGAGTTACGGATTGCGGCGAATCCGAGACCTCGCAAGTACGCAAAATTCACCAGCAGATAGATCACAGCGATGATGGTGATCCCAATGAGCAACGCTTTGGGGACATTGCGTTGAGAATTTCGCACTTCCGTCGAGACCATCGCGGCGTCGTTCCAGCCACCGTAGGCATAAAGCACCAGCACCATCGCGAGTCCAAAGCCACCGCCACCGGCTTTCAGTTCCGTCGTAAGCGGCTCGGTAGAATCTGCAAGCAGCCCAACGGTCAGCAGCAGCGTCAGACCGATCAGCTTGGAGACTGTCAGAACATTCTGAACGGTCTTGCCGGTCCTCACGCCGAGGATGTGCAGCATCGTCAACAGCGCGACCGCAAGAAGGGCAAGCCCGACTCCAGCCGACTCGTTCCATTTCAGAAGCACGATCGCGTAATCAGAGAAAACGTAAGCCATCGTCCCGATGCTGCCGCTGAAGACTCCGGTCAGTTGAGCCCAGCCAAAAAGAAACCCCAGCCACGGTCCGAACGCTCGAGTCAGATAAACGTACTCGCCTCCGCTTTTCTGGTGGAGTGTCGCCAGTTCGGCGTAGGTCAACGCGCCGCACAAGGCAACGACCGCTCCCAGCCCCCACGCCACGAGACCTTCCAGTGGCGATGAAACACTGCTGAAAATCAGAGCCGGGACTTTGAAGATCGAAACGCCAACCACAATACCGACAATGATGCTGACCGCATCCCACAGCGACAGCGATGGTGGCGGATCGTTGATTCCAGTGACTGGGTTGTGTGAATCGGCTACTGAGTCCGTCATGAAGTCTGTCTTTGAGGCGAATTTGTCACGAGCAACAAGTAATCCGGTTCAGAAATCCGAACAGGGTTGAGTTCGTCAATTCCTGTGTGCCACTGGCTTTGCCAGTGCCTGCATTTGTCGATCAACGACGCTCCTAAGCACTGGTAGAGCCAGCGGCACACGATCTGACCGGGACTTCTGAAACAGACAACAACTTTCGCTATCGACACTCTAATAAACGTTCCAACAGAACAATCGCTTCGATCATGTGTGAGTGCCTGCCGGTCAGCAGGTCGTCGCAAAAATCACGGACCAAATCCGGTTGCCATGATTCGGTTAAGTAGTCGACACGACTCTTCCCGTCGACCCGAGCCAGCATGCACGCCGCCAGATGTTCAATTGACTGCCGCTCGAATGTGGGATTTCGCCGCCCCACCGCGAGCCATTCCGGGGAGGGCACTACAGAAAGTTCGCCACGGTAAACACTCCAGAATCGCTTTGCCGGCGCGATCGCTTTGGACACTCGTTCGTGATGCCTCACCGTTTTGAGCAACAGATGGCTGAGAAAGAATCCGATGTCGAATCCCGGATCGCCGTAGTGTCCAGTTTCAAAATCAACGATCACTGGCCCATTGCTCGTCAGCAGGACGTTCTTCGGACTGAAATCTGCCAGAACCAGACAATCCTGCCGCTGAGTTGTGCGTTTAATCAGCGAATTCAGCGGCGTGGCAAACTGCGGGCAGGTTTCAGCGACGTAACGATAAAACGGATCGAGACGCAGCTCGTCAAATACCGTCTGGTCGCGCATTCGCTCCGCGATTTCCCCGTTGCCGGTCGAACCGCGATGAATCGCGGCGAGATGCCCGGCCAGCCTCTCAGCAATCGACGAATCAAACACACCGTCCAGAAGGTCGGCCTTCCAGACTCGATGATCCGCGTCAATCGCTTCCATCGTGAAGAGATAATTGTCGCGATCTTCCGACAGAACTCGCGGAACTGCTCCGACTGGAAGCAGCGTCTGTAGAATCTGCAGAACATCGACTTCCCGCCAGATTCGGTCGAGCTGGCTGAACCAGTCGATCTTCGTTCGCAACTGCTCGCGCGACTGCTTCACCACAAAGCTTCGAACCGGCGTGTCGACTCGAATGACGATGTTCGAAACGCCCCACGCGAGTTCCGTCGCCGTCGACTTTGAAAGTGCGCCGCCGCTCAATCCCAGAAGATCCCATTGAGACCGACCGACGTCACCGAAGTAGTCAAGTACGTTGGAAGCGTCGACTTCGAACATGGGAACGGAAACTCAAGTTGTCGGGGACGAATGTGGGTACAGCAAAACTCAACCGGCAAAGTACCAGCCACGAGTGACCGCGTCATGCGTGTCTCAGCTTTGTCTCAAAACGAAGTTCCGTCTACAAACCACCCGGCGACCTCAATGCGCCGCAAACGTGGTCGTTTCCTGAGTTCTCTGTTCTTCTGGTGGGGCTGATGGGGTATCGAAATCTGCGGGAGTGTGTGACGGATCTCGAACGGGCCGGGCAACTGGTCAGGATCGAAACGGAAGTCGATGCGCATCTCGAAGCGGCCGAGATTCAGCGGCGAGTCTACGAAGCAGGCGGCCCGGCGTTGTTCTTTTCAAACGTCAAAGGCTGCCGATTTCCGATGGTCAGCAACCTGTTCGGCACTCGCGAACGCGTCCACTTCATGTTTCGTGATACGATGGAAGCGGTACGTCGTCTGGTCGAACTGAAGGTGGATCCTCCGAGTTGTGCGAAGCGACCGTGGCGTTATCTGGGAGCACCGTTCACAGCACTCCACATGCTGCCGAAGAAGTCGCGGCGTGGAGCGATTCTGGAATGTGAGACAACGGTCGACCAGCTTCCTCAGTTGAAAAGTTGGCCGGACGACGGCGGAGCGTTCATCACGTTGCCGCAGGTTTACTCAGAGGATGTCGATCGTCCCGGCGTGATGAATTCGAACCTCGGCATGTATCGAGTCCAGCTGGCCGGCAACGAGTACAAAACAAATCAGCAGATCGGGCTGCATTATCAGATCCACCGCAGCATCGGCGTGCATCATGCAAAGGCGATCGCGAAAGGCGAGCCGTTTCGAGTCAACATTTTTGTGGGTGGTTCACCGGCCATGACGCTGGCAGCGGTCATGCCATTGCCCGAAGGAATGTCTGAGCTGACCTTCGCCGGAGCGTTGCAGAATCGCCGAGTCAAAATGGTCAAGCAATCGGGACGGCCCTCGATCTATGCCGAAGCCGACTTCTGCATCAGCGGCACCGTCGATCCCGAAAAGCTTCTGCCGGAAGGACCGTTCGGAGACCACCTTGGGTACTACAGCCTCGCGCATGACTTCCCCGTGCTGAATGTTGAGAAAGTCTACCATCGTCGAGACGCGATCTGGCCGTTCACCGTCGTCGGCCGTCCGCCTCAGGAAGACACCGGCTTTGGCGACATCATTCACGAAATCACCGGGCCGATCATTCCGACCGTCCTGCCAGGCGTCAAAGCCGTCCACGCCGTCGACGCGGCGGGCGTGCATCCGCTTCTGCTGGCGATCGGCAGCGAACGATACACTCCGTACGACGGTCAGCGCCGACCTCAGGAAATCCTGACTCAGGCCAACGCGATTCTTGGGCAGGGACAGTTATCGCTGGCGAAGTATCTCCTGATCGTCGCTCACGAAGACCGACCGAATCTCGACATCGAGGACATCGAAGCCTTCCTGCGCCACTTGCTGGAACGAGTCGACTGGCAGCGTGATCTGCACTTTCAAACTCGCACGACGATGGACACGCTCGACTACAGCGGCACCGGTGTGAATCAGGGTTCCAAAGTGGTGATCGCCGCCGCTGGCCCGGTTCGCCGCGAACTGCCAACTGAAATTCCGCCCGACGTCACACTGCCGAACGGATTCAGAAATCCGCGAGTCTGCTTCCCTGGCGTGCTCGCGATCGAAGGTCCTGGCTATCCCCCCAATGATGCCGGCGCGGCCCCACACTGCGATCAGTTCGCCGAGCAGATTCCGGAATCTTCGCCGCTCAACAGATTCCCGCTGATCGTCGTTGTCGACGACAGCGATTTCACCGCGCGACAACTGAAGAATTTTCTCTGGACCGTTTTCACTCGATCAAACCCAGCCAGCGATATCTACGGCGTCGGTTCATTCACCGAACAGAAACACTGGGGCTGCCAAGGCTCGCTCATTATCGACGCGAGAATCAAGCCACACCACGCCCCGCCGTTAATCGAAGATCTGGAAGTCACTCGCCGAGTCGATCAGCTCGCTGCTTCCGGCGGACCGTTGCATGGCATCCTCTAATCCACGACTTCCCCGATGATCCACGACCTACCCGACTGTGAACCGTGCTCATCTTGGACGAGTCAGGTTCTTCTGGTCGGTCATGTACCAGGCACCGTTTTCCTGGTCGATCAGACCACAAAGTCCGGCAGCCGGAGCGTCGGCTCGGGTTAACTGTCGGTTTGAAATCAGCAGTTCGAGGAACCTGCTTGAATCGACCCGAACTTGCGCTAGTGTTTGAGGAAGCACCTGCGTCAGCCGCTTCCACCGTACCGGTCGCAGTTCGACTGTGGGCATTGGACAAAACTCCTGTGACGCTGACCGGTGTCGACGCTCTCCGAGCGAACACTTGCCTGAACCACACTGAGCGGTACTCCATTTTGCCGCCTTGGGCGATCCTGTACTGAGTGATCAAGCAGCCCAACTCATTCGGCTCTGAATCACTCAATGCTAGACCAAGGCGAATTGAACCCGGAGAATCCTGTTTCGTCAATTCGCTAACGAGGCTAAAACTCGATATCTGCTTTCTGAGTAAAATTCACTCTTCGGAAATCTTCATAGATTCCTCAACCCGAATTTCCCATTCGGAGATTAAACTCAAAGCCGTTGAGCCTCCCGTCTCAATCAACACATCGCCTCACGGAGTCGAATCAAACACCTTTGATTATGAAGTTAATTGCTTGTTAAACTTCAAATTATTCTCGCCTCGGCATTGAGCATCGCCTGTTGGCAGTTGCTCTGGTCAGGCCAGTCGCAGGGTAACGAGTGCCATGTCTCGAAGAGCCTTCCAAACCGACGAATGCGTCGTCTACTGTGTCACGAAACACAGTTGTAAACCAAGTCTGCGTGCCCGAAGCGTTGCTCCTGCACCGCGAGGCGAAACGTATACTTACCGGGTCGACAAGTACTGGGTTGTCGACGAAGTGCTGCCGGACAACTCTCTGGTTGTCAGGACTCGTCGAGGAAAAACCCGCACCGTCAGCGTGGACGATCCCAACCTTCGCCGCCCGAGTCTTTGGGAAAAGTTCGTCATCCGCCATCGCTTCCCGGAGCCTCGTTCACGACGAGCAACTGCCCGCACCGCCTGACACGATTGTCTGCACCGCCAGGTGAAATCGCCGCTGACGAAACACGAATCCCTGACAAGTGACTGGTGCGTGGAAGATGGGTCGTGGGCTTCCACAGATCCCATACCACCATTCAGCACATTCGATCCGGTTGAAGATTCTCGAAGTCTTAACGAACTGGTCTGGGCAGTGGTTCGATGATCTGGGACACTCCCCGAAGTCGAATCCCAGTCCGGCCTCATCGGTCTTCAGGCGTTCAACTTCTGGATCGGTCGCTCGGACAACACTGCTCGGCGCAGCAGCGACGTTTGTTGAACTGCAAACGCAGCAGCAAATCCATCGCTTACGTTTCGAGCCTGACCAGAATACTGGAGGGTGAATGATCAGCGAAGCAGGGACGCTTAACAGCTCAGATCGTGCCGTAAGGCTTTTCGTTCTCGACACCAACGTGATCCTTCACGACGCTCGCTGCATTTTCAGTTTTAAAGAACACGACGTTGCCATTCCGATCACCGTTCTGGAAGAGCTCGATCGATTCAAAAAAGGCAACGGCGATATCCACGCTCAGGCCCGCCAGTTTCTGCGGGAACTTGACCAACTTACTGGCGATGTGCTTTCCGCCAGAGGTGTGCCGCTTGGCGAAGGTCTCGGCTCTTTCCGAGTGATCATCGGCCTCGACACCGACCGACTCCGAAAGACATTTCTTGCCGACTCGGCCGACCATCGAATTCTCAGCACAACGCTTGCACTGTCCGAACTGGAGTCTGACTGCGAGGTCGTCCTGGTTACCAAAGACACGAATCTGCGAATGAAAGCTCGAGCAATCGGGATGAACTCGCAGGACTACACGACCGACAAAGTGAAAGACTTCAACAACCTCTACACAGGGAAACGGCTCGTCAGCGGCGTGTCGAGCGAACTTGTTTCGGCGTTTTACTCAGCACGAGATTCCGTCTCCGAAGACGTCGTCGACGTGATCACCGAGCCGATCAACAACGAAAACTTCATCATTCGCAACGGTTCGAAATCCGTCCTCGCGACGTACAGCCAGGCCAACCGCGCCTTTCGCCGAGTAAGCACCAGCCCCTGCATGGGTATCACGCCGCGAAACGCCGAACAGTCTTTCGCGTTGCAGGCTCTGACCAACGACGACGTCAGACTGGTCACCCTGGCCGGTCGCGCGGGCTGCGGTAAGACACTGCTCGCACTTGCGTCAGCACTCGAAGCCCGTAACCGATACCGGCAGATTCTGCTGGCTCGCCCGATCGTCCCGTTAAGTAACCGGGATCTCGGATACTTACCCGGCGACGTCGACGCCAAACTCGATCCGTACATGCAACCGCTGTACGACAACCTGACCGTCCTGCGCCACGAGAACCCCGGCTTGAAAGAAGAGCTGAAGGAAATGATGGACGACAAGCGGATCGAAATCGCTCCGCTGGCCTACATCCGCGGCCGCAGTCTCCAACGCACATTCTTCATCGTCGACGAGGCTCAGAACCTGACACCGCACGAAGTCAAGACAATCATCACCCGCGCCGGCGAAGGCACCAAGATCATTCTGACCGGCGACATCCAGCAGATCGATCACCCCTACCTCGACTCCATGTCCAACGGCCTGACCTACGTGATCAACCGCATGAAAGGCCAGAGCATGTACGCCCACGTCACCCTCGAACGCGGCGTCCGCTCCGAACTCGCCGAAGTCGCCAGCACCCTGCTTTAAGACTGCCGACCGGACGAACATCGGCTGGTTCCAGAATCGCTCGCATTCTGTGCAAGCGTTGAGCGCCAGGCCGTTTTTTCACAAAGAACTCAGTCCCCGCCGATCGATTTCTGCAAAGATTCCAGTGACGAACCGCAGATCGCGACACCAGTTGCGAGTCGTCTGACTTGACTGATGACCAGTTACACGAGATTCTCCGAACCACGTGCCCTGCATAAACGACAGGGCTGTCATTAAGAACCCCGTTAGGCGACTACTCAATGGCTGAATTTGTATACGTAGACAACTCCAACGTCTTTATCGAAGGCAAACGCGTTAGTGCAGTGGATACCGGCTTAGCCATGAACATCTATGATGCCATCAGCAACCGCATCCTCGACAACTCATACCGCGTTGATTTCGGCAAACTGCACGATTTCGTCGCAGGTAACGACCCCTCGAAAATCAAACGTGCCGTACTCTACGGTTCTAGGCCCCCGCAGAATGATTCGCTTTGGGACATCGCCGAGCGCGCCGGTTTTGAAACCGTCGTTGAGGATCGCAATATCGCCAATCGCGAGAAACGAGTTGACACTGGGATTGTGTCTGCGATGGTGCGCGATGCTTACACTCGCGCTGACAAAGAAAATGACACTATCACTCTGGTTGCGGGCGATGGGGATTACATACCCGCACTACAAGACCTCACAGGTGATGGATTTACCGTGGATGTGGTGTTTTGGGATCACGCCTCCAAAGACCTAAAAGACGCATGCACCAATTTTATCTCACTCAATCCTCATCTGGCAATGTTGCGTCCGTAGTCGCCTAACATGGTTTTTACGCAAAGCCGCGGCTGTCGTCGTTGGAGAATCTTTTGGTGGTTTGGGGGCGTTCTCTTCGGTCACGAGCCATCCGCTGCAAACCCGCGGACACCCTCGCTCTTTGTTCAAGCGGCGAACTGTTGGTAAGATGTTTGGCGGCACTTGAATCGTTCGCTTCGTTGAGGACGGGTGTCGTAAAAACCTTCCGTTCACCTCAACCGTTTCGGTAGCACTTTCTGGTTGGCCACGACGCGGACGGTTCATTGGGCTGGCATCCGTCAGAACAACTGGCCGGCTGACGTGCCGTCCTGATCACGAACGTTCGGCAGTGACATGCCGATGTGGTCGAGGCCGATGGCGGTGATGATGCGGCCTCGGGGAGTGCGTTGGATGAGGCCGTTGCGGAGGAGGAAGGGTTCGATTTCGTCTTCCAGCGTATCGACAGGGACGTTGATGCTGTGGCCGATGGCCTGCACTCCGGCTGGGCCGCCAGCAAAGATTCTCACCAGAGTCTGAAGATACTTGCGGTCTGGCTCTTCCAGGCCCAGACGGTCGACTTCCTGCATGGTAAGGGCGTCTTCGGCGACCTGTTTTGTAATGACGCCTTTGGCTTTAACCATCGCGAAATCGCGAACCCAGCTCAGCAGGTTGTTGGCGATTCGCGGTGTGCCTCGTGCGCGAATCGCGAGTTCATCGGCAGCAGCTTCGTCGATCTTCACTTTCAGCTTGGCGGCGTTTCGGCGAATGATCTCGGCGAGTTCATCAAGTTCGTAATAATCGAGATGAAGTCGGTTTACGAAACGGTCACGCAGCGGAGCGGTCAGCATCCCGCTGCGAGTCGTCGCGCCGATGACCGTGAACGGTTCGATCTGCATGTTGATCGTGCGGGCGTTCATGCCTTCGCCCAGCGTGATGTCGACTCGAAAGTCTTCCATCACCGGATAGATAAACTCTTCGACCGCTGGCGACATGCGGTGAATTTCGTCGATGAAGAGAACCGAGCCGCGTCCGGCATTAGTAATGTGAGGCAGCAAATCCTTGGGAGCGGCGAGCAGCGGGCCGGACGTGATCAGACACTCGGTCCCCAGTTCACGAGGAAGCACGGTAGCGAACGTCGTCTTGCCCAGGCCTGGCGGACCATCGAGGAGAAGATGCCCCAGAGGTTCGCTGCGCATCCGCGCGGCGTCGATCATAATCTGAAGACGGTCGACGACCTTGCGTTGCCCGACGACATCGCACAACCGCTGAGGACGCAGTGTGTCGTCGAACTGTTCGTCATTGATGTCGAACGACGATCGAAATGGCTCGGGTTCTTCGTCGTCGTCTGAACTCTGAAAGGTTTTTTCGCGGGCCATCCTGTTGCCGGTTTCCGTCCTGTGAGTAGCTGCCTGATTGAAAGTGAAAGTTCAATGTTCGCTCAAGGTTCGTCTTTGTTCTCGGTCTTTACTTTGCCAACGTCCGACTTCTGAACTTTCAGTTTTTCTTCGACCCGTTTGATCAATTCCGCATCGGGATGACTTTCTTCCTTGACTAGCTCCAGAGCTTTTTCCCAGGCCTTTGTGGCATCGGACGTTTCTTTGATCGCACCGTAGCAGTCACCGAGATGTTCCCAGATCGTGGCGTCGTTGCCGGTTTCGAGCTTCGTGGCTTTGACCAGCCAGGTGATCGCTTCTTTGTGCTCGCCCAGCTTGAACAGAACCCAGCCCATACTGTCGAGGTACGCGGCGTTTTCCGGCTCAGCTTCGACGGCCTTCTCGATCATCTTGCGAGCCTTCTCCAGGTTCTTTCCCTGGTCAGCGTAGAGGTAGCCAAGGTCGTTGTTGACGCCAATGTCGTCGGGATTTTCGGCGAGGAATTTTTCAAGGATCTCCTCGCCACGTTTAAGTTCTCCCAACTGGACATAGACAGCCGACAAACTGAATTTGGCCTGCTTCGTCCAGGGTTCTGAATCTGGATACTTTGCGATGAAGGCTTCGAACTTTTCAGCCGCTTCCTTCGAGCGGTGCGCGTGGTAGTAGATCCATGCCTCGCGAAACGACAGCAGTGGGTGACCGCCAGGGATTAGCTTGATGGCATCCGAAATTGCTTCCAGGGCAGGGTCCGTTTCTCCGGAAAGTTCCAGCGCGAGCGCGAGCCTCAAGAGATTGTCCGGCTTTGCCCCTTGCAGCAGTGGCTTGCCCGCCGCTTCGCGGTAGACGGCGGCCGCTTCCGCGTAAGATTCCGTTGCCATGAACAGCTCACCGAGGGCTCGATAAACGACTGCGGCCTGAGCAGGATTTGCAGTCAGTGCGAGGCGGTAAAGCTCCGCTGCGTCTTCGATTCGTTTGGCTCCTTCGAGCACTTCGGCCACGAAGAGCAACTTACCGAAGTGCTCGGCGTGAGCACCGTCTGCCGTCTGTTCGCGGATGATCTTCAGGAAGTCATCCTGAAATGTTTTGTCCTTCTGCAGAACTTCCAGTTCCGTGGCGAGAGGTTCCGGAAGCGGTCGTTGCTGCCAGCTCTGAACGTAGACCTTCGAGATATTTTCGAGCAGCTCGGCGGCTTTCATCTGACGACGATAAATCTGAGCCAGGCCCAGGTAGGCCGCAGGCGACGGGCCATCCTTCAGAGACGACATGAAGATCTCTTCAGCCTCTTCCAGACGATCCTTTGCGAGATACGCTTCCGCAAGAAAGGCCTTGGCTTCGCGGTTCGTCGGGTCATTCTTCACCAGTTCTTCGAGACGCGCTGCCAGAGAATCCTGCTGTTTCGTCTTCTCGAGAATCTGCTGGAGTAAGACATACGGCCCGCGACCTTTGTCCAGATTTGAACCAAAGAAAATGTCGATCTGCTTCAACGCGCTGGCGTAGTCTTCCTTCTGGAAATAGAGCTGAGCAAGCAGATAATTCACGCCGCCAGGCTTGCCGCTTCGTTCGGCGCTGGCTTTTTCCAGAGCGGTCAGTGCGAGGTCATTTCGTTTGGCTTGCAGAAAGACCTGACCGATCTGCTCGTACGACGTGCTTCGATGTTTCTGTAATTCGTCACGGGTACGGCGATCGAGTCCGTATTTTTGAGGATCGACCAGCGCCGCAAGAACGACTTCGTAGGCGTCGGCTGCTTTGTCGATTTCGCCCAGCCCTGCGTAGATGATGCCCAGGTCACGATTGATCAGAACGTAAAAGCCACTCAGCTCCTGCAGCTTTGGTGAGTCGCGAGCCTGCTCCAGGTACTTGATCGCCTGATCCAGTTTCCGCCCGCGAACCATTTCAACCCCCAGCTGCCTCAGCAACTGAAAATCATCAGGGTCAAGTTTGACGGCGTCGACAGCGTACTTCAGCGCCTTCTCGCTTTGATTCAACCTCAAAGCCATATCAATCATCGCTCGGACGATTTCGATACTGCCCGGTTCGAGCGTGGCGGCGTTTTCGTACGCTTTCAGAGCTTCATCGAAACGCTGCCGCTGCTGGTGGAGTCGTCCAGTCATAAACCAGGCCGCCGCCTTGCCACGCTGCTCAATCTCGACGGTGCGTGGATTGACAGGCACCAGCAACGGAGCAGGGTCATCAAGCATCTGCAACTGGTATGGCTGACCTTCAAAAACCGACGCCGCGCGGTCACCCTCGACAGCACGCAGCGACGATGGCAATGCCACAGCGACTGACAGCGACAGCACAACATTCTGAAACGGTCTGGCCATAACACTCTCCACTTTCGAAGCCGATCCTTCCGGAGCAGAACCCTCTTTGCAGATCCCGAAAGACTGGCTGGACGAATTTCGGTCGTTAGCAGAAGGCTCTGTTAAATTGACAGCGGTTCGTAGCTTAGCGGCCCTCGGTGACTGCCACCAATAGTCCTTGCCGAATCCGGTCAGCTGCTTGTTTTCCGGAGTTTTCGACTCAACAATGTGGTTCCTGATGGTGCCGTTGCGGGCAGGATGCACCATCACTGGGATGGTTTACGTGAATCAGAGCTGTTGAGGAATTTGTTGCTGAACGAGCAGTTAGCGGGCCGCGGCGGCACCGTGCTGAGAAAATCCGTCTGCGAAGGGCTGATGTCATGACCACCGTACTGATCGTTGACGACTCGGTTGTCGACAGGAAACTGGCTGGTGGCTGCCTGAAAAACTGCGACCTCGAAGTCGCATTCGCCTGTGACGGCCGCGAGGCCCTGGAGCTGATGGCTGACGACCCACCCGATGTCGTCGTTACCGACCTTCAGATGCCGGAAGTCGATGGTCTGGAACTGACCAAACAGATCTGCAAACTCCACCGGCATGTGCCTGTCATCCTGATGACCGCTCACGGTAATGAAGAGGTGGCCGTCGCTGCTCTCAATGCCGGAGCCGCCAGTTACGTTCCCAAAAAGAATCTCTCACGCGACCTGAAAGAGACAGTCAAGAGCGTGCTCTCGGTCGCCTCGTCGGAACGAGCTGAGCAGCAGATTCTGGAAAGTCTGGCCAGCGTTCGGCTCGAATTCGAACTCGGCAACGAAATCGGCGCACTCCGACCGTTGATCGTGGTCATGCAGGGCCACATGAGGCAATTAGGGATCTGTGGCGAATCGGATATCATCCGAATTTCCACGGCGCTTCAGGAAGCTCTGATCAACGCCATCGAGCACGGCAACCTGGAGCTGGATTCAAAGCTGCGGGAACTGAAGGACAACACCTATCAGAAACTCGGAGAAGAACGCCGGCAGCAGGAGCCCTTCAAAAGCCGCAAAACCTACGTCGTCGCCGAGTTCAACCGTGAAGGTTGCCGCTGGACAATCCGCGACGAAGGACGGGGGTTTGATCCAGCATCGCTACCCGACCCTCGTGACCCGGCCAACCTGCAACGAGTCAGCGGTCGAGGTCTTCTACTGATCCGAACTTTCATGGACGGAGTCGAGTTCAACGACAAAGCCAACGAGATCACCATGTTCCGCAAACAAACTCAGCAATGACGACAGCTTCGAAGTCACTTGAATGGCTGCCGCAGGACACGTAAGAATCAGCCGCGTTACGGTACGCGTTCCTTCCCCATTGCGGTCAACTTCGAGCTGTCTCGAAGTGAAGCCGTCCTGTCCCACGCAACTCTCCGGAGTCTCTCAATGCTTCATGCCAGGCATGCGGCGCGGTCACATACGTTTTTCGTCATTGTCGTGCTGACCTTCGCTGCCACTTTATTGCCCACTCTGCGAGCGCTGGCTGACGAGCAGTCAGGTAAGGCGATTTACACCAGACTCTGCGCATCGTGCCACGGAACCGAAGGCGAAGGAACCGCCGACAACTACCCGCAACGACTTGCCGGCGACCGGCCACTCTCAGACCTGGCCCGAGTCATCACAGAGACAATGCCCGAAGGCGAATCAGACGAATGCATTGGTGACGACGCCAGGGCCGTCGCCGACTACATCTACAACGCGTTCTACTCGCCCGTCGCGCAAGCTCGCATTCGACCGCCGCGAGTCGCGCTGGCCCACCTGACCAACACCCAATACCGCAACGCCGTGGCTGATCTGATCGGCCTGTTCCGCGGAGGTCGCCCCTATGACGAGAAGCGAGGTCTGCAGGCTGAGTACTTTGCGTCCGGACGTTTTCAGCGGGACAAAAAGCTCGACTTCAACCGAGTCGACTCGAACGTCAATTTCGACTTTGGCGACGACGTTCCGGCCGACAGCAAGTTCACAAAGAAGAGCGAATTTTCCATTCGCTGGCAGGGGTCTGTCATTGCTCCGGAAACCGGCGACTACGAATTCATTATCCGGACCGACAATGGATTCCAGTTCTGGCTGAACCACTCGCAGATTCCGTTCATCGACGGAAAAGTCCGCGCCGGCGACGACGCTGAGTATCGCAAAACCATCTTCATGATCGGTGGTCGTCCCTATCCGCTGCGACTGGACTTTTTCAAATTCAACGGCAAGTCCGCCGAAATTCGTCTGCACTGGAAGGCTCCTCACAAAACGGAAGAAGCTATCCCCGAGCGGCTCCTCACACCGACGCGGTACGCTGAAGTCCTGACAGTCGAAACACCGTTCCCACCTGACGATCGCAGCGAGGGTTACATTCGAGGCACCACAATCTCGAAAGAGTGGGACGCCGCCACAACGTCGGCAGCCATCGAGGTCGCCGCAAAAGTGTTCGACGATCTGGACCGACTCTCCGGCAGCCGCCCGGACAAAGACGACCGCTCCGCAAAGCTTCGTTCATTCTGCGAACGATTCGTCGAACGCGCGCTTCGGCGTCCGCTGACGGACGATCAGAAACAGCTCTATATCGAACGGCAGTTTGAAAAGACCGAGGACGACGAAACGGCCGTTCGCCGGGTCGTGATGCTGGCACTGAAGTCGCCGCGATTCCTGTACCGCGAAATCGGCGGCGAGAATGACTCGTTTGATGTCGCATCAAGACTGTCGTTCGGTTTGTGGGACTGTCCGCCGGATAACCAGCTCTGGAACGGTGCCAACGGAAACTCGCTGGATTCGAGAGACAAGATCGCTCGCGCTGCGAGCCGCATGGTCGACGATCCTCGTACAAAAACGAAACTGCGCGAGTTCTTTCATTACTGGCTGAAGGTCGACCATCTGGTCGACGTCTCTAAGGACACCGAAGAGTTTCCCGGTTTCGATCGAACGTTGCAGTCAGACCTTCGTACGTCGCTGGAGCTGACAATCGACGAATTCATCGCCCAGGAGAAACCCGACTTTCGACAGCTTCTGCTCAGCAACGAAACATTTCTCAGCGAGCGGCTGGCAAAGTTTTACGGAGCCAGCGTCGCTGCCAGTTCCGACTCTTCAAGCGACGCGTTTCACAAGGTTGCTTTCGAGCCAGAAGTTCGAGCTGGCATTCTTTCTCACCCGTTTCTGATGAGCGGTTTCGCCTACCACCAGGTCAGCTCGCCTATTCATCGGGGAGTATTTCTTTCCAGAAGCGTGCTCGGGCGATCACTCAAGCCGCCAGCGGTAGCGGTCACACCGGTTCCGCCGGATTTGCATCCGGATCTGACGACCCGACAGCGAGTGGCCATGCAGACCAGCGATGTCTTCTGCCGATCCTGTCATGAGATGATCAATCCGCTGGGCTTCGCTCTGGAGAACTTTGACGCAGCCGGACGCTTCCGCAAACGGGAGAAAAATAAAAACATCGACGCTTCCGGCTTCTATTTGCAGCAGAGCGGCGAAGTGGCAGAATTTAACGGAGCCAGAGAACTCGGAAACTTTCTCTCCGGCAGCGACGAAGTTCACCTGGCCTTTGTCGAACAACTTTTCCAGCATATGGTGAAACAGCCAGTTCAGGCCTACGGTTCCGATCAGAAAGCAAAACTGAGAAACTTGTTTGCCCAAAGCGGGTTTAACATCAATACACTGCTCGCCGAGATCGCCACGGTCGCCGCATTCGACCATCCGAAAGAAGACACTCCACCTGTAGAGACTGCTGCCGAGTAAGTCGCCAACTTCCCACCACTCGACTTCTACACAAAAGCCCCGCCATGCCACGCCCCACCTCACGTCGTCGCTTTCTGAAAACTCTTGGCCTGAATACCGCCGCCCTGCCCTTCCTGACGAATCTGCCGAGCCTTGGCTTTGCCGGGACCGCGTCGCGGAAGAAACGCTTCGTCGTGATGTTCAGCCCGAACGGCACCATTCCGAAAGAGTTCTGGCCGGACAGACAGGGGCCTGACTTTGACATCAAGCCCATTCTGAAACCGCTGGAACCGTACCGCGATCAGATGCTCGTCCTGAACGGTGTCTGCGACAAAGTCAAAGGCGACGGCGACAGCCACATGCGCGGCATGGCCTGCCTGCTGACCGGCATCGAACTATTCCCCGGCAACATCCAGGGCGGCTCACACACGCCGGCCGGCTGGTCGACGGGAATCTCGCTTGACCAGGAATTGAAGAACTTCTTTCAGGCGAACCCCGAAACGAAAACTCGATTCGGTTCGCTCGAATTCGGCGTGATGGTTCCGGACCGGGCCGACACCTGGACCCGCATGAGCTATGCCGGCCCCAATAAGCCCGTCGCCCCGATCGATAACCCGTACGAAATGTTTGAAAAGCTGTACGGCCAGGTGCAGGACCGCGAGTCGCTCACCAGCATCCTCGACGACGTGCAGGATGACCTGAAGAAATTACGAAGCGTGGTCAGCGTTCAGGACCGCCACCTTCTCGATGAACAGGAGACGTTCGTTCGTGAAATGGAGCAGCAGCTTCAGTCGACTCCGGAAACAGAAACCGGACACGCCGTCCCGGAAATTGCCCAGGGCATTCGAGAAGACAACGACAACATTCCTCAGATCAGCAAAATGCAGATCGACCTGATGGTCAACAGCTTCGTGTCCGACTTCTCACGAATCGCGACGTTGCAATACACAAATTCTGTAGGCAATGCCAAAATGAGATGGCTTGGCATCGACGAAGGCCAGCACTCGCTGTCTCACGAGGGCGACGACAACAAGGACGCTCAGGAAAAGCTGACGAAGATCAACACCTGGTACGCCGAGCAGCTCGCATACCTCGTGAAGCGTCTGGCTGAAACCCCCGAACCCGGCGGGCCAGGCAGCCTGCTCGACAATACACAGATCGTCTGGGGCAACGAACTCGGCAAAGGCAACTCGCACACCCTGGACAACATCCCGTTCGTTCTGCTCGGCGGCGGCTCCGACTTCAAAACCGGCCAGGCCATCAAATTCGACCGCGTGCCGCACAATCGCCTGCTGCTCTCACTCGCCCACAGCTTCGGCCACGAAATCAAAACCTTCGGCAACCCCGGCTACTGCAACGACGGTCCCCTCACCGGCCTGACATAACCTTCCCCGAAGCTTTACGACCACGCCCGCAGGAATCACTCACTCGTTAGATCGATGAATTTCCGACGGCAAGCAGGGCCGGTTCCTACCGGCCAGCCAGAAATGGGATCGGGAAAGCTCACTACCAGAATCGCGCAGCGGCAGGGACGTTTTCAAACAGGAACGTTTCCCAAATAGCCGGCCACCAACAAAACCTCGTGCGGCTCCGCCGCTCAGGCTGCAAGCCACCAAGGCCATCCGCCGGGCTATCTTGCCGAAGAAAACTGGTAGGCTGCGTCTCGCCCCAGCTTCACACGCCACAGAGTCGCTGGGACACGCCTCAGTCTGCCTGACTGGGTTTGCACGTCAGATGTGAATTTCCGGGTGGCCTGAGCACTTGTGGTGGGGTACTGGTATAGGACGACCGCGCCCTCAGCAATCGATTAGACCATCAGCGGCGATTCAAATTCCACGCGGACGATGAGACATCCTGTCGCTGCGCGCCCCAGCCATTCTGGCTGGGCCAACCAGACGTCAGGCAAACTACTTTTTCTTGGGTCGGCCTGGTGGCTTGCGTTGAGTGTTCTGCCATTCTCCGGAGAACGGTGGTTTGTCGAAGGTGGTGCCGTCGCCCGTGACTCGAGGGTCTCCGGTTTCTTTGAGGATTTTCATCAGGCGAGCAGACAGTGCATGCCGGATGGTCGCGTAGTCTTTTTCTGCGGCGACGTTCTTTGTCTGGTGTGGGTCGGTCCTCAGGTCGAAGAGTTCTTCCTCGGGGCGTCGGCCAAAGGCGATATTGAAGAAGCGACCGTCTTCTGATTTCGGGTGAGTGGCGATCCAGGCTTTGGTTGGGCTGGCGTCGAGGTCTCCGAACGCGGCGATGGTGTTGTTCGTCAGGGCGTCGACGCTGGGCATGGGAGCGGCGGGGGCTCCGTAGCCGGGGCCTGTTCCCATTGGCCAGCGATCTGGTTTGAAGTTGCGAATGTAGAGGAAGTCCTTCGTCCGGATCGCTCGCTGAGGATACGGCAGGTTGCCGGTTCGAGCGGCGGCGACATGACGTTCCCGGCCGACGATGACAGCGTCGCGTGAGTCGTCGACCTGTCCGCTTTTCTCAGACGCCAGGACGCTGACCAGACTTCGTCCCGTCATGACGTCGAGCGGTTTCTCGCCGGCGACTTCCAGAAACGTCGGAGCCAGATCCGGCAAACAAACAAAGTCATTGACGACTCGACCAGCGGGAGCTTTGCCGGGCCAGCGGATTGCCAGCGGCACAGCGGTTCCAAAGTCGTAGAGGTTGCACTTGCCGTTGGGGAAGCCCGGAATTCCGTGGTCGCCACTGACCGCGATGAGCGTGTTGTCCAACTCGCCGATCCGATCGAGTTCTTCCATGAGAACTCCCAGAGCCGCGTCGAAGGCCATTGCTTCACCGAGGTAGTCTGCAAAATCTTCACGCACCACATGAACGTCCGGCAGGAACGACGGCATCTTCCCCTTCAGGTCGCCCGGGTTGAGCCCCCATAGTTTGGCTCCGGAACCTTGAACCCACTTGCGGTGACAGTTGGTCGGACCAAACCAGTAGCAAAGTGGTTCGTCATTCTTTCGGGCAGCCAGGAAGTCTCGAAAATTTCCTCGCACCTCTTCAAGTAGTTCCTGCTTCGCCTGCTCGATATTTTTGGCACCGCTCACGCGTTGAGAGAATCCGTTGAACTTTGAACCGCGCCTGTTGTACGCAAACCTTGCGGCACCGTAAGGAGCATTGGCTGGCGTGCCGGGACTCCAGACTTTGTACGTGTGACCAATGTGGTAGCCGGCCTCGTTGAGCAGCAGCGGGTACGACGGCGTGGAACCGTCCCAGATCGCTCCCTGCAGAATTGCGGCTCGACCAGTTCGCCAGAAATACTGCCCGGACAGCAGCGAACTCCGGCACGGAGTACACGACGGAGCGTTCACAAACGCGTTGCGAAACAGCACGCCTTCATTGGCGATGCGATCGAAGTTTGGAGTGCTGACAATGTCGCTCGGCCCGCCCGGTTCGAGCTTTGCGTAAGCGCTTGCGTATCGCCCCCAATCGTCCGCAAAGGCGAACAGAATGTTGGGCCGTTTCGTTTCCGAGTCGGCTGCGTTTGCGAAATCAGAGACCACCACGAAAGGCAAAATCAGTAAAGCGAAGCAAAGTAACGACCGGCGGGGCGGGCACTGTATTTTCATCGATCAATCTCTGACTCAATGCGTGAAACCGGAAACTCTGTAGCAAAGACAAGAGCCACAGATTGACACGGATCAGCACGGACAGCTTCTTGACGCATCTCAAACATCCGTGTGAATCCGTCCGATCCGCAGCTTAAATCATCTTAGGTCATGTCGACGATGCACTTGACATACCCTGCGACAGGTGAGGGGCGTTTACTCGTAGTCCCATTTCATGATCCACGGATCCTGCATCTTCTTTTGATAGGCTTTCAACTTTGCCTTGTACTCTTTGAGAATGTCGACGTACTCGGTCGAAAGGGCGAGGTTGTGTCCTTCCTCGGGATCTTTTTCGATGTCGAACAACTCGAACTCCGCACGATGAATGTACTGCCCGACCGTCTTGCGACCGTACGGAGCGTCCATGCCTTTTTTGAACTGAGCCTGCCAGCTCGACGCGGCCCACAGGTCAGAAGCGAACGGGTATGGCAGCGGGTGGGCAATGTTCCAGATCAGTTTGTACTTTTTGTCCCGCACGACTCGCATCGGGTAGTACATCTGAATTTCGTGGAAGGTGTGTGAGGCGAAGATTGAATCCCAGTGTTCACCGTCCGCTTTACCCAGCACATCGATCCATGATTTTCCGTGATAGCTGGTCAGCTTCGGGCCGCGGTTCTCTTTGAGATTCTCGCCGCGATCTTTCCAGTACTTATCCGCGTTGACCATCTCTTTCGGAGCGTTCGTTTTTCTATCCAGACCTCCGGCAAAATCAAGCAGCGACGGCGTAATATCGATGTGACTGATCAAAGCTCCCGAGCGAACTCCGCGATTCTTTTCGTACGGGTTTCGAACAACGAACGGCACGTTGAGACCGGCTTCGTAGACGGTGGTCTTTCCACCAGAGAATGCCATGCCGTGGTCTGAGGTGAAAACGATCAGAGTCTTCTCGTAGACGCCGGCTTCCTTGAGAATCTCAACGAGCCGTCCAACCCCCTGGTCGATACGGGCACACGACTGATAGTACTGGGCAAGTTCTTCTCGAGTCTCAGGCGTGTCGGTCATGAACGGCGGAATGATCACATCAGCCGGGTCGTAGATGACTTCTTTGACGCCTTCGTGCGAGCCGTCGTCTGGCTTGTTGCCGAACAGGTCGGCCTTCAGTTCCAGCTTCGAGGTCAGATCCTTGCCACCGCCGCGGTGAGGATCGCTTGTGCCGAAGTAGATAAAAAACGGGCGATCGTCATCCTTGTCGGTGATGAATTCGCGGCAGGCATCCGCCATTTTCACCGCGTTGCGACCGTCGCCTTTGAGGTACGTTTCGAAACGGTAGACCTCTTCTGGAGCGACGTGGTACTTGCCGATCTGAGCCGTCCGATAACCAGAGTTCGCAATGACTCGTGGCAAGGCCAGACTCACGACGTTGTGCCACGACGCAAACTTGTGGAACGAGTGAGCGTGTCCGTACTGACCATTCCGGTGATTGTGCAGTCCGGACATCACCACCGAGCGGCTGGCACTGCAACTGGCCGTTGTCGCAAAGGCATTCAGAAAGACCGTTCCGTCGGCGGCGAGAGCGTCGATGTTTGGAGTAGCTGCCGCCTTGTCACCGTAGCAACCGAGCGTCGGGCTTTCGTCGTCGGTGATGAAGAAAATGATGTTTCGCTCAGCCGCGTGCAGAGTCGATCCGACCAGCATCAACAGCAACAGACAAGGTAACACAGCAACACGATTCATCATTTGGATTCTCCGGTTGTTTCTCGGAAGTACTGACCAACGAGCATCTGGGTACCAAAGGCTCCGCCAGTGCAGGCACTTCTGAATCACGAGCAAAGTCAACGCGACACTCATTCATAAAGGTTCGGTCAGGATAGCGCACTGGCCGAGCAGTCTCCACCAAGCCGTCTCCCCCAGGCAGTCTGAAATGGATCGGGACGTTTCCCCGCGAAAGCGGCTCTGGTAGACTACCCGGCTCTCCACTCGGCGGTCATCCAGATTGCTGATAAGCAGCCTGCCTTTGACAAACAACCTTCCATTGGGTTTCTCAGAATGAAAACTTCACCGTGCAATGCCTGCTTTCTTGCCGGCGTCATCACCGTTTCACTTTGTGTGTTGCCAGCCGCAGCTCAGGATTCGGGCTGGTCGCGACTCGTCAAAGAAGACGGCCCCGTTCTGTCGTGGAATTTCGACGGACAGGATCCTGGCACTCCAGCACTCGCTGGCGACGCCGCTGCATTGAAAGCAGCCACCTCTGTCGCCGGAGAGGTGAAGTTCGGCGAAGTGGGTCCAGCGCGATCGACGTCGCCGTTGTTCGCCTCTGGCAACAAGGGCATCGAAATCACCTCGAAGGCCGGCGTGATCAAGGTGACCGATCCCGGCGAAAACAGCCCACTCGACTTTGACAAAGGCGACGCGATCACCATCGAAGCCTGGGTCAAGCCGGATTCGTTCGGCGGAACCCGCTACATGTACATTGTCGGAAAAGGTCGCACGTACGAAAAAGGCTTCTCGCGAGAAAACCACAACTATTCATTAAGGCTGCAAGGGCGAGGGCCCGATGCCGTGTTGAGCTTTCTCTTTCGAACTCGAGCCGACAAGAAGACTCCTGCCGCCTGGCACCGCTGGACATCGAAAGAAGGTTTCACCGTCGACAAAGGCTGGCATCACGTCGCGGTGACTTATGAATTCGGCAAGGCAGACAGTCTGGTCGGATACGTTGATGGCCGTCCGGTCACGGGCGTGTGGGATATGGGTGGAGCTACTGATCGAGCTCCAGTGGTTGATAACGATCAACTGTGGATTGGCTCGTCGATGGGTATGGGTGTAAGCAGTTCATTTGATGGACAGCTCGATGAAGTCGCGATTTACCGCAAGGCTCTTAAACCCGAACGATTCATGGTTCGCGTGCCTTACTTCCCACAACCATCTCCGCCGCCGACGCCGCAATCAGCTCCACCTCGCGGCGAGATTCTTGTCGAAGTCATCGAGGGAATTCCAGATTCGCCATCATGGCCAGCAACGTTTCCGGAGCCGACCGAATTCTGGACTGAACCAGCGTTTGCTTTCTTCGCCACGCCGCAGCGCTACTCGTCAAAGGCTCTGCGGATCGACCGAGGTAACCCGCTCATTCTACGAGCCAGCAGCGTGATGCAGCTTCCAGCAGGCAAGTACAACTTCCTGGTTCGCACGCTCCGTTTCGGCAGACTTTATATTGACGGAGAACTGGTCGTCGAAACTCCGAAACGAGGCCATCGCGGAGGCGGCCATGGGCAGATGTACGAACTCGAAAGCAAGCTGGCGCCGGGGTCACGACAACTGTTTCCAGGAGCGGTCGAACGGATGGCCGAAGTCGAACTCGACGGAAAAGAGCACGAGTTCCGTTTCGAAGTTCACGCCGGCGGCCAGACACGGCGAGTCGAATTTGGTGAAACCAGCGTCAGCTTCGCTCCAGTCGAAGGCTCAGCCGACTCAATAGTGGCGACAGATGCAGCATCAAAGCATGGCCGCACGCCGTTCCGAGTGCTCAGTACAAAACTCAACATCCCAATGACAAATCGAGCATGGGAAGCTTACGAACGACAGCGACGAAACGACTACGTCTGGATGGATCAGCAGAAGCGTCAGCTGGTCGGCGACGCTGAGCGGCATCATTGGCACAAGCGGCACGAGATTGCTCGGCAGATTGTCGGGGCCAGGCCCGCAGTCAACGTGCCCGAAGTTAAGCCAGGCACGTCAGTCGGTAACGACATCGATCGATTCATTCTGTCGCGGCTTCAAAAAGAAGGGGTCGCCCCTGCTCCGTTATGCGACGACTGGACGTTCATGCGGCGAGTCGGTCTGCACCTGATCGGGACTCCGCCATCGTCAGAAACAGTTGCCGAATTCATGGCCGACAAATCTGCAAACCGGCGGGCGAGATTTATCGACCGCATGCTGGAGCATTCCGGCTGGGCTGACCACTGGGTCGGCTACTGGCAGGACGTGCTGGCCGAAAACCCGAACATCATCAACCCCACACTGAACAACACCGGCCCGTTTCGCTGGTGGATATTCGAATCGTTCCTCGACAACAAACCATTCGATCGCTTTGTAACTGAACTGATTTCTATGGAAGGCAGCGCCAAGTTCGGCGGGCCAGCCGGTTTTGAGATGGCCTCGCAGAACGATGCACCGTTCGCCGCAAAGGCTCACATCATCAGTCAGGGATTCCTGGCTCTCGAGATGAAATGTGCCCGCTGCCACGATGCCCCTTACCACGATTTTGCGCAGGAAGACCTCTTCAGCATCGCCGCCATGCTGCGACGCAGTCCACAGAAAGTTCCGAAAAGCAGCACCATTCCGGGCGGCATGTCGAACTCAGAGCTCGTTAAGGTCAGCCTGAAACCCGAGCAGCCCATCTCGCCAAAATGGCCATTCGCTGAAAAGGTCGACAGCTCAATCCCGGACGGAATTCTGCCAGCAGAAACCACCGATTCACGGAGAGAACTCGCAGCGCGAGTCACCTCGCCGAACAACGATCGATTCGCAGAAGTTCTGGTCAATCGATTGTGGCATCGATACCTCGGTCGCGGACTGGTCATCTCGATCGATGACTGGGAGACAGAAGAGCCAAGTCACCCGCAACTGCTTCGCTACCTCGCCCGCGAATTCGTCCTGAGTGGCTACGACGTGAAACACGTCGCCCGTTTGATCCTCAACTCTCACACGTACCAGCGCCAGTTCGCCGCAGCCGCCAGCGACATTCCGGCTGAGTTTTTTGCCGCACCGGTCCGACAACGACTGACTGCCGAGCAACTCGTCGATTCACTGTTCTCGGCATCCGGCAAGGATTTTCGAGCGGGTGACATGAACATCGACATCGACGGCAGTCGAGAAATTAAGAACTCACTGAACCTGGGAATTCCGCGTCGAGCGTGGATGTTCTCATCAATGTCAAACGAGCGGGATCGTCCCAGCCTGACGTTGCCCTACGCTGAACCATTTGTCAGCACTCTGGAAACATTCGGCTGGCGGAGTTCGCGACAAAGTCCGCTGACTATTCGCGAAGAGGCAGCGACGGTTCTGCAACCTGCCATCATCGCCAACGGTACTCTCGGTCGACGATTTACTCGGCTGTCGGACGACAGTGCGTTCACGACGCTTGCTCTGCAGAATCAGCCTGCCAGCGAGCTGGTCAATGCAGTCTTCGTTCGAACATTGACACGACCACCGGAAAGTGAAGAGCGATCCGTATTCGTCGAGCTGCTTAGCGATGGCTACGCCGACCGAATCAACAAGGAAGAACTCAATAAGCCGCTGCCGCCGATTCCGAATCTGCGGACCGGAGTCGGCTGGTCCAACCATCTTCACCCCGACGCGAATACATTACAGGTCGAGACTCACGAAGCCGTAAGCCAGGGCGACCCACCCACCCGGCGTCTTAATCCTGAATGGCGGCAACGATTTGAAGACATGCTTTGGGCGTTGATGAATTCTCCCGAATTTGTATTCGCTCCATGAAACTCTTGTCGGCGGCCGGATAGCGGGCACGTCAGCCGGATCTTCCGATACGAAGTTCTCAATAACGAGGTCGACAAGCATGTCTCGAATTCTCAACAGCCTTTTTGTTTTTTTACTCTGCGTTGCGGCAAGTCGTCTCGAAGCGTCGGATGACTTCAAAACAACTGTCTGGAAAAGCGGCGAAGGTAACTATCACACGTACCGGATCCCTTCGATTATTCGAACAATGAATGGCTCGCTGCTGGCGTTCTGCGAAGGGCGCAAATCCGGACGCGGCGATGCCGGGAACATTGATCTGCTGCTGAAGAGATCGTTCGACGGCGGAGTAACGTGGGGTGACGAAGTCGTTCTCTGGGACGACAACGGGCACACATGCGGCAATCCCTGTCCCGTCGTTGATGAATCGACGGGAACAATCTGGCTGCTGCTGACTCACAACCTCGGAACGGACCACGAGCCGGACATCATCAAAGGGAAATCCGAGTCGACTCGCACCGTCTGGGTCAGTCACAGCTCAGACGATGGTCAGACGTGGGGCGCTCCTCGTGAAATTACAAAGACGACCAAAGATTCCAACTGGGGCTGGTACGCGACCGGACCGGGAGTCGGCATCCAGATCAAGCACGGTCCGCACAAAGGGCGACTCGTCATTCCGTGCGACCATAGCTATGACGATCCGAACGGCAAACTTCAGGGCGGCGGCTTCGAATTCGGAGCCCACTCAATTCACAGTGACGATCACGGCAAGACATGGCAACTCGGGGGCACCATCCGACCGAAAGCGAACGAGTGCCAGGTTGTGGAACTCGACGATGCGGACGGGGGCCTGCTGATGAATATGCGATCGTACTTCGGACGCAAGCGACGTACGCATTCGGTCAGTAAGGACGGGGGAGCGACGTGGTCATCGCCGGTGGACGCTCCACAATTGATCGAACCGGTCTGCCAGGGAAGCATCATCCGACAGTCATGGCCCCGCGACGGCAAACCGGGAATGCTGCTGTTTTCGAACCCGGCCAGTGAAAAAGGACGAGTGCAACTGACCGTTCGCGCGAGTTTCGACGACGGCAGGAACTGGCCTGTCGCCCGAGTGCTCCATTACGGACCAGCCGCGTACTCCTGCCTGGTGTCGCTTCCCGGCAACGCCGTTGGATGCCTTTACGAAGCCGGCGAGAAGAACGCGTACGAGTCGATCGTCTTTCATCGACTTCCTGCAAGCTCGCTGCAGTCACCGTAGAGTGCTGAAGAGTCAAACTGGCGAGCCAAAACCCGGCACTGAAAAAACTCAGTATTTCTCGAAGCGAATGAATTCTGGCGGGACGTAATTGGTCAACCAGACGGAATTCGTTGAGCAATAAAAGTCGTAGCCCTTTGTAACCATCGCCGCAGCGTCAATTTCGAGGATGACTGGACGACCTCGTCTTGAACCAACCTGGATCGCGACATTTCGATCGTCGTGCAAGTGGACGTGCTGGCGGCTTCCTTTGATCAGACCTTTCTCACGGATCGAATCCAGAAACTTCTCGACCGTTCCGTGTAGAAGGGTCGGCGGAGGAGTTTTGGGTTCGTATCCCAACTCGACATTAACCGAGTGCCCTTGCGAAGCGCGGATCCGTAAACCGTCCCCGCTGAATTCGAAACGCTTTTTGTCATTGTTGTCGACGATCTGCTTCAACTCGACTGCCGACAGACCGCGGCTATTTCGAGCCATCCCTTCAAGCAAATCCTCAACAGTCACCCAACCAGCATCGTCCAATGTTAACCCGGCAATCTCTGGCTGATGTCGCAGCACCAAGCTCATGAACTTACTCACTCGTTTTTGATCCTTCTCATTCATGACGACAACGCACCAATCTCTCTCAACATTTCAACGGTATTTTCAATCGGCAAACCAACGACATTGCTATAGCTGCCTTCGACTTTCGTCACCATGACACTGCCGACTCCCTGGATTGCGTACCCCCCGGCCTTGCCGATGGGTTCGTCCGTTGAGATGTACCAGTCCAGCCATGCCTCGACATCATCTCGCATCGTGACAAGCGTCGCGCATGACTGGTTCAATGTTCTGCAGTCGTCTCCCGCCACATCTAACAGGGAAACCGATACTGCCGACAAGACGGTGTGAGTTTGTCCGGCCAGGTAATCACGAAACCAGCCTCGCACCTCGGCTTCCCAATCGTCCGCGACATTCGGTTGGCCCAGTGCCAGTAAGCCTCCCGACGAAACTTCGACGATCACCGTTGTGTCCGCGCAAATCACGACGCATGGACCGTTTGAAATGGCTCCAGCGATAAGTTGGTCGATCACGTCCAGACGTTTCAACTCGACAATTTCGTGACATCGCGTTTCAAATTCAGACATCGATCTGAGACCATCGAAGCCTGGCTCGTCGGCGTCGCGAGGCGGCAGCACGACGAGTCTCTCAGGTGCAGCGACCATCCGAAGCAGCTCCAGACGGCGAGGAGATCGCGACCCGATAACGATTGGAATTTCCGAAGTTGAAGTCGGCATTATTGAATCTTCGGCTGAGCTTTCGACAGGCAGTCTCTTCAAGAAGCGACAGCATCTTCCAGACGCCCGGTTCGCTCAACTCTCGAAGGATGTCAATCCGCCCATAAATTCTGACCGTGCGGTTTCCGTTCAGAATTCAATCGGCCACAATGTCGGCTCAGTTTCATGTCCTGCCCACAACCTGCCCTACCATTTTCAGGAGTTTTCACGTGAAGAAGTCTTTTGCTTTTGCCGCCGCAATTATCGCTCTGTCGGGTCTCGCATTCACATTTCTGTCGTCGACGGTGACGGCTCAAAAGAAAGGAAAGTCGCGTCCCATGACAACTGCTCAGTTGATGTCAGGACTGGTCAAGCCGCACCTGGTCGCCGTTCAGGGACATGTTGCTGAAGAAAAGACTCCCGAAGGTGAAGACAGCTGGAAAACTCTGACCACAAGCATCGCTCTGCTCAACGAGTCCAGCTACACAATGATGGAAGATGACCGCTGCCCGGACAAAGTCTGGGCAGACGCCTGCGAAATTCTTCGTAAGGCGACTGAGTCCGGGCTGAAGAGTGCAGCAAAACAGGACGCCGCCGGAGTTCGAGCGTCAATCGAAGGCATCACCGCTTCCTGCAAAGCCTGCCACACCGAGCACAAATACAAGAAGCAATAGTATCAGTGATTTAGAAAGTTCCACGTTCAAAGTTCCGTGGCGTCGGTTGTTGCATCCGCTGGCTGACGCCCGTTTTTCATTTAAGGGTTTCTGACATGAGCGACACTCCAGTTCAATCATCTTCTCGTCGTGATTTTCTGAAAGACTCCGGACGCATCGCCGGAGCGGCTGCTCTCGTGGGAGCCGCCAGCTCGCATGTACACGCGGCATCTGACAGCACCATTCAGCTGGCCCTAGTCGGTTGTGGCGGGCGAGGAACGGGCGCCGCCTCAAACGCTCTGTCCGTCAACAACGGGCCGATCAAGCTCGTCGCCATCGCCGACGTTTTTGAAGATCGTCAGAAAAACAGTTTCACCGGCCTGAGCAACCAGTTCAAAGACAAAGTCGATGTGCCGGACGAGCGAAAGTTCCTCGGCTTTGACGCGTACAGAAAAGCGATGGACTGCCTGAATCCAGGCGACATCGTCATTCTAACCACGCCTCCAGCCTTCCGCTGGCTGCACTTCAGTTATGCGATCGAACGCGGCCTGAACGTCTTTATGGAAAAGCCAGTCACGGTCGACGCGCCAACCACGGTGAGAATGATCGAACTCGGCAAAAAGGCTCAGGAGAAGAATCTGAAGGTCGGCGTCGGTCTGATGTGCCGTCACTGCAAGGCCCGAGGAGAACTCGCCGACCGGATCCACAACGGTGAAATCGGCGACGTACTTACACTCCGAGCGTACCGCATGGCCGGCCCGACCGGTTCAGCAGCAGTCGGTCCAGCTCCCGAAGGCACGAACGAACTGGAATGGCAGATTCGCAACTTCCACGGATTTCTGTGGTTGAGCGGCGGTGCTGTCAGCGACTTCCTGATTCACAACATCGACGAAGGCTGCTGGGCCAAGGGAGCCTGGCCGGTGTCGGCTCAGGCTTGCGGAGGACGGCATTATCGCTTCGACAAAAACGGAAATCCGGCGATCGATCAGAACTTCGACAGTTACTCAATCGAGTACACCTTCGCAGACGGAACCAAACTTTTCGTAGACGGTCGAACGATTCCGGGATGCCACCAGGACTTTGCCACATACGTCCACGGTTCGAAAGGCTCGGCCGTGTTCTCGTCACGCGGCCACCTGCCGGCTCGCAGTCGCATCTACAAAGGTCAGAATTTTGTCAAAGACGATCTGGTCTGGGCGTACCCGCAGCCGGAACCGAATCCGTACCAGGTTGAATGGGACGACCTGATTCACGCCGTTCGGGAAGATCTTCCCTACAATGAAGTCGAACGCGGAGCGATGGCCAGCATCGTGACTTCGATGGGGCGAATGGCTGCTCACACCGGTCGGCTCATCACGATGGACGAAATGATGAAGCATGATCACGAGTTCGCGCCGAATCTTGCCAATCTGTCGTTTGATGGCGTGCCACCAATTCAATTGAAGAATGGCAAATATCCAATTCCGATGCCCGGCATCACGAAGAAACGCGAATACGAAGTCTGATCGTTTTGAGCAAACGCTGCCGGGAATTCGGTTTCGACAAGGGCCGTTTCCCGGTAGCAGACTTCGCAGGTTCAAGCTGAACTTAATGGTCGCCTGCCGGATTCGCGATATCGTTGCTGAACTTTGTTCCAAAATCCATGTTTGTCTGGCATCTCACAAACTGTTGCCTCACGAACGCTGATAATCTAAAGACGGTCTGCTGTTCTGGCTATGGGTTTTTAATTCCTCAAACAGAGTGTCAGCAGGACATCACTGTGTTTGACGAATTACGTTCTCCAGCACACTTCGCGTTACAGCTCTCAAGCGAGCTACCAGTTCTGATCACGAGATCGCAGCTGGAAACGGCTTGTCTCTGAACGAGGCCCCGGCGATGACTGACAACAAATATCCAATCAAAGACAACAGTCCCGGCGATTCTGGCTGGGCCGAATGTCCGACCGGAGAGATTTCGGGAATGGTCAATCGCCTGTCCCGTCAGCGGAAACTCGCAGCCTCTGCGAAGATTTCAGCTGTCGCGGCCACGCTGCTGGTCGGAGCAGGACTCTGGCAAACGCTACCCGTCACCAGTCAACAGACGGAAACTCGTGATGGCGAATACCAGTTTGGCTCGATCTGCTGCTCTGAAGTCGGCCAGTACGCCGCAGCATTCAACAAGGGCGAACTGGACGATGCGAGAACAGCTCAAATCCGTCAACACATCGCCGAGTGCCCGCATTGCAGACCTCAATTCGAAAGAGCCACCAATCAACCGCAGACATTGCTCGATACCGAGCAGGATCGCATTGGCACGGCATCCCTGGCACATTCCGGCCTGCTGATCGCGACTCGCTGAGGAAGGTTTTCAGAACGACTTCCTTTTTCAGGATGATGGCTGCTTAGCACTCTTGCATGAGATTTCGAAATTTCAATCCTTGATTCGTGTGGGACGCATTCCTAATGCTTCCCGGCCCGACCAGGCAGTCAAATGCGTGAACTCAGGCAAAACACGATCTTGATCTCTGGAAGACGCACTCTCTGATGTAGCCCGCTCCGGTTCATGAGCCGCATTTCACCTCAGAAACAGCAAAACTGATACTCCTACAGGCGAATTGCGTGCCGCAACGCTTGATTTCAGAAGCGACCTGGCTCAATTCGAAGATGTGTCCAATAATGCTCGTGGCGATCGATTTTCGACGATCAATAAGTCCGTCGATTGCCGATGAATGCAGCACTGACACGAAGCGAAAATCAAATCTCTCTTCCTGAAATCCGACGGAGGTTCCAAACCCAATCGACTGGCTCGGACGACCAACGGTGAGTGCCTGGCACTACCGCGTTCCGCCATTCTTCAAGCGACTCTGCCGTCGCATTCGTCGAGAGATTTGACATAAGAAAGCCGCGTCTTCTTTGGAAGTCGCGGCTTTCTTTTTGCAAAGTCCGCCGCGTCCAGACTCGTCAGTGAGCACCTTTGCCGTCGCTCCGCATCTAACATCAAAACCGAGGCACGAATGCTCGTTACAAAGGCGTTTCCTTCGAACTTTGGACAATAATTCACGGGAATCCTGAATCGGCACAATCGTTGCTGCCGATTTACTTGAAACGGGCATGTCGATCAGTTGGTAGAGGCCAGTAAGCCACTTCCAAAAACTGACATTCATCCACACTCGAAATCTGCAAGGTCCGATGGAATGGTCACAAACGCAGCGACTCTAAAAGCGGCAGACGGCGACTCGATGGGACACCTCAGCGGCTGGCATCGTTACCGGCTGGTCAAGCGATGCCAGACGCTCGAAGCCGCTCAGGCCGTGATGAAACAACTAAAGGATCGAGGGCTGGCGTCGCAGCTCGTGATGGACAATGGCCTTTCGGTCGTCACGCAACGAAACTGACGCTGCGTCAGGACTCGCAATTTTCGTCAGTTGAGTTTGCACGCTGGTTTCGCGACACAGCAGCCAGCGTGCACCTGAAATTTCTGGAGCTTTGAGGTGGGAGAAATCGAAGAGTCGCGGTACGACCTTGTCGTCATTGGGACCGGTCCGGGCGGCGAAGGAGCCGCGATGGAAGCCACCAAACAGGGACAACACGTCGCCGTTGTCGAGCGGCAGTCTCTGATTGGCGGTAACTGCACGCACCTCGGCACGATTCCCAGCAAGTCGCTTCGCTCGGCGATTTCAAGACTGACCGAAGTCAACGCGAACCGCTACTTTCGTGAGGCCGGAGTTTCGATCCATCTCGGCTTTCGAGACCTGAGGCGTGGTGCCGCATCGGTCATCGAGAAACAGGTCGGGATGCGCCGCGGTTTTTACGACCGAAACGACGTTGACGTTTATCACGGACAGGCTTCGTTCCGCGATCACGAATCCGTCATCGTCGAGCTTCCCGATGGTCGAGAGCAAGTTCTGTCGGCAAAATCTTTCATCATTGCGACCGGTTCCCGACCGTACCGACCGGCTGAAATTGACTTCAGTCATCCCCGCATTTTCGACAGCGATACGATCCTCAACCTGGAAGAAACGCCTCGGTCGTTGACCATCTACGGAGCCGGAGTCATCGGTTGTGAATACGCGACGATGTTCCGCAACCTCGACGTCAAACTGAATCTTGTCAACACCCGGGACAAGCTGCTTGAGTTTCTCGACGATGAAATTATCGACGCACTCAGCTACCGCATGCGCGATACGGGCATCCGACTGCGGCACAGCGAATCGTTTGAAAAAGTTGAACCACGCGAAGACTGCGTCATCCTGCATCTGGAATCGGGAAAACAGTTGAAGTCAGACGCGCTGCTCTGGGCAAATGGTCGTTCGGGAAACACCGAGTCGCTTCGCCTTGAGAACATCGGCCTGGAAGCCGACCACCGTGGCCAGATTCCAGTGAATGCCAACTTTCAAACGGCCACTCAACACGTCTACGCAGTGGGAGACGTCATTGGACCGCCAGCCCTCGCCAGCGCCGCCTACATTCAGGGACGATTTGCCGCGCGACACCTGGGCAACAGCGAGTGCGAAGATTTCCGCATGTCGGACATCCCGACCGGCATCTACACCAGCCCGGAAATCAGCTCCCTGGGTAAAACCGAAAAGGAACTGACCGAAGCTCGCGTGCCGTACGAGGTCGGGCATTCGATGTTCAAGAACCTCGCGCGAGCCCAGATCGTTGGCAAGCCGGTCGGCATGCTGAAGCTGCTCTTTCACCGAGAGACGCTGGAAATACTCGGAATCCACTGCTTCGGCACGAGCGCTTCTGAAATCATCCATATCGGCCAGGCCATCATGTCGATGCCTCCGCCGCACAACACACTGGAATATTTCACGAACACAACCTTCAACTACCCAACGATGGCCGAGGCGTACCGAGTAGCCGCGCTGAACGGCTTCAACCGGCTATAGTTTGTAGTTCCGTCAGCTCAACCGAAGAGTTCCATCAACGGCGTGCCGCCATCAATAACGTGCGTCGGACGGCCTTGTGGATCGGGAACCCGCAGTTCTGGATCAATGCCAAGCGCGTGGTAGATCGTCGCGGCGAGATCTTCTGGACTGACCGGCGGGGTGACCGCGTAAGCTGCATCGCGGTCGGTTTTGCCATAAAGGCCGCCGCGTTTAATTCCGGCTCCGGCAAGGATGGCGGGAAACAGCGTGCTCCAGTGATCGCGGCCCCAGTTTGAATTGGCCTTGGGCGTTCGCCCCATCTCTCCCATGCAGACGACGAGTGTTTCGTCGAGTAGCCCTCGATCATCCAGATCGGTCAGCAGCGCAGACAATGCAGAGTCCATCGTCGGCAACAGGTTCTTTTTCACATCGTCGCTGTTGCGATGAGAATCCCACGAATAACCATCCACGCAATCGTAATGGACCGTGACAAATCGTGAGCCGGCCTCAATCAGACGTCGAGCCATCAGCGTCGACTGCCCAAACAGGTGCCGACCGTAAGTGTCACGAAGCTTCGCCGGTTCGCGGCTGAGGTCCAGCGCCTCGCGAGTTCGCTGAGAAGAAACCAGCGACAACGCTCTCTGTTGAAACTGGCCGTAAGCCTGCATCGATCGAGCGGGAATCCTGTTAACACTCGCGTCAAACTGGTCGAGCAGCGAACTTCGACGACTCATTCGATCCAGCGTCAACGCTTCGTGGCCGACGAGACCTTCGATCTGAAAACTGAGTTCCTCGTCGGTACAGTCTCGCCAGTACGGATTGTCGCTGCTGTCCCGCTTTTCGATTCGAGTGTTGACCGGGTCGAATCCTCGACCAAGCCAGCCGCCGGTCTCACCTGGTCTACGAAGCTGAACGCGGTATTCCTGAAGACGTCCAAGAAAATTCGGCACGACAACGTAGCTGGGCATGTCTTTCGCCAGCTCTGCGCGACGCTGTGTCAGATACTCAACGACCGATCCGATCGATGGCCAGTCTTTGGGTGTAACATTGAACCCGCCGCCAATCGGCACCTGCCAGCGATGCCCGGTTTGAATGTAATGGCCGCCGCCACTGTGATCGTTGAAGTCGTGACTCATCGTCCGCACGACGGTCAGTTTATCCGTAACCTGGGCCGTTTTCGGCAGGTGCTCAGAAATCAACAACCCCGGAGTTCGACAGGCGATCGGCTTGAACGGTCCGCGAATGGCATCCGTCGCTTCCGGCTTCATATCGAACGTCTCGTGTTGAGCCGGCCCTCCGAACAAAAAGAGGAAGATTACATGCTTCGCGCGAGCATTCTGAAACGGTTGCGATGCCTCAGCCGCAAGCACCTGCGGCAGGTTCAGCCCGAGCAATCCCGCGCCGCCCGCCTGAAGAAGGTGACGCCGCGAAACACCGTCGCAAGTAAGTTGCCGTCGTCTCAGAATCCCCAGCATTTCGAACTCCCCGTCGACAATTAGCCTTCGAAGCGGTCGAGACTATCGCTCATTGAAAAAGACAACAAGGTTTTTGGTTTGGCGGGCGGCGGCGACGATGTCGACCTTTCCGTCGCCGTTCAGGTCAGCGACTTTGATATCCTCGACAGCGATCTCTTCGGATGAGAGTCGGTCTTCCCGCCACTCTCTCGCGTCTTTGTCGAGCGGCGTGAAAAGTTTGATGCCGGGCACGCCAGGGTCGTTCATCGCTCGCCAGCCAACGACGATCTGGTCGGAGCCGACTCCGAGGAAATCTGCGCAGGCCAGCGCGTGGCCGTCTTTGAGCTTGTCGTCGAGAACTTTAACTGATGGCCAGAGTTCGCCTTTGTTAGCCGGCTCTGAGTAGACGGCACACACCGATCCGTGTTTGGGCTCGACCGTCGCGATGAAGCGCTTTCCGTTCGGCAGTCTTCCGTCGCGAATTTCCCCAGCAAAGTCTTTCGTCAGCTGAGTAGCCGCCCAGTCGTCTTTCTGCCGGTCGAAGTGCCACACGCCTTCTTTGCCGGCGATGATCAATTCTTCCTCTGGATCATCGTCCCAGTTGACCGGGTGAAAGTTGTGCGAAAGATGGAGAAAGTCACAAACGACGGCGAACTTCCATTCGTCCTTCGGATTTGGCGGCGCGAAGTATTCCAGTACGCGAAGTCCAGCTCCATCACCATCCACACTGCCTCGACCACGCAGCGGCTTCACGGTGAGGTGATACTTATTCTCGCGGCCCCTGACCCAGTGCATACGGTGAGTGCTCGGCTCGTTATGCAGCCGGACTGGCGTCCAGAGTTGTGTGCGGTCTTCCGGCGGGATGAGATAAAAGACCGCTCCATCTTTGACACTCTCGCGATAATTCCACTGCCCGCCGACAGCGATCTCGCACTTGCCATCGCCGTCGATGTCTCGCGCCGTGATGCAGACGTTGTCCCGTTCGGTCAGATTTTCTGCGATGATGTGTTTTGTCCAGCTCGGGTTTTCATACCACTGAAACGTCTTCTGATCCGCCAGCACGATGTCCGTCTTTCCGTCGCCGTTGACATCCGTCAGTTGGACGCCGTATCCGATTTTGATTTCGTCGATTTCAACGGCTCGCCATTTACCAGCAGGAACCTCGGCTTTCAGTTCATCAATGGACAACGACGCGAGGCTGACCAGCAGCAGCAGAGAAAACGATGCTTTGAACATGTCGAAATACGCTCCGGCGAAAGGTGGCAAACATTGATCGCGAAGCGGACGGTGCCTCTCGAAGAAGCGTCGAGCCGACAGCCCGAGTCCGTCCGAAACTCCCGGAAACGATAACTGCTCGAACCGCCCGGTAAAGCGGGCGGGCGTTGATTGCGCCGAGGGCTACGCTGGTTGATTGCAAGGGTTGCTGATTGAGCGATGGATGGTGGTCCAACCTTCGTCACTCAAGTTCACGAAGTCCCCCTCCCAACGATCTTCGGAATGCGCGGTCATTGGCTGATCGCCAAACCGGACCACCACTGATGTCCTTTTCGATGTTTCCAACTGCGGGAACTCAGATTGTGATTGCTAACTCACATTTCGTCACGTAAACATTTCAATACTCAACTTCTTACAACTCGAATTCAGGGCTCAACGAAAATGCAGAATCCAGTCATCGTCATTCCCGGAATCACCGCCAGCGAACTTCGTGACGAATACCAGGTGCAACCGGAAAACGTCTGGTCGGCAGTCATCAACCACGATTACGAACGCATCACTCTTCACCCGGACGACGTTCGCTATGAACGCAACGAGCCCGCTCGCATCCGGGCAAATGCCGTTTTCGATTTGCCCTATGGAGAATTGATCGCAGAACTGCGTCACAACCTCACTGACAAAGCCGACAAACCGGTGCCGGTCTATCCCTTTCCGTACGACTGGCGACTCCCACTGAGTCAGACCGTCGAACAGCTTCATGCATTCGTTGAAGAAGTAATCGATCGTACGAAACTGATGCGCCATTACGACCGCGACGACTACGGGAACAGTCCACACGTCGACCTTGTTGGGCACTCGATGGGAGGACTGCTCATCGGCGGGTACCTGGTTGCTCACGGAAAGTCGAAACGCATTGGAAAGATCGCGACACTCGGAACGCCGTTCGGTGGTTCCTATGAAGCTCCGATTAAGGTTCTCACAGGAACGGCAAGCCTGGGTATGACTGAGTCCGGCAGCCGAGAACGCGAAGCTTCCCGTATCACTCCGGCCCTTTACCACCTGGTCCCACGATTTCAGGTACAGCTGAAGGCAGGTGTCCAGGACGCCGTCGTCGATCAGAACGGGGCAGGCGTGGACATGTTTCAGTCATCAAGCTGGCAGAAGGGTGTGATGGAGAGTCTTGCTGAATTCATTCGAATGTATGCCGTGAATCCTCCGAAAAACCTGAAGGACCGAATGACCAGGGCAGAAGCGTTGCTGCAGCAGATGCTCGACGATGCTGATACTTACCGGACTGCCCTTGATGGGCTCTCTCTTTCGGCTGCAAGTAACGGCTTGCAGAAGTCGTCCTGGTTGCGCATCGCTGGCGTGGATGCGGACACAAGAATACGTCTTGAATTGAAAAGCGGTCGATTCAGTCTGAGCAGTGCCGATCGTGTCAATCGCTGGACCGATCCCGATGACCGAATTCTGACGGGTGACGGAACCGTTCCGCTGGCAGGGGCCGTACCAGAATTCCTGAAGCCAAACAACGTTGTCTGCGTCCGCCCTGATGACCTCGGATACTGGGAGATCGGTGACCGCGCCATGCTTGGGGCTGTGGGTTTCCACGGACTGCTACCGAAAGTGAATCTTGTCCAGCGACTGGTCACCGCCCATCTTCGTGGTAAGTCCGGGCGTAACGACAAGAACATCTGGGGACAGCCGATGCCCGGTGTGAGCAAAGGCTCCTGGTCGCCAGCAATCCAGGAATTGCAGATCAAATAACATCCTTGTCGGCGCCAGACACCGCAAGTTGAACGCGCCACCTGATCGTGAGTGTTCACGACCTCGCACCCGGCAGGCAAACCATGAACGTTGTCGATGCGACGCCCCGGAAACCGGCCATGGCCCGGCCCCGACAATACACGGCAGAAATCACACAGTTCGAATGGTCACGAAGAGCTGACCGGCAACCGTTCTTTGTGCTCATCGCCTGCCGCCGGCGACTCGGCTGCGACCATTGTCGACAACTTTTTTCAATTCAGCTGTCAGCCGAGCCACGATTTCAGGGTGTTTTTCGTAGAGATTGGTTGTTTCGCTGAGGTCTTCTGCAAGATTGTAGAGTTGCCCCTGCGGATCATTCGGACCTGGTTTGATTCGGTTTGGTTTTGAGAAGCCGCCTGACCCGAGCCCGGTGATCAGCTTCCAGTCTCCCGAGCGGAAGGTCATCAACGCTGCACTGCCCGGCTTCATGGCGATCTGAGTTCGAATGGGCGTCAGGCTGGGGCTGAGCGACTTGCTGATGAGAGCCGGCAGAAAACTAAAGCTGTCAGGCCCGGCATCGGCAGGTAACTCTGCCCCCAGTACATCGGCAAATGTCGCCATCAAATCCGTAAAGCAAACAAGCTGCCCGCTTGTCGCACCAGCCTGAACTTGCTTCGGCCATCGAATGATAAACGGCATCCGGTGTCCGGCTTCCCAGGCGTCTGCCTTCATGCCGCGCAACTCACCGCCCGAATCGTGACCGAACCGTTCAGCGTCCGTTTCGTACCAGGTCGGACCATTATCCGACGTAAAAATCACCATCGTGTTTTCGTCCATGCCGACTTTCTGAAGACTGGAGAGCACTCGACCAATCTGAGCGTCGACCATCATCAGGAAGTCACCATACATGCCAGCGCCACTTTTACCGACAAACTCCGGATCAGGCAGCCACGGCGTATGAGGAGCCGGATACGCCAGATAAAGCATCAATGGATTGCCTACATCTCCCGCGTTGCCGTTTTCAGCGGAGGCGTGTTTTTCGATGACCTGCATAGCTTCATCGGTGAATCGAGGCAGCACATCCTTCAACGCGAGATCTGGAGCGATCCCGCCCGCTCGCCAGAACGCTCCCTGAATCGGTGACCAGCCTTCACTCGAACTCGCCTCGATCTGATTGGACGGAGGCTGAACAGCACGGTTGCCGCGAATGTAAAAGTACGGAGGGATATCGGTCGAAGCTCGTATCCCAAAGTAGCTGTCGAATCCGCGATCAACCGGTCCGCCAGGCAGCGGTTTGTCGTAACCGTCTTCTTTGAAGCCAACGTGCCATTTTCCCACCATCGCCGTGCGGTACCCCTGCGACTTTGCCAGCGAGGCGATCGTCATCTGCTCTTCTTCGATCAGCGGCTGGCTCCGCCAGAGATTAACGTTGGTGCGAAACGGGTAACGTCCCGTCAGGAGTCCGTACCGGGACATGTGACAAAGAGGTCCCGGCGCGTGAGCGTCCGTAAACCGCATACCATCCCGAGCCAGCGAGTCGATGTTCGGCGTCGGAATCTTCGACTTCGGATTGAAGCAGCCTGGATCGCCGTATCCCATATCGTCCACAAGGATCACGACGATGTTTGGTCGCTCAGCGTTGGGTCGCTCGGCTGCCATCACGCTGCCGCACGCAGCAAACACCCCAGTCAGAAAAAACAGAATTCGCTTCATTAATTCCACCAGCAGACTCGCTTTCGTTCTTCGGATAACCCATGCGGGAAACAGCGGCCATCAACGGCAGCCCGCCCAATCTCCCTGAGCGCGAAACCTCGTTTCTGCTGGTTCGGCAGCCGCAGGCTCGCTGACGCCCCGATGGTACCGAATCTGTCCGCGAACGCGACCATCCTGGCGACGCGACAAACCAGAGAAGGTGTACCTAAGCGTTATCAGATTCTGAGGAAGTATCCTCGGCTGGAACTGCAGCATCGTTCAGCCAGGCAGCAAAGCCCGGAAACTCCCGGCTCAAACGTTGCAGTTCTTCAGTCTCCAGGTGCTGAAGCCTTTCAGGCCACGTCCCAGACCGAGCGTATCCAGCGGCGACTTTCAGCGGCACGTTAAACTCTTCACGGAGTATGCGAACCTTTCGAGCGACCGCGATCCACTCTTCGAGACGCTTGAACTGGCCGCCCCGTTGTTCGATCACTCCCTGCCGGTCACCTGCCAGATCTGCCAGTTCATGAATCGAATTAACGCCCTCGGCGACGAGCACCTCGGCGCTCTTCGCGCCCAGTCCAGGCAACATGCTGAGTTCCCTGACTTCCTTCCGACTGACGGCGGCCCTGGATCCAGCAGTAGCTTTTTCGACAGTTTCTGAGACGGTGTCAGAGGCTTGAGGTTGTTCCGTCACCGTTTCTGTCAACGTCTCAGCGACCGTAGTCTCTGCCGGACCCCTGAATACTGAGGCAACGTTCGAGGCAGGATTCGCTCTTGCCCCATCCGACTCCGAAGCGCGTCCGCCTCGCAACTGTTCGACCGCCTGCTGGAGATGTTGCAGTTGATTCTTAAACTCTGCAACGAAACCGGGATCGTTCAAGCGAACGCTTCGCAGTAGATCAAATTCGCGGACCACCAACTGAAGTTGAGACTCGATGCGCGTCAGTGGGCCAGACATCCCATTTGTCACATCTTTCACGTCGTCAGCGATCGATGCCGTTTCATCCTGGATCGAACGAACCATGTCATCGCTCATTGATGCGAGTCGTGCCAGTTCCCTGCTGAGCTGTTCGGTTCGACCGGTATGTTCGACCTGACGCCGTTCTGAATCGTGCAGCCCTGATTCGAACTCGTGCCTCACCTGGTCAATCTGATCCCGCACTGACTGCACGGTAATCTGCACGGTCGTCAGCTGCTGTCTCATCTCTTGAGTGATCGCGGTTGAAAGCTGACTGCCGACAGCTTCCAGACGCATCGGCAGTTGCTCGACCTGCTGACCGATACGGCTGATGGATTCGCGAGTTCCCTCAGTCCTGGCCTGTGTCAGATCGGCCTGACGTTCCAGGTCGCCACGAGCTTCTCGAACCAGTTGGCCAAGCGGCATCAGTTGACTGTCCGATTTTTCAGCAATGCGCCGAATCGTTTCCTCAGCACAGTCATGGATATTTTTCTGCAATCCTTCCCTCGCGATTCCGACATCTTCACGGCACGCTTCAATCGTGCTCCGCGTCGCTTCAAATCGCTCTGCAGAAACGCGAGCGGCTTCCTGAAACTGACCGCTGACGGCTGCGGAGTTCTCCTTGATCAACTCAGCCTGAACGGTTGCCTGATGGACGATCGTCGTCTGAAGAGCGGCCACGTTCTGCTGGCGATCTGCCTGCGCCGCGCTCTCGTAATCAAGAATCTGCGACTGACCAGCAAGCAGCTTTTCTTCAGTCCGCGCAAGCTTGTCCTCGACTTTTCCAATCGATTGTGAAACCACCTCAGTCACGCGACCGAGCTGACCTGTCGCCAAGCTTCCGATTTCCTCCAGTCGGCGACCGGCATCCTGCTGCAGACTTTTGGCTTCCTCAATCTTCTGCATCGTTTTTTCAAACTGCTGAGAAGCCAGCTCTGTCACACGCTTTTCAATCGTTTGCTCCGTCGTTCTCAAATCAGCAATCGCTTCTTTGCGTTGTTCGGCAAGCTTTTGTGCGATGGTTTCCGTCACGGATCTGGAAACGTGCTCTCCTTTCTCTCCAATGGCCATGCCGAGCTGACCGCCGAGGAGTTTTGTCGTGATCATCGAAGCACCCGGACCACCCACTAAAAACAGTGCTCCCAGCAGGCCTCCCACCGTGGCAGACCAGTCAACGAATGGAGCAATCCAGGATTCCTGGAAAACCTGCAGCTCTTTCTTCAGCCCTTCCTTTTCTTCGTTTGCGATTAACTGTGCGTCCTCCAGCTCCTGGAGTCGGCTCTTGTCTGCCGTACTCGACTTCAGCAGTTCCTGATTGACCAGCCTCTCCTTCGTAAGCAGTTCCTCAGCATCCAACTGCAGTCGTGTTTTCTCACCAAGTTCCACTTTCGCTGCCGCCCAATTCTTCCCGAGAGTTTCCGCCTGAATCTTCAGTTGAGTGATCTGCCCGCTTTGCTCTGCAATCTGAAGTTCCTTTCCAGCGACATCGTTTTTCAGCAACTGTTCCGCTTCTCTGACAGACTGCAGTTCGGCAGTTAACCCGCCAGCCGTCTCGCGGCACCGTTGGATTTCTTCACGGACCTTGACGAGTTCCTCCGCCGCCAACTGGTAATCACTCTTGAGCCGCTCCAGCGTCGATTGTCGATGACGTCTCACTCCGTCACAGGCTTCCCTCACCGATGCCAGTCCGGTTGGAATGTCGTTCTCACTGGTGAGGCTGATTGAATCTCCTCCTGCAAAAGTAGCCAGTGCCTGTAACCGATCAGCGACGGCTCCGTGCTTGCAGATACCAACCAGTACGAATCTCAGACGCCCGGCAAACACATCGTGCAGTTTTCCAGCAGCCAGATTCGCAGCATCGGGGTTGAGATCCTGACCGTCAGTCACCATGACAACCAGCGGCGACGAGGCAGGATCGAGCCGGTCAATAATTCGCTGAAAACAGGCGACCAGATTTCCTTCGCCAAAGGAAGCAAGAGTTTCAACGCCTCGGCGAATCTGTGTGCGATCGGCAGCCGCCATTGGCCCCAGAGGCCGCAGTTCTGAAACGTCGTCGCGCAACGTCAGCACACCGAGATTTATTCCAGCGGGCGCAGAGTCGAGCACACTGGACGTTAAAACCCTCGCCAGATCCAGCCGGGACGCTCCCTGAGTCGAACCAGTGCCGTACTGCATACTGGCCGTTGCATCGAGCACCACCAGAATGTCGGTAATCGGTCGATCTTCGACACTCACCACACGATTCGAAGAAGCAACCGCTGACTGCGGGGCCAACTCCCCTGCAGTGGACTCGTTCGCTTCGGTCGCCAAAACAAGCAAAGCCCCCACCAGAACAATTCGTCGAACGATTCGAACAGTGGTGCCACGAAGGACCGGGCGTCGAACAATGATCGGCAGATTTCGTTGGCAATCGTTGAAAAACATAATCATCAGCCCAATCTGCAAATGTCGAGAACGCTGTTAAACCGGTTACGCAATTTCGCCATCGAGCAGACGGCGACGGAAGTCGACAACGACCTGACCATTGATCGTATTACGCGGAAAAGGTGCCGTACACGACCGGTCGAACGGAACAACCACGCGCCGCAACTTTTATCCAGGGTGCAACAACTTGTCAGAAAATTCGGGTGGCACGTCGCACGCCGGCTCGCCATCAGCAGTGACTAATCAGCAGCCAGCAACGGACGTGACATTTCGCCAGACTCGTTCTTCCTGAACTTTCGCGACCAGTCCACCGAGGCGATGGCATCAACGATCGCAAATCCGAGATTCAACCGGTCGGCGCAGCCGTCGGCTCGAAACCTGCCGTTGAGTCGCTTTTTCTTCGAGCGTCACCGAACATGCTTGCCACCGGAAAGGTTCCTGAATGCCGAGTTCGCTCACGCACTCAACCAACTCAGCAGAGTCGTCAATTCAGCAAAGCAGCCAACAACGAATGGAGCATGAACGATGAACAGTCTGGAACAACTCAAGCAGCATACAGTCGTCGTCGCCGATACGGGGGACATCGACGCGATCGCGAAACACAAGCCGCAGGACGCCACGACAAATCCATCGCTGCTGTACAAGGCCGCCCAGATGCCTCAGTACCAGCCGCTCGTTGATGAAGCCATCGCCTACGGACGCGCGGCTGGCAAGAGCGACAGTGAATTGATCGACGCAATCATCGACAAACTCTCGGTGACATTTGGCTGCCGGATCCTGGACATCATTCCGGGGCGGGTTTCAACGGAAGTCGATGCCAGGCTGAGCTTCGACACCAAAGGAACGATTGCGAAAGCTCACCAGTTAATCGCTCTCTACAAAGATGCCGGAGTCAGTTCAGACCGAATCCTCATCAAGATTGCCAGCACCTGGGAAGGAATCTGCGCTGCCGAGCACCTTGAGAAGGAAGGCATTCATTGCAACCTGACTCTGCTGTTTGGATTCGGTCAGGCCGTTGCGTGTGCCGAAGCCGGAGTGACTTTGATCAGTCCGTTCGTCGGCCGAATTTACGACTGGTACCGCAAGAGCCAGGGAGTCGACGCGATTCCAATCAGCAAAGACCCCGGCGTTCAATCAGTCACATCCATCTTTAACTACTACAAGAAACATGGTTACAAAACCGAGGTCATGGGAGCCAGCTTCCGCACCAAAGAACAGGTGATGGCCCTTTGCGGGAGCGACCTGCTGACCATCTCACCCGACCTGCTCAGCCAACTCGCCGACAACAAAGCTGACATTCCGAAGAGCCTCGACGCAACCGCTGCTCAGAACATGAACATCGAGCGAGTCGACATGAACGAAGCCACGTTCCGCTGGATGTTAAACGAAGACGCAATGGCCACCGAGAAACTGGCCGAGGGAATTCGAGGCTTTTCAGCAGACCTCGACAAACTACGAGCCTATCTCCACGATCGAATGAGTAAAGCATAGACTCGCAGCGATTAAAGGCTGACACCAAGGCTGGCGCTGTCCGGGTGGTCGGGGTTGACGGTTCCTGGCGGGTAGATGGCTGGCAGCGGGCGAGTGATGCCTGAGACCTCGGCGGGAACATCCAGCAGTGAATCAAGGGACACGACCGATTTCGGCGGCAGATCAGGAAGCGCTAACTCAGCGAGCACTGTCGAGTTGGTTCGTGATGGAAGCGGAAGCTCGAATCGTTCAATCCAGGCTTCGTGTTCATCTCCGAAGACCTGCTGAACTTCATCCAGCGCGACAGCGCGGTCGATGGCCGAATCGAATTGGCGCCAGACATAACGCGCCAGTTCGTCCAGCTTCGTCGTTGAACGATTCAGCCGAGCCCCCTTCAGGACGGTCACCCAGGCTTTGTGACGGTCACCCGTCGCGATGTAATGTTCGGCGAGGTATCGCCAGCCGGTTTCAAGCGATGGGTTTAACTCGACGGCCTTCTGCCAGTCGGCGAGCGACTGGGTTTGTGTTATCGCTCGCCAGGCAAAATAACGTCCATCCCAGGTTGGTCTCATCAGAGCAAGAATCGCCAGCACGAGAGCTGAGTGAATGACGACCAGGCCGGCACCGCTGGCCAGTCGACTTCGCAGACCGACATCATAGCACAGCCAGCCAACGACGGCTCCGTAGAGTAAGCCCAGAAGGTGCGCACCGTTTGCAATTGGAATATCCAAAAACATCGTCAGAGGAATGCAAATGAAAAGTGACGCAAAACAGATCGGCACGAGTGACGGATGCATCCGCTCGGCGATGTCGTGGTCGTGGCGCCGGACGGCCAGAATCAGGCCGAACTGCGCAAATACCATTCCCGAAATGCCGACGGCACTCTGATTCATCGCGACTTCCGGCAGAATTGAAAATGTCGCGGCGCCAACACAGAACACGAGGTAGCGAATTTTGCCCAGCTTCGGTTCGAGAAGATCTGCAAACATCCAGAATGCCAGAGCGTTCATTATCAGATGAACCAGGTTGCCGTGGTGGAATGCGCTGATCGTCAGTCGCCACCATTCCCCTTCCCACAACTTGAACATGCCGTTGACGTCGGGAAAGTCTGTCAACAGCAGCACGTTCAGTGCTCCGGGTTTGACGACCAGCCCACTGACGCTGCCGACTGAGTACGATGCCGAGACCGACATTGCATACAGAAAGCACGACACCAGGATCAGCAGACACGTCACCGGTAGCCGACAAACGGCTCGACCGAGTGTTCCGAATGGTGAAATCCTGACGGTCACTGATCTGGGATCCGATTCTGAAGAAGGAATGCGAGTGGTACGGGAACCCGGCCACTGCGAGGGATGATCGCAGACGGTCCCAAGGAAACAACAGAAGCCCGGCACCCTCCCAGTTGCCGGGCTTCTGATGGCGATTTGCTGACGAGCTTCCGGACTCTTTTCCATCGATTGCTCAGTGGAGAAAGTCCGTTAACCTCGTCCGCAAATCTCAACGTTTTCGCAGCTGACTTTCTCCGAAAAATTCCTCGACCTTCTGGTGAAGGTCAATCTCCCGCTCCCGCCTGTTCGGGATGCTGTTGTCGCGTTCCGGGTTGCGAACCTTCCAGACGACCGGTGGCAGCTTACCGGGAGTCGTTCCCGTTCCGGGCAACAGATACAGCTTCTGCATCTCTTCGAGATTCATCGGACGGGCTCCGATTCGACCGAACACCGAAAGCTGGTCGCCGGCTTCGTCGACGGCACGGTCGCGATCGAATGCTTCGCTGACTGCGAGTGCATGGCCACCGTGTGGGATTTTGAACGATGAGACAAGTTGCGGCGTCGGTCTCGGTGAGAAACCGTCGTTCCCTGGTGTCTTTGGCGAGGTAAGCTGAACGATGTGCAGACCGTTATGCCCATCGGCCAGGTAGGCGTACGCACTGGCATAGGTGAATCCCAGTTTTACATCGTGCAGATCGTTGATTCTGCCACCCGCCGTGAAAACCTGATCCACTTTCGGATCGCGAGGATTCTTCACATCCAGAATGGTCAGTCCATGACTTCCCGTCGCGACGTAAGCATAAGTTCGAGCGACGTAGATGTTGTGAGCTTCTTCCAGATGAAGCGAGGTCACGGGTTCGGGGGATTCCGGATTCGTTACATCCATCACCTTGATACCGTCGTGGTCGCAGATGAAAGCGTAACGAAACTGAAATTCGACGTTGCCCGGCTGGTTGAGCCATTCGCCTTCGGGCAGGACATTGACGACGTGCAGATTCTTGTGATCTTCGATATTGACGATCACCATCCCGGCGTCGCAGGCAATCCAGGCATATTTACCCCAGACCGTGATGCGGCGTGCTCCGTTCAGGATGCCGTCTGGATTGAACACGACGTCCTTCTTCACAAAGTTGTTGTTCGGGTTTCCGTCGAGCAGCGTGCCGGCTCCGACCAGAAAGAGTCCTTCGCAGCTGTCCGTGCAGTAAATGAATGCGTACCGCATCGGGACAGCCTGTTCGAAGTTTTCCGGCTGGTGAGTTCGCGTTGGATCCGGAGCCATCGTTGATGGCGATGCGACGTCGGTGCAGTTCTTAGATCGGACGTAGAATTTCTGACCAAGCGGCGAGACGGGAGCTGTCGTGTATCGTTCCGCAAAACCTTTGTGATCGGTGAAAGCGATGTCGAAGATGCGGAAGCCGCCTTCGCCACACGCGGCATAAAGGTATTCGCCGCGATGCTGAAGGTTCAGAATTTCGTGTTTCATGCCAGGATGCATCAGATTGTCGGCGATGTCACGTCCCGGATGTTCATAAGCTGTCTGAAGCTGGCGATCGTTTGCCAGATGCTGCTTGTAGTATTCCGGAAAAGCATCGCGATGCATCGTGCTGCCGATGATCGATTGTGGCTCGTCGCGTTCCTGAATCACCGGTGACCAGACACCGTGCTCCCCGGCGGCGATCCAGGCGTAACGGCCCATGTGGTTCATGTATTTGGTTCCGAGCATCAGCAGCTGCGACATAATCGCGTTGTTGTCGTCGTCACCCGAAAGGTGGCAGTCAGCACACATCTTGGTTTCGCCGCGTCCTCGAACGGTGTGCGGCACGTTGGTGCTGAAGGCACATCCGCTGAGCCCTTCGGCCGAAATCGTCTGCTGTTGATAGTAGACGTTTTCGCGGTTTCCGTTGTACGACGACACGTGGACGGAGCAGGCTGAGCGGACCGGATTGATTCGCTGACCGGTTGCGTTGGCATCTTTCGCCAGCATGAACACGTCATCACGCAGCGTCTGGAAATTGTACGCGGTGTAGTTCTTTGTGACGTCGCCTTCGTAGTGCAGTTCCGGCATCTTTTTGTCAGCCTTCTGCACGAGATGACAACCGAAGCAGCTTGGGTTCCACGACGAGTGACAGGCGATGCAGTTCATATCCTGAATCGCGTGGGCACATTGTTTCGGATCTTCGGGAACATCGCCCCACAGGAAGTCGTACTGATTTTCGTTCTTCGTGAACCGAACAGTCTTGGAAAGCGCGGACAACGCGTTGTAGTCAGGATGGCTCGGTGTGATCGTGTCTCGAACCTGTTTGATTCTCCATGAAAGATCTGGCTCGACCATCGAGTTCTGTACGATCGTCCCGTCCGGCAATTCCTCGAATCGACGCTTGCCGAATGGCGTTCGCATTGCGGCCAGATTGCGGCCAACGTTCTTCGTTTCTTCGTTTCGCTCGGTCACCATCCCCGGCCAGATGTTGCCTTTGGCAGCCGGGCCGGATGTTCTCAGTGGAGCGAATTCTGAAATTGTGCCATGACAGTCGGTGCACGTGATTTCGATGGCGTCGCGAACACCGCCGTAGAGTTTGGTATCGCCGTGGTTGTCCTGCACAAAATGGCAATCGACACAGTGCATGCCCATTTCGAGGTGGATATCCAGCATGTGGACCGGAGTATTTTCCCGCATCTGCCGCAGAGCTGATTCGAGTCGCAACACGCGGTCGCGTTCTTCCTCATTGACTGGATAGCCGTCTTCAGCCACGTGAGCGTAGTCGCGGTTGCGGAACTGTTCCTTGACGACTTCCGGAACCTTAACGGCAAGCATCTTCTGTTGCGGAGTAACGTTGTGCAGTTCGTTGCCGTCGTGAGTCATCAGCGTGCCCTGACGATCCTTCTTGAAGACCGCTCGGTAGTTCCAGCCGTGACCGTGGAAATCGGCCAGCGTGTGCTGTAGCTGAGGATTCAAGTCGACAATGTCAGCCAGAAACTCGTAGTCCGCAGTCAGCATCTTGGTATCAATGTCATTCGGGTTGTTCATCTGCCGTCGGACGAATTCTTCCGACGTCGAATCAGCCTGCTGCTGCGGATAAAGATGCTCGCCATCGGTTTCCTGGTCACTCCAGATGTAGCCGATGTACGAATTCATGACCGTCGTCCCGGGGTGCATGTGACAGATCATGCACTGACTGGTCGGGATCGCCGTTGTGAAGCGATGAGTGATCGGGTGGCCGCTTTCCCACTTGGGAATCGTCGGATCCAGGCTGACGACGAAGTCGTCGATTTCAGACGCCGCCTTGCCGCGGTTTCCGTACTTGGCGTATGGACCGGAGCTGACCGGCGAACGGTCGTTGGCGTAGATCACGTGGCAGGAAGTGCAACCGCCCTGACGATAGTCACCGGGATGGTCGTTTGTGCCCGCGAAGTTGAGCGTTGGGTCAAGCAGTCGAGTTTTCGCCAGCCCCACGAAGACCGGGTCGGTTCGGTTGAGCGTTCCCATGCCTCGGTTACTTGATCGCTGACGAGGACGGCCCGGCTCTTCACCACGTTCCGGAATCCCAAGCTCCGGAGCAAAACGACCGCCTCGTTCAAAGGTTCTCAGGATGTTACTGATCTGAGTCGTCTGAAAACGCGGCAGTGGTTCCAGAAACGGAACAACGCCTTTCCAGTCGCGTTCGTACTCGGTCGGCGGCGGCACGGTTTGAATGCGCTGGCCTGTGCCGTACATGCTGTAGCTTTCGCCGTAGCGAGGAACTTTGTGTGTGACCGCTCCGTTGTTGTAAAGAGCCGCCCCCCACAGCATGCAGCCGTGAGTCATCATGCTCTTTTTGACTTCCAGCGTTTCCTTCGGATGACAACCCGACATTCCACAACTGATGTGTGCCACCCGGAGATCGCCCGGATTCACAAAGCGAACGAACTCGGGATACTCGTGGTTGAGCACTGTGTAGTTGCGAGCCGGGTTGGCCGACGATGGCCAGGCATCCGGAAATCTCGGATGAACGTGCCCGATTTCCTTCATCGTCGTGTTGGCATTGCCGCCGTGGCAGTCGGTGCAACCAATCTGCAGCGCTTCGCTCATGTGCGGATCGTGCGATTCCTTGTGACACTCAACACAGCCCCAGCTCTTCGCCCATGCTTCTTCGGGCGTCTGGTTGATCAGATCAGCCATCGCCAGCTCAGCGGGCACGGGATACGCGACGTCAGGTTCCGGGTTAACCCGTTCCGGAATCGAAGCGGCTGTCTGCAGAATGTCCACCGGAAGCAAGGTGCGATCCGCCGCGTCCTGCCCCTTTCCGATCGTTGCCGCAGGATGCTGGCCGCCTGCTTCCTGGGCCATCCGTCGCATCGGAATTGAATTTGCAGCATCGGCCTGCTTCGGATTGAGCCGTTGAGGTTCGTCCGGCTCCGTCTTACGACGCAGCAACCTCGACGGACGAATCGCGTCGAGCAGCCGCGATGTCCGCGACCGAATCCCCTGCCCCGCAACGCCTGAATCATCAATTGATTCATCCGACGCAATCGGCACCGGAGGCTCCGCCGCGCGCACCATCGTACGATCAGACAAGTCATTCGAAAACGCGACGAAGTAAACGAGTGCCAGCCCCCAAAGAGCAGCACCGCCACAGTAAATCCCAATGGACCGCTTCCGTTGCGTCATTCGATTCTGACCTCCATGCCAGGATCTCACCGCCGAACTCAGCCGAGGTGTGTTTTGTGTACGTCGCGTGAGTTAGTAAGTCAGGATCGCTTCGAAGAATGAGGCGAACATTGTTTCAACGTCGTTGTCGCCGTAGGTCGAGTACAGGTCCTTGAAGCCTTCGTCCGGAATCAGAGCCGAGACCCCGAACAGAATGATGGCATTGTCGTTATGAAAGGGTCGCCATTCGAAGCCGACGCTCAGGTCGAGGCCGATTTCCGGATCGATGTCGCTCTGGAAAGTGTACGTGCTCAGAACTTCCGTCTCGTCGAACATCAGGTAGTTGGCATTCATGATCGTTCGCAACTTCGGCGTGAGATCCATATCGAGCCCCACGTTAAACAGCAGCAGGCCGGGATTCGTGAAGTTGCTCTGTCCTTGGGTTTTGCTGGATCGAAGGTTCGGAACGAGGCTTCGATTATTGACCAGCTGAACGCCAAAGAGCTGGATTGCCTGACGTTGCCAGTAGCTGAATTCGCCACCGGCGAACACCGGGTTGTCCATAATCGTATCGAAACCTTCCGCGTCCTGGTCGTTCGCGTTGCCATCACCGGACGAGTAGAAGAACGATGCTCGAAAGCGAGCCCAGTCCCGGTCATAAGAAAGTTCGATCGCCGCCATCGTCGCATTGATGTCGAGTTCCTGGCCGCCGATCGGATTCTTACCGTCTCGACCGGTCACCCAATAGAACGCGTTGCTGACGTTGAACCGGCCCATGTGACCGTCACCAGCGAAGCCGAAGTAGTAGGCCTCGACGCGGTGTTCCTGAAAAATGCCAACCGGGTCAGGCCGAACCAGGAAGTTGTTGCGGTCAAACTGCGTACTCGGCTGGTCATTGTTCATGTGGAAACTGGCCTGAGCCGTGTACCCTGGAAAAATGAAATCCTGCACGTAGTAGTTGGCGATCAGAATGTTCTGATGCCGGTCTTCGTAGGTGTTCAGACCCGAGTTCGTATCTTTTTCGACCATGTCGTAAAACAGAACGTTGAACTGATGCCGGTTCGAATACTTTGAACCGAACAACCTGACGGCCCGGTTCGTGTCGAAAAACAGAAAACCGCGGAAGTCCGAGTTGAACAACTGGTTTCCGGCTCGAGCCGAAATGAAGTCGTAGTCGGGACTGAGGTCGGCCAGCTTAACTTCGCCGAAGTATTCCTGCAGAAGGATCGAATGATCTCGGAAGCGGCGGCGACCTTCGCGAACGTCCGGATTGACAACAGCCAGTTCCTTGACATTCAACTCGTTGAAGTTGAAAGCCGGCGCGAGACGAATCTGCCAGTCGAGCGGTTTAAAGGCCGTCGTGTTTCCGTGGTTCAGGTCCATCCTCAGGAAAAAGTTCTGGTTAATCGCGAACTGATTCGGGTCGCCGAAAAATTCTTCCTGGGGCGCACTGCTGGTACTTTCAAAAGGCGTCGTACCGATCGGCGTTTGCCGGTAATCAAACAGCGTCTGACTGGTCGCTGTGATATTCATAAAGGTGTGCTGCCCGATGATCGGGAAATCGCCCTTCAGCACGTTCTGGTTATACGGATCCCACCAGTGCCCCTCGGTGCCGATGTAGTCAACGGTGTAGGGGTAGCTCAGGCCGTATCGGTCGACTCGCGGATAACCAAGCCGCCAACGGTCAGGAACGGGAACGAAGTGGCTGTTCTCCTGCTGCTCGGTCGGGATAATCCCCGACGGACCGGTGAAGCCTCGCGGAGGATCCGTTTCTGGAACCAGCAACTCGTCGAACTGAGCCATCGCCGGGACAACGCTCGGGGTAACCTGTTGTTCGATGGGCCGGTCGAGCACTTCTGGATTGCGGCGCTGCGGAAACGCCCCCGGCTCGGCCTTCGTCAAATCCTCAAGGTCGCGAAGCTGTGCATTGAAATCCTGAGTCGAAAGTCGTCGAGGTTCGGCAGGCTGTTCGCCAGATCCCGGAGCCGGTGGAACGCCGAGCGCGTCATACGCCGACAGAAGTCGGATTTCTTCTTCCTTACCCACAAACGGAGGCAACTCTTCGACCGGTCCGCGAACAGACCTTGCCATCCCGTTCTGAGTTGCCGCGTTCTGAAAATCTCCTCGCACAACGGCAGACGCTTGACGCAACGTTTGAGCTGGCAGCAACGTGGCAGCAAGTTCACGAATCTGTGAATCCGGGTCAGACTCGACCATCTCATGAAGTCGGGATGCGATGCGAGTCGGAATGCCGACCTTTGACAGACGTCGAAGCACCAGCTCGCGGACGTCGCGGTCCGAGTCCTTCGTCAGTTCCAGCTGAAGTTCAGTTCGCAGTGGCTCGGTCGCAGAATCGAGCAACCCAGCGAGTCGAAGACGTTCCAGACGATCCGGGTGTTTCAACAATCGTGCCAGTTCGAGTTGTTCGTCAGAAATCCTCAGCTTCCGTAATGATTCCCAGGCGGCCTCTTCGACTTCGGGATCAGAACTGTGAATTTCGGTCAGGTGACGCAGAATTCGCTCGCGAGTGGACTCCGTTTCTTCGGCGGCAGCCAGCTGACGAACTTTCAGAATCGCCCCACCATCGGGCGCACCCCCTGACATCAGAGCTGCGCTCATCATGAGCACAGCCGCCGGGCGGAGTGCCTTTCTGATCGCCGCCCAGGCCAGGTTGCCGACGGATTTCAGTTCAGGTTTTCGGCGACTGGTGAAGAGTTCCACAGCGTAGCCTTGACTTGGGGACGTCAGGACGGATCCCAATGCGCAATCGTCGAGCCAGAAGGACTCGATATCGTGCTATCGGCTGCGGAGCTGTGTTAACTTGTTCCGGATATGAGGATTGTGCCGATTTTTCCGAATGTACGATTAGAATGGGTAAACCCGGAAAATACGGCAGAGTAAACAAGCCTCTGCTTTGCCATTCTCGAACTCAAACGTCCGGAAGCGTCCAGAAACGGTGTACTTCACCAGCCCCCCTATCCCCACCAATGGGTGGCCACGGTTCTCGCAACCTGGTCCACTTAGAACTAAAAAGTCAGTGGCTACTCCCCGTCAGCACGGGAACCAGATTGCCGTCCGAATCAAACGCCATGTCGTCTGGACCGGAGACGATCTCCAGGTCTTCGCGGCTTTCGATTTCGGCGAGGAAGACCTCGCTGACGAGCACTTCGCCGAGCGTCAGCGTGTCAGGAATCTGAACGACCCTGGCATTTTCAGGCTCGGCGAGGCCGGTGGTTGGCAAGGCGTTTTCAATGACTTCACGGTCCGTTTCGTAGTGAATGGGGATCGAGGCAGCCGACGGGTGCCCACCAGTCAACGAGTTGATCTTCGTGATGTCCTGATCGACGGACTCAACCGTACGATGGTTCGTGAACTCGGCCATGCCCAGGCCGCAGGCGTTCCCATGAGTCGCTTCCGTCAGTCCGCGAACGAAGATTCGCTTCACCTTGAATTCGTCCTGGTCGGTCGCGGAGTGGTCGTTGTATTTTCGCCCGATAATGTTGGTATCCATTCCCGAGCCGCTGATGTTCTTACCGATTTCGTCAACGATGAGCAGACCGATCTGCTTGAACGGAAGAGTTGGCATCCAGGCGGTGGCTGTCTTCAGGATCTCGCATTCGCGTTCGTAGAAATCTTCCGGAGCAACGGCAGCGATCATGCCGGTTTCGTCGTACGCGTTTTCGACGATCGCGACGCCGGCCAGGATCCCGCACTTCTGCAGCACGCAGTCTGCGACGGACCGGATGATTTCCAGAAAGCTGTAGTCCAGAATCGCCCGGTGATAGATCTTCGCTCCGGCATGTTTACCCAGCCCGATCAGCATCATCTTATGCAGCCCGGATTCGATCGGCCCGACAAACCCAGTGTGAGGCTTCACACGGCCTGAGACAATCACGTGGTCGCAGTTGAAGGCCTCTTTGTCGAAATGGACCGGAATACCCTGCGGAGTTTCGTCGACGACAACGGTCTCCATGTTCGACCGAATTTCAGCTCCGGTGAACTCTTCCGTGATTCCGTACCCTTCGATGATCTCACGCTGCCCTTCGGCGGTGCCACCGCCATGACTACCCATCGCCGGAATGATCACCGGCGTTGCATCGAGTGATTTCACATGATCGCAGATCGCCCTGGTGATGATCGCGATGTTGGCGATGCCGCGGCTACCGGCAGTTATCGCAACGGTCTGGCCGGGCTGCACTTTTGACTTCAGATTCAACGCGGCAAGCTGCTGTTCGACCTCGGTCGGGATATCTTCAATTTTCGGCGCGTAAAACTTCTGCTGAACTCTGATCATTCGTGGAAACGCCATCGGACTCTCCTTGTTGGTGGGTCCGAGAGTTTAGTGAGTCGCCCGTCCGAGAAAAGCGGCAGCCAGCCAACTCTTACGATTCCAAAACGTCGTCACAGAAATTTCGGTCACGCCAGTCATTTGTCAGCGACGTCAGTCATCTGTCAGCCACACAATCAAACGGCACCAACATCCATCGATTCCATTTTACGGAGTTCGATGTCGGAAAACCGTTTTCGAATTGTCGGCAGAATGCCTCCCATGACGACCGTTCCAATCAATCCGAGGAGAAGCGGAGGGTAGTAGACGCCGAACGGCTGCCCCATCGCCAGTGCGATGATTCCCGTGATCAGACAAACGCCCCCGAAGACAACCGTGCACCAGCAGATCGCGATGCAGACGTTTCTGCCCCGTCCCCAACCACTAAGCGTTCCCACCAAAGCGCCCAGCATTCCCAGCAGCGTGCCAGGAATGGCTCCCATTAAGTTACCCGTCCGGTTTCCCCACCACGTACCTTCGGCGGTCATTGCGTCGCCCCAGTCGTTCACTTCGAATTGCGATAGTCTCAATGGGCTGATCCAGACTTTACCTTGAGCTGGCAACACCAGATTGATTTCAAGCTTCGACGGCGTGCCAGAACGGGAACTGCTGCGGAACGGGAGAATGAAGTCTCGCAAAGACGACGTCCGATGAATCGTGCCCATCGGTCCGCTCGGAGAAAGTGTCCTGCTGAAATACCGGCTGTTGTCGGGAAATACGCTCCACATTTCGAGGTACCCAGGCTTCTCGACATTCTCGTATCGAACTCTACCGCGAACGGTGTAGTTGAGTTTCGAAATGCCAGTAGGGTCGATCGTCGTCAGATACACCGTCAACGGGGCTGTGGACTCATTGACGATCAGCAGCTCTTCCTCGCTGCTGGCAGAGGATTCAGCTGACGGCCGAATAACCTCTCCGTTTTCCAGTTTCCCGGAGGCCTTCAGTTCTGACCAGCGGATCGTCGCGACATGTTCTTCCGCTATCGCGCACGAGCCGGTCAGCAAAATGGCCAGGGTAGCGCTAAGCAGATTCCGATTGGTCATGTGACTTCTCCTGTTCTTTTCGATGAGCTGCCAGTAGTAGATTGAACGTCTCGTGGCTGATTTTCTGGTCGGCGAATTGCGCTCGAAGCAGACGTTCGAACTCCGAAACCTCGGCGTGCTGCTCGACAACCTCGATCTTCGCGATCAGCCGGTCCAACCGCAGCCGAATCGTGGGATAGGTCACGCCATATTGCTGAGCGACGTGCTTGAGCGACCCCGAAGCCAGGACAAAACGCCTGACAAACGCCAAATCTTCGTCACTCAGAAACTCAAACCATGCTCGACAAGACACAAACAATCCTCAACTCAACATTCACAATGTAAAACTACTGAGCACCTTTAGAATACACAATACGAAAGTCCAGTTTAACTTTACAAAACAAAGACATCCAGCCGACCGAGAGTGTTATCGATTATCCGAACCATCAGCGCAACAGGCCCGGCCTCACGGCGGGCTTCAAATGCGCAGCGACGTGATCAGCCAGCAATGCCCCAGCTTAATCTTGAACATTCGCACTGACGGCGTGCCAGGCGAGGAGCGCGTCCCGGATTTCGCGGACGTCGTGGACTCGGATCATGTCGCCGCCCTGGGCGGCGACAGCGATGGCGACTCCGATCGTTCCGAAGGTGCGTTCTTCGACGGGGCGACCGAGCACTTTGGCCAGGAAACGTTTGCGGGAATGGCCGATCAGAACCGGACGATCGAGGGCTCGCAGTGCGTTAATGTTCGAAAGCAGATCGACGTTGTGCCGGGCCGTTTTGCCGAAGCCGATACCCGGGTCGGTGACGACTCGGTCACGAGCGATCCCGGCCTGCTCCAGCGCGTCGAGACGATCGGAAAGGAAGCTGCTGACTTCGCTGACGACGTCGTCGTAATGGGGATCCGCCTGCATCGTCTGCGGCGTGCCCAGAATGTGCATGCAAATGACGCCGCAATCCGATTTTGCGCAGACATCGACAATTTCAGGCTCAAATGTCAGACCGGAGATGTCGTTGACAATGTCGGCGCCGGCGGCGAGAGCCTGTCTGGCGACTTCAGCTTTCGTCGTGTCGATCGAGATCAGCAGGTCGGTCTCATTCCGAACCTGTTCGACGACATTGACGACGCGACGAAGTTCTTCCTCCAGCGAAACTGGCTCGGCACCGGGGCGAGTGGACTCACCGCCAATGTCCAGAATGTCGGCTCCGTCTTCGACGAGTTGAAGTGCATGGTCGACGGCAGCGTTGCGTTCCAGAAAGTTGCCGCCGTCAGAAAAGCTGTCCGGAGTGACGTTCACGATTCCCATGATCAGCGGAAAACCGCCGAGCTGGTACGTCGTCTGGCCACATCGCCACGGAAGCTGGCGAATTACTGATCCCATCGAAAACCTCAGTCGCCATGTAGAAACAAGGTGTTTTTCCTGTTGATTCTGTGCCATGCTGCTCGTTTCATGGGGAGGCACTGCCTGCAACGCACAGATTCCGTCGGCGGACGATAATTGATCACGGGCGATCAGGCATGTCTCTGCTGACGATTGGTGAATCAAACATCTGTCCGAAAACGGTCGAGGAATTCGGAGAACAATGGAGTGGCGTTACAAAGCTGCGTTTAATTGTCAGGCTCGCCGCCCCGACGAGATCCCGGGCTTTTTACATCTGGAGACAAGCCGTGTTTGAACGGAAACAACTGACCGCTGGTTTTGGAGCAGCGATTGTCCTGCTCGCGATGTCTCTGTCGGCGTCGGCCGAAGTTGCACTGGAACTGGCGGTGCACGAGGCCGCTCGAACAGCCCGGCTGAAACAAATCGACAAGGTGCTGGTCGTTGTCCGGGAAAGCAGCCGTTCAGCCGACGATGACGAAATTGCTGGCGTCTTGCGGGCTGTCGAGAAAATGACCTTTGACATGCTCCGGAAAGAGCTCGGTGTTGAAGGAATCGTCGAACGGAAAATTCGTGATGCTGCCGGCAGAACAAAAGCTCGCGCGTCCATGCAGCCTTCGGAAGTGAGACGGTTCACCGCGCTAACGGAAAGTAAGGCCGGAGCCGTCTTGAACCTTGACTACAAGAACCGCAGCGGCGTCAGTGTTGAGGTCACTCTGCTGGACGGGGCGAGTGTTTACTTTTCCGAGCTGGTTCAGCTGGAAAATCGCCCTGAGCCTATTGATGAATACCTGAAGGACGAATCAAAGGAAAAAAAGTCCGCGAAAGACGGTCCTTCTGCTGATAAAAAAGCTGACCAGAAAAACGAAGACAAGAGCACCAGCAAGACCGAGGTCAAACTGGCTCCGGGCTCTGAAACAATTAAAGGAACCGGGGGGAAAGTTCGCCGCAGCAAATCCGAAACTCGAAACGTCCGCTCGACGAGTCAACAGCAACGGCAGAGTGAATCGGTCCTGCAAGCAGTCGGCGCAACCGCAGAAGCAGAGTCGAAAGGAACGCCGCCGCCTCGCACTCCACAAGGGCCTGTTTCTGAAATTCAACGTGAAGTCGTCAACTTCGCAGCTGACAGCATCGGCAAAAAAATCGGCCGCGGAGAATGCTGGGATCTTGCCGACCAGGCATTGCGAGCGGCCGGGGCAGAGCCTCCAAAAGGTTACACCTTCGGTGACCGCATTCCTCTGAGCGAAATTCAACCCGGAGACATTCTGCAGTTCACCTCGGCGAGATTTGACGAACCCGGCTACTGGACGATCATGGGCATGCCGAATCACACTGCCGTCGTGCATGCCGTCGGCGATACTCGAGCCTTCATCCTTCAGCAGAATTTTGACGGCAAACGCTACGTTACAACTTACGACCTGAATCTGAACAACCAGACGTCAGGGCTGATTGAAGCCTTCCGGCCGGTCCCACGCGAACGCTAAGTCGCGACGACTCAGCACTTCAGCGAGGAGTCCGACATGAATGCTGGACAAGTCGTTCTTCTGGCAACTTACCTGTTCACGTCGGTGCTGCTTGCCGGTTGCGGAGTTCCACTGTTTCGCCGCAAAGTTGGCCGAAACAACCTGTTTGGTTTCCGCACGAAGCTGACCATGAGCGACGACATTATCTGGTACGCCGCCAATCAGGTCGCTGGACGCTGGCTGATCATTACCGGGATTGGAACGGCAATATCGGCCATCGCGGGTATCCTCGCAGGAATGAACGAGACAGAATCCGCGATACTGGTGACTGGCGGAATGCTGATCGGCATTTCGCTTTGTGTGCTCGCATCACTCGCCGAACAGCGCCGTGTGGTCGAGCAGCGAGATCACGATATCAATGACGTCGAAGACCAACCCTCTGCGTAGCAGATTGCCACTGGCACGCGTCGAGCAGGAATTCGTCAGTTCCACTCGGGGTTCTGTGGCTGATTGGGAAAGAACCGCTTCCGCTCGTGAAGCAGTTTCATCGCCTCTTCCCAGACGTCGTACGGTTCGCGGTCGAACACCATCTCGGCACTTGCAGGCAGCGTGAACCAGTCACCGTGGTTCATTTCCTGTTCGAGCTGTCCGGCGCCCCAACCGGAATACCCGGCGTAGATGCGGAACTGAAAGTCGTTGCCGGAGTCGTCTTCCTGAAGCGAGGTCTCGACAACCTTCTCGAAAACGTCGGGGCTGGTGCCGACAAAAACGCCTGGGACGACGGGATCGTGTTCCTGGTCATAGTCCGTCGAGTTGTGCAGAATCAGCAGAGCGTTTTCTTCGACCGGACCACCAGCCAGCAGACACTGACCGGCCCGAGACATTTCGAAATGCTTCGACAATGCCGACGAGACGCTGACGTCCATCGGGTGGTTAATGACAACGCCCATCGCGCCGTCGTCGCTGTGCTCAAGCATCAGCACAACGGCCTTGAAGAAATTGCGGTCCCGCAAATTCTTCGAGGCGATCAGAAAATGTCCACGCAGCGATCTGGACATTGCTTCCTCGGTCCCCCTCAAGAACACAGCCTGGTCGACGGCTTCCCGTCCCGTTAACTCTTCGGTGAGAATAACGACCGATATCGCCGCGGTGAATACAGTTGAAACACGACGTCTCGAATATATTCATACGGACCGTCTTCCCGAATCTGCTGGACAAGTTCTGCAATCTGTAATTGAGACTCGTAGGCCAGGATGCTCTGCAATTTGACTTCAAAGGCAGAGGCGTCACCGACAATTTCCAGGTGCGGGTCTGACGGAAAATCGCAGTAGACTGCCATTTCGTGGACCTTTGGAACATCGAGCGGATCGCCGAGTTCCGGCCAGATTTTGCCCGACGCGTGAAACAGGCTGATCATCAACTCGTTGTGTGTGATCTGATGATCGGGGTGCAGATCCATCTTTGTCGGAACGAAAACTCGCGATGGTCGCAGCTCGCGCAGTGAATGCGTGAAAGCATTCTGCAGTCCTGTGTAGCCGCCGACCGTCGGCTCACCTTCTGCCGCCGGACGGCGACCGATAAATCGAGTCAGGCCGCCGTCTGGAAATCCCAGGAAATTCACGTGGTCATCTGGAATGCCAAGCACCTCGAACGACCGCAGTGTTTCCTGACGCCGAATGTCGATAATGTCTTTCTTCTGCTCAGATCCGCAGTAACCAAGACAGCCATCAGTCACGATGACAACCTGCACTTCGACACCCGCCTGCACGGCGGCCTGCATCAACAGCCCGGCACCGATACAGAGATCGTCGTCGTGAGGCGAGACGAACATCCACGTCGCATTCATCAGTTCGTCAGTCAGCATGGCGTCGGCGAGATTGCTGCGATTTTCAGGCCGACCATCCACCAGGCGGCTGAAATGAAATGAGGAGGCTGTCGTTTTTGGATGAGTCGTTTGCAGGGGCATAATACTGGCGATTCTCCAACGGACCGATGCGGCGTGGGACAGTGTGGCAGAACGTCGCTCTTTATCGGCACTTTGGCTGACCAGGATTTGTGGTACCACAGAGAAGCAGCCACGATCAGATCGACTGGTGCCCATGCTACCGATTCGCGAAATCATCAGGAAGGATTGACTGGCTTAACCGGCAAAACGGCGCCCTGAATTTGCAGCGAAACTGCGTAACGCGGCCTGACAGAGCAACCGCGCAATGCGGCGTCACCGCCACTTTGAGTCGCATGATTGTCCCACTCGGAACAGTCCGGTTGAGTCAGTCGATTATCGTTCCGATGAGAGAGATGGTGGCCGGGCTGAAACAAACAACCTGGTTCAGCACCGGAAAATCTGGAATTCCAGCAGCACCGGATAACATTGTCCTCCGTCCATTGGAGCCTTTCGTGAATCTGCTTGAGGTTGATCGAATTCGAAAGAGCTTCAACGGGCACGTCGCTGTGAACGACCTCAGCTTCGAGATTCGTACGGGCGAAGTCCTCGGTCTGCTCGGGCCGAACGGAGCCGGCAAAACGACGACAATGTCAATTATTGCCGGCCTGTTGACACCGGACGACGGGCACCTGCGATATCGCGGCGAAGCGGTCATCGGGAATTCATCGGCACTGAAAACGGAACTGGGTGTTGTCCCGCAGGATCTGGCGATTTATCCGGATTTAACGGCTCAGGAGAATCTTACCTTCTTCGGACGGTTGTACGGTCTGCGAGGCCAGCAACTCGATCAGCGAATCCGGTTCGCTCTGGATCGTTCCGGGCTGACGGCCAACGCCGCACGACTGGCGAAGACATTTTCCGGAGGCATGAAACGCCGTCTTAACTTTGCGTGCGGACTTCTGCATGAACCAAAGCTGCTGATGCTTGATGAGCCGACGGTCGGTGTGGATCCGCAATCACGAGCGTACCTGCTGGACTGTGTTCGGCAGCTTCGCGACGACGGAGTTACCGTGCTCTACGCCAGCCACTACATGGAAGAAGTCGAAGGCATCTCGGATCGAGTCGTCATCATCGATCACGGTCAGCTGGTCACCAGCGGCACCCAGGAAGAACTTCTCGGCAAACTGCCGATCGATATCCGACTTCGCTTTGCTGGCGATGCACCGCCGCTGGCTGCCAGCCTGTCGACCATCGAAGGCGTCGCGGCGGTTGAACCGCCAATTCAGAATTCAACCGCCGATTTTACAACAGTCATCCGAACCAGAGTCACCGCCAGCGACAACGCGGATCTTTGCGGGTTACTCGGTCAGATCTTCAACGTCGCGACCGCCCGGGGTTGCAGCGTCCTGTCCGTAACGACCAACGATTCGAATCTCGAACGACTTTTCCTCGAACTTACCGGACGTCGGTTGCGGGATTGAAAATGGGATTTCTGGAAATCACTCGCAAAGACCTGACGCTGCTGGTTCGTGACCGGCGGGCGCTCGTCGTGCTGCTGCTTCTGCCGATGGCGTTTATCTGCATCCTCGGCCTGTCGACGGGAAGGCTGCTCGGCTGGCGCAATGACAACCAGCTTCTCAAGCTGGGCGTCGTCGACAACTGCGACAGCCTCCACTCCGGATTGATCATCGCGAGGATGCAGGCGATCGACGGAATCAAAACTGTTCGCGTGACGTCGCTGACAGAAGCTGACGAGCGACTGAATGATCGCGACATCACCGCCGCCGTCGTGATTGGCGAGCAGTTTGAATCGACAGTCGGGATACTGAAGCCGCAGGACATTTTCGACGTCAGCGAAGCTCGGATGAAAATTTCGCTGGAGGATGTCGACATCCAGATTCACAGCCGACCGGCAGCGGCGATGGTCCATTCTGTTGTTGATCAGCTTGTGCTGTTCTGCACGTTGCAGGCGGTGCTGCCCGACGCCGCTCGGCGATCGACCATGCAGTCGACCGTTACCAATCTTCTGATGGGCAATTCAGAAAGCGAAACGGCTAAGCCAGGACCATCTGATAAGCTGACGACGACGGCCGATGCGAAATCCACAACGTCGGCGAAGCCGGACAACGAAACGTCAACGACTGAACTGGCCGAAGCAGACCGCGAAGCTGAACCAGGCAACCCGGTTTATCAGACGCTGGTTCCCGCCTACACCGTGATGTTTGCCTTCTTCCTGGTACCGATAATGGGACGATCGTTCATCGCCGAGCGAGAACTCGGAACGTTGCGGCGGCTGCGGATCGCCCCAATCAGCGCGGTCGATCTGGTACTTGGAAAGACGATTCCATTCCTGGTGATCTCGCTCGCTCAAAGCGCTGCTCTGTTTCTCTTTGGTCGGCTGTTGTTTGGGATGTCCTGGGGAATTCAGCCATTACTTCTGATCCCGATTGTCGCCTGTACGTCCCTGGCGGCAACGGGCATGGGTCTGCTGATCGCAACGCTGGTGCGGACAGATTCGCAGGTTTCCGCGTATGCCAACTTTCTGGTCATCACGATGGCGGGCATCAGTGGTTGTTTCATGCCGCGTGAGTGGTTGCCAGAAGTCATGCAGACCGTCAGCCTCGGCACGCCACACGCCTGGTCGCTGATCGCCTATCACGAAGCTCTGAGCACACCGACGCCCGACATTTCAACAATCGCCAGGTCATGCGGTGTCCTGTCTGTTTATGCAGCCGCACTGGCCTCGCTGGGATGCTGGAAAATGAGCGGAAGTCGTGACTGATGATTGACCGCCTCTGGATGATCGACACCGCTGAAAGTGATCCGGCACTGGACCGTCCCGCTTCCTGGCCACTGAACCACCTTCGCCGCAACCAGCAGGAGCCGATCATGCGATATCAGATGCGTCAGAAATTCTTTTCGTTCGGCGACAAGTTCATGATCAAGGACGAACACGGGCAGGACGTCTATTTTGTCGACGGAAAAGTGTTTTCGTGGGGCGACAAACTTTCGTTTCAGACAGCCGACACTCGCGAAGAAATCGCATTCATCTCGCAGAAGCTCTGGTCGTTCATGCCGAAGTACGAGATTCACCGCAACGGTCAGGTCTTCGCCGAAGTCGTCAAAGAGTTCACCTGGTTCAAGTCAAAGTTCACACTCGACGTCCCCGGCCCCAACGACTACGAAATCACCGGCAGCTTCTGGCAGCACGAATACAGCTTCACTCGAAGAGGCCGCACAGTCGCGTCTGTATCAAAGAAATGGTTTTCCCTGACAGACACTTACGGAATCGACATTGTTGACGGCGAAGATGACGTCGCCATCCTGGCCACCGCCGTCGTCGTGGACCTCGTCTGCCACGACGAGAAATCACATTCCAGCGACTGATCCACACCTCGCGTTACAACACCGGTGACAGTAGCAAGCGCGCCCGCAATTTATGCCTGGCCGGTCGCGTAGTACGGGTTCTGGCCGGCGGAGTGGTCGGTCGTGTCGATGATGTCGCCGATTTCAGGAACCGCTCGGCGAATCGACGCTTCAACGCCGAACTTCAGCGTAGCGGTCGCGGATGAGCAGCCCTGGCATCCGCCACCCATCTTCAACAACACAACGTTGTCTTTCACATCGACGATGTCGATACTGCCGCCGTGCGAGGCGACAGATGGTGCCACTTCCGAAGCGATGACTGATTCGACACGGCTGCGAAGTTCTTCAGCCGGCGGTAACGAAGCTTCGAGTTCCGATGAAACGGCAGAATCGCCCGACGCAATGTGCGCGCGAATGGCCGCCCCAATGTGCGGCCCAAGCTGTGGCCACCCCGCCGGGCTGGACTTGCTGACCGTAATCGTCTGATGCGAAATCAAAACGTTGGAAATCCCCGGAATTTCGAACAGTCGCGTCGCCAGCGGAGATAATTCTGCCGATTCCTTCGTCGCAAAATAGAAGGACCGATTCTCGTAAACCGGGCGGTCCACGATGAATTTGCACATGGCTGGGACGGGAAGCGGCTCCCCCTGAATTCGAATTTCCTGATCCATCGTTCGACTCAATGTGTGTTGAAAGTGCGGTGAGTTTTAGACAACTGACGTTGCGAAAATTCTTGCAACCAGCATTCGAAAGAGCAACCCTCGCAGAATTGCCTTTTCTTCCGAAAGAACGCGACATTGATCATCGTCAACAGCCAGAGAACTCAAGTGACGGAAATCACAACTGAAATGCCGATCAGCACGGCGCCGATCAGTCGCATGCTCATGGTGCGATTTCCAGGCGTGGCCGACGCTTCGCTGAAACGATGAGCAAGAATCCACGTCAGCAGAACACCCCACAAGCCTCTCAGTGAATACACGATGTTGACCCGCGTCGCGTCGCCGAAAAAGCCCAACGTCACGGTCATGCCGATTGCCTGAAGTGCCATCAGGACAGCGCCAAGAACCAGAAGATGGACAACACCCTTTGACGACAGCTCAGAGGAACGATCCGCGAGCCTGATAAACGCCAGTGAGAAGACAGCCGCGAAAGCAAAGGCGACGGGCAGGAAGTAGCCGGCTCCCCAGGCAGGTGCCCATCGCTGGATCAACAGGTCAAACAGCGTCATCGAACAGGCGGCCAGCAACGCGAAGCCAACCGAAGCCAGAATCTTTGACCTCTCGATCGACTTGTCGCGAGCCTGCACAAATCCGATCCCAATTACGGCGATGGCGGCTGCGATCCAGACCTTCGCCGATTGTTCTTCCTCCACAAAAAATGGAGCGAGTGCCGGCACGATGAGCACCTTGATTCCCAGCACCGGAGCCGCGATCGACACGTCGCCGCGTTCAACAGCCAGTAGTGTGAAGAGCTGCCCGGCCAGATACAGGCCGCCAATGATCGCTGGCTGCCAGAGCAGGCTGGCCGGTTGCATCGTCCCGCCCATCAGCGTCAGCAGGGGAAACACGCACGCCGGAGCCCAACACACAACGATCATCGTTGTCCACGTCGACGTTCCTCGCTGCTGAGCCCGTTGAAGATTCAACAGGCCAAATACAACCAGCACGCTGGAGCAGAATGGAAGCAGAAGATGAATTGCGGCGATCCTTAGTCGAGGGATGCGGCACTCTCGCAGAATCACTCTGCGTTCGCGAGTGCTGCGTCGCTCCCACCGTGCCGTCGCAACCATCGCCTCAGAAGACCATCGCCTCAGAAGTAGTCACCCAACCAGAACCGAACTGACCCGTCCGATCGGTATCTCGTGACAATTCGCCAAACGCAGCTTTGCAGGCGACAGGACCGTGATTAGCGGCGGACCTGACATAACTGCGTATGCCGCAGCGTGCCTCTGAAAACGGCACCGCGTCTCAAGTTTCCCGATCTGGTACACATTGTTGCAGACCTATGTTTCAGACAGCGCTGCCAACTCCGTTACTTTTGCCAGTTCAAACAGGTCGCGATCGACGCGACATTTCGCGTGGAGAGACTCCATGGTATCTGCCAGCAAGTTATGGACGCGGATTCGCGAGACTCCCCGTCAGAAATCCTGGGGTCCGATGACCGCGTCGATTCTCGGCACTGGTGCCTTTGCCCCCGGAAACGTCGTCGACAATGAAAGTCTTGTGACGTCGTACGGAATCGATAGTACGCCCGACTGGATCGCGTCGAAGACAGGTATCCTGGAACGACGCTTCGCATCTCCGGAAACCACCGCGTCCGATCTCGCGACAGAAGCAGCGCTGCGAGCCCTCGAGCAGGCGGGCATGCCACCGTCTGACGTTGACCTGTTCATCGTGGCGACGTCGACTCCCGATTTCACGATGCCATCCACCGCGTGCCTGGTTCAGGAGAAACTGAACACAGAAGGGGCAATGGCGTTTGACATTACCAATGCCTGCGCAGGGTTCGTTACGGCACTCGACATCGCCGCGCGGTGCCTGCAAACAAACACCGAAACCGCCGTCGTCATTGGAGTCGACATCGGAAGCCGACTGGTCGATTCAAATGACCGCACAACATCGGTCTTCTTCGGTGACGGAGCGGGGGCCGTCGTACTCAGTTCAGAGGGAGGTGGTCAGATCCTGGCTTCCCGTCTTCAGTCGCGCGGCGACACGGAATCTCTGAACGTGCCCGTCGGCGGGACGATGACCATGAACGGAAAGGCGATCTGGAATTTCGCTACCGATGTCTTTCCCCACACAGTCCGGTACCTCTGCCGCAAAGCGAACGTCCCGGTCGACCAGATCAAGCTGCTGGTGCCGCATCAGGCCAACGAAAACATCATCCGTTGCGGAGCGGCCGAACTCGGCATCCCAATGGAGCGAGTCGCCGTCAACATCGAACGCTATGGCAACACGCTGGCCGCCAGCATTCCCATTGCGCTCGACGAAGCCTTGTCAGACGGACGTGCCTCACCCGGTGACTACGTGATGCTTGTCGGATTTGGAGCAGGTCTCTCCTGGGGCGGTAACCTGCTGCGTCTGTAGTTTTCCTTGGATTTCACGTCATGCCTCATTCGAGTATCGCCATGAACGTAATCAAAAGTCTGTCACACAAAGTCAGCAAGGCCAACGGAATTCGTCGTCAGTTCGGCACGGGGGCGATGCTGCAACACGGGGTCAACACCATCGGTGCACGCCTGCTTGGCTTCGAAGCGTTGACGCTGGTGTGGTTGCCGGTCGACGAAATGAAGATCGAACTCGACCTGCCCGACGACACCGAGATGCGGTTTCTGACTCCAACGGAAGTCGAACTGTTCGCTCAGGATCCGGCCAACGACTTTGCTGAGTCTCACGTCGAGAAAGCTCACGCCGGAACAGACCTCTGCTTCGCGGCGCTGGTCGACGGACGGCTGGCGTCTTACGGCTGGTACACGCTGGGGCGAGCGTTCTCGATCGGTGATCACGACCTGCTGATGCGAGGGCCGTCCAACGCGGCGTACATGCACAGCGGCTTCACACATCCGGATTTCCGCGGTCGACGGTTGCACGGCATCGGCATGGGACGAGCATTGAAGGCACTCTCACAACGAGGCGTCAATGCCCTGCTGTCCGACGTCAACTGGGCGAATCACGCCTCGCTGAAAAGCTGCGCCCGCCTCGGCTACCGGATGCTCGGCAACCTGTACTCGTTCGGCGTGGGGCGACACCGTTTTGTCTCGTCACCAAAGGCCGCTCGAAACCTGGGCGTCACCTTCGAACGATCAACCGTGTCCGAGACGCATCCTGTCACGACGCCGTGCCGTGCCGCCTGACGATTCCTTGGTGCATTGCTGGAAACTATTCCTGGCTCACAAAGACGACATCCGTGCTGACCATCGCGTCGCGGGAGTCGGTTGCTGAGAGCAGCCAGATGGTCGCCGAGTCGGGAACGGTGGCCGAGATCGTTTTCCCGTCAATACTCGCCGGCAAGCTGGTCCAGTTTCGCTCTGCCAGTCGTCCACTATCCGTCGTGTAGTGAAGTTGTGCCTGTTTGAGTTCGAGCGGCGTCTCGACGCCAACAGTCGCGACGCCATCTTTGAACTGTGGTGTTCCGAGCTGCGGAAGAGGATCCGTGTCGAGCAGGTGATGGTCGATAAAGCGACCGATTTCGTTCGGCTCCCAGCCCGGCTGATGACCGTGTCGCATTTTCACTTCGATGCGGATCTGCTTTGGCCCCTTTACCAGACCATAACTCCGCGAGTAACTGACCAGCGGATAGTGAATATCGTTGGTTCCGTTGACAAAGAAAATGGGAACCCGGCACCTGGGCAGCCACGCTGAAGGATCGTACGTTTCGATCCACAGCGTTCTTTTCTCCGGCGAAAGCTGGTCGATCGCCGGCCGCTGGACAGACTCGCCGTCATAAAGAAATCCGCATCCGTAAACAGGCACTGCCGCTTTAAAACGGTGATCGACCGACGCGACGAGGCACGTCATGTAGCCGCCCCAGCTGATGCCGGTTACCGCGGTCCGCTCGGCGTCGACTTCTTTGAAGCTGCGAATCAGCGAATGAGCCCGGATCACCGCCGGCACGGAATGATGCTGCCAGTCGTCTGTCGGGTCGTCGCCGACGTTGGCAAATTTCTCGACATGGCCGTGTTCCGGTCCGCCGCGTTCCAGACGTGGGCGGTCGACTGGTCGACTGAATTCATTGATCAACTCGCCAGTTGCGGGGTCGAACCTGGGAGCCGGCGGTCGGCGGCCGGAAAGGTCCATCGCGATAGCTGCGTAACCTCGCTTCGCCCACAGCCATGTCCACTGCGCGAAGGCCGTTCCGCCTCCGCCATGAATCAGGACGACCGCTGGCAGATTCTTATCTTTGGAAAGGTCGCCACTGATCGTTCCTGGCGTGGCGTAAAACGCGAAAACGTCGGTAGTCTGACCTTTAAACTCTTCATTCTCATAGGTCAGCGACCTGATCGGACTTGAATCGTCCAGCCATTTCATCGGCGGCGGGGACGACAGCTTCTCAAGAGGCCATAGCTCGTCCGCGCTGGAACGATTCGAGAAGTTTGAGGAAAGCACACTGACCACAACAGCAACGCAGATTGAAAACCGTGACATCGGACAGGAACCCTTTGAATGCGAATTGGAAAGTGAGCGGCTATTCTGCCCGGTCTGGCAGCGTCCTTCCATCATCCTGCAAGAGTACCTGCTCTGCGGGCACGAACATCTGACATCCGGGGAAATCAACATGCAAATCTGGGTCGACGCCGATGCCTGCCCGGGCGAGATCAAAGAGCTGCTGTTTCGAGCGGCTGAGCGAACCAGAACCAAAGTAACGCTCGTCGCCAATCAACCAATGCGTACGCCGTACTCCGATTTCATCGACAGTATCCGAGTGGAATCAGGGCCGGACGTCGCCGATCGGAAGATCGTCGAACTTGTCGAACCCGGCGACCTTGCCATCACGGCGGACATCCCGCTGGCGGCCTTCGTCGTTGAAAAAGGCGGAGAGGCTCTTGATCCTCGCGGCGAGCTTTACACGAAAGCCAACGTCGGTGCCCGACTGGCCGCGAGAAATCTGATGGACGAACTGCGTGGAGGTGGTGAAATCACCGGCGGGCCATCAAACTTCAACGCCAAAGACAAACAGACCTTTGCCAACCAACTTGATCGCTGGCTGACCGCAGCCCAAAAACACCCCTCGCCGTAAATAATTTGTCCTGCAAGTGTGCCACTGGTTCCGCCAGTGCCTGCTGCGACGGATCAAGTGATCTTTATACCGGCAGAGCCAGTGCCACACATCGAACTTTGCAAAGCTTCATCTGCATCAAAAACACCGACCGAGAGTGATCGCCATGCTCCGAACTACGATCTGCTATTCAGCATTTTTCGCCATCGTCGTGTTGACGATTTTTCCCGTCTCAGCCGCCGAGCGATCAAGCCAGCCCAACGTTGTCGTCTTCCTTGTCGACGATATGGGCGTCATGGATACATCGCTGCCGTTCCTGACCGATGCCGACGGTAATGCAAAGCGGTATCCACTGAACGATTTTTATCGAACGCCCAGCATGGAACGACTCGCCGCTGGCGGAGTTCGGTTCAATAATTTCTACGCAATGAGTGTTTGCTCACCGACACGCATTTCGATCATGACCGGACAGAACGCCGCGCGGCACCACGCGACGAACTGGATCAACCCTGCAAAAAACAACCGGGGACCGTTCGGACCTCCGGACTGGAACTGGGAGGGGCTGACACAGGACAGCGTTACTCTACCGAGAATTCTGAGCGAAGCCGGCTACCAGACGATTCACGTCGGCAAGGGACACTTCGGAGCGGACTCGTTCCCCGGCGCCGAACCACTGAACCTTGGCTTCAACGTCAATGTCGGCGGAGCGTCTTTCGGGGCTCCGGGCAGCTACTACGCCAGTCAGAATTTCGGCTGGGGCACGAAACGGGAACATCACGCCGTCCCGCATCTCAAAAAATATCACGGTTCTGACACGTTTCTCACCGAAGCGTTGACGATCGAAGCGAAAGCGCAAGTCACCAGCGCCGTCCAGGCGAAGAAACCGTTCTACCTCTACATGGCTCACTACGCGGTACACGCTCCGTTTGAATCAGACCCTCGCTTCGCTGCGAACTACGCTGATTCCGACAAACCGAAAAACGCGCAGGCATTCGCGACGCTGATCGAAGGCATGGACAAATCGCTCGGCGACCTGCTCGACCATTTGAACGAGCTGGGCGTTGCCGAAAACACGATTGTCCTGTTTCTAGGAGACAACGGCTCTGACGCTCCGCTCGGCCATGAACACGCTGTCGCCTGTGCCGCGCCGCTGCGAGGCAAAAAGGGGGCTCACTACGAAGGGGGCATGAGAGTTCCGTTCATCGCCGCCTGGGCCAAAGCCAGTGTGGACACCCCCATCCATGCAAAGCTGCCCATCGCTGCCGGCTCGATCCAGAGCCAGACGGCTAATGTTACCGACCTCTTCCCGACGATCCTCAGCCTGGTCGGGCAACAACCACCGAGCGACCACGCTGTCGACGGCTCGATTCTCAACACCCTGCTGACCGGAAAATCGGACACGTCGCGACAGGAAGAATTCCTGATGCACTATCCGCACGCGCCCCACCGTAGCGACTACTGGACCTCATACCGCAACGGTGACTGGAAAGTCATCTATCACTACTACCCGTCGAAGGATTCGGAAGATTCCCGATACCAGCTCTACAACCTGGCCGACGATCCATTCGAGTCGACAAACCTGGCCGGCTCGAACCCCGATCAGCTTCGCGACTTGATGAAAGGCCTGATCGCTGGCTTGGAAAATTATCAGGCTCAGTTTCCGGTCGACAAAGCGGACAGCACGACGCCGGTCATGCCGACTCTGCCGTAGCGGCATCCGGAACAGGTTCCTTAACTCTCTTCCAATGCCAGATCGTTGGCTCGTTCTGGTAGTTCCGGTAGTCGTTTCCTTGAAGCAACCCGGGAATGTCCCAGAAGTTCTGCTCGTCAACCTTGTAAACGTACGACAGGCCGTTGTCAGGATTGCCACCAACTCCAAAGAACGTCATGACGCGAATGTCACCGGACTTTGTCACTCTGAACTCGACCGAGTGCTCGTGAATCTTTTTTCCAGTCGCCAGGCTGAATCGCGTCAACGTTTCCCGATTTCCGACGATCGTCTTAATACTGCGAGTCGTTGGCTTGCCTTTACCGCCATGATGCAGCTCCCAGGTGCCTTGCAGCAATTTCAAATCGACCTGCAGTTCCTTCTCGACGGCACCTTTTTCCTGAGCGTCTGACATCACGGACAACGCGGCCAGCAACAAAGCCCCCACGACAACGGTCATTCCAGACTTCTTCACGATTGGGTACTCCTGTTAATCGATTTGCGACGGCTTCCACAAAATCGGTTCCGGTAAACGACGGCTGTTGAAGAGTATCTGCTTTCCATCCGGCGACCAGACTCCGTAGGTGTTGATCTGGTCCATCGGCTGAGTCTCCAACAGCGAAAATTTCCCGGCGGAAAGGTCGTAGACAAACAATCGCTTGCCGGAATGAGCCGCCGAGTGCTTGCTCATCAGAATGCTCTTACCGTCCGGATGCCAGCCGAAATCCGTATCAACTGAATCAGTCGTTAGAACCTTGAATCCCTTGTCCGAACCATCCAGAGAGGTAATGCAGGTTTCAAAGGTGCCATCGGTCAGTCGCCCCTTGAACACAATCTGCTGGCTGTCGGGTGACCATTCCATATTCCAGTAGATCTGCGAGTACCGGCTGGCCTGCTCGCCCTTCAGCAGCTCTTGCGTCTCTTTGGACTGAATATCGACGATGGCCACATTGCTCGCAAAACGACCGTCGACCCGGCCTCGCGATTCGTAGGCGATCCACTTTCCATCGGGCGACCACTGAGCGCCCCATCCGTCAGGCGTGATGACCTTTCGATCTGCCCCGTCAAGATCCATCGTCGCCTGACCGTTGAATACCCAGGTGAACGCAAGACGTTTTCCATCCGGAGAGAACGTGGGCATCGCAGCAACTCCGAGATCTTTCAGCCCTGTTCCGTCCGATTTAATCGTGAACGAGTGCGATGTCTCCGCCCGCCCCGACCAGGCGTCAAACGCAATCAGGTCGCCATTCGGAGACCAGTCGGGCGACCCATGCGACAACCCTTCGGCCGACGGAATCGGCTTTGTCAGTTGCCGCAAATCGGTTCCGTCAGCATTCATCACGTACAAATGCCCCTTTGGGGGATTTGCCAGATCCGGTAGCAGCAACAGCTCATCAGCCGAAAGGCGAAGACTTTTCCACGTCACAGACGTCGTCGCAAACTCGTTCGCGACAACACGCAACAGAACTTCGGCGGGTCGCTCTCCGATGGTCTCGATGGTTCGTGACGTCAGAATTCGAAACTGGTCCGAATCATACTCGGCAACCAGAACATGGACGGTGTCTCCACGACGGGCGATGCGGAATCTGCCCCCCAGAATCTCTGTCGGAAAATTCTCGTAACTACGGCTGACAGCTCCAGCATTCGCCGCTTCGGTTCCAGGCTCTGCCGGAAAAACCCAGGTCACCACCAGTCGATGCGGATCGGGCTCCTGCCACTGCCGTCGAACGCTGATCTGATAACCACCTTCACAATTCAGAATCAGTTCGCCACTGGAATTTTTCGTGCTGGGTAGTGCCAGATCGTCAAACACCGCCGCCACATCCAGATCCCGGTGCATTCTGAAGGCGACACTGATTTGCGACTGCGTGTATTTACCTTCGCCTCGCTGGCTGTGCGTAAGCCCATTTGCCCCGGGCAGAAATTGACCACGCGACGAGCCGCCGATGCTGAAGAATTCTTCCGACACCCCCTGCTCGCCGAAATCGTAGTTGAACGCTGGACCATGTTTCTGCAGATCACTATCCAGTTTCTGAGGCGTCGCATCTGCAAGCTGCTGCGACGCGACCGGCGGCAACTCACGAGGCCAGTCGCCGCGCATAACAACCTGACGAACCCGGACGCCGGTCCTGTCCGAAAAATGGAACAGACCAAAATGTCGCGAGTTTGTGGCTTCGAGATCGAATGCAAAGATTGGCTCGCCATTCAGTGCGACGGCGAGTGATCGATCAACAATTGAAAGCCTCACTCTGTTCCACTCGTCGGCCTTCAGCGGCAACGGGCTGACCGCAACCCCCTGCCCTTTCGCTTCGAACAAGTTGTCCGGCGAGAGGGATGTCCGGTCGTATCTTCCGTCGGTGATCCGGTGCAGCCGCACGCCGTCAGGTTCGAGCATGATTGCCAACCTGCCGAATGCCGGATGAACATGCAGCTCGTCTGGGCTGTAGAAGAATTCGTACTCGATCGACCCGTCCTCGATCAGTGGCCGGAAGTACCTCAGCAGACTTTCTTCCGATGAACCTGCCGTGCTGGTGCGTCGCCAACCGGAAATCTGTGTCCCGGATTCGTCAGTCGCCTCGCCGGCCAGCATCCAGCGAGCAGAACTTCCGACTTCACCAACCGAGTCTTCGTGATAGGCGTACCACCCGTACGCACATTCGGGCGATGAAATTTCAACGGATGCCGGAATCTGTGGCGACCCGGTAATTCTCAAGTCGCGAAAGACCCCGCTCGAACGCCCCCAGCTCCGAACACCGACCCACGGATCGAAGTCAGGGGAAACGTTCTTTTCGTCGACCAGCCGACCATGAAGCCAGGTTTTGACAACGCCGTCATGTACCGTCGCTCGATATCGAATCCAGAGATTGTCCTTCGTGAATGGCGGGTCGACCTTCTGAATTACCGGCCCGGTACGAAATTTTCCGGTGACCAGTTCGAACTTGTTTCTCGGTCCAAACAAAGTTCCCGCTGTCAGGACATGAACGTTGCCTGGTGCCTGCAGGTCGGCTTCGACCTGAAAGTTTCCACGCAGAGGGCTTCGAAAAAGCAGATAGTCTTCGTCGTGTCCAACAATGTGCTGACACGCTTCCCCATTCCAGTCCCAGGTCGACATCGGAATTCCACGACCGCGGCTCCTGCCTCGTTCGCGTGTCACAGAAATCAAATCGGTGACTGGCTGAGCTGTTTGAATGCTGTCGAGCGATGCTGCTTTTCGCGGAAGCGCCTGACGGTATTGATGCCTGCGAGTCAGTGAGGCCCAGTACGAAAACCAGACGTCAGCACCTTCCGGGCGATTCTTCAAGACTCGCTGTTTCATCAGCAGGTCAAGGAGATCGCCGACGTCAGCAAAGTCCGGAAATTTTCTAACGCAGCAATCCGCCACAAGCGTCTCTGGCCACTGCCCATACATCTCGACCGGGTCGGAATTCCTGACCGCTTCGTAGAGCACGTCGAAATACTGTTCGGCAGCCGGCAGATCGTTCAGCCCAAGGCTGAGCATCATCAACAGAGCAGTCTTTGAACGACTTTGAAGATCGTCCTGCGCCGTCGGAATCAGGGCCACGCGGTCCCGAAGTTCCTTCAGTCGTCCGGTGCGGGCCGCCACGTCCAGTAAATCAACAATCGGCGAAACCAGCGTCCAGCCAGAGCCGTCGGCTTCGCTGAGGCCATTTCCTGCAACGTCTACCGGAACAAACTCACCGCCCGTGCGAAAGCTCAGATGCAGCGTGCCCGGCAGAACCCAGTCGGAAAGCAATTCAAACGCTTCGACGTCAGGCAGCGAGGCGGCTTTCCGGCGAACATTCAACACATTTTCGGACAGGAACTCCTCTCCGAAAATCTCAACGGCAACATCACCCGACCACGGAGCGGCAACGCCAACTGCCTGACCAGACAGTAAAGCACACAACGCCATCAGCAGATTGAACAGTCTTTTCTTGTCCGAAAGTCGATCGCAGTGGCCGCGACGTTGCGACTCCGTCATCACCTCAACTCCATCGCCTGGCGGTCATGCAAAGCTGTCCGCAAAACATGCAAGTCCTCGTCACGGTTCAAAGTAACCTGACGCGCCGGCAACGCAAGCAGACTGTAGCAGACTCGATCTTCTCAATCATCAGTCGACTCAATAGTTACCCCGACAACTCGTTCGACGAAGTTTGCCTCAGATGTTCTGGCCTGATTCCGCCCATCCAGTTAAAGTTGCCTCAGGAATGACTGACGAAATCAGTCGTGCAATTAACAATCAACGAGTGCTCGGTCGCACGAACTACGCTGCAAGCGTTCTACCCAATAGCCAGAGGCGCCGCACAGTGGCGAGCCATGGCTAGAGCTAATCTCTGTGCAGATTTCATTTGACAAACAAGCCAAAAACCAGCACGCCCTGTAATGTGCCAACTTCAACGGCAGGTACTAACAAACGACGGAATCAGCGATGTCAGAACCGACCGACAGTTATCCGACGATTATTCTTTCCGGGACGGATCCCGATCTGCCTGAAGAATTCAGCAACGACTTTTCGAAGTACAAAAACTTCAAAGAGATGGCCCGTGGTGGCAGTTCGCTGCTGAGATCGTGTTGGGACTCGATCATGGGCCGGACGGTTGCCTTGAAAACTTTGCAGCCAAAAGCCTCGACAAATCCAAGCGAACGAAGACGGTTTCTTCGAGAAGCCAGAGTCACCGCGCAGCTTGCTCATCCAGCAACGGTTCCGGTCTATGAAATCGGCAAGACCGACGAAGGACAGCTTTACTTCACGATGAAGTGCATCGCCGGGGAAAACCTGTTCAAAATTCTGCAACGTCTCAGTTGGGGAGACAAAACCACAGAACAGGAATACCCGCTACACACCCTGATCGACATGATGACTCAGGCGGCTCAGGCCCTGGCTTACGCACACGTTCACGGCGTCATTCACCGGGACGTCAAACCGGAAAACATCTGGGTCGGGAAATTTGGCGAAGTCATTCTGCTCGACTGGGGAGTCGCCAAGGTCTGGGGACAATCCGACAAAGACGCGATCCCCACCCAGGAGCTGGATGAGAAGCTGGCCACGTCCAAAGACCAGCAGCTTCAGACTCTGACGCTTGATGGCCAGCGTCCGGGCACGCCGCTTTACATGTCTCCTGAAGCTGTGCTCGGCAACCGGAACATTGACGAGCGAACGGACATCTTCAGTTTCGGCGTGCTGATGTACGAAGTGTTGACGTTCAGCGAACCGTTTCGCGGTCCAACCATTCGGCACACGTTTGACAATATCATCAACTTCAATCCGCCGTCGCTGCTCAAGAAAGCTCCAGCCAGAAACATTCCTGAAGCGCTCGACCGAATCGTCTTGAAGGCTATCGAGAAGGACCCGAACGACCGCTACGAATCGATGCTCGACATGATCGACGACTTACGTGCCACGCGACTGGAACTACTGTCAGCACCGCGAAAACCCAAAGAAATGTGAACGTGACGCCTTCACTGAATCGGTTCCGCAAAACCGGACGCGACAACTGACGCCTCGCGTTTCAGAAAGTAAGTACAAACAAAAAACGGTCGTCTGGAAATTCCAGACGACCGTTTCTGATTCACCGATCAGCAACTCTCAATTGGAAACGAATTCCTAGCCAAGAGCGGCCTTTGTCGTCTTAACAATGGCGGCGGCAACCTTGTAAGGATCGGCGTTCGAAGCCGGACGACGATCTTCGAGGCGGCCTTTCCAGCCGTCTTCGATTGTTCCAACCGGAATTCGGATGGAGGCTCCGCGGTCAGAAACTCCATAGCTGAACTGATCGATCCGCTGAGTTTCGTGAAGACCTGTCAGACGCTGCTCGTTGTGCGCACCGTAGACGCCAATGTGACGAGGGATCTGCGTGCCGAAGCCTTCGCAAATCTTTGTAAATACCGCTTTGTCGCCACAGGTTCGCATAACTTCGTTTGAGAAGTTGGCGTGCATGCCGGAACCGTTCCAGTCAGTTGGCCCCAGCGGCTTCGGATGCCAGTTGATGGCCAACCCGTACTCTTCGCCGATTCGCTCAAGCAGGTAACGAGCGACCCAGGTTTCGTCTCCAGCTCGTGCCGCACCTTTTGCAAACACCTGGAATTCCCACTGGCCGGCAGCGACTTCGGCATTGATACCTTCGACGTTAATGCCGGCTTCCAGGCAGGCGTCGAGATGGTCTTCGACGACCTGTCGACCGTAGGCGTTCTTCGCACCCACTGAACAGTAGTACGGACCTTGCGGAGGCGGGAAACCACCCGGTGGGAACCCTGGTGGCAGATTCGCCTGCGGTTCCCACAGGAAGTATTCCTGCTCGAACCCGAACCAGAAGTCATCGTCATCATCGTCGATGGTTGCTCGCCCGTTTGAAACATGCGGCGTAGCATCAGCGTTGAGAACTTCGGTCATGACCAGGTAAGCATTTTTGCGACCTGGATCCGGGAAGATTGCAACGGGTTTCAGCAGGCAGTCCGATGCTCCACCTTCGGCCTGTTGTGTCGAGCTTCCGTCGAAGCACCACATCGGGCAGTCTTCAAGCTTACCGCTGAAATCCTTCTCGACGCGAGTCTTGCTGCGAAGGCTTTGTGTTGGGACGTAGCCATCAAGCCAGATGTACTCAAGTTTTGATTTAGCCATTCGATTGTCACTCCTGAATTCAGATCAAAAAACGATTCGTGATTTGCCAAATATGCGTTATCGAGATCCGTGTTCCGCAATGACAAGGTGGCTTCCGTACCACTCCCCCATCACCACACAACCGGGCTTGTACCGGGAGCTCTGGAAAACTCCAGACAGTGAGCGCTCCCTGAATTCTGAATCCGGCCCCACGTCCAGCTTGCTCACTCTAAAGGCAAACCTGCCTCCCTGGAGTGCACACACTGAGATCAGCTAACCGGATGGAAACGAAACCGAGGAACCACACGAATCCTCGTGCTACTGTTTCAATTTCGTTTATATCGCAGAAAAAAGTCATTTCTGACATCTGCTTGACGGGCTTTTTTGCTCGATCAGATCCCTGCGAGAACGCAATCGGCGATGAGTTCCGTCATTCTTTGCAGAGTGTGCAACGACCGTGCCAGTTCTTCGCTCGTCCCGAAAGTGTCAGCCGTTCTGGTGACTTTACGTGGCCCTCACTCAGACAATCAAACACCCACTTCTGCTGAGAGCACCTGTCAGATCGGCCATAAAGGCGGAGAATAGCCGGGCCTTAAAGCGAATTCCATCGACCGAAGGCGACCAGCCGAAAGGCAATGTTCACCCGATGATCCGCTGCCAACCAAACTGCGCTGCCCTGCTGCTTCGCGCGTTCAATCCAGGAGCAAACCTCACAGTCGATCATCATAAAGAAGCGAGTGCTCTTTCTTTGCACCGGCAATTCATGTCGAAATCAAATGGCCGAAGATCTGCCCTGTGAACCGACTGGCGACCGCTTTGAAACATCATTCGGCAGATTCAAGAAAAAACACCGGGGACGTTCACGCAGGATGAATTCAGGCGATGTCCGAAATTGGCATCCATATTTCGAATCTCCGCAGCAAGTCGATCAACGAAATTCTTCCGTCAGAAGGCACCCATCCAGACCTGATCATCAGCGTCTGCTCATCCGCCGAGCACAACTGCCCGACTTTCCTTGGCGCCGCGGAATGATTCCACTGGCCTCTTGACACCTACGCCAAGGCACAGACAGAGAAGACTTCACCCGCTTCCACCGACTCCGAGCCGAAATATCGAGCCAGCTTTAATCTCACCCCGGCACCGGCACCGAACAAGGCAATCAGTTGCCACGGTGTTGCTTCAGCCCATCGGCAATTCGCTACGGCCCACTTACCACAAACCCATTCTCTCGGACTGCACTCCACAAACAGGACTTGCCGTGTAACAGCAGTGAGTTACTGTCAGAAGTCGTGGCGTGAGAGATTGGAGGAAGGTGGCGTATCCTGC
>CAXBME010000019.1:0-160915 GCA_963976765.1 uncultured Planctomycetaceae bacterium
GTTCTAGACCTGCCTCCTTTCACATATTTACCCAGGTATTGTCAACACGACCTAACAGCAGTGAAGCCCGAACAGGCCGGATTGGACTCAGATGGTCGCCTGCGAAAACTGTGTCGTGAAGTTCTGCTCAGAAGTTTGCAGCCGGGCGGTAAAGTGACTACTTTCCCCGACCGCCAAGTGCTGCCGATCTTGCGTATATTGCTGATTTGGTGCGATCGGAATTTCGGGCCTGATATTGAGGGCTCCTCAGGATGAGAGTCGCTTGGAACATCTGCGACGGTGATGAGAGGCGAAAGTTGTTGTGCACAACGCATGAATGTGGTGAGCTTTCGGCTGTCTGACAGTTGAATGCGTTTACTGGTCGTTGTCTTGCCGTTGGGGAGTGCGAGCGGTTGCTGGAGTCACCCTGTTGGGGGATTCTGGCACAGAGTGAATTGGGAAGTGACTGTCCGTGTGGAATGTCTGCAGCGTCCTGTACGTCTGGGGGCGGGATGATTCCGGACAATCGATTGATAATCGTATTTGGTGCGTGCTCTGTTTGAATGCCACGCACAATCAGGAGTCGGAAAGATGCTTGGAAGCGTTGCCGCGACGTGTTTTGCTTTGTCGATCGCTCTGGAGCCGGATGCGGCACTTCAGATGGAGGCCGACAAACAGGCTGCTCAGGAATGGCTGATTCAGCATCCGACATTACGGCGGATGATGGAGCTCCAGAATCAGGAGCGGGCGAGATATGGCCTTCACCCCCTGACAATCAATCCAATGATGTGCCTCGAAGCGCAGCGGCACGCTAACTGGATGGCTTCGACCGGCTGGTACCAGCACAGCAATCTCGGCTGGCCGGAGATTATTCACTCGGGACCGTACAGTCCGGAGGGGGCCGTCACCGGCTGGATTTATTCGCCGGCTCATCATTCGATCATGTTGAGTGGTGGGACTCAGGCGGGCTTCGGCTACTCGGTCAAGAACGGAACGCCATTCTGGGTCACCGTGATTCAGTAGGCGACAGCAGACTTCCTGTTCGGGCAAGTTGGCAGTATCGGCCTGTCGCTTTGACTTAATGGCTCGGCGCGAGTTGCCGAGTTAGCATGACCGCGTCTCTTGTCAAAAAGGAGCGGTTATGGCTCGGCAGTCTATTGCATTGTTCGGTGTTGTTTGTGTCTTGCTTCATGCTGATTTGTTGGGACAGCCAGTCGCCACCGCGTCGGATCGCGCGATTGCGTTGACCGACGGAGTTAAAACCCGGTGCGTCGAAGTTCTGACGGAGGGGCTCCACTGCGACGAGTTCTGGCCGTCAATCCATGCGGCAGAGGGGCTCACGCTGGGCGGGTACGGGGATCTCGTACGTAAGCACCTTGAACCGAAGCTGGCGACGGAGCTGGATGATCAGCAGCGGTGCGGAGTCAGTCGCGAGCTGATACGGGCAGGCGATCGGCAGAAACGAGACGTCATGCTGGGAATTCTTGCCGGCAAAGACGACTTCGGTCACGTTCATGCTGCGGAGAGTCTCTACAAAGTCGAAGAGATCGGCGACGGCATTGCGCTGCGACGGGCTTTTGAACAGACCGGGAATCTTCGCCTGCGAGTTATGGCGGCGGCGGCTTTGGGACGTTGTGGAAATCCCGAGGCGATGACGTTTATCAGAAGTATCCTCGATCACAACGATCCGGAAATTTATAAACTCGGCGCCTGGATTCTGGGGCGAATTGGCTCGAGCAGTGACATTCCGCTTCTCAAAAAATACATCGCCAAATGTCCTGACGAACTGACACGTGCCTACTTCGATAACTCACTGGCGGCTCTTGGTGACGAAGCCGGGCTTGAAGCACTGGCTCAGAGTCTGACCAGTGAGGATCCCGCGGTGAGGACGTACGCAGCGACTTTTGCTGGTGATGCTCGGGCGGTCGGAGTGGCGGACGCATTGACGAAGATGCTCGATGACTCTTACGCCGATGCTCGATACCGCGCGGCTCAGTCGCTGTTGTTTCTTTCCCGTCCGCCAGGACTGCAGAGAACTGCGGAAGTTTCGACGCTTTTGTGGAAAGCGACGAAGAAGAATCCGCGATACACCGAAGGCTCGATCATCGAACTGGCTGATGGGGCACTGCTCTTCGCCGTGACCGAGTTCCAGGAGAGTGGCAGTGACTTTGCGAAAGCTCAGATCGTTGGTCGGGTTTCGCACGACGGTGGCCAGACCTGGGGATCGCCGCGAACGTTGCAGGAGAACACCGGTGGGATGAACGTGATGAGTGTGACTCTCCGTCGGATTGGTTCAGAAATCTCGATGTTCTATCTCCGAAAAAACGATGTCAACGACCTCGACATGCTCGTCCGAACGTCGAGCGACGAAGGTAAAACGTTTGGCGAAGCGACACTGGTGACAGCCGACGCCGGATACCACGTTGTCAACAATGACCGAGTGACTCAACTTTCGTCGGGGCGACTGTTAGTTCCCGCAGCGTCGACTGACGACGTGAAGACCAGTAACCATTTCGTTTCGCATTGCTACATCTCCGACGATGGTGGCAGCACCTGGCGAAATGGCAAAGGGCATGTCGATGCTCCTAAGCGAGGGGCGATGGAGCCGGAAGTTGTCGAATTGAATGACGGTCGAGTTCTGATGGTTGTCCGGACGCAGCTGGGGTATATCGGTAAGAGTTACTCCAGTGACGGTGGCGAAACCTGGGGCAGGTTGGAATCACTCGGTGTGCGTGCCCCAGAGGCACCGTCGACGTTACGACGGATTCCTTCAACCGGTGATCTCGTCCTGATTTTTAATGACACCTTCACTCCCGGAGCCGGTCACGGTGGAAAACGAACGCCCTTGACGGCAGCGATTTCGTCGGACGAAGGCCTGACCTGGAAGAACGTGGGCAATCTGGAGTCGGACGCAAGCAGGACGTTTTCCTACACAAGCCTGACGTTCGTTCGCGACCGCGCGGTCATGAGTTACTGGGAAAGTGGCGAAGGCCGCCAGCTTTCGTGCCGATTTCGATCGATTCCTGTCAGCTGGTTCTACCGCTGAGGCTGGCGTTGAGCGTTCAGCTGTGTTTCGCGATGGCGGATTGAAAGAACGCTTCGGCATCGACTCGAAAAGCGACTCGCGATGTGTCCCAGCTGTAGAACATGTGGCCGCCGCAGTAGTTCTTCGTCGTGATGTTCTGAGCCTGCTCGTCTGAAAGCTTCATCAGGCCAACCTGTCTGCCGGTTGCGTAACAGGGCGTAATCAGGTCGAAAAAGCCGTGAGCGATAAACACTTTCATGTGCTCGTTCAAGCTCATGCCGTAACGCAGATCGTCCATTGCGCCGACGGCGGCCTTGAAGACGTGTTCGGCGGCGGTGTGTTGCCACTTTCGATAAACGTCCATGCAGAGCAGCCGGTAGTCCAGCTCAGAGTCAACTTTAAGCGTTGTCCGAAGCTGATGATTGATCGCTCCTGTGAAAAGACGACCAATCGAAACGAGTGATGGATCCGGTCCCTCAAAGTCCGTGCGGTCCGGAAAAGGATCGACTGTGGACAGCGACGCATCGTACAGTCCGAGCACACGGCGTTGCTCGCGGAGCAGTTCACGACAGAATTGCGGGGCGGTAATTCGACCGGCAGCACGCTCGATGAATGATTCCGACAGGCCGGTCAGTTCGGCCATGCGAGTGATGATCGGCGCCCGTTCGCTTTCGGGCAACGCGTTGCCCAGCGTCAGCCAGCGACTGAGATCGATCGTCGCAAACGTGCCGGCCATCTCAACGACATCGTCGAGTGAACTCTCGGGGGCGATGTTCCGGGTCAGCTTGTGTTGATGAGCCGAGGCGACGAGTGACGGAAAGACTTCGACCCAATGGGTGAGGTTGTAGTCGGTTCCAAAGAGCCCCTCGAATTCGATCGCTGGCGAAATCAGCAATGCACCACAGAGACCAACTCCGTGCGTTTCCTGAAGACTGCGAGCCAGCTTTGCAACTCGGAAGCCGCCGTAACTTTCCCCGGCGATGAAAATTGGTGACAGCCATCGATCGTGTTGAGAAAGAATGCGGCAGATCAGTTCGCCCAGCGAATCCAGATCCTTGTCGATGTCCCAGAAGTCGGGATTCTCGGTCGGGCCGTCGTTTTGAGGTTTTGCGGAATTGGCGTCAGCTGAATCGTTGCCGTTTTTGATCGCTCGACTGAAGCCGGTTCCGACCGGATCGATAAAGATCAGGTCGGTAAACGTCAGCCAGGTTTCCAGATTATCGATCACCTCGACAGGCATCGGCGGAATGCGGCCTGACTCGCCGAAGGCGACTCGCTGAGGACCCAATGCTCCCATATGCAGAAACGCCGACGCTGCGCCGGGGCCGCCATTAAAAACAAACGTCAGTGGTCGCGTCGCGTTGTCAACATTCTCTGCGAAATAAGACGTGTGAAAGACTTCGGCCACCGGTTTGTGGATCTTACGAAGCGACGTCCACTCGGCGCTCGCTCGATACCGGAACTCGAGACCGTTCAAATCGACGCTGTGATGAGTCGTCGTGTTTTCGGTTCGAAACGCAGCATGCGACGTCGACGATTCGTTGAAGGGCTTCGTGGATGCGTCAGACATTCTGGATACCCATACGGTTTTGAGTTACCGGTTGACCTGCGGACTATGACCGTGAAATTCCGTCAAGGAAAGTCCCGAGTGTCGAGGAACTCGCCAGGCTCCGCCACTGAGGTCAGGATTGCAGCGACAATCCGAGTACTGACAAGCCGGTGCGCCTGAATGATGAGAAGCTGGCTTCGCTGCTTCGATTCAACGCTTGAGTTACTCACGGTCATCGATCGGCGGGTACGAGTCGCTCCACATGAGGCACAAGTGATTTCTGAAATCGCCGACAGAGCCCGCAACCCTGGTCGGCAGCCAGCAGTGCGGTTCTACTGTGGGGGGACGAACGATTCTGCTTCGGCGGCTTCGAAGACGGACTCCGGCGCTGCTTCATTGGCCGTTTCGGCGGTTGGTGGCTCGGTCGTGAGGATCATCATGAAAGCGAAGATCAAGCCCGCGACTGCCCCAATCATGACAGCAGTTGTCCGCTCGACCCCAAGCGATTTAAGGAATCCAGGAGAACGAAGGCGCCGTGCCTGTCTGGCTTTTTCTGCGGGGCTGATATTGGGCATGGGATGGTCTCTCTGGATGTTCCCGACGATTTCGTCCGGGAATACGTTGCTTCTGCGGTAAGGGGACGCCGATTCTATGATTCATTCCTGTGTTGAAAATCTGCCACTTGCCCGCAGAATCCATTTCATCAGAAAACCCGGTTATAGACGGAAAACATCCACAGGATTTTTCAGGATTTCTGAAAATCTGCTGATGTCGGCTTAACGTTTTTTGTTTTTACTGTTTGTGACGGTCTTCCACGTTCTGACGATAATTCCGTCGGCGCTTTCGACCCTGTTAGTTTGGCTGGAGATGCGGTGCTTGTTTTCGTTTACGGAACATTGCAGCGAGGGCGGGCTTTGCATAAGCATCTCGCGGGGCAACTCTTTGTAGGAGCGGCGAAAACTCAACATCTCTACCGGCTGTACCGAATCGACTGGTACCCTGGTCTTGTTGAGCACCGATCGTCCGGGCAAGGACAGGCAATTCACGGTGAGGTGTGGGACGTTGGCGAGTCAGCTCTGAAGATTCTCGATGAAGTCGAAGAAGTGGACGCTGGACTTTACGAACGGCGACCGATTCAACTTCAGGAACCGTTCGAGCAATCTGACGTGGTCGCGTACTTTTATCTGGGTGATGTTGAAGGCTGTTCAGAAAACGGCGATCGCTGGTAAACCATGTGGCAACTCTTTCTACACCTCTCTGACGGCTATCTGCTGGCGATGGCTGTGTGGCTGGTGTTTCTGTGTCTGGTTCCGGTGGGGCTGATCCGTCTGCGACGCAAATGGGCCGCCTGGAAGAGTCGGCGGAATCTGATTTACGCGGGACTGTCCGTGTGGTTGTGTCTTGGGATGCTCACGCTGCCGGAGCTTGGCTTCGCGCTGTTCTACGACACGACTGATTCGTTCGACATGACCAACGTGTCGAGACGCTGGTTCAAAGTTCACGTTGATCCCGACGTTCGAGTGCTTGAGTTTGGGAACGAAACGGGGATTCAATACCGCAGTGCGTCGGACTTTGTTCTGAACCCTTCGGGCGGTGTGCGTCGCCTCTGTTTTCTGGGCGACAGCTTTACATTCGGGCATGGTGTGCCCGATGTCGCTGACCGTTTCAGTGATCGGGTGGCGAAGAAACTGAAAACGTCCGAGCAGTCAAACGTCGAAGTCTCCAACCTCGCCTGGCCGGGGACTGATCTGCTTTGGGCGGAAGCGGTTCTGAAAAACTCGTTCGCGGTCGATTGTCGGATCGATGATGCCGTTTACGTGCTTTGCCTGAACGACATCGAAGCGTTTCATGACCCGACGATGGCCAGGAGTTCGAGCCTTTCCCGCTTCGAGCCGCCCGGCTTCCTCTTTCGAGACACTTACTTTTTCAACTGGCTGTATTTCAGAACTCAATCGCTGTTTCAGCCGCAGACTCGAAGTTACTACTCATTCGTGAAGGAATACTACCAGGGCGACCCGTGGCTGCGATTCCGCGACGCTCTGGCCAGGACGTCAACGATGTGTCGTGACCACGATTGCAGGTTCCGGGTGACCATCTTTCCGTTCCTGCATAATCTCGGCTCGGACTATCCGTTCCGTGAAATTCATCGTCAGGTCAAAGCGGAGTGCGAGACGCTCGGCATCGATTGCCTCGATCTGGATCCGGCACTTTCCGCTCACGCCGATGAGCGGCTGACGGTCAACCCGTTCGATGCGCATCCCAACGAGCGTGCTCATGAAATTGCATCCGAAGCTCTGGTTGACTGGCTTACCGATTTCAGCGTTAGAACAGCGCCTTCAGAGAGCGGGGACGCCGAATCGGAGTAGGCGAGCGGGTCACTGGAAAGGCCATCTGACGACTGATACGATCGCTGCTCGGTTTCCACACTTAAATTGACTGGAAATCGTGTTTCCTTCCCCGCCTGAGTTCCGTCCAGGAACGCTGTACTTCTCTCCCGATCGGACTCGAAATCTGAGTCGTTGTCGTTTGATCTGACGCAGATAATTGCTCACTCGCTGTCCGTGCTGGCAGCGAGTGGCCGTAAACAAAGCTGTTTTCTTTAAGGAATGTTGATCATGGCCAGGAGTCTTTCACGCCGTAAGAATATTTTCTCAGTCGCGTGTTTTTCCGCGGTTGCCATGTTCGCTGCCGTAACGATGTTTTCAGGGTGCGGCGAAAAGAACCCGAATGGCAAAGAGTCGAATGGCGACTCTCCACCAGTTGGCGGCACGTCCTTTCTTAGCATGGGTACCGCGCCGATCGGCGGCACATTCCCAATCGTCGGTGACGCTATCGCTCAAACGTTGAACGCCCACAAAGGGGACAATAATTGGAAGGTTCAGGCCAAAGGAACAAAAGGTTCTCAGGCGAACATCCGAGGTCTGCAGAAAGGCGAACTGCAACTCGCACTGTCAAACTCGGCGATCTCTTACTTCGCGTTTCGAGGTGGATCGTCGTGGGACCAGAAGTACGATATTCGAGCGGTTGTCACGATGGCTCCGAACGTTGCCATGTTCGTGACGAAAGCTGACTCAGGCATCAAGTCAATTGCTGATTTGAAGGGCAAACGAGTTGTCATTGGCCCTGCCGGTGCAGGTTTTGAAATGTTTGTCGGCCCGATCCTGGAAGAGCACGGCGTCAAGATGGCAGACATCGACAAAGTTAACGCGCCGCAAGGACCCGCCGTCGACATGCTGTCAGACGGTTCAGCGGACGCAGCGTTCCTGGGTGGAGCAGTCCCGGCGGCTGCGATCAGCCAGGCATGTGCTTCTTTCGAAACGAGTTTTGTTCCGTTCGATCCTGCAGTTCGGCAGCGACTGATCGACAAGTACCCGTTCTTTCATGCGTTCACAATTCCAGGTGCCACTTACCAGGGACACGAAGAACCGTTCGAAGGGCTGAATGTCGGATCGATGCACGTGATTACGTCGGCGTCAGCTGACGAAGAGCTGATCTATCAGCTCACGAAAACGATATGGGAATCCCGAGCAGACATTGCAGTCAAGCACGGAGCTGGTAAGGCGATCAACGAGAAGAACGCTGCTCGCTACACGGGCACGGAGTTTCATCCAGGAGCAATCCGTTTCTACAAGGAAGCGGGTATCTGGCCTGAGTCAGAAGGTTCAAACGGTGCGGTGGCTGGCGAAACTGCAAGTATTGAAACGAAAGCCGCTGAAGAAGCTGCTCCGGAAGAGAAACCTGCGAAATCTGAAGAATAGAACTGCTCCTGAGGTGTAGGGCGAATTCTGAAGACATGAGCTTTCGAAACTCAATGTGAGTTCTCGGCGTTTGGTGGGTCGGTGCAAAGGCAGACAAGCGTTCTGCCGAGGGCAGCCGATACGGGGAGCATCCAAGAGTGACTGACAACGATAACGAGCAATCGAATTCTGATTCGCAGGACGTTTCACAACCCGAAACCGGTGGTGCGTCTGTTGCCGCGCCGGCAGGATTGCCAAACGCGTTTCTGAAGATGTCGAAGATTGTTGTGCCGTTTCTGAGCGTTCTGCTCTGTCTCTTTACGCTGGGCGAGGTCAACTACAACCTCATGCAGCCGCAGTCGGCTCTGGCGTTGTTCGTTCTGTTCGGAATGGCTCTTTGCTTTCTTCAGCATCCGATGCATCCGAAGCTGAAAGGTAACCAGGTTGCTCGCTGGATCGATGTCTTTCTGGGAGTCGCCGCGTGTGCCTGTTGCGCTTACGTGATCGTCCAGACGGAGCCGATGTTTGAGAGTCTCTGGCTGAAAGGTCAGTCGCTGGCGAATCGAGCCGGCGATGAACAGCCACTCGATTATCAGGTCGGGCTGGTCGGGCTGGTGCTGGTTCTCGAAGCCACTCGTCGAACCATCGGTCTGATCGTTCCACTGCTTGCTCTGACTTTCGTCGGGCATTCTTACTATTGCTTCGCGGTGCAGACACACGGCTGGCCATCAATGCCGACGTGGTTGCTTCCGCACGCTGGACAGAGTGTCGACGCGATTGTTGCCACGACTTACCTGCAGACTCTGGGGGTCTTCGGGCCAGCTGCGACGGTCATGTTCAAGTATGTGTTCCTGTTTGTTGTGTTCGGAACGTTTCTCGAAATGTCCGGAGCAACGCAGTTCATCATCGACTTCGCGGAAAAGATTTTCGGGCGAAGTCCAGGCGGTCCAGCAAAGGTTTCGGTGCTTGGCAGTGGGTTGATGGGGTCATTGTCTGGCAGCGCCGTTGCCAACGCGGTAACCACCGGTGCATTCACAATCCCAATGATGAGGAATGCTGGTTTCGAACGTCACATTGCGGGGGGAATCACGGCCGCTGCGGCGTCAGGTGGAGCTCTTGTGCCGCCGGTAATGGGAGCTGGCGCGTACATGATGCTGGAACTCGTCCAGCCGCAGGTCACGTTTCTGCAGGTCGCCAAAGCCGCACTCGTTCCTGCGATTTTGTACTACTTTTCGATTTTCATGATCGTTCACTATTACTCGAAGAGAGTCGGCGCGAAACCGATTCAAAATGAAGGCAAGGACAAAGGCTCCATCTGGAAGTTCGAAGCGATTGTTTTCTTCGGAGCGCTCGGCATTCTTGTTGGACTTCTGGTCTGGGGATTCTCGCCGTTCAAGTCGGTAACCGGTGCTTTGATCGGGATTCTGTTCCTGTCGATATTCCGAAAGCAACTGGCGCTGGGGACAACTCCAAGATACTTTGCTCTTGGTGCATTCGCAGCAGGCACGTTGATTCATCACTTCGCATTTTCAGACATGGTGGATGAACCGTCGATCCGTCAAATCGCAGAGTCATGGCTTGATTCAACCTTGATCGGAACATTCTGTCTACTTGTATTCGGGTTGTTGCATCCCGCATGGCGGCCTGCCATGTTGAAGGCGTTTGGCTCTTCGGCAAAGAATGGGGTTTCCCTGGTGGCTGCTAGTGCGTGTGTTGGGATCATCATCGGAATCGTTCAGCAAACCGGCATCGCTACTGATTTCAGTGCGACAATTCGTGGGGTGGTCGAAACCAATCTTTTTGCCGCATTGATGGGCATCATGGTCTGCTCGCTGATTCTCGGAATGGGCGTGCCGTCGGTGGTGTGTTACCTCCTCATGGCAACTCTAATGGGATCGTTGCTGGGGGAACTTGGCGTGATCCCTTTGTCTGCTCATCTTTTCATCTTCTACTTTGGCATGATGTCGATGGTTACGCCGCCGGTGGCGCTCGCGGCTTATGCGAGTGCGTCGATCGCCGAAGCGTCGATCATGAAGACGTCTTTCGCGGCGTTCGCGTTTTCGCTCGTTGGTTTTTCGTTGCCATTCATGTTTGTTTATCGGCCTGAACTCACGCTGCAAAGCAACGCTCCGGAAGTGAAGTTGATTTCTTACAAGCCTGCAGATGAAGCGGGTGAGCCTGGAGTCCTGCGCGTAACATTTGAACGATTCGGAAACTCAGTGCCTGGTGCAAGGGCGTTACTCATGCAGCCCGGAGATTCTGAGGTTCTGACGCTGGAAACTGGAGATTACGGAAGCATCAGAACGGATGTCTTGCCGGGCGACTGGACTTTGAAGCTGCAGTTGCCGAAGTCTCAAACAGACGAAGAGAAGGAGAGCGGTGCGGCGGTCGTATTTGGTGATTCGCTGCATATTGGTACGATCGATATCTATGACCAGGCTCGGGATGAAACGGCCATTACCGACGAGGAGAAGCTGAATTTCTCGTACACCTGGGGCAGGTTCACGGACCAGCGGCTGTCGATCATGAGCGTCATCATGTCGGTTGCTGCAGCGGCCATTGGGATTATGGCACTGGCCGCCGGTCTGGCTGGCTATTTGCGAAACCTGCTGAATCCGATGTGTAGAGTTCTGCTGTTTGTGGCGGCAGCGTTCCTGCTATACCCAGGCGCCGGTGTGAACGTCGGAGGATTCCGGTTACCGATTACTGACGTGATCGGGTGCGTCATTTTCGCGGTGACGATCGTGGTGGCGGGAAAGCCTGCCGGCGACGATGCGTCTTCTGTGGAGCCGGCAACTGCTTAAATGACGTTCTTCCAGTCAGTGAGTCGTCTGACGGCTCGGCGGATGACTCCGGGGCGAACCATCGTCAGCAGAACTCCGGCCATTAATGCCTGACCTGGTGCAGATTGCCCAGCTGCTCGGCGAGTGTTATCGGCGGCTTCCTTGAACTGAGCGGGTTCGGGAAGCGGCGGAGGCAATGGACCGTCAACGGTCGAATCTTCAGGGACGACTTCCAGCGAGCCATCCTCGTTCATCGGAAGCAGCATCGGGAACGCTTCGCGCAGGCGTCGCGGCTCGGCTTCCGTCGCAGAGTTTGATTCGGCAGGCTGCTCTCCAGCGACCGGCTTGACGGCTTGTGGGTTGGAATCGGGGTGATCCTGGAAAAGCGAATTGACAACGTCACGGCGACGTTGCTGAGTTTTTTTGCCAGGCGTTTCAGAATTCTGATCGGCGACTCGAACTGGATTTTCGAGCTGTTCTGCCGGCACGCTGCGGGGAGTTGGCTGCAAGTCCAGATTCCCGTCAGCGGTACTCCAGCCAGGAGTTCGTTCCGTTCCGATCGCGATGGTGGCGTCCGGTTTCGTCGCGTTTGTGATGCTGACGAAGATTGGCGGCGGAGCAAAAATTGGATCGAGAGGTTCATCCCGCTCAACAACCGGCTGGTACAATCCGACGAGCAGATCGGCATGTCGGGAGTTGGTCGTCAGGTCAGAGTAGTCTCGCGCAGGAAACGCCGGAGGTGCTTCGTCGATATCCGCGTCATCCAGAGTCAGGCTTCCGCCGTCGTTGACAATGCCTGTGCCGCTGTCCTCTGCAACCAGCAGAGTAAGCTGTTCAAGAGTCAGCGAGACACCGTCCTGAATATGGAATGCCGAGTCAATCTGCGACGCATCGATAAATGTTTCGTCGCGACCACCTCCAGAGATGACGACGTCATCGGTGATTTCAAGATCGCCTGAAGCCGCCGAGTGATCCGTCGAGCCTTGAAGCGACAGTTCGAGCAGTCCAGGTGGCAACAGAATTGTGTCCGTACCTGGAGCAGCGTTTGCTTCCTGAATGGCTGCTCGCAGAGTGGTCTTTCCCGAGGCCGTTGCGGCGATCCCGTCTCCCGGATTCGCGTCCGGTTGATCCAGTGGCGAGTCTACAATGAACGCGGAAAGCATTGCCTTTGGCTCAAAACGCTCGGCAGACTGGACGAGGCTCTTGCGACGTCGCCGTTTTGGAGTCGCCCATCCAGCGATTCGCAGCAACCAGTTGGGAAGATTCATTCTGCCTGCCTCGATTCGTCCATGAGGGCTGACGATGTCCGAAAACCGGACGCAGAAGTCCAGCACATCAACTCTTTAGATCGGCATCGAGTTAGGGCCGGCATGACAGGAATCGTGTTGAATTGGGGGGATTCGAACGACTTTTCCGTTTCGGCGGTTTCCTGTTGAAATTTCGACAAGCCTGATGACGAGAGTTTCTTTCAGCCGGCATCGGTGTGATTTCGCCGTGATTCCGCAAGAATGCGTCGCTTTGGTCATTCACTCGAACCAGTTTTCAGCCCCTGTTCCTTAACGACGAACCTGCCGTAACCAGCTCAATGACAAACAAGCGATGTTCAATTTCCAATGATGTTTCTCTTGCCGCCGACATTCTGCGAAGCGGCGGACTGGTCGCGTTCGGGACAGAGACTGTGTACGGACTGGGTGCGAACGCGCTCGACGAACACGCGGTTGCGCGAGTGTTTGAGGCGAAGAATCGTCCGCACTTCGATCCACTGATCGTCCACATTGCGAATCGGAAATGGCTTGATCGACTGGCCGAGCAACTCTCGCCGGCAGCGAAACAGCTGGCAGAAGAGTTCTGGCCAGGGCCGCTGACGATGGTGCTTCCCAAGAGGGACATCGTCCCCGACCTCGTGACATCCGGTCTGCCTTCCGTCGCGATCAGAATGCCGAGCCATCCGCTGGCGCTGGAACTGCTAACGCTGATTGATCTGCCGATTGCGGCGCCGAGTGCCAATCCGTTCGGACAAATCAGCCCGACGACCGCTCAGCATGTGTTCGACAATCTGGGAGACCGCATCGATCTGATTCTCGACGGCGGTCCGTGCCATGTTGGGGTCGAGTCGACGGTTGTACTGATGACGGGTGGCCGTCCGGCAATTTTGAGGCACGGCGGCGTCACTCAGGAACAGCTCGAACGTATCGTCGGCCCCGTTGATGTTCGGTGCTCTGAGGCCAACGATGAAACCGGTAACGGCGATTCGCACACCGGTCCTGGCGAGTCCGGCCAGAATACACCGCCGGGCGCGGTCGCTCCGGGAATGCTGGCTCAGCATTACTCACCGACGACGCCGCTGGCACTGGCGAGTGGTGCTTCAGTTGCGTCGTTGTCAGGTAAACGTATCGGGCTGCTTCGCCTGTCGAAATCGTCGAGCGCTGGTGACAGGTTACCTGAGTATGTACTGGTCGAAACTCTTTCGGACGACGGTGACCTGCGGACCGCCGCCGCCGGATTCTTCGCCGCGTTACGCAGGCTCGATTCCAGCGGGCTCGACATCATCCTTGCGGAATCGTTCCCGGAAGAAGGTCTTGGTCGAGCGTTAAACGATCGCCTGCGCCGCGCGTGCCATCAATAAAAGTTGCGTTCCAGTCTTGCCTCGATCTCAGAGTAAATGTGGGTGAAACGGGTTTGATGGTTAGAGCCTGCGTCATTTTGTCGACGTTCCATCGAAACATTCATCTCATCGTGACGCTTTCCTTGTCGGTCTGCTTTTTGAGGATGCTGATGGCGAAGCGTTTCAACACCACGCCAGGCTGTCGGCGACGAAGCCGCACGTAGGAGCCGATTGCCGTGGAACCATCAGCCCCTGCGTGCACTTCGGCCACAATCAGGTACTCTCTGCACCTGCTGGCAGTTGAGAGATATGTTGAACAAGGCGACGCTGCGAGCCACCGGTGTCGGGCAACGGACCAGACCTTACGAAGTCCGTACTGACGCAAGTGCAGGCAGAGAACGATTGCAGATTCATAGCATTACGCATGCTGCGGTGGGTTTTCGCAACTCTTCAATGTGACGAGTTCCGGGCCGCAGCAGCCGGCTTTAGCGTAGAGTTCATCTTTGACATCGGCTTCGAGAACGACAAAGACTTCCCACTTGTGTCCATCAGGATCAATGGCCCACACCTTGTCCTGCACGGCGTAGCAGCAGGTGGTGGCTTCTTCAGTGATTGTCTCGATTCCCGCTGCTTTGAATCGTTCGATTGCAGTCTGGACTGCTGCCACCGACTTGACCTGCACGCCGAAATGAGCGGAGCCACCTTCGACTAATACCTCGCCGTCGACTTCGTTGAGCGTTAGGTTCACCGATGGATCCGAGGGTTCAAATTTGGCGTAGCGTGGTCGCTCTTTACTGGGCGAGTCACCCAGCAGCAGTTCGTAGAATTGCTTTGAGGCTTCCAGATTGGAAACTGTCAATGCGACGTGCAGCCGACAGTTGCCGGCAAATTTGACGGCTGATTCAGTCTTCATCGCAACTCTCCTGATTTCAGATCCTGAAGGTAACTTTCAATACGGTGTTTGATTTCGTCGCGAACTCGGCGGAAGAAGACCAGTTGTTCGTCTTCTGTGCCAGTGGCGTCGGCGGGATCATCAAAGGGCCAGTGCAGAGTCTGTTTTGCGCCAGGAAACACCGGGCATGATTCCTGCGCGTTATCACAGACCGTAACGACCAGATCGAATGGCTCGTTCTGGAACTGATCCAGCGACTTGCTTGTGTTGCTGGAAATGTCGATGTCCAGCTCCTGCATTGCACGAATCGCCAGCGGATGGACGTAGCCGGATGGCTTCGAACCAGCCGACTCAGAGTGCCACTCGCCGTTGCCGAGCGATTCCCACAGCGATTCAGCCATCTGTGATCGACACGAGTTTCCTGTACACAGAATGAGAACACGTTTCGTCATTTGGGATTCCTGATGAAGATATTTCTGTTGGTGGTTATTGCGTCGCTACGGCGGTTTCTATCGTCACTCTGGTGAGGTAGAGCTCGTAGCAGCTCTCAAGTTCGGGACGCTGTCGGTAGTCGTCCCAGTGGGTTGATGTTCGCTGAAATGGATCGGTCGCCGCGAGCCATTACATCGGCAAACTGCACGTTTGCAGTGAAGACCTTGCCACGTTGCATCTTCAGGGGTACGTCGTCGAGGAACATTGTCCCGAAGCTGTCCTTGTGTGATTGCTGTCATTGGGCGTCTCCTGCGTGGGATTGTATTTCTCAGACAGCTGCGGCATCACCAGTGGCGGCGTTGGATTCATGAGCGAACCAGTTTTGAGTCCGTACGCAGAATTTCACTAGACCCAGCATCAGAGGCACTTCAATCAGGACGCCAACGACTGTGGCCAGGGCCGCTCCGGATGAAAGTCCGTAGAGCATCGTGGCCGTTGCGATCGCAACTTCGAAATGGTTTGACGCGCCGATCATCGCTGTCGGTGAGGCGTTCTCATAAGTCAGGCCCATGAACTTCGACACGATGTAACCCAGTGCGAAAATCACGATTGTCTGGATGAACAGTGGAATCGCGATCCACAGAATTGTGAGTGGGTTCTGCAGAATGGTCTCTCCTTTGAACGAAAACAACAGCACCAGCGTCGCGAGCAGAGCCACGATCGTGATTGGCGTGAGTACATGCAGGAACTTCTCTTTGAACCACACTTCTCCCTTGCTGGCGATCAGCCACTTTCGCGAGAAGAAGCCGGCAATCAATGGCAGCGCGACATACACACCGATTGACAGCAACAGGGCCTGCCACGGTACGGGCAGCTTTCCGACTCCCAGCAGAAACCCGCCCATTACGCCATACAGTACGAGCATCGTCAGCGAATTGATTGCCACCATGACCAGTGTGTGGCCATCGTTGCCCTTCGCAAGGAACCCCCACACCAGCACCATCGCCGTACACGGGGCGATCCCCAGCAGAATGCAGCCGGCGAGGTAACTCCGCCACAGCGGAACTTCGAGCATTTTCACGTTATCGACCAGCACGACCGTGCCGGCTCCGTACGTGTCTCCGACAGACAGCTCCGCCCCGAGCGGCAGTTTGACGTGGTCCATTTCGTCTGGACCGATGAACCCCAGAAACAGCGATCCCAGAAAGACGCTGGCAATCGCGTACATCGTAAATGGCTTAATGGCCCAGTTGATGAATAGCGTGATCCCTACAGGCCGAAGAGCCTTACCGGCCTTCAGGATCTCCCGGAAGTCGATCTTTACCATGATGGGATACATCATGAAGAACAGACACAGGGCGATCGGAATCGAAACGACGGGCGCCTCATCGACATAAATCGCCATGCTGTCGAGTGTCTTCGCCAGACCCGGCGCAATTTTGCCCAGCACGATCCCGCCAACAATGCACAAGGCGACCCATACCGTGAGGTACCGCTCAAACAGGCTCATGTCCTTGTCGTCTTTGACCGGACAGACTTCCTCGCTCATTTTCGTTGGCTCCCAGAGTTGTGATGGCTTCGCTGTGAGTTTTTCAATCAGTTTTGACTGCGAAACAGCAGCAGGTGATGAGTTTCAGTAAGCACGTCCGGATGGCATTTTTGAACGTCAGATCACTCGTTCCGGTTGTGAGTAGAAATTCCAGCCCGAGGACGGCCCCCAGCATTTACCTCATTGCGAAAATTGCCCCGCAGTTTTGAATCTTGTGCAGGTCTGCTGATGTCCTGCATAAGTGGTGTCTCGTCAATCGGCATAAACAACAAATTGTCCGTCGACCAGAAGTAGCGGCTCATCTGACACTCGTTCAAACGTCAGGTTGTGTACTTCCCCTGATTGATGGCTGTGAAACTCGATGTGGCCTTCGTCTTCCTCGTCGTGGTTGAAATATGTTGCCCGCATCCGCATTCCCACCCACTGTCTGAATTTTTCCCATGGCATTTCCGACCGAAAACGCCACGACGCTACGAACGACCATCGTCCACGCTGGATAGCGAATTTCCTGACGATGTCTCCGTCTGGTGGTACTGACAGTTTCATCTGAGTCATCGCGACCGTGTCGAACAGAGGTTGTTCAGCCGAAGGCCGCGTCCACCGCCACACGGTCGCCACCGCCAGCCCGATGGCTACAACACCAACCACAGTTCTGCGATTCTTCAGCATTCGTCTGCCAGTCCGAGGACACAACAATTTGGTTTGCTTTCGGCCGCCCGTTACCTGTTTGACCAGAGGTTATGTACGATTCAGTTGCGGGTGCGCATTTTTTATTCGATAATTGGATAACTGTCAAACTATGGAAATGGCACAGATTGTTCGATCGCTGGCTGCGCTGGCCCAGGAATCTCGACTGCAGGTTTTCCGGCTGCTGGTCTGCGCTGGCGAGGATGGAATGCCGGCAGGAAAGATCGCCGAGAAACTCGAAGTTGCTCCGGCCACGCTGTCGTTTCATCTGAAAGAACTGTCGAACGCAGACCTGATCCAGCAGCGTCGTGAGGGCCGCTCGATCATCTACTCGCTGAACGTCGAAGCGATGCAGTTGCTCCTGGCATTTCTGGTGGAAGACTGCTGTCAGGGCCAGTCGGAACTCTGCGGACCGGCCTTCGCGCTCATCAACTGCTGTGAGACACCGACAAAGAGGAAAAAAACAAACCCAACCTGACCGACCGCGGATACGAGCGATTGTTGACGTCAGTCGCTACCGTCCATGGAGCCGGACGTCGTGATCGGGGCAGCAAACATCAGGTTGCCAATCTGCACTGTTTCGACACACCGGGGGGAGTTTGCGAAAGGTCACCGGTTGCTGCCACCAGAGCATGCAAACGGGACAAACCGGGCCGATCCGATTTGGTCCGGAACAAAAGGAAGCCCTTTTCCGGTGAGACTTCATGTCGTCGGTTTCGGAGATGGCTCGATTCCCCGGTGCCTGTTTTGCCAGTGAAGTGCCTCACGTTCTGCTACCGGGCTATGGCGCGTGTGGCGATGTTCGAGAAGCCCCGACGACTGCGACGCGTTCCTGCTGACCTTGATGAGTCTTCGTGATCATCGTTGCTGTTCGGATCGGCGAAACTGGCTGGGGGAAACTCCAACGGCTTTTTTGAAGGCGACGGATAAATATTCGTCATGCTGAAATCCGGTTCGACGGGCGATGGCGGAAAGAGGCAGGTCGGTTTCAATGAGCAGTTGCCGGACTCGATCGATTTTCAATCGTGTGATTTCTTCGTGAGGCGTCCGTCCCAGGATCTTCCGAAACCGGCTTTCAAGACTCCGTCGAGTGACGGGAACTTCTCGCAGTACATCGCTGACGTTGATCCCTTTCCAGGCGTTCTCTCGAATGAACCGAACGGCCGCAGCGACATCGGCGTCGTCAATAGCGAGCGTGTCTGTTGATTGTCTTGTCTTGATGCCAAGTGGTCTGATCAGTGACGCCTCTGGTTTTACTTTTACGCCGGACATCATTTGATTCAGCAATGAAGCCGCTTCGTAACCGGTGCGGTGTGTGTTGCTGATCACGCTGGATAGGGGCGGGTCGGCGAGTTCACACAGCAGTTCGTCATTGTCGACACCAATTACCGCGACCTCTTCGGGAACGGCGATGTCCAGCTCGCGGCAAACATCCAGTAACTGCTGCGCCTTGATGTCGTAACAGGCCATGATGCCAACCGGACGAGGCAGGTGCTTCAGCCAGGTGACGATTCCTTGCTTCTCGCGATTCCACGAGTACTTCGGATCCGAGCGAGGGATTGAACGGTGAACGTGAACGTCGCAACCGGCTTCCTGAGCCAGGCGTGCAAAGTGCTGTTCGCGCCAGTTCGACCAGTTAAATCCAGGGTCGCCGCAAAAAGCCAGTTGTCGAAAGCCGCGTTCGATGAGGTGTTCGACGATCAGCTCGCAGATAGCCAGGTCATTGGTCTCGACCCATGGAATGTTGGGCAGGTGGCGTGCAGCGCTGACGTCGACGACAGGGCATTTTACTTTTCTCATCACGGTCGCGATCTGGTCGTTCTCGATGCGTGCAATGATGCCGTCGCCCTTCCAGTTGGACAGCCAGGCTGGCGGAGTCGCCCCTCGCTCCTGTTCGGGAAAAAACACAGACCATGGTTCGTGATGCCTGATATAGTCGGCGATGCCGCTCAATACGCCCCGCGCGTATGCATTGGATGATTCAATCAGGAGTGCTACCGATCGACGGTGATTCATCGCTGGAAATCTACCGGGTTGGCTCAAAGGCAATGGTGAAAGTTCATGCTGCATAAGACTCGCCGAGTATCAGGACAACGCTTCGTGTCTCAAAATGCAAGTGCGAACTGTCGGTAAAATATCTCAAGTTTTTTGACGCACTTCTTCATGGAATTCAGTCATCGAGCCTGGAAGATGTCCGGTTCTGAATCGATCGGGCCGTTGTGTTTGTAGCCTGCTGGATCACAATGACCGACTTGAACGATGTTGGCCAGACGCGGCGAATGGCCCACCGGAACTACACCTGCGAAAGGGAAACTGATGAGCGGAACAGTCAACGGAGCGATGATCGGTCTGGGGTTCGGGGCTGAGTTTCTACCGATTTACGCGGTACACCCGAACGCAAATATCTCAGCGATCTGCCGACGGGATGAAGCGGCACTCAAAAAGTCAGGCGATCAGTTCGGAATCGAAAAACGATACACCAGCTACGACGACGTGCTCGCCGATTCGGACATCGACTTCGTGCATATCAACAGTCCGATTCCCGATCATGCATGGATGTCGCTGAAGGCTCTCGACGCAGGCAAGCACGTCATGTGTACGGTCCCGATGGCAACGACCATCGACGAGTGCCGGCAGATTGTCGAGAAGGTCAAAGAGACTGGTCTGAAATACATGATGGCCGAAACTGTCGTTTACAGCCGCGAGTATCTCTTCATCAAAGAGATGTACGAGAAGGGCGAACTCGGAGAGATTCAGCATCTGGCCGCGTCGCATCCCCAGGACATGGACGGCTGGCCGAGTTACTGGGAAGAAATGATTCCCATGCACTACGCGACGCATGTCGTCAGCCCGTGCCTGGGACTCGTTGACGGTCTGGCCGAATATGTCAGTTGCTTCGGCTCGGGAAAAGTGCGGGAAGACATCGCGAAGAAGTCAGGTAACGCGTTCGCGCTGGAGTCAGCCCACATCAAAATTAAAGACTCAGACCTGACGGCACACATCTGGCGGTGCCTGTACGACGTCGCGCGGCAGTACCGCGAAAGCTTCGACGTTTACGGCACGAAGAAAAGTTTCGAATGGACGCTGGTCGAAAACGAGCCACATGTCATTCACACGGCCAAGAAGCCAGAACCGCAAATTCCGGAGAAGATTGAAGTTCCGGACTACGCTCATCTGCTGCCTGAGCCAATCCGGAAATTCACATTGCCGGCAGAGATTCATGACGCAGGACACCTGTCGTTCATCCAGGGCGGCGGCCACGGCGGCTCGCATCCGCACCTGGTCAACGAATTCGTAAACTCGCTTCTGGAAGACCGCGATCCTCGGCCTAACGCCGTGACCAGTGCCAACTGGACCTGTGTCGGAATCTGCGCCCATGAGTCCGCGACAAAGGGCGGAGAAATCGTGCGACTGCCCGAGTTCACTCTCGGTTAACGAACCAGGGGCTGGAGCCACGGCCGGGCACGGATAAACGCGGAGGGTATGGATGATCCAGGAAACAATCTGTGTTTATCAGTGCAAATTGAGGCTCTTCTCAGAGTGACTTTTAGTGTCTGAACTTCGTTCAAGAATCGGTCCGATTACTGGACCGTAGAGTGGATCGACTATGCGACTTGTCTGCCGGTTCTGGATGTTGTTTCTGCTGCTCGTGGCGACAGTCTTCGGCAGCGATGGTGCCCGGGCGGCGGACCTCACGTTGCTGTTCATGGGCGACAACGGGCATCATCGTCCGGAAGCGAGGTTTCAGGAACTCGCTCCAGCGCTCGCAGATCGCGGCGTCGAGCTGAAGTATACGGACCAGATGGAAGATCTCACTCCGGAGACGCTGGCGAAGTTCGACGGGCTGGTTCTGTACGCTAATATCGATCGCATCGAAGATGCTCAGGCGAAAGCGGTGCTGGACTATGTCGCTGGCGGCAAGGGATTTATTCCGCTGCACTGCGCGACCTATTGCTGGAGAAATAACAAAGACATCGTTGCGCTGATGGGTGCGCAGTTTCAGCGGCATGGCGGGCAGGTCTTTACGACTCAGATAGCCGAGCCGACTCATCCGATCATGAAGGGGTACGGCAGCTTCACGAGCTGGGACGAGACCTACATTCATCATCTGCACAACGAGACGAACCGCACGGTGCTGGAGTACCGCGCCGAAGGTGATCAGGCGGAAGGCAATACTCGCGAACCGTGGACGTGGGTCAGAACTCACGGCAAGGGCCGAGTCTTTTACACCGCCTGGGGGCACGACAGCCGGACGTTCGATCAGTCTGGGTTTCATAATCTGGTCGAGCGGGGAATCCGCTGGGCGTGTGGTGACGATCCGGGCAAGGTTCCGTCATTCAGTGATTCGGACACGTTTGCTACTCCGAACATGACGGCGCAGCGGAAAGATGTTGCGGAGTTCGAGTACGTCGATGTCGGACCGAAAATTCCCAACTACACGCCGGGGCAGAAATGGGGTGTTCAAGGGAAACCTCGCACGCTCATGCAGAAGCCGCTGACCGCTGAGGAGTCCATCAAACACTTTGTGACTCCAGAGGGGATGGCCGTTCGACTTTACGCCGATGAACGGCATTTTCAGGCAAAGCCCATCGCGATGACATGGGACGAACGAGGGCGATTGTGGATTTGCGAAACTGTTGACTATCCGAACGAACTCGGCGGCAATCGCGACCGCATTCGAATCTGTGAAGACACAAACGGCGACCATGTCGCGGATAAGTTTACGGTGTTTGCCGAGGGGCTGAGCATTCCGACGGCGATTGTGATCGTCCGAGGCGGAGCCGTCGTGCAAAACGGCACCGAGACGATCTATCTGAAAGACACCGATGGCGACGATGTTTCGGATCAGCAGACGACGTTGATTTCGAACTGGGCGCTCGGTGACACGCACGGCGGCGTCAGTAATTTCCGTTACGGACTGGACAACTGGATCTGGGCGATGCAGGGCTACAACAACAGCTCGCCCGAGTTTGATGGCAAGTCAACCCAAACGTTTCGCCAGGGGTTCTGGCGGTTCAAACTCTCGCAGAGTGATCCGCCGAAAGTGACCGATCTGGAGTTCATTCGCTCCAGCAATAACAACACCTGGGGACTGGGCATCAGCGAAGACGGGCTGATCTTTGGGTCGACGGCGAACCACAACCCCAGCATGTTTGTGCCGATTCCTAATCGCTACTACGAGAGTGTGCGAGGCTGGTCGCCGTCGACGCTGGGGACGATTGCGGACACGTACCTTTTCAAACCGATCACGGAAAACATTCGTCAGGTGGACCAGTTCGGTGGCTACACCGCCGGGGCGGGACACGCTCTTTACACGGCGCGGGCGTTTCCTCAGCAGTGGTGGAACAAGACGGCGTTCGTTTGTGGTCCGACGGGACACCTGGTTGGTACATTCGTGCTACGACGCGATGGCGCGAACTACGCATCGACAAGTCCCGTCAACTTGCTGGCCAGCGACGATGAATGGAGTGCTCCGATCATGGCCGAAGTCGGACCGGACGGAGCTGTCTGGGTCATCGACTGGTACAACTACATCGTGCAGCACAACCCGACGCCACAAGGCTTTGAAACCGGCAGAGGCAATGCTTACGAAAGCGACCTGCGCGACAAGAAGCACGGTCGCATTTACCGAGTCGTGCCTGACGGCGATGCGGCGACCTCGCTACACGTCTTCGGCAGCCTGGCAGACGCCTCGAACGAAACTCTCGTCGAGACGCTGAGCCATCCGTCGATGTCATGGCGTTTGCAGGCTCAACGGCTGTTGCTCGAACGAAAGCCAGAAAACGTGTTCGAGTCATTGCTCGTGCTGGTGAACGATCAATCGGTCGACGCGGCAGGTTTGAACGTAGGTGCAATCCATGCCCTGCACACTCTGAAAGGTCTCGGATGCCTGACGCTCGATCAGCAACGGAAGACGTACGCTGGTGACCAGCTTTGCTTCGAAGGCGCATTGAAACATTCATCAGCCGGAGTCCGTCGAAACGCAATTGCCGTTTTGTCACACAGCAAGGAAGGCCTTCAGCTTCTGCTGAAAAACAAGTCACTGTTCACCGACGCTGACGCACAGGTGCAACTGGCTGCTTATCTCGCACTAGCGGATATGCCAGAGTCGAGCGAAGCGGCAGCGATTGTGGCCGAGCGTTGCAAGACGGCTACCGATCCCGTTCTTATCGACGGCATGACGGCGGCTGCGGGGACTCATGCCGTTCCATTTATTACGGCCCTGGGAGCCTGGCCGCGAGGGACATCAGATGCCGAAGTTCAGATCGCTCGTCGCGTGGCTGAGCACATTGCCCGATCGAAGCCTGACGCAGCGGTACTCGAAGCAGTTGTGAAAAATGTCAACAGTGTTGACGGCACGGTGGCCAATGCCATTCTGGACGGACTCACGGCAGGGCTGCCAGCGAAGTTTGACTTCAAGTCGACGAAGAGTTTCGACGTAGCGCTCGTCGCGTCTTTCAAACATCTCGACGCCGGAGCCAGGAGCAAACTGATTCGGCTGGCGGCTCAGTGTGGAACAAAGGCGCTGGACGAGTTCACTGAAGAGATCGTCGCTTCGATGCTGGCTGTGATCGAGGATTCTGCGGCGGACGATAAAGTCCGTGCAGCTGCGGCTCGCGAACTGATCGGATTCCGGGCGAGTGATGCGGCGGCGGTGTCAGCGGTTGTCGAGCAACTTGGCGCGCAGACAACGCCGGAACTTGGCGGGCAATTGTTGCAGGCCATTCAGCTCAGCCAGTCTCCCGAGGCCGGAAGCGTGCTCCTCGGTGCAGTGCCGTCCTTGACTCCTCGACTCAAGTCGTCCGCCATTGGCACTTTGTTGAGCAAGCCCGACTGGACGATGGCGCTGCTGGGCGGCCTGGAATCACGGGCGGTTGTGCTCAGCGATCTGTCGCTCGATCAGAAGCAGGCGTTGCGAGGATTTCCCGATGCGAAGATTCGTGAACGAGCAGAAAAACTGCTTTCGATGAGCGGCGGCCTTCCGGATGAGAATCGTGACAAAGTGCTGAAGTCGCTGCTGCACCTGACCGAGCAGGAGGGCAATGTCGACGCCGGACTGGAGATGTTCAAAAAACATTGTGCCGCCTGTCACAAACATGGCGAGCTGGGAAAAACGATCGGTCCGAATCTGACCGGCATGGCTGTACATCCCAAAGCGGAACTTCTAACGCACATCATTGATCCGTCGCGGAGCGTCGAAGGTAACTTCCGTATCTACACCGTGGTGACGGCGGACGGGCTTGTTCTGAACGGGATGCTCGCTTCAGAGACTCGGACGAGCATCACGTTGATCGATGCCAAGGCCAAAGAAACGAGCCTTCAGCGGGAAGACATCGAACAGCTCGTTGCCTCCCGGAAGTCACTGATGCCCGAAGGCTTTGAAAAGCAAATGACGGAAGAGGAACTTTCCAACCTGCTGGAGTTTCTGACGAACAAAGGGAAGTACGTTCCGGTACCGCTCGACCGTTACGCGACGGCCATCAGCACGAAAGGTCTGTTTCACACAGGCGATGACGGTCCGGACCGCATGATCTTTTCGGACTGGAAGCCGAAGTTTTTCAAAGAGACTCCATTTCTGCTGACCGATCCGCAGGGCAAATCGCGTCCAAATATCATTCTGCTCAACGGTCCGAACGGATCGCTTCCGCCGCAGATGCCGAAGTCAGTTTCGCTGCCGTGTAACACTGCTGCAAAAAAGATCCATTTGCTCGGTGGAGTCGGCGGCTGGAATTTTCCGTTCGACCGTCGAAACACGGTGTCGATGATCGTTCGGCTGCACTATGACGATGGCCGCTCGGAAGACCACGAACTGCTCAACGGAGTTCACATTGCCGATTACATTCGGCGGGTCGATGTTCCGGAAAGCGAATTCGCTTTCGCGCTGGGCGGGCAGCAGGTGAGGCATCTGGCGATTACACCGAAACGTGCCGAGAAGATCGCGACGATCGAACTGCTGAAAGGCTCTGACAGGTCGTCGCCCATCGTGATGGCTGTGACGATCGAACGTTGATCGTTAGACCATTGATGTTTGGGGGCACGCTGCGCACGGAAGTTCTTACCCGGCTTTTAGAGGTGATATTCATCAACGGGGGCGATGTAGGGGCGTCTTGAATCGGTTTCGAACGACTGAAGATGCCTGGCTTCGTTAGTCGGACGCGGTTTGGCTGGAAGACTCCAATGACTCGTCGGTTGGATTGTCTGGCGCAGCCGAGAGTGTCAGTTCCGGGGGCGTGTCGCCTCGGATGCGGGCTCGTGCGTATTCCAGTTGGGGTGAGAATTCCTGATTGGATGCGTACAGAGCGATGATGCTGTTCCATATTTTTTGAGCTTCGACCAGCCGCCCGGATGTCAGGAACTCGTCGGCCTGGAGTAGCGACGAGTTTACAAAGGTAATTCGGTCTGCTGACGTGTCGACGGTTGCTTCGATGTCGGCAATCTGGGCTTCAGCAAGTTGTACGAAGTAGCGGTCTTCGGAGTCTGCGGACGGATTCTCCTTCGCTTTGAGCAGGACGATGATGCTGCGGTACTGGTCCAGGGCGGTGATACGGTCTCCGAATTGTTCAAAACGCCAGGCTTCCATGAAGAGTCGTTCGGGCTCAGATTTCGGATCGAGATTCACTCGCGCGGAGTTAACCAATCGGCGTTTCAATCGGCTGACCTGGACCTGGTCGATGAACTGACGAGCCTGCTCGGCATGCTGACCATCCGGGAACCTGTCAATCATCGGTTGCAGGTAAAGTCTCACGGCGTCGCTCCATTGCACGACGTCGTCGCTTTCCATCAATGGCTGTGCCTGAGCGAAAAGTTCGTCTTCGCTGGCTGGCCAGACGGCATACGCGGTCGCACCGATCAATGCGGCCAGGCAGGCTGAAAGGAACCAGCTCGTTTCCCAGAAAGGCCCCCGGCGCCGGCGTTTCTTTTTTTTTCGACTGCCGCTCCTCAGCAGTTTTTTCAGTTCAGGATGAACATCGGCCATGCTCGCTGTGCCTGGGCCGCCCGCAGTGATCTGTGTGGCGACACTCGCCTGGTCAGAGACCCGCAGAACCACCTCTTCAAGAGCCATCATTACCGACGCGGCATCGTGGGGGCGTCTGGATGGTTCCTTTTCCAGAAGTTGAGCGATGACGTTTTCCAGCCAGATTGGGCATTCGACGGCGAGTTGTCGGACGGATGGTGGAGCTTCCTGAAGGTGCTTCACCATCAGGTCGCCAGCCGTGATTCCTTCGAAGGGTGTTTTCCCGGTGAGCATTTCGAACAGGACACAGCCCAGCGCATAGAGATCCGTCTTTCCCGTGATGGCGTGCTTTCCGTCGATTTGTTCAGGGGCCATGTACGCGTAAGTGCCGACAGTCATGCCGGTGGCTGTCAGACCTGTCGCGTCCATGTCTCTGGCGATGCCAAAGTCGCCGAGCACGAGTTTCTCGACGCCAGTTTTACGGTCCATCCGAAGGAACAGGTTGGCTGGCTTCAGATCTCGGTGGATCACGCCGTTCTCGTGTGCGTGATCGAGGGCGTCGCTGATTTGCTGACCGAATTCAACCACCTGCTCCCAGGGGAGCGCGCCTCTCCGTTTGAGCAGTTCAGCCAGCGTACCGCCGCCCATCAATCTCATCGCATAGAAATGCTGGCCTTTGCTCTCGCCGCCACCGTAGTAACGTGTGATATTCGGGTGGTCGAGCTTCTCGAGAATTTCCATCTCTCGCTCGAACCGCGCGACGAGTTTCGGATTCGCAGACAGCTCGGGGCTTAGCACTTTCAGGGCGACAATGCGACCGTTTTTACGGTACGCCGCGCGGTAGACGATGCCCATTCCGCCGGAGCCGAGCTTGCTCTCCAGGTCGAACGGGCCAATAGATTTAGGCAGCATCGAGGATCCTCAGGAAGTGGCAGGCCCGCCATTTCGATTGTTGCGCGAACGCCCAGGAGACGCAATGGGGAGTTGAAGACGCGCATCGGTCCCGTCTTTGTGCTCCCTTTTGTCAATAATGTTGCCGATTCTCAACATTCAACAGGGACGTTGCCGGAACGCCACCTCCTGCCATCTCCGGTAGGGAAAGCGCGATCGTGCACAGCGAACACAGATTTCCGGCTTTGCCGGTCGCGAAGCCAGAGTTTTCCGACTTGTTTCAGCGGGGAGGGTATATCTCATTACGGCGAGATTCCGTCGTTGTGCGCGCGAGCTGCCGAGATAGAGATTGTGACGCGCGAACGGCTCGGCGGACTCAATTGGTTGAACACCTCACTTTGTCTGGTGGTGATATGTCGGGACAGTTTGAAACTCACGGTCACACGGTTCGCTCCATTCGGCCAGTACGTCAGGTGCTCGTTATTGAGCCTGTGCAGCAGCATCATGGCTTGCAGGCGATTCTTCTACTGCCAGGAACGCAGTGCACGATTGGCTCGTCGCGGGCGTGTACGTTGACCGTGCGTGCTCAGGCGATTTTACCGCAGCATTGCCTGATTGTTTCCGGAGCCAACAGCACTCTGCTTAAAGAGTGGGGCGACAGTACCTGGCTGAACGATCGGCCCGTGCGGGAGTCGATGGAGCTGATGGAGAACGATCGTCTGGCAATTGGTCCCACAGAGTTCCGAATTCGGCAGGCGCATGCTGAAGAGATTGACGCAGCGTATTCAGGAAACGATGACGGCGATTCTGTGAATAACGTGTCGCTGCCGGTTGAAGAGTTGAATCATCAACGTGCGCAGCTGGCTGCGCAGCAGCAACGACTGGCAGACGAAGCCGCTGGTCTCGATAGTCGGGAGCAGAAGTTGCTGAACCGTGAGAAGGAACTCAATGCTCGCTTCGAAGAACTGGATGAGCAGTTCAAATCGCTCTGCGAGCGTACCGGTGCGGCTGGGACAGGTGACCTCAACGAGCAGCTTCTCACACTACAGGGAAACGGTGACGTTCTGAAGGCGGAGCGTGAAGAGCTGGAGCGGCTTCGCAAAGAACTGGAAGAATCGCGTGCCGAACAACTGAATCGCGAGACTGAATTCAAGGATCGCGAACGGGATCTCGATCGGCACCGTGCGGCACTGGCGAATCAGGAGCTTGATCTTGAGCATCGTCGTAAAGAATTCAGGCAACGTGAAGAAGCAGCTGAGAAACTGCACGCTCAATACCTGGAGCAGGAGAAGTCCGTTGAGATCCAGCGCCGGGAGTTTGATCGACGACAGAAAGAGCTGGATGAGCAACGTAGTTCGCTCGAAGCCTTGCGCGAACAGTTAACTGAGAAAGGTGACTGGAGCGACGGAGAAGTTTCTTCAGCGAAGAAGCTGATCGATGTTGAACGCGAAGAACTGGCACGTCACAAGGCTCAGATGGAGAGAGAACGGCGGGATCTGGACGCTCGCCAGAAAGAGTTTGAGCTGAAGCAGCAGTCAGTTTCCTACGAAGTTGAAGACGCCGAACGCCGCGTTGCCATCCTTAAAGACCGCGAACAACGTCTGGCTGAACAGGATGAAGAGCTGCGTCAACGCGAGCGGGAACTGGATGAGCAGCTGATCCTGCTGACTGAAAAAACGAGCGAGGCCGGCGGTGAAGACAACCAGCAGGAAGCTTTCAGAGAACAGTTGCATCGTCTGGCGGAATCGCTGCGCAAGCGCGAAGAGACTTTGCGAAACCAGATTGAGCGTTACAACAGAGACATCGCGCAGTGGCAGGATCAGCTTGAATCGCAAAGGACGCTGCTTGAATCGCGGTTGAGCGAAGCTGGTCGCAAAGAAGAGTTTTTGTCGCGGCGAACTCAGGAGCTGGCGGACCGTGAACGCAATCTGATGAAGCAGCTCACTGACGTCGAACGAAAAACAGTCGACACTTCGGCGCAGGAAGTCACGTTGCTGGATCTGGAGACTCGCGTCAAACGGCAGCAGGCCGATCTTGATTCGCGAGAGCGGGAGCTGAGGATTCAGGAAACGGAAATTTCGGAACAGCGAGAAGCGTTTGAAAAGACGATGGACGATGTCGAGTCTCGTCGAAAGGAACTTGAACGCCGACAACTGGAACTCGACGAACGGACGCGTGAATTCGAACGAACGCTGGGGACGCGGGAAGCTGAAGTTGCCAGCCGTGCGAAGGAAGTCGAAGAGCAAAGCAAATCACTTAAAGAACGTGTCTTACGGGCTGACTCTTTGGAGAGAACGCTGGCCGAACAACAGCGGGCCTGTGAAGAGGCACGGGAAGAATTTGAGCGGCAGAAGCTGGAGTGGGACCAGCGAGTTCATGACTCGGAAGGAAAAATTTCCGAGCAGGAGCATGAATTCGAGGAACGGACGCACGCCTTGAAAATCGAGTTGGATGAACGCGAGTCGCGGATTGTTCAACGGGAATCTGATCTGCAGAAGCTGCGCGAAGAGATTCGTCACTCCGAAGATCGCCTGCGGGTTGAACAGGAAGAGTTGAGCCGGCAGCGTTCTGAGATGCAGACGCTGATTGCAAAAGCATCGACCACCGAAGGCGACCTCGAAGAGGCCCGTCAGCAATTGATTCAGGATGAGTTGAGAGTTCAGGAAGAAGCCAGCCGCCTGACGCGAGACCGGCACGAGGTGGATCGCCGCGCAGAAGAGCTGGAGCGAGACCGTTCAACTCTGGCCGTCGAGCAGAAAGAGCTTGTCGAACAACGTGCTCGCGTGACGGAACTTGAAGAACGCCTCGAACAGAACGAGCTGAAGCTGAGTGAAGAACGCAGTGAGCTGACGGTTCAACTGGCGCGATGTCAGGATGAAAAAACGGCAATCGAGCAACAGCGCAAAGAACTGGATGAAGTTCGCGCCGATCTGGATCGAAAGCACTTTTCGCTGGTTGAGCAGGAAGCTCAGCTTGAGCAGGAACGCGAGACGCTGCAGGAAGGGCGAGCCAGTCTTGAAACGCAGTTACTGGGACTCGATCAGGAAAAAAGCAAGCTCGAAGAGAAAACGAAAGCGTACGGTACGGCTCAGTCGGCGCTGGACGATTATCACGCGTCGTTGAAGGCAGATCGTGAACGGCTGGAACGTGACCGCAAGAAATTACAGGAAGCTCAGGCCGAGCTTCGTCGTCGTGATGCCGAGCTGGAGACTTTGCGCTGCGACATGGACGAGGAACGCCAGCGGATTGAAACGGAGTATTCAGGAATTGATGCCTCCCGTGAATCGTTTCAGCTCGAAAAAGTGGCAATGCATCAGCAGCAGGCTGAGTTGAAAGAGGAACTTGATCGGCTGGATGTTGCGAGAAAGGAGATTGCTGCCGCTCGCGCTGACGTTGTATCACAGACAGAAGAAATGCACGAGAAGCGGATGCAGCTGGAAGAGCTTGATGTTGAGTACACGTTGAAGCAGAGTGAGCTGGCGAAGACGGCAGAAGCCTTGGAGCAGGAACGCAACGCTCTTGACCAGCAATCCACGAAGATCGACGAGTGGCAGCAGGAGTTGAATGATCGGGAAGCTCAACTTGCCGAAGAGCAGAGTCTGCTGGAGAAGGAACGCGAAGAGGCGGATCAGCAGCGAGAGAAAATTGATGCGGAAGCAGTGGAACTCGAAGCCGTTCGTGTGGAAGCGGAAGAGCTTCGCGAGCAGTCTCAATCGGCAGCTTCCGAACTGGCAGCGCGTCAGCAGGAGTTCGAAGCAGAACAGCTTGCCCGGCGCGAACAGATTGCTGAAGAGCGGCAGAGCATCATCGAGCAGCAGGCGGAGATCTTCCGGACGCTCGATCAGTTTGCGAAGGACAATGCCGAATTCAACGACGAAAAAACTCGCCACGAAGAAGACTTGCAGGCCCGGCACGCGGAACTGGATGTTCAACTTGCAGAACTCGCCGCGCGGGACCTTGAGCTGGACGAGGCGCGTGCGGCCTTCGCCATTGCTCAGGAACAACTGGCCAATGATCGTGCCGAATTCACTCGCAACCGCCGTGAGTTTGACAACGATCGCGAACAGCTCGATGTCGAGCGGGTCGAAATTTCTGAGCAGCGGCAGGAGCTTGAAGCAGCGCTGGCCCGGCTTGCGATTGAGCAGGGTGAGCTGGCCGCTGCCCGCGACGCGCTTGCCGAAGAATCGTCTCAACTGGGAGTTCGAAGGGCGGAACTGGAGAGTCATCAGGCCGAACTTTCTGCCGGGCGAGCGGAGATTGAGCAGCGAGAGGCTCATCTGAAAAGCAGTCAGCAGGAACTCGATCAGAATGTCGAGGACTTGCGTCTTGAGAAAGAGACTCTGGAACTTCGCCAGGCTCAGATGCAGTCGGAACAAGCGAAAATTGATGCCGACCGCGAGTGCCTGGATGAACGCGACGCTGAGATCGAGAAGGCGGAGCAGGAGCTGGCCGAACAGCGAGTCGAATGCAGCGTTGATCGCGACGAATTGAAAACGCAGCGCACGCAGCTCAATGAGTTGCGGACGAGCCTTGAAGCTGAACGCGGCGAAGTATCGGCGGAACGTGCTCGGCTGGCTCTTGAGCAGGCGAAGGTCGAGTCGCAGTATGCGAAGATCGAAGCTGAGAAAACCCGCATTGATGCCGACCTCGCGCGAGTGGAAACGGAGAAAGCTGAAGTCGCCGCGGATCGGCATCATGTTGACGCGCTGAAGAAGAAACTGGAGTTGCTGGAGAATCAACTTGGCGATGCCAAGAAAGCGCTGAATGAAGACCGCGAAGCGCTGCACGGTCGGATGGAAGAATTGAATGTCGAACACGCGGACCTGCGTGAGGAGCGGCATCGAGTTGAAACCGGGAAGGTCGAACTTGCAGGGCAGGGGACTGAGCTGGCGGAACGCGAGCAGGAACTGACGACACGGTTGGAGCAGGCGATTCTTGAACTGAAAGCCGAACGTGAGTTGCGTGACAGCGATCGTCGACGTGTCGCTGAGCTGGAGCAGAAACTGCTGACCGGTGACAGCGACCCAGACGAAGCTCAGCAGGAGCTGATGGGACGCGTTGAGGGAGCGTTGAAAGAGCTGGAGAAAGAGCGACTGCAACGAGACCAGGATCGGCATCGTGTCGCGGAAATCGAAAAGCGAATGGCCGATGAACAGGCCGAGTTGGCGGCGTTGCGGGCTCAGATTGCTCAGGAAGAAGAGAAGGTCCAGTCACATCGGATCGGCGTGTCGGCGAAAGCGGATGAGTTGTCAACGTTGCAGATGAAGCTGGCTCAGAAGGAAATGGAGCTGACCCGAATTCGTGAAGAGGTGGAAATCGAACAGCATTCTGTCACGTCGCAATTGGAACAGCTTGGGTCGGGACGCGAGAAGCTCAAGTCCGACTGGCAACGTCTCGATACAGAACGGGACAACCTGGTTTCGCAGAACCACAGTGTCAGTCGTCAGGCACGCGATCTGGCAGAGCGTCTTGAAGATGCTATCGAGCAATTGCAGAAGGAAAGACTGGCCCGCGAAGCCGATCGAACTCAGCTTCACGAAGTTGAAGCGAGATTCGAAGAAGGACAGCAGCAGCTGCAGCAGATGCGGCAGCAATTAACGGCTGAGAAGCAGAAGCTGCTGGCTCGACAGCGAAAGCTGGCTCAGAAAGAGACCGAAATCAAAGGTGCGTCGAAGTCTCTGGAGGCAAACCGCGAAGGCTTGCAGTCGCAAATTGCCGTGATGACCAGCCGTATCGAACGACTGCTTGCTGAACGTGACGACCTGGACAATCGGCAGCAGGCTCTGACGCATGAGCTTTCCGAGACAGACGACGAACATCTCAAAGAACGCCTGCAGATGGCTCTTGAAGAGTTGCAGTACGAGCAGCGTGCCCGGCATCTGGAGCGGCAACAGCTTGCGCAAATGGTACAGCAGTTCTCGCATGTCAAAGAAAAGTTGATTCAGGAGCAGGGACGACTGAGCAAGGCTGTCACCGATCTGGCGGAAGACAGTTCCAATCGCGAGCAGACGATCGATCTTGAATTTGATGTTGATGACGTTCTGGCAAGTGACGAATCCGGCGAGGCCGATCTGTGGGGCGCCGGCGAGACGGAAGCGTCACGCCTGGAAGGGCGAGTCGAAGAAATCGAGGCGGAAGTTGAATCGCTGCGGCAGGAACGTGATGAGCTGGCTCAGAAACGGGAAGAAACAGAAGAGGCGATGAACGAGTTGCTCGAAGCGGGTTCTGCAGAGCAGGAAGATCTTTGGAACGTGGAAGACAACCACGATGACGAATCGGAATTGGAATCTGAACTGGTCGGTGAAGCGGAGTCCGATGCGAAGGATGTTTCTGTTGACGATACCGTTGAAGAGGTGAAGAAAAAATTGAGTTTCTGGCAGTCTCGCCGGAAGTCGAAACAGAAGCCGACAAAGCGAAAAGTCGCGCTTTCGGATCTGGCAGAGGCGGCACAGGAAGCAGGAACCGACGAAGAAGAACAGTTGCAGGCCTTCCGTTCGATGCTCGGCTCGATGTTCGGAATGAAGAAACCCGACGACGAAATTCCAGGCGGTCCAGCGTCCATCGAGAGTCCTGGAGTGAAAGCTGCTGATAATGGCGAGGGGACTTCCATCGAAGAGCCGGTCATCATTCAGGAACCGTCCTGGGCTCGCCATGTGACACCGACGGAGCCAGAAGTTGATCGGTCCAGCTCAAGACAAGCGGAGCAGGGGAATTCTGACAAGTCCGATGATCGACACGCGAAGAATCGGGATCTGGCTCGTCGCATGGCGATGACTTCGCTGCGTGAAGTGGCGAATCAGTCTGCACGAAATGCGCTGTCCGAGCACACTCAGAGAAAGTTGAAGCGAAAGATGTGGATCGACGGCTCGCTGGCCTGTATCTCGATGGGCCTGGGCGGAGCGTTTCTGTCGCAGAACTTTGAGCAGTCTTTATCGTGGAAGACGTACGGTGGCGTGGCGGTGATCATCGGGGTGATCGCGATTATTGAGATGTTCCGCACGTTCATTCGGTGGCAACGTGCGACGGCAATGAGAAAATCCGGAGGGACTCGTCGGACTCGTCGCCCCAGTTTCGAGGATCGGTACGACCGTCACACTCCGGACACTCAGCCTGCTCCATCGGCAACGTGGCCACCACAGCCGCAGCATTCGCACCAGCCCGCAACGGACAACGCTGAACTGAATGAAGTTGCGGATTCGACGCTAGAGGATCTCCCGGTCTAACCGAATTAGACACGGATCGCGGAATCGAGGACGAGGCGATTGCTTCGTCCTCTTTTTGTATCCGGAGCGGTCGAACGTTTGCAGGATGCAGGCGAAGTCCTCCGTTAAAACCGGTTCAATTCGAGCTTCCTGACAAACACTCGCGGCGTTTCAAATTGCGTCGGTCTGAATTCCGACCCAGTTGTCAGAAGCAGGTTAGATTCGAGACGTCAAACGTCCTTCACAGTGGTTCGCCGCAGATTTGATTTCTGAGACGTTCTGATCGCGAACTCTCACTGTCGCTCAATGGTGATCGAAACAGTGAGTTTTCTGGCCATACCTGAACTGACTCCCGGGATGAATATCTGGAAGCCATGACTCGTCGAATCGTGTACGCATTCCTGTCTCTTGCCGTGATCGTGCTGTTGGCTGCCGTCGCCAGTCCGGTTGCTGTCGGGCAGGATCTGCCGAAGTTGCGACAGGTTCTGCAACTGCCCGAGCCGATTCCTCGCATTGATGCCGGAGCTGTGTCTCGACCAGGCTCCGGGACGTCGATCAGTGACGAAGAACATTGGATCGTAAGCGCCAGACACTGCCAGCAGCGATGCCACGACTGTGCTCATGATTGCTGTTTTAAATACGTTCGCTCGGACTGGAACGGCTGTGCGACGGCGTCGTCGAGCGAAGACTTTCATCGCTGGCTGAAGCCGGGCGTTCCTCTCTGCATCATGGTTCACGGAAGTTTTGTGACGGCTGATACCGTTGCTGAAGATTCCAAGAATACTTTTCGCTGGCTGCGACAGGCTGCTCCTGAGTTGCCGCTGCAGGTTGTCTTTCTCACCTGGCCCAGCGAAGGGCTACTGACTCTGGATCCCGCAATTGCGGTCTCATCGGCGGTGCCTGGGATTGATGTTGCCATTCTGGGGCGACGCGCCGAGTTCAACGGTATTCGTCTGGTTAAGTTGATCCAGTCGATTTCGCCCGAGTCGCCGATTTGTCTGATCGGTCACAGTCATGGAGCACGCATCGTGACTTCAGGTCTGAACCTGATGGGAGGCGGCGAGCTGTGCGGTCTGCAACTTTGCGAAGGTCCGTCTCATCAGATTCGGACGATTCTCTTTGGGGCGGCGATTGATCACGACTGGCTATGCCCAGGGCAGAGATATGAAAAAGCGTTGAACGCGACGGAATGCCTGCTGAATGTTCGAGTTCGCAAAGACTGGGCGTTGATGGTTTATCCTTTGCGAAAACCATTCTCTCGGCGGGCGCTGGGGAGTTCAGGGTTCACTCAGGGAGATCTTGAACAATTCGGGGATCGAGCTTCGCAGGTGGCGAACTACGACCTGTCCGAGATGATTGGTTATGGCCACATCTGGCCAGAGTTTTATCAGCACCAGTCGATCGCCAATGAGCTGGTCAGCTGGGTGTACTTCGTCAATCGGTAGTCCCACAGGCTGGCACTGGTTACAACCCTGAAGGTCTATCAATCAGCGCAGACAAATGACGGAGCGTCGCCGTGCAAATCCAGTGGATGGTTTTCGACGCCGTCGGAACGGTGATCGATCCTGAGCCGAGCGTTGCTCACGCCTACCATTTGATTGGCCAGCAGTTTGGCTCTCGACGAACTCTTGAAGACGTGCAATCGAGATTCAAAACGGCGTTTGCGGAAACCGAGCGGCAGGACCGGTCCCCTGATACCGCCGGGCTGGTGACAAATGCCGCCGTCGAGGAAGCTCGCTGGCGACACATCGTGGCCGCTGTTTTTCCGGAAGTCGAAGATGCGGAAGGCTGCTTTCAGCGGCTGCACGATTACTTCGGGGAACCGACTGCCTGGCGGGCGTTTGACGATACTCTTCCGGCGTTGCACTCGCTGAGCGAACGAGGCGTTCGTCTGGCCATTGCCTCTAACTTTGACCATCGTCTACATCCTGTTTGTGATGGTATTGCCGCGCTGGGTTTGTTTGAAAAGCGGTTCATCTCGTCGGAGCTGGGCTTTCGAAAACCTTCTGCCGACTTCTACCGCGCGGTCGTTGCAGGGCTGAATACGGCTCCGGAAAGAATCCTGATGGTGGGAGACGGCCTGGAGAATGACGTCGAGGGTGCTTTGTCGGTCGGCATGAAGGCGGTATTGATCGATCGAAAGCTGGTTCGAAACGGGGACGACGATTTCTCGAACCGACCGTACTGTCTGATTCGTTCGTTGTCAGAGTTGCAGGGATTGCTGACGTGATTCGCCCCTGGGTAGCCATCCAGAGGAACCCGCGTTCGGGCAGTGGGAAACGGCGCCGGTTTCTCTTCGACCTTGCTGCAGCTCTTAAGCGACACGGTCTGCGTCCGCACATTTTCTCCCGTCGTGAATTTCTCGCCGAGCGATTGAGTGATCCCGAGCGTCGAGCCTCACTGGTTGGAATTGTCGCTGCGGGAGGAGACGGAACGCTTGCGGATGTGGCCAATCGATTTCCGGGAGTGCCGGCTTGCCCGTTTCCGCTGGGAACTGAAAACCTGCTGGCAAAGTACCTGGGGATCCCACTGGACGGCCGAGCGGCGGCGCGGATTATTGCAGCGGGCAACGTGCGAAGGTTTGATATCGGGCTGGCTGGTCAGGAAACGAAGTTTTTGATCATGGGCAGCGTCGGATTTGATGGCGATGTGATCCGCCGGCTGCACGAAAATCGGAGAGGAAACATCTCGCACCTGAGCTATGTCTCGCCGATTTTAAAGTCCGCTCTTCAGTACCCGTTTCCGAAGTTGACCGTGACAGGCAACGGGCTGGCCGAGTCGCTGGAAGGTTCGCTGGTCGTGGTTTCAAACTTTCCGGCGTACGCGTTCAAGCTGCCGGTCAACCCTGACGCCGAACCGGATGACGGACTGCTGACCGTTCGCGTTTTCCAGAAACCGGGGCGATGGAATTTTGCGAAGTACAGCGCGATGGTCACTCAGAGGCTGCACCTGGACAGATCGGACGTGCAGGTCTTCACAACTTCCGAAGTCAAAATTCAGAGTGAAGGAACGGCACCGGTCCAGATTGACGGCGACCCGCTCGGAATGACGCCGGTGACGTTTCGATGCCTGCCTGGTGAGCTGCAACTCTTTGTTCCTTAAGTGGGCTTACAGATCCTGGTTACCGTCAATCCGGGTAGCGATGCCCAGGCCGAGTAGCCGGAGGAAGCCGTTTTCGACCTGGATGCGGATTCGAAAACCGTCCTTCAAAGTTCGGGCATCGAGCCGAGCGATGTCGCTGCCTTCGGCTTCGAAGGCCTGAAGAGCCAGGGCAGCGAAGCGACCAGGCTGGTCGCGGTCGGACTGGTTAATGTTGATCCATTCAGTCAGGTTGACGATTACCTGGAGTGGAGCCAGTTCGCCTCGCCTCAGACCGGAGTCGTTTCCAGCAGCGATGCGGTCGATGGCGGCTCGCAGAGTAGGAATGGCGTCGTCGCCTCCAACGGTGAACCAGAGAGCCTGATTGTCCGTACCAAAATAGAGTGCCGACTCTTCTCCAAACAATCTCTTGTCGCCACGGCCACGATTTTTGCTGGAAAGTCTGTGGAAGACGATGTCGCCGTAGGAGTCGACGCCGAGTTCCACATCAATGTTGGCGTCGGTTCGGCTGGCCTTTTCAATGACTTCGCTGAGCCCTGAACCAAACGCCCCGGCATTCACAACCTTAATGCCTCCAATGAGGACAAACTTTTCTCCGGGTTCACCGAAGAACTGAACGAAGCCGTCCAGATGTCCCTCTTTGATGGTCTCGCGAAGGGCGTCGAAAAGATCCTGCGTTGACTTGAGGCCGGGGATGTCTTCTACGGCAGTGTCTTTGGGCAAGCCGGCGAGCCCCCGGTTGGATTCCTGCTCGGTCAGGTTGAAGAGATCGAGCATTGTCTTGCGGCCCTGCTTGTCCAGGATCGCCGAAACGGAACCACTCAGCGGCACGCTTTCATCGATTGCGGGAGCGAAGTAACTCGGTTTGGCGATGCCTTCTTTCAGCTCTTTAGCAAACGACGAGTTGGGAGTTGCTTTGACGACGAGTTCGAGCGACGCGTTCTTCGCGGTCTGGTCGACTTTGAATCCCAGTGTTAGCTCTTCACCGTCCCGCAGGACGTTCTCGACGAAATGCAGGTTGCCTTCTGACTGAGAGCGACGCAGGTTGTAAACCGCTTCCGGTTCATCGTCGCGCCGTTGCATCGAAGCCTGCGCGGAGTTCTTGATTGTCAACAGAATCAGATCACGAACAGCCTTAGGCGTCTTGCGGAGGTTGGCCGACGCGCAGATGTCGTAGCGGTTGGCCAGTGGTCCAGCGAATTCTTCCGGCGACGCAAACGTGCGATTGATGCTTTCCTCGTTCTGTCCGATGAAGGCGTAGCCGTCCTGCAGAACGACGAAGCTGGTTGGGCCTCGGCGAGGGATGAGTTCGTAGCGATCTTCTTCACCGGGAATCAACTTCAGTTGAGCACCCATCGACGTGAAGGTTTGACCGAGTTCTCCGATGTCTGCAACCGGAAGAAAGCCGACCGGAATTGGCATGGGAATCAGCCCTTCCGAAACAAAGATCATCAGCCCGCCGGGTTTGGTTCGGTCAAGGCCTTCAAGGTCTCGGACATTCGCCAGACCGGCCCCGATCAGATCCATGACTTCGGGGCGTTCGATTTCGCCGAAGACATACCCGATGTGGTCCATAATTCGATCAACGCTGGCCACACAGACTGTGACGACCGGATAGGCCGGAGCTGTTTCGTCAGCTGAATCCTGAGCGGACAATGTGCCGGCGCCACTGACCAGAACACTGGTGAGTAAGGCAAAAATGGTGGCAAGTCGGTGTTTCGATGAGGTTTTCTGGCTACCCGGCAGGACTGGTCGGTCGACGGACAATTGCACGATGAACTCCAATAGAAAATGGGGCGAACTCTTTGACGCCTCGACAATACCCCGGTATCAGGCACGGCGTTTCACCAGGTTCATGAATCGTCGGCTACAAACGATTTCGAAACACCGACAAACGCTGATTCCCACCAATTCAGGATCTGCGAAGATCAGTGTTTGTTAGCGTTCTCGACAATTCTGGTTCCGAATGCAAAATCTGTGAGCGGAAACGCGGTGACTCGCTGGACGGAATGCCCAAGGGTATACTCGCCTGAAACGGCCATCGCCACTGATTGAGGCCTCGCTGTAACTGAAAACGCGGGACGAGGTTCCACTTAGATTGCTCCTCTTTTTCTGAATTATCTTCACCGAATATCCATGTCCGAACGCACGTGCCGGCTTGTGACCCTCGGGTGCAAAGTCAACCAGTACGAAACGCAGCTCGTCAAAGAGACGCTCCTCAGCAACGGTTTTCGCGAAGCGGCTGAGAACGAGGCGGCGGATCTGTGCGTCGTTAATACCTGCACCGTAACCGGGGAAGCGGATTCGAAGGGCCGGCAGTTGATCCGGCAGTTGGCTCGGAAGAACCCCGGTACTCGCACGATCGTGATGGGCTGTTACGCGACTCGCGACCCGGAAACGCTACGAGGCTTGCCGGGCGTCTTTGAGATCGTCCGCGACAAACGAGAATTGCCTGACGTCTTCGACCGGTTGGGCATTGTCGACATTCCGGACGGCATCAGCCACTTTGACGGTCGACGTCGAGCCTTCGTGAAGGTGCAGGACGGCTGCATCCTGCGCTGTACTTACTGCATCATTCCCGCCGTCAGGCCAGGTTTGCAGAGTCGAACTCCGGAATCGATTGAAGCTGAAGTCAGACGTCTGATCGACAATGGCTACCAGGAAATTGTGCTCAGCGGAATTCATGTCGGGCATTACGGAGTCGACACGACTCGAGGCAAGTCGGGGTTGCCGCCGTTTCGTCTGTGGCATCTTTTCGAAAAGCTCGACCGGATTCCGGGCAACTGGAGAATGCGGCTTTCCAGTATCGAGGCGGTCGAGGTGAACGACGAATTCATTAACGCAGCGGCGAACTGCGAGCATCTCTGTCCGCAGTTTCACCCGTCGTTGCAGAGTGGTTCTGAAGCTGTTCTGCGTCGGATGCGACGCCGGTATTCGATGGCGAAGTTCCTGGAGAAACTGGAACAGATGCGCGAGCGGCTGGACCATCCGGCATTCACGACCGATGTCATCGTGGGATTTCCTGGGGAGACGGATGCCGAGTTTGAGGAAACCCTCGAAGCGTGTCGGCAGGCCAGATTCATGAAGATTCACGTGTTCCCGTTCAGTCGACGGAAAGGGACCCCGGCTGCGGAATTTCCCAATCAGGTGCCGCCGGAAATCCGCAAAGAACGTTGCCGGGTCCTCACCGAACTCGGACGTGATCTTGCTGAAGATTACTATCAGACGCTGGTTGGTCGAGACCTGGAAGTTCTCGTCGAGCGCGAATATCGTGACCGCCCCGGCTGGGTTGGCGGATCGGATCGACGGTACGTTCCAGTTGAACTTCCGGGCACAAGTCACGACATTGGCACGCTGGTGTCAGCAAGAGGCGAAGTGGCCGGTCGTGAGCAGCTAATCGCGAATAGAATTGAAAACGCGCCGCTGGTCGGTGTGACTTGAGATGGTTGACGTTTCTGACCAGGCGGAATCGTCTGGCAACAACGGGTTTCATGACGCAACGAACTGAGAAAGAAGGGCCGGCATGGGCCTCGAAGATTTTCGACCTCGATATATCAACGTGACCGAGCATGGCGATATCGTCGTTGTCCGGTTCGGCGTTTCGCATATCAACGACGAAGAGAATATCGAAGAGCTGGGGCACGAACTGTTCCTGCTGCCAGACCAGTTCGGCTTTCAGAAAATCGTTCTGAACATGTCCGGGGTTGAGTACGTCACCAGCTCGGTCGTCGGAAAGATGATCACGCTGCATCGCAAGCTGCATCGCAACCGTGGAAAAATGGTCATCTCAGATTTGACGTCTGGTGTTCAGGACGTGCTCGATGCCAGCCGACTGTTAAGTTACTTCACGCATTGCGATGCGGAGGCAGCGGCGATTGCCGTTTTAAGAGCTCATGAAGATTTCGAAGGTGACTCGACGGTCGGATAAGAATTTCGTCTGTGGGCGAACGGCCAGTAGGCGAACGATTGGATCAGAACCGTGTTGATTGCCATTGAAGGAATTGATGGTTCGGGCAAAGGAACTCAGGCGAAGTTGCTGCATCAGCGAATGCTTGATACGGGCCGCAGTTCCGAACTGATCAACTTTCCCCGTTACTCCGAAACTCATTTCGGGCAGACGATTGGCCGATTCCTGAACGGTGAGTTCGGCCAGCTTGACCAGGTCGATCCGCTACTGGCCGCGACGCTGTACGCGGCGGACCGCTTTGAGTCGATCGGGATGCTGACCAATCTGCTTGACACCCGAGACGTTGTCGTTGCCGATCGCTACGTTGCGTCAAACGTTGCTCACCAGGGGGCGAAGAAATCTGGCGATGAGCGAACCCGGCTCCAGGAATGGATCCTGAAAACAGAGCATGAAGTCTTTCAGCTGCCGCGAGCCCAGCTGGTCGTACATCTTGATTTGCCGGCCGAGACGGCTCAGATGCTGATCGCTCGAAAAGCGAAACGTGACTACACCGACCAGGCGGCCGACATGCAGGAAGCCGATCGTGATTACCTGGACTCGGTTCGGCGGGCATACCTGGAACTCGCGTCGCAGGAAGCCGACTGGACGACGATTTCGTTGCTTGATGGCGAACGTCTGAAGTCAATTGAAGAAGTCGGTGACGAAATCTGGTCGGTTGCCAATCGACGGCTCGACACTGGAAAGAGCGAATGAAGCTTGGACAGATCGAACTGAAAACCGTGTCGGGTGGATTGTGCCATCTCGATGCGGGCACACTTTACGGCGTCGTTCCGCGAGTTCTTTGGGAGCGAAAAACGCCACCCGACGAGAAGAACCGGATTCCTCAACAGACGAACTGTGTCGTCGCGACGATCGATGGCCGCAACATTCTGATTGATACCGGGTATGGCTCGAAACTCCCGGAGAAGCAGCAGCGTAATCTGACTTCTGAAGCAGGCGATCCGTTGCTGCGAAATCTGGACGCAGCGGGTTTTGCTCCGGAAGACATTGATGTCGTTGTTTTTTCTCACCTCCACTTTGACCATGCCGGGGGCGGCACCTGTCTGAACGAATCGGGAGAGGTCATTCCGTCTTTTCCGAATGCCGAGTACATCGCGCAGCGTCGTGAGTGGGTGATGGCGACGTCGGAGTTGCCCGAACTTCGCGGGGCGTACCCCCAGGAAAATCTGCTTCCATTGCAGGCTTCCGGTCAGTTGAAACTGATCGATGGCAACGTCGAGATTCTGCCGGGGCTTCGAGCGATCGTGACGGGCGGCCATACCGAAGGGCATCAGGCGCTGTTGATTGAAAGTGGCGGCGAGACAGCGGTCTTTCTCGGAGATATTTGCGGCACACGGATGCACCTTCCGGTTCTGTGGTGCATGGCCTACGACACGAACCTCATGCAGACGCGTCGTGCGAAAGCGGATCTGCTGGGCGAGATTGCGGACCACGACTGGTTGGCCCTGCTCGATCACGATCCAGACCATGCCGCCGTTCGACTGAGCCGCGACGATCGATCGGACTTTGTTGCGTCTGAGTTGATCGACGTGCTTTAGGTCGGTTGCCGGGCAAAACTTCATCTTTGGGACCTGGGGCCAATGGTCCGCAGCTTGAGTGGAGCCAGTCGCAGCCCTTCTGTCCGTCGCGACCGGCATGGCTCGTCGAAACGAATTACGAGTCAGGAGCCGAACGACTGAATCCTGCATCGCAGTACGTCAAAACCCTTGCCGACTTCGTCCAATTGGTTTCGGTCTGCTGCTGCGATTGGTCGATCGTTATGAGGGGATTCAGCTCTGTTTGGCGATATGCGCCGGCTGAAGTCTCGTCGCTTCAAGCGACTGAAATTGATTGTGACGATTTTGAGGTGAACAATGATGGGCAACGATCGTCGAGAACTGGATCTGGTCGCAGAGCTGCGTTTACGACAGTGGGCTCGCCGGAATTATGTGCCGGTTGAGCAACGTTCTGATTCTGACTGGCATGCCGTCGTGATCAGCGAAATGCGGCGGATTGATCGAGAACTGGGACGCGGGGAGCGTGTCCAGGAAATTGTGACGTCAGCTGGAATCGTTCCACTTGAACGTTCACAGCATCAATCTGTTCGAATTGATGAGCCGCACGCTGGCGACTCAACTCCAAAGATGCACTTTACAACGTCCGCTGATTCGCAGGTCGAAACCTTCACGCCACGGTACGTCTGAGTTGCCGCAGGAACGCGCACCAGAAACAGCGTTCAATCAGGTGAGCATCTGCAAGGTTGTTCAAGGAAGCCGGTCCACTGGGCCGGCTTTTGCGTTTTCAGGCAGCGGCACCTGAGTCGGTGACATGAGGTAACCGATCAGGTCGCGAACCTGGTCCTCCTTGAGAACGTTCAGCAGGTTCTCAGGCATCATCGACAGCTTCGAATCCCGCATAATGTCGACTTCGTCGCGCTGAATCACGATCTGCTCGGTCGCCGTCTGAATGGTGAGCGTTTTTTCGTTCTCTGCGAGCACGACACCGTTGAGGACTCGGCCATCTTCCAGCAGCACGATTCGCATCTGGAAGTTTTTTGAAACGGTCGCGCTGGGGTCAGCGATGTTCTCCAGCAGGTAGTTCAGGTTGTGTCTTTGAGCACCGGTCAGGTCGGGAGCGATCTTCTTTCCTTCGCCAAACAGCGTGTGACAGTTCGCGCATGACTGGCTGAACAACCAGCGACCGTTCGAAGTGTCTGCCTTTGCAAGAAACTCCGAAGTAAGCTGCCTTCGAAGCTCGGCGATTCGTTCCGCTTTCTCTCGAGATTGCTCAGCCAGTTCAGGCCAGAGTTCTGCGACTCGCACGCTGATTGCGTCGTCGCCGTAACTTTGCATCTGACGGAGCTGGAACGCCGAGACCTCATCGCGATTAATATTCTTCGTGGCAACGGCATCCAGCAGGATGGCTGCGAAGGAAGCTCGCGAGACGAGTGTGTTGATGGCTTCCCGCCTGGCGCCGTTTCGAAAGCCGCCGAATTTTGAGACGAGTAGTTTTGGGGTTTCGTTGTTTCCAAAGGCTGCCAGCCCGTTGATTGCGTCCTTCGCAAGGTCGCGGTTTGTCAGTAGGTTTTGAAGATAAGTAACGATCGTTTCGTCTCTGGCGAGGACGAGTGCTCGAATGGCTGAACGACGTTCTTCCAGAGGCACGCCGTCGTCTTTGGCGATTTTCCGGAGCTCATCCATCGCTCGTCCGTCTCCAAAGACCAGCGACAGCTCCCTCGCCAGTTGTTTGTTGTCGCTTGAGGATTTCGCCAGGGCCAGACTCGTCTGCTGCCATTGGTTTGGCTGAGGAGCTTTTCTCCAGCCACGAAGAGCGTCGGTCATCCCGTGAAGGATGTCATGTTTCTGCGCGTCGCTCAGGTTGTCTCCGCCGAGGGCTTCGACGAGCTGATCAACGGTTTGCGGGCTTCGTTCAATTTCTTCCGTTAAACGTCGGGCGACGAGTTCTCGAACGAGTGGCAACTTTGAATTCACGGCGAGACTAACGGCAGATTCTGGATTCGAGATGAGTGCCGGCTCGATCGCATACCAGACCATCAGCGGGAAAACCCGGTCGTCAGCAAACTCATCGTGCTGAATAAGTTGCTCGCCGATGGACCAACGCTGGTCATATGAAAGGCGGTTCATTGTTGAGGCCAGGTAAGTCAGCACGAGCCCTGATTTCTCGGACTCGGCCATCTTCGACAGTCGCGTCTGGATTTGTGGTGACAGACTTCCGTCTTCCGCGAGCAGTCGGACAGCCCAGGCTCGGACGTTTTCTGACGGGGCGTCGAGCAGTTTTTTCAGCAATTCCTCCGAACAGCCACCAGAAGCGTGCAATGCCCACAGAGCGGGTAAACGCTGAGCGATCGATCGAGTAGAGAATACGAAATTGTCCCGTAGCGTTTTGCGAGCATCGGTAAGGTCTTCACCCGCAGATGCTCTCTCAGCGAGGAGTCTGATCGCTCGGAAGGTCAGCCAGGGTTGCTCAGACGAAAACACACCTGTCAACTGCTCATTGTTGGCAGTTGAGACGCGGCCGAAACGTTCGAATTCAAGCCGTTGCTTCTCTTCGCGACTCGGTCGGATCTGATAAATCCGCCCGGACGTTCGGTGCACGCCGTCGTTTTCGTGGCATTCTCCCACGTCTGACCAGTCTGCGATGTAGAGCGTGCCGTGCGGGCCGAAGTGAAGTTCGACGCCACGGAACCACGGGTCGGATGCCCGCATGAAATCTTCGGCGTGTTTGCCCGAGTAAGTCGCGCCTTCGCGCACCAGTCGGTCACGATTGATTCGCTGGCCGTGCAGATTAATGGCCAGGACAGAGTTGTCGTATTTCTTGCCCCACGGACTGCCTGACGGGACGATAACCATTCCTGAGTGCGCGTGTCCGCCGCCGGCTTCGTCGGTGGTTTTGGTGATGCCGATCTTTTTCAGGTCATGCCATTGTTCTTTGGTGTCCCAATGAAAATGGTCGGCCGTCTGTTCGATGACCTGGTAAACGTGCGGATTGAAGTGCTCGCCGTACATTCGGCGGAAATACGAGCCGGGGATGGCATGCCAGAGATGGCCGATCACTGTGTTGATGAAAAAGAGTTCGCCGTTCGAGTCCCAGTCCATGCCCCACGAATTGGTTGTGCCTTCGCACACGACTTCGAACGTGTGCTTCGTTGGGTGGAAACGCCAGACGCAGCAGTTGAGTGCTCGTCTTTGGTCGGGGGTTGCTCCGGGCCGCCCAACCAGCGACGTCGCCATGATTCCGTGTCGACCGTAGAGCCAGCCATCCGGTCCCCAGCGTAGCCCGTTCACAATGTTGTGCCGCACGGCGTCGTCATCCCAGCCGTCAAGCATGACGACCGGCTCGCCATCGGGAACGTCGTCTTCGTTCTTGTCTGGAATGAAAAGCAGATTGGGAGCGTCCAGAACCCAGACGCCTCCGTAGCCGATTTCGACACTCGTCAGCCGACGGCCCTGGTCCCAGAATTCGGTTCGTTTGTCAAATTTCCCGTCGTGATCTTCGTCTTCGAGGATGACAATTCGGTCTCGCATGGTGTCGTCGAAGTTGGTGGCTCGTTCGGCATAGGTGTAATTTTCTGCGACCCACAGTCGACCTCGATCGTCCGTTGCCAGCGCGATTGGCTGGTTGACGTCCGGCTCTGAAGCGAACAATGAAATCGTAAAACCGTCTGGCAGTTTCATTCCGGCCAGTGCGTCGGCGGCTGTTGTGAGTTTCGCTTCAGGATTCTCGGTGTTGACCAGCCGGGGGAAGCTACCTGCCGATGAGCCGTCCGGTTTGTCGTTGGTCGGCTCGGCAGCCTTCGACTGAAAGAGGATCGTCCCGGTGGCTGACAGAGCGACCAGCGCGAGAATTGATGAAAGGCGATGTGCGGAGGTCATGCGTTGCATTGTTGGCTCGCTGAGTTTCCTGGTCATAGTGTGTCTCGCATCGGGAGGTGTTGACGGATCAACGACCGGAGATGCGTCTCGGAAATTTAGCCACTTTGAGCGGCCAGTTCATGCAAGTCGCAAGTTGGGAGTTTAGAACATGACGCAGGTCAGGCTTTAGCTGACGGAGTGCTGTGCGGATTTCCAACTACGAAAAGCACCAGAACCATGAAACACGAAAGGAAGAGGCTGATGGTTCTTCAATCAATTACCAGGCAGAGTCGAGTAGCCTCTCAAGAAGATTTCCGTGTCTTTGGCGTCTTTCCTGGTTCGTTGTTTCGTCGGAGAAGCACTTCGTCCGGCCGAGCCTGGCCTGCGAAGTTCTGGTCGAGCCGCCTGAAACGGTTAATCTTGACGCACAGTCGCGCTCTTGCGGAATCTGCATATATTGACATTGCCGATTGGCAGGACTAACGTCAGCGCGACTTGAGGCCGATTGACCAGAAAACGTATCGATGGTGATCTTTGGCCGTGCTGGTTCCCACCAGCCAGGCTGTCTCATGGTTAACAATCGCCCGACTGGTAGTAGCTCCGCAAGTTGTGCTTCAACCAGCCGTCGCGAATCGATAATCAGTGGCGTCCTTTTGAGATTCCACGCCGATTCGTCCCTCCGTGTGGGATATTTGCGTGTGCGGCGATGGCCATGATGGCTCAGCTGTGCTCGTCTCGCCCTTTTCCCCCGATCACTCAGCAACGAGGCTGGACCATGCTCACACGACGTCAATTTGTTTCGCGAACGCTTGCCTCAGGCCTTGCCACATCAATGGCTTTGGGAAGCTCGGTTGTCCAGGCAGACGAGCTGTGGGCCGAAAAGATGTTCGAAAAGACGACACATGATTTCGGCGTTGTCGCTCGCGGATCTGATTCCAGCTACCGCCTCAAATTGAAGAATCTCTACAAAGAGACAGTTCACATCCACGAGGTCCGGACCACCTGCGGTTGCTCTGCCGGCAAGCCGAGTCAGGAAACGTTGCACAGCCTCGAAGAGGCGTATGTCGAAATCACGATGGACACTCGGAAGTTCACCCGGCGAAAAGATTCCAACGTGATTGTCGTGTTCGATCAGCCGTCGTATCGGGAAGTTCGAATTCCGATTACGGCTTACATCCGCACGGACGTGGTGATCGATCCGGGTTCTGCTCAGTTTGGCTCGATCGACCGCGAGCAGAAGAACGAACGGACGCTCAAGATCGCATACGCCGGTCGCGAAGACTGGAAGATCAAGGAAGTTCAGACGAACAGCGAACTTGTTGGGGCGGTCGTTAAGGAAACGAATCGTGGTGGTGGGCGAGTTGACTACGACCTGACGGTGACGCTTAGCGAGAAGATCCCGTTCGGCCCGTTTCGGCACAGTATTACGCTGCTGACTGACGACGAAAACAGCCCGAAAGTGCCACTGCTGGTTGAGGCTGAAGTCACGCCGGACATCGTTGTGAATCCGTCGATCGTTTCCCTGGGAACGATGACGCCCGGTCAGGAGAAGACGGTGCAGGTGGTTCTGCGAGGCAAGAAACCGTTTGAAGTTTCGGCCGTTAACTGTGTCGAAGCGAAAGATGTTTTTCAGGTTCGACTGCCAACTTCTGCGGCGCCGATTCAGATCATCCCGTTGACGGTCACCGCCCCTCAGAAAGAAGGGAAACTGGACGAGCAGATTTCTGTGACCATCCCGGGACGCACCGATCCTGTGACGTTCCGAGCGTATGGCAGGATCGCGCTTGCAGGTTCGTAACGGTAAATTCAGGTTTAAGATAACTTTGAAGTATCAAAGCCCGGCTTCTTTGTAAGAGGCCGGGCTTTTTCGACGTACTGAAGCTGCGCCCTGGCGTGAGAATTGAGACAGCGCACGGCGCGATTGTCTGGCTACGGAAGCATCTAAATGTCCGCTTCGAGGCGAATCAGCTTTCTTATTACCGAGCTTGACCACGGCGGTGCCGAGCGGGCACTCGTGCGCATCGCGAGCGGTCTGGATCGAAAACTGTGGAAACCACACGTTATCTCGTTGAGCGATCGCGGGCCTCTTGCGGAACCGTTGGAAGCGGCTGGAATTCCCGTGACGGCGATTGGTGCCGGACGAGTCCGCAGTCCCGCAGGGATCTGGCGAGCGACAGTCGGATTGACTCGTTGTCTGAAAGAGCAACAGCCTGCGGTATTACAGACGTTCCTCTTTCATGCCAACATCGCGGGACGTCTCGCCGCGGGACGTGCTGGAGTTCCCGCAGTTGTTTCGGGGATCCGGGTTGCCGAGAAACGTGGCCGTTGGCGATTGAATGTCGACCGTTGGACCGAGAGTTTCGTGGATCGCCACGTCTGCGTGAGCCGGTCGGTCGCGGAATTTTCAATCCGAGAATCGAGGCTCTCAGAGTCAAAAGTTGTGGTGATTCCTAACGGAGTTGATGTCGAGCGATTTGCCTCGGCGCAGCCAGCGGACCTGTCTGCTTTTGGCGTTCCGTCGGACACTCGCGCGATCCTGTCCGTCGGTCGGTTGGATGAGCAGAAGAATCCTCTCGGTTTGCTGAAAAGCTTCGCCGAAATTGCCGAGGCCCAACCAGAAGTCCATCTGCTCTACGTTGGACACGGGCCTGAAGAAGCTGCATTAAGGGCGGCCGTCAGCGAGCTGAAGCTGGAGTCACGAGTTCATCTTGCCGGCTGGCAGGCCGACGTTGCAGGGATCATGCGAGCCTGTGACCTTTTCGTGCTTGCTTCAAATTGGGAAGGCATGCCGAACGTGCTGCTCGAAGCCGGGGCAGCCGGAATTCCCATTGTTTCCACTGAGGTTGAAGGTGCCGGGGAAATTATCTCCCCCGGTGAAAGTGGAGTGCTGGTGGGGATTTCACAGCAGGCAGAACTGACCAACGCGATGAGTGATTGCCTGAACGAACCCGTCGCCGCTAAGGAGCGGGCTGGTCGGCTGCAACATTCTATTGCTGAAAGGTTTACGTGGGATTCTGTCGTGGCGGCCTACTCGAAACTATACGAGTCGCTTCACGGGTGAAACCTGCCTCTGCGTAACGGCGGTTTGGTCCCGACAAAGATTTTTCAAAGTCGCAAGTCTCATTGTGACAAGCATCTGTGACCGATCGAGCGACCGCTCCGTCTCGACTTTTCAAACCGCGACTTGACGATTTGAATCCGCTGATTAATGTGTGGATCGTCGTGGGGGTTAGTGGGGTTTTGTGGAAGAATCGGGAGTGGCGGGTGACGAATGGCTCTGACTGGGACGTGGCCAAGGACGCTCGACGACAAAGGGCGGCTTGCCGTTCCGAAGCGTGTGCGCGAAGACCTTGGGGGCACGGACCTGAAGTCGCTGTTTCTGGCTCCATGGACGGAGAAGTCGCTTGCTGTGTTTACTCCGACAGATTTCGAAGCACTTGCCCAACGGTTCTCCGAGAAGTCTGCGGGGAAAGTCGACGTTCGCAATTACATGCGGCTCTTTTACGCCAGAGCGGAGCGTCTGGATGTGGATTCTCAGGGTCGCCTTCGCATTCCCGATCGACTCAAAGCGTTTGCAGAGCTCAAGCGCGAAGTCGTGCTGCTGGGAGTCAGCGATCACTTGGAACTTTGGGATGCAACTCGCTGGGACGCCTACGTTGCTCAATTGAATCCTCAGTTCGACGAGATTGCTGAACACGCTTATGAATGACCCGAACGGGTTGGACTCGTTCAAAAAAACTGGACACGACAATTGCAAAGGAGGCTGCTTGCGAACCACGGAACGGTTGAATGAGGGATAGTTCCATTCATGACCTGAAGCCGCCCCGACGAAGGGACTCGTTGGCATCGTTAAGGACGACGATCAGAGGCTGCTGTCAGGGCTGAAGGGGGCGCATTGGACACCGCACCACGGCGTGCAGGTTTGACTGGAGAGAAGTCGCCTGTCGTTGGTGTTCGAAATCTGAAAATTCAGGATCTGCATCAGGGAAGTACATCACGGATGCTGTCCGCTGCCTGACCGGGCCTCGCGGAACGGGACACTCGAAGGATCGAGTGCGATAAGTGTCATCCCATCTTCGACACTTGTTGGCTGACTGTCTCTGATCGGTTGCAAGGATGCGCCGGGAGACAGGCAGTTCCGATCGCTCAGGGAAGGGCGTGATTGATATAGATGGGGCTCACTCAGCCGCTTCGCAGGGACTCGCGAGGCGGCTTTTTTATGCGCTTTGAGGATTGTTTGCTTTCCATTCGAACGCGTGACGGCTTTGGTTATTTTTCGGCGGCGTACTCATCGAACCAGCCGGTCAGCTGCTCTTCCGTCGCTGGTTTACGGTGGACGATCAGTCGATAGCGGAGCTCAAGCGGCTCGTTAGTCGGCAACAGGATCGGGGTTCGTCCGGGGAACACCGGATTCTGCATGCTGCGAGCTTTGCGGATGATCCATTGTTGGGGAAACCCGGGAACCGACGGGTGGCAGAGAATGGTGATGCCGCTGGTCGAGCCTTCCTGGCCGGCGACCTCGCCTTTGAATGAGCCGGAAATGTCCATCCAGCTACTTGCTTTGACTGCTGTTTTTTGAGGCTCAACCTCGCCATACTCTGCCATAAATCGGACATCATTCGGGAGGCGGAACCGTGGTGAAAAGCCTCCATAACCTTTGACGTCGTCCGAACCGCCGATTCGGACTTCCGGCTCCAGAGCAAGCAGTCTGATTCTGAAATCGATCACGCGGCTATCGTTTCGTGAACGTCGTGCCTGGATTTGAGTCTGCTCACGGACAATTGGTTTCAAGTTTCCCGACGAGTCTTTCCAGTCGGGAGACACCCAGTGGGTCGTGGCTGTGATGCCAGCTGAGTCTGCGCTGTCTGCGGCGATCGTAACTCCGTCGACGCGGGAAAGAAAATTCTGGCAGATCCACGGATCTCCGATTTGTGTGTCGCCGACATGAAGCTGATGCCATGCCCAGAAAATGCCTCGGTGATGCAGATGGTCCGCAGGAAAGTCTTCCGAGATGGCGTTGCCGTTGAGGTCGTACAGCGGGTGCACATATCCGGCTCGCTCAAATTTGCCGTCGATTGACTTCGGGGTCGACTGGTAGAACAGGATGGGAGATTCATCCTCCAGAAACTCGTAACCGTCGTTGCTGGCGACGACGCGGACTGGTGGCAGTGTTTTGTTGTCCGCAGCCTGAAGTCGCCAGCAAATTGATTCTGCAAGCAGGCATATCGCGAGCGTTACTGCGTGTTGAATTGGCATCATGGGACCATTATGGATTTGAGTGAGCGCTTACGTGAGCGGCAATCTGTGCCGCGACATGCTCACCAGTCTGGATGAGTATGACAGGCTGAGCGTCAGCGGTCTGTTTTCAGGCAATGTTGAACGGTACGTTCGCGCTGCGTTGCTGTTCAATGCGTAAGCTGTCGGAAGAGCTCAGTCGAGCGAGTCGGGGCGACCCTGCCAGGATGGTAAATTCCATGAAAAAAGTCGAGCAAAGCAAGTGCTCCGCTCGACTCTGAATTCTTTCCGTCGTGACGTCTGGCTCAGCCTCAGGCTGTTGCCATGCGTTCTTCTTTTTCCTTGCGACGTTTTTCGACGACTTCGGTCTGAACGTTCGCTGGTACCTGGCGGTACTTCAGAAACTCCATCGAAAACTGGCCTTTGCCCTGCGTCATTGATCGCAGTTCGTTCGCGTAGTCGAACATTTCGGCCAGTGGTACCTCGCCGATGATGTAAGTCGTCTTGCTTCTGGCGGTACTGGAGGTGATCAGGCCTCGCTTGCTGGAGAGGTGACCGCAGATCGAGCCCTGGTATTCTTCTGGGGCTTCGATTTCCAGCGTCATGATCGGTTCGAGCAACGCCATTTTGGCCTTCTGCAACGTTTCTCGACCGCAGTTGAAGCCGGCCGTGTTGAACGCCATTTCCGAAGAGTCGACGTCGTGGTAGCTACCGTCTTCCAGGTCGATCTGAACTCCGACGACTTCGCATTCGCAGAGTGGCCCTTTGACGATCGACCGCTGGAAACCCTTGTCGACGGCAGGGATGTATTCTTTGGGGATACGTCCCTGCGAAATATTGTTGTTGAAGACGTATGGAGCTTCCGCGTCTTCCGGCAGCGGAATGAGCTTGCCAACGATGTGCGCGTACTGCCCGGAACCGCCGGTCTGTTTCTTGTGCTTGAAGTTGAATTCGACTTCCTTCGTTGGGCACTCGCGATAGGCGACCTTTGGTTCGCCGACGACGGCTTCCACGTTGTACTCTCGCTTCATTCGCTCGATGTAGACTTCGAGATGCAACTGCCCCATGCCGGCGATGATCGTTTCGTTTGTTTCGACGTCAGTCATCACACGGAAGGTTGGATCTTCACGACGGAATCGTTCGAGGGCTTTGCCGAGTCGGTCTGCCCCTTCTCGCGTCAGTGGCTCGACAGAAAGGCGGATGACCGCTTCCGGCACAAAAATATTTTCCAGCGCGACGTTCGCACCTTCACCACAGAATGTGTCACCAGATGCGCAATCCACGCCGACGACGGCAATAATGTCACCAGGCCCTGCCGATTCGATTTCTTCCCGGTCGTTAGCATGCATTCGCAGAAGGCGGCCAAAGCGAACTTTGCGACCGGTTCGAGCGTTGATGTAGCTGTCACCTTTGGTGATCTTGCCTTGGTAGACTCGGCAGAATGTCAACTGGCCGAAGGCTTCCATGACTGTCTTAAAGGCCATTGTGACGAGCGGTTTGTCTTCCTCTGGGGTCAGGGCAACCGGTGCTCCCTTGCCGTTCTCGTCAAGATTCAACAGGTCCTGCCCGAACACCTGACGTTCTGGAGGGCTTGGCAGATACCGCACGATGGCATCGAGAAGTTCCTGGACGCCGCAGTTCCGATAGGCTGTGCCCATGAGAACCGGCGTGATTTCTTGAGACAGAGTTGCTCGGCGAACGATCTTGTGGATATCCGCGATTGATGGTTCGCCTTCTTCGAGCAGTGTTTCCATCAGGTCGTCATCGAACAACGAAAGCTGCTCAAGCATGTGGGCACGTGCAGCGTCGGCGGCGTCTTTCAGTTCGGCGGGAATTTCCTTGCGAACGACTTCAATGCCCTGATCACCTTCGTAATAGACGGCATCCATATTGATCAGGTCGATGGCGCCTTTGTACTCAGATTCTTTGCCGATCGGAATCTGCAGAGGAACTGCCGTCACGCCGAGCTTTTCAATGATCTGCTCAATGACACTGTCCGGATCTGCACCGGTTCGGTCCATTTTGTTGATGAAGGCGATTCTGGGAACGCCGTAACGCTTCATCTGACGGTCGACGGTCAGAGACTGGCTCTGCACACCACCAACGGCACAGAGAACAAGGACCGCTCCGTCAAGCACTCGCAGTGAGCGTTCCACTTCGACCGTGAAGTCAACGTGGCCGGGCGTATCGATCACGTTGATCGGGTGGCCATTCCATTGAACCGCGGTGCAGGCTGACTGAATGGTGATGCCGCGTTCACGTTCCAGATCCATGAAGTCCATGGTCGCTCCGCCATCACCACCCTTTACTTCATGGATGTTATGGATCCGACCGCTGTAGAACAGAATTCGCTCGGTCAATGTCGTCTTACCCGAGTCGATGTGGGCGGAAATACCGATGTTGCGGAGTTTTAATAGATCTTGCATGGTTCAACTACGACTGGCAGGCGGGGCATACCGCCGGAATGGATCGTTCGGTGCAACGTGCCATGTGGGTTGTGCATCGAACGTTGCTCGCTGCGAGCAACTGTCTGTTTGAATCGAATTCCGACCGTCAGAAAACGATTTTGGCTCGACCGAAGTTCGGCGAACCGATGTTTTGAAGAATCTCAGCTAAGAGGCTCTTCGAAGAACCACCCGTCTCAGGTTGTACAGTCAGACTGCAACCTGATCGAGGCTTGAGTACCGAAAACTGGACCACAACCTCAGAATTTTCGTGGAAACAGTTCCGGGATTTTTTGACCGGGGAAAACAAGCCGGAAATTGCTCTGTGGAGGGACTGCGAAGCCTTGATTGGGTGGCTACGCTGAAAGTCGGCTCTCAGTTGCAGGCTCGATGCTCAGGCGGGGGCACGACTGTATTTCGATGAGAACCGCCGATGTATCGGCACCCTCAGGCAAGCAGCCTGACAGTCATCCCAGGAAAATCCCAGATCGCGCGCGACGCATCCTATCGATCGACGAAACAGATCGGAACAGGAAATCGGTAGAATATTTGACCAAAGTGCGGGTTTCGAGCCACGGTTGGCTCACCAGAGTGATGTCGACACTCCCTGTGGTTGGTTCGGTTGAGACTCAGCGATGATCGCTTTTCGGCGTATCGTCGTACTCAGGAACTGCCGTAACCTTTTATCAATAAAATGGTTAAAGTGGATTGGTCAGTCGGAAGCTGTTCTGTTCATGGGGCTATACTGACTGTCGTTGCTTGTCAGGATTGAATAATGGTGTTCGCACTCTCGTTGGCTTTTTCGAACAACGGGTAGTGTCGAGGCTGATGGCGATGATGGCCATTTCAGCAAATCGACCATGGATTAGCGGCTACAGGATTTTCAACAGCGGTGGCAGGGCAACGCATGGGCAACGATTTGCAAAATAAATTCGACGATCCTGAAGGCGGCGACGCTGATCACAGTGAAATCGCATCTGTTGGGCAGGCCTGGAACGAGTCTTCGTTCAGTGGGTCGAACCGGAAGCTCGGAGCGACGATCACAAAGGCTCGCAGTTCGATGTTTTTCAGGTTGGCTTTGTTCGTCGCTGCGTTGCTGATTCTGACTTCGGGACTGATGAGCTGGGCCGGGTATATCCTGGCGCGAAACATTATCCAGGATCAGATTCAGGAACGGTTGCGTGTTGCGGCGGCGGACCGGCATCAGATGGTATTGTCGTTTGTTGCTCAGCAGCTTGAGCGCGCCGGTCTGGTCGCCAGTCGGACGAAGTTGCGGAATCTGATTGCGGAGTTCAAGCACGGGAGAATTTCTGAAGACGATATGCGTTTGGGGACTCGGCCGATTATCGAGGACGCCGTCAAAAGTACTGATGGTTTTCTCATGATCTCAATCGCCGATGTGGACGGGCGAGTGTTGACGTCGACGTCGGACGAGCAGCTTGGGGCGGATGTTTCAACGAAGCCAGCATTTCAAGCCGGTCTTGAAGGGCGGCATCTTGCAGAGCCAAGGCTGAGCGACGGTGTTTTCATCACGTCAGTGGCGGCTCCGGCAAAGACCAACGATGGCGAACTGCTCGGCGTGGTGCTGGTCGAGCTTAACGTAGAAGCTCTGTACAACATTCTCACGGACACCCAGGGGCTCGGCGAGACTGGCGAAGTGCTGGTTGGCAGGCGGGAAGATAACCAGACGCGTTATCTCTTCAGTCCGCGGAACAGGCAGGAACGTACGGAGTCGTTAGATGCGGCGCCGGCGATGGCGGCTGCCATTGGCGGCGCGACTCGGTCAGAAGTGACCGATTACGCAGGCGTGGAAGTACTCGCTCATTATCGACCGATCGCCTACCAGCCGCCCGAGTATCAGGCATGGGGGCTGGTGGCGAAGATCGACGTCGCCGAGGCGTATGCCCCGCTTGATGAATTTCGGCAGACGCGGCTGTGGGCTCAGCTTGGATTTTTTGCCGTCGGGTTGGCGGCGTCATTCTGGCTGTCGCGACGCATGACTCGTCCCATTCACGAGCTGACTCGCATAGTGACGGCAGTGGCGGATGGAGATTTGTCGGCTCAGGTGGCGGTGACGGCTGACGACGAGATCGGCATGCTGGGCCGTGCCTTTAACGCCATGACGCAAAAGCTTCATGCGTCGTATGCGACCCTGGAAGATCGCGTGCGGCAGCGGACCACGGAACTCAGCACCGAAATTGCCCGCCGAGAAGAAGCGCAGCAGGAAATGCAGCGGAATGCTGAACGCATCAAACGCATCATTGATACTGCCAACGATGCATTCGTCTCGATCGACGAACGCGGCGAGATCATCGAGTGGAATCCTCAGGCTGAGGCGATGTTCGACTGGAGCCGGGATGAGGTGCTCGGGCTGAACGTTGCCGACGTCATAATTCCGCCAGCTTTCCACGAGCAACATAAAAGTGGCCTGAAGAGATTTCTGGAAACTCGCGAGGCGAATGTGCTCAATCAGCGACTGGAGCTGACCGCGCTGCGGCGCGACGACAGCGAGTTCCCCGTCGAGATCACGATTACTCCGCAGCGGCTGGGCAAAGAGTTCGTGTTCAATGCTTTTCTTCACGACATCACTCAGCGAAAGCTGGACGAAAAGGCGTTGCATCAGGCTCGCGAGGCTGCCGAATCGGCGAACAGGTCGAAAAGCGAGTTCCTTGCCAACATGAGTCATGAAATCCGTACACCAATGAATGGTGTCATCGGGATGGCAGAGCTGCTGGCCAGTACCAGGCTTGAGGCGGACCAGCGTGACTATCTCAACATGGTGCGACAGTCAGCCGACGCGCTGCTGCGGCTGCTCAACGATATTCTCGACTTCTCAAAGATCGAGGCCGGGAAGCTTGAGCTTGAGTCAATCCCGTTCAGCCTGCGCGACTGTATCGGCAACACCGGTCACACTTTGTCGTCGCGTGCGGCGGGCAAGGGAATCGAACTGGCTTGCCGGATCGCCCCCGAAATTCCTGACATCCTGGTCGGAGACCCCGGGCGACTGCGGCAGATCGTCGTGAACCTCGCCGGCAATGCGATCAAGTTTACGGACGAGGGGGAAGTTGTTGTCGAAGTTGTGCCGGTCTTCACTCAATCGTCAGGGCTGTATTCTGATGAGGATGGGCTGTCGGCTTCTGGCGGCAGAACAGTGTTGAAAATTTCGGTTCATGACACGGGGATCGGTATCCCGCCGGAAAAGCAGAAAGTCATCTTTGAAGCATTTGGCCAGGCCGATGGATCAACAACTCGAAAGTACGGAGGCACGGGGCTGGGGCTGGCTATCTCGACACAGCTTGTCGAATTGATGAACGGCCAGTTGCAGGTTGAAAGCGAATTGGGGCAGGGGACGACGTTCTGGTTCACAGCTGAATTCGGGATTGGTCCTGAGCAAAAGCTGCGTCGACCAAGCGAGTTGGTGGCACTACGCGGAATGCAGGTGCTCGTTGTGGACGACAACGTGACCAACCTGCGAATTCTTCACGAGATTCTGGCGGGGTGGAACATGCAGCCGCTGACTGCCGACAGTCCTGAGGCTGGTCTGGAGTTGATCCGGAAATCCAAAGCCGACGGTCAGTCTGTACCGCTTGTTCTACTCGATCTGATGATGCCCGGTATGGATGGTTTTCAGTTCGCGGCGAGGCTGCGGGAAACAGTGTCCGCCCATGAGTGCAAGGTGATCATGGTTTCGTCGGCAATTCAGGCCGGTGACTCTGAGCGTTGTCGCCAGCTTCAGATTGCCCGGTGTCTGCCGAAGCCGGTGCTGCAGTCAGAGTTGCTCAACACGATCCTTGCCGAAGTCGATCCTGATGCGACCTTCCCGGTTGAGCCGCAGGAACTGCCATCGGGATCCGGTGTCGTGCCGCGTCGAATTCTGCTCGCCGAAGACGGTCTGGTTAACCAGCGGGTGGCGATCGGGTTTCTCGAACGGCGCGGGCATCAGGTGGTGGTCGTGGGGGATGGGCAACAGGTCATTGATACTCTGGATCGAGAACCGTTTGACCTGATTCTGATGGACGTCCAGATGCCGAAGATGGATGGCTTTGCAGCAACTTCAGTAATCCGGCGGCGCGAGCAGGTGACCGGTCAGCATCTGCCGATCATCGCCATGACGGCTAACGCGATGAAGGGCGACCGTGAACGCTGCCTGGCTGCGGGTATGGATGACTATGTCGCGAAGCCGATCGAGGCAGTGGCGCTGTTTGCGGCAGTCGAAGCGGTTCCGCCAGGCGTGCTCGCCGTTGGATCGCCCCCGCAACCGGAGTCGGAACCTGTCGATGCTCCGCCGGCTGGCTTGTCCACAGAAATGCCCGCCACTCCGGTGCCTGTCATGGCTGAGAATATTTCTGATGAACCGAATTCTTACTCGGACAGACCAGCTACCTCTGTGAATTCTGCTGAGAAACTGATTGACTGGTCGGCAGCCATGCAGAAGATGCCCGGTGGAGAAGCCACGGCTCGCGACCTGGCCAGCCTGCTGCTTGAGGAAGCTCCGAAATACGTCGGGCAAATGCGGAAGGCGAGACTTGACGGTGACGCTAAAGCTCTTCGTCGAGCCGCGCATACTTTGAAGGGGTCCGTTGCAATCTTCGGGATCGACTGTCTGGTCGAGTGGTGCCAGGAAATGGAAGTTCACGCGGCGGCTGAAGAGTATCAGTCTGCAGAGACGCTTCTGGAAGTTATTGCCGATGCGGTAGATCGACTGGTCGTAGAGTTGAATGAGCTTCTTTGAGATTTGAGGGGTGGGAGAGTTCGCCATGACTACGAAAGTTCTGATTGTTGATGACAACCCGATGGACCGGCGGTTTGCGGGAGCGTGTGTCGAAGCCGTCGGCATGACCGCAACCTACGCCGAGCACGGGAAGGATGCACTGGCGAAGCTTGACCTCGAAACTTTGGACATCGTGCTGACAGACCTCGACATGCCGGAGATGGACGGTCTGGCTTTAGTGCGGCAACTCCAGAAGCGGGACCCGACGTTACCGGTCATTCTAATGACGGCCAAGGGGAGTGAAGAGATTGCAACAGAGGCGCTCAAAGCCGGAGCGGCCAGTTACGTTCCCAAACGAAATTTTCAGCAGGGAATTCAGGACGCCCTCAACATCGTCGCCGATTCGTCTCGAGCCCGGCAGAAACGGCAGGCAGTTTTCGAATATATGACGGAGACCGAGTCTAAATTCGTGCTGGGGAACAACCTCGATGCGACGTCGGCCCTGGTTGGGTACTTCATGGACGCGTTGCGGATGATGAGAATTTGTCCGGAAGGCGATCTGGTGCGAGTCGGTACAGCGCTTTCCGAAGCCCTGGTCAATGCAATTGATCATGGCAATCTTGAACTGAACTCGAAGATGCGGGAAGGCGACACCGGCGGTTCTTATCAGGAACTCGGTAACCAGCGGAGGCAGCAGGAACCATATTCAAGCCGGAAAGTGTACGTTGGCTGCCAGATGTCGCCCGGCGAAGCGGTTTTCTCGATCCGTGACGAAGGACCTGGCTTCGATCCGTCGACACTGCCGGATCCGTCCGACCCGGAAAATCTCATGCGCCCGCATGGCCGCGGGCTGATGCTTATCCGAACCTTCATGGACAAGGTCACCTTCAACGACTCCGGCAACGAAATCCGCATGTACAAACGGGCAAAACCAGAGGCGATGTAATTCAGAGGTGATGTAATAATTGGCGGCCATTCGGGAATCGACAGAGCATGTTCAGGTATTGTCCCGAATACTTTGTGATGAGGTTTGCCGGACACTTCTGAGCAGGATTTTCCGCCAGTTCTGCAGCGTTATCAGAAATTGGGCCTGGCCGCTTCGGTAGGACTCCTGTATCGGCCGAGCTGGCCGTGCCGACGGAGTCGTGGACGACGCAGGTTTCCTGGACGTACGGGGAATTTGTAGACAGCCGAAACTCACGTTGACCTGTTTCGAGAATTTCTGCAAAACTGACGATCCACTTCAGATTCCCTTCAAGTTTCCCCGTTGCAGTTTCACGAGATTCCGACTTCCGCGACTTCCGTTTGGAATCGTCTCGTTCATCCTCGCCGTAGTTCACGGTTCAGGTTGGCTGCGAATCACTCCCCTGTCTTAGAGCAAGGACGCTCGACCATGCTGTCTGTTCTCGTCCTGACGTCAATGCTGGCGACCAATCCGACCGACATTGATTCCGTCCCGAGTGTCGTGCCAACCGTTTCACTCGTCACCCCGGAACTCGTCTTTTCGCAGCCGTTCTCGATGATCGAGATCGACTCGCGACCGGTGATTTCGTCCAGCGAGACCGTGATGCGAGGTCAGTCGCCCGGCGCGGCTTACGATGAAGAACCCGTCCAGGCAAATCTGGGAAATCAACAGTACCTCGGGCCGCCGCCAATGCAGCATGCGAGCCAGTGGAACCCGATGGCCCCCGTCTGGCCTGGTACGCCGCTGCTCGGTCCTGCCGGCGTTGGTGGGCCGTTTGCCAGTGTCCAGGGAATCAACGGTCCGAAGCCATTTCAGTTTGGGTGGACTCGTAAGCTCGATGTCGGATTCCTTCCCAAGGAACGTACCAGCAGTACTGGCGGTGGCGCTGCGGGCCAGTTTGGCGTCTTTGAGGTGAATTCCGAATTCCGCTACACCGCTCCGCTGCCGACTCAGTGGATCATGTCCGTCGCTCCGCAGTTCAATCTGCGAAACTGGGACGGTCCGGGTGCGCCGGATCTTCCCGGCGACGTCTACCGATTTGGCCTCGATCTTCAGTTGACCACGCCGACCGTCGGCCCGTTTACCGGCGAGTTTTCATTCAATCCGTCACTCAACACTGACTTCGATGCAAGCCCCGGTTCGGACGCCTGGAACTGGGACGGTCGTGGAGCGGTCTTCGTTCGCGCGAACCCTCAGACGCTCGTCGTTCTGGGTGCCATGTTCTGGGACCGTGTTGACGATCGTGTTCTGCCGTACGCAGGGTTCGTCTACACGCCGAACGACTATTGGGAAATCCGAGCGCTGTTTCCGCAATCGGAAGTCAGCATCTTCCTGGGAACTCCGTGGGGAATTCCGCAATGGCTGTACGTGAATGGCGAGTACCATGTCGAAGCGTACGAAATCGGCGGCGTCCCGGGGGGGCGGCAGATTCAGCTTGAGGACTGGCGAGTCATGCTCGGTGTGCGTAGTGATTCCGGCGGTGTGCAGAGCTTCCTCGAAGGCGGCTGGGTCTTTGACCGGAAAGTTGAATTCAGCCGTGGCGGCGGAAACTTCGACGTCTCCTCCGGCTTCATCGCCCGCTTCGGCATCAAGTTCTAAGTTTTTAACCTGAATCTCGGATAAGGAACCTGAGGAGATTGGTTTGTTACGGTTTCAGGAACGAATGATGGCACGGCTCCACGTAAATGTGCCCGGAAATGAGGAACTAAGTGCGCCATTCTCTTCCATATGTTGCAATGTCAACGCGGGGCACTTCACAATCCTGCCTTCACTCACCAGTTTTGAATTCTTAAACAGGATTCGAGTTGGTAGTTAACGTGTTCGGATTTGCCGTTTCGTACGCTGCCGTGAATTTGGTTTAATTTGATTTAATGTGTGTGTGATTGTGAGCTTATCGTGGTTCGCCAATAGTTGCTTGCCGCGAAGCCGGCGACTTCGGAAGTATCTCGCGTGTGTCCTGGCATTAGTATGTTTAGCGGCTGCTTTTGGACGCGGAATGCTGGTCAGTTTTGTGGCAGCCAGAGCCAGAGCATCAATGCAACGGGCGGACTACCGGTCTGCTGAGACATGGTTCCAGGTTGCTGATCTTATTGCCCCTTCAGACGCCAGTATTGCGTTTGGGGAAGCTCGATTAAATCGGCATCTTGGCCATCACGAATTGTTTGCCGAGTGGCTCAAAGAATCGCAATTGCGAGGATTTCCGGATAGTCGGCTTGCTCTGGAGCAAACTCTGCATCGCGCGATGGCGGGCAAACTAAAGGAACTTGACCAGCAACTGCCTTCGCTCCTTATTCAGGGGACGGACGCTGATGAAATCTGTGAGGCTTACGTGCTTGGCTGCTTAATGGCGTACCGGCTTGCTGATGCCGAAGCGGTTCTTCAGGTCTGGTTGTCTGATTTTCCTGACGCATCGAAAGCTCGGTTTCTGTACGGCAGATTGCTGGAGCATCGGGAAAATCTGAATTCTGCTGCAGAGCAGTACACGATCGCTTCAGATCTGGATCATGGCCCATCCGCCTATGCGCTGGCGGGGGTGCTGGCTGAGCAACACAAACTGGAGTCTGCCATTGTTCAGGCCACACGTGCACGCGATTTGCTTTATGACCCGCAGCCTGGAAATGTCCTGCTGGCAAGGCTTTTTCGGATGAGTGGCGATCTTGATTCCGCTGAGAAGCATCTGTCTCAGGCAACCAGATCGAGTCCTGATGCTGCCGCTGTAGCATGGCGAGTCGCTGGGGTGGCCGGCAGCGACGCGGTCAGTGAGATCGACAGTGAGCGTGGGGAAATTCAGCTGGCGAGAGAAAACTATGCCGAAGCAGAGGCATCTTTTCGACTGGCCGTGCGAAAAAGCCCTCAAAGATGGCGGTTACGAAACGGACTTGCGACAGCATTGCGGCTGCAGGGAAATCTGGACGAAGCGTCTGAGCATCTGGCGAGTTTCCGCGCGGCAACCCAGGCGCTCAATGAGTGTGGAAGTCTGATCGACAGATTACGAACCGAGCCTGATGACGTGGAAGCTCGATTTCGTGTTGCGGAGACTTTGCTCAATCATGTCTCAGAGGATCAGGGGCTTGTCTGGCTGGAGAGTGTGCTTCAATATGATCCCGGTCACCAGGAGGCTCACCGTGTTCTTTTTGAATATTACCGCGACCATGCTGCCATGAATTCATCTTTCTCGCGATTGGCCAAACATCATGAACAACAACTTTATGGCCAGCCGTCGCTCAGGAAACAGATGCCCGAGGGCTGACAGGCTTTCCTGTGAAATGCCACCGTTACGGTATTACGGAATATTCCAGCCGATTCGTTTTGTGGTCGTTCTGTCGGCGATTTTCGTGAATGCTTCGGGATGCGATCGCGATGACGTCTCGCCGCTGTCGTTCGATTCTTTGGCCGATCAGGATTCGTCCATCTCATCAATTTCCTTTCGCGAGATCACTGCCGAGACGGGAATCGACGCTTTCTATCAAAACGGCGAAGAGTCGAAGTTTCGCGGTATCGTTGAGTCACTTGGCGGAGGCGTGGCGGTTTTTGACTTTGACCGGGACGGCCTGCTGGATTTGTACTTTCCGCAGGGTGGTCAACTGGACGGCGAACGTCGTCCGAATGGTCGCGCGGGCGAGCTTTATCAGCAGGTCCTGTTTCCTGAATTTCGAGTAACAACTCGTTTTTCGAAGTTGGACGAACCCGGTCACTATTCACACGGCGTTGCTGCGTCGGACTACGATCAGGATGGGTTTATCGATCTTCTGGTTACAGGCTACGGAGGATTGACTCTGTTTCGCAACGCGGGAGACGGCACGTTCGAGTCGGAAACTGACGGTGCAGAGTTGAACGATCAACATTGGAGTTCCAGTGCCGCCTGGGGGGATGTTTCTGGGGACGGTTTCCCTGATCTCTACGTCGCTCATTACGTCGATTGGTCGCCATCGAACCATCCGACCTGTGGTGGACCCTCTCCAACCGAGCCAGACGTATGTCCGCCGAGGAGATTTCGGGGACTTACGGACAGTCTTTACGTAAGCCGCGGTGACGGTACGTTCGAAGATGAGTCTGTCACTGCGGGGCTTGCTCCTGAAGGTAAAGGGCTGGGCGTTCTGCTCGCGGATCTCGACAACGATCATGACCTGGATATCTATGTGGCGAATGATACGGTCGAGAACTTTCTCTACCTGAATGATGGCGCAGGAAAATTTTTAGAGCAGGCGATGTTGCGGGGCGTTGCCGTCGATCACGACGGTAATGCAAACGGCAGCATGGGAATCGCTTTGCTTGATGCGGATGGGACCGGGGCTTTCGATTTATGGGTCACCAACTATGAATCTGAGTTATTTGCACTTTACCTGAGTCGAGGCAGCGGGCAATTCGTTTCTGAAAGTGCACAGTGGGGTTTGAACCGTCTGAAGTCCCTGCTTGTGGGGTTCGGAACCGTTTCGGCTGATTTTGACCTGGATGCTGACGAAGACGTGGCCGTGGCAAATGGTCATGTGATTCTGTTTCCCTCTAATGCTCCTTTGAGGCAGAAACCGCTGATCCTTGAGAACCATGGGCAGCGATTCCGTCCTGTTGCATCTGCTGAGCAGTCTTTGCTTGAGACACCTCGCCGAGGTCGAGGGTTGGCCGTCGGTGACTTGAACAGTGATGGTTTGCTGGATCTGGTTTTTGCGAACCTGCAGGAGCCATGTTCAATCGCCGTCAATGAAACGGCAACTGAGGGGAAGTCACTTGCGGTTCGCTTGATCGGGACGACGTCTGCTCGACAGCCAGTGGGAGCCGTCGTCCGATTGCGATCTGATCGAGGCGAACAGATTCGTCAATTAACGGGCGGCGGCAGTTACCTTTCGACCAGTGACGAGCGGATTCACTTCGGACTTGCAGCAGAGACGACTTTGTCATCAGTCTCACTGGAGATCTGGTGGCCGAGCGGGCACACCCAGCAGATTTCCCAATCGAATTTGGCTTCACTGATTTCAGGTCAGTCGAGACTTCGTCTGGATATTGTCGAGCATGGCCGGATGGTGTTCCCCTGACAAAGATTGAAAATCGTTTCAAGCTGCTATTTCGCGGGAGATTGCCTGTCTGTGATCGTTGCTTTTCTGCGAAGCTCCGAGATCAGGCCGTCCTGAAGTTTGCCAGAGAGTTCCTGAAAGATTTCGCCTCGAGCGTCTTCGAGGCTCAGGTCGCCGGGGATGATTTCGGTGACTGTCAGAATGTGCATTCCGAATGGCGTTTCGAACGGCTCGCTGACTTCGCCTGTCTTGAGTCTGAAGGCGACATTGGTCAGGTCTTGAGGCATCCGACCACGGAAAGCGAACTGGCCAATGTTGCCGCCATCTTTTCCGCTCGGGCTGTCCGAGTGTTCGGCCGCGGCATCAGCAAATTTTGTATTCTTGTCGATGATTGACTGGCGGGTTTCCGAGAGCTGCTGTTTCAAGGCTGCTTTTTTCTCGTCATTCGCGTCGCGTGGCAGGCGTTTTACGATCTGAGCGGCTCGAACTTCCGTACCGTCGAACTTTGTCCGGTTCGACTTCCAGTAATCGGCGACGGCCTTGTCGGTGATCACGAGCTTTGCGTGGGCTCTCCAGGCCAGAGGCAACGCGACCTCTTCCGCAAAAGATTCTCGCGTGTAGCCAAGGTTCTTCAGGGCTTCGTCAAAGTTGAGCCCTTCCCGAGTAATCAGTTTTTCGGCGCGAGCGACACGCTCCTGAACGAGCGACTCCGGAGCGGTGATCTTCCGGCTGCGGAGAAACTCTTTCAGCAGGTGGCGATCGATCAGCAACTCGATATATCGATCACGAACTGATGGTTTGAGTTCTTCGCGGACGTCTCTCGACAGGTAGAGGAATTCGAGATCGCTTTCCGTGATCTTCGTGCCGTTAACGACGGCGAGTGCTGTCGCCGATTCGTCAGCTTTCGCTGCGAAAATTTGCAGCTGGGCGAAGGTCAGTGCCGCAATGAAGATTCGCAATGCAGTCGGAGAAACTCGAAAGTAGCAGGTCACGGTGTGACTCCTTTTCACGCCTTAGACTTGTGTCACGATGGAAATGCGAATGGTTCAGTTCCTGACGCAGGGTGGGCACCGCCCACCGATGGTTTTCAGATCAAACGCGGGACCCTTAGTGGGCAGTGCCTCCCTGCTCGCTACACGTATTCGCGTTTGGGCGGCGGCTGCCAGTCATCCTCATTTTCCTGAGCGGGGCCGATCAGCTTCAGCAATGACTGAGTCAACTCCGGGAGACCTTTGCCGGTGACCGCTGAAATCTGCATGACTGACTTGCCGATTTCTTTACTGAGTCGTTCGGCCGTTTCAGCGGCTTCCGGCAGTTCGCATTTCGTCACGACGGGTAATTCCGGTCGGTCGAGCAGCGTTGCATCGTACATTCGTAATTCGTCGCGGATGTTGCGGTAATTGTCGATCGGATCGGTGCCGTCTACCGGAGCAGGCTCGACCAGATGTACGAAGACGCCCGTACGCTCGACATGCCGCAGAAATTCGTGTCCCAGTCCGACGCCCTCGTGAGCGCCTTCGATCAATCCAGGAATGTCGGCGATCACAAACTGTTGACCGTACCCGATGCGGACCATGCCCAGATTCGGGTACTTGGTCGTGAACGGGTAGTTGGCGATTTCCGGTGTCGCGCGAGTCATCCGGCTGAGCAACGTCGACTTGCCGGCGTTTGGTTTTCCGACCAGACCCACATCGGCGATCAGTTTCAGATCAAGCCGAATGGTGCGTTGTTCTCCGACCTGCCCGTATTCGAATTCGCGAGGTGCCCGGTTTACCGAATTGGCGAAGTGCTTGTTGCCGCGTCCTCCGTTTCCCCCTTTGGCGACGGTGATTGATTGCCCGTCGGCGTCAAGGTCACGCAGCAGGTTTCCGTTCTTCGCGTCATAAATCAGCGTGCCGACAGGGACCAGGATGATGGAATCCTTACCGCGTTTTCCGGTTTTGAGTTTCCCCTGCCCGTGGCCGCCCCGCTCGGCATTCCAGTGTTTGTGGCCTAAAAGGTGAGCCAGGTTCGAAAGGTCTTTGCTCGCCTTCACCTCCACATTTCCGCCGCTGGCACCGTCGCCGCCATCCGGGCCTCCGCGCGGCACGTGAGCTTCCCGGCGGAAACTCAGGCAACCATTTCCACCATCGCCAGCTTTGCAAAGCAGCTCAATCTGATCAACAAACATCGTCGCAATTCTCTTAAGGGACTCATTACTCGCCCGCAGGATACCGAAGCGACTCTGCAAAACGTAGGGTCAATGCCCAGCCATTTGACGCTGCGGATGGTGCTTCCGGCCTGCTTTACCAGGTCGTTATCAGCGTTGTGTGCCGCTCCGAGCTGTGCGTGAGTTTCCGATTTCGGTTTTCCATTTTCCTTTTCGGATGTCCTCCGGCCAGGCATACTGATGGCCTCTCCGCCTGCCGTCATCTTTATCATGGAGCGTTTGATGAGCAAACTCGTTCTCACGCTGTTAGCAGTTTCGGTCGTTCTGGTGAATCAAACGCTGCCTGCGGGTGAGCTGGCTCATGAGGGCTGGGTGTTCGAGTCGCCTCGTGCCGAAATTCAGCCGGAATCGTCCTGGCAGCCTGACGGTGGCCGAAAAAGCTCAGGCGCACTGTCGATTCAGTCGGACGATCGCGAAGGACTAACCGGCTTGTGGACGAAAATCGTTCCCATCGAAGGCGGGGCTTACGTTCGATTTGTGGCCTCGCGACGTGCGACAAATGTCAAACATGTTCGTCGGACGGGAGCAGCTCGGCTTGTCTGGCTCAACGAAGCCGGCCAGAACGTGCGTCATGATGAGCCTTCCTTCGCGTCTTACCGACCGGGCGAACGACCTCGCGCCGAGCCGGAGTTTCCTGCCGATGGGGCCACGATTGACGGCTGGACGGAAGTCACCGGGACTTATCGAGTGCCGACCGACGCGACTCAGGCACGAATCGAGTTGCACTTTCGGTGGGGCGATCCGAATTCCCGCGTCGAGTGGTCCGACATTTCGCTGAAGAAGATTGCCGCGCCGAGTCCTCGGACAGTCCGACTGGCGACGATCCATTATCAGCCGCGAGAAGGAAAGACTCCGAAAGAGAAACGCGAGCAGTTCGCATCGCTGATCGCTGACGCGGCGAGTCAGAAGGCGGACTTTGTCGTCCTGCCGGAAACGCTGACGTATTACGGAACTGGTTTGAAGTACGTCGATGTCGCTGAAACAGTGCCGGGTGCATCGACCGACTACTTCGGCGAACTGGCAAAGAAATACGATCTGTACATTGTCGCGGGGCTGCTCGAACGAGACGGTCACCTTGTCTACAACGTCGCCGTGTTGCTCGGGCCGGATGGAAAGATTGCAGGAAAGTACAGAAAAGTCACTCTGCCTCGTGGCGAGATCGAAGGTGGCATCATGCCCGGCAACGAGTATCCCGTGTTTGAAACTCGCTTCGGCAAAGTCGGGATGATGATCTGCTACGACGGATTCTTTCCGGAGGTCGCTCGCGAGTTGAGCAACAACGGCGCCGAAGTCATTGCCTGGCCAGTCTGGGGCTGCAACCCGCTGCTCGGTGCCGCGCGCGCCTGCGAAAATCACGTTTACGTCGTCAGCAGCACGTACACCGACGTGTCTTCCAACTGGATGATCTCAGCCATCTACGGACACGACGGCGAACCACTGGCTCAGGCCAAAGAGTGGGGCTCCGTCGCCGTGACCGAAGTTGACCTCAACAAACCGCTCCATTGGCAAAGCCTCGGCGATTTCAAAGCTCAGATCGTCAGGCATCGATCGGTGACGCCGGGAGAGGCGGTCGCAAAACCGTAGCATGATTTCTTTTAATGCTTGAGGTAATACTCGCTAGAAATTTTGAGGGACCGCCAGCCGGCGAATGATGATCGCAATGGCAATGACGTAAAGCACCCCGACGATGAGTAGCGGGTAAAGAAGCCAGGGGTAAGCGACGAACAGACTCTCGGCGAGCCATGCCTGGGCGAAGCACAGCGGGGCCATGCCGAGCATCGTCGCGAACATGACTTTCCAGATGGGAATTCTCGTGAAGCCGGCGGCGTAAGAGACAAGGTCGGACGACGTCAGCGGGTTGACTCGCAGCAGAAAGACCAGCCAGCTTCCTCGCCGGTCGATTTCTGATTGAGCTTTTTCCAACGACTGTTCAGGAAAGACTTGAGTAAGCCAGGTGGAGCCGATCGTTCTGGTAATCCCGCAGGCAATTCCGGCGCCGAGCACATTTCCAATCAGCGAAAGCAGGCCGCCGAGAAATCCTCCGAACACGACTCCACCAGGCGCGTAAAGCATGAGGCCGGGAATCGGGGCGACGACGACTTCGACCGTCACGAAGGCGACGTAAACAACCGGAGCCAGCGGCCCGCAGGTTTCGAAGAAAGTTTGCAGCCGTTCGACTTTCCACGCCGCAGCCTGATCACTTCGCAGCAGATCAAACACGATCCCGGCGGATTGCCACGACTGGAATGCCAGACCCAGCAATAGAATTCCCAGACCGGCAAAAACGAAAGCCAGAAGTCGTCGCGGCGATGATTTTTTGTGGGCGTTTTCTGAGGTCGCGTCAGGCATGACGGGAAGTTATCGAATTGACTGTTTGTGTCCAAAGAAGTTGCCTGGTTCAGAGTTGCCGACAGTCGGTGCCGTTGTCATCGTACGAGGCGTTTTGAATCGGCCTTCAAACTGGCCGCGTGGGTCGAACTTTGCAGGAAAGTCCACATCATGTCGAGCGATGATCAAGTCACTGTTTCCGTTGACCAGGGGGTCTCGGTTGTCCACCTTGGAGCGGACCTGGACAGTATCTACGAGAGCGAACTGGCAGGTTTACAGGCGGTTCGGAAACTGGCTGACACTGCGTCGCCGCCGCTCATGCTGATCGACCTGTCGAACGTTAAGTACTTCGGTTCATCGTTCATCGGGCTGCTCATGGCTACTTCCAACCGGCTGAAAGAGCGTGGCGACGGGCGACTTGGACTTTGCGGTCTGACACCATTTGCACGCATGGCTTTTGAATCGACGAAGGCGGACACAATTTTCGCTTTGTTCAACAGCCGTGGCGAAGGCCTGGCCGCTCTGGCTTCGCACGTTGAGTAATTGTTGAGTGACGAGACGCTGCGTCGAGACGCCCCCTGCGCTCTGGCAGTTATTGAGCAGCGACTGTGGCCACGACCACAAGCAGCGCAACGAAAACGCACGTCGCGACGAGCATGATCTTTGCGACTGAATAAGGAGCGGAGCCGGTCACGTACGAAGCGTTCTGCCCGCAGATCACCATGCGATAGAGCCGCCCTTTGTAGCGGTATGCAAGGATCCAGGCTGGCAGCGAAATTCGCTTCGTGATCAGTTTTCGCAGTACGACCGAAACCTGAGTCTTACGGAATCGACTGCCGGGAATGTGCTGACTCTCGACGCGTTGAGCGGCGATGACCTGAATGGCCTCGATAATCTGCTGCCGGGCCTGCGATCGCTGCAGTTCGAACTGTTCGATCGTCGCATTTTGAGCGCCTTCCGGTTGCTCGCGAATGGTCGCCAGATTGAATCCGGAGCCGATGGCTGAGACTTCGCCGTTAGAAAGTCCGCGTGAGGCTGAAACAAGAATGTCGTCAAAGGTCATACTGACCTGTCCCGAATGCGGTGCCCAGGCGGATCGTCGCGAGCCGGCGTTCGAGTCTGCTGCCCAGCTGACGCTTGATTCCGCGTCAAAAACCCAGCCAACCCACCACAAGGGTTTGAGCTGTTCGAGTCTCGCGGAAGTGGTCAGGTCGGACGGTCGGAACCATCCGAGCGAACTCAGCCAGTGGCGCATTGCTTTCCGGGCTTCGTCCTGGCCGATCGTAAATGGCAGGTAACCTTCTGACTGTTCCTGCGGATCTTCGAGCGTTTCGACTTCCATCACTGAGTCGCAGAATGTGCACGAAGGAGCCTGGTGTTTGATGTCGTACGCCGTGGCCGCGCCGCAACCTTTGCAGCGGAGAACCTGCACGGTCAATTTCTCCGCTTGCGGGCGTTGTGCAGGGGCAGCCAGTCCGCAGATCGAGCAACGCAGGTCGCCGGTTTCGAGTGGCGACTCGCAACGTTCACAGTTTGCAATGGCAGAAGTCACGGCGTTCCTCAGTTCTGAGAGGCAATGGCCAGAATGAAACCACCGACAACCACTACGCCGACAAGCACCGCGATCGTGACTTTGATCGCGGAGATTGGCACTTTACCGCCGACGCGTCCGGTCTGGCCGTTGACGAGAATCTGCACCGGCGGCCGATCTTCGGCATAGCGAATCGCGAAGGACCACACAGGCAGCAGGACGAGGTCAATCACTTCCTGCGAAAGGTGCGTTTCAAATTGCAGGTCGCGATGCGAATCTCCCGGCATGAAGTCGTCGAGCATTTTACCGACCTTCGCTACCGACTCGTTGTGCGACAGTTGAAAGCAGTCTTCTTTCGAACGGGATGGGTCTTCCGCGATCCACCCGGAAATAAACGACGGGGCGTATGGCCGCAGTGCTCGCAGGTCGAACGGTTCGATGGCTTCCAGAGCGTTGTTGGTAACGCCTGCCGAAGCAGTCACAACGACGTCGACGATGTAAGTCGAGTGCTGGCCACTGAGTGATCGGTATTCCGTTTTTGTCACCGTTCGCGTCCGGGTAACGGTGTTACCCTTGGAGTCAGTCGTGGTGTAAGTCTCGGTTTCCGTGTAGTTCTCGCCAATCCTGGCGGAGTAGTTGGAGTCGGCGATCGCTCCGTAAAGATACGCCGGCAGATAGACCCCTCGCGTCAGTTCGGGAGCGGCCTGCTTGAAGTCCGACCGCGCAAAGATGCTGGACGAGTTGATCCAGTCTTGAACCGCGGCGGCAGCGCGATCATGGTCGACGACGAAACCAACGACAAACGACGGGGCAGGGCGGTTGGCTGATGGTGGTCGCTCGATGACCGACGGCGATGCGCAGTAAGGGCAGACTGTCGTGCGAAGATGCGCATCCACCAGCAGCGTCGACCCGCATGCCTGACACGAGATTTCGACGTGCTCGATTGCCTGTTCGGGGGCACCGTCCGTCATTTGAGAACTCTACTGAGCTGGAGAATGATGAACACCTGGCGGAACGCTGCGCGGCGAACGCAGAAGTTGCCAGTTGGTTCATTCAATCAAATCCGACTTGCGCAGGCCAGGAGACCACCTCGGCGGAGAAACAACGCATACAGCATTCGTGATTGTGGGCAGCCTCGTTCAATGCAGCTTCCAGGCGACCTGAGTCGCGGACTCAGACAGTTTCGGTCTTATGGATCAAGGCATGTGGATCATGCAGGCTGCCAGCCACGCGGGCTACATGACGCTTCCTGATCCCCACGGTTCGCTGGCGGAATCATCGCCCCATTCAAGAGCCGATGCCTGTATTTCGCGGAGATCTTCCAATTGTTTCAGTACGGTACCGAGTGCTTCGGAAGCACCGTCCGAAAAGCTTTGCGCGCGTGAATTTTCAAAGAGGTCGTTGCCCCGTTCGATCTGTGCGGCATACGCGTCTGACTCAGTCTGAAATGTGGCGATCTGCACTCGAACTTCTTTGCACAACGTGGAGATATTCATCAGCCCCTGCTCCTGAGTTTGACGCCGCTTGCACCGGTCCAAATGCCAGCGACGTGTTTGGTTGCGAGACCTGCGGAATTTTCCGGCGACGGTTTGAGTCGATTGCTGGCGACTTTTGGCCGTCTGCGGGAATCCGCTGACAACAGGGAGTATCGGCACAACGCGAGTGAATCACCTTAGTGAAATCCAGATATGTACACATGGCAGCTGCTTGCCGTGAGTCTCGGATGTGTGGTTTTGCGTCAGATGGGACAATAATGAGTCTGATTCAGCGTGATGTGGGCTTTAAATAACAGATTCGTCCGTGCAGTGAGTGGGATGTGTTTTGCTCAAGTTGAAAACGTTCGATTTCAGGCAGATCAACGTGAGGCTACGGACGAGTGTGGGAGCCAGTCGCGAATTGTTTGCTGAATCAGGTACAGTGACTTGTCTCAGTGCCGGAAGAATTTCCGATATTCGACTGAGGCGAATCGCAACACTTAATGATGCCACAACTTCCGAAAGATCAACCTCAAGATGAACGACAGCCTGGATCGCAACCTTGGTGAGCAGCCGATTACTTCTCTGATGGAGGCTCTTAGCTTAAAGCCGCACGATATTGTCGCCGCGTCGACGGTCCAGATGACTCATAAAATGGTAGCGCGAGCGATGAAAGGGCGTCGACTCACCGCGAATGTGAAGTGCAAAGTTCGAGATGCTCTGAATCTGGCTGGCGGAACCTCGTACGGCATGGCGGATCTTTTCAACTACTGAAGTCTCTCTTCTGCATGATGGCCGCCCGGTTTCTGTGGCGAGTGATCAGTCGTCGCTGGTTTCTCAAATGGTCTGCATTGGCTAGACTCGAACGCTCTTTTGACGCCCCCCCTTTTACGTGAGGCAGGACTGTGAAGCAGCAATTCGCAATTTGTCTTGGTGCTGCGCTGACGATGCTCGTTTCAGCGATTGGTAACTCACGAGCCGCTGACGAGTGGCCGCAGTTTCGAGGCCCGCAGGCCAACGGCCATGCCGAATCAGCAAAGCTTCCATTGACGTGGAGCGAAACAGAAAACGTCATGTGGAAGACGGCTGTTTCCGGGACGGGGCATTCGTCGCCGGTGATTTCGGGTGATCAGATCTGGGTGACAACAGCGGTCGACGCGAAGTTGTCTGAAGAGGAAGAGAAGGCCCGGCTTGCCGCGATCAGGAATTCGCGAGGTCTTGAGATTGCCGGGTCGATTTCTTTGCGAGCCGTCTGCGTGAGCCGCGAGACAGGCAAAGTTCTGCACGACCTTGAGCTGATCAGGGTCGACGAGCCGGAGCCGATTCATTCGTTGAACAGCTACGCGTCACCGACTCCGATTCTTGAGGACGGCCGGTTGTATTGCCACTTTGGGACTTACGGTACCGTGGCTCTCGACACAAACTCTGGCAAAGTCCTCTGGACGAATGCCGAACACCATGTTGATCACCAGAACGGGCCAGGAGCGTCGCCGGCTTTGTGGCGGAACAATCTCATTATTAACTTCGACGGGATCGATACTCAGTACGTCGCCGCGATCGACAAGAGAGACGGCAAAACGGTTTGGCAGACGAAGCGTTCCGGCGAAATGAACGAGAAGCTGGAATTTCAGAAGGCTTACTGCACGTCGGCGATCATTGAAGGCGACCACGGCGCTCAGGCAATCTCGCCCGGAGCCGACTGGGTTTACTCGTACGACCCTGCCAGCGGTAAAGAGTTGTGGAAGGCGAGCTACGGAATGCTCGGCTTTTCAACGGTTCCGCTGCCCGTCTTTGGAAACGGGCTCGTCTTTGTGTCGACCAGCTTTATCAAACCGAGGCTGCTGGCTGTGCGGTACGACGGTTCCAAAGCCGATGACGGATCGTTCGTTGAATGGAAGCTGGACGGGCAGATGCCTCAGAAGCCATCCATGCTGCTGATTGGGAACGAGCTTTACTTCATCAACGATCGCGGTATCGGCATGTGTCTGGACGCTCGGACGGGCAATGAACTCTGGAAGGAACGCATTGATGGCAACCATTCAGCGTCGCCTCTTTATGCCAACGGTCGGATCTACTTTTTCAGTCACGAAGGGAAGTCCGTCGTGATTGAATCCGGCAAGGAGTTCAAACAGTTGGCAGAGAACTCTTTGGACGGCGGGTTCATGGCCTCGCCAGCGGTTGCCGGCAACGCCTTGTTTCTCCGAACGGAAACGCATCTCTACCGCATCGAAGAGAAGTAGCACGAGCGGCGTCAGGGGCAAACATTCGAGCGGTAGTTTTTCGAATTTCACAACACGCGAATCAGGAAGATCGCATGGCATCGCGAGATTACTCGAAGCATCAGCAGGGCATTATCAAACGGTACTACGATAATCGTGAAAGTATCGACGGCGAGAAGCTCAGCGAACTGGTGACAAATCTGTACCTCTCTGAGGGCAAGAAAAAAGAGAAGATGTGGAAGACGGCTGAGGACATCATGACCCGGCTGAAGGTGCCGGCGGAACGAGTCCGACACGTCATTGCCTCTGCCGATCCCGCAATCCTTGCCGAGGTCGTCAAAGACCTCCAGTCCGGAGCGTTGCCGTAGGTCAGGCTTTACCTGACAAAGTCTGTTTCCAGCTAATTCCAGGTAAGCTGCCGCTTACTTCTTGAAACTTCGATGACGTACAACTTCTGAAACTCCGTCAGGCTGTGCCTGACTTACGGAAGAATCCAACTAGTGACTCATCAAATTCGGTACATCATGGTTGGCGGCTTCCTGGGAGCTGGAAAGACGACCACACTGGCACGCCTGGCTCGGCACTACATGCAGCAGGGCAAACGGGTTGGAATTGTCACGAACGATCAGGCAGCGGATCTGGTTGATACGAATTCGTTGAGGTCTCAAGGTTTCGAAGTTGGCGAAGTGGCGGGCGCGTGTTTCTGCTGCAACTTTGACGAGCTGATGTCGACGATGGATGGTCTTAGCGAAGGCGAGCGTCCTGACGTTATTCTCGCCGAGCCTGTCGGAAGCTGCACAGACCTTGTTGCAACGGTCATTCAGCCGATCAAACGTCTTTACAACGCCACGTTTAAGATCGCTCCGTACTCGGTCATTCTGAAACCGAGCCACGGCGGTCGCGTTTTGCGAAACGACAGCAAGGCCGGCTTCTCACCCAAGGCTGCTTACATTCTGAAAAAGCAGATCGAAGAAGCCGACGCAATTCTGATCAACCGAATTGACGAGTTGAGTCAGGATCAGGCCGATGAGCTGACGTTGCTGATCAACGAGCATTGTCCCGGCATTCCGGTGCTGCGAGTTTCAGCGAAGACCGGCGAAGGTTACGACGCCCTGATCGAGTTGCTCGATCAGGACGGAGACTTCGGTCGGCGAGTGCTCGACATTGATTACGACACTTATGCCGACGGAGAAGCGGAACTCGGCTGGCTCAACAGCAGCGTGCATGTTGCGTCGAGTCAGAAGTTTTCGTTGGACGATTTACTTCTCGACGTCGTCATCAAGTTACGGGCCGCGTTGGCTGAGTCAGGGGCGGAGACGGCTCATCTGAAGACGATTGGTTTGTGGGAAGGTTTTTTCGGAGTCGCCAACCTGGTCAGCAGCACGACTGAACCGGAACTTTCTTTGCCGTCGAATTGCGATGTCCAGGAAGTTGACGTGATCGTCAATGCACGAGTTGCCTGCGATCCTGAACAGCTTGAAACGATTGTCCGAGATTGTGTCAGACGGGCAGGAGAGCAGTTTTCTGCGAGTGTCGAGTTTCGTCAGACTCAGAGTTTCCGACCGGGACGCCCTGTCCCGACGCACCGGTTTTCGGAATCCGAGTAGCGCCCGCCGATTTTGCGTTGAATGAAGAACTTTCGCCGAATTGTTTTCAGTGATATCCCGACTTTTGATTTATCGACAGAGTGATCATGACTACTCAGGTTCAATTCGGGCTGCCTGTTTCCGGGTTACTGGAAAATTCCAGCGAAGACTTTCTTGACTCGGTCGTGTGGCGTGAGTCCGAGATGGTTGCGTGCGGAAACAAAGATTCGAATTTCAATTTGCGAACAATTGGGATGTGCTGGAAGCGGCAGTGCCTCGATCGCTGTCCGGCAAAACTGCAAACAGGACAGCCTCGATTCACGACGCTGGATGGCGCTGTCGAATCTGCCGAAGCTGGATCGATTTTCGCCGTGCTCGGTCGTGCCCGACGTGAAACCGTTCCCTCGAAACGTCCTCCAAAAGGGAATCTCAGGAAGCAGGCGAAATCGAATTCGCACCTGAGTCGCGAAGCGGTCGAACTGCTTCGCCTCTGGCTGACCAGCTCCACCGTCGAAGCTGAAGAATCTCCGTCTGCGTTGCTGGCCGCTTGCGAGCTGCTGGCTTTGTACGGAAGTCAGTTTCCGGCTGAGGTTATTGGTGGGCTGTGGCGGGCAACTCTGGCGGCTGCGCTGGCTCAATCAGAAAGTTGCCTCGAAGCGGCTGCGACCGAGGACTGGCAGGATCAGCTTGATCAATCAGACAAGGCCGGAGCCACCTGGCTGAAGGCTGGTTTGTTGCCGCTCGTTTGCGGATTGTTGTTCGACGATGTGAAAGGCGCGCCACGATTGTCACGGGCAGGCCGAGTCTCGTTGAACGACCAGTTGCTGCATGTGACGGACGGTGACGGCGTTCCCGTTTGTGAAGTCCTCGATGCCTTGCCGGAGTTTCTGGCGTTGTGGTCGGACGGCCTGTTGATGAGCCAGGTGTTCGGCGAGACGCTCTGGAAAAAGTCGGCATCCAGAAGGTTCGAGAAAATGCTGAGCCGATTAGCAGCGACTGTTCGAGCCAGTGAAACTCTGACTGGATGCGCAAACGGCGAAGCTTCTCTTGTTGCGTTGAAACGTGCCGTTGAGCTTGCCGGATTGCCGTCGCCTGGCTTGATGTCGGCGCTCGGAACAGCCTCAACCGGCAACAGCTCGGCAACGAAGGCGACGACGAAGAAATCAAAACGAAACACTGGGAAAAAGAGAGCCGCAAAGACCGCGATCCCCTCCTGGCAATCTGACGACACCGAAACTGCGTGCCTGCGAACTTCGTGGGCGGTAGATGCGAGTCTGGCAACCGTTCGGTCGACCGACGAACCGGTTCAGTTGGAACTGGCGGTGGACGGTGTTCCGCTTCTGTCGGGAGCGTGGCGGCTGGAGATTGCTGAAGGCGGTGAGTTCTTCGAACTCGAGGCCGAGTGGGAATGCATTTGCTGGAACTCCGATTCCGACGGGGACTACTTTGAGCTTCAACTGGAGTTCGAAGGCGGACCGATGATCAACCGGTATCTTTACCTGTCGCGTTCTGACAGGTTTGCGATCATTGCCGACGTGGTTTCCGGAGCGAAGCCGGGACGAGTGGATCTGGCGACAATGCTGCCGCTGGCTGATGGCGTCACGCTTGAAGCAGGGCAGGGCGGTCGCGAGCAGTTGCTGAAAGCTGGAGACAGGAACGTTCGCGTTTACCCGCTGGGACTCCCGCAGGATCCCGGAATGGGGACAGTCGGGAAGATCGGACTCGATGAAGACGAGGCTGCGTGCCTGACATCTTCTCACGCGACCGAATCGGGAACGATGTTCGCTCCGATCGTGCTCGATTGGGCACCCGAACGTCAGAGTTTGCCGGCAGAATGGCGAAAGCTGACGGTGACTCGCGCCGGCGAAATTGATCATTCCGGCGGGGCCGCTTTCCGTTTGCAGGTTGGCAAGCTGCACCTGGTGCTGTATCGATCGCTCGGCGGAACGGAGCGTTACCGAACGTTCCTGGGTTACCAGGCCGAGAGCGAAACTGTGATCGGCAAATTCACGAAATCCGGAGTGATTCAGGAGCTGCTGATCGTGGAGTAACGACTCGTCACTTAACCATCGCCAGACAGGCGTGCGGGGGCGTTCGATCTGGAACCTGCATTCCGTGGCTGCAAAGGATGCATGCTGATGACTCACAGACTGAGGACCACTGCCCGCCTGACGTGTTTCGTAGTGTTGGCGGCTTTGCGGGTTCCGTCGGCAAGCTCGGCGGCTGACAAGACGATGCCGAACACCCAGCCGCTAACGATCACTCAGCCGCTCGACGAGTTCATGGTCGACGGCATCAACCGCTACTGCCTGAGAGAACTCGCCGCTTCACCGGCTCGTCGCGAAACGATGTGGAATCGCGATTACAGCAGCACCGAAGCCTACGAAAAAAGCATCGCCCCCAACCGAGAACGCTTCCGGGAAATCATTGGGGCTGTCGATACGCGAGTGACAGAGTCCGCGCCTGAAAATTTCAGCTTTGAGTTGCTCGCTACGTTAGATCAGTCAGCGGTGATCGCTCGATCAAATGATGTGACCGTTCATCGAGTCCGGTGGCAGGTTCTTGAAGGTGTCACTGCCGAAGGACTGCTGCTGGAACCCGAAGGCGTCAACGCCGCCGTCGTGGCTCTGCCCGATGCCGACTGGACTCCCGAAGCGTTTTGCGGGATCGGTGGCGACGTGCCAGCGTCCGCTCAACTTCCGTGGCGGCTGGCAAACGAGGGCTGCCTGGTCGTCGTCCCGATGCTGATCAGCCGGAGCAGCGAGTTTTCCGGGAGTCCGTACGTCGCTTACACGAACCAGACGCATCGAGAATTTATCTACCGACAGGCGTTTGAAATGGGGCGGCATGTCATCGGGTATGAGGTTCAAAAAACGCTGGCGGCGATTGACCTTCTCGGCCAGTGGATGAAGAGTCGGGAAATTGAAATTCCGATTGGTGTGGCCGGCGTTGGTGAGGGAGGGCTGCTTGCTCTTTATTCCTCCGCGATCGATCGTCGAGTCGATGCGACGATGGTCTGTGGCTATTTCGGAACGAGAGAAGCTGTCTGGGAAGAGCCGATTTATCGAAATGTCTGGGGACTTTTGACGGAGTTCGGTGACGCCGAGCTGGCTGGCCTGGTTGCGCCGAGGTCTCTGGTGATCGAGGCTTGCGGGATTTCCGAAAGCGCCGGCCCACCCGCTCCTGCTTCTGGACGACGAGCCGGCGCGGCTCCCGGAAAAGTCGAAACTGTGACGCTCGGTTCGGTCCGAACTGAGTACGACCGAGCGAATTCGATTTATGGTCAACTAAAGGCAGAGGTGAAGTGTCAACTCCACGCAAGTGGCGAAGGAGACGGCCCGGCCGGGACGCACGCCGCAATCCAGGCGTTTGCTGTAGAACTCGGAATCATCGCCGACTTTAAGAATCTCGAACACTCGCTCGTGGCCACCGGAGGCTCGCAAACGGACTCAGGAATTGCAGACGATCGTCAGCGGCGACAGCTCGACGAGTTGCAGTGGCATGTTCAGGATCTGATGCGGCTTAGTCCGAAGGTTCGTGACAAGGCATGGGCGAAGGGGGATCGGGCTTCGGTGGAGAAGTGGGAAGAGACTTCGGCTTCGCTTCGCGATTGGGTTTACGACGACCTGATCGGGCGGTTGCCTGATCCCACGATGCCGATGAATCCGAAAAGCCGACTGGTTCTCGATGAACCCGAGTATCTTGGCTACGAAATCACGCTCGACTGTTATCGCGACGTCGTCGCGGGTGGGATTCTGCTGCTGCCGAAAGATCTGAAACCAGGCGAGAAGCGGCCAGTGGTGGTGTGTCAGCACGGCCTCGAAGGAACGCCGATGGACACGATCACCGAGGATCAGTCGGTTCGGTCCTGGAACTACTACAAGGGTTTTGCGTCCGTGCTGTGTAAGCGAGGCTTTATCACCTACGCACCGCAGAATCCTTACCGAGGTCAGGATCGTTTTCGGACGATTCAAAGAAAGTCGAATCCGCTCAAGCGGTCGCTCTTCAGTTACATCATTCCTCAGCACCAGCGGACACTCGATTGGCTCGCCACGCTGCCAAACGTCGACTCAGAACGAATCGCGTTTTACGGATTGTCGTACGGTGGCAAGACGGCGGTTCGAGTTCCGCCGATGCTGACGCAAAGTGACGGTCGAATTGGGTATTGCCTGTCGATCTGCTCGGCGGATTTCAACGAGTGGGTCAAGAAAAATGTCAGCAACGAAGATCGTTACAGTTACCTCTTTACGGGCGAGTACGAAATCTTCGAATGGAACATGGGGCACGTTGCGAACTACGCCGAGCTGTCATCGCTGATGGCACCTCGACCGTTCATGGTGGAACGCGGCCATGACGACGGCGTCGCGCCGGATGAGTGGGTTGCCTGGGAGTTCGCCAAAGTTCGTCGACACTACGACAAGCTGGGCATCGGAGAGAAAACCGAAATCGAATTCTTCAACGGGCCGCACTCGATCAACGGACAGGGCACTTACCAGTTCCTGCATCGGCATCTCAATTGGCCGTCTCCGGAAACCAACTAAACGAAAAAAAGAACAGTACACAGAGTCCTCAGCGCACTCTGCGTTCAAAAATTTATCCAGAAGGACATCAGGGAGTTGTGATGCTTTTTCGTTTACTGCTTTCACTGATTGCTGTTTTCAGTTTGTCGAATTTCGCCTTCGCCGCCAAAGCTGAGTCTCCAAACATCGTCGTCATTTTCTGTGACGATCTGGGCTATGGCGACTTGAGTTGCTTCGGGCACCCGACGATCAAAACTCCGAACCTGGATCGGATGGCGGCTGAAGGGGTGCGGCTGACTCAGTTTTATTCGGCGTCGCCAGTGTGCACTCCCAGTCGAGCGGCGCTGATGACCGGCCGGCTTCCGATTCGCAGCGGAATGTGCAGCGACAAGCGGCGAGTTCTGTTTCCGGATTCCGGCGGAGGAATTCCAGCCAGCGAAGTGACTCTTGCTGAGGGACTGAAAAAGCAGGGGTACGCAACGGCCTGTGTCGGGAAGTGGCATCTTGGGCACCTGCCGCAATTCCTGCCGACAAACAACGGATTCGATTCTTACTTTGGCATCCCCTACTCAAACGACATGGATCGTGTGAATGATGCACCGCGCGGACGCCAGTCGTTCTGGAATCCGAAAGTTGAGTACTGGAATGTGCCATTGATGCGGAATCTCGAAATCGCCGAGCGACCTGCCGACCAGACAACGATTACGTGTCGATATGCCGAGGAAGCCGTTTCGTTTATCAGGAAGAACAAGGACGAAAAGTTCTTTCTGTACCTGCCGCACAGTCTTCCGCACGTTCCGCTGTTTCGGTCAAAAGAGTTTGAAGGAAAGAGTTTACGAGGTCTTTATGGCGACGTGATCGAAGAAATCGACTGGAGCGTCGGGCAGGTGTTGCAGGCTCTGCGCGACTTAAAGCTCGACGGTAAAACGATCGTCTGGTTCACCAGTGACAACGGCCCGTGGCTGACCTTTAACGATCACGGTGGCTCGGCGGGGCTATTGCGGGAAGGCAAGGGAACGACCTGGGATGGGGGCATGCGTGAGCCGAGCATTTGCTGGTGGCCGGGTACCATTCCCGCCGGACAGGTGAGCGCAGAACTCGGTACAACGATGGATATTTATTCAACAAGTCTGGCTCTGGCCGGAGCCGAACTGGAGAAAGATCGAATTGTCGACGGTTACGACCTGACAGAGTCGCTCAAGGGCAGGTCGAAAAGCCCTCGCGACGTGGTTTACTACTATCGCGGCACCAGATTGATGGCTCTGCGAAAAGGACCGTGGAAGGCTCACTTTGCGACTCAGGAATCGTACACAGGCAACAACAGGCTGAACGAACACGATCCGCCAGTTCTCTACAATCTGGAAGTCGACCCGTCAGAAAAATGGGACGTCGCCGAGCAACATCCGCATGTTCTTGCCGAGATCAAAGCAGCCGCAGATGCTCATCGGAAAACGGTCGTTGCCGTTCCCTCTCAGTTGGAAATTCCGCTGCCCAGGTGACGTCGCGGGAGAGAACCGTTGCCGGTTTCATGGTCACAGTCGTGCCGATAGACTGGCCTGTCGCCTTTTTCTTTTGCCCTGTTGAGCAGGCATGTCTGACTCGCCCGATCCCTCATCGCCAAAACCACGTCGAAGTTCCGACCGTCGTCGGGCCGGCGGTGCTGCGCGGAAAACGCCAGATGGTCGCCAGTCATCGGAGCGGCGGAGACGGAAGGCCCCTTCACTCATTCAAGTGGCCAATGACGGCGCAGGCCAGCAGCGGTCGACTGTTGAACTTTTGAAGAAGGAAGCGAAGACCGGGATTCCCGGAGTCGCTGTCAGCACCGCTCTTCATGCCGTCATCCTGCTGGTCATGGCGTTGTTTGTTGTGCGGATCGATCTCGATACTGAAGGACCACTGAGCTTTGGCTGGGACTACGAAGTCGAGAAAAAAGAAGAAGTGAAGCCGACGGTGATGGCTCCCGTGAAGATTCAGAGCGTTCAGCTCACTCCGCGTGCTGAGCCGAAGACTACCGAAAAGGTCGAGCTGAAGGTCGAAGCCAAACCAACGATCGCTCGCGTTGTGAAGCCGGCTGACGTTGCGAAATCTCTGGCGCTGAGAACTCCGAAACGAACGATGGGTAAAGTTGACGGGACCGGGACGAAGGATTCTGTCGAGCAGGCAATCAGGTCGGGACTGGAATGGCTCAAGCGTCAGCAGAAATCCGGTGGGAACTGGGAATTGCACGCCGGGTATCCAGACGCGGGGTATTCGGTTTTGAGGACGGATACCGGAGCCACGGCGCTGGCACTGCTCGCGTTTCTGGGCCATGGACACACTCAGAACGACGGAGATTATCAGGACACCGTCCGCAAAGGTCTTAAATGGCTGCGAGGCATTCAGAAGCCGGACGGTGATTACCATGATCACACAGAACTGGGACGCCAAACCGCATTTTATGCGCACTCGCAGGCGACGATTGCAATCTGCGAAGCGTACGCGCTGACCGGTGATCAGGAACTGGCTGCGTCGGCGGATCGGGCGATTCAGTTTCTGCTGACATCGCAACATCCTTCGGAAGGGGGGTGGAGATATCAGCCACAGGAACGCGATTCGATGGGCGATCTGTCGGTGACCGGCTGGGGGTTGATGGCTTTGAATACCGCTCGGATGGCAGGCATCGACGTGCCGCCGGAAGCATTTGGCCGCGTTTCTTTTTTTCTCGATCAGGTCGCTTCGCAGAACGGTGCACTGTACCGATACCTTCCCAGCGATCCGCCCGGAAAAGTGAGTCGTGCCATGACGGCCTGCGGCCTGCTGGGGCGTCAGTGGCTTGGTTGGTCAATGGATGATCCGGCCATGATCGAAGGTGTCGAGTGGTTATTGCGGCCCGAGTTTGCGCCTCAGTGGTCTGACGGAAGGCGAAATGTCTACGAGTGGTATTACGTCGGGCAAACGCTGCATAACCTGGGCGGAGACCGGTTTAAACGGTGGTTCGGAACGGTCCAGAATCTGATTGTCGAGAATCAGAAACGTCGAGGCAGTCGCAAGGCTCCGGATGACGTTGCTGGAAGCTGGAGTCCTGTTGAACCATCCGGCTCACCTGACGAATACGCGAACAAAGCCGGGCGGCTTTATATGACTGCCATGTGTCTGCTGGTGCTTGAAACCCCGGTCAGACATGCCCCGATTTATCCCGAGGCTCCTTCTGAGCCTGAACTGTAGAATGTCGGAGACAGACAAATGCGACTTTGCCGTTTCGAACACGATTCGAAAATTCAGGTTGGCTTTTACGACGAAGATTTTGTGATCCCACTGGCCGCCGCGTCTGACCACACCGGAATCGCACTCGAAGAATCATCTGATTTGATTGCTCACCTTCCAGGTGGGGCACTTCGCCAGACGGTTGAGGCGATTCAGGCTCGACTTGTCAACAATATGGATGAAGAGCTGGGCGAGCTTCGGCTTGATACGGAAGCTGTCAAACTTCTAGTGCCGAATCCAGCGCCGTCGAAGTTGCTGCTTCTTGCTGGAAACTATGCAAAGCACATCGAAGAAGGTGGCGGGCGAGCGTCGGAAAGGGACCGAACTTTTCCCTACGTTTTCATGAAGCCGCCAGGCACGACGCTGACGAATCCCGGCGATCCGGTTCGGATTCCGGAAATCTCACCAGACCATGTCGACTGGGAACTGGAACTCGGCGTTATTATCGGCAGGCAATGTAAAGGTGTTTCGGAAGCTGACGCGCTGAGTTACGTCGCTGGTTACAGCGTGATCAACGACATTTCGGATCGGAAGTTCCAGCCAAACCCCGGTCGCGAAGAGCGAGCCAAGGACGGATTCTTCGACTGGCTGCACGGCAAGTGGCACGACACCTTCTGCCCGATGGGGCCTTGTGTTCTTCCGGCAAATGAATGTGATGATCCTCAGGATCTGCACTTGACGCTGAAAGTGAACGGCGAAGTCGAGCAGGATGGATCTACTGGTGAGATGGTCTTCCCGGTCGCGGCGATCGTTGAGTTCATTTCCAGCTTTGTCACGCTTGAACCTGGCGACATTATTTCAACGGGGACGACCGCAGGAGTTGGGGCCGCGAAGAACAGGTTTCTGAAATCTGGCGACATCGTCCACGCCGAGATCCAGCACATCGGCATTCTTAGAAATCCCGTCGAATAATTTTCAGCACAAACAGGCCGTCTTTTCAGTAAATGAAAACGCCCTTATACCAGTTTGATCTGGTACGAGGGCGTTGTTTATTTCGCGATTCAGCTGGAATGCTGATTGTCAGTGTTGCCTCAAGCAGCGTCGAATTCGGAAATCCGATTCCGCAGCGTCATTGGAAGCAGCATGTCGCTGTTTTCTTCCAGGCGATAACGCATCACGTACGCATCTTCTGTGGTGTCGTCGTAGTGTCCGCGAAGGATGGACACCGCTCGGAATCCGTGGTTGCTGAAGAACAGCTGGGCCGAAAGGTTTGTTTCGCGAACTTCGAGAATGATTTCGTTCCGACGCTGCTGCGACAGTTTATCGACCAGCTTCTGCACCATCTGAGTGCCGACCTGGTTTCGTCGAGCTTCGTCTGCAACGGCAAAATTCAGGATGTTGAGTTTCGATTTGTGCAGCTCATAGATCATGAAGCCGACAATTTTCTGCTCGTGCTCCGCGACCATGCCGATGCAGTTTCGCTGGCGGAGGCAACTCAGAAAGTCTTCTTCCGTCCAGGGAAACTCAAAGCTCTCATGCTCAATGCGCAGAACATCCGCCATATCTCGACGAATCAGCCAACGGATTTGAACCGTCAGTTCTGGCTGTTCCTGGTGACGAACGGTCATGATGGCCTCCTTGCCATTTTTATGACGCCGATACTTTGTGCGAATAAGGGTCGGGACGATATCAAAGGGGACTTATCAGGCCTAGACCTGTTTTTCGCATTTTTGAGGCGAAAAAAATGGCGAATCCTGCAGTTGGTAGTGGAGCAGGCGTCGCTTCGTTTCGTGAAGACAGCAGCCGCCCGGGATGATGGATTCCTCATCCTGCAGAGCTCTCCGGCGGTCGAAGGACAAGGCGGTTCAGAATTCGATCAACGTTCGCGACGCTGCAAACGAGCCGCTCGACATCGGTCAGCTCGCTGCGGGTTTCGACCGTGCCTTCAAGGCAGATTCCATCTTTGATCTGACGAACGACCAGCGACGAAATCCTGAGATGCGGGGCGGAAAACAGCTTCTGCCGAACAGCGTGTTCCAGCACCGAACCCGAGTCGGCAGGAATCTCATCACTTGCTGACGCGTCGTTCGACGCTGCGTCGAGACCAGCCTCTGCTGCCACCGGCTGATCATCGAGGGCGGGTAATTTGATTCGCGGATGCGGGATTAAGAATGCGTCCGCCGTGTCAACTCTCAGCTTCCGTTCTGCCATGTTTACCCCTCCTGGAACGTTCATGGTTCTCAGGAGTGTAATCAGCCGGTCGCCAAAGTGTACCGAAGACGCAAATCCGAAGTCGCTTTCGTTGCGGCTGTGCCGCCGTCGTGTCAGATCAGGACTTGCCGTAGACGTCCTTCGGGTCAAACACTCGATCGCCGACCACTTCGACATTGCCGGTGGCAGGGTCGACTTTGCGGAAGAAGCAGCTCTTGTAGCCCTCGTGGCAGGCGGCTCCGCCGATCTGGTTGACTCGAATGAGCAGCGTGTCGGCGTCGCAATCGTAGAAAATACTTTTGACTTCCTGAACGTTGCCGCTTTCTTCACCCTTTCGCCACAGTTTCGAGCGGCTGCGACTGTAGTAGCAGACTCGTCCAGTCTTGATCGTCTCGCCCCAGGCCTCTTCGTTCATGTAGGCCAGCATCAGCACATCGCCGGTTTCATCATCCTGAGCAATGACAGGGATCAGTTCCATTTTCTCGAAATTCGGGCCGCTCATGAGTCTGCTGTTTCCTGTGATAAATCGATTGGCTATGGGCGATTTTCAAGTAAAAAACGCTCAGGTCTTGAAGACAGGACCGAGCGTGAATCCGTTCGCCTGGACGTGTTCAGAATTCAGAAATCGAAGTACCCCGATCTTTTTCAGTGTCGGCACTCGTCCTGACGTGGCAGTCTAACGGTGGATAATTGGTCCGTCCACGACTGCCCGCTCGAGGATTAGCGATTCGAGAGTCGCGAATTGAATTGAAGTTACGCCTGTGCCAGTTCGATTGGCGTGAGATCGGGACGCAGTTTTCGAATGAGTTCTGTCATGTGCTCGTGGCAGGTGAGAAACAGAACCTGAATTTCATTCGGAAGTTCGAACAGAACTTCGAGCGTGTTCGTTGCCCGTTGCTCGTCGAAATTCACGAGGATGTCGTCCATGATCAACGGCAGCGGTTCAGAGTCACGGCAGTATTGCTGAACGTAGGCCAGCCGGATCGCCAGATAAAGTTGCTCTCGCGTGCCGGTGCTGAGCTGGTCTGGAGACTTGCGAATTCCATCGGCCTGTTCGAGCTGCAGGGTGCGGTCTTCGTCCAGCTTCTGACTCAGTCCGACGTAACGGGCGTTCGTCATACGGGAAAACAGTCGCGAGACCTCTTCAAAGAGTGCCGGCTGATGATTCAGTTCAAACTCGCGAATCGCGCGAGACATGATTGCTCGTGCCAGAACAAGTGGTGCCCAGCGATCGACTGCGTCACTCAGTTTTGCCAGTTCGCTCTCAACCTTCTGCTGCCCGGAAGTTGCAGTGCTGGCCTGGTTGAACTCTTCGAGCCGGAGTCTCGCGGACTTGCGGTCTTCGACAGCGACTTCGTATTTCTCATCGAGCGCAGACTGTTCTTCTGAAAACTCGCGACATGTTGCCGCCAGCTGGTCTGGATCGGCAGCTTCCAGGTCAGCGAGAAACGCTGCTTCGTCTTCGGTTTCGCGAAGTAGTGCGATTGATCGTTCGTACTGACCGATTTCATTTTCGATCTGCTGCTGTTTGATGGACGCCTGAGCGATCGCAAAGAACTCGTCGTCAGCTTCAACGCCAGCAGACTCACGGCTCTTACGCAGCCGGTCCTCAAGTTCGAGACGTCGTTTGTGGAGTGTCTCGATTTCTCCAGAAAGTCTTTGAACGTTCTGCGTCCCCGACTCGTACGACTGTTGAGTGTGCCGGGCAGTTGACAGCAGCTCGCTCAACCGTGCGATCGCGTCGGGCGGCGCGAGTTCGATCAGATCGTCCGCGACGTTGCGGCACAGTTCTCGTTGACTTGCGGAAAAATGTTCGCACTCGGCAGTCATCTCGGCAATCTGCTGCTCAAGCCGGCGGGCCTGATCGAGCTTCAGCCTCGCTGCGGCAAGTCCATTCAGAATTCGCTCGGCGATGGTCACCGTCCAGTCAGTCGGCAATCCGAGCTTCTGCAACAGTTCGGTTCGTCGCTGGTCGAGTGACTTCTGCTGATCGACCATCGCGAGCGATTTTTCACGTAGCCTGTCAAGCTGGTCGGTCTGTTCCGAAAAATCGCGTTTCAGTCGTTCACGATCGCGAGCTGTCGCACGTGCCTGCTCGACTCGCTGCTGCGCGGCGCTCAGCAATACATCGAGTTTTCGCCCGGTTGGTGCCGCATCGGCTTTTCCTTGTGAAGTTTCATCGAGCATCGTTGACAACGATGTAACGAACTCAGCAACAGACGTTTCGCCGTACTCGATCTGCCGCCGTAGCCGCGAGCATTCCTGCTGGTTGCTGACGATCTGGCAGAAAGCCGTCCGCCATTCGAGCATGACTTCCGGACGGAGTGGTGCAAAACCGAAACCCGACCAGACTTCCGCCCACTCATCAAGCAGCGTTCGTCGTTGTTCCTCGACGGCCTGAATGGCCGCCTCTGAGTCTGCAACTCGATCGCGTGCTCGCGCAATTGTCACCATCAGAGTGTCGAGTCTTGCGACAACTTCTGCATGACTCTGCCGCTCGTCGGCCAACTGGTCCGCTTTTTGAATCTGTTCTTCAAATCGATCAGGCAGAAGTGTCACATTGATGGTTGCTGATTGCTCGCCATCAGGAACTTCCTGGATGCCCGGCTCGTCACCGCCTTCGATGAGAACACGACGAATTCTCAGCCAGTCGGAATCTCGCCGCTGCCGTTGCCGATCGAGGTCGTCGCGGCTTGGAACGTCGCTCTGTTGAGTCAGGTCGTCGCGATCGCGTTCCCGCTGAGAAAGTTCGTCTCGATCGCGTTTCAACTGTTGCCGAGCCTGTTCAAACTCGCGATCACACTCCGTGAAGCGCTGACGAAATTCCTGAAGCGTTGCTTCGGCGGGAATCGGGAGCGATTCGATTTTGCGGAGCGTCTCTGCCTCCAGTTGCGGACTCAGTCTCGCGAAGCTGTTCTGAACCAGAGCGTCGAGTGTCGCGAGTTGTCCTGCGGCGGTTGCTGCATCATCACGTTGCTTGAGGATCGCGCGATCCTCCTCGACGAAAACTATCAATTTCGGATCAGCAGGAATCTCTTCAAGCTGAGCCAGTTCTCGCTGCAGACGCTCCATGCTGCTTTGAGCTTCGTCGAGTCGTGTGTCGTTTGTGCGTTGCTTTTCGCTGAACTGCCGCAGTTCGTCAGCCAGTTCCGTGAATGCCGCCTCCGTCGCCTCTGTCACCTGAAATCGTTCGAGATCGTCGAGTGACCAGTCCGGTTGCAGCCGCTTCAGATCGTTCGCGACATCGTCCTGCAACTGCTGAACCTCCTGCTGCTGTCGTGGCAGGGCGGTCATAAATCCGCGAATTCGTCCAACGTCCTGTTGCAGACGCTTGATCGAGGTTTCGGCATTCAGCACATCCGGTTGCAGCGTCAGTGCCTGCAATTGACGGACGGCCTGTGCTTTTTCTGCTTCGAGCCGCGTTGCCTCTTCTGACAACTCGTCGAGCCGCTGTAACTGAGTACGGTGCTGCTCGCTGGCCTGTTCTGAGATTCGAACCGTACAACCGGCGGCTGCGAGTTCTTCTCGCAATCGGCAAAGTTTCAAAAACGGTTCGAGTGCTTTGAGTAGACGACTTGAATGCGCTGAACGGCGTTGCAGATTCTCCCGTTCCCGTCGGAGCGACTCGACCACCTCTGATGCCTGCTTTTCGGCTTTCTCGGCTTCTTTGTAGTCGCGTGGCGAAACGATTGACTGCTTCAGTGTTTTACGGCTTTCTTTAAGCTCGTTGAGGATTCGGTTGATTTCCTGGTTCGAGCCTCGGCCTCGAGGATTGAACAGCTTTTCGTGCTCGGCCTGAATTTCTTCCCGCAGTTTCTGGAAGTTTGTCAGTCCGCCGAGACCGCCTCCGTATAGAGCCTCGCTGAGATTGGCGTGTTTGAGACTTTCTTCTCCGGACGCCAGCTCTTTCAGTGAGAACCCGAAAACGTGCTCGTACAGTTTGCCCGATGCGTTACCAAGTAATCGACTAAGCGATGCGTCATCAATGTCGGTTGCGCCGCCGTCAATAACGCCAGTCACTGTTCGGCCTCGACCCTTGCGACGTCGAAACGTGACTCGCTGGTCGTCGCGCAGGTTGATCGCAGCTTCGGCTTCGAGCTTGCCACTGTCGAAGCTGTACGGGCTGCGGTGCGGAAATCCGAACAGCAGCTCCCGAATCAGTTGCAACAGGGTACTTTTGCCGGCTTCGTTCGGTCCGTAAATGAGCTGAAAGCCAGGTGCGAATTGCAATTTTGTTCCGGAAAAAACGCCGAAGCGGTCGATCTCGAGGGATTCGAGTTTCATGCGCCGTCTCCGATCCTTGCAAGCAGAAACGACTCTGCCTGCCGCAGCCAGCGGACAAGCAGATCGGAGTCAGTCAGGTCAACGCCAGCTTCCAGCAGTTCCGACGAGGCGCCGCTCTTTTCTCTCAGCGGAGTCAGCTCGTTCGCAATCGCGGTCAGTGCGTCGTGATCCTGAGCCAGCAACTCGATATTCCGCAGCAGTTCGCCGACCAGATCGCTGCTCTGTCGAAGCTGTTCGAGATCAATCGGTGGCGATGTCTGAAACTGGATTTTTTCGATCCAGACATCGTCTTCCCACTCGTTGGCGATGTTTCGGATTTCGTGAACGGCTTCATGCAAAGTGACTGACTGCGACAACGCTTGATGCGCCGTACAAGCGCCGCTGATTTCGAACCGAATCACCGAGAGCCGGTCGTCGTCCTCGGTGTCGACACTGCGGAACGTTTCGATCGATTCACGAACCCGGTCATACAGCTCCGGCAGCCCGTCGTCTGTTCCGAGAGTTATTGCTTTGCGATGCCAGCGAGCGGTGTCAAGCGGGCGAAACTCGACGGACTCGATCGCCGCCTCGTTAACAGTTACCAGCAGACAGCCTTTAGCATCACATTCGTTGATATGCCGTCCCTGCGTGTTGCCCGAAAAGGCGACGTACGGTTCTTCGCAATGAGTCTCGCGCAGATGAATATGCCCGAGTGCCCAATAGTCATAACCGCGTCCGCGGAGCACGTCGAGACTCGTCGCGGCGTACGGGTTGTGAGCGGGATGTCCGGTCAGGCTGGTATGAAGCACTCCGATATTGAAACGCTCGGGCACCGCGTCCGGATAAGTCGCCGCGAGGTCGTCCTTAACTTCGGCCCGCGCAAAACCCTGTCCATGCAGCGCGACGCGGACTGAATCCGGAAGCCCGACCTTTTCAGATAGAAACGTCTGGGGTTGGCGCGTGCTGAATTCAAACACGTTTGACGGCCAGCTTACAGCCTGTCGAACTTTGCTTTCGGCGTCATGATTCCCGCGTAACAGGAACACGGGAATACCGCGCTGGGCAAGTTGTCGGAATTGCCGAGCCGTCCACAGCCCGGTTTCCATGTTCTGCCACTTGCCGTCGAAGAGGTCGCCAGCGATGACAACAAACGCAACGTCTTCCTCAATCGCCAGCTTGATGAGATTTTCAAAGGCGTCGCGGGTGGCTCGCCGCAGTCGTTCGACCGGAGCACCCTCGTACGCTTCTAACCCGCGCAAAGGGCTGTCGATGTGGAGGTCAGCCGCGTGAATAAAACGAAAACTGTCGCTGGGCATCCTGCTTCCCTGATGTCGTGAGAGCGTTGCAGCTCTGGGCAGACCAAAGAGGCTCCGCAAGGTATCGCCTGACCTCCTCCGCTTCCACGGAAACCTCTTAAAACCGTTTGAGGCGGAAGGCGGCACATGGTGAGCCTTTCAATTCACTTCCGAGCAAAGAGCTTCGATGGCGTGGCGTCGCGACGGGAAATGCGTCCATTCCGAGCGTTGCCCCATCGGCTCTGTCGCGTTCAGGCGAGTAATGGCTTTTGCAATTTCATCGGTACAACCGCAAATCGCCGCGTCGCCACCGCAGTCGCGGATTCGCAATGTCAGCGCAATCACGATTCCCATCGACACTGAATCCAATTTTTCACAGATTCGGAAATCAAACAGCAGCCCACTGACCTCGGGCTCGCTGACTGCTTTCATCAACCGGTTGTACTCGAATTGTTTCGACCGGTAATTGGCCGCTGCGGGGTCAGTAATCAAGGTGAGAATCAAAACTCCGGAAACCTGTTCGGCGACGAATATGGGCTCATCGCCGCGAACGGAATAGACGCCACTCATGATGTCGACCTGCTCTAGCGGGAAAGAGAACTTAGCGGAACCTGGGCGCTGACAACTCAGCATAGCGAGCAGGTTTGTCGACTTGAAACGGACGTCCGTCTGATGCCAGACTCCGTCTGTAACCTGAAAATGTGGTCGAGATATCTCGATCAGTCTGTTCCCGCGGAGTCATCATGCCGGACGAGATTCAACAGCAGATTGAATCGCTTCGAACCGAACTCGAACGACACAACCGTCTGTACTACGTCGATGCACAGCCAGAGATTTCGGACCTTGAGTACGACCGGCTTCTGAAACAGCTCGAACAGCTTGAAGCCGAGCACCCGAAGTACCGCTCGCCAGACAGTCCGACTCAAAAAGTTGGCGGAGAACCCGTCGACGGTTTCAAGTCTGTCGAACATCGCGTTCCGATGATTTCGATCGACAACGTTTATGAGATCGAGAATTCCGATCCAAAGAAGCCCGACGTTCGAAAGTTCGATGCACGCATTCGAGAACTGCTCGATGCGCAACCGGAATACCTCATCGAATACAAAATCGACGGCGTCGCTCTTGCCCTGATTTACGAGAACGGTCGACTGATTCAGGCCGTCACGCGAGGTGACGGGCGAACGGGCGACGATGTGACTCACAACGCTCGAACTATCGGCGGTGTGCCGCTTCGGCTTTCTGGTGACAACATCCCGTCGGTCGTTGAGATTCGCGGCGAGGCCTACATCGCCAACTCAGACTTCGCGAAAATTCGAGCGGCTCAGGAAGCCGCCGGCGAGCAGCCGTTCGCCAATCCTCGTAATTCAACAGCGGGCGGATTGAAGACGCTCGATCCGAAAGTGTGCGCCGAGCGAAAGCTACGATTCTTTGCTCACGGAATTGGGTATTCAGAAGGGATCACGGCTGAGCGGCACTCTGACTTCCTGGGAATTGTCCGCCAGTTCGGTCTGCCAACCAGTCCAGGCACGGCTGTTTTTCCAGACATTGACAGCCTGCTGGAATACGCTCAGTCGATGATGGAAGGTCTGCACGAACTCGATTTCGAAGTTGACGGACTGGTCATCAAAGTCAACAACCTCGAACAGCAATCTGAACTCGGCAGTACCAACAAAGCTCCCCGCTGGGTGATCGCTTACAAATGGGAGCGCTACGAAGCCACGACCAAAGTCGTCGACATTGTTATTCAGGTTGGCAAGACCGGAGCACTGACACCGGTTGCGAATCTTGAGCCTGTCGAAATTGCCGGAACGACGGTTTCACGATCGAGCCTTCACAACCGCGACGAGATTAACCGGCTGGATATCCGAGTCGGCGATACCGTTGTCGTTGAGAAGGCTGGAAAGATTATTCCGCACATTGTGCGAGTTGAGCCACAACTTCGAGACGGCAGTCAGCAACCGTTTCACTTCCCTGAGAATTGTCCTGAATGCAGATCGGAAGTTCTGCAGGACGACGGCGGCGTCTACATCCGCTGCCAGAATCCAAGCTGCCCGGCGCAGCTTCGTGAAACGCTAAGGTTTTTCGCGTCACGTTCCGCGATGGATATTGAAGGGCTCGGCATCAAGCAGATCGAGTCGATGGTCGAGAAAGGTCTGCTGACCAGTCTGCCGGACATTTATCGGCTGCACGAAAAACGCGAAGCCTTGCTGACCGAAAAACGGACCAACGAGAAATCTGTCGACAATCTGCTGAAGTCAATCGAGGAGTCAAAAACGCAACCTCTCTGGCGGCTTCTGATCGGCCTCAACATCCGCCACGTCGGTAATCGGACGTCCCAGATTCTGGCGGCGAAATTCGGGATGGTCGACGAAATCCTGAAGTTGACCGAGGAAGAACTCGCAGCCGTCGACGACATCGGTCCGGTCATTGCGGCGTCAATCTTCAGTTTCTTCTCATCCGAAGTCGGACGCGGCACGCTCGAAGAGTTCCGGGAACTCGGCCTCAACATGGGCGAGCCCGTTCCCGAGGGAGACGAAAGTGTCGTCAGAAAACTCGACGGCAAGACACTTGTTGTTACGGGAACTCTCACACGATTCACGCGGACGGAAATCAAGGAGCTGATTCAGCAGCACGGTGGTCGAGCCTCCAGCAGCGTGTCTAAGAAAACAGACTTTCTGGTTGCGGGCGAGGCGGCTGGCAGCAAGCTGGAGAAAGCTCAGGAACTGGGCGTCAGGGTTCTTTCCGAAGATCAATTGTTTGAGATGCTCGAAAGTGAAGATGAAGCGGTGTCCGATGGTAAGCCGCCAAAGGGCCAGCTGTTTTAGCGAGGGCGTTGGTGCGTACGTGCTAAGCCGTCTCTTTTACTTCCCTGGAATGCCGTGCTCGGTCAGCCATTCCTGAACGATCGGCTCGACCAGATGACGAATGTGCGAGTTGGCGTAGCCGCACCAGTCGACTCCGGTGTGAACATCAAGCGGCGCGTTGAGTGGCTTTCCGAAACCGTTTGTCATGATGACGCCCGCGTTCTGAGCAGCCAGTAGCCCGGCCAGGTCGTAAGGGTGTGATTCGATGAATCGGTCCTGGGCGGAGCGACCGAGAATCTGATTGAACTGCGGGCGAAGATCGAGACTGCAAAGATCGCGACCCGTCATCAACTGATACATCAGGCCGCCGCAGGAAATGTAGTGGTCGTCGAAAACCGTCGGCAGACTGGTCATCACTCCGCAGCGTTCGGCGATTCGTTCTGCCAGCTCTGCGGCCAGCAGGCGAGTTCCTGGAAACATGCTCAGGACGGTCGCAAAGCCATCCTGCAGATCGACTTTGCGGCTCGGTCTGACGAAGAAATCAACAGCCTCGCTGATCAGCGGCGGCTGTGAGGCGTCGACGCGAAAACGCAGGCCACGGGTTGGCTTACCCGTTGAGGCCACAAACGCATCGGCCAGAGTCTGCTTACTCGGAGGAAGCTCGACCATCACTGACGCGACAGAGTCAGTCAGCGTCGTGGCTTCGCCCTTGTCCGGGCACACCGCTGCCAGAAACCATGCCGACCGCTTGTCGAACATCAGCATTCTGGTTCCGTCGATCGGGTCGATGATCAGTCGCCATCGCGGCTGCTGTTCCGGATCTCCGAACAGCATCCGCCCGTCGTCGCCCATCCCCTCCGCAATCAGCAGAACCGGCTGACAGGATTCCGGCCACGACGAAATCACCTGCTCAATCGTTGCTTCGACTTCGCGATCAATCCGGTAAATCCGATCGCCACCTTCTTCGGCCACAGCGTCAGCAAGCGAGTTTGAACCAGTAGCAAACGCAGAACGGACGAGACTCACGACGCGAGTCTGGACAGCCAGCCCGAGCTCCAGGAGGCGCGTTGCCCAGTCGTTCGGATCGAGAGACAAATTCATTTCCTGACAGAATCGTATGGACCAGGGAATGGGTCTGAAGTCGCAGGCTGGTGGAAATCACGAGGTGTTTCCACGCTTGTATCTAAGTCGTGTAGTCCGAGTTCAACCTCACGTATTCGGCGGTCAGGTCGCTCGTCCAGAAGCGGACGTCGGCGTCGCCGTGCGTGAGTTGCAGCCTGATTGTGACGTCTCTGTTGTCCCGGATTGATTGCGAGAGTGTCTTTGTGTCGAAACTGCTGGGGGCTCCGTCTTTGTAAATCAGCACTTCGTTCAGCCACAGACTGACGTCTTCTTCCGCAAGCTCGACGCCCGAGTACCCCGCTGCCGACACGATGCGTCCCCAGTTTGGGTCAGCTCCGGTGATGGCAGTTTTGACGAGTGGTCCATCCGCGATCGCTTTGGCGATACAATGAGCCTCGTCGCGGGTTCTCGCGCCGCAGACGTCGATCGTGATGAAGTGGTCGGCTCCTTCGGCGTCGCGGATGATCGCCTGAGCCATCTCCATTGTCACTTCGTCGATGGCGGATTGAAGAGCGATCCGTCCGGCATCGTCGAGGTCTGCGTGACCGGCGGCTCCGTTTGCAAAAAGGAATACTGTGTCGCTGGTGCTGGTGTGACCTTCCACGCTGATGCAGTTAAAGCTGCGATTGACTGAGTGCCGCAGCATCGTGTCGGCGTCTTCGGGCGACAGAGCGGCGTCGGTCATGACGACTCCCAGCATGGTTGCCATGTTGGGGCCGATCATCGCGGCTCCTTTGGCGACGGCGCTGATCCGGACGCTTGTCCCGGCGATGTCGACGGTGCGGGTAGTTTGCTTCGCAAACGTGTCGGTCGTCATCATGCCGCGAGCGGCGTTGTTAAATGCTTCAGGCGTTGCGGCCAGTTGTTTCGCTACCGTCGGGATGCCTTTTTCCAGAACGTCCTTCGGTAGAAAACGACCGATCACGCCTGTTGAGCAGACGACGACATCGTCGGCGGCGCACCCGAGCGATTCTGAGGTCAGAGCGGTCATCCAGCGAGCGTCCTCGATACCTCGATCGCCGGTGCAGGCGTTCGAGTTTCCGGAGTTGATGACCACCGCCCGCCCGGTGCTTCTGGGAACTCGTTCACGTGACACTTTGACCGGTGCGCCGCAGACCTTGTTCTGAGTAAACACCCCTGCCAGCGAGGCGGGGCGATCCGACGAGAACAGACTCAGGTCGAAAATGCTGGGGTCTTTTTTAATACCGCAGTGAAGCCCCGCCGCCTGAAAGCCGGTGGGAAGTGGTGGCAGCTCACTCATGATTCGATTCCTGATGTTGTCCTGAGCGGACTCGGTAAAACACGCGAACCGTCGCTCCAGACGCAGCGTCGGTCTTCAGACGGTCGGGAGTCTATCAGAACACTCCAAACCGTCGAACGGTTCGGGGCGATACGATTTCCGCTGCCTTGAGGCGACCCGCCGAACGACGTTACGCTCCGCCGACATTGATGATCTGGCCACGTTTTTGACTTCGTCAGGCATCGCCTGACCTACCTGCTACTGACAGAAAACACCTGACGAATGAGCAACCTCATTAAGCCTCGAACCCTGAAGGGATTTCGAGATTATCTGCCCAACGCCATGATCGCTCGCGAGCAACTGATCGAGACAGCTCAGCGGGTTTATCGCAGTTACGGATTCAGCCCGATCGATACTCCGGCGCTGGAGTACACGGAAATTCTGCTCGGCAAAGGCAGCGACGAGACGGACAAACAGCTTTACCGCTTCACCGACCACGGCGACCGTGACGTCGCGCTGCGGTTCGACCTGACGATTCCACTGGCCCGGTTTGCGGCTCAGTATGTCCAGGAACTTGGAACGCCGTTTAAGCGGTACCACATCGGTAAAGTCTGGCGGGGCGAGAACACTCAGAAGGGCCGCTACCGCGAGTTCATGCAGTGCGACTTTGATACGATCGGCACTTTGTCCAACGCGGCGGACATCGAAACGCTGTTTGTCATCAACGATCTGATGGAGCAGATCGGGTTTGAACGGTTCAACATTCGTATCAACAACCGACTGGTGCTGAATGGTCTGCTCGAAAAGGTTGGACTGACCGACAAATCAGTCGGCGTGCTGAGGTCGCTCGACAAGCTGCCGAAGATTGGTCGCGAAAAGGTCATCGCCGAGATGGTTGAGTTTGTCGGGGCAACCGCCGAACAGGCTGCCAGCGTTCTGGACCTCGCCGAACTGACGGGCGAGCCGCGAGAGATTCTTGCCTCGCTCGAAGGAATGCTTACCGGTAGTGAAGCAGGCCTCGACGGCGTTGCGAAGCTGCGGGAACTCTTCGAATGCTGCGATAAGTCGGGAATTCCGGACGGTCGAGTCGGCCTCGATCTGTCGATCGCGCGAGGTCTGGACTACTACACCGGCACGATTTACGAAACCTTTCTGGGCGACCTGCCGACCATCGGCAGCGTCTGCTCAGGCGGACGCTACGACAACCTGGCCGGATTGTTCACGAAGCAGCAACTTCCGGGGATCGGAGCCAGCCTGGGGCTGGACCGACTGCTCGCGGCGATGGAGTCGATGGAAATGGTGGAAACCGCCTCGACGCCCGCCGAAATTTTCATCCCGCAGTTCGACGGTTCGCGATTGGGCGACTATCTGGCCATTGCCCGCACACTTCGTGCAGCAGGTCTGCGCGTCGAAGTCTTCCCCGAGGCTAAAGCCATCGGCAAGCAACTCAAGTACGCCGACAAGAAGGGGCACAAGGTCGCTGTCATCGCCGGAGAAGACGAGTTCGCCCAAGGCATCTGGCAGGTCAAGAATCTGCAGGTCCGAGGCGACCAGGCAGACGTCGTCACCGCCGACCTGGCTGAGCACTTGAAATCGCTGCTCACTGTTTGATGAGCGTCAACACTTCTGAGCAGCCCACGATTCGAAGCGATCGCTTACTCGAAGGCCGGTTCCTGGACGATGACGACCCAGCCGGTGTCTTCGAGGAATGAGCTGTCTTCGGCGCCTTCGTACATGTCGCGGGGGCGGCGGAAGATGATGGGTTCAAAGGCTGCGGTCCAGGCCGTCTTCGGTGTGGCGTAGTCGATGTAGTTGTCCTGGATCGATCCTCGCGACGTCAGCGATTTGCTGCCGACTGACTGTTCATGCTGAAGTTTGCGGAGGGCACGTAACTCGGTCAGCTCATCCAGGACGTTGCCGGGAACCTGCTGCGTTTGCTCAGCAAGCGCTTCCTGTTGGGATTCGATCCATTCCGGTCGACTGGTGCGTGAATCGTGGAGCACGGTTCCGCGATCGCCCTGAGCATTCTGACCGGTGTCGACCAGCACGACGACTCGCTCTTTTCCCATACGAGCGTTAAGAACCTCGAAATCGCCCAGGCTTTGCGACATCGCCAGCATGGCCAGCACCTGGCGGGATTTTGTTCCGTCCGCAGCGGTCACTTCTCCCCAGACAGGTGTGCTGAGTGCGATCATGAACTCGCCGTTGGATTTGCTTTTGAAGACGATCGAGCGGTAGGGGCGATCGACTGGCGGCAACGGATTCAGCGAGATTTCCTCAGGATCAAGATCGCGGCCTTTCCCATGAAAATAGTCGCGGTAGCCAAAGAATTTCCCAATGGACGGCCCGCGAGGAGCGCGTCCCAGCTGAATTCCGTCGGCCATGGTGACAAACCAGCTGGTGGCGATGGCGGGGCCGTCTTCTTCGGAGTAGACGGCACGATGCTCGCTCAGCCAGAGCTGCACTTCCGGATCGCCTTCAGGTGGAATTGATCCATTTGCCGTCGCCCGTTCAACCATCTTCATGAACGCCGGGTCGCTGGCCGCTTTCTGAAGAATCAGCCAGCGAGACTGCAAATCCTTGCCGACCGCTCTGGCGACAAACTGAGCGGTCAGTTGCAGACTTTCAGCATGAGCAGTCTGTGCAGTCAGACGGGCTTCGTGCTCTCGTCCGGCCAGCCGACCCTGGCCAACGGCGGCGATCGAAACGACCATCGAAATGACGGCCAGCGTTAACACAATAGCCATTGTCCATTCGCGATGACGTCTGATCCAGCGACCGCAACGTTCCAGTCGAGTTTCTTTTCGAGCCAGAATGGGTTCATCGGCGAGCCAGCGTTCGATGTCGTCGGCCATGTCGCAGGCGGTGATGTATCGCGAGCCTGGATCCATCGACATCGCCTTTCGGCAGATGGCGTCCAGCCCGACCGGAACGTTGCTGTCAATTTCGCTGGGAGCGGTGAAGCTTCCGTATCTTGCTCGGGCCAGAGTGTCGCGAGCGGAATCGCCGGTGTATGGAGCCTGTCCGACGAGGAGTTTGTAGAGTGTCGCGCCGAGCGAAAAAATATCGCAGGCCGGTGTGAGATTGGGAAGTCCCATCGCCTGTTCGGGGGGCATGTACGCTGGCGTTCCGACTGGCCCGCCGCTGGAACCTCCCGAGCTTGTCCCGGAGCCGCTGGTTGGCATGAGTGTCTGCTCGCCGCTGGCCTTTGCCGATTCGTCACGGTTGATCGGCATCGCCAGGCCCCAGTCGACGACCAGCGTATCGCCGTACTTTCCGAGCATGATGTTTTCGGGCTTGATGTCCCGGTGCAGGATTCCACGGTTATGCGCATAGGCAATGGTTTGGCAAACCGTCACGAGGCGATTCAGCAAACCTCGAAACTCGACCGAACGGGACGCACTGAACAGCGACTGTGACCTCTTGTTGCGTGAGGCCGTGAGGTCTGTGTTGTGAACTTTCGCGATTCGTTCTTCGAGAGTCTCACCCTGAATAAACCGCATGGCATAGCAGAGTCGCCCATCCGGAGTTCGTCCGAATCCGTAAACGGGTACAACGCCTGGATGGTCCAGCCGGGCGGTGACTTCAGCTTCGAGCTGAAACTGTTCGCGGCAGTCGCGGCGGTCGCGATGTTTCGGGCGGATAAATTTCAGGACGACGTCGCGTTGAAGTTCACTGTCGTCGGCGATGTAGATTTCGCCGAGGCCGCCCCGCGCGTGAAACCGCAACTTGCGATACGCCTGCTGGAGCACCAGCGCGCCGACATCTGAATTTCGCGGTTCTTCAGGTTCGACGACGGTCGCCATGCCGCCGATTTCCGCCGCCGCAGTTTCTTCGCCGGCTCGCGGCTCGATTTCGTCGATCCGTTTCTGAACTTCTTCAAGAAGTTCAGGACAGCCCATGCAAAGTTCTTCGGGGGGGATGTACTGCCCCTGTGCCAGCAATTCTTCCCATTGAGAAATCAGTTGCTCGACGCGGACGGTATCCATCATAAGGGCTCCAGTGCTGGTTCGAGCGTTAAGAGGTGACCGGGACGACGGCCCGTCAACCTGCGACTGCATACACCGTAAGGCTGTTGATACATGACCCGCGAAGCAAGCATTGTACCGTGATGTCGAAATACTCAACCGCAAAACACCACTCTGAACGGGTGACCGCAATTCTTCTGCGAATTGAACGATTAACTGGCCTTCGCTTTACCACTGTCGCGAAACTTCGTCGGTTACCAGAGTTGCCACGGAGCAACGAATGATGTGTTTCCGCAACATCGATCGTTATGCTGCCGGGCGTCGGCTTCAATCGATCAGCAGCCGCCGTGTCATCTCGGAACAGCCCACCCAATCGCTCACAGGAGCCTCGCCATGACGACATCATTTCGCCTTTTGGGAACCGTTGCCTGCCTCGCGCTGCTGGCGCTTTCAGCGTCGGCCGAAGACGTCAAGCCGGACGTCGAAACGAAAAAAGAGCCGAAGCTCGAAGCCTGTGAACTTGGCAAAACAAACAATGTCCACCGCCTCGGGAAGATCTATCTGGCCGGACAGCCGTCAGCCGCCGACTTCGCCATCGCAAAGAAAGATGGCATCAGGACCGTCATCAATCTGCGAACTCCTGGCGAGCTGCCTTTTGATGAGAAGGGCGTGCTGAAAGATCTTGGTCTGGAGTATCACTATCTACCGTTCGCAGCCCCCGACACGCTCAAAGACGAAATCTTTGAGAAGTCGCTGAAAGTGCTCGGCGATAAGAAAAAGCAACCGGTCCTGCTGCACTGCGCCTCGGCCAACCGAGTCGGAGCCATCTGGCTGGCTCACCGAGTCCTCACCGACAAAATTCCGTACGACAAGGCACTCAAAGAAGCAAAGGAAGTCGGTCTGAGATTTCCGCCGTACGAAGCCAAAGCGAAGGCTTACATTGAGAAGGCTCAGGAAAAAGCCAGGTCTGCAAAACCCGAGAAAGAATAGGCGCAGAGCGTCGACGCGACGGATGAGTCAATCGGCTGCGAATCTACTCTTCGGGCTCGATCGGGTTTTCGATTTCGATGGCGATGGCCCGAAGCTCGCAGTCGTCGAAGCTGGTGGTTTCGTCTCTGGCGGACGTTTGCCGAATTCGTATCGAGTTTTGCCCAGCCTTCAGCCAGGTTGCCGGTAACCTGATTCTCACCCGCTGAGGATCGGTAGCCGGCGCACGCACGGTGATCAACTCGTTCAACGTGCCGACAGCTTCGCCGTTTACAAGAATCTGAGTTGCCAGAAACCCAGCTCGGACCTCATTCAGAAACGGCGTCGCCTTGAGTGTGCCCGGCCCGGACGGGATCAGTTCGGCGATGTCTGCCGAAAGGAAAATCTTTTGCGGCAGCTGATCCTTTGATATTGAGACGGTGAAGCTCAGCTCCGTTCCGTCCGGCTCGATCTGACTGAACAATTCGCGATAGCCGTTGCCGAGATGCCTCGGACCTTGATCAAGCAATTGGTACGAGCCGGCAAACAGTGGCTTGATACGCCGAATCATTTCCCAGCGAACAGCGACTTCGCCGAGCAGCGGGTGCTGCGTCGTCAGTCCGTCATCGGTCGCGTGCTGGATCGCCGATCGGATCCAGAATGGTTCCTCCATTTCACCCATCGAACAGGACGCATCCGGAACAAGTTCGATCCGTGCGAAATCGCCCGTTACTGATTGCGCAAGAGTGGAGTCAGGTCGTCCGAAACAGACAGCAGAAACTTCTTTGCGGTCGACGAGCAAATGACGATCAGCGCTGCGAATACCAACTATCGAGTCTGCTTCGTCGATGACACCGAAGATTTCGTTTCCCGAATTCAGGACGACTCGGTCCAGGGAGGCAGCTTTCCGGACGGAGTCTGTCATGCTTTTTCTGATGTTTGGCGAGTCGCCGGAGTCGCTTCTGGCAAATCGGACTAACGGCTCTCTGAGGATCAGCCCGCCAGGGGCGTCCGATTCATTCCGGGGCGGCGGAGTGAGGGCTCCTTCGACCTCGAGCCGAACGAGTTGTCCAATCGGACGTTGAATTTTCAGAAGGATGGAGTCATGGCTGCTGAGTGTGACGTCGCGGCCAGTACGCAACTGGAGCTGAAGCTGCTCGGTTCCGACGACAACGGTTTCCTCGCGACCGTCGGGATGCACAATCAGCCGCCGCTCGCCCCGTCCGGAAATGTTGATCCGCCACTGCACTCCTTGACGGCCAACGAAAAAAAACTTCAACGTTCCACCACTGCGGATTTCATCGTCGGGCGATAGGTGGGGGCTACCCGGCAAAGTTCCCGGCCAGCGACCGCACAGCACGACCAGGCAAGCATTGTCCTGTGATTCACTCGCGAACCGGGGGATTTGAAGGACTCGCCGTTGCCAGAATTTTTCGGCGATCGCGTCGACAAAATCGGGAGCTGAAACGTGGTCGCGATCAATTTTCTGCCAGCCAGCCGCCGGTGAAAGTCGCGAGTCGGTCGGGAAAACATCGCAGGTTCCCAGCGGCTGGCGAATCGTCGAGACGTGGGACACGTTGAGGGCGATTGAAGATTCTGCCGACTCTGCAACCGACTCTGTAAACGGAGACGCAGCGAAAAGTTGAGCTGACAAAAAAGATGGCATTTCCGGTTGACGCTCGGGCAGGCTGCACCATGCCGGAAATACTTCGCCGGTCCAGAGTTTCACGATGCGGACTGCCCGGCAACTCTTCGGCTGGAACGGTCTGGCCTCAAACACGAGTGTTCTGCCTGGCGACAGTCGGGTGTTATCAGCCAGTCTTGCGGAACCTCGCAGGAAACGTGACGACGTCGCGGAGCCATCCTGCTTCCGGATTCGCAGTTCCGGGCCAGCTTCACCGCGGTTCACGACTGGTGACTGGCTGGCGGCCAGGCACGGCTGAGAACCTGCCCTTTCGGAACTAAGGACGGCAGTGGCCAGAATCAGTAATGCCAGGCGTGACGCGGTCCGATTCTCCCGGTTCGGATGGAGCGTCGATCGTGACTTTGGCCTAATTGACCTTCGGATTCGATTTATCACAGAAAATCTTCAAGGTCAGGGTAAACGTTGAATGGCGAATACGCCGATGACTGATTGACGGTGCGTTCGCTGGCTCTCGTTTTGTCTACCCGAGGATGAACTTGAAGTATCCAGCGGACCGGCGATCGTCGAGAGCAGCTGACCACCGTAAACAAAATTGTGAAGTTCCTGCAAACCCACGAAAATTTGACTCCAGCGGACCATCAACGAGTTGCCGGTCGGATGGCAACTCGGGTAAAAAGAAGCTCGGGCCAGCGTGTTGGAAACTGCGGCAACGGACAACGTCGCGGCGGCGACGATTTCTCAGAAACCGCACCCTCGATCGTAACTCAAGTCACCGGAAACTCCTGTCGCCACTGCTGATCACAGTGCCTCAGAAATCCGGCAGCGTCGGTAGATGACTTCCGAATCGAACATGCAGCGAGTTCTATGCTACAGCCGGGAGCCTGAGCTGGCTCGTTCTGTAGCCGAAAACCTGAAGGCTCATTACGACGTTATCTGTCCCGACTCTTTGGAAGACAGTCTTGAGGCGTTGAACGAAGGTCAGATCTCAGGGCTTTTCCTCTGCGGCGAAGAAATGACCTCGGCCGGGTTGCTGCTTCAGGCCGGTGGGATTCTTCAGCAGCTTCAGGATGGATTTGCTCTGGTCGGGCATCGTCGCGAAGTGCTCTGGCACAACGACCGACTTCTCACGCTCACCGAAAGCGAAGAGTCGCATACTGGTCGCAGCTTCTATGATTGTTTCGGCAGCCCGGAAATCCTCGGCCCCGATTTCTGCCCGCTGAACACGGCGTTTGGAATGGGCGAGACGGCTCGCAGCACACTGCGCGTCGGCGACAAGACGTACTACGAAGTTGAAGCGACTCCCGTGTTTGACAGTGAGGACGGGCAGGGAGATATCGCTCGGTTTCTGATCGTCGTCGTGCGGGACATTTCGACTGAGGTGCTGCAACGCCAGAAGCTCAACGCGATCTATCAGGCCGGCCTTGAACTGGGTGACCTGACTCCGCAGGAGTTACTCGAAATGACGGTCGACGACCGGGTCGATCTGTTGAAGTCAAAGATTCTGCACTTCACGCAGGATTTGCTCGAGTATGACACGGTCGAAATTCGGCTGCTGGATCGCAGTACAAAACATCTCGCTCCGTTGTTGTCCGTCGGTATGGACGAAGCTGCTGAGAGTCGCAATCTGCAGGCGAGTCCGCAGGGCAATGGAGTTACCGGTTTCGTAGCCGCCACCGGGAAAAGTTACCTGTGCGAAGATACAACCAGCGACCCGCTTTACCTGCTTGGCGCGTCTGAAGCCCGCAGTTCGTTGACCGTACCTCTGATGCTTCATGACGAAGTCTTTGGAACGTTCAATGTAGAGAGTCCTAAGAAGCGAGCATTCTCTGAAAATGACCTGCAGTTCCTTGAACTGTTTGCGCGAGAAATCGCAGTGGCGCTCAACACGTTGGAGCTGCTCGCCGTCGAAAAAATTTCAACAGCAAATGAGAGCACCGAACTCATCCTGCGGGAAGTCGTTGACCCCGTCGACAAAATTATTCAGGACACCACCTGGCTCATTGAAAACACTCTTGGAGCGGACACTGGAGTCACCGAACGACTTCGCGACGTTTTGAAATCTACTCGCAACATCAAACGCATGATTCAGACGGTTGGGGGAACATTCCCTCAACGCACCAGTACATCGGCCATGCCGGATTCCGACGTCAGGCCGCTGATGCAGCACAAACGCGTGCTTGTGGTTGATGAAGATTCCGAAGTGCGGCACGCCGCCCACCAGTTGCTCCGCCGCTTAGGCTGCGACGTCGAAACCGCACACAACGGCGAAGAGTGCTTCCTGATGGCACGTTCTTATCACTACGACGCGGTGATCTCAGATATTCGCCTGCCTGACTACAAGGGCTACGAGGTCTTCAACCAGCTGAAGCAGATTGACCCTCACGTGCCCGTCATCCTGATGACCGGCTACGGGTACGATCCTGGCCACTCGATCGTGAAAGCTCGTCAGGCCGGCTGCAAATCGGTCCTCTTCAAACCATTCCGAGTGGACCAGCTGGTGTCGGAACTCGAAAAGGCCTTCTCGTCGCCTGCCGACCTGGCCGAGCAATCCAGTTAAGCTGTGGCTAATGCCGGCACCAGAGACGGGCCGACGGACTTGAGAAAGAGTCCTGGAACGACTCACCGAACTCATTCGTCACAGCGCTGAGGGAACTGGTCCGAAATAACTTCGGGAGGAAACGAGGCAACGGAAAACGGGAATCTATTTCGGGCCTGTTTCTTAGTGTCGCTGCGATTCAGGCGGTTGCCACTGAGGAAATGAAGGACGTTGTTCCCGGAGTGTGCCCGACAGGATCGTTGTCGCAGCAGCGTTTGGCTTTGCTCAGTCTGTGAAAAAACCCGGAAGCAGCAGGTCCCAGGGGGGGGGCACAGGACTCCGACTACTTCCGGGCGGCGATTGGCGAATGACTGACTAAGGCTGGACAGTAGCCGGGGTTCGGATTTCGAGTCAATATGGCTTCGGGCAGGTGCCAGAACGGTTTTGGTTTTATGTAGTTCTGCACATATTTGCGTATTTGATGGCGGTGTCCTCTAACGGGAAACCGCTCCACCAGGCGGCGTTCAATCGTCGAAATATCTCCAGCAGCCAGAGAATCCGTCCATGACCGCCCCCTATTACAAGCTGGTTAGGTCGCTGCGTCGCGCGTTTCCTCAGCCAGTTTCTGACCGCGAACATGACGCCTATTTCGTGTTTTCGATCATGCGGGCGCTCGACCAGGTCGACGCGATGAAGTCGGTGTCTCCGGTGCTGGGCGAGCCTCGAGAACTCGACTTTCATACCGCACGCCAGATGAGAATCGCCCGCGAAACTCAGTCTCTGGAATCCGTCACTGAGCAGCTCGTCGATCATCTATCCGGGATGTTCGTTTGGGGACATCCTCGGGCGCAGATCAACGTCATTCCGCCGCCGACGATTCCGGGCATCATCGGATCACTGCTTCCATCGATCTACAATCCGAACCTGGCCAGTGAAGAATCGTCTCGATTAGTTGCTCTCGCCGAGGTCGAAGTCTCCGCCATGACTGCCGATCTTGTTGGCTACGATCCGGCCAGCGCTCAAGGCGTCTTTACTTTCGGTGGGACGGGCACCCTGCTTTACGCGGCTCGAATCGGTCTTGAAAAAGCCTGCCCCGGATCGATGAAGTCCGGCGTTCGAGAACCCGCCGTCATCGTTGCTTCCGAACGTGCTCATTACGCCTGCCGAACGATTGCCGGCTGGATAGGGCTGGGCGAAGACAGCGTTATCGAAATTCCCAGCTCCGACGAAAACGAAGTCCGCACCTGCCTGCTCGAAAGCATGTGCCGGGACGCTTTGAACTCGGGAAAGAAGATCGCGATGATCGTCGCGACGATGGGAACGACCGACGCGTTCGGCCTGGACGACCTCGCCGAGATTCACAGCATCCGAGACCGGCTGGTCGACGAATTCTCCCTTGACTATGTGCCGCACATTCACGCCGACGCGGTTATCGGCTGGGCGTGGAGCGTCTTTAACGGCTACGACTTTGTTAAAAACCCGCAGGGCTTTCGACCGCGCACCGTTCGGTCGCTGGCCGGAACGCAGCGGCGGATCAGTCAGCTTGCCCTGGCCGACTCGCTGGGCATCGACTTTCACAAAACAGGATTCACACCGTACATCTCCAGTTTGTTTCTGGCGAAGTCGGGGCATGACCTGTCGCTGATTGCTCGCGACACGGAAGAAATGCCGTACCTGTTCAAGTCCGGCGAGTACCACCCTGGCAAGTACACACTCGAAACCAGCCGCAGCGGAGCCGGGCCGATGGCAGCACTTGGCAATCTGCTGCTGCTCGGTCGCGAAGGATTGCAGGCTCTGCTCGGGCATCTCGTGACGATGTCCGAAGCTCTGGCCGAGCACCTGGAAGGCCACGCGGCGACGACCGTCCTCAACGACGAAAACTTCGGCCCGGTGACGCTGTTCCGAGTTTACCCGGACGGCGTCGACACCTTCACGATCTCAAAACGTGAGATGACTGATCCGGCTTTTCGAGAAACGCTGCGAGCCCACAACGACTACAACCGTCGCATCTTCGCCGAAATTCAGGCTGAAGCTCTGCAGGGCAGGGGAGTCGTTCTTTCGCTGACTGACTGCTACCGCGAGACCGGCTACGGCGAACCGGTTGTCGCTCTGAAGTCGTATATCATGAGCCCGTTCTCTGACGAAAAGTACGTCGACGCCGTACTGGAATCCGTCTGCCGAGCCCGCGAGGCCCTCAAAGAATAGCTCAACAGAGAGTTCTCCGACTTCGGCATTCCGACTTCGCACCTGTTGTAACGCCCCTGCCGTATATACTCGCGACACCAGATCACGGACTATTTTCTCTGGCGAGCGGCGTGCAGCATGGCAGAAAGCACAAGCCAGCCTGATATCGGACAACGACTGATCTCCGGCGATGAATCGGCTCTTGAAGCAGCGCTGCGCGCACACGGCCCGCCGGTCAAAGCGTTGCTTCGCCGAAAATTCTTCGGACCTCTGTCAGACACCGACTTCGAGGACATCCTCGCCGTCGCTCTCTTTCGCATGTGGCAATACCGATCCCGTTACGACGCCTCACGGGCGACATTGCGAGTCTGGTTTTTCCGCATCGCTGAAAATGTAACACGAGACGTGCTTCGGCACGGCTGGCAGAAAGCAAGACAACTCGAAGTTGCGTTTGAGCCTTTAGCCCTTTCAGCGGTCATTGATCATCGGAATCTGGATGTCGGTTTTGTCGACGGCGCTTCCGGTGACCGAACTGTGGGGCAATTCGAGACTGAATCCATTAGCAATGCAGCGGGCACTCGCCCGATCGTTGAACACCTTATCGAAGTTCTGAAACTGTTGCCGGATGCGCAACGCAGGATTCTTCTGGCAGATGCGGAATCAACAGACGGCAAAGTTGCCAGCCAGGATCTGGCCAGCGAGTTAGGTATTTCTGCCTCGACAATTCGAGTCTACCGCCGGAGAGCCTTGGAAACAGTTCGCTCGGAAATGGATCGCCGAGGCTGGGAACAGGACGTGTAAGGCATAACCTGAACCAGGCAGGTGGGAATTGCTCTTCGCTTATTCCGGCCTGCATTGACTCTTTTCCGGCGTCGCAACGGCGTCGCGTTTCCATTCCGCACACGCGGGAAAACGTCATGAATGAAAACAACGAACAGGACGAACAGTTCCGCCATCGAATCAAGGCCGCGATGCACCAGCTCGGTCGGCATTCAAACGGCTTTGACGGCAATGCGTCCATCGAAGCTGAACTCTCTGAGATTGACGCTGCGCCAATGGACGAGGCCGAAGTCGGTCGGATCATGAGGCAGGTTCATCGCACAATTCATCGTTCAACCGTCGAGGCTGCCAACTCCCGCGAAGGAATGGATGACATGCAGAATCGAACTTCGTTACGAAACAGGACCTCTGTCGGGATCGACCTTCCCCTACGGTGCTTCAGCAGACAGCCAATGACCGGCAGTACTGCAATCGTTGCCGTGGTGGCAACTTCGCTGTGTCTCCTGACGGCGGTCGGACTTTTTCAGGTTGCCGGCAAGGCAATATACGAAAACCGACCGTTTACGCCGGGCACAGCATTGACCTACGCTATCGATCCACTTAGCCGTTCGACTCACCGCTTCAAATACGTCGCTCAACCTCGACCGCAGGCCGTACCGCCGGAGCGGTTGGTCGTCGGACAGACGATTCGCACCGCCGCGCGTGAACGTCGTCGCGCGTTGTTGCCTGACGGTTCGGTGCTGTATCTCAATGAGCAGTCTACGGTCGCTCTGACCGCCAACCGAACCGTTGCGCTGCATCGCGGGCAGCTTTTTGTCGAGGTCACTCCGGCAAACGTTTCCGCTCAAGGCCCGTTTGTCGTTGAAACGCCGGATCGGCAAGTCACTGCGCTCGGGACAAAATTCGCGGTTTCGACCGGCGGGAAAGACACCGAGGTTCTGGTCACTCAGGGAAAGGTTCGAGTCAGCGGTGCCGCGGATATTGTGACTGGTGGTCAAGTGGCTGCCGCTTCTGACAAAGACACGGATGTAGTTATCGACGCGGCGCCGCGAGCTTCTCAGGCTTTGTCGTGGACTCGCGAACTCATCGCCGCAGCCGAAACGCCGATCGTGCCGCGTAGCGATCACGACGGCGGATCGTTAGTCGTCGTCGATCCATCCGGCCAGGAAATGAAGCTGTCGCTACGCAAGTTTCACGTCGACGCACACATCGAAGATGGCTTCGCACGAACGACGATCGACCAGACCTACTTCAACCATACTCACTCCCGGCAGGAAGGAACGTTCAAGTTTCCGCTTCCGCCCGACGCGTCGCTGTCACGACTCGCGATGTACGTTAATGGAAAACTGATGGAAGGCGGCATGGTCGAGCGTGATCACGGTCGCAACGTTTTCGAGCAGATCATGCACACGAAACGCGACCCCGCGCTGCTCGAATGGGTCGACGGCAGCACGTTCAAAATGCGAGTCTTCCCTCTGGAACCCCGCCAGGAAAAGCGGATCGTTCTGAGTTACACGCAGCGACTTCCCAACGACTACGACCGTACTGAATATCGCTTTCCGGCCGGTCACAGTTTTGACAAAGTCCGAGACTGGTCGACACGTCTGACCGTCGCGAATGGTGCCGGAAAAACTCGCTGGTTCAGCCCGACTCACCTGCTCAAGGCGACTGACGACGGCGACGACCTTGTCCTGGAAGGTGATCTTCAAAATGCCATTCTCGATAAAGACCTCGTCGTCGAGCTGACTGCCGCCGGCACCAGAAGCAATGGTCTGTCGCGACAGATTAAAGAAACCATCGATTTTTCGAAGGCTCAACACGAAGGCTTCAGCTACCAGATGCTGCGATTTCGACCGGATCTGAGCGGCGACATGAAACGTCCGCGTCGCAACTGGGTCTTCCTCTACGAGTCGTCTGGCGATCGCAACCCGCTGCTGGCCAGAGTTCAGCTCGACGTCATCCACACGATGCTGGATCACGCCGAACACGACGACACGTTTTCGATTGTCACTGCCGCTACAAAAGCCCGGACCTTCCGAATCAAGCCGGTACGCTGTTCAAAGAAGAACATCGAGAAAGCTGTTACCTGGCTGGAGGACGCACACCTTGTTGGCGCTTTGAATCTCGAAGATGCGTTCAGCAAAGCAAAGCCGTTCTGCCGGTCCGACGATGACACGCTGCTCGTTCACGTGGGATCAGCGAATCCAGTGCTCGGCGAACGGGACGAAAAGAAGCTCCTTAAGTCGCTTCCCCCCGACATCGAGTATGTCGGTGTCGGAGTTGGCAAACGCTGGTCGCGAGCTTTCATGAAGTCGGCAGCCGGTCGAACCGGCGGGCATTTTGCTCAGATCAACCCTGACGAGAAAGTAAGCTGGCGAGCGTTCGAGCTGCTTTCAACTTTGAACGCTCCGCGACTGGTCGATTTGAAAGTCGACAGCGGTCGCCAGGGCGTTCAGTTCCTGACCTTCGCCGAGACGATCGCCCATGGTCAGGAAGTTGCCGCCATCGCTCGCCTGCCTCTTCAGGCGAAACCGCTCGACGCCGTCACGGTTACGGGCACACTGAACGGCCAACCGTTCAGTCGCAAACTGCCGGTTGAGAACGTCGCGGCGCAGGCTGATTACCTGCCTCGTACCTGGACGCGACTCGAAATCGATCGGCTTGTCGCCAGCGGTGCCGAGGCTCACAAAAACGCCATCATCACTCTGAGCAAGGCGATGTATGTGATGTCGCCGTTCACATCGTTGCTCGTGCTCGAAGACGAGGCCATGTACGAACAGTTCAATGTCGACCGAGGCCGCAAGGATCACTGGGCACTGTACCCGGCTCCGGCGACGATTCAGGTCGTCCACGAGTCTGGCCCAACGCAGCCAAAAAATGTGCAACCTGTCGACGTTCTGACGCGGGAACTGAAATCGCAATCGGCAAGAGTGGACGTTGCGAAAGCGAATTACGACCTCGGTGTCCGAGACGGTCGTACGCCGGAAGAGCTGGAGAAACTGAAAACCATTCTTATTGGAGAAGAACGCGAAAAAGAGATTCTGCAGAACCGCCTTAAGCTCGTTGAGCAGGCCGCTGATCGAGCATCCTCGGACATCGCCAGGACAGTACTTTTCCGCCGACCGCCGTCAATCAGCGTCCCGGCATCCTACGTGAATGGCAACATGCAACGACCGCGTTTCTCTTACTCAGCCTGGGATCGTAAGCTGTTTCGTTTTGTGAGTCCGAGCGGAATTACACAATTTGCCGAGCCGTATTTCCTGGATTACTGGGGGGGCCAGTCACAAAACACGTACACGTTCTGGAGCGACGACGTCAACGGAAACGATGTTTTCGATGGAGCCACTCGCCCACTCGGGACAGGTGCCTGGTATTATGATCCGATGGTCAGCCGCTCGGGCATTGTGCTCAATGGCGAAGTTGTTGACTCAGGGTTTCGAGAAAGGTTGCTTTCGTCGTTCACATTGCCGTTTGGTGATCTTTCCGGCGACCAGAATATTGACTTGAAGTTTCTCGGTGACACGCGACTTCAATTCAGTGGAATGGTGGCTTCCCGGCGGTATTACGGAGGAGTGAACAGAGGCGTCAATTGGTCATTCAGCGAGTCGCCGAGTTTTGACGTAGATTTGTCGGGCATTATAGACGTCGACTTTTCCCTGCAAGGGATTTCTCCGGAATGGGTGATTGATGAACAGCGAATGGCACATCTGCGGGGAGACCGGCCCACGATCCAACAGATCCCCCAGGCTCTTTACGGAGTTGGAGAAGCGGTCAATCTCACGGATGCCCTCCGCAGTCCGTTCGCGACTCTTCCTGGCCTGTCTGTAGCCACCGTAAGTCCTGTAGCCACCGTAAGTCGTACAAGTCTTGCCAGCGGGCAGAATTCGATCGTTCCTTACTACAGAACGCTCATCGAACATTACGGCAATAACTTTGATCGCTATGGCAAGGTGCCGGTTCTCGATGGCTATGCAACCAGTAACAACTGGGTCCGATACGATTTTTCCAGCAGGAGCCTGCCGGAAGATTCATCGGACGACTTCATCCAGTTCCTTGCTACCCAACCTGATTTTGGAACGGTTGGTCGTTCTGTAGAAGGTTTTGTTTTTCCGGACGTTGTGTCTGTGGATGGCCTTGGCTTTGTCACGCAACGCGAGTACGACGCCCGGTTGCTTGCCATTCGACTGACAAATCGTGGAACTCAAGCATTGAGTCCGTCAGGAAGTCAGTTGATTCACCTGCCGATTCAACGACCCGGCGTTCTGCGGAATATCGTGAGCTACGCTCCAGGCATGCAGACGTCGACTGCCGATGTGCTGGCCGTTCTGGACGCAGAGTCAGAACCAACGAGCACGCTCGTGCAGGGAGAAGTGGATGATGTCTCGCGGCATCTTATCGAGAAATCTCGAGCGACCGGTTGGGAAAGCGTCGTCCGACTGGACGACAAAGATTCTCCTGAGGTCACACTGAACTGTAACGGCGCCGGTGAGTTGAGACTGGAGCGGAGAACGGATGACGGACTTCTTGAACAAGTAATCTCAGACGGGAAAACGCTCCAGCACCTTTATCCGGAACTCGGAATCGGTGCTCAACGTACAGTCACCCGGTTTCACCGTCGTGTTCTGCTGAGCACGACTCCCTGGCTGTTGCCACCTGTCGAGGAGCTGACGATCGGTTGCGATATTCGACACGTCAATGAGAACACGATCCGGATTACTCGAATCAAAACGCCGGAAGCGGACAAGTCGACCATGGATGACGCGCGACCTGCCGACAGATTTGAACTGGCCATTGAGCTGGTCTTTAACGACGACGGGCAGTTGGCCGAGCGTCGATGGATCAAGCTCGTGTCGAAGTCCGGGCGAGTCGAACAGGTACTAAGCCGGCATGTCTACGAAGCCAGCGGCTCCATTCGAGTTTTCAACAAGGACGAAGAGCTGGTCAGCAACGTGAAACTGCAACGAAAGCCGATCACCCGTCCGGCTGACACTGCATCAACTGACGGCCTTGTCATTCTGCCACTGCCTTATCGCTCTGCCGATTCGTACTCATTGAATCTGCCGGCTCAGCCTGCTGGCAACGGCAGCGTTGACTACTCGCAGCTTTCGGAAGCGGACGCGATGAAGCTTGTTGCGACGCATGTAGCCACCAGTGATTTCGATGCAATGTGGAACGTCATCAACCAGCGATTCGTCGCCAAAGATGATTGCCGAATGGGCTTCGCCGTTCTGCTTTCAGGAGCGGCCAGCGGCAACTCACAGCCGATTCATGAAGTTGCTTCACACAATCAGGGCTCAAGTGCTCTAGGAAGTTTCCTCGTCCAGCACTTCGACTGGATGAAGGATCAGGATAGGGGCAAGGAGTTCGTACTCCCCGATTCGGCCAGCCCATTCCTCAGACACCAGGCCGACATCCACAACCTGTACGCTCTATGGTCGAGTGGCCGGGCCACCCAGGACCGCACGGAGTCGCAGGTAAACAAAGAGCTGAATCGATCTTTTGAACTCATTCGAAAATGCCCGTCGAAAGATGTTGCGTGGACGCTGCTCAATGTTGCGCATCAATCAATCGACGAAACGCTTTCGAAGAAGAAACTGCATCTCCGCCTTGCAAAAGAAGCAGCCTCATTCGAGTCAGTGCCAGGCCTCTTCGGGTCGGCACGACATGCCAGAGTTCTGTGGTTGATTTCAGGCGGCAGGACGGACGAGGCTCAGTCGCTCTACGGTAGTTTTCGAGTTGACACGGCGGAGGCTGGGATCACTCTTCCCGTATCGAACGAAATCCGTTCCGCGTTCAGATCAGCATCCGGCAGCTCGGAAGTCTGGAGTAAACTGATTCTCGATTCCGCAAAGCCGTTGATTGAACAGAAGCGTGGGCCGGAGCTGTTTCATCTGGCTCTGAATTGTGCCGTGATTGCTGAACACGACACCGCTCGGCAGTTGCTGAATCTTGGAATCAAGGAAGCGGATCTCAGCAACCGTCCCGATTTGCTGCTGGCAGGTCTGCAGTGTTTGATGACGATCGAAGATTGGGACCGGGCCGAAGACTTCGTTCGGCGACTGATCAACAACAGAAATGCCAGAGAGAACGCAGCGCTTTGGCGAACAGCCTCACAAATCGCGACGGCACTTGGAAACGATGATGAATCGCTGCAGAGACTGGAACAGGCAATGCGTCTGGAATTCGCGTCGCTGCCCGACACAGTTAATGTTGAATCGCTCCGGGCTGACTACAACAGGCTATTTGATCGTTTTACTACGTTCGTCGACAAATCGCTCGCGGAAGGCAATGCCCTTCCGAAAGACTTCATTGAACGAGTCACTCAGGCAACGGATGCGTGGCGATCGGTTGATCCCGATCCGACAGTTGCCTGCCAGCGTGCGGCGAAGTTGTTGCAGCTTGTCGGTCTGTACGATGACGCCTGGGCTTACTGGACGACGCCGCTGGCCAACACAACCAGCAGCTCGGGTGCCTGGACAAAGCTGGCGATGGCTCTTGCCGAAACAAACCAGATTCATCGGGCGAGCCAGGCGTGGAGCGAAGCCTTTGCCGCTGAACCAACCAACCCGGAGCTGCTCTGGAATCATGCCAGCCTGCTGCGTAACCACAACCAGCCTGAGCAAGCAAAGAAACTGCTGACCCAGATCATGAACGGAAAGTGGCAGCCAAGATTCGCGAACTACAAACCGCGGGCAAAGTCTCTGTTACAGCAACTGTAGGTCAGGCTCCGCCTGATGAAGTCATCAGGAAATCAGCTTGTCAAAAACTCGCCGAGCTCGTTTCAGCCTGTGACAGACGCCGAATCTTCGTTGACTACGGTTTCGCTTTCTTCAGATCGAGATCGAAGAATTCGGGCAGGTCACCAATGAGAGGATTGGCGTAGTCCAGAAATGCCTTCGTGACGAACAGCCCGTCCTTCGAAATAAACTTTGCCGGCATGGGACGCTCGGCGTTGGCGACTTCCCCCAAGGGGATTGTTCCAAAGTCACTGGCGTATGGTTCGCCATGTTTCGAGGTTCGGTTGATTGTGACCATCACTCCGCTTGCGCCATTTTCGGCAAGACGAACAGCTTCTTTACCACAGCCAAAGGCTTCGTCGATGTCCAGTTTCACGGCTCGGTCGGCGGCACACATCTGCAGCGACTCGGTCACCTGAAACTCACCTCGCCATCCAAACTCGTCGCTGATCATTCGATGCAGCATCATGGCGGCGCTGGTTCCGCCCATCGCTCCAAATTCGACATTGCCAAATCGATCCTGCGTTCCCGATGCGCTGACGGGACTCCCATCCGCATCGGTGATCCCTTCGCCGCAGACGATCGATACAAAACCGAATTTCTTCTGAGCTTTCTCGACTGCCGCCAGAAATTTTGCTCGGTCAAATGCGACTTCCGGCATCAGGATGATGTGAGGTGGATCGGCAGCGTTTTTCTTTGCACAGGCCGCCGCAGCGGGTAACCAGCCCGCGCTGCGTCCGACCGTCTGGAACACGACAAACTGATCGACTCGCTGCATGTCGCGAGCCAGTCGCCCTCCCTGCTGGATACTTAACGCCACATAGCGAGCGGCACTTGCGTAACCGGGGGTGTGGTCAGTTCCGAACAGGTCATTATCCACGGTTTTCGAAACGCCGACTCCTGCCATTTCGTATCCGGCATTGTTGGCGTATTCGACGACTCGGTGAATTGTGTCCATCGTGTCGTTACCGCCGATCATGAAGAAGTATCGAATATCGAACTTCTTCAACTGTTTCAGGATCGGCTCAAAGTGCTCTTCCTGGAGCTTGAGCCTGCTTGAGCCAAGAGCACTGCTCGGCGTGGCCTGAAGCTTTCGAGTCGATGCTCGATCGTAGCTACCCAGGTCAAGCAGGTGGTTTGCAAGGACGCCTTCAATTCCAAAACGCATCCCAAACAGTCGATCGATTTGTTTGGACCGTCGAGATCCTTCGATGACTCCGGCCAGCGTCGAATTAATGACGGAAGTGGGCCCACCGGATTGCCCGACAATGGCGTTACCCTTCAACATGCTGCACCTTTAATCGACTTAAAATTCCGGAGCGATCTTTCGCCCGGCGGATACGAAACAGGCTCCGCGATCAAACGACCTCGGAGCCATCAATTGTCTTCGCCAAAAATCAGAAATGAGACAACGCGTAGACGGTTAGGATTCTGATCCTTCACCCGAGTCAGCGTTGGATGGATTGTCAGATAATCCGGCATCCTGGAGAGCGTCTGCCTCGCTGCGGCTCATTTTGAACAGGCTGAAAGTGACCCCGGAAACGATCGTTGCCGGAACGGTCAGCATGAACAGAATGCTGTACATGTAGGCTCGCGGCTTCGCGTCGTCCTCTTCGTTCGCGGCCTTACACATCGGACACGCCACAACAGCAGTTGTCGCCGGTGAGCTAACTGTCAGGACCATTGCCAGAAAGGGGATCAACAGGAATCGAGATGTCAGATATTTCATAGTCTTACTCCAGCGGCAGATGATACAGCATCAGATAAATCACGACACCTGTAATCGACACGTAAAGCCAGATGGGGAACGTTACTTTTGCAATCTTTCGGTGCCTGTCCCAGTCTGCCTTCAAGCCGCGATAGATCGTGATGATTGCAAGAATTGGGACCACAGCCGCCAGGATCACGTGGCTGATCAGAATTGTGAAGTAGACGACTCGGACCGTTCCTACACCGGTAAACGGTTTGCCTCGTTCGCCCGTGTAATGATGCAGGCCTGCGTGGTACGCCAGGTAACAAACCAGAAAAACGACTGAAACTCCGAATGCTGTCAGCATGATATTTCGATGGGCATCGCGTTTGCCCTGCTTGATCAGCAGGAAACCGAGCACCAGCAGAATCGTCGCCAAACCGTTCAGCGACGCATTGATCGTCGGCAAAGCCTCCAGCCAGTCAGGAAGTTCCGCCGCAAGAATCTGCGTCACTCGTTTAATCTCCCAGTGTTCAGTCGCCAGGCATGCCGCGACGTTTGTCTGCCTGAAGTCCCTTTAGTTTCAGTTTGATCAGTTCTTGAGTAACGCGTCGAGATCACGACGCAACGTTGCGATCTCATCTTCCTTCAACGAATTGTACTTTCCGACGACTTTACCAGTCTGATCCACCAGGCAGATATTGGTCGTGTGGATGATCTCCCAGCCTGGAGTTGGATCCGGAGACGGAGCAACGGGCATCAGGAAGTCCTTTTGAATCATGTTGTAGATCGTGTCTTTGTCACCGGTCAGGAAAAACCAGCGGTCCAGATCAGCTTCCCAGAAACTGGCAAACTTTGTCAGAACTTCAGGGGTGTCGTAGTCTGGATCGACTGTAAACGTCACCAGGTTGACGTTGGGCTCCGGGTATCGCTTTTGTAATTCCTTGAACGCTGCCGCGACCCTCGGGCAAGGTCCAGCACACCGGGTGAAAATAAATGAGGCAATCCAGGGTTTGCCGAGCAGGTCGTTCTTTGACAATGTCTCCTCTCGGCTGTCGGTGAGTGAGAAGTCTCTAACTCCGGCTTCCGGCCAGGTAATCTTGATTTCGACAGGCTTGTGCATTTTCGTGCCTTCATCGTCATCGGGTACGTCGCTCGATCCGTTGCCGTTGATCACGACCAGCTCAGAATTATCTCCGCCAGTCGTGGTTCCATTGGAGCTTCGCTGTTTCCACATGAAAAACAGTGAGACGAAGACCGCTCCCCATAGGGCGATGCCTACGATGACCAGGCTGCCCTTCGAATTGTTTGTCTGTTCGCTCATCACTTTGCTCTCGTATCAATCGAAACGTAACGCCAATAACGATAAGGCACTCAGGAGAAGTACGCATATCGAGAATCAGGTCGTACGCCCATTAATCGGGCTGCTGGTGCGACGTTGGGAGTGAACCTTCTTCACCGCAACTCGATCACGACGTGCCTGCCAGACGGCTCCCTGGAAACACAAGCCTGCAAAAACGACCGACATTAAAAAACACATCCACAGAGAAGGTTGTCCTGACGCTGCTGTGGCACCGACTCCATCAGCGGAAACGTCGTACAACAATTGTCTGATGCCAGCCACTCCGTAGGACAACGGATTCAGTTTCATGATCCAGGACAATGCTCCCGTCTGAGCGGTTGGAAAGAACGCTCCCGACAGCAGCCACATTGGCATCAGGAAAACATTCATGATTGCATGAAATCCCTGGATCGAGTCCAGCTTCCAGGCCAGCATGAATCCCAAAGAAGTCAGACCGAATGCAACCACAGCCATAAACAACGTCATGGTCGCAATTTTCACCGCACTTAGTTCGAAGATCAGGTCGTCCGCCAGACCAGTTCGTCCCATCAGCCAGCCAAGGCCAACAAACATCAGTGCCTGAACGACCGCCATGAATACACCGCCAACAACCTTACCCAGCACCAGGCTCGATCGGGAGACTGGCGAGACGAGTACGCCCTGCAAAAATCCTTCATGTCGATCTTCGATGATCGACATTGCGGAAAAGATCGCCGTAAACATCAGAATCAGAGCCGTGATGCCTGGCAGAAAGTAGGCGCGGTAACTCATGGTCCCGGCGACCCATTCCGGAGTCTGGAAGGAGTCGTGCAGGCCGGCGCCAAACAACACCCAGAACATGATGGGAGTTGCCAGCGCGCCGATCAGTCGGGAACGCTGCCGCAAAAAACGAGTGATCTCGCGGCGGCTCAACGTCCATATCGCAAGCCATGCCGGTGGGCTGGTAAGAGATTCTGAGGTTGAAATGGCAGATTGACTCACAGCAGTTCCGTAAGCTTCATGAAAGACATTTGGAAGCAGCTCGAAAACTCGAGATCATTCTCGAACAGCCTCGGCGAATCGCGACCCGGTCTCCATCAGAAATACATCCTCAAGCGTCGGTTTCCCTAACGAAATCGACCGAATCTCATTTGGAAATCGATCCATGATTTTTCCAAACAACTCCTGGCCGTTCGTTTGGTGAATTCGGAGCGTCTCTCCGACCCGCTTGGCTATAACATTCAGCTCCGTCTCCAAACGACTTTTTAACTCATCCGGTTGATCGGCGACGATCGTCAGACACTCACTCGGAATCCGACTTCGCAGTTCCGACGGACTGCCCTGAGCGACAATTTTGCCCAGGTGCAGCAGAGCCAACTCGTCGCAGCGTTCGGCCTCTTCCATCAAGTGGGTTGTCACAACAACGGTTACGCCTTGCTCGGCACGTAGCTGTTCGAGGCTCGCCCAAAGCTCATGACGTGCTCCGGGATCCAGGCCCGTTGATGGCTCGTCCAGCAGCAACAACGATGGACGATGAATCAGACATTTGGCAAGCTCGACACGTCGTTTCAATCCACCAGATAATGTGTCGACAATGTCGGTTTGCCGGTCTGCTACTCCAAACTGAGCCAGCACTTCCTCAGAAGTTTGACGCAGTTGTTTGCCTTTAAGTCCGAACAGATGCCCCTGGTGAAGCAGATTCTCAAGAACAGTAAGCCGACGATCGAGTCCAGGGCTTTGAAACGTCACGCCAATCTGCTCGCGATACGCTGCGGAATCTTTTCGAAGATCATTTCCAAGGGCAGAAACAACGCCGGACTGCGGTGGGAAAATCGTGCTCAGAATACTGAAGAGCGTTGTTTTCCCCCCGCCATTTGGTCCCAGGAAGCCAAAGATCGCTCCTGACTTCACTGAGAAGCTGACTGAGTCCAACGCGACGCGATCACCGTACTGAAACGATAAATCTTCGACGCAAATTGCATTTGACTCTTCCACAGTTGCTCCAGCGTCAGCATCCGACCGTTCAATAGAGACGAAGCTTCGATAGCAGAAAAGCCCGGCCTCATCATCAATGAAGCCGGGCCCGTTTCCAGATTCTCAACTGTCAGAATCAACCACTGCCTTAGTCGACCACTCAGAGCACTTTCATAATTGGTTTTCAGGGTTCTGCAGGAAGGCCGCCAGAAAAACAATGGCTGCTCCGAGTGCCAGAGCTCCTGCACTGAAACCATGAAAATGGTCTAGTGATGTGCCGTCGAGGCGTGAGCACCTTCTGCCGCTTCACCGTGATAGTTACCAGCAGCCCGATTTTCGACAGGATTCTGTGGGACGTCAACATCGTAGTAGTGAACAGCAACGTCTGGGAACAACGCCAATGGCAATCCAACAGCCAGAATAAATGTCGGAGCCAGCAAAACGTATTTCCAGTGCCGCTCGAATCGCAGATGCATGAAATAAAGCATCACGCAGGATGCCTTCATGGCTGCAATGGCCAGCACAGTCACAGCAAGCCACCCCGGACCTGGAAAATTATCCTTAAGCTCATCCGCAATCCAGGACAACCCGGTGCAGACGATGAGAATCATAAAGATGAATTTGTAGGGGGGATGGTGATGTTCTTCGTGGTTTTCCATCACTCATTCTCTTCTGTACTGGAGCTTTGATTTCGAGAGACGGCGTGGATGAAGCCACAAATTCTCTCGTATTGTTCGATGTTTTTGGATTGATTGACTCGTCAGGAGAAATCAACGATGTACAGCAGTGGGAACAGGAAGATCCAGACAAGGTCAACGAAGTGCCAGTAGAGGCCACTGTTCTCAACGAAATCGATCCATTTCCCGTCCAGCTTGCTGCCCTGGAGCAACACGATGCCGAACAGGATCATTCCAACGACCACATGGATTGCGTGGAAACCAGTCATCAGAAAGTAAGTCGACGCAAAAACGTTGCCGTACACCATCGGGTGAGGATCATGAACATGGAAGTATGGAGCGATCTGCTCGTCACTTCGCATCGCTTCAAGCCGGGACACGATTTCTGGATTGATTTCATGGTCTACCCCGACATGTAGAGCAATCTTCTCGCCTCGAACTGCATCCTTGAGTTCACCGTAACTCTTATCAAGTTTCTTATAAGCCGTAACCATTGCTGGATCGAAAGCGGCTTCGCCCTCGTCGGGGCCGGTCGATAGCTTGCTCGTCTTTTTGTTGACGTCGTCATCGCCCGGTACGATCGCGTTCAGAAGTGAGACTCTGGACGAGTCAAACTCGCGGACGAGCTTCTGCAAAGCCTGTTCATCATTCTCTGCAATGTGGCCCGGCACGATATCGTGTTCGAACTTGCCGTAATACTCGACGCTTTTGATGCCCAGGAAAACAAAGGCCAAGGCCATTGTGCCAGCCATGAAGTTCCAGGCCTTACGATAGTTCTTCTCGATCATCGCCTCATGCGACAGCACGACCAGATAGCTGGAAAGAATCAGCACAAAAGTGTTGATACCACCGGCCAGCACAAGAATGTGCGTGTCTTTCGGGTCGCTTGGCCACCCCGGCGAACCGAGTCTCAGCACGATGTAACTGCCGATGAACGCTGTGAAGAACATGATCTCGGTGCCGAGAAAAAGCCACATACACAGCTTTGAATCCGGAATCGCCAGCCCCATCTTCAACGGTGGAGCTGAACTTCCGTGAGAATTTTCTGAGTGCGACATGCCTCAAATCCTGAAGATCGAGAAGTTCTCGACGAGTCAACTGATTAAACATTCCCTGGTTCAGGTTCAGAACACTGAGCCCAACTTAAACACACTGCCAACGTGGACTGCTAGGAAAGCAACCGATAATGATCCCACGTCATGGTGAGAAGTACAGTCGGCAGATAAACAATCGAGCAAAGTACCAGCTGTTTTGCTCGTTCTGTTGATTGATCCAGCAGAAAACGGATAGAGCTGAGCAGATAAACCAACCCACCAATCAGTGCGACGGTCAAGTAAAGATTTCCCGCCAGATCCTGGTGCCAGATCATCAAACTTACCGGGATCAGTACACAGGCGTAGACGACTCCAACGAATCCGGCACCATTCGATTCGCCGCGAACCAACGGCAGCATTCGAAGTCCTGCAGATTCGTAGTCCTTGCGGTAAATTGTTGCGATCGCCAGAAAATGTGGAAACTGCCACGCGAAGAGCAGCAGGAACAGAGCCAGTGCTCCGCCGTTGAGGCTTCCGCCTGCGGCCGTCCAACCAAGCACGGGCGGCATCGCGCCGGAAACAGCGCCGACGACTGTGCACAGACTCGACACTCTCTTTAGTGGCGTGTAAGCCGCTACGTAGAGGGCGAGCGTCGCGAAAGCGAGGATTGCGGTCAACGTATTGACGGCAACGAACAACCAGCCAACACCAGCAAACATCAGCAAAAGCCCAACCGCGAGAACTTCTGCCGGTCGTACGCGTCCACCTGGAACCGGTCGATCTGCAGTTCGCACCATGTGGCGATCAGTATCCTGCTCATACCACTGATTGAGGAAGCTGCATGAGATTGCAACGCTGGCAATGCCAATGCATGCGCTCAGCAAACCAGTTATTGAGATAGAGCCTTCGCAACCAACGAAGTAGCCCACCGCGACCGCGACCATCCCCATGACGGCGATACGCGGTTTCGATAACTGCAAGTAGTCACCGAACCGAGTCAGCGACATTGTCACGACGCGTCCAGACAATTCAGAAGTGACACTTGCAGAACTCATACTTTCTCGAATTTTCAGTCTTTTAAAGATTTCGACGCCACTTTGACTGTCTCAGTTGGCTACCAGGCAGCCGTTTAAGCGGCTCTTTTCTGTTGTGGCTTCTGACCTCAGGATCGTCACTGACCACGATACTGCAGTAGCGACGACCAACATTCCAACGACGGTGTGCAAACTTCTTGCGACAACCTGAGGCAATGAATGCTGAACCGCCACAAGTCCCGCTGGAGCGAAACCGAATTTAGTCAGCCAGACACCCAGTCCCAGACAGATCTGACCGAGAACCGCCATGCCGACCAGAATTCCCCGACGACGAACCGTACTATCGCCCATTTTGAACGAGCTTATAACCACACCACTACCGAAAAGAAAAACAAGTCCCGCTCCAATCAGATGAGCATGGAGCATGCTTCCCAGATGTCTGATCACACCGCCTAAAACGTACTGGATCAGCACAAGAAGGGGATACGCCCAAGCGAGAAACCAGACAACTTTCGAATGAGCCAAATCTTTTTCACTATGTGACCAGCCACGACTCGTTGCTGAACTGACCATCCACAAACTAACAAAGACCAGACATCCGAAAACACTATGGCCGAATGCAACAAACTGTCGATCCAACCGAACTCTTAAGCCCCCTAACAGCCCCTGTACGATCACTCCAAGAAGAACCAGGACAACCGCATACCGAATTCCTTTGGAACTCCTGCCTAGCCAGGCGACCGCACAGAGTCCAATCGAGCAGAAGCCGACCAACATCCCGGCCAGCCGATGGCCATGTTCGACAAACTTATCGCCTGAAGACTGCAACCACGGATAGGACAACATTCCCTGACCGTCTGAAGTTGGCCAGTCGGGAAATGCCATGCCTGCCCCAAGAGTCGTCACCAGTGAGCCAAGTCCAATCGGCGCTAAGGACACAACAGCAGTGATAACAGCAAGAACGTGGACAAGTTGGCCCTGTTTCGAACGACCAGACAACTGACAGCCCCCGTTCTTACGAATGACTGCCTGAGTCGGAAGAAGCATCACCCGCTTCACCCTCACTTACTGGCTTCGGATCGAGCCTCTCAGTCTGCATCAGGTAGTCTCGGTCATCCACTAATGGGGATGAGTATTCGTATGGTCCACGATAGACAACAGGAAGGATGTCAAAATTGCCGTGTCCAGGAGGCGATGGGGCCGTCCATTCCAAGCCATTGGCGTTCCACGGGTTTCGGCCAGCTTTCTTACCAATAAAGATGCTGCTGATGAAATTTCCAATCAACAGAAACTGTGCAAAACCCATCAGCACAGCGCAGATTGTAATGAACTGATTCATGGGCATGAGATGCTCCATGTATGGGTGAATGTATGGATCCGCATATCGGCGTGGGAATCCAGCAATCCCAAGAAGATGCATTGGGAAGAACGTCCCGTTGAAACCAATGAACGTCAGAATAAAGTGGGCCTTTCCGAGTCGTTCGCTCATCATGCGTCCCCACATTTTTGGGAACCAGAACTGAATTGCTCCGAAGCATCCGAACAGGGTCGCGCCAAACAGGACGTAATGGAAATGGGCAACAATGAAGTAGGTGTCGTGGAAGTAAATATCGACAGGAACTGCGGCCATGAATATGCCGCTCAATCCGCCTACCACGAACATTGATACGAATGCGACACAGTTGAGCGTGACCGTGTTGAACTCGACCTTTCCGCCCCAGATCGTGCCAATCCAGTTGAAAACTTTCACGGCAGACGGTAGAGCAATCATCATCGTCGAGATCATGAATGTCATGCCCAACGCCGGGTTCATACCACTGGTAAACATGTGGTGCCCCCAGACGATAAATCCAAGGCCGGCAATCGCAGCCATCGAGTAAACCATCGGTTTGTAGCCAAAAATTGGTTTACGAACGACACAAGCCAACATGTCCGACACCATACCCATTGCTGGCAGCAACATGATGTATACAGCAGGGTGGGAGTAGAACCAGAACAGGTGCTGCCAGAGAAGAGGCTGGCCGCCGCCTACCGTCGGGTCACCATTGTTGACGATCAAGCCGCCAGGCACGAAAAAGTTGAAATTCAGCATTCGCTCAGCAACGAGCATGAATCCAGCGGCTGTCAGGACCGGGAGAGCGAAGGCCTGCAGGATCGCAGTTATGAACATCGACCAGATGGTTAACGGCATCCGGAACAGCGTCATTCCCGGCGCACGCATGTTGATGATAGTGGTCATGTAGTTGACAGACCCCATCATTGATGACACTCCGACAAGCGTCAGTCCGAATAGCCACCAGGTTTGGGCGTCACCCGCACCGGGCGCAGAGTCTCGAATTGCCGACAAAACAGGATAAGACGTCCATCCCTGGGCCGGTGCCGCATTTAACCCACCAACGAGGAAACTCAGTCCGAAGCAGACGATGGCAGGCCACATGAACCAGTAACTCAACATATTGAGTACTGGAAAAGCCATATCGTCAGCACCGATCATCAACGGGATCAGAAAGTTTCCAAAGGCTCCTGCGAGAATCGGAATGATCACAAGGAAGATCATCACGGATGCGTGCATAGTGAATAACATGGTGTAAAACTCTGGCGAGATTTGACCACCTTCAGCAATGAAGTTGGGACCGCCAGTAAGTTCTGCAACCTGACTCACAAGTGGCATGGCGCGCCAAGGCCAAGCGAGTTGAAATCGCACGCCAAGTGCCAGAGATCCACCAACGAGCAGCATGAAAAGCGTTGTGAACAGGAACTGAATCCCGATCATCTTGTGGTCGGTTGAGAAGATATATTTCTTCACAAAGCCGATTTCATGATGGCCGTGATCGTCATGTGCATGAGACGAAAGGTCGGCAGCGGGGTTAAGCGTACTCACTGTGAGTCCTCGATTCCGTATTCAGCGATCTGAGCTCCGGAATGTTCCGGCTGCGTGACGCCATCAAAATTCTGTTCTGCCTGAAGTGTCTTAATGTACTGATCGAATCCCGACTCACTCTCAGCAAACACACGACCTCGCATCTTGTAATGTCCCCATCCACATAGTTCTGCACAGGTCAAGTCGTACTCACCGGGTTTGGATGCCTCGAACCAGACTGGGATGATTGTTCCGGGTACTGCGTCCTGCTTGACTCGAAGCTCAGGAATGAAAAACGAGTGTTGAACGTCCATTGCCCTCAACCTGATTGATACCGGACGCCCGAATGGCACGTGGAGATCGTTTACCGTGTAGAGATCATCGGCTTGTGGGGTCGTCATCAACTTTTTGCCAGGAGCTGGATAGCGGATCCGCCATTCGAACTGCCGGGCTGTAACTTCAGCAACTGGCGTCGTACCTTCAGGGAAATGGCTCTTAACACGAAATTCCATCCACACGTCGAGCTGGTACAACGAGATAAACATCAGGATTCCAGCAGGGGCAATTGACCACAACATTTCCAGATTGTGACTTCCGTGAGAAAACCAGGCTTTCGTGTCCTTATTATCAACACCACGCCACAGCACATAACCGAGTGCGACGTGCGTGCCAACAAAGGTCACAGCAACAATGACAAGTATGAGATAGAACAGGTTGTCAATCTGCTGGCCCAGCGGGCTCATGGCGGGACCTGGAAACCACCAGTCCATGCCCGGCGCAATGACGAAACTCACGATCGCAAGAATCGGCCAGAACATGAAAAATATGGGCCAGAACTTATTCACCACTTACTCTCCACAGCGAAACTTGTATCGGCAGACGGAAACAACAGATAGAACTAGCAATCTCTCTTAGTGGCCGCTCTGCTTGTCTTCAAATGGAATACTGAGAACGTAATTCACAACATCCCAGATCTGTTCTTCCTTGAGCGTTGTCCCGAACGCCTGCATTGGCGTTCCTTTGATTCCCGAGTGAATTCGTCGATAGATGTCGATCGGTCGACGACCACCTCGAAACACGCCTGTTGTCAGGTCTCTTGGTTTTACAATATTGCCCCAGTTATCAAAAAGTCCTGGCTTATCGGACTTGGTCCCTGGCGGCATGCCGGGGAGATCGTTAAAGGCCTCTGTTGATGGGCCGTTTCCTCGGGCCGTTTCTCCATGACACGAGGCGCACTTGGCGTCCTTGCTCAAAAAGAGTTCCCGGCCACGAGCAATTGACTCAGGAGAGGACGGTGTTCGCGGGGCAGTAGGGTTCACGACACTTTCTGGCTTGTCTGCGTCCTGCCAGTCAAGTTTCAGGTCATTTCCAAACCGTTCGATGAACTCGGCAGAATCCGTGTTCCATTCAGCCTCGAACTCCGATTGTAGCTCCGAGAGACTATCAGCCTCGTTGACCGCTTCCTGCGAATAGGATGTCGAAAGCCAGGCATTCAGCTTCCGTTCCATTTCTCCTCGCATTGCCAGCCAGCGTACATATTCGACAATCAGATTTACTTCATCATCAGGCAGTAGCATGAACGACGGCATGTATGTGCCAGGTACACCCAGCTTGATGATCCGAAACAGGTCGTCACGGCTGGGATGCGGTACAGCTGCCTTGGTCGAGGTAAACTTAATGACTCCCTGCCGGTAGTCACGCGGTTTCACTTTGAAATACTGAGCAGTTGGACCCGCACCGTCACCACTTACCCCGTGGCAGTGCATGCAATGTCTCAGGTAGAGATTACGCCCGGTTTGCAAGGTTGACCCAAGCACCTGGACAGTGTCGCCTTCCGACGCATTGAGCTGTGCAGGTTGTCCGGACTCATCAATAACGCTTAGTAGACGCGAGGCAGTATCGTACGAGGCGACGCGATAGACACTCGGTGCTGATGTGGCTTCTTCGTTAGCCGGCGCAGCTTCCGAAGTGGTTTCGGCTGATGATTGGGCGTTCGTAACGACAACGGCAGCACCTCTAAGACTTTGCAGTAGCTTTTCTGTTGCCAGTTCAGATTGAGGTTTCAGTCCGTCGGCTGCTGTCTGGCCAATTCGAATTGTTCCGGGGCGAGGGCCAACTTTTCCGATCGTTCCACCAAACTGACCGAAGTCAATTTCCAACTCGGGCCAGACAACCAGTTCAGCAGGGCTTCCGAAGCCTGCAGTCAGCTCTCCCTGCACCTTGTCCTGGGCAAAGTTGCTCAGTTTCAAACTCTGTTCGCTGAGCTGGAAACTGGGCGCTCGACTGGAATCACAACCGACCAGCGGTAGTGCAGCGACGAGCAGAATGATGGAGATTGACCGTTTCACTGATAAGTCTCTTCAACTTTTAGCAGACCGGGTTCCGCTTTCAGATTCAACTATATGGATGAGCCGACGCCCATTATCTCAAGAACTACAGACCAAACTTTGATGGTGGATATTTCCACTCGACAGTAGTGGGTTTCCCAGGTGCGACCACGACTTCGATGCTTCTTTCCAGCTGAGAAGCACGTTCCTGAAACACTCGAAACTTGTGCTTACCAGGAGGCAGATTTGGAATTTCAAACTTACCTTCCGCATTCGTGACTGCGTAAAACGGGTGGTCCACGACCAGGGTCCAGAACCTCATCCATGGATGAATAGCACAGGTAGACTGAAACGGAAGGGCCTCGGTGTTTCGAAACGACTTGATTACCGATGCCCCTGGTGGCATGTTCTCGTTAAAGCCGGCGTTTGCCGCTGGCTTGGCGTCAATGTTATGTGCAACCTTGTCTGAATTCTTCAGTTCGAACTCGATACCTGACCAGAAAACCAAGGTATGTGGCTTAAACAGACATGCCTGCTGATCAAGAGGCGCCAAGGCTTCAGGAGCTTCAAACTTAATGCCACTCGGTTTCTTGGCCAGATAGACGAATACGTTGGCGATTCCGCCGTTATCGCCTACGACCAGACTCTCATCAGGGATTGCCTCGTCTGCAGCGCACACTGCGGAATCGACTCGTGATGTCCCCTTCCCAACAAGCGGCGCCAGATTCGGCTTCGGACCGTCGAACAAAATCGTTCCCGTCAGGCTACCAGGCTCACCAGTAGCAACTGCGACATCGGTATCATCAGTATCGTCCACTGGTCCAGCATCAACGCCTCCTCGAACGGAGACTGTCGTCTGTGAGACAGCGCCGCCTCCCGGGTCGATTGATGCCAGATCGCAACCGATCACGACCAGCAATGCCGCAGGTACGAATACCAGTGTTGTTAGATTTCGCATGGTTTCTTCTCCGAATTATCTACCGTTAGTTGAGGCTCGCCTGCTCGGCCGCTGCTGCTGCCGGGTCACGCCATGGTGGTAGAGGTTCGGTATTCTTCTCAAGTAGCCTGTAGTAGTTCATCAAAGCATCACGTACACCGATGGTCTGTGATTCCGCATCTGCTCCAAACAAAGGATTGTATTGCTTCTGACCTTTCGGGAACGGAATCGGCATCGCCGTGTAGGGCGTGATCCACTTTGGATTTGACACCCAGACGGACAACCAGTCTGGACGGAGCCTTGAATTAACTCGATCCAGATTTGGTGCGTGTGTGACGTTTGGATCGTTCGGTGCTGCGCTGAACTCTCGACCGCCAACACTATGACACTTGATGCAGAGCGTCGTGCTCAACATCTGCCACGATTCCTGAAGGTAAGAATTTTCAGATGCACGTTCTGCGTGGTTCTTACTGAATAGTTCCTGCATCTCAGCAAGGTAGCCCTGGTCCGACTGAGGAATCGCCTCGTAAGGGTAAATTGCTCCGTCGGCCGCAGCGAAATAGTTTGCGAGAATGCGGGCTTCGTTCTGGCTCATATTGAACTTAGGCATCCGGAGTCCAGTCTTCAGATAACGAATCTGATCGGGTTCACGCAGGAACCGATAGAGCCATTCAGTCTGAACCTTGACTCCTTCGCCGAACAATGGCGGCGGTCCATTCTGCCAGGCATCGTCGAATGCTTTCGGGTTGAATTCGTCACCCATACTGCGCCGAACAAGCCACTCGGCAAAGCCGCCAGTCTCAGCCTTTTTCAGTTTTGCAATGCGTGACTGCTGCGTCACGAATAACGACCCCGGTAGCTTCAGGCCAGCGTCCTCTTCAGAGCCTGGCTTTGTCAGGGAAGCTGGCTCCCAGGTTGTAAAGCTGTATTGCCAGGTTTCCGGATCGTCTTCGTCATAGAATGGTGAGTTCTCCGGAGTCATCATCAGCATTCCGCGGAACTTCATCGTGGGAAGCGTTTGATCGTCTTCACCATCGACGACGACCCTGTGGTCACGACCAGTCCAGGCTTCTGAAGGTGGTCTGATTTCCAGAAGCTTTTCCAATGCAAAACCGTGGAATGCGGATGCGTCTGTTGGCTCCATCGCCTGGTCGCCGTCTGAGACTGCGACTTCTATCTCATGCATGTCGGTCATGTGACAACTAATGCAATTGTACTTTCGCAGAAGGATTTCACCCTGATTTCGATCTTCAGTACGACGATCGGGAGTGTAGACGTATTGCTCGGACGGCGGTTCAGCGACGAGCCCAAGAACGAACGTTGCAATTGACTCAATATTGTCGTCGGAGAGTGGGAATTTCGGCATTACAAGTCGTTCAACGTATGTCTTCGTTGAGGTTTTTTCGTAGTCGTAACTTCGCGGATGGCGAAGCTTCTGGAAGATGAACCCTGGCCGGCCATGATGCATCAGACTGTCGTAGAAAAAGCTCGTACGCATCGCTTCTTCACGCTCTTCCTCACTGTCAAAGGCATCTGCTGTCGCCTTCTTGAGTGCATCATTCACAAATGCAGCGGTGCTGCTTCCATCCTTCTCACCATGATGGTGGAGAAACTCGGCCACATGTTCCAGCGCGAGGCGACTCGGGTCTTTACGACCCCAGTCCTGTAAAGCTGTTCCAATCGGTCGCGATGTCCCAAATCCGTTGATGTCGTGGCAACCGTAGCAGCCATACCGGGAAATACTACGTCGTCCCAGATAATTCATCATAAGTGTACGGAACTGGTTCTCGTCTGGAGCACCTTCGCCGTCAAATACAAGTTCAATTTCGTCACCCTTGATTTCTTCTCTTGCGAGTGGAAATACCCTTGTCTCCATAAAGTCCTTGAACTGAGCTGCTGTCAGGAGTTTTCCCGACAGGTAAAGCTCAGCAAGATCGTTGGCCGCAGATTCATCAAATTCCGGAGCCGGCCATTCCTTTGGGCCATTGCCCACCAGAAAAGCGGCGATATCTGCTGCAGGGTCTTCTGTGACTTTTCCTTCAGCGTCGACAACAGGCTCAAGGAACAGATTCGGCATTCGACTCCTCGGGTGATGCCGCTGTGGGTCTCGAATCCAAGTGTAGACCCAGTCGAATCCCGCTTGACCTGGCAATAATTTCTGGGCCGTCAAAGACAGGTCTGGGCCAAAGTCAGCATCACCGCCGGCAAAAGCTGGGTCGGCGTGCTGATGGCAAGCGATACACCCACGTTTCGCCATTGACTCTTTACCACGTTCTGCGTCTGGGACATAGTTGGCTGCGGGCGAGTCTAATTCTATGTCCGTCGACTGATGGCTCAGGAATTGAGCGATACCAGCAAGTTCGACTTTCGAGATTTCAATCCCTGCATGGTCTTTCAGATTGCTGAGTCCGAAGAATTTTGGCATACGCGTCGAGGGGCGGAATCGCTGCGGGTCTTCGGTCCAGTAGGCGATCCAGTTCTCGCCGGACTTTTGAGCGATGTGCTTTAAGCCCGGGCCAACTTTCCGCATTTTTCCCGGAACCATATTGGGATCGGATGCGTACTTGGGCAATTCTTCAATCGTTGGTTCCAGACGCAGATCTGGCCCAATCCGGTCATGTCCATCGAAACCGTTGATTTCATGGCAGCCAAAACAACCGTATTTCTGGATCAACTGCCATCCTTCGAAGGCCTTTGGTGCTGTCGGTCCAAATTTGGGGTTCACACCAAGTTCGATAACTTCGTGATGGCATTTCAAACAGGAAGATTCACGAAGGCGTTCCGGGAGCATAGGGTACTCCCAGAAGTGGTTATGGAAGTAGCCAAACTCGTCCTTCCACTCCTGTGCCTGCTTTGGATCATTCGGCCCATGCTGCGCGTTATGAAAGCTCGTTGCTGATCCCTGTCCGTCATGGCAAATGGTACATCCAAACTCTGGAAGCGGATGCGGACTGCTTGCTGTCAGATAGACATCGGGACGTGGATGGCTTGAAAATGGATGAGGAAACTCGTTTGCCGCCACCCACTCTGTCGGGGAACTGTCCTGTGTCTCACCATGAGGGAAGCTTGGCACATTACCAGCACCGAATTTATCAATTCCAAGGTGGCACGTTCGGCAACGGTCAAACCGTGCTGTCTTCGACATTCCCAGCGTGATCTTTAATTCGGGCAACCAGTCCTGAATGACTCTTTGATGCCCGTTAAACCCGTCAATAATCGGCAGCTCCATAAAGCCACGTTTAAATCTCTTCAGTGTGGAGCCCGGAGCGATGTCATCCAATGCCGTTTCAATCCTGGCGACCTGCGCCGTGTAGGCCTTTAACTCAGCCTCTAAAGCATCGCGCTCAGCTGTGATTTCCTGCAGCTCTTTTTGTTCTTCACGATACCTGGTTTCGAGCTGTTCCCATTCAAGCTCCAAGGTGTCGACGATACTCTTGGCGTCGTTAAATGCCTTTGTAAGCTGATCCATTTCATCAGCTGGCACAGCATCGCGAATTCCAAGATCCAGATTGGCCTTGGCAACGTCTCGGTCGGCGCGTTTGAATCGGACGTCCCGCCCCTTGAGGTCGTAAAGTCTCGCGGTCTCTGCAACTGTACTGCTCAGCTCAGAATAGTTCTTGTTACTGGTCGCCAACTGAGAATCAATACTGCTGATTCGCTCTTTAAGTTCAAGACTTTTCGTCGTGTAGGCCTCGGCACTACCGCCCGCTTCAACTTCAGCAGCAGTGATCGCATTTCGCGCAACTGCCGTTTCGATTGCGTCGAAATCGCTTTGGTACCCACGCCATTCATCGTCATGGTCACGATAGAGGATCAACACCGTCGACAACGCGAAAGCGATTGCCGACAGGCAGAAGACAACGTGCACCTTTTTGATGTTGCGGAGATATTGGTCAGTTGCAGGCATTGTCGTCCGGACCTGGCCAGTTAAACGAATTAGTTAAAGAAGCCGTTGATCAAACCCAATGGCTAATGTCACAGCATTCAGATGTTGATGAAGTATTCCGGAATGGCCACCAGGTACTTCAGATTGAATGCCCATCTGAGAATCATCTTCGCGGGAAGAGCAGCCATCAGCAGAACAAGGTTCGCAAACACCATGAACCGAAAGAAGCCCATACGGAACGCGAAGTTACGAAACACCGTCATGGCCATCAGCGACGGAAGCAGTAGCAGGTAACCAAGAGTCAACAGGATTCCGGGGGCTTCGCGGTAAACGATGGTGCATATTTGCCAGAAGAACGAGTCACTGGCATCAGGAACTGGCATCGACATGCCTAACCCGTAGAGCCAGAAGTACTCCGACAAGTTGACGTTGTTCAATGCTTCGAGCTTGTGAACATCCCAATACTCATAGATTCCAAACATATTCCAGTTCGGTCCCCTGAGGAATGTTCCGAGAACGATCATTCCAACCCAGAGTGGAAGGAAACCAAACAGAAAGACGGAAATGGCGAACTTTCGTTCGTTAAAGGTATAGTAGCCATTGCCCTTCTTATTAAAGTCGATGTACGGCAACGCCATCATTCCACCAAGAATCGTGCTTGGAAACACAACACCGGCGAGCCACGGGTCATAGTAGACAAGCATTTCCTGCAAACCCAGGAAATACCAGGGAGCCTTGGATGGATTAGGTGTCTTTACCGATGATGCTGGTTCTTCGAGGGGGGCTTCAAGGCACACGCCCCAGAAGAAGAGGAATGCCGTCAGGCCGATCATGACGATCAACTCGGTGTAGACAAGGTCTGGCCAGACGAGGACTTTTTCGTTGTTCTCACCTTCCAGTGGCCCAAGACCCTGTTCCAGTCGAGCGTCGTTTTCGTTGGCCTTTTTAAAGGAAAGCCAAGTGAAGAATCCAACAATGAACAACATGCCAACGATCGGGACATTGTCCGGCTTGCCAACGATTTGCCGAAAATCCCAGTCCGTCAGACTTAACGACAGAAACAAGGTTGACGCGTTCAACAGAATCCAGCCAGCCGTGTCTGTAGCCAATTGCCTGCGAAACAGAATGATTGCTGCAAACACTGCGATAGTCTGAGCGAAGAAGTATTTGGGATCGCTAACACTGACATCGACAACGGCCTTGAACCAGTCAGGAAGCAGAACCTGGAAGGAGTCGGGGCTTGAGTAACCAGTAAAATGGGCAGCGGTCAGCATTATGAGAATTGCCGTGTAGAGTCCCCACCACATAGCGACGGGGACTTCTGCTCCACCAAGCAGCGATGGCAATCGACAATGACCATCATTCTTCAGGCTACGAATAGTCCAGAAGAAATTCATCACCAACTGAACCAGGTACAAAAAACCCAGCCCGAAGATGACGTCAGATGTCAAGTTGGGATGATGCATCGTAAACCGTCATTCTGAGCATGCAGCCCGTTTAAATGGCCACCAACACAGCAGGACACAGCCTGGCCACATAGCCCGGCAAACCAACAACAAAGAACTTACAGAGGCTGGCTGATGCCGCCGTCTTTACGAACCCGCCAGAAATGAATCGCAATCAGCCCCGCAACCGCCAGTGGAATCGCCACGCAGTGAAGGATGTAAAATCGATTCAACGTCTCTTCGCCGACAAACTTGCTACCTAACAGGAGAAAACGAGCATCGCTCGCATTTGTAATCAGGTCATATCCGCCAATATTGAGCAGTTGGAAACCGGGGCCTTCATGTCCGAGAACGGGCGTTGCACGAGCCATATTTGAACCAACGGTGATGGCCCAGATTGCCAACTGGTCCCACGGCAACAGGTATCCTGTGAAAGACAGCAGCAGAGTGAACTTCAGAAGGATGACTCCGATCACCCAGTTGAATTCTCTCGGAGGTTTGTACGAGCCAGTTAGAAAGACTCGATACATGTGGAGCCAAACGGTAATAACCATTGCGTGAGCACCCCACCGATGGATCTCACGCATGATTCCAAGGGTGCTGACATCTCGCAGCGCCAGGATGTCATTAAACGCCCACTCCAGCGTTGGCCGGTAGTAGAACATCAGCAGGACACCAGTAATAGTTTCAGCCAGAAACAGAAAGAAGGTAATGCCGCCCATGCACCATGTGTATGAAAGCGCGATCCCGTTCTGCTTAATTGAAACCGGATGCAAATGGAGGAAGAAGTTCGTCAACATCACCACCACACGATTACGCCGATCATACGGCGCCGGGTGGCGGAAGACACTCTTCCAAATCTGCGATTCGCGAATGTAGTCGCCGACAGACATAGGTCCCTCGGAACTCAGGACAAACGAAGCCTGAGACAAATGCCAAAACAAACGATAGAGAACTAAGAAAAAGCGGGTTAGACAAGCGACGCGTCAACAAATGACTTGGAGTCTTCCCACTGACCTTTTTCTTCCTGAAACTTCACACTCTTATCAACTTCAAGCATTCCATCCGGAGCCACACTCAGCCCGACTCGCTCAAGTGGACGCGGAGCCGGCCCTTCGAAGTTGATCCCTGTCATGTAAAAGCCCGAACCATGACACGGGCATTTAAATTTCTGCTCACCTTCAAGCCAGCTTGGCGTACACCCGAGATGAGTGCACACTGAGGCGAGGGCGTAGATCAGCGATTTGCCTTTATACTGGTCCGTGTGAACGATCCAGATGCCATTTGAGGCGGTGTATTTTGTTGATACGGAGCCAAGTGGGTAATCGGACGGCGAACCCACTTTGAACTGAGATGGCGGTTCGACAAGGACGTTCGGAAACATGTAACGAGCAAGCCCAAGCACCCAGGCACCTGAGGTGACAGCAAGAAAGGTCCACCCGGCAGCAAACCACGACAAAAACCCTCGACGCGTCGACGCGTCAGCCGCCGCTGCTTTTTTTGCAGGTTTAACTGGAACCTTCAGGACAGGCTTAGCTGGAGCAGCACTCGCTGTTGCACCCCCAACTTTACCCGTCTTCATCTGCCGAAGCATTTCATCGACGGGCGGCAGGTCACCTGCAGGAACCGCAGAAGCGGCAACCTTTTTCGCCGGGGCAACACCTTCTGATTTCCCAGGCGGAGTTGCGGCACCACCAGCGCCCTGCGCCCGAATCGCTGCCATGATATCGGCTGGACTTTTGGGAGCTGCCTTTTTTGAGGGGGGAGTATCCTCGGCAGGTTTGGCAGCAGACCCCGCACCCTGGGCGCGAATCTTCGCCATTATATCGGCAGGGCCACCAGCTGGTGCAGCCTTTGGCTTTTCAGCTGAAGGTGCAGCATCTTCAGGCGGAGAGCCTGCGGCATCTCCACCAGAGTTGCCAGCTCCCTGCTTGCGAATCTTGCTTAGAATTTCGTCGGTATTTAATTTCTTGGCCATGATTCTGCTTCAACCTGTCGGATGAGTGCGAGCGCACCCGAAAGAATGCACAGCTCTGCCGTCAGCAGCGCGGGATTGTTGTCGCTCGATCGTCACCTGACAACTCAGGTGATGAGGTAAGCCGATGATTTCTCAGAAAATGGAAGTGGCATTTCAAGGGTTCCCGGCCACGGGAAGGAGTTTCAGCTTGTCGCAGCAGTCGAGCCCTGCGAAATCTGCGACGTTTAGGCGTTTAACAGCAAAGGGTGTCGTTTTCCTGTGCAGGGCATGAGAATGCGGGAGTGTCGAAAAAGGACGTTGTGCTGCGAAGCTTTCGGTGTCAGGGGATGATTTGCTCGTTGGTTGTGTTTCTGGCCGCCCTCAGGTGACACTCGGCATCTTTCGAAGAGAGACGCGCGGGCAACGAGAGTTTCACGCAAAGGTTGCCGGCTTGTTCATTGGGTGGGCTGTTTGATTGAGCTGATTATTCAATGTCAAATGCGCGGCTGATCTCGCAAATCGAAGAATTCGTCCGGCGAGACCCAGCCAGGCGAGGGCTGATTGGTGCCGACGGTGCCGGGCCCGGCCGAGGCGAACTGGCCAGGGCGGCAGATCTCTTCTTAAGAGGTGGCAGGCCAACCGGAGTCGGGCTGATTACCGGGTTCTTCATTCCTGCGACAATCAGTCAGCGTCTGGATGGTGACGTCGGCGGCGCAGCTCCAGAAGGGCCGCGAGGTCATGCCGAGACAGACGGACCTCCTGGAACAATCGTTCTTGCCGACGTTCTGTCGGGCCTTGGCATGCCAACATCGATCGTTACCGATGAATATTGCGAACCGGTTGTTCGGGCGTCCTTTTCTGATGGCTTCTGTGGGGCTGTATCGCTCTTTGTAAGTCCAGGTGGAGTGGCGCAGTCGGCTGCCTGGAGAGCAGGAGTTCTGAGGGACTCGATGCTGCGAGGGCTTTCCCACCTGGTCTGCATCGAACGGGTTGGTCCCGGCTACAATTTGCTGAAATCGGTCGCCGAGCAGTCTGGGCCGGAGGCCGCGCAGTCTGGCTCAGGAGTCGAGCAAAAGCAGGCTGATGCAGTAATCGGGTGGCAGCCTGGCCATTGCTGCAACATGCGAGGCGAAAGTATCGAGGCGTTTTCGGCAGATCTGCACCGACTGATCGACGAGGTGAGATCTAAGAATCCCAATCTTAAAGTGGTTGGAATTGGCGATGGAGGCAACGAAATCGGTATGGGCAGATTCTCCCGCGAGGAGCTGCTTAAAAGGATCAGCGGCCCGCACGTTGACCGGGTTCCGTGCCGGATTTCAGCTGATGCAACGATCGTGGCTGGCGTCAGCAACTGGGGAGCTTATGCCCTGGCTGCAGCTATTGCGGTTCAGTACGGTCGCGTCGACCTGCTCGAACGGCACACCGCCGAGTCGCAGCGGCAGTTGCTGGAGCGAATTGTCAACGAAGCCGGAGCGGTCGACGGAGTTACTCGAAAGAGCGAGCCCACCGTTGACGGTCTCCCGTTCCTGACTCAGATCCAACCGTGGGTCGCTATTCGAGAACGCCTCGGTCTGCGTCCGTAGGATTCGCTCCTGTTGGGCGGTTCTTTGCGGGAAAATCGCGTGCCCTCTGTTTGGCCTTGTTCGTTCCTCGCTCAAAGGACCAAAGCCGGGTAAGCAGTGCGGAGCGTCTCTCACGACAGAATCGACCGTCGGAACAGTCAGGTCAAACCCGAAATCGCACCGCAACCGTTTCCTGAAATTGAGCCTGGCTCGGACAAAATACAGGGCCAATTCAGGATGCCTGGTATCGTGTCCGGGTTCTACGGAGAACTCATCTGCAGAGATCTTAGTTGTTCAGGGATCTGGTTGTTCCATGTTGAGCGAAATTCTCACCAGTGAAAGCTTCTGGTTCTGGGTGCTGGTAATCGTCCAGTCCGGGCTGATTGTCTGGTTTGTCGAATCCGCAAATCCAGTCGCGGCTGGCGTGACGGTCGGCACGTTGATCGTTGCGATTGCCTTTTTTCCGACACAATGGGAAACCGTTGGTTTGGATGATCTTCACGAGATGAGTTTTCCGGCGTGGCTGTCTCAGAATGCGTGGGCTCTGCTGGCAGGGCTTGGCTGCTATCTCTTTGTTGGAATCGCGTGGGCGACATTTCGCTGGTGGCTGCTCGTTCGGCAAATACGAGAATCGTACGAGCGGGCCAAAGCGGAGTGGCTGGCGCCTGGAAATCTCCGCAGTACAGCAACGATGTTGCGTTCACACGCTGAGCACTGCCCCGAACCGACTCTTCGCGAAAAGTACCTGTTGTGGTCCGAAGCCTGCCGAATGGCGGCGGCTGAAGGCGGCCATCAGTTAACTCACGAATTGAAGCCCGTCTGGAAGGACTATGTGACCAATGGTTCCCGGTTATGACTCACGTCAGGCCCGGACCACACTTGCCGGCCTGACGAAACCTGACCCGAAAGAACGAGCCGCGCAGATTGTGGCCTGGGCGATCTGCTGGCCCTGGAATCTGGTGTGGACACTTTGTGTCTACAACCCGTTCCGTTACGTCGGCGAGTTTCTGCTGCGAGAGCTCCAGTCGGCGCTCTTTGAAATCAGCAACGGTCAGTTCAGAGCCATTGAGCAGGATCTCACGCTCGAACCGCTGCCGCCGCCGTATCCTGCCTGCGAAGCAGACTCCCGGTATGGGAATTCCGCTGTTCCGCAAACTTCGGTTGAAGCTTCGAATGTGGCCGCGAAACAGGCCGGAGAAGTTGACTCGTCGGTGTCTCAAGCCGCCGCAGCAGAAGAGGCAAAGGCAGAGGCGTTCGCCGACTGCTCAGCAGTAATTGAATCGGCAACCGTTGGAGTCGTTGCGGTTGCTGATCAGTCAGCGCCTGCTGCGCAGCCGGACGAGGTGGATGTTGCTGCCAAGGGTGTCGCGAATAAGGAAGTCGCTGCTGAGGCCGCGGACGAAACAACTATTGAAGACGTTCCGTCGGAAGACGGCATCCCATCTGAAATAGAAGCCATGTTCGAAGAAGCCGGCTCGTCGGACTCCTACACCTGGGAGCCGCCTGAAGTGACCGCGTTTGTGCCGCTTTCAGATCGGCCGTTAAGAGCCATTAAGTACGACACCGGAACCACGCTGCCGAAGAAACCGGTAGAACCGAACAGGCCGGTATCCGATCCGTGGTTTGAAAAACACGCTCCGAATCAGTAGCGATCCCGGCTGATTTTCCAGCCTCAACGGAGGGCAACCTGTTGAAGGGCGGTGGTGACCTGGCAAAGTCAGAGTCGCATCTTCTCAGTGACCGGTTTGCTCCAGCGATCTGTCAGCGGCTGACCAGTCGCAGCGTCGAAGCGGCTGGCACGACGTAGTCAACATCAACGTTGACTGTGGTTCGGGCGAGCGTTGCTCGGCCAAAGCCCGCCCGGAAAGCGACCCGCTGGACTGGGACGTCGAATTTCCAGCTTGATTGCTGATCGAGGTTCAGCGGCAGAGCCTTATCGAGGCTGTCCTCAGGTGCTGCCGTGTCGGGCAGGCCGTCAAGTCCTTCTGGTAAGACGGGCGTCGTTGTGGGGGCAGCCTCACCATTGGCTGGTTCTTCCGCTCCTTGAACCGGTGCAGTGAATATCTTGTTCACGTCCTCTTCCTCGCCTCGGATGGGCTCGCCGAATCCTGCGTTAACGGCGTCGGTCGCTGCTGGCAGCTCTTCGGTGACTGCGGCGGTGGGCTTTCCAGTTCCCGTCCAGTTCGGGTCACCAGACGCTGATTTTCCGCCACCGGTTGTACCTCCAGACTTCTCCGTAACGACCTTTTCAACAGCGACCGGCTGACCATTCGAAGGATCAGCCGGCTCAGCCGCAAATGTTGGCTTCGGCATTGGAGCGTCGTCCTTTGCGGCGGGAGTCGGGACGGGGGCTTCTCCCTTGATCACTTCAGTCGGCCATTGCGTCGTGGCTTCTTTCGACTCCGATTTCCAGGCCGTCTTCGCAGCACAGGTACTGTTTGCCGAAGCGGCTGTTGAGCAGGTTCCGCAGTTGCCGGCGGAGTATCGGTAAGCGCTCAGGACTGTCGAGCAGCTGCCGGTTGAGCAGTACGTCGGGGGGGCAAACACAGACCGGTATCCCACCGAATACGACGGCGTCGCACATCCGGCAGAGCTGCAACCTGTCGGGCCGCAATTCGATTGCCCGTAGTAGATCGGCGCCGTCGGCATCGCATAGCTGACTTGAGGTCCGGCGTACGAATATCGATAGGCCGTGCCATAGTTGCCGTATCCGTAGCTGCTGTGGCCATATCCGCCGTAACCGTAGTGGACCGGGCCAAAGACGGCGTCGTACAGCCAGGGGATCACTCCCGCATCCGCTGTCGAAAACTGAACGGGAACCAGAGCCAGTGCCAGAACCAGAAATCCAAACCGTTGTGCTGGTCGTCTCATCGAATTTATCTCCCGATCGTTTTAGTCCTTCAGTGATTCACGACGCAACGAGGCGTGTCCCGAAGCGTCCGGCAGACCGCCGACGATGGCAGACCAGCAATGCTGGGCAATATCGTCAATCTGCCGGTTCGGCTGGTTGTATCGGTCGCTCCTGGCGAAGTCAACGAGCCGCCGGACGCTTGCAGTCTGGGGGCCAGGCGATCAGAAAACGCACCGCTCACTCACAGCTTCCACACTGACGAAAGACGACAACATGGACTTCGCAGCGAAATTCGAAAGCGGCCTGGGCTACTCCGGCTTTCTGACAAAGCATGGCACCGCCGATCAGCAACAGCGCTGGGCCGCTGTTCATGGACAGGTCAATCTGGCAGCGGCTCAACGCGACGTGTTGTCAGGCTTCGTCCGGAAGATGAAAGTCTTCGTCGTCGCGGGAGCGTGGTGCGGAGACTGCGTCAACCAGTGTCCGATTTTCGACCACTTTGTCGCCGCGTCGAAAGGTACGATCGATCTGAGATTTTTCGACCGCGATCAGCACTCCGATCTGGCAGACGCTCTCTCAATCTGTGGCGGCCAGCGAGTCCCGTCCGTTCTCTTCCTCAGCGAAGACGACTTCGTCTGCGGTCGGGCCGGAGACCGCACGCTCGCGAAGTATCGCAACATGGCCCAGACACAACTCGGAGCTGCCTGCCCGACAGGCATCGGCGGAGCAGACCAGTCGTTGCTCGATCAGGTCACGCAGGAATGGCTCAACGAGTTCGAGCGGATCCAGCTCATGCTGCGACTGTCCGGTCGCCTGCGACAACTGCACAACGACTAACTGGTTCGGTTCACAAGTTCGTGTGGGGCATCAAGGTAACCCGCCCACTTTAAGGATTAGTCTTTAAGGACGCTGATGCAGCGCGACTCCGACCGGCAAGTGCCCCGGTTCTTTACGGACCTGTCCTGCTGAGATTTTCTTCAGTTCGACCGCCCAGGGATCTACATCCCACCGTTGAGCCAACGAACGGATTAACGCCGGGCTGACAAACGCGACGTTGGCAACAATCATCGACAGGCCGAAGGTCATCATTCCAAAACAGACGGCGATGCCCGCGTGAATCGCGACGGCGAAGGCAAGTACCAAAGGCCTGGTCCAGCGGTTCCAGATCAGAGCCGTGTAAGAAATCTCCCAGGCCAGAGCGGACATTGTCAGCAGACTGACAATTATCGGCCAGTCGACCAGCCAGGTTATGTCAAGCGTCTGGTATTCGAGGTTGCCGATCGTTCCCCAGAAAGCGACACCGCTCCACCACGCGGCTCCTTTGAGCTTCGCCAGACCGGCCACCAGATAGATCAGACAAAGGTGAAGCTGAATCAACCGCGTCGCAATGTTCGCCGAAACACTCGGCTGAGCGACCACGATCAGCGACGTGGCCACGCTTTGTCGACCAGCGTACTTCTGACGCCGTCGAAACTCCCGCCAGTAATCAACCGACAGCCAGCCGTGTCCAGGATTCACGCACAGATAAAGCGTCACGAAGCCGAGCACCTGGTCGAACCCGTACAGCGCGGCAGGATTCCTATTCGCGAAAGAAGCGGTCAGCAGAAACGCGACCGGAGCAGCGACTCGCGACCACAGTCCGAACGTCAGCAGCAACGCGTTCAGGATCGCCACGCCGTGCGCGACAGCGATCAACGTTGGCGATCCATCAGCCCACCACAACGCGCTGAGCAGGTTCCCGTCCGCCTGAATCGCCGATACCGCGTCGCTGTTCAGCCAGGCGTTTGCGCCGAAGAAATCGTCCGAGTTCAACGCCCAGACCGCGTGCGAATAAACCAGCAGCATCCCGATCGCAATCCGAATGCCGGCCAGCGGCGCAGGATCAGCCGCCGAAAACCAGAACCGGTTCCAGCCAGCCATCGTCGCGTCAGCCAGTCCTCGGAAGTAACGACCGATCATCGAGTCACCTCCCCGGCTTGCAGGGCATCCGGCAGCTGCAAACGCCCTGACAGCCGTACTGCGTTTTGAGTCTGGTGTGGCGGCATCAATGGCGAGGTCTCTGGGCGGTCGTCGCTGGACGCGAATTGCTGCTCGGCTGACTCCACCAAACCTCGAACATCTTCCGGCGAAAAAGTTCCGAGTGGCCGCTCGGCGTACAGCTCGTCCGCTTCGAGCATCATGCCCTCACGCACCTGCTGCGGCGAGGGGATGTAGTGCCGCCTGAGAAAAAGTGTCGCCGACTCAGCATGTCGTTCTCTCATCAGATGCTGCGCGAACGATCGACTCAGCTCGTGCAGAGCCGGCTGCTGAGAATCGTCAACCGCGAGCCGATTTGCGAACTCACTGAGCATGAAATGTCGGTGGTAGTTCAGTCGAGGCTTCTGCTCAGCCGGATGGGGAAAGACGCCGGTTTCGACTCGACCGTCTGCAAACGTCAGCTCGTACCGAATCAAATGACTCGGCCCCGGCTCGGGAGCGAAGAAGTGGTAACCATGATTCAGAAACGCGGCGTCCAGGTATGGTCTGAAAAACGCAAACACTTTCTGAGCAGGCAAAGACGCCGGCTCCATCGCCAGCGGCGCCGAAGCAATCGCCACAAGATGCAGAACCAGCAGCACCGACACCGCGCTTCGAACGCCCCGACTCACCGGCTTTGATCGATCACCACCGCCACTTTGGTTGCCACCGCCGACCAGTCGTGGACCACTGTCAGCTTGCCCGGCGGCGCAAGATCCACCAGCAACTGGTTCGTCACAATCAGGTTCAGACGTGCGAGCAATCATGAGCACTCACTGAAGACAGCAGGCCATCAACAACCGACAGCCTGAAAGGTGGTTCCGCTCATCTCGTGTCTTCGGCAAACCGCTGCCTTTCCCGACAGCCTCTCTTCGCCCGCTTCCGCAACCCCAACATCTGCCACAATTGGACCGAAATATGAAATGTTGACGTGTGTACGGAATGTTGCGTTAATAGGCACGTTCGATCAGTGTCTGTTTTGTTTCAGGTAACGCGTGTTATGGATGTACCGATTGAAGAATCAGAAGCTTTTTTGCTGGATGACCGGCTGCGTCACTGGCTCGAAGAGCTCAAAAATGAATACCGCATCGACAACGCAGTGCGAGTTCTCACCGGTGGTCCGGGAGTTGGGAAGTCGTCGTCGATTCGGAAGTTTGCCGCAGAAATTTCCAGGGAAGTAGTCGGTCTGGGCGCCATTTATGTCCCTTTGCACCTGTTGGGTTTTCAAGGCAATGCCGACCGCGTACCCGACAGCTTCTGCTCCAGTCACATGTCTCGATTTCCTGACGGGCTGTTGTCGCCACGTCAGAATTATGAAATTGATCAGTCACGTTCTGACCGGCTGCTACTGATTTTTGATGGGCTGGATGAGCTGGCCGGATCAGGAGATGTGGGAGCGGAGGCGGCTTCGAACTTCGTCGTGGCCGTTCACAAGGTGATCGAAATCTGCGGACATAATCGGCAGCTGGCCGTGCTGTTCTGTGGGCGCCCGGTTGCTGTTTCAAAGGCTACTCATCGATTCATTGCCGACCAGCACGCCTTCCATTTGCTACCCTGTTTCCCTTCGGGAAATGACATGCAATGGTCGCTGGAACTGCTGAAAGGTAAGGGCAAAGACTTTGAAAAGATCACGGCAGTGCCTCTGCTCAACTTCCTGCTCGCGCTGACTCTTGGCCGTTGGAAATCAAATCCGGAAGCGAGTCGCCTGGACCAGAGTGGCGCGGTCGATCTCAACGAAGCCTACCAGGAAATGCTGAATGGAGTCTTGGAACGACGTGACGCCGACGATGACACGAATCGCGTAGAAAGCGGGAGCGAAAGAGTTCATCCCGCCGCCGGGCAGCTCTCAAGGAAGGAATTCGGAAAATTGCTCGAAGACAGTGCGCTGGCTACATGGCATAGCGCCGGTCGAGTGACGTCAATGGAGCAGGTGCTCGCTCATCTCAACTCGGAACAGGAAACACGCTTCAAGGTCCTCTCTGAAGACACCAGTACGAGCGTGCGGAAGCAGCTCCAGGACTTTTACATCCGGTCCAGGCAGCTTGGACAGGGGCAGGAACTTTTCGAGTTTACTCACAAGAGTTTTGGCGAATACCTCACCGCTCGTCGTCTCCTGATTGAGTTGGAGAAAATTCATGATGACTGGAAAGTCAGCGAGCGGTCGACTCGTGGAAATAACAATCCGCTGAACCAGGCGTTGGTCGACTGGATCGAAGTCTTCGGTCCGACAGCGATTGAAGATGGTCTGTTACGGTTTATGCACCGGGAGTTTCAACGTGGTCACGTGGCTGCAGCCAGGCTGGAAGAGTGGCGGCAGTTTCTGGGGACGCTGATGACTACCGTTTTGAATGACGGCCTGCCTATGAAGAAGGTTCTGGTCGACGCCAGCTTTCACGAGAGAAACCGCCAGGCAATCCACGCCGAGCAGGCCTTACTGATTCTGCACGATTGTGCGTCTGCCGCGTTGAACAGGCTGGCTGAAGAGCGAATTGCTCCGACAAAAATCGTCTGGCCACAGGAAACGTCGCTGGGCACCTGGCTCCACCGTCTCGTCGAGCAGCGATCGTCGAGCGAAACAACCTCGCCTGTATTGAGCTCTCTCAGACATCTCTGGTTGGTTCCGGCAGAAAATGAATCCCAATCAGACACGCCGCTTCCCCCGAAGCAGAGCCTGTTTGACGCTTGGCTGTGTGGGGCGAATCTCCGCGGAATGAACCTCATGGGGGCAGGTCTCGCCCGAGCGTACCTCATCAAGGCGGACCTCCGCGGGGCAAACCTTTGTGAGGCATTCCTCGGTGAGGCAAACCTTTGCGGTGCTGACCTCAGAAGGGCGGACCTCCGCGGGACGTACCTCAGAAAGGCAGACCTCAACGAAGCGAAACTCGGTGGGGCGAAACTTCATGGAGCGAACCTCAGTGGGGCGAATCTCTGCGGGGCGTATTTGAGAAGGGCGGACCTGAGAAGGGTGGACCTTTGTGGGGCGGATCTCTCTGAAGCAAAACTTCATGGGGCGAGTCTCGGCGCGGCGTACCTTTGTGGGGCGAACCTCCGCGGGGCGGACCTCGGCGAAGCTGATCTCAGCAGGACGGACCTCGGCGGGGCGGACCTTAGGGGGGCGAAGGTGAGCAATTCGCAGCTTGAGAGCAGTCGTGGCACCCCATCCATTTTGCCGGACGGGACCGAAATAAAGCCGGACGCATAATGGGAATTCGTGAGTAAAATCTCTCTCCCTTGAAAGTGGCGCTGATTCACATGTGCATGGACGCCGCTTTCGGGATGATTTCCTGCCCCGCGAACACTCAGCCCCCCCCGCCCCAAACTGCATTCAACCCATTGGGCATGCTCTGCCATCAGGAACACACAAGTTCTTTTGAGTAGACAGGCAACTACCCATTCCTGGTGACGTAAACCGGGCTGCTCCAGGCGAGGGACTGGTCAACTTGTGTGACGCGGAGCCAGTAGGGGAGTTCGCCGGTCAGGGATTCTTCATCGGACGTTTCGAGCTGGAAGGTTGTCGGTCCGTTCTGATCGGGTGCGGGGCCGATTTGAGCGAAGCGACCGACTCCGCCCGCATCGACTCGGTGGTCGTCGTTCCGAACGTCGCCGAGCTTGACCGTGAACGTTGTCGGGCCGGATTCGAACGTCAGCTCGGTCGAGTCATCGCCGTGGACTTTGAGGAGAAGCCCGGCGGCGTTGCCGGCTGACTGGTTAGACCATTCAAGGCGATTATTGCCGACGCCGGTGGCAGCATCGTCGTACGACTGGAAATTGATCGGCTCCATCAATTCGACCGTGCCGCTTGAAACGGACAGCGAGCCGGTCCAGTCGACTCGTTGCAGTCGGGCCGTGCCTTTTTCTTCGGTGCCGCCCCAGAGAACTCGCAGAAAAGTGGCCTCTTCCGATTGAACGACTTGCGGCGACACTGCCCACGAGTTGATGATCTCAACGCCGCGAAACAGGTCGACTCGTTCGATGGCCTTTGTGCCTTCGATACTGAAGCTGATCTTCGGCGAGTCGGTTGTCTCGATTTCAGATCCCATGTCGGCACCGTCGACCTGAAAGAGCAGCCGGATACGCTCGCCAGTCGTTGCGTACGTTCGTCGAGCATGCAGCGCTTCCCAGATGGATTCGCGAGTCAGTTCTTTCGCGTAAACGGCGGTCAGTCCGTTGCGCAGGTTGCGGATCAATCGTCGGCCTGGATGACACGCGCCGGGACGGCCCATCACTCCATCGGTGCCAGCGGTCAGTCCCACCTTGTAGCCTCGCGACAGGGCGTCCATGAAAAACCATTCGACGGTGCCGTGAGTCGAATGCGTCTCGCACAGCTTCTCGATTTTTGGTTCGTACCAGTCGAGATTCGTCATGCGACCTCCGACGTGGATGTTGACGAGGACGTCCAGATCGCGGAACGCGTTGTGAAATTCGGGAGCGCGCGGAACGTCGGGCTCCGGGTCAGGAACGTCTTCGCGAAAGAACCGGTCGCTGCGTCGGAGGATTGGTTCGTCGTAACCGTAGATCACGTTGCGATCGCCGCCGTCTTCGGTGAAGGGGCTCCATTCGCAACCGAGGATCGGGACGTAGACACCAGGCTCGTAGAATTCGTCCGTGACTTTGCGGACGTGTGCCCAGTCGCTCAGCGTGACGTAATGATCGTTGGCCTGGTGTGTGATGAACTGCAAACCGGCGCAGTCTCGACCGAAAGCGTACGACTCGGAAACCGACCCGGATCCGCAACCGATTTCCGTCTGCCCGGAATGAATGTCTCCCCAGAAGATTTCCAGCGGCGGCTGTTCGGCATGAACGGTGACGGGGTTCGAAACGGCTTCGAAGTCGCCGACTCTGGCCGTCAGCCGGAACGATCCGGGCTGGCTGAACGTCACGTCAAAGTGGTACGACGGTCGAACGGGTTCGGCGTCGACCGGGATGATCTCAACGTCGCCCGCGGATGTGTCCTCGGCGGACGATTCGACCGACAGGGCCGGCAGGTCGTTGAGCACAGTCGCATTTCCCCAGCAGTCTTCGGCTCGAACGATGACTTCGGCTGCCTCGCCAACGACAGTGTCTGAATGAACGATCGCCGTCAGTCGAACCGGCGGCCCGGCGATGACCGAAAACGATGACTGCTGCACCAGCCGATGCCGGATCGAATCGCCGAGATGATCAATGGCCATGAGAAATTCGACGGACCAGTCGACGCAAGTGGGAGCACGCCAGCCAGTGCTTCCTTGCGACGTGTCTCCGCAGGTCAGTTTGATGTGGTCGCCCTGTCGGAGTTGCCCCTGTTGGACTTTGACATGAATCTGGTGATGCCAGGGTTCGATGCCGGAGAACCAGTTGTAAACCGGTTTGAGCGTCACGTCGCTGCTGTCGCGCGACGCGAGTTCGAACTCCAGGCTCATGAAACCGTCGGCTGTCGGATCGTCGGTCTGAAGATCACTCCAGTCGAACGGCCATCGCCAGCAGACGAGCAGTTCGCCTCCGGTTTGAACGACGTCTTCGCCGATCGTCCACTCGAAGACGACAGTCGTTGGCTCGCTAACCGTCAGGTGGTCCAGTTCGGTGTGAGTCCCCTGGCCGTGCTTACGGACCCTCTCCTGGAAAGGCATCTTGAAGTGGTGATGAAGCTCGGGTTTGGCGGGGGGAGCGAGACTGGCAACAAGCATCAGGAGATATCCCTGGCGAGGAAGTGTGATGAAGACTTTCGAGATTCTGACGCTCGCCGATTTCGAATGCGACCGTTTCACTTGTTCGGCGTACGGCAGCATCGCGATGATGCCGCCTTCCTGATTAATTCAAATCGGCGGACCACGGATTTCACGGATTGAGTTACGGATAGCAATGGATGTTTCACGAAGCCATCCGTGCTTATTCTTTGTTAGAAAGAAGTTTCGAGATGCGAATTCTTCGGCGGTGGTTACCTGGTCTGGTTCTTGTGCTGGTGGTGACTTCAGCGGTCTCGACGGCGATAGCTGACAAACGGCCAAATATTCTGGTGGCGATTTCAGACGACCAGTCGTTTCCCCATGCTTCCGCCTATGGCTATCAGGCAATTTCGACTCCGGCCTTTGATCGTGTCGCAAAGATGGGAGTCCTCTTTAACAATGCCTTTACGCCGGCTCCCGGATGCAGTCCGATGCGGGCGGCGTTTCTGACCGGTCGAAACATCTGGCAGATCGAACACGCCGGCACGCACGCCAGTTCGTTCCCGAAGAAGTACGAGGTCTACCAGGACCGGCTTGCTGCGGCGGGGTATTTTATCGGATGCACCGGGAAGGGCTGGGGGCCTGGCAACTGGAAGGTTGACGGCTGGAACAACAATCCTGCTGGACCGAGTTGGGGTCGCCGCAAGGTGAAGTCTCCAGCCGGCATCAGCAGCACTGATTACGCCGCAAATTTCGCCGACTTTCTGAAGGATCGCCCAAAAGACAAACCGTTCAGTTTCTGGTATGGAGCGACCGAGCCTCACCGTTCATTCGGAAAGGGAATTGGCATCGAAAACGGTCTCGACCCGAGCAAAGTCGTCGTTCCGAAGTTTCTGCCGGACACGCCTGAAATTCGCTCGGACATCCTGGATTACTGCTTCGAGATCCAATGGTTCGATCAGCACCTCGGACGAATGCTGGATCAGCTTGAAGCCGCTGGCGAGCTGGACAACACGCTGGTCATCGTGACCAGTGATAACGGGATGGCGTTTCCTCGGGCAAAGGCCAACTGCTACGAATACGGTATCCACATGCCGCTGGCAGTTTCATGGCCGGTCGGAGCGAAAGCCGGTCGGGTCGTCGATGACCCGGTCAACCTGATCGACCTGACGGCAACGATTTACGATGCCGCCGGAGTTGAAACGCCGACCGAAACTCCGATCGCCGGACGCAGCATCCGCAACATTCTGGAATCAACCGGGCAGGGGATTGTCGACAAAGATCGCGATGCCGTGTTCAGCGGACGAGAGCGGCATTCGTCGTCGAGGTTCAACTCGCTGAGTTACCCGCAACGCTGCATCCGCACGCGAGACTACCTCTACATTCGAAACTTCCGCCCGGAGCGCTGGCCAGCTGGTCCCGCTCAGAAGTTCGATAAAGTGAAGTATGGAGCTGACAGCAGCACCGCCAGTTCAACACTCGGCCCAATGCACGGCGGTTATCACGACATTGATGCCTGTCCGAGTCTGAGCTTCCTTATCGCGAACCGTGACGACAAGAAGATCGGCCATTTCCTGAATTTCGCCGTCGACCGTCGCCCGGCTGAAGAACTCTTTGATATCCGCAAAGACCCGGCGTGCCTGGACAACCTCGCCGCTGATCCAGCGTTTGCGAAAGTCCGCTCAAACCTGAACGCTCGCCTGTTCGACTATCTGAAACAAACGAACGACGCCCGAGTCACCTCGCCCGATGGCGGAGACATCTGGGAAACCTACCCGCGCTACAGCAGCCTCCGCTGGTTCCCAGCCCCCGACTGGGCCGATCAGGATCCGAACCGGGTTCCTGCCCTGGAATGGCTCGAAAAGAAACGCCCACGTTGAAGTTCTGTTTTTTCGAGAGTACTTCGGTCGTTTTTCGTGGCGAGAATATAAGATTGCTTTCACCCTAAGATTAGTTGCCAACGTTGACAGATTCGGTTCGAATGCTGCACTCTCCTGTTACATCTCATGCTGGTCATTCATCATCTGTTTGTCCTGACATGAACTATGCGTCAGCAGTCTCCTTCCCTCGTCGCTCCAGGACTTAAATCATGTCGAATGTACGGTCTTCACGAAGGACTCGCGGGTTTACTCTGATCGAGTTGTTGGTTGTCATTGCAATCATTGCCATTCTGGTGGCATTGCTGCTGCCCGCCGTGCAGCAGGCACGGGAAGCCGCCAGGCGGTCTGCCTGCAAAAGCAATATCAAGCAGCTTGGTGTGGCGATGCACAACTACCATGAAATTTTCAATACGCTGCCACCGGGATACGTTTCTAACCGGGCAGGCATTTCCGGTTCGACGAGCTGGTGTCGCAGTGGGGGTTCGAGCGGAACTCTGCAGTATGCTCCATGGCCGGTTTTGATTCTGCCGTACATCGACCAGGCACCTCTTTACGAGTCGTTCGACTTCGATGTTCCATTCCAGGCGGGCAGTAATCAGATGACGACTCCCAATAGTAACCTGCTGGTCGCACTTCCCGCTTTTCAATGCCCTTCCGATCCGATTTATACGAAGGAACCGTTTTACAACAGTTACTTTGGGGTGATGGGTGGCGGCAATTCAGTTTCCTGTGGAAACAGTGGTTGTTCGCCAGCCAATGCTCGTGCTCACTTTGTCAATGGAGTGCTGTTTGCAAGTTCGAAAATCAACTTTCGCGACGTCACTGACGGGCAGGCCAACGTCTTCATGATTGCTGAGACTCGCTATGGTGATGCAGCCTGGGGGGCCAGTGCAAAACAGGATTCCTGTACCTTCCCCCGGAATCTGGTTGGAGCAATGGACCCGATTAATCTGCACGCGAATCGAGGGGTTCATGCGACAACAGGGTTCAGTAGTGTTCACGTCGGCGGCTGTCATGTGGCGATGATGGATGGCAGCACTCATTTTCTGAATGAGAACATGGACCTCGCGGTTTATCAGCAATTGGCGAATCGCGAAGACGATCTTCCAAACGGAGGATTCGCGCAATGATGAACGACACGAGTGAAGTGAAGTCGAGATTGCCGCGTGCAAGTATGTTTGCGTCTTTTCGGATGATTTACGCAAGTGTGACGCTGGGGTTAATCGTTATGGCAATGTTGTCGGGATGTTCCGGCAGCAGCGGGCCGCAGCGTTATGAAGTCTCTGGCAGTGTGACCTATGACGGCAAACCTGTGCCGAAAGGTTTTGTCACGTTCTATCCAGACTCCGAAGAGGGCAACAGTGGACCAGGCGGAGGTGCTGAAATTCGTGATGGTGTTTATAGAACTGCTGCCGGGAAGGGAGTCGTTGGCGGGCCGCACCGTATTCGGATCATCGGCTTTGACGGGATCGCGAGAACAGAATCGGGCGAGGAGCTGGCCGACGGTGCCTCATTGTTTACGCCGTATGAAAGTTCGATCGATTTTCCGAAGGCGGATACGGTCCAGAACTTCGAAATTCCGAGCAATGCTGTTTCGGCATCAGGTGAGTAAGCGGATTGTTTCGGTCGTCAACCCGGGGCGACCTTACGTGGATCAGACAGTCAATCTGTTGTGATTGCTGTCGGACACGCCAACAGATCAGTCATTCGTAACCCGCCCCGACTATGTTACCCACCCGAACGACACCGTGATTGTCATGGCACATCAAGATGCTGCTCCGCAACTGAGTCAGAGTTTCGCAACCGACGAGATAGTTTACCGCGGTGCAAGGGGCTAAGCATTAGTTTCCTGAGTTCCAAAGTCGGAAATCATGGTGTCGGGCGTCAAGACGTCTGAATGCAGTCTTGGCGTCAGCGCTGTCGCCTGTCTGGCAAGGTGTGGGCCTGCCTGTTTGGCGATCTTGCGACTCGTCACCAGCTTGATGAAGTCCCCGCTTCTGTTCAGCAGGTTCGTTGTTGCCAGTTTGCGATTACCGAATCAGTACTGGTGTTGTGAAGATGGAGTCGCTGCGGATTTCGGTCTGTCCTTTGACCACCGTTGGATCAAAGAACGGAGCTGGCTGGACGGTGACGTGTCGCTTGCTGGGGTTTCCTGTCAATCGCACATCCATAATGCGGACTCCGACGAATCGGCTGATCTCGTAGGTCGCGTTGTTGCCGGGGCCAGAGACGCTGGTGAAGAGCGGGATGGCTTTGACCGCGCCGATCACGTCTTTTAGGGCAGCCTCGATACCGGCACTGATTCCTGTGTCGCCGTTGAGTTGCAGCGGTTCGCCGTCGAATCGAATTTCGCCGTCGAACCAGGCAAGATCGCTGGCGTTGATGCCTTCTCGAATCTGTCGTTTCAGATCGGCTGTGCTGTTGCCAGGGTTGCCGATATCGACCGTGCCTCGATTTCCCGGAGGGAGCGAACTGCTGCCTGAAGGGTAGATGTTCACTTCGAGGATTCCGTCGGGCGAGTTGGCGACTTTATTCAGTCCGGCATCGAACTCGTAGTCGTCGTTTCCGACTCCTGAGAGCAGACTGTTCCAGGACGTTTCGTCCAGAGCGATCGGCAGGATGTCGGACCGCGATGAGCTGTCAGGGGAAATGCGAAAGCCGACACCAGGCATGATCGCTGCGGCCGCGACGGCGGTGAGGCCAGCATCGGAGTGGCCAATGACAGGAGCAAAAAACAGTGGCAGCGGGCCGTCCATCATCTGGCCGTTGATATCGACGGCGCTCCCGCGGTCGCGGTGCACGGTGACTTCAACCAGTGTGTACGGCGTCGCTCCCCAGACCTCGGCCCATCGTTGCTCGTCCGGCAACCACTGGTACTGCCCAAGTCGAACATCCCGAGTGACATCGATATAGGTCGACTCAATTCCGCCGGCAGAGTTGGATGCAGCAATAGTTCTTGCCGTAGACTTTGAGTTTGTCTGAATGTCTGTGGAACTCAGAGTCGGCGCGAGCCCGGTTCCGGGGCCGAGTTCCGTGGCACCGGCAAGAGCAGCCGCATCGCACGCGTTATGCATTTGTGCCAGCGTCAACGCGATCCAGCCAATGTCGACGGTAAAGGATGCAAAGGCCAGAACCATCACCAGCACGGCTGCGGAAAGAACAAGAATGCCTCCTTCACGATCGTTGGCTGACGAAAACATATGGCCAAAGGACGCTCGGTTTGTGATTTTCATGGCGGTAACTCCGGGAAGGCTGGAATGGCTTGTCGCATTTCAAGAACGCTGGCCCGCCAACTTTTGAGATGATTACTCGGGCGAGTGTTCATGCACAATTCGCGGCGTGTCGTCGGTCATGACGATGCCTTCCTGGGAGTAATACCGAATCTTTGTCAGAACGAGTTTCCTGACACGATGAGAGGCAAACGCGACACGCGAGTTCGCCACTGAAACACTCGGGCTATAGGCATTCAGGTTTTGCAACCCGGTACTGGATTGAGTTTTCAGATATCCATTGCCGCCAAAGGTTAACCAGCTCTTCGAGTCTCCGTTCTCGATTCGAAATTCAATGTGTCCGTCGTTAATCGTCATCGAAGATGTAAACGTGACAACTTCGTTAGGGTGATAGAGTTTCTGTTGCTGCGGTGTCGAGCTGTAGCCGGAAATCCAGTCTCGATACCAGCGCTGCAGCTGCATGCCGCCAGCCGTGTAGTTGGGGTATGTCGCATGATTCAATTCAAAAACTGAATGTTCGCGTTCGAGGTTTCCGACAGGAGAAAGCACGGTCACGATTTGTGGAGCTTGATCTTCCGGAGCGGGAGTGCCGATTTCGACTCGCCAGTCTTCTTTTACCTGAACGATTGGTGGTCCATCCGCAGTGACCGGTGAAGTGGTCGTTAAGCAGGCTGCGGCAAAGATCAGCCACCGAGTCATTCTGAGGAGAGCTCGACAGGCTGCCGCTTGCAGATTAGTGAAGACCTGCCTCGTTGAAATTGCCGTGGAGCGGCAGTGAAGAAGGAAAGAATTCATAGCAGCACCTCTCGAAAAGAAGCCGTTCGGTAGCTGGGCGGTCTCGAATCGCCACGTCGATGTTGATCGGCGTGGCATGTGGTGAAGTGGATTCTTCGCCACCAAGAAGCGGATTCGCTTCGCCGAGATCCCTTGCTTTGCGTCCTCACCTCACGGTGAGTTTGCCTGTTCGTGGTCCATCGAAGGCTGTTGCGCGACAGCCTGCAGTCTGTTACAGCTCGACGCTCGATCGCGATAGCGCCACTGATCTCCCTCCGTCCGGGAGGAATGTGCTGCAACTCAACCATGCTTCAGAAAAATGCTTGCGGGCGGAAATTTCCCCCGGAAAACGTGAAAGATGACGGTCCTTCAGCGAGTGTCCGGGAGCATGCTGACTCCACGGCCGCAGTGTCCGTTTTCGGATTTACCTGCCACTCGTTGATGTCTTGCCTGAGAATTTCGAGCCATGCCTGACAGTTAGGAATATCAGGCACGCAGGCACCTGCCGCTCGACCGATTCGCGTGTGTCGATTGGAACTCAGGTCGTCGCTGGCGTTTCTGCGAGGAGTGGGTCTACGGCGTGGGCGGACTCGATCATCTGGTCGGTGCTGCGGGGGTCGATCTGACGGCATGCTTCGGTGAGCTGGTGCGAGATGGAATGCAGCTCGCCGTGCCAGACTGAGTCAGGATCGACGTGCGGGACGAACTCTTCGCACAGCAGAATGAAACGCAGGATGTGGCGGAAGAGGATGCCTTCCTGCTTGGCGATCTTGCGGGTTGTGACCAGCTTGTTGAAGTCACCGCCAAAGTTGAGCAACTCGCCCGCCGCCCACACGTCGGTCATTGGAACGTCCGAAACGCCTGGGTATTCCGAACGGAACAGCCGCAACAGTTTCTCGGGGAAGTTCAGCGGGCGGACCCATTCTTCGGGTTCGCGGTAGCCGCCTCGTTCGTCGTTCTCGTCATCGTCCTGTTTTGTGCCGCCGAGTTCGGTGATCGTGGCGAGGCCTCGCTGCAGGAGTTCGGGGTTCAGAAAGTCGGTGACGAATGGGCTGAGCGGCATGACGTCTGGACGTGGAATGCGAAGATTCCGAGAGACGCCACCGGGGAAGACAAGTACGCTTTCCAGAGCCTGGACTCGTTCCGGGCCGCTGGCGAACGGCAGCACGTCGAGCAGGAACATACCGTACAACGGGTTGATACTTTTGAAGGTGAGCAGGTCTATCAGCGGCTCATTAGGATAGGCCCGCTGTGGTTTGTAGTCAGGCTCTTTTGCAGACGGGGCGTTGGCGAGTCTGACCTTTGGTTTTCCGTCGGCAGACTTGCCGGTGCCGCCGACGTCGACGCCCTGAGCCTCCAGCAGAATTTTAAGCGACGATGTCAACTTCGTCGGTTTCGGTTTCTTCAGGGGGGCATTCTTTGTTGTTTCGGTGAACGCAGGTTGGCGTGCCTGCTCATGAGATTTCTGGTCAGCTTCTCCATCTGCCACGGAGAAGAGACCGGGGCTTGCCGGTGCATTATCAGATTCAGATTCAGAGTTGGCCTCGGATTCCGGCTCGGCTTCGGCATCCTGTTCAACGCCCGAGCCGAATTCGTCTTCTTCATCGTCGAGTTCAGGAGTGGCTGCCTCGTCCGAGGCGGCGTCATCTGCGGAATCGGAAATCGGATCTGGAACGCCGTAGGTGCCGTCCCAGGAGATCTGCGGGCCGAATGCGCCGTCCTCGTTGAGTTGCTTCAGCCGGTCACTCAGCGACATTGGTTTCTCTTGGGAAGGTTTGCTGGCCGGAGATTCCGCACCGCTGACGACTTCACCATCGACGGAAACCACCGGTGGTTTCGGATCGAGCTGAATGAAGCCGGCTCGGTGCAGCGTGATGAGCATTTCGATCAGTCGCTTCTGCGACGTTTCAAGTTGCTTTGGATTCATCAGTCGTTTACTGACGACGGTTCGGATCAAAGAGACGTCCGGCGATCGCGACAGCAGATACGCGAGCAGTCTCCACGGAATGAATCCCTGGCTTTGAAGTTTGGTCGGCGGAGCTTCGATCAGCCGCTTGAATTGATCCTCGTTCCAGTACTGCACCGTCGAACGCCGCGTCGGCATTTTCTTCTTCATCTGCTTCCGCTTTTTGATCAGCAGCGGATCTTTGGTGTCCTCAGGGATCTGATCCATCTTCAGCTTGTACCGATGAATCTTGACGTCGTCCTCGTGCGAGAGCGCAAAGACATGCCCTTCGGTATCGAACTGCGGTCGCCCGGCTCGGCCAAATATCTGATGCGCGACGCTGGGGTCGATCAGTTTCTTTTTGCCCGGTGGACCTTTCAGCAGATCGGTCATCAGCACCGAGCGTGCCGGCAGGTTCATCCCGGCGGCCAGCGTTTCGGTGCAGACGCAAACGGTGAGCAGTTTCTGCTGGAAGAGGTGTTCGATGATCCGTTTGTACCGAGGCAGCACGCCGGCATGGTGAACCCCGACGCCTCGCAGGATGATCGTTTTGAGCTTCGGGCCGATGCCCTGTGACCAGTCGTGCTTTTTCAACTCTTCGACCAGCAGCTTCTGTTGCCCGTCGCTGAGCAGTGCTTTGCCTTTGAGTTGCTCGGCGACGCTCCAGCATTCTTCGCGGTTAAAACAGAAGAGCAACGTTGGAGTTTTTCGCGCGTCATCATCGCCGTCGGCCATCATCTCAAGCTGTTCGTTGAGCAGTTGATCCGGCACCCAGTGGTAGCGCAGCGGCACCTTGCGATCCTCGCTTCGGACCAGATCCAGCCGACGACCGTGCGACCGGTTGAGCCAGATCATGAAGTCGGCGGAGTTGCCGACCGTCGCGGAAAGCAGCATCAGCCGAACGTGCTTCGGGAGGAGACTCAGCGACAGTTCCCAGACGATGCCTCGTTCCGGATCGTTGAAGCTGTGGAACTCGTCCATCACGACCGATGCGACTTCTGAAAAGTCGAAGTCTTCGCGGTTGAGCAGTCGGTTCAGCAGAATCTCGGCGACGACGACCAGCACTCTGGCGTCCGGATTGACTTTGTGATTTCCGGTGACCAGGCCCACGTCTTCCGGCTGAAATCCCCACCGCACGGCGGCTTCCTGGATCTCCTGAAACTTCTGATCCGTCAATGCGATCAGCGGCGTGGTGTAGTAAGCCGTCTTGCCCGAGTGCAATGCCTCGAACAAAGCCGCTTCCGCAATCAGCGTCTTGCCCGTCCCGGTCGGAGCCGAAACAAGCACGCCCTGCTCAGTCTCAAACCAGGCAAGAATCGCCTTCTCCTGAACCGGGTACGGTTCGTAGGGAAGCTGATCGAGAAACTCTAAAGCAATTTCATCGCGATCAGGCATGTCTGATTTCTGACGAGGTTGAGGACACCCCATTAAGGGCAAAGAATTTGGAACGTAGTCAGGTGCTGCCGCGAACTTTACTACGTCGTAGCGGTCGAGCAAGGAGGTTCGCCATTTGGTACGCGAGTGAGCGTATCGCTCAATGTTGAGCTGCGTCTTGTGATCAGATTTCTGGGTGCATTTTTTACCATAGGTGCAGGAACTTTCGAATGTCGCCTTTGTAATCCATCTACTTTCCGGTGCTTCGCCTCAACAGTAAACTCAGATAACAGCTTTGAGGTGAAACTCTGTGGCCATGGGGTTTAGGGGTCTCTTTAGTGTAAGTGTTCAGTGTTTGTTTGAGGCTTATGTGGCAATAGGCAGATTATTGCGGAGAGTGGGTGTATTTGTACTCGCTGCCTGTTGGGTATTCTACATCAGTTGACCTGTGAGAATTCTACGTCACAATCATGGCCCCACCAGCAGTGGGCGGTTTATGTTGAGTTGTTGATTCGAATACACGACTCCCAGCTCGCTCGCACTGCTGTTTCCACCCTCCTTAATACCTCTGCGCTTCCACCTCCTTAATACCTCTGCGCTTCCACCATCCTTGATCAGGATGCCGGAAAATGTGGGCGTATCTATAAATCATCCATGAGACAAATTCGCGTCGATCATTCACTGTCTACTTTTAAGTCAAAAGGTAAAAGTTACATGAAACACCGGAATTTACTGCAGCGACGGACACGGGCGTTTACTCTGATTGAGTTGTTAGTGGTAATCGCAATTATTGCGATTCTTGTTGCGTTGCTGTTGCCTGCTGTTCAGCAGGCTCGCGAGGCTGCTCGGCGTTCGCAGTGTAAGAGCAACCTAAAGCAGTTTGGGATTGCCATGCACAATTATCATGATGTTCATGGTATGTTGCCGCTTGGTAACTTCGGGTCAGTGCATGATTCCAGTTCGGGGGCTAACGCATGGCGAGGCTTCAGCGCACACGCCATGCTGCTGCCGTTTATGGATCAGACGCCACTTTATGAGTCGATGGACTTAAATGTTCGCTATGACATGGCGCCAAATACGGCTCTCAGCAATACAAAGATTGCTGGGTTCCTCTGCCCGTCGGATCTTGCTTTTCCTGGAGCTGACTCAGGTAATAACTACGTTGTGAGTGCTGGTCCGGCACGGTTCTGGACGGAGTCGTATGCAGATTCTGTGGGAGTTTTCAACTACCGTGAACCGGTCCGGTTTCGGGATATTACTGATGGCACCTCAAATGCAATTGCAGCCTCTGAGTCATTGACAGGGGCTAATGCGACGACGCCGGATAACGGGCGGAAAGAAGCCAGAGGGGTATCATTTCCGGGTGGTTCAGCTCGTGTCTTTATGTCCAAAACGCACGTTGATGCGTATGCCACAAGCTGTACTGGAGCAGGCACTTTTCATACACACGTTCGCCGTGAATGGATGAATGGAACTGGTGGCCAGACGGTGTTCAACACAACTGCACCACCGAACTGGGATGCTCCGGATTGTCATGAATGTACTGGGTGCGGTTGGTACGATACTGATGGAGTCTGGGCTGCACGAAGTATGCATACAGGCGGTGTTCATGTTCTGCTTGCAGATGGAGCTGTAAAGTTTGTTAACGATTCGATCGATTTTGACCTGTGGCAGCGCGCTGGTCATACCCAGGATGGGAATGAGCTCGGCGATTTCTAGTCAGACTGGTGTCTGTTTTTTTAAATGCTTCCCGACTTCTCATTGGAGCAGTCGGGGTTTTGTATAAGCGTTGCGCCCTGTGTTTTTACTGGTGGCGTGCTGAATTACAAACCGGAGTGAATGATGCTTTCAAGAATGTTGATGTCCAGAGCGTGGGTGCTTGCCATTGTCGTCGTTGGATGCATTTCGATGATTGGCGGATGTGGTAGTGGAGACGGAGTTCAGTCAGCCGAAGCTGACATTAGCGTCGAAGAACAGGCTGCTGTTGATTCTCAGGCTGCGCTGAAGCAGCTCTTGGAATCAGTTTCAGCCAGTGGCGAAGGTGGAAGTGCCATCGCTGGTGTGGGAAGCTCAATTGAGAATCTGACGATTGATGACGCGAAAAAGCAAAGTCTCTTGAAGGCCTATGACGAATTGAACTCGACAACGGATCCAGCCAGGGTCAAAGCGGTTGCGAGCCAGATGGCCTCGCAACTGTAAATCACAGCATGGCTGTTCTGGTTTCTAACAGGCAAACGCAGCCGGTAATCGGGTTCGGTGTTTTTGGGACTTCGACAAGTCCGATGGTTAACCGGCAATTTTCCGACGATCATGCTGACGTCGTTAAATGTGTGGTGCTGGTGATACTGGGATTTCAAAGAGAGATCGCTCTACGCAGTTCACTCAAAATCTTTGCGATCTGCCTGGTTGTGGATGCTCAGGCACTCTAACTTCGGGTTCAGTTCACCTTCAGGGCGATTGCATGACTTGCCATGCGATCGCTCTGCCTGTATCCCCAGGCTTGCAGATTGCCTGCCATGTCGCAATCGTCCTGGAGTATGTACAGAAAATCAGAAGAGTCGACACAGAACTGCTGTTGAGCTATTGTCAAATGTCGTGGCCTGAGACTGAATCAGGCGGCGTATTCCTGG
>CAXBME010000020.1:0-158999 GCA_963976765.1 uncultured Planctomycetaceae bacterium
CCTTACCCAACCCGAACTCTCATAAGCCGTGGTACAGAAATCAGGGGCACTCCACGACCTGCAGCATGTCGGCGACCAATTGAAGCTCATCATCGGGAACCTACGGTGTGTATCGCTGACTGCTCCGAGGCTGTCCAGCAACCTGACACGCCCTTCGTTCGGACACCGAATGCGACCGCTGCAGTTCATCAACAGCCGCTCGCTTCCGAGAAGGGCCCGTGAGCGAACGCGAGCATTGCAGATGCCCGACAGTTTCCCTCCGCAAGGTGTTTCAACATCTGAATGTCGAGTTCCTTGTCGGCGACGATCTGCTTCAGGCGACGGTTCTCATCTTCGAGCTGTTTCAGACGCTTCGCTTCCTCGCTCTTCATCCCACCGTATTGCTGACGCCAGCGATGGCACGTGGCCTCGGCGATCTCAAGAGTCTGCAGGACAACTGCCAGTTCCTTGCCAGCGTTCAACATGGCATCAGCATCACGAAGCTTCGAAACTATCTGCTCGGGCGTGTGACGTCGTCGTCGTTTCTTCGTCATCGAAAGTCTCCTGGCCCACAATCGGGCCGCTCAGACTCTCATAACACGTGGATCAGTTTGAGGGATGCACTCCAACTTGATCCATGCGTACTTCATCGTGACTCTCTTGCGAAATACGCTGTGGCTCTATTTTAAGATTTCACGTTCCATTTCAGCTCGCTGCAGACGTTTTCTGAGGCGCTTGATCTCATCCTGCAACGCAGCAGTCGAGGCGTTGTCACCACACGGTTCAGACTGTGGAGCCAGCTTCGCGTGCCAATCCCTGAGACTCTTTGCAGCAACACCAACAGCGTCGGCGACCGCCTTGAACGAGTAACCCTGCTTGACGACAAGATCGACTGCATCCTGCTTGAATTCAACACTGAATGAACGACGTGGCCGCTTCAATTTCTCTGACATGGAGCTCTCCCGAATGAATTCCTTGAAATCCTTCAGGTATCCACCAGTCATGGCCTACCGCAGTCAAGGAGTTCGTCTGGGATTGCGAGCGCGTTACCATATTCAGCATTGTAGTCGAAAGGGATCTTCCTCAGTACTGCGACCGTTGCCAAGCGATCGATTAAGCGGCGGCTCCGTGCTGACCCCTGAAGCGTGTAACGCTCAGGAAACAGCCCACACAGTTCTGCACGGCTGACCTTATCTCTCGACTCCGAGAGCCACTCGAACTGCACTATAGGACGAGTCTGGTTGAGTGTATTCCTCATTCCACGCAGCACTTCAACCTCAAATCCTTCAACATCGATTTTCACGAAATCCAGATGTTGCAAATCGAGTTCAGCAAACACCTCGTCCCCGGTTTTGAGCGGTAGTTCAAGGTCCGCCGGTAATCCGGTCCTGTTCACAAATGAGCCTTGTCCCACATTCCCATTTTGGCCGCTGAAATACGGGATTTGCCCACTGTTGTCGGCAAGCCCATACTCTTCTATTTGGACGTTATTCAGCTCATTCAATCTAACGTTATTTCTTAATTGATTGATAAGTGATGGCATTGGTTCGAAGCTGTAAACTTTCTCAAACAGTCTCGAAAGGAAGAGTGTATGGTTTCCAACATTCGCTCCAATATCCCAAGCAACAGATCGTGATGAATTTTGCACTGTACTCTGGATCAAATTCAGTCCTGCTTCGTCGTAGGCGCCTCGAAAATATACGTGCCAATCAATATGCGAAGAAAGTTCGCCAATGAATTCTCCAGCGATGTGGGGGCATTGAAACGGCTCTGGAGGCATTCGTGACGGAAGTCGAACAAATATCCGTTGAAGTTTTTCTACGAGTGGATGTGGCAGGCCACGCTTTCTTCCAACAGCTCCAAATAATGTCTCAATTGCTGTTAGCGAGTGGGCTAATAATGTCATCGTTTTCTGCCTGTTAACCAAAGTGCGACCAGTGCGAAATAGCCGCGCGACTGTTCCTGCTATGCGGTTTGCCGAACTTCCTGGGCTCCATCGAATTCCAGCAACAATGATAGAGATTTGACAATATTGCGGCGGTCCAAGTGGTCAATGTCTGGCAACTTTTCCACTTTTAATAGTTCGTTGCCATTTCGCACACTTTCGACCAACTGTTGGATTGTACGTGTCTGTTCAGTGATGTTAAATGCGTTAATCCACTGTCCACGCCTGCTCTCTTCGATTAGACGCTGCCCATCGGGATTTCCTTGTGCACTAGCCAGGATGAATCGGTTCGCACGGATGTACTCATAAAGCTTGCCGCAGACACAGCTTGGGTCCGATGTCCAGAAAAGCAACAGGACATCGGCATCCAGCATCAATCGAACTGCCTCGGAATGTTCGACATAATCCACCGCCCGTACGAGGTCCTCGATCGCAGAAGCTCTCGCCAATTCCCGAACCGTTCCGGGGCTGCCACCAATGAACTCAAACTGAACATCACGGAACTGCCGTTCGTCACTATTTCGAGCGTGAGCAATGGCACTGAAGAAATTGTCCATCCTCATGTCAGGGTGGGCAAAACCAAGGTAACGAAAAACGCAAGTTGGTCTGTCGGGCTGCACTTTGTGTGAGTCATGTACGGACAAGACTGCTCGGAAAGTCTCTTCATCATAACCGTGAGGCAACACAGACACTTGCGATGCCTTTTCAGGATGCGTCTTAATGATCTGATTGGCCATACCTTGTTCGATAACAGTAATTTGATCAGCGTTCGCGAGAAAGCGTCTTTCTAATGCTGCATCGATTGACCTGATTGGCCAAAGCTGATGTCGCCCCTGGAACGATGTAGGGTTCCCTGCCCAGACATCCTGTATATCGACATGTAGTCGCAATTGTGGACGTTCCTGTTTCAATCGAAACGCGCACCACAATGCGCTAGGGTGCCCCAGGTTCACGACCAAAGATTCGATTTTTTCCCGGTCAATGATTTTAAGAGCTGCTCGATATGCCCCGATTGCCCACAGGACGTGCGAGTCTGGATACAATGGACTCACAAGAAACCTCGCCAACAATCGATCAACTGCTCTGATGATGGATGACGGGTACAGCGGAATTCTAATGATTTGGTCACTTCGAACAGCCTTGGGACACAGATGGTGATCACTTGCCCAAAATCGCTGTATACCTTCCGTAACAACCCAGACTTCGTGCCCTAGTTCTGCTAGATACTCAGAAAAATAATAAACTCGTTGAACACACGAACCGCCCCGAGGTGGATAGATTGCACTGAGGATTAACACCTTAGATTTCAATGGTTGCCTCATTCGATAAAGGTGGCGTCAGCCAACAGCAATGAATGCGTCACCAAGCTGTCCAGCCACCGTCCACGAGTAGATTGTGGCCTGTCACATAGCTGCTGGCATCGCTGGCCAGAAATACAACTGCCCCTTTCAGTTCATACGGAAGACCGTGTCTTCCCAGCGGAACTTCCTTGCGGTCTACTATAGCAAGAGGGGCTCCACGATTCGGACAAGGGCCGGGGCTCAGACAGTTAACCCTGACACCATCTTGAGCCCAGCAGCAAGCCAGGTGTCGAGTTAGCTGCACTACACCACCTTTGAGGCCGTGGTATGCGGCCGGACTGAAATTCCAATCGGAATTCGGTGGGGGAGGGTATGATCCGGTCACTCCGTACATCGATCCCAACATCACAATGTTTCCACGTGAGTCGGTTGATGTCGCGTGGCGGTGGAGTTCTCGCGCAAGCAGAAAGTAGCCAGAAAGGTTTTGCATCTGTCGGTCAAACTCTTCGCCACTAATGCTTCTCCAGTCTTTTGCTATTCCCTCGTGAGCATTGTTAATCAGGATGTCAATCTTGCCAGCGTCAGTGACTGCACGCGAAAATCCATTCAGGATAGACGCTTCGTCCAGATGATCGATCTCAGCAACTAAGTGAGAAGTGTCGTTCTGAGTGGGAAGAGATCTTGCGAACTCTTCCGCTCTGGATTGCTGCCGACTTGATACGACAACTCTGCATCCTGCTTCTGCAAGTCCACGAGCCATTGCCCTGCCAAGGTAGCCTGTGGCCCCTGTTATAAGTGCCGTCCGCCCAGAAAGGTCGAATAGCTCAGAAATGGATGGCTCTTTTTCCATAATTGCTTCGGACATGGAATCTCCCATCCTTCGTCAAGGCGGCATTTCGCTGGCATTCTGTCGTGGCCAGCAATGACGAAATCGTTAGCCAGCGGCGCGAAACAAGGATTCTCGATGGAACTCTCCTGTTCTCTGGATCCCTTCCTCAAGGTCGACTTTGGCGTCAAAACCAATCAGTTCCCTCGCCTTAGTCACACTCGGTACTCTGAGCTCCACATCGGCATAATCTTTTTGCACGAATCGGATGGAAGATTTACTGTCCAGAACTCGAACGATTGTTTGGGCCAGACCATAGATGGTGATGACAGCGCGGGCATTCCCTATATTAAATGCTTCACCAACTGCATTTGGATGGATCATTGAAAGCATTAGTCCGTCGACAAAGTCATCAATGTAACACCATGCGCGAATCTGGTTACCGTCTCCGTGAATTTGAATTTCTTTGTTTTGCAGGGCCAGACGGACAAACGTTCGAGTTGCTCCCTCTCCCACTTGGCCGGGACCGTATACGTTAAATGGCCTTAGTGTCACGGTTGGCATTCCAAACTCCTGATGGTAGGCGGTTGTCAGGTGTTCGGCAGCGAGCTTGCTGACGGCGTATGTCCAACGAGCTTCGCCGATTGCGCCAATATGCGTCTCATGTCCTTCCTCCGCACGAAATGCTGTCGATCCAAACACTTCACTCGTAGAAAAGTCAACAAAACGCTCAAGATTATCGTTGGCGCGTGCAGCTTCCAGCGCGTTAGCTGTGCCAATCATATTTACGCACATAGTTTCAGTTGGCCGCTTGATGACTGTGTCGATACCGGCGATCGCCGCGCAATGGACGAAGATATTTGCGCCTTTTGAGGCTTGCCGCAGATCATCAGGATTGAGGACGTTTCCCCGAACGATTGACACATTCGGGTGGTTTGCATATGGCTTGCCGCTGAGTGCGTCTCGCCGAAAGTCGTCATACACAACGATCTGATTTTGCTGGTAGAGCCGCTCAATAAGAGTGGAGCCAATAAATCCTGCTCCACCTGTGATAAAAACTCGTTTTCCCGTTATTTCCAAATCCATTACAGCAAATCCCTTCGCGTTATCTAAATGAGGCGTTGTACGAGTTCGAGCAGCGCAGTTTTGTTTTTTTCGTTTGTCCATGAATTAGCGATTTGATCAGAATGGCGTTTAAAGCCTTCTATGTCTTCGCGAGTCAACGAATTCAAAGACTTGGCAAGAGAGGCAGCTGAGCACGTTTCAGCAACAACACCAAGTTGATGTTCACGAACTAGCCTTCCCATTGCTGTCTGTGGGCCAATAGCAATCCCTAGTCGTCCTTGAACAAAGTCAAAAAACTTGTTGGGTAGCGTCGTTTGATAATGAAGATTTGTCTGAGGTAACAGGAACACCCCTAAATCATAATGATTAATCCGAGACGGAATTGCCTGGACGGGTACGGGAGAATGGAAGATTACTTTCGGGTTTTCTTTGCAACGCTCGTGTAGTCTCGCAAGGTAGCCCTTCTGGGGGTCGCCCATCAATATCAGATTCAGAACAAATCGGTCGTCAAGAAGTTCCATCGTGTCGATAAGAAGTTCGATGCCTCTTGACGCCTGTGAAGCTCCGTGATGAACCAGAGAAATTCGCTCGGTCAGCACTGGCTGGGGTCTTAGTTCTGCTCGGTCTGGGTAGTTCACGAGCACGGTGGGGGATACGTCGAAGTTCTGGCGATAAAGGTCAGCAATTTCTTCAGAAACGGTCATCACGGTCGAAGCCTGTGAGCAGTACTTTTGAAGCAGGTGCTGCATATAAGATTTCCATAGTTTTCCCATCGTGGTTTCTGGAGGGAAATACGGATATTCTGGATAAAATTCATGCGCGTCGAACAATACGGGGGCGCCTTGGCCGACTCGCAGGCCAACGGGCAGAGCGTCCAGGTCATTTGCTATAACGAGGTCGACGCGATCTTCTCTCGCCAGGCTGTCAATTGCTTTCACCCATGATTGCCCCCAGTAGTGTCGTTCGTAGCACTGGGTACTTAGCAGTCCTTTGGTCCACAATTTAATGGCCCGACCGACGAGCCGGTTCTGCTGTCTGTTGTATGGTTGCGGAAGCTGAATGAACTTCCAAATCGGTATAGTTGGCGGGCCGCTCGCTATGCAACAAATTTCGTAGTCTGCACTTAAGTTTCGCACCTGTCGGTCGACTCTCGCGTCCTTAGCGATATCTCCGGTGCATAGAATCAAGATTCGGCGCACATGCTTGCCTTTGGTTTCAGTCTCGAAGAATTGAGCCGAGCCACGGCGTTTTCTTGAGCCGTATGAGTTGCGGAACTGAGCGATCGGTAAATCAATGGAAGTTGGCGGTCTGAGCTGCATGTTGAGTCACAGCTACGGAATGTGAATGTCCGTTGCTGTTGCCTGATGCGAACCAAGCGTAGCAGCTTGCTTTTGTGCCGATGCCTCTCAGGCCGTTTGCTTTAACTGATTTTGGTGAATGTTGAGGTAGAGTTCAGCAAAACATTCCAATTGCTTCGCCGAATTGAATGACCGAATTGCGATATCTCTTGCAGCGGTTCCCATTTGAGTGCGTAGCTCATGACTCGAGTGCATTCGTGTAAGTGCTTCTGCGAGCTGCGTTGGATTGCGCTCATCAATAAGCAGTCCGTTGACCTGGTGTTTTATAACTTCTGGTATACCTCCGATTGCAGATGCAATGGCTGGGATGCCGCGTTCGCTTGACTCGCATAGGACGAGTCCCAAGGCTTCTTCGCTCCCGTCGTCAGCCTTACAGGCTGGGTGCACGAGCACATCGATTTTGCTGTTTAGGAGCTGAAGAATTTCAGTACTACCGACGCTACCTGTACACTGAACCGCATGCTGGATATGTAGTGATTCGATGAGCCAGTCTATTCTGTGGCGAAGTGGTCCGTCTCCGGCGAGTATTAGCTTGGAGTTTGGGTGTTTCTCGTGGAATTTTGCGAACGCGACTAATAGGTCATGGTGTCCTTTGCTTGAGACCATGTTAGCGATGCAGCCGTAAGTGACGGTTGCGGCATCGTGTGTTCGCGGTTTCCACTCCCTTATTTGAGTGCCAAGATGAATTGCTGTTCCTTTGTTCTCGGGGCAGCCGAGCTGTCTTCCTTTGTTGAGCAAAAAGTCTGAAACAAAGTGGCACATGGAGCTGAAAGCGAATACTTGTTTCAGGCGACGGATTCGTGTGGAGCTGAATGGTGCGAGATTAATGTCTCCACCGTGGAATGTCGTTACGACAGGGGTGTTGAAATACTGGATAAGTTGAGCTTTCTCGCCTGCAAACCCGCCGTCTTGGACATGGATTATGTCTGGCGCGTAAGAGCGTCGAATTTGTTGAGCAATTGACCTTTCCAGAAGCGTAGATGCAATTTTTCCGGCTCGACCACTGATACGTCGCCCAACACTGCTCCGTATTTTGGTGGGGACAGCTAATGAACGAACAAATTGCAGATTCTGTGGCTTGCCTGCAGGGTGGTGGCGAACGCAAAGGACGGCATTAGTGAACCGTTGATCAGTGTTTGTGGCTAACCGTGTTAGGTAGTCTGCTTTCTTGTTGCCGAACTCGGACATTAAGTGAAGGATCCGGATTTTGTCTGGCAATGTTGAGCCTCCTGTCCATGAAATAGGCACGCGAATTTTTGGGCCGAGGGCTATGTTTTTTGGTATACGAAAAAGTCAGCTTGCGAGTCGTTTCCTTTGAACGGATTCTCTACGATTTGACTTAGCCGGAACTGGTTGAAGTTGTCGGATATGTGTTGCCTGAAATCGCGATCGCAGTGATGAGGTGATTCGTGTCTCTTGTCAAATGCTGTTGAAAAAATGATCACGTACCGTGTTGAAGCCGCGAAGAGATCACGCAGGTGAGCCTCGAAAATATGTTGTTCGACAAGGTGGAAGATTACGTCGATCGAAAGAGTCAGTTCTGCCTTGTCCATCAACGGATGGGCTGTCTGGGTGTGTAGATGAAATGATTTTGAAGTATCATGCTCAAATTTTGCTTTGCATAGTTCGATGGCTCGTGGCGAAACGTCGTAGCCTCGATAGTGTGGGAACTGATAGAGGTCTAACTGGTTCCCGTCTCCGCACCCCAGTTCAAGTACGCTTGAAATTTGAGACTGTGCTGCAAACTCATTTAGAAACTGTGCCTTGAACTTGGCGTTGGTGCCGAATGAGCCAGCTCCGGAATCTCCGCCAGATTGATAACGCTGCTCCCAGTAGGACTGAGACGAAAAGGACCTGTTTTGAAGCTCGTTAAGTGCCCTTGATACGATGTTTGGGCCCAGCCGTCGCTGAATTCCACGAGACAGGCGGCCTGAAATTGTTCCTAGAGTTTGTTGCATCTCGTGCCTCTTGATTTCGTGTGGTTTCACATTTCGCTTGTCTCTTGAGAGTGAAGAGACTTTATTCAGGCGGCAGAAAGTTCGTTAGCATTCTGGTCGCTTATTGTGTTGACGCTTATTTGGGCGGGGATGATGCAGACGCCGTGCTTTCTCGTGTAGGGGTGGCCAGCTCCTGCGAGGCACCTTGGAATAACAGTGAAGGAATGTATTGACTCCCATTCTGCATACCGCTGGCCGCCGTACCCAAGGTTTAGCTGTAATCTGTATTCGCCAGGAGGGAGGATGTTGAACGGCATGTTTATTTTGATGTTTGAGCGCTGCCCGCCCTTTATTGCGTCGATACCATGCTCTTCGGTTGCCAGACTTCCAATTCGCTCCCCAGTGTCTTTAGACCATATAACCATTAAAATGTGCGATCGAGAAATATTTGCGCTTATAGAAAGGTCAATCTGAATTGTCATGCCGGAAGTTGAAGTTACCACCGTTTCGTCAGCCTCAGTTGATTCTACCTTCAGATTGTGGATTGTGGCATTTTCAGTGGAATTAGGGAAAGCTGCCAGGTTCTCAGTGCTTGGGCATAATAATTTGGAATATACGTCGATTCCGTCTGTCGCGCGGCCATCGAAGGCAACGCGGCCAGAGTCGAGTACGACGCAGCGGTCACAAAGTGACCGAACTGCGGGCATATTATGGCTAACAAACAGCACTGTGCGACCCGATGAAGCGACCTGGCTCATTGTTCCGAGACACTTCCTCTGAAACTCAGCGTCGCCAACGGCCAGGACTTCGTCGACTATAAGTATTTCCGGTTCCAAAAACGCAGCTACAGCAAAAGCGAGCCGCACTCTCATGCCACTGGAGTACCGCTTGACTGGAGTGTCTAGAAACTGCTCAACCCCAGAGTAGTCTACGATCGCATCAAACTTGCTGTCGATTTCTTTGCGTCGCATTCCGAGAATAGACCCATTCAGGTACACATTTTCTCGCCCCGATAGTTCTTGATGGAAGCCGGTCCCAACTTCGAGAAGGCTGCCAACGCGACCAGCTAAGACTGCTCTGCCCGATGTGGGGGGCGTTATTCCGCTCAAGATTTTCAAAAGTGTTGATTTGCCGGCACCATTCCGGCCAATGATTCCCACCACTTCTCCATCGTTTACATTGAATGAAACGTCATTCAATGCCCAGAATTCGCTTGTGCGTCCAGATCCTCCTCCTCCGTTCTGAAGTATGCGGAGCGGCGTTGAAAGCGTTTCGCTAACTGCTTCACGAAGCGTACGGTACCCCAATTGCCTGTTGGTGCCGATTCGATATCGTTTGCTTAGTTTTTCAAGTTTTACGGCTGCTCTGCTCACGGCGATGCGAACTCCTGTCGTCGTGTTGTACGTTTGATAAATGTTCGCCTCAGACTATGTCTGCAAAACGAGCCTCGGATCGTCTGAAGATTGCTAAGCCAGCAACAAGTACCGCGAGCGCCATGCCTGCGGACGCAAACAGCATACCTCCTTGCATAGGCTGGCCTAGAATCGCTGTCCTGAAACTGCTGACGATTGATGTCATCGGATTGCAGTAGATGAGTGCAGATTTGACTATATCGAACGTTCCTGTCGCATCTTCGGCGTGTTTCGCTGGAAGAGCCATGTAGATGGTTGGTGTGGCGAATAGCCAAATTTGAATCATGAAGGGGACGGTGTAGCGAAAGTCTCGAAAGGATACGTTTAGCGCTGAAATGATACACCCAAGACCTGCTGCCGTGGCAATGCAGAGTAGGAAAGGCACAGGCACAAACAGCAGTTGCCAGCCTGGTGAGATTCCATACCAGCACATCAGTACTGCAAGCATTCCGCATGCCATGAAGAAGTCCACAACTGCAGTCCCCATAGCTGACACTGGAACGATCAATCGTGGGAAATAAATTTTGGTAATAATCGAGCCGTTGCCGACGATGCTGTTGCTTGCTGCTGCAAGTGAAGACGCGAACAGCTGCCAGAGCACAAGCCCAGAATAAACGAAGACTGGATACGGGATTTCGCCCGAGTGTGCGATTCCATTTCTGTTGAAAAAGATTGTAAAGACGATCATTAACATGAATGGCTGGATAATTGCCCACGCTGCTCCGAGGACTGTTTGTTTGTACCGAACCTTAATGTCTCGCCAGGCAAAAAAATAAAGGAGTTCACGATATCTCCAGAGTTCACTGACATTGATGAGTCGCCACCCTGATGATGGCTCGTAGACGGTCACTGGTACGGATTCGGCAGACATTGAGCGGTTTGTTCCATTTCGATCTTGATGGTCAAGAACTGGAGCGGTGTTGGTTGGCAGTTTTGAGCGTGGGGTTTGCGAGTTGCCCGAGGGGTTTAGTTATGTGTTGGCGGGCGAGTCGGGGTCAGTGGCTCGACAGCTGTTTGGTATTTAAGGTGTGTGTGTCTGTCTTTGTGTTGATTGGATTGTCTGTTTTGCGAAGTTTATTCGCTGGTGGACTGTAGTTTTGAGGGTTGGCGTTGCTTGTTAAGTGTTTAACTGGTTAAGCGGCTCGCTTCATGCGGTGTGTTGCGTGAATTAGAGAGTTGGCGACGTGAGTGAGTTGTTCGTCTGTCAGTTCCGGGCCGATTGGAATTGCCAGGGACTCCTGTGAGGCGAGTTCTGAATGGGGCAGTGCGAATGTTTTGTGTGGTTCTGTGGCAAAGCATTCCTGCTGATGCAGTGGCTTTGGGTAGTAGACTGCGCTCGGCACGCCGATCTGCTTGAGGCTCGACATGATCGCTTCACGATTGTCTACGCGGATGACATATTGGTTATAGACGTGCCTCCCTGCTGAGGGGGCAGGTCTGCGAATCTCGCTACAGTGCGCAAGCATCTGATCGTAGCGTGCTGCGTTTTGTTGCCGACTTTCGGTCCACGAATCCAGGTGTCGCAGTTTGACGGATACAATTGCAGCCTGGATCGTGTCCAGTCGGAAATTGCCGCCTATAACCTTGTGGAAGTACTTCGGTTTTGATCCGTGAACGCGGAGGACTCTGAGTCGTTCTGCTCGTTCTGCGTCATTGGTGACGACCATGCCTCCGTCGCCAGCGCAGCCGAGATTCTTGGCGGGGAAGAAACTGAAGCATCCGTAATGCCCGATGGAGCCGGCTCGCTGCCCCTTGTATTCCGCACCGATAGCCTGGGCGGCATCCTCGATGACGACCAGGTTGTGCTCTCTTGCAATCTCCATGACAGGGGCCATGTCAGCCATTTGGCCAAACAAGTGGACCGGGATGATCGCTTTTGTTCGGGATGTGATTTTTTCTGCGATAAGGTCGGGGTTGATGTTAAAAGTGTTCGGGTCGATATCGACGAAGACAGGTGTCGCACCGAGTCGAGCAACGCAACCAGCTGTCGCGAAGAAGCTGTAAGCTGTGGTGATGACTTCGTCGCCTGGTCCGATGTTTTCGGCCATCAAGGATACGAGTAACGCATCGGTGCCCGAAGAGACTCCGACGCCAAAATTGCATTGGCTATACTCGGCAATGGCCTTTTCGCAGGCTGTAACCTGTGGGCCCATGATGAAATGCTGGCTGTTCATTACCTGTTGAATTGCTTCGTCAATTTCGTCCTTGATGGACTCGTACTGCAATTTCAGGTCGAGCATCGGCACAGTAGTCGTCATGACTCGCGTTTCCGTCGATAGTTTTGTGGGGCGAATAAGCCGGCGTTGAGCCAGTGTGTGAGATGGTGGTCTCTTTCTGTTGGCTAGCCAGCGAAGAGTCGAGCTTTTCTTGCCTGGTTCTGGATATCTCGATACGGGGTCTGTCCGGTTGCCATTTCGGCGGGCAGCGGGTCCGATTCGGAAATATCCAAGCAAGTCAAATTACCTGCCTGGTCTTCTCGATATTTCAGGCCGCTTTCGGGGCAGACAAGAATGCCGGGTGTGCCTGAATTCATTTTCTGCCCGTGGCGACTCATCCAGCCAGTTTGTCTTGCCGGGTTTCCAATCATGAGCGCGTAGTCAGGAACGTCTTTTGTGACGACGGCGCCTGCGGCAATGAATGAGTATTGCCCGACATTGACTCCGCAGACGATGGTGGCATTTGCGCCGACTGTTGCGCCTCGCCGGATGGTGGTTGTTTCGTAGAGGTTCTTTCGGCTTACTTGCGAGCGAGGGTTGCTGACGTTGGTCAATACGCAACTTGGTCCGAGGAACACGTCGTCTTCGACGATGGTGCCCGTGTAGACGGAGACGTTGTTTTGGATCTTGACCCGATTGCCGATTCTGACCTGTGGTGAGATGCAGCAGTTCTGGCCGATACTGCAAGCCTCTCCGATTTCAGCACCATCCATGACGTGCGAGTAATGCCAGATTGATGTTCCCTCGCCAACTTCTGCAAGCGGGTCTACTTCGGCTGTTTTGTGGATCGAAACATTGCGCCCCGGAGGCGTTTTGAGAGTCTCGCCGATGGCTGGTCGTATTGATTCAAGCTGCTGCTGGCAGGTAGACAGAACTCGGAGTACACGCAGGCCTTCTTTGCCGTCGGTGATGGGTGGTACGCGGGATTCGATGGCGTTAATGAATTCGCGGCATTCCTGTTTCAGTGGCTCGGATTCCGGGAGTGTTACCGGCTGCGCTTCGGCCTTCACTGCAGTTGGAATTCGATCCTGCCAGTTTACTTTATGGGGATAAAGCACAAGCTTGTGTTCGGCAGTGTCGTCGAAAACGGCCATTTGGTCTGAGCCGATGACTACCAGTCTCTGCTCTTTGAATGGGTGCAGCCAGCTGACGTGAATGTGCGCACTGGCTCCGCTGGCAAAGGACATCTGAGTCATCGTCACGTCGGCAACGTTCCGGCTCAGGTATGACGCTCCCTGGCAGTCGACCTGTGTCGGCTCTTCATTCAACAGGCCGAGAATGACAGAGATATCGTGAGGGGCGAAGCTCCAGAGGATGTTCTCTTCTGTTCGAAATTTTCCGATGTTTAATCGATTCGAATAGATGTAATCAATACGCCCGAGCTGCCCCGAAGCCACCAGTTCTTTGAGCGCTATGACTGCTGGGTGATAGTGAAGGATGTGGCCGACCATGAGCATCTGGCCAGTGGTCTCGGCGACCTGATTCAATCGCTCACCATCGGCGACCGAGAGCGAGAGTGGCTTTTCGACGAAGCAGTCTTTGCCGGCGCTCATCACTTTTTCGGCGAGCGTTGCGTGTGTGGCAGCGGGGGTTGCCAGTGCGACCGCGTCAATTTCCGGGTCACACAGGACATCCTCAAACGAAGTCGTAAAGCGTACGTCCGGGTAGAGTTCGGCCACGACGGATGCTCGCGATAGGTCTGCGTCGCAAACCAGCGAAAGTGCCCCCAGTTCGTGGAAGTTTCGGATCAGGTTCTTGCCCCAGTATCCGAAGCCGACAACGGCAATACGCTTCATATCTATCGATCCTTCGATTTTGATCTCAATCCGTTTTCCCATTTCCTGTGGGTGAAATGGAAACTTCTCAACCGACACAGCACAGCAATCCGTGCTGTGTGGTGGACGGTGAGCTTCTGATGCTTCTCCGATTTGATGCAAACCGCAGATGAACAGACCAGTGAAAGCTATGCTCGGAGCGGGTTTCTGGTCAATAGAGGATTATTTTGCGGCGGATGGAATGCGAGGAACAGTGAGCCTCGTGTCTGGCGGTTTTCGACAGCGCGTTGCCAGACGCGAATCAGGTCAGGTGTGGTGGCAACTCAGGCTCTTGTCGAGTTCAGATGCCTGGCGTTATCTGGACGAAAGTTTGAGTGGCAGAAACCTGTTCCTGGCAACAGGTTTTCGGTGATTGCTCGTGGCGATGATTTTTCGAGGCGTCATTGCCCGGTTCACGAAGCTGCAAGGCGATGGTGGCGACGTGAGTGCTCATGGACAGAATGAAACGAGGAGAGAGGAGTCGGGAATCGTCTCTGCTTCCTCTGTTCTCTCTGGTTGGAAATCTATCTGCCCGACTGTCTGGCTTTGGCGTTTTGGAGGTGGCCGTGATTGCTTGTAATCACGGCGGCGCAGCCGCAAGACACCATTCGTCGGCTTGAGCCGCTTATCGCTTATCGCTAGTCGCTCCGTGATTCCGGTTGCGGGCAGCCGGTGTTGCCCTGCGATATGTAAATATTCCGCAGGATCGGACTGCTGGGTCTAGTTAATAGTCGCAATCCAATGCATGAATTTGGGCTGAAGTGATCGGCGTGATCTACTCTGGTGCAGCACGTTTGCAGTTGTTTCTGGAGAATTCGAGATGCCAATACTTGCGATGATGAATTTGAAGGGCGGAGTCGCCAAAACCACATGCACGGTTGCTTTGGCTGAATGTTTGGCAGCTCAAGGCTTTCGTACGCTTGTCATTGATGCGGACCATCAGTCAATGGCTGGTCATCTTTTGCTAGGCGAACGCCGCGCGGCGGGTGTGGGGGCTGCAAAGCGGACGTTGAATGACCTTTTTGTTGCGATGTTGCGTCAGGACTTTGATGCATCCTTGTTTTCGCAGTTTCTTACACGTGACGCATCTAATATTTCTGGTGGTCTTGAAAATCTGAATGTGCTGCCGTGTTCGGAAAGGATTGAGGCAATTTGTTCGAATGTTGCACGGGGCGGCCACGGTAGGTTGACGGAATCCGAAATAAGAAACCGATTGCGCCAGCAGCTTCCAGCGTGGAAACGCAGTCTTGGGCAGGAGTTTGACTTCGTGCTGATTGACTCACCGCCGGGGCTCCCGTTGCAAATGCGAGTGCTACTGTCGCTTGCTGATGGATTCGTGATTCCATGTATTCCTGATCTGCTGTCTGTCAAGGGGGCTTTGAATCTTCTGGCCCGGGTTAAGAAAGAAGGTTTTGGACTTCGCTCAGTTGGGATTCTTTGGACGCTCTATCGAGAGCAGAACTCAATTCATCGCGGAATCGTTGATGGTTTTCAAAATTCACGTGTAAAGGAATTACTGCCTCCACCTTTTGAGGTTGTGATACCTAACGCGACGGCGATTGGGCAAACCGCGAGCCCTGGAAGTCGCTATCATTCATTTCGTAGTAAGTATACTCCCGTGCTGGCTACGCGGTTTGAATCAGTTTGCGATGAGTTGGTCATGCGGAGTCGGAATATGTTCAACTCAAGATTTCCGACCGATCATTCACGAACGATAAGGTAGAGACCTTTCCAGCAGGGCGAAAAACACGACACTTCGCGGTCGCAGCGAATCGCCTGTGCGGGCCTTTCGGCTATTTCGTGGTAACAACCGAGGCTGTAATTCTGTCGGCAGAATGTTGCCACTGACGGGAGCGAATCCCGGGCACGTTGCTTAACTCAGCTCGCCGTCGCTCTGCGGCTCTTTGAGCAGGATGCGGAGTTTTTCGCGGAGTTCGTTGCGGGCTCGGTGGATGCGGCTGCGAATGGTGCCGATCGGGCAGCCGGCGGCTTCAGCGGCGTCCTCGTAGGAGAGGCCTTCGATTTCAGTCAGGACGATTGCCTGGCGGAAGTCGTCCGAGAGTTCGCTCAGGGCTCGGCGAACCAGTTCCTGCTCTTCCTGAACTTCCATGCGGGCGGAGGGGCGAGCGCCGCCTCGTTCATCGACGGGTTCGATGCCGGCGGCTTCTTTGGCAGTTTCGACGGAAGTCGTTTTCTGTCGGGCGGCTTTGCGGCGGAAGCTGATCGTCGCATTCACGGCGATGCGGAACAGCCACGTGTAGAACTGCGAGTCGCCTCGGAAGGAATCCAGCTTGCGGAAGGCGTGGACGAAGGCTTCCTGAGCGAGATCCCGGGCGTCTTCCGGCGACTTGACCATCAGCATCAGCGAGTGATACAGCCGGTCCTGATAGCGCACGACAAGCTGGCCGAACGCGTCCGTGTTGCCCGCGAGCGTTGCCTGAATCAGTTTCTGGTCGTCTTCGGAAGTCAACGGATGCGGGCTGCTCTGGGCGCTGGATCAAACAGTTGGCGAAACCTGACCGCCAGGAGACGACGGTGATGGTAATTGCGACGACGGGCGAGTCCAACTCCACCACGACAGAAGGATGCCGCCAGCAAGGACTCCCAGGCTGACCAGTTGAGAAATTGTCAGGCTGGTACCGAGTTGTCCGGCTTCATCGTTCCTCAGAATTTCCAGGCCGATCCGCGAAATTGGATAGAGCATCATTGCCAGCGCCATGACTGACCCATCGCCTTTCCGGTAGCGGTAGTAGGCGGTCATGATCACTGCCAGGACGATACCGTTGATCGAGCTGTAAAGCTGCGTCGGGTGCAGCGGCATGGTCTGAAGAGCGTCGGGCATGAGGAAGCCGTTCTTGACGAGGGCGCCCCAGGCGGCACTTTCTTTGGGAAACTGCACGGCCCACGGCAGCGAGCACGCGTTGCCGTAGCAGCATCCGTTGAGGAAGCAGCCTAGTCGCCCAAACGCGATTCCGACGAACACGGCCGGCACGACCGCGTCGCCGAACTTCAGCGGATCGACTTTGTTCATTCGGCACATCACGAAGTACGCGATCGTCGCGAGAATTATTCCGCCATACAGGACCAGGCCGCCGTCCGGCAGCATGACCGATGCTTTGACGAAGTCAGCCAGCGAGTGGCAGTCTCGGTAAACGACCTCGCGGTATTGAACGAGGTGAAAGAGTCGCGCTCCGACGACGCCTGAGAGAACGATCCAGACAGCCAGTTCCCGAGCAAAGGTCGGGTCCGCGTTGGCGAGTGGTGCTCGCTTGGCCGCTGTCCATCCACAGGCGATTACGCCGCAAACGAGCATCGCTCCGTAGCCAAAGACCGGCACGTGAGTGATCTGCGGCGGGACGATCGACGGGACGAGCACGATGCCGGCAGCGAACGCCGCCCAGTAGCCGGCAGCGACTTTCAGCTCGCTGGTGAAGCCGCCTTCTGACTTCAGAAGGCGTTTCAGCGAGAACGCTCCGAAGAGGCACCACGCCAGCAGCACGATGCCGAACCCGAAACCGGGCACATCGCCGAGCGGGCCGAGCGACCAGTCGCCCTGAATCGGGATTCGTAAGAGAACCTGTCGCACAGCGGTCTCCGAGAAGAAATTTGCCGCAGATTTTCGCGAATAAACGTAGATGCCACCTTGACGAGTCGGCTGTTTGTCTGCGTCCATCTACGAAAATTTGCGGCTTAGGTTTTGTACGGGGCAGTTTGATTTTCCGCCGTCGCAGGAATGGCCAGGAATAACCAGGCAAATTCGTCAGGAATGTACTCGCATCGAAATCAGCATGTTGTCGATCAGCCGCGTTGATCCGACTCTGGCCGCAATCAGAGCGACCATTTCAGGCATAGCGTGTTGGGTTTCAGAAAGGTTATTCGCGTCGGCGATCACGGCGTAGTCCAGTTTTATGTCCGGAAACTGCGAGAGATGGTCAATCATCGCCTGTCTGGCCTGGGCGGGTGATCGACCTTCGACTTTGCAGGCATCGTGAGCCAGCTTCAGAGCCTGCGACAAGGCAAGAGCTGTTTGCCGGTCGGAGTCGCTGAGGTACGTGTTGCGGCTGCTCATGGCAAGGCCGTCGGATTCTCGAACGGTCGGGCAGGTGCGAATTTCGACCGGGACGTTCAGGTCGTCGATCATGTGGCGAATCAGCAGTTGCTGCTGATAGTCCTTCTGCCCGAAGAAGGCGATGTCCGGCAGGACCATGTTGAACAGCTTCAGGACAATCGTAGTGACGCCTCGGAAATGGCTGGGGCGGTGAGCGCCTTCCAGCGTTGTCGAGCACCGGGGAACTTCTACGAACGCGGCGTCTTTCGCCGGGTAGACGGTGTCGGCGTCCGGGTTGAAAACCAGATCGACTCCCGCATCCCTGCATTTTCGCAGGTCGTCTTCGAGCGGCCTCGGATATTTCGACAGGTCTTCGTTTGGAGCAAACTGAGTCGGGTTCACGAAAATCGTAACAACGACGAAATCGGTTTGCTGAGTGGCTGCTTCGACCAGCGAGATGTGTCCATCGTGCAGCGCGCCCATTGTTGGCACGCAGCCGATTTTTTTTCCGGCAGCGCGGGCTGAGCGGACCTCTGCTCGGAGTTCATTGATAGTCTGAACTGTTTTCATTTGATAATTTCAGCTTGCCAGCGGTTTGCGCAGCGATCGGGTGGCACTGCTGGCTTACCCGGCAGTGAGTCGTTTGCGGCAGTGCCGCACTATCTGCCAATCGTCTGGTTGGGGTGAGCAGGCACGTCGGCGAAGTCGTCTCCAGGATCCAGATCTTTATTCAGCTTGTCGATGAGTTGCCTGAGGCGACCGATGCTGCGGCGGTTGAATTTCATTTTCAGCCGTGGCAAGTGGCGGATGTGTTGTTCGTCCTGTTCAAAAAGGTGCGCGGCGGTTTTCTCGATGCGGCCACCAGCGAGCAGATCAGCGAATTCATCGTTGAGCTGGGCGACGTACTCGTCCGTTGGTTCGACTCGAATACGCAGAACCAGCCTGTCGCGGATGTAGCGCATGCTGTCGTAAACGGTGTAGAAGCTCATGATTTCGTCGTACGCTTCTTCAAGATCGTCCGTCACGAGAAACAGCGACATGTCGGCCGGTGAGATCAGCCCGTTGGCCAGAAGCTGCCGCTCGACGAACACCTTCCACTCTTTCCAGTAAGAGCCGCCCGGTTCGTCGATGCAGACAATCGGCATCATGTCACGTTTGCCGGTCTGGATGAGCGTCAAGGCTTCGAAACCTTCGTCCTGAGTTCCAAACCCGCCGGCAAACAGGGCGATTGCGTGAACTTCTTTGACGAAGAGCAGTTTTCGGGTGAAGAAGTATTTCAGGTTGACGAGTTTCGGATCGCCAGCGATCACGTGGTTCGCTTCCTGTTCGAATGGGAGAATAATGTTGACTCCCATCGACATTTCGCGACCGGCGCCAACGTGAGCTCCTTCCATGATGCCGCCGCCAGCTCCGGTCAGCACGTACCAGCCGGATTCAGCCATGACTTTGCCAAAGAGGGCCGAATGCTGATAGGCCCCTTCGTCCGGCTGAGTTCTTGCCGAGCCGAAGACGGTCACTTTTCGGTGATGGCGATATTTCGAAAAAACCTGAAATGAATAGCGAAGTTCTTTCAACGTGCGGCTGAGCAGTTTCAGATCACCCGTCGTGGCGTTGTCGTGTTCAAGCTTGTCGATCGTTTCCCGCATTTCATCGAGAAGTCGTTTGCTGGTAACGGGACCCCTGCCTGGTTTGCTCTTGTCGCTTTCAGGCTGCTTGTCGGGATCCGCCTGCTTGTCGGGGCCATCCATGAGTTTTCTCGATCCGTTATTCGATATCAGAAAATCAGGTGACACTAATAACTGCGAATCTTCGCTGATGACTGAAGTTGTCATCCGGGAAGAGTTGGGTTAGCGGAAATTAGTGAGGACTGGTGTTCGAGCCTTTGTTCGAACGTGACTCCAGAATTTCGGTGAGAGTTCGCGTTTATCCCCCGACGGCTTCCAGAGCTTCTTCCTTCGTGTCGTAAATGGCCCACAGGGTGTCAAGGGCTGTGATCCGAAGAAGTTCGATGGCCAGGTCGCTCGCTCCGCAAAGGACGAGTTCTCCGCCCCGGCTTTTGACGAGTTTGTGGCACCGAAGCAGCAGAGCCAGGAAGACCGAGCCAAAGTAACTGACTTCGCTGAGGTCGAAGATAACCATCGGGACTTCCTGTTCCCGCATGGGGCCCATCACGATTTCGGCGGCCTGTTCGATGAGGTCCCACTTGAGATCTTCGATGTCGCTGGCCGGGGTGATCACGACCGTGCTGCCGTGCCATTTAAGTTCGAAGCTGTCGCTGAAGTCTGACATGAATGGGTTCTCAGCCGATGCGAAAGTAATTCGGAAGGATGTGTCTGATCATTCTGGCCGAACGGCCTGGCGAGACTGCGGCAAATTACCAGCTTGTCGCCAGGGCGAGAAGTCGAGCTGTGGACCCGGAAGGGCTGTTCCTGGCAACTGGCCGAGCTGGACTGCCTTGATTCATCCGGCGAGAGCGGTAAACAACGTCTCAACCCTTGTTGTTAAACTTTTTCCAGGAGTGATCCCCAGTAATGCCCGCACTCAGATTTGCCGCTGCAACTCGACATTTTGCTCAGCCGATTCGTCAATCGATCGATACTGCTGCGTCGATCGGAGCGACTGGAGTGCAGTTTGACGTTCGAAACGAATTGAAACCAACCGAGCTTTCAGAAACCGGTCGACGCCATTTGATTCGACAACTCGGCGAGCAACGGCTGGAGCTGGCATCGATTGAGTATCCAACCAGGCGAGCTTTTCATGACTCGGCAGAGCTTGATGCAAGAGTCGCTGGTCTGAAAGGGGCGCTGGAGTTTGCCTACTCGATGGGCGTGACAGTCGTTGTTGGCCGAATTGGCCGGATTCCCGACGATCCGGAACTGCCGGCTCACAAACTGTTGTGCGAGGTGTTAAACGATATCGCCCGGCATTCCAATCGGGTCGGCGCGACGTTCGCAGTTACCCCCTCCAGTGATTCTGTCGATGCTCTGCGAGGGTTGTTCGAACGGGTTACCGATGGACCGATCGGTTTGAATCTCGATCCGGCAGGCTTGATCATGAGCAGCGGCGATCCGGTGGAAACTTACCGGGCGTTTTACGATCGTGTCTTGTCCGTACAGATTCGCGACGGGCTGCGGGATGTCGACGGACAGGGAGTCGAAGTACCGCTCGGTCGCGGTGAAGTGGTGTGGGACGAGCTGTTGGCAATGCTGGAAGAAGGTTCGTTCCGAGGCTGGCTCGTCGCGACTCGATCTTCGGGGGACGACAGGGTTGGCGACATGGCCCGAGCCATTAAATACATCCGCACCGTCGCCTCCGGGGAGTAGTCGATAATGTCGAACGGTGATCCCTGGGCGGACGACGATGCTGGCAACGAAGAAGGTACGCCGACCGGTGTGTCGGGAAGTGCGGCTCCGATGGGCACGACTCAGAACGTGAAGTCAGTCTCAGAACTCACGCACGACGTCAAGGAGCTGATCGAAGGCAACCTGCGAACTCAGTGGGTCGCCGGAGAAGTTTCCAATTGCCGCCCGGCACGCTCCGGACACGTCTACTTCACGCTGAAAGACGACGAAGCTCAGATCGCGGCAGTAATCTGGCGGACGACGGCCGCACGACTCGGCTTCGAACTTCGAGACGGCATGGAGATCGTCGCCGTCGGCCGAGTCGAAGTTTACGCCGCGCGAGGCAGCTATCAGCTCATCATTCAGAAAGCGTTCCCCCAGGGCATGGGATCGCTTGAGCTGGCCTTGCGGCAGCTCAAGGAGAAGCTGGAAGCTGCCGGGCTGTTCGATCCGGCTCGTAAACGGCGGATTCCGCCCATCCCCAAACGCATCGCTCTCGTGACAAGTCCGACCAGCGCTGCCGTGAAAGACATGATCCAGGTGATCACTCGCCGCTGGCCGAGTGCGGACATTGTTGTCGTGCCGGTGGCTGTTCAAGGGCCGAACGCCGCGCCGGAAATTGCAGCAGCGTTGAGCATTGTTCATCTGATTCCGGACGTCGATGTTGTCATCACTGGTCGAGGTGGTGGAAGTCTGGAAGACCTTTGGGCGTTCAACGAAGAGATCGTCGCGCGAGCCATCGCGAACTGCCACGTCCCGGTCATCAGCGCTGTCGGGCACGAGATCGACGTTACCATTGCCGACCTTGTTGCAGACCGGCGCGCGTTGACCCCCAGCGAAGCCGGCGAACTGGTTGTGCCGCATCGGGCGGAACTGGCTGCCGGATTAGGCGAACTTCGAGAGCGGTTGCAGAACTCACTGACTCAACGAGCGGTCAACGCTCGGCTGCAACTCGACTCGCTGGCGTCGCGACGAGTGTTCAAGAACCCGCTGCAGCGAGTCCGGCAGCTTGGCGAAGGCGTTGACGATCTAAGCGACCGGCTCAATGCGGCGGTGCGTCGACGAGTCGAACGCTCGAAACAGGAAGCGGGGCAGTTGTCAGCCACGTTGAATTCGCTCAGCCCGTTGGGGGTTCTCTCGCGAGGCTACTCGATGACTTTCAGTTGTTCCCGCGAAGAGGAATCGAACGACGATCCATCGAGAGTTAAACGGGAGTCGCTGGTTCGAAATTCAGAGGATGTACAGGCTGGCGATTTGCTGCTGACTTACTTTGAGCAGGGGCAGGTTGTCAGTCGGGTTGAGAACGTTGCCCTGGAAGAATCAGGAGTGAGGCCGAAATAGCTTCCCGATTTGCGATCAATTCATGTAGTCACGTAGCCACCCAGTCTGCTTTCTTATTACCTTTCCCGCGCGGAGCGTTGGAACGCGTTTGCATTCACAAACTTTTCGAAAAGGAAATTACACATGCCGAAGATTGACTGGAGTTATCACCGCCCTGGCTGAACATCCTGCAAAAAAACGCAGGAGTTTCTTGCGCAAAACAGTGTCGACACGGTCGAGGAAATCAATGCTCGGAAAGTCGGTTACGAACGCGACGACGCGCTCAAGCTGCTCGAAGGGATGAAGGAACTTTACGTGGCGCGAGGAAAGAAGCTCGTCCACTTTGATCTGAAAAAGGCGTACGACGAGGACGAAATTGCCGGTCTGATTCTGGGCCGCTCAGGAACGTTGCGAGCACCTGTTCTGAGAGTCGGCAAAAAGCTGATCGTCGGCTTCAACGAGGAAGCGCTCGGACAGGTGTTGAAGTAGCGGCTGGTTCAAACCTACTTTGGCTCGGGCTGCTTTTGCGTGGTCTTTGGGGCTTCTTCCGAGGGACCACGAGCGTGCTTCCCGATATGGGCCAGCACGAACGGCAAGTAGATAATGCCGGTGTAATGGTTGGCTGTCATGCGGATGTGATGTGCCTTCGTCAGTTTTGCGGCACTGGCCAGAGCGAGGGCATTCTTCATCGGGACAACTGTGTCGAGCGTCCCCGAGTAAAGCCATGTTCGGTCTGGCCTGAGTCGATGTGCGACACGGGTTGGCTCAACAGTTAATGTCAGTTGGCGAAGTTCTTCTCCGACGAGGCCGGCCTTATCCAGACGTTCGCGGACTTTGGCGGCATCTTTCTTTCCGTTCTGAATCAGGTCGTAAAGTTCTCCACCGGCGAGCATCAGAAAGACGTTTTCGTAGCCATCATCCAGTGCGCCGGCTGTTGCCGAGACGAAGCCTCCCAGACTGGTCCCTTGCAATGAAATCTGCGAACTATCGACCAGCGGCAGGACAGCGACGGCGTCTCTGGCCCGTCGAACATCGGCGACAGCCTGCTTCATCATCGAGACCAGATTGCCGCCATCTGGTCGGTTCGTGCCAGTTCGTCGTTCACCATAAAACGGCAGTTGAATCATGAAGGCGTGTAGGCCTTGAAGTTGTAGTCCTTTAGCAAAAATTCGCCCGACCGTCATCCCGCTGCCGGATTCATGAACCACTATCACGGCTGGAGCGGTGACAAGGTTTTTGTAGGCGTCGCGTGCCTGGTACCACTCGACGGCGACTCGATCGTTGCGGGCATCACCACTTTCAATGGGCGAAGGAAACCGGACCAGCCAGTCACCGCGATCTTCAGCCGCCGCTTCGATCTCGACGGAAAACGTGGCCGGCTTCCAGCAGAGGTTTTCAACGCATTGCCTGGCGTCTTCAGACTGGTCAACTGCCGGAGCGAGCGTATCGTTAGCTTCGAACTTCGCGCCAATCGAAACGGGCCGTTCGGCGACCGCAGTCGTGGCGGCGAGACCGAAGATGATTGCGGCACTGCTTAGTCGTCTCAGCATCTCTGACCTCTCGCCTGTTTCGATACGCCGGGGCTTAGTTTCATTCTGCTGACTCGCGTGCTGCAGCTTGCGTTTCGTCGAAGGATGTCAGCAGTTCTCGCAGGTTGAGTTTCACGTAGGGACGTTCGGCGGCGGGGTGTTTGTGGTCGGCGTTGGCCACGTACAGAATTCCGTCGGCGGGAACAAAGAGCACGTTGTGCAGGTTCGACTTCATGGCGACCGGGCGGCTCATCAACCACTTGCCGACATCGGCGTCGATCTGGCCGTGTTTTTGAGTGACGCGTTCCCTGAGTTTTTCCAGACGGCTTCCGGCTGACAGCACGACGGCGTCTTCGATGCCTTTTCCAAGTCGCTCGTGCGTTTGCCCAGGCTGGACGAACTCGATGGACTCAGGCAGTGCCGAAACACCAACTGCCCGGTTTGTTTTTCCGTCGGCAAAGACGTAGTAGTACTCGCACGTTCGCGGATTGTTTTTCCAAAGGTCCATGACTTCGTCGAGCGTCGAACATTCTTCCAGCGCGCGACGCATCAGCGTGGCCATCGGAACGCCGTCCCACTGACCCTCGCCGCGACCGCCCATTTCGCCAAGTGAGATCGCCTTCGCGTTCATGCCGCTGACGCTGCCGATGAAACCCGCGTATCCGACATTCGCAAAGGGGATTTGGCCATCCACGTTTACGATGAATGTGGTCGCCGAGTCCTGCAGTCCGATCGTGGTCATGTAGTCGAGAACTCGCCCGTGGTAGAGCTTGCCGTCGACTGTCGCCTTTCCGAAGACCGCGAAGCCCGAACAGTGGAAAAGTTCCGGGAAAACGTTGAGAGCTTCAACCAGCTCGGGATCGAGGTCGAGGGCCGCGGCCATCGCTCGCGTCTCGCGTTTATGGCGTTCGGGGATGTGCGGTGCGAGGCGTTTGTACGCGGCGTCCAGATCGCTGCGAAACCATCGTCCCGTTCGAATTGTTTGAGCCGTCCCAAAGGTATAAAGCACGGAATCAATGCAGCGTCCGGCTTCAGCTTTCAGCAGCTCGCCATGAGCTTTGCCGACCTGCTCCGGAGTTCCTTTCAGCAAAGCCACTCGCTGACCATCGATCCATCGCAACTCGCCGTTCGAAACTTTGCCACCTGACTGCGGCGGATTCCTGAGCAACGGCGAAGGAGCCAGGATCTCGAACGCTCGCCGGACTCCGCGGACAAGTTGCCGTTCGATTTCGACTCGGGGCAGAAGAACCGTCTTCAGTTCGGGCCATGATTCAGCAGCGAGAGCCTCCGGAACGGACGAGTTCACCGCAAGGTCGATGGCAGCATCGCCAGCCTGGATGTTGATCTTTCCAGCCGATGTGAATGCGAAGTTGATGTCACCTTTCGACCAGCGCTCGGATTCAGAGTTGAACTTCACGCTGCCCAGCGTCGTCAGCGCAACGGAAACGGCATTGGCATCGGCCTGTAGAACGAGGGGGGCGAACGCACCCACCTGGCTGCCCGAACTGAACAGTCGGGCTGTGATCTCAAGCGGCTGCAGCGAGTTGGCAGGATCCGTCGTGCCGTGGCCGATGAAAACGACCTTGTGGAGCGGCAACGCGAACGCGGTGGTTTCGGCTCGACGACGGATTGACACCGCATATTCACGATGCGTCAGCGACAGGTCAAAGGCGTCGTCGCTGAATCGAACGAGCTGGATGTTGACAGTCTGTTCTTTTCCGTCGATCGGAAGCGCGACGTGACCCGTCAACGAGAACTGCGACTCGCCGCCGCTCAAAGCCTGCAGGAACGGTCGCAGGCCTTCAGCCAGTGGATCGTTCGCCGGGACTCCCGCGCCGAGCAAAGGCGAGACCGGCAACAACACCAGCACGATGCAGAACAGGCGGTGAACACTCATCGTTCAATACTCCACGCGATCTATCAAAGAAAAAGATTGACCACGGAATGCACGGAAGACACGGAACGACCAACTTTGTTTTTGCGTCTTCCGGGTATTCAGTCGTTTTTAGTTTTTTGGTTGCTGGATAGCTGCCAGAGGCGCAGCACGACCGGTAAAGCATGACGACGCGAAACGAAAATCGCCACACGAACGAAGAGAGCCCGGTCTGGAGATCAGATCGGGCTCTGCGTGATTGTTCGTTCGGTCGCTGACGTTCAGACGCTCGGAACGGCATGAGAGCCAGGCAGAATCAACGTGTGCCACTGGCTTCGCCAGTGCTGAATGATCTTCCGAACGTACTTCGAGAAGGTACTGGCAATGCCAGTGGCACACCTCTTGATCGGAATTGGTCAGGCCGTCACCAGGCAATGACCGGACGGCGTGACCCGGGATCAGGCGGCGCGTCCAGCAGGGCGGGACGTGGCTTCCAGTTCGGCGCTGATCAACAGGCCGCGGGCAATGCTGTGGTCAGTTCGGGTAATCAGTCGAGGGCGAGATGTCTCGACGGGCAGGCTCACTTCCTGCAGAACGCTGGCCAGAATCGAGCCGAAACCGGGCGTCTGGATCAGTCCGCCGCCGCAGACAATCGGCAGGGGACTCGGTAGTTCCTTCGCTCGGCGACTGCGGATCAGTTCGCCGGAAAGTGCGTCACAGAGTTCAAAAATCGTTTCCTGTATCAGCGTTTCGACATGTTTTGTGAAGGCGTCGCCAGAGATCGAGGCGGTGCTGGTCAGCTTTTCTCGCCGACGAGTGATCGACAGCAGCGATTCGCGAACGAATGATTGGTCGGCTACCGGAGTGTCGGCTGGGGAATCGTCGGAGACGACCGACGGAGCATTAAGTTTTTTAGCCAGCTGACGGTCGATCCATTCTCCGCCGTGATCGCTGGCGGCGTGGCAGATCGGGTTGCCTCGATGCGCGAGGATAGCTTCGCAGCCGGACGCTCCAAAGACGATGCCGATCCCCGTGAACGCGCTGTCGACCAGCTCCGCCAGGATCAACGCCTGACTGGCCGGAACGAGCTTGGGTTCGTAGCCTTGAAGCTTGACGAGACGGACGTAGAACTCCAGGTCTGCTCGCGCTTCGCTGGATGAATCAAGAGCTGCTCCTCCCGGCAGAGTCAGTGCGCAGATTTCGTGGCGGCTACCGGCGATCGGCAGAATAACTTCGACGAGTGAGCTGATGAGCTGTCGGACGAGCGGGTTCCCCTTCGGGATTCGACCACCGACCATTAGCGGCAGGCACGGCGACTTGAAGAGTTCAGCGTTGTCGAACGCGCCGTCGCCCAGCAGCAGGATGCCGTCTTCGCATGTTGTAAATTGAAGGCCGCATTGTTCGAGCAGACGCTGGTGCGCGGGCGAGTCCGGCAGCACGGCGTAAACGCAGCGGCTGGTTCGAGACTTCAGGACGTCGTCTTCACGTCGCAAGGATCGGATAGACGATGAGCCAAGTTCAAGCGCGGCGGTCATGAGTTGCCTCGTTCATCTGACGGACGCTCGTCGTGGTTGTGAGTGACAGCTTTCGAACGGGCTGCATTCTGTCCCTGATCGACCGATGACAGGATTCGGTCCAGCAGATTGGCCCCCTGCACAACGACAGGCGATGGTTGTACGGATACTGGTTTGCGAGTCGTCGTTGCTGAACGACCGGCTGCCGTGTGAGCGATTGTCTCCGCTGCCTGATGGCCAGTGTCCAGCCGGAACTGCCGAGCCGGATTAACTGCGGCCGGTTTCGCTGGAGCTTCGGGAGCCGGTGGTGCTTCCGTTTTCGAAGCAGCGTCCGAGCCTTGTCCGGTGTCACCAAAAACGGCGGTCGCCGCAAAATCAAAGATACCGGGTTCTGGCCGCGATCGTTCAGGGATCGTACCAGCAGTGTGGGGTGCCGGTACTGCCGCTGCCGCCTGTTGTCGGGTCGGGCCGCCCTTGTGGATTCTGACAATTCGCTTCTGCCCGGCATCTGAAATCTCCGGAGATGGAGCGTCAGGCATGGCGGGGTTCTCTTTCAGCACCCCTGACTTGCCGCCGGGCGTTGAAAAGTGTGGACGAGGTACGGGCCGGTGAGCGGCGTCGATTCGTTGAATCGGAGCCGGTTTGCCAAACAGCTGTGTTTTGTGTGGGTAGTTGACGGCTTCCTCTTCAATCGGGATGTCGTTTTCGATCATCCGATCCAGCCAGTAACGACCGGAAGTGTCAATCTGTGTGACACGAGGCGCCGGGTTTTCGTGAGCGATCGAGTAGATCAGGAAGCACGCGGCGACGGCTCCCAGAAAACCGACCGTCAGGATTGAAATCACCGGCCAGTTCAGGTGACGCGGAGGCGGAGGCAGCAGCCTGCTCCCGTCGGATGAAGCGACGGTGGGAATACTCTCAGGTTGTGGTGTTGTCACCTCTGTCCGAACAGGAGAAGCGGTCGACGGCTGAATTGGAACCAATGGGCTGGTCGGCGAAACCGGAGTCGGGCCGCCAGCAGAAGATGCCGGAGGTGATGGTGGCGGAGTATCGCGGCCTTGATCAGAGCTACGATCAGTGCTGCTTTGATTCGAACTGATGCCCGCAGCGGTGGCAGCGAGAGTTGCTCCCTGCATGGCCAGAGAGAAACTGCCTCCACTTCGAGAATTGTCGAGTGTGGTCGGCGGCGATGCTTCGGCCGGCGGTTCAGACTGGGATGCAGAGTCGTCGACTGCGTTCCGCGAGGAACCGAACGGCTGCAGTGGTTCGGGAGTCGCAGGCTCTGAGGCGTAAGGACGCGGCGCTTCTGGTGAAAAGTCTGCCAGATTGGGGCGAGGCTGATTGGCCGGCTGCGCGAGTGCCGACTCTGTGACCGATGACGAAGCGTAACCCGGTAATGGCTGCTCGTTCTGGCGGGATGCGTCGCTGACAACAGCAGAGCCGACTGCAGCAGAAGCGGCAGGTCTGTCCTGAAAGACGTTTGCCGATCGGGCTGCGGACGCGGAGGCAGGACTTTCGGTCGTTGGACGCTGGGATACAAACGCTCGGCCTGACAGCTCTGGAGCCGGTTCGTCAAGGGGGACGGACGACGGGTCGGTCAATAACTGCTTGACGAAAATCTGCTCGTCCGGAGTCAGGTCGACTTCCTCTGTCTGGCCTGCCTGGTTGGCACGATCCGGGTTGGCATCAATTGTGGGGACGCGGGCTCGACCGGGAGCGGCTCCGTACCGATTGCCTGGCCCGGTTGCTGGTTGTTGAACAATCGGCACTGTCGGACGAATCGGCTGTGGGGCCGCCACGGGTTGTCGACCGGCTTTGACGGGGACAGGAAGATCGTCAGGCAGCCGCGACGAATCGACCATGGCTGGATCGAAGGCCAGAATCGTTCCCGTCGACAATCGCGAATCCGGTAGAACTTGAACTGGCTGCCGCTGAGTGATGGCTTTGACGGAGTTTACGACTCGTTCGTCGAGCCCCAGATGACGAGTGACCCAACGAATCGTGGATTTCCCGGCAGGGATCGTGATCACAACCGGATAATCGCGAATTCCCGTGATGGCCAGGGTGACATCCGCGTCTGATTCGTCGGAAGTATTCTGGTTCCCGCGAAGGATGATCCGCCCCTGGTTGATCTTGCCGTCGACCACCAGAATGTCGCCGGACACCAGCCGCTCGGTCGACTCTCCGTCGCCATAAAAGACGGATTGAGCCATTCGCCCGTTGCGGATGATTCGGATGGAGCCGGCGGCTGTCCGATTCAGATTGCCTGCAAACTCGACGAACGACACCAGTGACGGTGATGAGGTTGGTAACTCATAGCAGTTGGGGTGGCCGATGTGCCCGATAATCGTGAAATAGTGAGGTCCGTTCGCCGACCGTGTGATGCCGGGGTGCTGCTGCAAACCATTGAACACCTGACCGAATACGACGTCCCCTTGCAGACAGATGACTGCAAGAATAACCAGATTCAACCAGGTTGGTCGCACAGCTGACATTCGTGACCGTCCTCTTGGCGAGGCAATCCTGAGAGGGGAACAGACTTCCGAGCTGGTGGTGGACACCAGAACGGACTGCGCGAGGCGTGAATACGCCCGCACAATCAGCAGCATCGTCAAACTTTGACACCAGACCTGAGCGAATCTGTCGAGGGGGCGGCCAGAATTCACAAAACCACCACTACCACGGTCAGATTCAGTCAGCAGCTCATGTAGAACGTAAAGGCTGCCAGGTCCGCAGGTTTCGTCACGACCAGCCACCAGATTACGGCCAAATGTCGAATCCGGTATTCGGGAGTGGAAGCCTGAATGCGATACGGGCAGAATGCCGCTCGTGGTGAACGGTGCCCGTCGCTGATCCGGATAACTTCTCGGATGAACCTTGAATGGATACGAAAATATTAAGGCTGATTCTGCTCAAGCGGGACAGCAGTGACCGAATCAACCGGGCGGCCCAGGAACTGACAGAGTTTCTGCAGTCTCAACCCGGCACGGAACTGCTCACGGTCACCGTCATCGAAGAGCTTGATCCGACAACGCTGGACGGCTCGGAGATTGCCGTCGTGCTTGGCGGCGACGGCGCCATTATTCGAGCGTGCCGACAGCTTGGAATGCGACAGCTTCCGATCATTGGAATCAATCTTGGCAGACTGGGGTTTCTGGCGGATTTGACGCCGGGCCTCTTCAGAAATCGATTTGACGAAATTCGCACACGCCGCTTCGACGTCGTCGAGCACCTGATGTTTCAATGCAGATTGACGCGGCCAGACGGGAAATCGAACTCGTGGCTGGGTGTGAACGAGATCGCCATCAGTGCAGAAGCGACGTTACAGATGGTGGAGGTCGCGTTGAGCATTGATGACGCTCCCGTCACCACTTACAGCTGCGACGGTTTAATCATCAGCACGCCGGTTGGGTCGACCGCACACAGCCTGTCAGCTGGCGGTCCGGCGATCCGGCAGGATCTGCCTGTCGTGGTGGTCACCCCGATTTGCCCGCATACGCTTTCGAACCGGGCACTCGTCGATGACGCAAACCGCCGTTATCAGTTGGAACTTCCGTCAGCCCGAACGGAAGTCGTGCTGGTCATTGACGGACAGATTCGAGTTCCCTTCCAGGTTGGCGACCGCGTTGACTTTCAGAAAGCCGACGTCACGTTCAAACTGGCGCGGCTGGCCGGTCACAATTACTACAGTGTCCTGGAAAAGAAGCTTGGCTGGAGCGGTCAGCCCCGATACTCCGCCGACGACTGAACACCCCGCCTGCTGGGTGCGTCTCGACGCACCAATCCCCAGAAGACAATTGGATTGAAACGACAACCGAATTAATGGTGCGTTGAGACGCACCCTGCGACGACGTCACAAACACGGCGGTTAATACCGCACAGAAACAAATTGGACTCATGGCTGAAACGAAGCAACGACGAGCACTCATCACAGGCATCTCCGGTCAGGACGGGTACTACCTGACCCGCTTCCTGCAGGAACGCAACTACGAAGTTCACGGCATTGTCTCGTGCCGGGCTCCTGGCATCGGCGAAGCGGGCGAGCGGTTGTACTACGCTGACCTGGCCGATGGATCGAATCTGTCACAGATTCTGGACAAGTCGCAGCCGGACGAAGTCTACAACCTTGCTGCGCAAAGTCATGTTCGGTTGTCCTTCGACCTGCCTCAATACACTGCCGACGTGACGGGTGTAGGCGTGCTGAGAATGCTCGACGCGATTCGCGAATTCCAGCAGCGGGCGGGAAAACAGGTTCGCTTTTACCAGGCGTCGTCGAGCGAGATGTTTGGCAAAGTCGTTGAGACGCCGCAGTCGGAATCAACGCCGTTCTATCCTCGCAGCCCGTATGCCTGTGCCAAGGTTTATGCTTACTGGCAGACGATCAACTATCGCGAGTCCTACGACATGTTCGCGGTGAACGGGATCCTGTTTAACCACGAATCACCAAGACGCGGTGAAGCGTTTGTCACACGCAAGATTTCGAAGGCCGTCGCGCGAATCAAACTCGGTTTGCAGGACAAACTGAGCCTCGGCAATATCAACGCGCAGCGAGACTGGGGTTTTGCAGGCGACTTTGTCGAAGCCATGTGGCTGATGCTTCAGCAGGACGTGCCGGAAGACTATGTCGTCGCCACTGGCAAGGTTCATTCCGTTCGTGATTTCCTCGACGCAACATTCGGGCATGTCGGTCTGGATTGGAAAGACCTCGTCGAAACCGACCAGAACCTGTTCCGACCCGCAGAAGTCGATCTGCTTTGCGGCGACGCCTCAAAGGCTCGCGAGAAACTCAACTGGCAACCCAAAGTCAGCTTCAAAGAACTGGCCGAGATGATGGTCGACCACGATCTGGAACTGGCCCGCCGGGAAATAGGATAACGACTCGCGTTGCGGAACCTTCATGAAAGTCTTCGTTTCCGAGTACGTCTGCGGTGGTGCCTGGCCGGAAGGAACGCTCGATCGTTCGCTGGCAGCCGAAGGCCGAGCGATGCTGACCGCGCTCATTGAAGACCTGTTGCGGCTCTCGGACGTCGAGGTTGTTACAACGTGGGACGAACGACTCGGTACGTTTCCAATTGGGTTGGTCCCAACGCTCACCGTTGAGTCGATTACTTCGCTGCGTAACGAACAGGATTCGTTTGGACGGTTGTGTGAACAGTCCGACGCGGCGTTCGTTATTGCGCCGGAGTTTCACGGGATCCTCACTGACCGAGTTAGGATCGCGTCCGCACGAACCCGGCTGGTGGGATGCGATGTCGAATCAACAAAGCTGTGCAGCGACAAACTCAGACTGGCGGCGTTTCTTGATGAAGCGAACATCCCGACAGTCCCGACAGAATTATTCGAACCTGCTGGTGCGATAAATTCTGTCGAGAGTGGCGACACGAAATTCCCTTGCGTGATCAAACCTCAAGACGGTGCGGGCTCGTTGCTGACGCGTAAAGTGTCGAATTCAGACGAGCTTTCCGCACTGTCGAAACAGCTTCTGACAGGTGGAAATGGCTTCAGTTTTGTGCGGCAACCGTTCATCGACGGAGTCGCCATTTCGTGTGCGGCGATTGTGACCGCAGGGCAGGGGAGTGAGTCCAGGCGTTCGAGTATCGACGTGCTGCCGCCGTGCAGGCAGATTCTGTCAGACGATGGTCGCTTCTCTTACGAAGGGGCTGAGTATCCTCCTCCCATTGAAGTTGCCGAGACGGTTAAAGTTGAACACCTCGTTCGACGTTGCTGCTCATTGATCTCCGGCCTGAGCGGTTATGTTGGTTTCGACTTGCTGGTGCCATATGCAGAGAACGCCGAACCGATCGTTGTTGAGATCAATCCTCGCCTGACGACAGGGGTTCTGCTTTGGCAGAAAATGTGCAAACAGAACTTGGTGACTCGAATGCTGGCCTTGACCGACGGCGGTGTCCCGCCGGTGGAGAGTCCGCTTTCGTGGAAATCCGCTCCGGCCACCATCAGAATGCAGTTGCTGACTGAGTAACCGGTATTCTTGCCAGCGAGAAAACCGACAGCTTTAAATCAGGACAAGACGGAGGGAGCTGAGTCAGAAATCGAACACGTTCTCTGTTTCTCCTGGCGAATCCAGTTCAAAACTTTTTCTGGATGAACCCCTTTCGTTATGTTCGTCAACGCTCCGCCTTTTAGTAATGAGCCGAACCTTCTCCGAATCACAAAGGGAGCCGTTATGGATCGCCGTCAGTTTCTAAAGAGTTCAACCACTTCTGCAGCAGTCGCCACGGTGCTGGCGGGGCATCCAGCGGCAAAGGCCGCCGCCAGTGAACGAGTCCGCGTGGGAGTGGTTGGAGGCGGCGGGCGAGCCTTCTCGCTCAACTGCACGTTTGCGTCGAATCCCAACGCCGAGATTGTCGCGATCGCCGACCTCGATTCCGGACGGCGCGACAAAGCAATTTCCGAAGTCACGAAACGTCAGGGCTCGGAACCCGCTGCCGAGAAAGACTTTCGCCGGCTTATCGACGACTACAAACTCGACGCGCTGGTTGTCGGTACGCCCGATCACTGGCACGCTATTCCGACAATCATGGCCTGTCAGGCCGGCATTGATGTTTATGTAGAAAAGCCGGACGGCCACAACATTGTCGAAGGGCAGACGATGGTCGCGGCTCTGAAAAAGCACAAACGCGTGGTACAGATGGGGTCTCAGCATCGTACCACCGAGCGGCTGATTTCGGCTCTGGACTTTATCCGAACCGGAGCGCTCGGACGGTGCCTGGTCGCCAAAGCGTGGGAAAGCACGAAGCAGGGCCCCATCGGCTTTCCGCCGGACAGCGATCCCCCTCCGGGAATTGATTACGACTTCTGGCTGGGAGCCGCTCCGAAGCGCCCGTTCAATCGCAACCGTTTTCACGGTCGCTGGCGATGGTTCTACGACTACGGAACCGGCGACCTCGGCAACGACGGAGTCCATCGTCTCGATATGGCCGTCGCTGCCTTGTCAGCAGCGTGCGAAGCTCAAGGTGATCCACTGCCCGGCCTCCCGCGAAAGATTCAGGCGTCCGGCGGCAAGTGGTATTTCGACGATGCTCAGGAGTTTCCCGACACGCTGCAGGTCAACTACGAATACCACTCCGGCGAGCATCGCAAACTGCTGACTTATGAAATGCGGATCTGGGCACCTTACTCGTTCCATCTGAATTCTGAAGGCGCGGCTGTCTACGGCGACAAAGGCTACATCATTATTGGCAACACAGGGTGGAGTGCCTACACCACTCGAAACAAACTGATTAAAGAGGTGAAGGGCGACAGCTTCGAAGGTCCGCACGTTCAGAACTTCCTCGACTGTATCAAGTCGCGAGACAAACCCGCGTGCGACCTGGAAACCGTCGGACACCCGGCCTCCGTTCTCTGCCATGCGGGCAACATCGCCGCACGAGTTGGTCGGCAACTGATCATGGACCCGGTGACCGAGACGTTCGAAAACGATTCAGAAGCCAACGCCCTGCGAACTCGACCCGAGTACCGGAAGCCGTGGGTGCTGCCGAACGTGTGAGATTCTCACGGGACAATCAGCCCTGACCGGCTCCATACGCAAAGTCGACGAGACGCGGAGCGATTGCGTACGAGCCGAGGAGTGATTGAGTGCAGGCCGAGGAAACGGTCCTTCCCGTGCGATTTGCACATGAGCCTGACCGACTCGCTTGTTGAACCGGACTTGTGGAACGTGAATTCCGGCATCTTCTGCGCGCCATCGTGCAGGACTCCCGAATGTCGTACGAAAAGTCGTAGATCAGAGTTTTTACTGCACTACCGGGCGTCAGCCGGTAATCGCAGGTTGCGACTCAGTATATAGTCAGGGGAGTGCCTTCTGTTGGAATCGAACTAACAACCTACTGATTAAGGGACACGTTTTGAACGCTGATTCAGGCCGGGTCGCGGACGAATCGCGTAGTAGATGCTCGATTGCTTTCATTCATAATTTGAGTAATGAAAAAAGAATTTCACAGAGAAGCGAATCGTGTTAATGGTTTTTATTTGAAAGTCCACTTTGCTATAGCTGTGACTTAATTTGATTAAAATGGTATTTGTGCTGCACGTGCATTGTGTGTATGAGGTTTGTTCTGAACGTTTGGCGGGATCTGAAGGTTAGCGAAAATTGAATCAGGCAGGTGCGAAATAGCAGGGTGAAACATCGACCGTGACTGGAAGCGAACAGACGACGGTTCTGGGGCACTCGTATGTTATAAACACCGCTGAGCCAACATGACACGCGGATCAGTTGGATGGAGCCGCTCCATCATGCAACCGACATCTGCAAGGTTCACCGTTTGGCAGAATGCGGAAGTCCGGTCATGCGTGTACCTGCAAAAAGTGACCAACTTGGTCATCCAAAGCAAGGCAGCGGGGGGGGGCGATGTCTCAAGTCCTGCCAACTGCCTCAGCCACGTTTCGAGACGATCGCCCAAAACGGTTTTGGTAATGTGAACTTGATCATGCTGTTGATTGCAGCGACGTCAAAATTCAAGTAGCGCAGGCAGGACCAATTTTCCGAAGGCTTCATCGATTTTTTCGATGTATGCCAGAGAGTTCTGGAAGATCGGCATTTCCTCTTTACCGGCTGGTTCTTGATCAGTGCTGACTGGGGCGGAGCGTCCACTTGGACGCTGACCTCCGAGCAGAGTGTCTCTGCCAACGATCGCGTCGAACGTGTCGTCGCGTTCGACTCCATTCAACATGTCGGCTCCCAAGCCTCCGGCGATGTTGTCTGGACCTGAGCCGCCGAAGATTGTGTCTGCCCCATCGACTCCGTCGATGCTATCTCGCCCTCCGCCACCAAACAGGCTGTCGTCGTTGTCTCCGCCGTCGATGTTGTCCCGACCGCGACCTCCGAGAATCGTGTCGTTGCCGGTGCCTCCATACAGGCTGTCTCTGCCACTGTTTCCAGCGATGAGGTCGTTGCCGGCTCCTCCATTTACGATGTCATTCCCACTGCCTGCAAATATCAGGTCATCGCCTGTCCCGCCGGTCAATGTGTCGTTCCCAAAACTGCCAATTATTGTAAGTGGGCCGCGTGTATAGCCACTGGCGTCGATCACACTGCCGGGACCTGTAGCAGTCAGTTGAACGCCTTCGACTGAGTTCAGAATATCACTATTGAGATCCGAATCGGACGCGTCTGTCAACACGATGTTCGTTCCGGTGATTTCAACAAAGTCTATCCCATCGCCGCCAACCAGGTAGTCAGCCATTGAACTTCCCAGCAAGGTGTCGTTTCCACCATTACCAAGCAAGGTAACCGGAAAGGGGGCTTCTGTTGCGTCCAGTCGATTGTTGCCCGCCCCGGCAACGAGTATTGCCTGTTCGAATCCGCTGTGTGTGTCCGCGCCGGCGCCTGATGCCGTTGTCACCGAGACTTGCAGCCTGGAGTTGCCAGTCACACGCAATGTGTCGGTACCGCCTCCGCCTGAAAGTTCGTTTGTTCCTGCTCCTCCGGACAGAACGTCATCGTCATTACCTCCCAGAAGAGTGTCATTGCCGGCACCTCCATTTAGTGTCACGGCAACCGTGGCCGACGAGGCATCAAATCGATCATCGTCACCATTTCCATTGAATAGAACGGGCGTCGTTACCAGTCCGGTTCCCAGGATCGTAACTGCGTCGGGCCCTTCGGAGCCGATGATCTCGAACTCTTCCAGACGGGATGTATCCAGTCGTATGAGTTCTGCTCCCTGCTGGTCGCGAAGCACCAGTTCCGGGCCGTCACCCAGAAGTTCCAAATTGCGGCCTTCGTTCTGCAAAGTGATCGTGGCCGACTGACTCGTACTAGCTCCCAGAAAGATGACGTTGAGTTCGTTTGGCGAACTGAAACTGACACTCGTCACGGCCAGATCGGCGGCGCCGTCACCATTGACATCACCGATTGCGGCCACGGCTGTACCGAAGCCAGGAGAACCAAGCCCATCGGGAGTCTCGCCTGAAGCATCGCCGATGGTGAAGCTGGATTGAATGGTCCCGTCGCCGTTGAGTGAGAGAACATGAACGGTTCCGTCTCCGGCTGACTTCGCTCCTACAGCCAGTTCCGGGACACCATTGCCATCACGGTCCGGCAGAAAACTGATGGCGTTACCGAAGTTGTCCCGCGAACTGACAGTTCCTGTCGTCAGACCACTCGTACCGTCCGCAATCTTTGCGTTCGATTTCACCGAACCGTCAGTATTCAGAAACAACAGATGGACCGCTCCGGCGTAGTACCCGCCGCCGTTGGATTCACGGGGAGCACCAACCGCCAGATCAGTCACCCCGTCCCCGTCGAGATCTCCCAGTGATGCCAGCGAGCTGCCGAATCCGTCCTGACTGGAAACGCTTCCGGCCGGCAGACCGCCGACACCGTCTGCAATTCGACTGTTGGCTTTGACCGTTCCGTCGGCGTTCAGTCGCAGGACATGAACATCCAGACTGGGGCCGTAAGTCCCCGATGAGACCGCCAGATCATCGAAGCCGTCTCCGTCAATATCATCCAGTGAGACGACAGCGCGTCCGAATCTGAAATCAGACTCAACTGTTCCCTCCGGCAGCCCTCCGACACCATCGGAAATCCGTCGGTGATCTTTCACTGAGCCATCGTTGTTCAGGTACAGGACATAAATCGAGCCTGGAACAGGAGTTTCTGAAAGAGCGGGTGTCCCGACGGCGATGTCCGGGATACCGTCTCCGTTGCGGTCGCCGATTCCAGCGATCGAGGCGCCGAACTGATCGTAAACCTGGAGTCCCAGGCTGTCGACGCGTTCATTCAGGACATCGTCCGGCAGACCACCTTCGCCGTCCGCGATCTTCGTGCTGGCTTTGACGGTGCCGTCGTCGTTCAGCAGCAGGATACGAACAGAGTCATATGAACCCACCGCGACATCCGGTATGCCATCACCGTCGATGTCGCCGATGCCCGCCGTGGAACCGCCAAAGCCGTCATACGGTTCGAGAGTGTTCTCAGGCAGACCGCCAACACCATCACCGATGGTCTGGAATCCAGTGATCGGAGCGGGTGTCGAGACGATTGTGTTATTACCCTGGTTGTCGGTGATCACGTTCTGGCCGGTTCCGCCATCCAGCAGGTCATCAGCGTCTTCACCGAACAGTTCGTCGTTGCCGGAGCCGCCATACAGCGAATCGTTGCCGGCTCCACCAAAGATTCGGTCGTCTCCAGCTTCGCCAAAGAACCGATCGTCACCGCCTTCTGATTCCAGATGATCGTTTCCGGTGCCTCCTCGCAGTTCATCATCGCCGGGACCACCGAACACGATGTCGTCACCGGCCTCTCCGTTGACGGTGTCATTCCCATCGCCACCGACCAGAAAATCAAACTCCCGAATGCCGTTGCCTCCGCCCAGCAGGACATCGTCGCCACCGCCGCCGAGAAGCACATCGGTGTCATTGCCACCACGAATTTCATCGTTACCGGCTCCAGTCAGGCCCAGTGCGGCCAGTGCAGAATTCAGAGCGGCATTCGGATCGCCAAACAGCAGGTTTTTGGCGGCTTCCAGAAAGTTGCTCGAGAAGTTATAGACGTCGCCAATCAACAGGGCGTCGCCCAGGATCACGTTGGTTCCATCGCCTCCGGTGATGAAATCATCACCATGCCCGCCGATGATCAGATTGAGGTTACGACCGCCGTTGATGATGTCATCTCCCATCCCGGCCGGAGCCAGCGCCGCCGTGACATGCACATCGCCATCACGCAGTGCGTCCAGAGAAAACAGAGACTTTGTTCCAAACTGAAACGTGTCGCCCAGAATGACGTTGGTGGCGTTGAGTCCGCCGTTCAGAATGTCACCGATCCGCACGCCGTCACCCGGGGGGCCGGTATTGGAATCGCGTCCGCCGACGATCACATTGAAGCCACTGCCGCCCTGGATCGTGTCGTTGCCGTCGTTTCCGAAGAGCAGATCCAGTGAGCCACCTTCATCGCGGATGTCATCGGCTCCGTCGCCGCCGATCGCGAGCGTGAAGCCATCGCTTCCCTGAATCGTGTCATCCCCGGTGCCGGCGAGCCCCGGCAGTTCGAACGTGGTATCGATCGCCTCGAAGTTTTCTTCCAGCGACTTGCTGAGAGACAGGCCTCGGAAGTCGAGCTTGATTTCGGCTCCCAGATTCAGCGAATCGCCCATCAGCACATCGAAGAAACCATGCCCGGTCAACTGGTCATTACCGTCGCCTCCGACGAGCACGTTCACTCCGTTCAGCGCTCCTTGCAGAACATCATCGCCGTCGCCTTTCTGAACCAGTCCAGTCTTGAACTGAAAGAAGACCGGCAATTTGACGACGTTGACGATGTTGATGAATTCAAACGTGACGGTATTGAGAATCCCCAGTGGAGTCGTGGGAATTTCACTGAATTCAAAAGTGTCGCCGATCAGGATGCTGCCAACCGTTTGGGTATCCAACTGGAAATCGTCAGAAGATGCCTGGAGCACATCGCTGCCATGTCCTCCGACCAGAATCGAAAAGCTGCTGGCCTGTAAAGCCGAAACTCGCAGTTCTTCACCGGCACGACGCCGATTCGCGAGTTCTCGTAATCCTGTCACACTTCCTGCCTGACTCAACAGCTGATCAAGCTGCGTGTAAGAGCCTCCGCCTTTGATTGTGTCGTCTCCGTCGTTGCCGAAGAAAACATCGACAACGCCACCACCTGTAAACATGCGGTCGTTGCCTGCTCCGCCGAATGCCACGTCAATACCGAGGACGCCGAATCCGTACGAGCCGGTGATGTGATCGTTTCCGGTACCTTTCAATTCGAACGACGAGTTGGCCGACAGCAGCGCCGCGGCCTTGGCGAAGAAGCCACTCGACTTCGACTGCGAGACGTCTTCGGACTCTCCCTGACTGGAAGCTTCGAGTTCGCCAAAATCGAGGTTCAGCGATGCGGACAGATCGAATGAATCACCGAAGAGGAGTCCAACACCAGTTCCCCCTTCGAGGATGTCGTCGCCGGAACCGCCCAGCAGAACGTCAAAGCCGCCGGAGCCGATCAGCACATCGTCGCCGGCCTGATCCTCGTCGACTGTCCGGATATCAATGCCAAGCGAGAACCTGCCTTCCGAAAGTCCGCGTAATGCGGCTCCGACATTCGTGTTGCCGTCGAAGTCGAGTGTGTCTCCAATCAGCACGTCGACGAATGACTGGCCTCTCAGTACGTCATGGCCCCCATTGCCCATCTGGAAGCTGCCTTTTCTCCCTCCAACAATGACATCGTCGTCAGCACCACCAAACGTGATCGTGAAATCCGTTCTTTCCCCGTTGATGTCGTCGCTGCCGTCGTTACCGAAGATCACATCAACCAGTCCGCCACTGAATCCGTCGGGATCAATGGCTTCAAACAGATCATCGCCCGCGCCCGCGATGACCAGTTCCAGGCCCGAGCCACCGAAAATCGTATCGTTTCCGGCGCCGTCAAGTACCACGCCGGCACTGAAGTTCAGAGCGCTGACCAGGGCATCCTGAGCGGCGCTGAAACTGTCTGCGTTGAAGAGCGGAACGAAATTGACATTGAGAGCCACTTCGGCGCGAATACTGTCGCCGAGCAGGATACCTCCGCCATCTCTTGAGAAGATCCGATCGGTTCCAGGCCCGCCCATCAGGATGTCAAACCCGCCAGCACCATCGATCGTGTCGTTGCCTTCTCCAACGGCGGCCAGCGAGATCGAGGCCAGTTGAAGTTCGCGTTCCGGAGCGTCGGACAGACTTTCCAGAAACGCTCGCAGTCCGGTGGCATCCAGACCGAAACCTTCGCCGATCAGAACATCCAGGTTGTCTCCACCTTTGATGTCATCATCTCCGGAACCGCCAGCCACCAGATTGATTCCATCGCGAGCTCTGATAACCGTGTCGATCACCACATCGGATTCGACGTGAATGAAGTCATTGCTGTCCGATGCCAGAACGAGGACGCTCATGATGGGGTTCGTCTGAATGTCGACCGTCGCCGACTTCATCAATGGACCATCACCCGTGTCATAGTCAATGCTCAGGGCGAGCGTTCCGGAGGCGTCTCCATTACCGATCGTTGCTCCCTGCGATTCCGGTCCCGTCCTGACGACCAGCACGTCGCTGCCGTCAGCGCGAAAGAAGCCTCGGAACGGCGCAACCTCGTCATCTTCTGCTTCAGACACGGCGGCGATGTGTTCAGAGGACGTCACCGTCGACTCCTGGTCGAATTCAACAAAGATCTGCTGAACGTCGGAGTTCGCCAGCGCCGCCGCGAGTCCCGGGACCAGGTCCACATCGAACTCAAGTGTGTGATTTCCGGCATCCAGCGCGGTGCCGGCTCCGCTTTCACCAATCAGCTGCATCGAGCCACCGCTGCCGCTGATCGCTGTCGGTGAAACGGTCAATGTCCCCAGGTCGGCTCCGACGCCTCGAACATGCGTGTCGCCGAAGGCTTCCAGTGAAGCAAAGAATCGGAACTGTCCGGAAGTTGCAATGTCCTCGTTCAGGGAATAATCGAGCCGCAGATTTCTGGTCGCGTCGATTCCATAGAAGTCGCTGATGTCAATCGTGGGAGCAATCGACGCGAAGAAGATCTCCAGTGTTTCGTCCGGAAACGAGCCCGTGAATGCAGAAAACACAATGTGTTTTCCGTCTCCACTGACGGTTGCGAATGAGACGGGATCGGAGACGCCAACACCAGCTAACACGCCAGTAACGGGCAGAAATGGAACGTCCTGTTCGACACCGTCCGATGTGTCGAAAAACGATAGCCGTCCTGGTCCCGTATTCGACCCTTGCAGAAACGTCACCTGTGTTCCATCCGCACTGGCTGACGCCTGGAACGGAACCAGGTTCGAACCACCGCCGCGAAATTGCTGGTCGGGAGTTTCTGTGAGGACTGTCCGAGTCTCATTGGGAATATCAAACTGAATTACTTCCCGGCTGACGTTCCTGAAAGTAGTGACGCTTCCATCAATTTCGACGCGTTCGGTCTCGTAAACAGGCTTGTCCTGCATGGATACCAGGACTTCCGTTCCGCCGGCATTGACGGAGACTACATCAGCGTTGATATCGAACTCCGCATCGGTCACCTGAATGGTCTGACCGGTTCCGGCATCAAACAGAAACACCTGACGATGTCGATCCGGGTTATTTCCCACGAGGTCTGCATCGGTTCGAAATGCCACACTGTTTCCGTCGCCACTGATCGCGATATCGAATCCGATTTCCGGTGACAGCCCCGGCACCTGAGTGGTCGGGCCGCCGCCTGCGGACATTAGATACACGACTCGGACCTCACTGCTATTGTTGCCCGTCAGGTTCGCGTCGGACGCAAACGCCACATGGGTACCATCCGAATTGATCGCCAGTTCATAGAAGCGGTGAAGGCTCGGATCGAGATTGTCCGTCAGCCGAGTGGTCGTGCCTGTGTTGAGATCCCTGACCGCGAGAAAGCTCCTGCGAACCAGCTTGTCCTGAGACGGGTTCGCCGGGTCTTCTTCGAGCACATCTTCAAACGCGACATAGGCAATGCGCGAACCGTCATCGCTGATGACCGGCAAAGGATCAATGGCCGGTAAGAAGGAATTGAAAGGCGGAGCCGGCGTATCTGTCAGCTGATCAATGTCGCCAGTGCTCGTGTCGAGCAGGAAGACCTCGTAACCACCGTCTGGATTCTCACCGTTCTGTTTCAATCTTGATGAGAAGACAACCCGTGAGCCATCGCCACTGATCGACAGTTGCTGCCTGTGATCGAGTACGTCATCCCCAAAATCGGTAAGCTGTGTGACGTTGAACGCGGCGAGTAATGTCCGATCTTCGAGCTGTTCCACTTCCGTAATGCATGCCACATCAGCACCACCTGAGGTGCAGTCAGCAACGGCAGCTGCCGGCTTTCGACGGATATGCTCAAAATGTGACCGACGACGAATGCCCGCGCCGCGTAACAAGCGATGAGGACGACCAAACATCGCATGAAAACACTGTGAGATCAGCATGAAGTCCAGCTCACTGAGATCAGGCGGAAAATCTTTAGGGAATTATCATCAATGCGGTCTCGTCGGAGTGGCAAATGTGTTACGGATTGCCTGAACCGCCACCGCGCGACGCCTTTATTTCTGATTCCGTCGCATCCTGAGAGACGTCAGGTCGCATACCGACGGCCATCACTGGCATCGATTGTCGAATTGCTACTAATTCAAATCAAGTGTGTGTCTCAAACTACTGAGTTGGCTAAACAGGACGTCGCCGATACTGGAAAAATGTCATGCTTGATCTGTTCTCCGAATGCTGGCCCGATTTTGATGTTGGAATTCCGGTGAAAACCGAAATCTGGAGATGGGGGCAGAGTGATGAAGAAGAAGCGTTACGCCGAGGAGCAGATTGCGTTTGCTTTGAGTCAGCACGAGTCGGGGACGGCTGTTTCTGAGATCGTCTTCCGAGATCGTCCGGAAGTCGGGAATTTCCGAGTAGACGTTTTACCACTGGAAGAAGAAGTATGCCGGGCCTGGTGTTGCCGAGCTGCGGCGTCTGAAATAACTCGAAGAAGAGAATTCAAGACTGAAGCAGCTGGGGCCGATCGTTCCCTGCGTGACCATCGTCTTCCGCAGTGAGTCCAGCAGGGGAAAATTCGCATATCGTGTCTGTACGACGGAGATGTGCCGCGATTCGACGGGCGGCGACTCGGGCGATGGTTCTTCATGACCTCATAGAACGTTTCGCGATAATCATAATTCCCAAGCGCCAGATTCGCGTCGATCTGTGCCTCACGCAGCGACGCAACCAACTCGGCGAAGTGCCGGTAGTCTCCAGGTTGACCGTCTTTGAGGGCGAGGTCTCCGTTGATCAGGAAACATGCCGGCTTTGCGTCGCGTTGAACCGGCTCAGTGACGACCTGACGCAGGTGAGTCGGAACGGGCGACGTCGGGGATGCGGTTCATTTATTCGTGAGGTGCAGAAGATTCGATGACTGCGAGTACGGTCGGCTGATCCTCGCGTTTGTTGCGTGAAACTCTCTGATCGGCCTCCTGCAACGCAAGAATGTCTGACTTCACGTCTCCCATAATGCGAGCTATGCGGTCCAGATCGATTTTTCTGTCGACCCCTTCACCGTGGTGAATGTTGTAGCTGAGTACCCGAAGCCGAATGGTGTCCGACTCTCCATGTGCCACGCTAACGCTCCACATCACCAGCAAGTTGAACCACGAAGTCAAAACTACTTTCACAACATCACCCCCTCAAGAACTGAGTCAGAATCCGCAGATTCTATCCGTGTAGAAATTATCCAGATAGAATGCGTTCGATTTTGAGCCATCACCTGAATCGGAGTCTGGACCGCTATGAATGTTACGCTGATGTCGCTGCTGCTGGCTGCGTTCCCCACGCAGAACGTCGACTGTGAGGACTCCTCCCGGCAGGACGACAAGCCCGCTGGGATAGTAGATCGAACCAGCGACGTGTTTCTGTTGCCGTACTTTCTCGGCAACGGAGAAACCGGCGTCTACTTCGCCTTCAGCCACGACGGCTTGAAGTTCGAGTGGCTCAACAACGGCAACGTCGTCATGCCCGCTCCGCCGTGGGGTGATGAGAGCCTCACACGTGACCCGTCGATCGTTTACCGCGACGGCACATTTCACATGGTATGGACGACGAGCTGGAACTCACGCAGCATCGGCTATGCGTGTTCCAAAGACCTCGTCACGTGGAACGAGCCGAAGAAGATTGATATCTGGGGTGGTCGCCAGGACGTTCGCAATACATGGGCGCCCGAGCTGCACTGGGATCCGGAGAAGAAAGAGTTTCTGATCCTGTGGAGTTCCACCACGCTGGCAGAACTCAATGACGGCGACGGCAGCGAGGACAAGCACGGCTACGACCACCGCAGTTACGCCAGTCGGACGAAGGATTTCAAGTCGTTCACAAAGCCAGCGCTGTTCTTCAGCCCGCAGCCCGAGTTCAGTGTCATTGATCCCTGCATCGCTCACGATGACCGAGGCACGAACGACCCAGGTGACGATCGATGGGTCATGGTCGTCAAGCACGAACGCGCCGAGGATCAGGGGGGAAAGAATCTGCGACTGACCTTCAGCAGGCACATGCAGGGGCCGTACGAAACGACACTCGGTCCGCCCATCGTCGGAGCCGGTACCAGCATTGTGAACCAGATGGGCGAGGGACCTTCTCTCTTCAAACGCAACGGAGAGTGGTTCCTCTACTGGGACGCTCCCGGCAGCGAATTCTCGTACTGTCTGGCCACAAGCCGTGACCTGATGACCTGGAAAAACCGCTCGGCCGAAATGTCGCTACCGGCAAAGCAGATGCGTCACGGAACGGTCCTCGTCGTCCCCGCTCAGGCTGTGCGGATGGCACGCTGACGCCAGGCTCTGGCCCGTGCCGCCAGTAGCGATCTTTTGTTCCGCAAAGTGCAAGACATTTCGAGTCTGCATCCCCTCCCCACGGTTTCGACCACCGTGGGCCTGTTCTATAAGCTCCCAAAAAAGTGGCGAGTTACGTCAATCACAAAACGCCGAGATGCCAACTATGGTGCCATGTTCCGAACAGACCCGAAGGGCGATTGGCACTCAGAATGGGGATTTGACGAATTATTTCGTAGAGTGACGGAAGGCAGGCATTTCAAACATGTTCCGGGGAAATCGCGAACGCGTGTGAGAGGCATGCCGGGATGCTCGCGTCAGAGACTCAGCGATCACCAAGCATATGGAGAAATTGCCTCTTGAATCCTCGCATCAGTCTGATCGGTCGTATTGGAATTTTCGCGTTGAGCGGCCTGCTGTTGTTCCTTCCCGTGCATGCGCTGGTTTCGGAAAAAGGCTTTGTCGGGGACACAGGGATTCCGTTGCCAGGAATCGCCGTCGCATTGATCTGCACGGTCTATACGATATTTGGATGCCTGGGCATGTGGGTCAGCCTGATTTACAAAGCCCGCACACTCAAGGAACTGGACGAAGAAGCTGTGCTGACGTCACGCGACCAGCCGTCGCTCGCGCCTGATGCCATCGCCTGTCGTTACTCGCTCGGTACTAAAGCCGGCGGCGTTTTCGTCGACAAAAACGCCCGTCTGATCTCATTCCAGAATTGCCACACGCCACGCGGTTTTCTGACTTCAACCGACGAGTGGTTCACCTGTCCGATCACGGAAATAAAACGCGTGCATGATTCAAACGTGTACAAGGCCGGCCGGTGTCTGACCATTATCACCGGAATCGGGGGCGTACGAATCCCACAGACGCTTGCGGACTACTCGGATGTCCGCGACACGCTGAGACGGCTTGTGGCCCAGAACGACCCCGGCTTCCTGCTGCATGACCCAGCATTCCAGATTGCTCTGGGACTGGTGATCGCTGGCGGTGGGTTTCTCGGTGTCTTCGCTGGCTGGTGGTTGTCACCCACAAACGCGACCGATTCGATACTGGCTGTCTGCATTGTGGGCGGGACGACACTGGGTGTCGTGGCCAGCTTACTTCTGACGTCGCTGGCAGACCGCTTCCTGCAATCAAAGTTTCGAACCCTTCAGAAGAAACCGGAATGACGAACCGGCCACATGAACGCACCAGTCAATTCTACCTGCCGACTGGTGAACTATGCGGTTCCTGGAACATTCAGGAAAGACGCCCACTGCACCACAGCAAGGCCCTCAACCAGCCAAATGACACCCAGCCGGCACACGGTTTCTCGGCAGAATCTGCAATCGGTGTCCAGCGACCGTCGAGTCAGTCAGCAAGGTACACCTTGCAATAGCGGTGGCCATTCTCCTCGATGATCGTCAGATACTGTTCCGAACTCTTGATGCGGTAGGCGTTGCTGGCCTTGAAGGTTTTCGGTCGCAGAGCAATCTGGCAGTCGCGGAAGCCCTTGGGGGAACTCGTCAATCGTCGTCCACAACCCGGTGCTGTACTACGTCTCTGATGACGCGTCTTACTTCTTTCATGTCCGATCACTCCGGAGTCGTAACTGAGGTCACCGCAGCGTCTGTCTTGCCTTACCAGAGCGGCAGCCGATTCGCCTTTGACCATTTGATCCGGGCCAGCAGGACGTCTCCGCGATAGCCGTTGCGGGGCATCCATTCGCCGACGGTGACCCATGACTCGTCCGGGCTGACGTTGGTCACGTTGAAGTTCCCCATCAGGGCGACGCGGTCGGGATCGTTTACTCCGTCACCGACCAGCGGCAGGACGACGCGTTCCGTCGAGCGAATCAGGCATTGCTTCTCTGTATCGACTTGCGCGACCCACAGCGGCGAACGCCAGCGAATGACGCCGGTGTTCGACTTGTCTTTTCGGGTATAGACCAGAAACAGCCCGTCGCTGTGAGTCAGCCAGTGCTGCTGCGTTGTGGACATGTCCAATGGAGTACCGTCGTCCCACGCCCAGGCTCGCTTGTCCTCCCAGTTCAGGCCGTCCTCGCCGACACTGACGTAACCGCGACTGTCTTCTGCGCGAATCGTGATCCAGAAGTGTTCCCTGAACCGCGTGACGCTTGGTTCAAGCAGTCCGCGTCCTTTGAGGTTGAGCAACGGCGCACCAACCTCCTTCACTTTCAAATGGCTGCCGTCGAACGTGGCATGCACTCCGGCCACCATCCGATGCTCGGCCTTCGGGCCGAACGTGAACGACATCTGCACGTCACCGTTGGGCATGATGACCCGCTGCCCACAGTTGTTGGAGTAGATGTGGGCTCCGCGCGGATCGTCCCACTCGAGAATGCGGCGAGGCGACCACGTGCCGTCTTTCGATCGCGTCACATAGACCGGGTAGCGTGCCAGTTGTTCGTTGCGCGCGAAGTACGCTCCCTTGTAAAACACAACGTGCCCAAGCGCGATCACCGTTTCGGTTTGAGGATGGTATTGCGGCGTGACGTCGCAAACGGCCGCCCTCAGATCATCGGCCCGGCCGGGAATCTGATCGCGGCCCAGAGCTGCGATCGGTTCCGGCTCGCTCCACGTTTTTCCGAGGTCGTCGGATGTCGACCAGTGCACCTGACCGAAATAGTCCGAGCCTCCGATCTCCTGCAGATTCATCAGAGCGATCGGGCGACCGTCCGGCCCCGGCAGCATGCACGCTCGCGGATGAAACCACGTCCGGCTCTTGCCGTCTCGATTGCTCCACAGTGTTTCCTTCGAGATCGACGCAATCAGCGGCTTGTCGTCGGCTTGTGCTGTCGTTGGCAAATACGTTGTCGCTCCGAACACCAGCAGAGCAGTCAGCAACAGTCGAGCAGTCAGTTGAGTCGCCATGTCGTCGGTTACTCCCGTTCAATGAGATCAGGCGTCGCTTCGTAAGCGTTTGCCGGATGCCGAGCGATCTCTGGATCAATCAGTTGCCAGTCGCGTCCTTCACGAGTGACATGACCTTCGCGGCGTGTTTGTTGTAGTCGGGACCATGGTCGTTTCCCACCATCACATCCCAGTAGTGGCGTCCGTGCAGCAGTTCGAGCGTCTGGACAGGCAGAATGTTGCCGGCGACTCCATAACGGTGCCGAGTGCCAGGCTCCCACTCGCGGCGACAGTGAGCGATCAGGCTTTCATGCCAGGGTGAAAGTAGAACAGCCGTCGGAAGGCGAGTTTCCACGGGAAATGAATCTCAGCGGTGTGAACGTGCACGGCCCGGTGTGTCAGATTCTGATCCCGAGGTGTGTTGAAGTCCGGAAGACGCCTTATGCGAGTGCGGCTTCAAGCGGATGGAGATTCGAGGGATTCCCAGCGGTCGAACTTTTCCAGCAGCTCCTCTTCAAGCTGATCGAGTTCGTCGGTCGCTGCGGCGATTTCTTCTCGAGGCTTCTGGTAGAAATTTGGATCGGCCATCAATGCGTGCAGCTCTTTCTGGCGGTTTTCGATTTCTTCGATCCGCTTCGGCAGGGTTTCGAGTTCGCGCTGTTCTTTGAAGCTCAGTCTTCGTGGTTTGCCGGCCGGTCTGGAATCTGACGGCGGCGCGTCGTTGGTGGAGCTTTCAGCGCTGCCGGATGCCTGATACTTCTGTTCGGCCTTGGCTGTTGCCGCGGCCTGCTCACTCGTTGCGGATTTCTGTCGCAGCCAGTCGTCGTAGCCGCCGTCAAATTCGCGGATCACACCGTCGCCTTCGAACACGAACGTACTGGTCGCGACATTGTTGAGAAACGCCCGGTCGTGGCTGACCAGCAGCAGCGTTCCAGAGAAGTTGGCGAGCAACTCTTCCAGCAGTTCCAGAGTTTCGGCGTCAAGGTCGTTTGTCGGTTCGTCGAGAACCAGAACGTTGGCGGGTTTTGTAAACAGCCGGGCCAGCAGCAGGCGATTGCGTTCTCCGCCGGAGAGAAAGCTCACTCGAGTTTGAACTCGCTCAGGCGAGAACAGAAAGTCCTGCAGGTAGCCGACGACATGTTTCCGCTGACCGTTGATCAGAACGAAATCAGAGCCGTCTCCGATGTTTTCGCGAACGGATTTTTCTTCGTCGAGCTGTGCCCGCAACTGGTCGAAATAGGCGACTGAGGTATTCGTGCCGACTCGAACGTTGCCGGATTGAGGCTGCAGTTCGCCCAGCAGAACTTTCAGCAGCGTCGTCTTGCCGACACCATTGGGGCCGATGAGGCCGATACGGTCGCCGCGAAAAACGGTTGTCGACAGGTCGCGGATAATTGGCTGATCGTCGTAGGCAAAGGAAACGTTGTCTGCCTTGCTGACCAGCATGCCGGACCGTTCGGCTTCCTGAAGCTGCATCTTCGCCTTGCCGACTTTGTCTCGTCGCTGCCTGCGAACTTCGCGCAGTTCTTTCAGCGCTCGCACGCGGCCTTCGTTGCGGGTTCGTCGAGCTTTGATGCCCTGCCGGATCCACTTTTCTTCCTCGGCGAGCTTCTTGTCGAACAGCGCCTGCTGCTGCTCTTCGGCTTCGAGCATCGCGTCACGACGCGTGAGAAACGTGGCGTAATCGCAGGTCCAGTCAAACAGTCGCCCTCGATCGACTTCAATAATCCGGTTGGCCAGGGCCTGCAGAAACGCCCGGTCGTGCGTCACGAAAATCAGCGTGCCGGTGTACCGCGACAGGAAATCCTGGAGCCAGAGAATCGAATCGATATCCAGGTGGTTTGTCGGTTCGTCGAGCAGGAGGACGTCGGGTTCGGTGACGAGTGCTCGCGCCAGCAGAACTCTTCGTTTCTTGCCGGCCGAGAGGGAATCGAATGTCTGGTCGGGATCGAGCGACATTTCCCGCAGAGTTCGTTCGACGCTGTGGAGAGCGTCCCAGCCTCGTTCCTCGGCTCCGATACGCTCGATGGCCGTGTCGAGTCTTTTCTGCTCATCAGGTGAAAGTGGGTCTGCTTGTGACTTCAGGTCGAGCGTGCGGAATTCCGCAATGTCAGCGCCAATGTTCGGGATGCCGTCCGCAACCTGCGCGAATATTGATCCGCCTTTGGCGTCCGGGACGTGCTGTGTGAGCGACGCCAGACAGGCTCCGGATTCAAGGACTACGGAACCATCGTCGGGCTTGAGTTCGCCGCCGATCAGCTTCAGGAGCGTGGATTTGCCGGCGCCGTTTCGACCGACGAGTCCGACTCGTTCGCCACGTTCGATATGGACCGTTACGCCGTCCAGCAGGACTGGATGCGAGAACGTAAAGGTCACGTCTTTAATACTGAGTAGTGCCATGCGCGGGAGTGTAGCGGCTTGAATCTGAATCAGAAGCCGGCAGTTTCCTCGTCGTTGCCCGCGAATTTCAGTCGGTCTTTGTAGAACTTCTTCAGACGCTCGATCGAGTACATGCGAACGACCTTGCCTTTGTAGGTCAGTCGACCGTTTTCGTCGGTGTCCAGGTCGACCGAAACTTCGTCCGTGGCGTAGCCCGCGTAGAGGCCTCCGAAGGTTTCGGGGTCGACACCCTGCCCGGATTCCAGATCGGTCTTTGCATCAAGGCCGCCTGCCATCAGGCCGGTTGCGTTAATGATTTTTGTAGCGGCAGTGTAACGGGCTTCCTGATTCAGGTTGCTCCGGACATTCTGAAGAGCGGCATAAGCTGCCGTGATTGATTTCGTGACTTCCTGGCTGGCTCCATCAGCCGCTGGCTGAGCGACCGCTGTCGATTGAGCAGACCACTGCATCGTGCCAGCGAGAAAGCCAAGCCCGAAGATGCTCAGAACGGAAACTGTTTTCCAGATAGCTCGCATGGGATTCTTCCTGCGGATTGACGGGCCACTCAGGATCGGGGCCGGTTCAGAACAAAGAGCCGATTCAGCAACCTCGATATCGTCTTCGTACGTCGAGCCAGTTTCAAGAACCAAAGAGCTGATCGGGTCGTCGCGATGTGGCTCGGCTCGGGAGTGTCAGCTCAGGGCGTCTGTACCGATTTGTTTCGGGGTGGTCGGATTGTGACGGGAAGTCTGGCTGGACTTTCTGCCCGCTCCGACAGCGCAAGACAGAGTCCACTCGACCCCGTTGGCCGAGTGGACTCTGTGGTCATACCGTTCCTGACGAATCAGGCAGCTTTCCGTTCAGACGAATCGGAATCCGACTTCTGGACCGGTGCCATCGGAATGGAACGGCTTGTTGTTTCGTTATTCTGCCCGTGTCGACCGATGAAAAAGCTGACGTACATCAGCCCGCCCGAAAACAGCAGTGCGGCGGCACAGCCCATGAGGGCAATCTGGTCGTCTGAGGCGTTGTTGAACAATTCCATGTGAAGACTCGCTGAAAAGTGTCGAGTGGTTGTCGAGTCGCGGTTCGGAACGGTCAAGGCTGGACCAGTCAGAATGAGCGGGAGAGCGACTCCAACAGAAGTGGTTTCGGACAGATCGCACGTTCCGCTTCAATGAAGCCGGGCGAAGTTGGTCAGTTCGACAGACCGCATCGACACCGCCCCGGTCTGGTCCCTTGGTGCCGGTCCCGAGGTCTCTGGCTGACTTTGCCGGGAATGTCGGTTCGGCGATGTTCGGCAGGTCGATGTCGGTACGCTTCGGGGCTGTATCTGACATTGCAGAAACAACTTGCGCGTTGCTGGCGAGCGGCGGACACTCTGCCGGGATGCCTAACTCATCTTGACCCTGGCGTGGCGTTTTTCCTATTTAGATTGCAGTTGCCGGGTGAAGCTTGACGCACCGCTGGTTCTGTTGCCGATGTGGTGCGTCGAGGTGCACTCTGATAATTGATTGATTTTACAATTCGGCGCTCCGCCGATGGATTTATGCCGGCATGAGAATTCTGCAGCGATACATCCTGGTCGACCTGATCAAGGTGCTGCTGCTCGTCATCACGATCATGACCGTGCTGCTGGTGTTCGTGGGTGTGTTTCGCGAAGTCACAGAGCGAGGTCTCGGCCCGCTCCAGGTTCTGCAGATTCTGCCCTACGTCGTCCCCAGCCTGCTGCCGTTTACGATTCCGGCAACGTTGCTGCTGTCTGTCTGCATCGTTTATGGGCGACTGGCGGCTGACTACGAAATCACAGCCGCCAAGGCAGCGGGGATCAATGTACTGTCACTGCTGGCCCCGGCGTTCTTTCTCGGTGGAACTCTGACCGTCTGCTCGCTGCTGCTCAACGATCAGGTAATTCCCTGGTCGATGGCCAACATTCAGAGAGTCGTTACGCTGGCGATGGAAGACATTTTCTTTGATGTGCTGTCTGCTCAGCACATGGTCGAGTACCCGGATAAGGGCTGGGCGATTACCGTTTCGGGGGTCGACAAGGAAGCTCGCCGCCTTTACCGACCGAATCTGCGATACAAGGTCGGCGACGAGCAGTACGTCGCGCAGGTTCGCGAGGCCGTGCTGAGGATCGACCTGGAGAAAGAACGAGTCATTCTGCAACCGATCGACGCACGATTTGCAGGTCCTGGTCGGATTTCTGTGCGGCTGAAAGAAGGCGATATTGAGCTGCCGTTGCCTATGAGCAGTGAGAAAATAAAGCCACGACACCTGAGTATCTCGAAGATTCGCGAAAAACTGGATGACTTCAGCGACGAGTGTCAGGCCGCTGAAGATACTCGAGCGATTCGAGCAGCGTTTGCTTTGGCGATGGGCGAATTTGAAGCGATGGCCGAGCAACCCATGATCGACCAGTCGAGCAGAATTATCGCCAGCACAAGTCAAGCAAGAAAGCACAACACTGAACTTCACAACCGGTTCGCGCTGAGTTGTAGCTGCTTCTTCTTTGCGCTGGTCGGCGGCCCATTTTCGATTCTGCAGGCGCGTCGTCAGTTTTTGACGACGTTCTTTCTCTGCTTCCTGCCAATCCTGCTGGTTTATTACCCGGTCGTCCTGCTGATGATGAGCCTTGCCAAATCCGGCTCCGTCAACCCGGCCTGGGCCATGTGGACTGGCAATGCCATTCTGCTTGTCGGAGCAATTTTTGTCCTCCGGCAAACGGTCCGCCGGTAAAACCGGCGTCGATCACTGCGTATAAAGTGCGGGGCAAAGCGTATGGACCGGAGATTCCCCGGTTTTCGGTATGGCCGAAAAAGAATGCCCGTTTCGAATGAAACGGGCATTCCAGCGGTGTTGGGATGTGGGGCGAGGTTTCAGCTCTCGACTGGAGAATTCAAGCCACCAGTGTGTGTGGTCGACTGTCTGTCAGCCGATGATTACTCAGCTTCAGCTGTTTTCGTCAGCCATTTTCAATTTAATCGGCCTGGTGATCCCTGAACCCTCGACACTGACGACGGCCAGAGCCGGGAAGCTCTCCAGTACTCCGGCTGATTCGTCAGAGAGTTTGGTTTTGTTGAGGCTGAGAACTCGCAGATTGGGCAGCGAAGCCAACTGTTTGATTCCGGCGTCCGTGATTTTTGTGTCGTTGAGACGAAGTTCTTCCAGTTCGGTCAATCTGGCAATTGTTTCAAGTGCGGCATCTGTGATCGTCGTTCCGGAGAGCGTCAGATATCGCAGTTTCGAGAACTGGGCAATCGTCGGCATGTCGTCGTCACCAACTCGGGTGTAATTCAGAGACAGCTCTTCCAGGTCTTTATTCCCGGTCAGTTTGGCCAGGCCGCTTCCGTCGACTCGTGTGTCACTCAGAGTCAGGTCGCGAAGCGTCGTCCACCCGCTCAGCATGCCGACGCCTTCTGAAGTGACCTTTGTGTTAGCGAGCGAAAGTACCTGCACTCGTCCAACTTCAGCAATTGACTTCATACCGATGTCTGTCACCGCAGAAGAGTTCAGGTCGATTTCGCGGAGGTTGTTTACATCTTCAAGACGTTGGAGAGAGGCGTCATTTGAGCCAGACAACGAGAATGTTCGAAGTTTTTTTGCATTGATCAGCGTCATGACTTCTTCGAGTCGCTCCAGATGAGCAGCACGGCTGCGCGAGCCCGTTGCTCCGCCCGACTGCTGGTTCGGGGCAGAGGCTGATTGAAGGTTGTAGGCGGCAGCGACACTGCCTGCGCCGATCGCGATACCTACCAGCAGAACAATTGGGCGACTGACTGTTTTCATGACGACGGGACTCCATAGCTTCAACAGGTGGGAAAGGTTTTCGGAGTCTTCGACCAGTTTCTAGACACCGAGGAAAGCAGATTTGTTTTCTGAGCACGCCGGTGGCCTGGTACCAGATTGGTCAGGTTGGCTGCAGTTCAGATTTCAAAGAGCGTTGGCGTTTCACAAGCAGAACGGCTAATGCTGTTCTGAGTAGCGAGTACGGAAACAGGCCGGACGATTCCACATGGTTTCTGGAAATTTGCTTGACGCTTCAGAGTTGTGCCGCTGGTCGCTGCCGTCCATTAGTCAGAAGTTCTGAGTTTCAATCAGCACCGTGGGCATCACGGTAGAGCGGAACAAGCTCGCAGCCACTTCGGGGTGGGACAATGTTGTTGCCGGAACGGGAAATCGTTCTGGGGCACCTTCTCAGGGGAGTGCCCGCTGGCATCGAGAAATCGAGTCGCAGATCGAGCCTGATTGCGAGGGCGTTTGGACTCACAGTAGACTGGCTCAAGGACGTTTCGGTTTGAGAGGGCAGCCATCCGTGAGTGTCAGCGATAAATACCGTCAGCAATCGGCGGCCTGGAGTTCGCTGGAACGAGTGGCGGGGCGACTGTGGTTGGCCAGACTGGGGCGGACGTGGGTTACAGCGACGTTCTGGCTCGGCGGCCTCTGTTTCCTGATATTGCTGATTCGTCGATTGAGTGGATTGGGCGCAGACTGGTTTGTTGCTGAACTTCTTGCTGGCGTGCCGTTAATCGCGGCGTTGTTCGCATTTCTGGTTGTCCGGAAATCGCCGATCCTTGCGGCGGCTCGAAAGGTTGATGCCGGTTGTGGAGCGAATGATCTATTCCTGACGCTGGTCCAGCTGGAAGCGTCGGCAGGCGAGTATCAGTCTGTTATTTCCGAGCAGGCGGACATGCAATCCGCTAGCGTTGTGCCGGCGTCGGTCGTTCCCTGGCACTGGCAGCGACCGTTGGTTGTATTGTCAGGCGGAATCGGTGTGCTGGTTGCAGCGTTGCTGTTTCTTCCGCAATTTGATCCATTTGGAAACGTCGGCTCTGCGACGACAACTGTTGCTGCTCGACGGGCTTTGCTGGAATCGCGGCGCGAGACAACGAGTCGGCTGGAAGAACTTTCTGTCCAGACTGAGTCGGCAATTTTTGCTGACGAGGTCAGTCAGTCGCTTGAGAAGCTTGCTTCGGAATTGCGGCAGCTTGCGGCGGATCGTTTCGCTTCAGGACTCAAGGAGCTTGATGCCGGGCAGCGGGAGATCGAGGCTCGCTGGCGGGAAGCTCGCAGTCGCGACGAAGTCTCACGTATGCTCGAGCAGGCGCAGGCAACCCAGTTTCTCGGGGCATTCGATCAACGCAGTCGACAATGGATTGAGGAACTGGCGAAGGGGCAGACGCCATCCGTCGATGAAGCTTTCCGTTCGCTGGCTTCGGATCAGGAGAAGCTCGACTCGGTTGATGACGCTGCCGAGCGGGAGCAATTGGAAAAGAAGATCCGACAGGCGATGGCCGAGCTGCAACGATTCGCTGGCAACCAGCTTCAGTCGCAACCGATCGATGCGGCCATGAAGCGAGCGATGAGTCAGCTTGACTCGTCACGATTGGATTCGGGATTACAGGCAGAGTCGGTCCAGGCGTCGGCAGAGTCGCTCGAACTGGCGCAAGCCGAGCTGCACAAAGTTGCCACCGCCGCCGCACAGCTTGCTTCATTGGAGCAGGCTCTGAACGCCATTCAATCGGCAAAACAATTGACGCAGCAGAGTGCTTCTCAGGCGTCCGAAGGCATGAGAAAGAGTGAGGCGACGATTCAGGAGTTCGTCCAGCAGTACGCCGACTTCACTGGAGAAACAGGTAATCGTCCCTCTAAAGATGGTCAGTCTGCTGTTGGTCAGCAACCCGAAGTTGACCCATCACCGAGTTCCGAAAGCCAGGGCGGGCAGGCCGAACAACAGGTTGCTTCCTTATCCGGGAAGTCAGATCAAGGTTCCCCCGGAACGGGCGGCAGTTCGAATCCGGAAGTTGGAGCGAAGTCTTCGGAAGGAAACTCTGCTCAACATGGGTCGGGGCATTCGACCACTCGCGAGAATCAGTTGGCAGAAACCGGGTTTCGCGACTCGCGGGATGCTGCAACTGTGGACGCAGGTCGTCGGCTGATGACGATGCGTCGGCAGGGGCTGGCCGATGCTGGCAAAGCTTCTCAGGAGTACCGCGAGCTTGTCAAAAGTCTTCAGAAACGTGTCAGCACGGCCATTGAAGTCGAAGAGATCCCACCCGGCTATGTGCTGGGAATTCGCAGCTATTTCGACTCGCTGAATCAGCAGACTGTCGACCAGCAGGCTGCACCAGTAGAGGTCGACGAGTCAGGTGCCAGTACCTTGGATGACAACTTAGAAAACCTAAACGAGGTGACAGATGACGCGTCGTGATGGTTCGTGGTTTGCAACTGCGGCGACTCTACTTTGCCTGGGTATGATTGCGATGCTCTCCTGGAACGGCGGCGTCAGTCGGAATAGTCTGGTTGTCTATTGCTCGCACGACTCGGTTTACTCCGAAGAGATTCTGCGAGAATTCGAACGCGAGACCGGTATCCGGCTGATCGTTCGCTTTGATACCGAAGCCACAAAGTCGATCGGCCTGATCAACCTTCTGATTGCCGAACGTGATAACCCGCAGTGCGACGTCTTCTGGAATAACGAAGTCCTCGGCACAATGAAGTTGCAGAAACTGGGGCTGCTGCAGCCTTACAAGGGAAAAGGGTTCGCGAGAATTCCGACTCAACACAAAGCTGATGACGGAAGCTGGGTTGGCTTCGCTGCTCGTCTACGCGTCTTCATTGTGAATACTGAAAACATGGCCGCGACCCACGAGGCGATATTTCAACGATTAAACGCTCCTGGGAAGGATGGCCTCTCGCGAGTCGCTCGTGCGAAGCCGCTGTTCGGCACGACGTTGACTCAGTACGTCGCTTTATGGAACGAGTTCGGCGGCGAAGAACTGAAACGCCGCCACAAGAGCCAACGCGATCGTGGGTTGCTTGAAGTGAATGGAAACTCGGTCGTCAAGGATCTGGTGGCAAGCGGTCGGTGCGATTTCGGATGGACCGACACCGACGACTACTTCCTGGCTGTCGACGAGGGGAAACCTGTCGACATGGTGCCGGTTTTTATGACGTGCGAACATTCCATTTGTATTCCGAATTCGGTGGCAATTATTCGTGGGACGCGGCGTCCGGAAACGGCGCAGGCGCTCGTGGATTTTCTCCTGTCAAAGGAAGTTGAAACTCGCCTGGCCTGCTCACCGTCGCGGCAGATTCCGCTCGGCTCTGTCGACTTCGCCGGGCTGCCGGAAGAAGTCCAGGATTTGAAATCATGGTCCGAAAGAAGTGTTGACCTGAGGTCGCTTGCTGATGCGCATACCGATTGCCTGGCGTGGCTTCAGAGCGAGTATCTGCAATGAGTTTTCACGAAGCGTTTGCGTGGACTCTGCTGAGGTCGGTGATGGCTGCGGCTCTGGCAGTGCCGATGTCTGTCTGGCTGTTGCGACTGGTGCAGCGGTCGAAAGGCCGTTCACGATTCTGGTGGATGCTGTTTGTGCTGTGTCCGCTCGTCGCACCGGACCTGGTCGTCGGGTACAGCTATCGATCTTTTGAGCTGTCGCTGCTGCATCGTCCGACTCTGAACCACTGGTTCTATTTCACGCTTGTCGTGCTGAAGTTTCTGCCGGCGGCGGCTGTGGTGCGGATTTGCCTGCCACCATCGCCGCTTTCGAAGTCTGCAATTCACAGTGCCCGACTGGCGGGGGCAACGAGTCGGGCGCGGCAGAGTGTTCGGAGCCTGAAGCTGAAAGCTGGACTGCTGAGAAACCTGCCCGTGTTCGGGATCGTCTTTCTGCTGACGATGCAGGAGTTCGAAATCGCATCACTCCTGCAGATTCCGGCGTGGACCGTGCACCTGTTTGATGCTCAGGCCGGCGGGCTGAATTCGACCACGATGTTGCGGCAGCTTGTGGTTCCCGTGCTTGTTCAGGCGGCAGTTCTGGTTCCTTTGATCTGGTGGGGAATCGCGAATTCGTGGGGTGCAGCTCCGAGATGGCGTTCTTCCGAGGACGATTTTTCACGAAACTCGCGGCCGGGCATCACCATTGCTGTCGTTGCAGCGTTGCTGACGTGGGGAGTTCCGTTGTGCATTGTTTCGCTGTCTGGCCTTGCCGGAATCGCTGGAGTGCTTCGAAATGAAATCCTCGTCCGCTCAACGCTGCTCGACCTTGTGGCGGCCATCGCGATTGCTGTTCCGTGTGCGGTGTTGTCGCTTGTTCTGGCTCGTAAACTGCGAGGCATCACCTGTCGTCGAGAGACGGGGCAGTATCAGTTCACCGGAAAATTACAGCCGGCGTTAATCTGCCTTGTGGTCGCCCCGGGACTGTTTGGATCGCTCGCCGTCAGCATCGCCGTTCTTTCGGTAATTCAATTCCCGCCGTTGACAGAGTTGCGTTCGACCGTGTGGCCGATGGCGTTTGCGTTGATTCTCTTTCTCGTGCCGCGAGCGTTTGTGCTGACGGTGTTGTTGCCGGCTTTTCAACGCTCAGAGTCGAGCCATCTCGCAACGCTCCTCGGTGTGACTTCAGAATTGTCCCGAGCGAACGCCGCCGCACGTTTGAAGTGGTGGTACGAGTGCCGACCGCTGTTTCTCATCGCGGCCGTGCTGTTTTACTGGAGCCTCGCGAATCTGACTGCCGCCGCGTTACTCTGCCCGCCGACGATTCCGTTGCTGAGTTTCGACGGAAATATCGTTCCGCTGCCGGTTCGACTTTACAAATTCATCCACCAGGGCAGAACCGCGACGTTATCGGTCATGGCTTTGTTGTCGGTGGCTGTTCCTTTTGTGCTGGTACTTTTCGCAGCTCGATCGACTCCTGGAATCTACCGGCGATTGTCGCGCGACAGCTCGGTGAAAATGTTGTGAGAGAGTGTTTTCGGTTCGTAGTTTGCAGGTTGTAATTTTCGTGGATGATCCTGTCTGGAGTCTGAACAACGTCTGCCTGGTAGGACGGGAACGGCCGCGGCTTGATAACGTGTCGTTGCGGATCCATTCTGGAATCACCGCAGTGATGGGGTGTTCCGGAGCGGGCAAGTCATCGTTGCTCAGTCTGCTGGCTGAATTTGAACAGCCCGACGATGGCACTATTCAATTTGCGAAGCCAGAAGCACAGCCATCGACAACGCTGCCTCTTTTCTGGAGTCCGCAGGATTACGGCCTCTGGTCGCACCTCACCGTTGAGCAACATGTCGACTACGTTCTTCCCGAACGGACGAAGAGTGGTCGATCGGCGACGCAGTGGCTGGAACTGTTCGAGCTGACCGGGTTACGTGCCTCATTGCCGGATTCGCTGTCGCAGGGTGAACGGTCTCGTCTGGCCGTTGTGCGTGCTCTTGCATCGGAAGCCGCAGTGCTGGTGTTTGATGAACCGCTCGTTCACGTCGATCCGTTGCTGGCTTACCGCTGCTGGCGAGTTGTCGACGAGCACGTTCGCACGCACCGCTCGACCGTAGTATTCTCGACTCACGATCCAGACGCCGTATTGAAGTACGCTCGGAATGTGGTTTGCCTGGAGAAGAGCAGGGTCACATTTTCTGGTTCTGTCGACTCGCTCTGGCATCGACCGCCAACCAGAAACCTTGCCTGGCTACTCGGTCCCTGCAACTGGTTCCGACCGTCAGACATTGCTAGCGAGGATGCCTCGGCAGAGCTTTTGAGTCGGGAACACTGCGGCGTCCGTCCTTCTCAACTGGAAATACGTCGAGACTCAAGCGGTCTGTTCAGAATTGAGGCAATTCTTCGCGCTTCATTCATCACCGAGTTACGATTAAGTGATTGCCATTCAGGGCGGCAGGTTGATGTTTTCGTAACACGGCTGAGCCCTGATATCAGTGTCGGAGAGGTCGTGCAGTTAGCCGTATCGCTGGACGATAGATAGCCTGGAAACTCGCCCGCCGACCGACAAACCGTTCTGGATCAATGCTTCTTCGCGTGGTGCGGCATCAGTGTTGTGCGATAGGCCTGAAGCGGGCGGAGCAGTGATTTTTCCAGGGCCAGGCGGCGGGCCTGCCATTGTTCGGTTGTGTAGCCGCGAGCGTCGTTCAGGTTTGCGAGTTCGGCGAATGCATTGTCGATTGCCGAGATGCTTTTCTCGATATCGTTGAGGACGATCTTCGTTGATCCCGGTGACTTTTCTCCGCGGTTGTGCCAGCGGTCGTGGAGAACCTGCAACAATGCATCCAACTGGTCGGCGCGGTCGGCATCGCTGGGGATTGCTTCAGGGTGTGTGCAGATCAGTTCGATGGAAGCGACGACGTTGCGGACTGCCTGGTCGCTGCTCGACGTGAAATAAATTCTGTGTAGCCGGTGTCGAAGTTCGATTTCGAAATTCTCTTCGCGGTTTCGGGTGGCCAGCTCGGCCAGCTCCTGATGCAGGAAAAGGCTGATCAACGGGTCGTGCGGCGCTGCGAACTCTTCAATGGCCAACAGGTCTGCAGGGCCAGGCTTTTTCTGCCTGGCTGCGTTGCCGAGTGTCGTGAAGTAGTCAACCCGGCGTTTCTCACTTTCCTGCAGTTCGTGCAAAGGCTCTTCGCCTTTAACCTGGACAAGTTCAGCCTGTGGAGTCTGCTTCAGACGCTCTTTAACAGCCCGGCGGTAGTACCAGTATTCATCAGGGTGTTCGTGAATCAGCTCCTGTTGCTGGGTCAGTTCGGCCAGTCGATTGCTGACTGTTTTAGCGTACGCATCCGGGCCAATCGTGAACTGCATCGTCTGGGCGACAGGTCCAAGCTTCTCCATGATCGCGGCGTATTTGTTGTCCCAGCGCATGATCTCCCATGGAAGAAGGCACGTCAGGCGGCTGGTTGATACGTCAGACACCTGCCCGCGAGTCGTTCCAAAGGCGGTCGACAGACCCTCGTCGGTGTAGATCGAAAGACGCAGCGGCGTGCTCCAGTCCCAGCCGGTTTGCGCGAGAGCGTATCTCACATTCGGGCGCTGAAGTCGTTCGACCATTCCTGGACGAATAATTCCGGCAGGACTGTTTGTGGCGATAAGCAGCAGCTTTCCAGGAGCAATCTCAATGGCGGCAACCTGCGAGAAGACTGACTGCCAGGTGGCGACAATGATCTGTAACGCGTCCGGGCCAAAGTCGGCATAGTCAAGCGGTTGACAAAAAAGGCCTTCTTCGCGCAACGCACTGGATGCCGTTCTCAGAAATTCGGTGGTTATCGACGACGCTGCAGCAGGAACACCCTGCTGGTCAGATGAAGCGATAATGATGTCTGCTTCGGCAGGCGAAGTTCGCAACTTCAAAAGTGGTTCGGTCGTCTGGAGCGTGACTCGTGAATCGTCCAGTGGGTTGTGCATCATTCGCTTGAATACATGCTCTGTTACTGCATCGATCGCTTTCTGGTCGGGTTCGGTGCAGACGATCGATTCAAGCGGGAAGGTAATGCTTGTTTGAAGAACGGCTCCCGATCGAATGCCAAGCAGCAGCACTCGGGTTGGTCCTTCATGCATGACCATTGGCAGGATGGCCTGTAGTGACTCAGCCGACGGTTGAGTGCAGATCGCGGTGTCGCAACTGACCGACGAAACCGGCAGTCCCGACTTTCGAACCTGAACCTGCTGCCCTCGATACCGCCAGAAGGTCATTGTGCCGTCGTGAGTTTCGGCTGTGGCGATGCAGCGGCCTTCGTCCAGGTGAGGAAGAATGTCGCTTCTGGCTTCGTGCTGATGAGCAACGAAGACAGCCGTGTCGAACAGCAGTTTGGCAGAAATCTTTGGATCAAAACGATGAGCCAGAAATGGACCAGCCATGACGACAACACAGCAGATGGCCAGCGTCGGACGGACGATTGCCCGCGTCGATTCGTGCCAGATAATGGACGCCACCCCTGAAACGGCCAGAATTGTTGAAGCGACTACGATGATCGTTGGAATGCTGACCTGTCCGATGAGCAGCCAATGGAAGCTTGACCATCCGAGCGTCATTGCTGCGACAAGCGTTACGATTGCGCCGCTGCCGAGAGCTGCTTTGTCAGGTGACGTTGTACGATTTCCGGGCCATGCGAGGGCGGCTCCGGTCACCAGTCCCACGGGGGTCATACAGACGGCAAACACGAAGGCTCGAATTGTCCCGGCGAGCAGGATGGAAGGCACGCTTGAGTTTACAGCAAGGCACAGACTCACGATTGTCGGCCATAAGAAAAGCTGTACGACGGACCAGGCGGCTGCAATCAGCAGCAGGCTGGCTGTTGACGTTTTCGACGTTCTGGTCTGGTTCCATGCGAAACAGGCAGTGACGATCACGGTCGCGCTTTGTACGACCAGTTGCCACGCAGATGCGAAGAACAGCTGCCCACTGACACGGCTCAGCGAGGCGAAAAGAATTCCGCTCACAATGGCGAGCACGATGACCAATGCGAGTCTGGTAAGCGACCAATCGGTTGGTCCTGCAGGCTCGACCGATTGGGGGGGCGTCTGCGGCGAGTTTTCTTCCTCGTCGTTATTTTTTGTCACGGTCTGGTGAATTCGAAACGCGATGGTCAATTCGGTGGCGGAGCCGGTAATACCTATACACAAAGCAAGTAACGCGACTGCGCTCAAGCCCAACGTTCCGGACAGAGTTGTCATGGCGACTGCTGCTGAAATCGCGGCGATGCTGAGCTTACGGCTACCAGAAATTCCGACTCCTGCTGATTCTGATCGGGCTGCGAAGTGGGTGAAGAGAATTGTGAGGGAGAGAAACGGAACAAACCAGGATGCCATGACTCCGCCGAAAAGGACCGTAATCTGCCCGGTTGTCGTATCAGGCAGATTCTGGCCGGACAGCAGGTCGATTGCCTCCCATCCCGTCGTGTAAAAGAGTCCCGGGAAAAGCACGGTCGCGGCAATAATCGTCTGCAGGGCGATCAGCAGGCTGGTTTGTTGAGCCGGTGATTTTGATAATTGGCTTCTGCCCAGCCATACTGATGCCGCGATACCGATCGAAAGCGTCAGCAGACCAGCCAGTGTGACAGCTGTCTGACTGAAGAGCGACGTCCCGAAACCGGCAAGCGCTTGCTGAATCCAGCACATGGCGAGAATGCCGCAAGCAGAACTCGTCAGGGCGGCGGCGGTTCGATCGTTCGTGAATCGCGCAGAGATTCGACTCGGGAGAGATTCAAGCGGCATAGCATCCATGCTTTATAACGGGAAACGGTTGCCTGGAACTCCTTCAGGACAAATGACTTGTAGCGGAATCCAGCATTTTCCGGCAAGGGAAGTCGTGCTGTTTGAAGTGCTGCCGCAACCGACTCACCGTGGCGTGCCGGTTGACTGGTGGTGGGCTTTATCGTTTAAGGTCGGAACTCGTGATCTTTCGCTGGTTTTGAACTTCTACCTTCACTCTTTACCGGAGCTGGCCGTGATGACCGACTCTTATTGTCCGCACATGTATCGGCTTTCCTGGAAGTGCATCCTGTTGATCGCCAGCATTGTGATTCCGGGCGGATCACCCGCACACGCTCAGTTTGCCGGTGGCGGTCAGGGGGGCGGCAATCAGGGGAACAATCTGGGGGGCATCGCGATCGATGCGGTCGGAGTCGTGACTCCGGCATTTGTCAAAGAGACGACGTCCCGGCTCAACCGGAAGCGGCAGGAGGCTCTTGCCGCGGAACATCTTCCTGAGGATGTCAACGTGTCGAGCCCGTTGAGAAAGGTTTCGCTGGTCCGACTCGAGAAGATGAGTCGTGAATTCGCTGAACAGAAAAGGCACGTTCCAGTTGAGATGCAGTTTCTCGCCGGGCTGCAACGAATCGACTACGTGTTTGTTTACCCGGAGACAGGTGACATTGTGATTGCGGGGCCGGCAGAAGGGTTCGCCCCAAATATCATCGGTCGGGTTCTGGGGACGTCAACTGGTCGGCCTCCGCTGCGTCTCGACGATTTGATTGTTGCTCTGCGGACGGTGCCCGGGGCTTCGTTGATTGGATGCTCGATCGATCCGACGCAGGAAGGCCTGGTTCGCTTCAATGACTATGTGAAGAGGAACAGTTTTGCGACGACAGTTGCGGTGATCCAGCAGAGGTTTCGCGAGATGGCTCAGGCGATGGGCAACCAGGATGTTTCGGTTTTCGGCGTGCCGGCGAATTCGCACTTTGCAACCGTGCTGGTCGAAGCCGATTATCGGATGAAGCTGATGTCAGTCGGTCTGGAACGCCCGAAGATTCCCAAATGGAAGAGTCATCTGGAACTGGTCGGAAGCGGCGGAAATACACTGCAACGCTGGTGGTTTACGCCGCGGTACGGCGCTTTTCGGCAGTCGGAGGACGGCAACGCCTTTCAGTTTTCAGGGCCACGAGTTCAATTGATGTCGCAGTCTGAGCAGGTCAGTGCTTCCGGAAAACGATCCGCAGCAGCCATGCAGGCTCAATCGATTGAGAAGTTCGCCAGGCAATTCACCGAGTGTTACGAAGATGTTGCGGAAGTCTCGCCAGTCTTTGCCGAGTTGCAGAACATTATTGATCTGGCGATTCTCGCGGCCTTATTTGAAAAGGAGCAGTTGCCTCAACGGGTCGGCTGGTCGATGTCGCTTTTTCTCGACAAAGATCAGGCGCCGTTAGCGACAGGGAACTCACCGTCGAAAGTCGCTTCAGTCTGCAATTACCGAAAAGCAGGCAGCAGCATCGTTGGCCTGGTGGGAGGCGGAGTGACGATCTCCCCCAATCAGTTACTGCGAGACGTTTCGTTCGACAGGCAGGGGAACCGCGAACTGGAAAGTCGAGTTCGGGGTTCGGCGCCGCCCGCTGGGGTGAAAACCTGGTGGTGGGATTGAAGTCTCGCGATGGTGCAAATCTCGTCGACGTTTTCGCAGCACTGGAAATGCAGAAACGCCCGAACAACCATTGGCTGTCCGGGCGTTTCAGTTATTAAGTGACCAGGAAGTTGAATTCCCGATGCACTACTTCAGTCGGAATGACAGTCCGATTCCACCGATGCGAGTGTGGATGTAAGAGCTGTCAGAGTGCCGGCTGTGTCCCAGGTCTCGGCTTCCTGGTCGAACGCTGCTGTGGCCATGTGAGTTGCTTCGGCCATCCCAACCGCCGCGCCCGAATGGCGAGCCGAAGTTTCGTGACGAAACTGGGCTTCGAGAAAAATCGTGACCGGGTCGCGTGTAGGTTCCCAGGGGTATGATCGGCCGAACTGGTTCGACCTGGATGTGAGAAGAGGTATGGCGATGTGAGGAATGTCGGCTGTGATGAAATTCTGCCAGAACCTTCTGCAGGTCGTCCCTCATTTCGTGGACCTCTTCGTCGATGTCTCGAATGCGTCGTTCCAGGCTCGCCAGGTTTGCCCGATCGACGCTTCGTGGTCGGCAGGACGCAAAGCTGCTGCTGAATCGGTGGACCGAGCAATTACTGCCGGACACCCACTCTCGCAGAACCAGAACTCCTTCCTCGACGTCATGGAACTGAACGTCGAGCTGCGATGCCATCGCGTCAATTCTCAGGACGTTGCCGCTGCATTTGGTCAGTTCGTGCAGTTCATGAGCAGTTCTAGCGATTCCGCAGAGTCCTTCCTGGAGGTATTGAACGATCGATGATGGTGCATGACGGAAGTTGTATTTGACAATCGCCTCCGCTCGTTCGGCTTCCCGCTCAATGTCGTGCGAATGGTCGTCAATGTGTTCGTAGAGGCCAGCCTGTGCAGTTGCTCCAGTCAAACTGACTGCAAGGCCGAAGATCAATCCGTGGGCGAGTGTTGCGATTGCTGGTTTCATTTCATTCTTCCTTCCGAATTTGGGTGTTGCCCTTGTCGTTTTCCATTGTTGACTTGGCGGGGCGTTGAAAGCAGTCATCGCAAGAGGTGTGCCAGAGATTTCCCTGAAAGGCTTTTTGTTATGCCTTAAGTGGCTTCGCTGTAATTAGTTAGGTGTGAGTTTGTTTTGTTTAGGTGTTTCGGTGCGGTCAATCTACTGTCTGCTGGGTGTCTATAAATTAAATTGATCTGGTTGATGGTTGTTTGTTGTTAATTTGATTTCAGGCTGAGTTTGCTGGTGAGTTTTTCATACATTTCGAGGCACTTCTCATGCTTGCTGTGTTGAGGGCGGCTGGTGTTGTCTGGCCTGGCGATCTGCTAGGGTTTCGGCCTCTGGTCACTGGGTTTTCTATTTGAGATTCGCTTTGTGGCCTGTTCGAGATTTGCCGATTCGGAACCGCACCTTGCCACGTCACGATCCAGAGGTCCTTCGGGCCGTCAGTATGTACCAGCTTGGACTGCCGCGAATGCCGGTGGCCGGTCGGTCAGGCGAGTTGCTCGGGCGAGGCAATGGAACGTCGCTCGAATTTCAGGAGTACCGGGAGTACATGCCGGGTGACGATATCCGGCACCTCGACTGGTCAGCCTATGCTCGTTCCGATTCGTTGATGGTGCGGCTTTATCGGGAAGAGATCAGCCCGCGGATGGATGTGCTGCTTGACGTTTCGCGATCCATGTCCACGTCACCGGCGAAGATGCAGATCGCCCGGCAGTTGTCGGCCATGTTTGCGATGATGGCTGGCAGGACCGGCAGTCAGCCGTCAGTGTGGCTGGTGGGTGACGACGTTCCGGCTCCGTCTGTTCGTCTGGAGAATCTGGCAGCGCTCGACGACGTCCGGTTTCAGGCACTGGGCAGAATGGACGAGTTGCTGGCTGATCACGCGGTGCCTTTCAAGCGGCAGGCGATACGGGTTGTGATCAGCGATTTTCTGTTCCCTCACGAACCCGGCCAGCTGGTGCGGCGTTTGGCGGGCGATGCGAGTGTTCTGTGGATGATTCAGGTGTTGAATTCCTGGGAAGCGAACCCGGTTGCTGCGGGGGGAACTCGGCTGATCGACATCGAATCGGGGCACGAGACCGACGTCTATCTCAATCAGCAGACAATTGCCGGGTACAGGCGACGGTTGCAGGCACTTCAGGAAGAGACCGCTTTGCACTGCCGGCGGCATCACGCGGTGCCGGTAACGCTGATCGCTGACGAGGGGCTGGCTGTTGCTTGTCGAGAAGAATTGTCTCGGGTCGAAATTCTGCGGGCATCCTGAACGGAGGTTTCGAAAACGATGGAGTTTGCAAATCCTCTGGGGCTGTTTGGTTTGTTGGCTTTGCCGACGATTCTGGCCATCCACCTGTTTCATCGACGTTTCCCTCCGTTGCTGGTGGCCGGTCTGCATCTTTGGGGAGAGGAAGTTCGCGTCCCTACGGCTGGCCGAAAACGCGAGCAGTTGCCGATTTCGCGATCGCTCATTCTGGAGCTGCTGGCGGCTTTGTTGCTGACGATGGTGCTGGCTCAGCCTCGCGTCAGTGATTCGGGCACAGTTCTGCATCTGATTACGGTGCTGGATGATTCAGCGTCGATGTCAGCCGTCGGCGCGAACGGAACGTCGTCCCGTGATCGTGCGGTCGCCGAACTGGCTCGGCGCATGGAAGCGGCTCCTCGCGGCAGTCGGACGACGCTTATTCTCACTGGCCGGCGTCCGGTGATGCTCGCAGGGCCGGCTGTCGAGTGGGAAGTTGCCGAGGTCGCACTGTCCGGGTGGCAGCCAACGTTACCGGGGCATGACATTCTGCCGGCTCTCGATATGGCGGTTCAGCTTGCCGATAACGGCGGCGAAGTCCTGTTTATCAGTGATGCCATGCCCGCAGACGATCAGCCATTTCCAAGCGAAGCGGAAGTTGTCGCGGTGGGAGAATCACTCAGCAATGTCGCGATTACGGCGGCACGCTGGACGGTCGATTCCGCAACGCTTGTCGGACATGTTTTCCTGAGAGTCAAGAACGAAGGTCCGCGTCCGACCACTGTGACAGTTGAAGGGCGGTCGGGTGAAACGGTCGTGTTTCGTTCGAAGCTGGAACTTTCGCCAGCAGAAGAATTGCCGCTCGAAACCGAGGTTGCCGGGGGGCTCGGTCGGCTGGTCATAAGCGTCGACGCGGTGCGGGATTCGCTGGCGGCTGACAGTGTGGTCTCTCTGGTTGAACCTAAGGTCCGAACGGTTCGAGTCGCTGTTGATCTGCCAGCTGACCATTCCGCCGTCAGACCGGTTCAGCGGGTTTTGAGCATCGCCTCGGACGTTGAAATTTCGGACACGGCGACGGCGCATGTGACGATCGCCAGTGCCGGGTCTCTGCCGGAGTCCCGGCGAAATCTTTGGTGGCTGGGCGTTGGCCCCATCGATTCCTCCGACGCTGCGGTGAAGGGGGCTCGTGATCTGCTCGGTCCGTACTTGAAGGAGAAACGCGATCCTTTGCTGGAAGGCGTGTCACTCGGCGGCGTGATCTGGGGCGGAGTCCAGCCGGTGAGTATTGCTGCGACGCCCGTCGTCAGTGCGGGCCGTGAGTTGCTGCTTGCTCGGTTGAACGGGACGCGGACGACGGCTCTGTTATTGAACATTGATCTCGCGCGGTCCAATCTGCCAGAGAGTCCTGACTGGCCGATTCTGATTAACAATCTCATTGAACAGCGTCGCCACAGCCTTCCTGGACTTCGGCGCTGGAATTATCGATTGAACGAAGACATCGAGTTTCGATTGTTCGAAGGTGTTGCCGAACCCGCTGAATCGTCGGGGCGAAGTCTTACTTTTCGATCAGTCGCTGACTCTGGCGGTGCAGCGGAGCCTGTCAGATCCGACGAGCGAAGCCTGGCTCGGACTGCAGTTGTAGAAATTCCGCCGCTCGACCAGACAGGCTTCTTTCAGGTGAATGACGGACCGGAAGTTCTCGGTGAGTTCGCGGTTAACTTCTTCGATCCCGAAGAGTCGAACCTGACGATGCGCCGGTCCGGCAGTCGCAAGCCGGTCGTTGACGATCAGGGGACAGCCTACTCGATCGACAACCCCATCACCTGGGCCATTCTGGCGGGGCTCGTTCTGACCATGATTCTTGCGTTTGCGGACTGGTATGTAGTGGGGGCTCGAAGATCGACTGCCTGACGTCTGCCTGGAGTGTCCGGGGCTGAAATTGGGTGAGAAGTGCACTTTCTGACGGACTCAGCCACTACCATCCGGACGAACGTTGATTCTCGCTCCAAAGCGAGCCTATACTCGACCCACTTAATTCATCCTTAATCAATCTGTTGCGTTTGTCTTAATAATCCGCAACTTTCTTGATCGGAATGGACGCCGATTCAGTTGCGACTTCTGAAGGAAATTTCATGTCCGGAGCAATCTCGCCGAAGGATCGGAACAAGGGCGTTCAGGAGTTCTTCGTCGGCGTCGATGTTGGTGGCACGAATATCAAAGCTGGCGTTGTCACGAGCAGTGGTCGGCCGCTTTCCAGCATCGTCCTGCCGACTGAAGCAGACAAAGGGCCGGAACACGGCCTGAAGAACATTCAGCATGCGGTTACAGAAGCGATCGAGCAAAGCCCGATTCGCATGCGGAATATCACGGCGATTGGTCTTGCTACGCCAGGAACACTGGATATTCCTAACGGAATTCTGATGGAGCCGGCGAACCTTCCAAAGTGGCGACATATTCCGATCCGGCAGATCATCAGCGATCACTTTGACAAACCGGCGTCATTGCAGAACGATGCGAACGCTGCTGCTTATGGCGAGTTCTGGGGAGGGGCCGGGCAAGGTGCTCACACACTTGCTTTGTGGACGCTCGGTACTGGAGTCGGCTGCGGCTTGATTGTCGACAGAAAAATTGTCGAAGGCGCTCATTCTCACGGTGGCGAATGCGGTTTCCTCTACATTCAGATGGAGAACGGTCGCCCCTGTGCGACAGGGATGAAGGGAACCCTGGAAGCATATGCTGGTGCCGCAGGATTTGTGATCCGTGCGCAGGATGCTCTCGATGCTGGCGCCCCCTCATCGTTGTTGAGAGAGCTGGTGGAGTCCGGTTCAGAGTTGACGCCGCTCCTGATTGCTGATGCCGCGACGGCAGGTGATCCGCTCGCTCTGCAACTGATTGACGATACCGCGAAGTTTATGGCGTACGGCACGGCCAACCTGATGCACACGATCGATCCGGACGTCGTACTCTTCGGAGGCAACGTGACTTTCGGGCGGAACGAAACAGAACTCGGTCGGCGATTCATCGGACGCATCCGCGACGAGATCAAAGAACTTTCGTTTCCGGTTCCGTCGTCAAATATACGGATCGACTATGCAAGCCTGGGCGGAAGTGCTGGCTTCATCGGTGCGGCAGGTTGTGCCTGGAGTCAGTTTGGTGTTGAAGCCGTCGCGCGGTCTCAGTGCCACGCGTCATGAAGTGATTTTGAATCGTTGAAAAAGGGGCTCGTTCCATCGAGTATCGACCACGCGTGATGCGTGGCTCGGTCTGGTATGGGGCCAACCCCTTCTTCAACGGGAAAACAGGTGGACGCGATGCGTCTGCTCTACATTTCCGTTGTGGAGGTTTGATGTCGTTTGAGACTGAAACGCCAGATCAATCAGGCCGTGCGGCGAACGATTCAGCGGATGGAGCGTCGTTGCTGCCCGGTGTTCATATTCCGGATGACTTGCTGGCTGAGTGTGAAGAGGCGGTTGGGTACACGTTCTCCAATCGAAATATCCTGAAGCATTCATTGACGCATTCGTCAATTGCTCCGACACGAGGGCAGTCGAACGAGCGGCTTGAGTTTCTCGGCGATGCGATCATGGGCGCTGCAGTTTGCGAGCATCTCTTCGAATCGTATCCCGACTACTCCGAAGGCGAGCTGACGCGAATCAAGTCAGCCGTAGTCAGTCGTCAGACCTGTGCAAAGATGAGCACCCGGCTGAAGCTCGACCGCTTTCTGCTGCTTGGCAAAGGCCTGGCGATTCACGATCGCATTCCGAGTTCCGTCCTGGCGGCCGTTTTCGAAGCCATCATCGCCGCGATCTATCTTGATGGCGGCTGGCTGGCGGCGAAGAAGTTTGTTCTGGATGCGCTGCGCGACGAGGTTACTCGGGTCGGGAAATCAACTCACGGGCAAAACTACAAGAGCCAGCTTCAGCAGATTGCCCAGAAGAATTTCGGCGAAACTCCGGCTTATAAAATGCTCGACGAAAAAGGCCCCGATCACGCCAAGTGTTTTCAGATTGCTGCCGCCATTGGTTCGCAAATGTTTCCGGCAGCCTGGGGACCGAGCAAGAAAGAAGCAGAACAGAACGCGGCTCAGAACGCTCTCGAATCAATCGACGAAGTTGTTGACTGAGACCTGCTGACTGGAAAACGGGTCATCAGGTCGGCAATCAGTTCAACGTATTGGGAAATTTGATGGCGCGGCCTGCTTGAAACAGAGTTCTCGTATGAAAAGTTTCCTCAATCAGCTTCGCCTGATACCGCATCGCCCGATGGTGGCAGTGATGGTGGCTTGCGGTGTCATTTTTCTGGTTCAGGACATTTTCAGTATTCGGTTGTCGACAGACTTCGGTGCGGTGCCGCTTGAGTTTCGAAATGGGCTGTCTTCGTTCTCAACGAACGGTCTTGTTGCGGAACTGTTCTCAGCAGTGGCTCGACTCTTCACCCCCATCTTTCTGCACGGTGGTCCTGGCCACATTGTCGGCAATATGGTTTTTCTTTGGACTTTTGGATCGCTGGTTTCGCGACTGCTGGGCAACTGGTGGGCGTTGGCTCTGTGTCTCTTTTGCGGAGCCGCTGGAAACCTGACTCAGATCTATATGTCGCCGAATTCGATGATCCCGATTATTGGAGCATCCGGCAGTGTTGCCGGTCTGGAAGGTGTTTACTTTGGACTGGCGCTAAGGTGGATTTTACCGTGGCCGGATGTCTTTCCGCTGGCTCACCCGATTCCGCCAGCTCAACTGGTGCTTTTCGCTTTAGTCGGAATCGGCTTCGACATTTACTCAATCGCCACAGAAACCGCAGCAGGCGTCGCGTACGGTGCACACATTGGCGGGTTTGCTTCCGGTCTGTTGTTCGCTCTGCTTTTGACCAGCGTGTATGGTTCTGCAGAATCGTGGAACCGAAAATCGTAGCCCGCCGTTCTCTCAATCAATCTTCAAGAAGGCAGTCATGAACGTATCACGAGTTCTGTTGTTGGCTTTTTCGGTGATGTTCGCCTCGACAATTTCGATGGCCGAAGACGCAAAGTCCGAAGAGTGGATTCAGCTGTTCAACGGAAAGAATCTCGATGGCTGGATCCCGAAAATCAGACATCACAAGGCTGGCGAGAACTTCGGTAACACGTTCCGAGTCGAAGATGGGGTGATGAAAGTTGGCTACGAAGCCTACGACGAGTTCGGCGAACGCTTTGGGCACCTCTTCTACAAAGAGTCGTTTTCGCATTACCGCCTTCGAGTCGAGTATCGCTTTGTCGGCGAGCAGGCCAAAGGCGGCCCCGGCTGGGCGTTTCGAAACAGCGGCCTGATGCTGCACGGTCAGAAGCCCGAAACGATGGCTCTCGATCAGGACTTTCCAGCGTCGATCGAAGTTCAACTTCTCGGGGGAAACGGCAAGGACGATCGAACGACCGGAAACCTCTGCACGCCGTACACGCACGTCGTGATGGATGGCAAACTCGTCAAACGCCACTGCACCAAGGCAAATTCGAAAACCTATCACGGAGATCAGTGGGTGACCTGCGAAGTCGAAGTGCGAGGCAACGAAGTCATGCGTTGCTCATACGAAGGAAAGGTCGTTCTGGAATACAACAAGCCTCAGCTCGACGACAAAGATGATGTCGGGAAAAAGCTGATCGAAGCCAACGGCGGGGAAATGCTCAGCGGTGGCACGATCTCGTTGCAGTCAGAAAGTCACCCGTGCGAGTTCCGCAAAGTCGAGCTGCTTGTGTTGAAGAAGTGACGGAACTCGAGGGCGATTCGCGGAAACCAGAACGAGGTATTTTGAGCAAGGGATGTCGCGATGACTAACGAACGGCGATCAGAAGCAAGGCCAGCCAAGCTATTTGGAGACGTGTGCTGTGCCGTGGCGACTGCGGTGTTTCTGTTTACATTTTGGCGCAATTCGGGAGACGAGCACGTTTCTCTGATTGCGTTTTCGACCGTTGTTCTGATCGTTTTTTGGGTTACCTATTTTTTCTCTCGGCATCGCCCAGTTAAGTCAGCAACGGATCAAGGGGACAATTCATTTTAACCTCTTGAGCATCGTGAAAAAATCGAACGCAGAGGCCGCTGAGGAAAGACGCAGAGGGTTGGAGGGAGTTCTCTGTTTCCTCTGCGAGTCCTCAGCGAACTCTGCGTTCTTTAATTTCTACGGTGCAGTCGACTCTGAATTATGTGATGTGAGCGCCTTTGGTTTCGGTGTAAACCGCGTAGAGCGACTGGCTGCCAGTCATGAAGAGGCGGTTTCTCTTGGTGCCGCCGAAGCAGACGTTTGAGCAGATTTCGGGCAGGCGAATCTGACCGATTCGTGCTCCGTCTTCGGCGGCGAAGATGTGGCAGCCGTCGTAGCCTTCTCCGACCCAGCCAGCGCTGGACCAGATATTGCCGTCTTCGTCCGCTCGGATTCCGTCGGCCTGGCCGGCGACGACTTCGCCGTTCAACTCAAGCTCCATCGAGGCGAATTGCCGCCCGTTCTTCAGTGTTTTTTCTTCAACGATGTCCCACACTCGGATGTTCTTCGTCGCTTCCTTGTAATGAGACGATCCCGTGTCAGCGGCGTAAAGCTTCTTATAGTCCGGTGAGAAGCACAGCCCGTTTGGCTTGAAGATGTCGTCCGCGACTTTATGAACCTTGCCGGTTTTTGCGTCGATTCGGTAAATGGCTTCCTTGATGTAAGGGCGAGGCCAGTCGGCATCTTTGGGTGCCCGGTGCCCTTCGTAGTTCATCAGGCTGCCGTATCCAGGATCGGTGAACCAGACGTCGCCGTTCGGATGGACGGCTCCATCGTTCGGGGCGTTCAGTCGCTTGCCTTCGAAACTGTCGGCGAGCACGGTGATGGTGCCGTCGTATTCGTAGCGGGCGACTCGACGAGTGCCATGCTCGAACGAAATCTGTCGCCCCTGGAAGTCGAATGTGTTGCCGTTACTGTTGTTCGATGGGTGCCGAAACTTGCTGACATGCCCGTCTTCTTCGAGCCAGCGATACTGCACGTTGTTCGGGATGTCGCTCCAGATAAGGTACTTGCCCGAGCCGTTCCAGGCAGGTCCTTCGGCCCACAGCATGTCCTTGCTGTGGAAGAGTCGCTGGATCGGCGTATTGCCGAGTGCGTACTTCTTAAAGCGATCGTCGAGAACAACGATGTCCGGATCAGGATAGCCGGCAGGCTGAGCATTCGGGCCATAGTCCCGCGCAGAGGCTGATCCTGTCAGCGATGCCGCAGCGCCGGCTGCGATTCCGGCTGCGGTGGTGAGGAATGATCGGCGACCGACCGCGTTGTCTCCAGACTGATCGACGTTGTGATTCCGGGTTGGCTGATCCTGCATGACGATTGCTCCTGTGGTTATTCTCAGGGAAGTTGACGTTTAGGATGATCGGGAAGCGGTGAGCGTAGTGAACGCAGATCGTTGATCGCAACGCACGTGTTCCAGAATCTGGAGCAAATCGTTAGCTTCCCGATTCGTACGGATCCAAACGAAACAGGGCCAGGAATTCAGCCCGAGGAGCTATTCGAGTGAGCAACCCAGACGGACCGCAGCAGGACTTGAGTCTCGCGCAGATGCAGATATTGATTCGGGAAATGTATGGTGACAAAGACGAAGCTCGTGGAATTCCCGGCACGTTCATGTGGCTGATGGAAGAAGTCGGCGAGCTGTCGTCCGCTCTTCGTGAGAACGAAGCTGCCGGCGGACCGGCGACGGAAGCGCTGGCTTTCGAATTCGCGGACGTGCTGGCCTGGCTGGCGACTATCGCCAACGTGGCGGGAGTCGATCTTCAGGCTGCGTTTCTGAAGAAGTACGGCGGCGGCTGCCCCGGTTGTGGGAAGATCGTCTGCACCTGCGACAACAGCGAGAAACCGTAGACTGGCTGCTTGAAATGTTAAATCGCAGAGGACGGAGAGGCGAAGATGCAGAGGTCGTGGAGAACCGTTTGGCTCGCCTGTTCCACTGCGAGGACTCTGCGCTCTCTGCGATTTGTTCTTTCAGAAGTAGCAGATTGAAGACACGCTAGCGCCACCCGAAGCGGTAGAAGCACGACCGGGCGATGCCGATCCACACTCCGACGAGCACGAACATCGTCCCCAGACCGGGAGCATGAAGCACGCTGACTGGTCGCTTCATCGTCGAGAACAGAAGCGGAAACGTGTAATTCTCGAACGCGAGTTGTTTGATGAAGTAAAACGCCGTGAACTTCGTCGACAGATAAAACAGCACGGTTCCGCCGAGCATGTAGCACAGGGCGAGCAGCGCTGCCGACGCCTGCGTTTTTGCCAGCGTCGCGATGCACGTTCCGACGCACATCAGTCCGATGCTCGACAGCAGAATCACCAGCCAGAGCACCGGTTGAGTCAACGCGATCGGCTTCAGAATGGCTACGATGGTGATACTGCCGCCCAACGAAATCAGCAGATGGAACAGAAATTTCGCCAGCAGGATTTCGGACGTATTTGCCGGGCTGAGCACTAATGCAGAAAGCGTTCCTCGTTCTCGGTCCTGAGCCGTGAATGAAACCAGCAGGTGGCAGCACGCAAAGAACATCACGATGAGCAGCAACATCGTCGCGATCAGTTCGTTGGTGACGAGGTCGGCAACTGACGTGTCTTCGAGCGAGGCCGGAGTGGCGGCGGCCTGAGAGCCCAGCGGCGAGGATGACTGTTCGAAACGCAGTCCGTCGGTGTGGTATTCGGTGAGGGCTGGCCAGAACCAGTTCCAGAATGGGGCGAGTACCTTTGCATCCCTGCCGGGGTATCTACCATTAAGGACGACCTTGCCGAATGCCGTGCCCTGACTTGTCCTGAATTCATCGCCGTAGACTATTTCCACGGCGGCATCCTGAGGCGGCAGTTTCCATGTCCCGTTTTCGATGGGGACGCGGTCACGATGAACGATTCGGATTGTTGGTGAGTCCGGCAGGTTTTCGGAGAGATGGACGAGCCATTGAGATTGCTGATCGTAAATCAGCCATACGTTGACAGCGGATTGCGTCGCGCTGTTCGGGTCGGACTGGGCTCCTTCGTTTGAAACCGGACGGCTGGTTGCCATCAACAAGGCAACCGCCGAAAGCAGGCCAATCAGCATGAGCGCCGAAGGGTTTTTCCGCAGTCGTCGAAACTCGCGGCCCAGCAGGATTCGGATCATAGCAGAGCGGATCATGTGTAGGCCTGCCCCGTGATCTCGAGAAAGACGTCCTGAAAATCGAACTCCTGCGAGTGAACCCGGACGCATTTTTCTGTTCGAATAATTTCGGCCAGTTGTTCCCGCTGCTCGTCGACATCCAGATCGAGCGATTCGCGAATGACGTTGCCTTCCCGTTCGAATTGAGCTTTCACAATTCGTACGGCGTGACGCGTCACGAAATTGGTCGGTGTGTCGCAGTCGACGAGTTCGCCTCGACAAAGAATCGCCACGCGGTCGCAGATTTGCTCAACCTCTTCCATGTTGTGAGTCGTCAGGAAAATCGTCGTGCCCTGAGACGCCAGGTCGCGAAGCAGCTCACGAACAACTTCGGTTGAGTGCGCGTCGAGGTTCGCGGTTGGCTCGTCGAAATAAAGGATCTTCGGACGGTGCATGATCTCGCGGGCAATCAGCAGTTTGCGACGCATTCCTTTGGAATAGGCACTGACGACGACATCGGCTGCTTCGGACAACTCCAGTCGAGCCAGCGATTCGTCAACGGTCGAAAGTGGCATGTCGTAAAGTCGGGCAAAGAGTTCAAGGTTCTCTCGACCAGTGAATTCTTCAATATGATTCTCCGTGTCGGGCACGTAGCCAAACTGCTGTTTCACACGTTCGAATTCGCTGGGAATCGGAAATCCAGCGACTCGAATACTTCCCGATGTTGGTCGCAGACTGCCGATCAGAACTTTGATCGTCGTTGTCTTGCCGGCGCCGTTGGGGCCGAGGAAGCCAAAGAGTTCTCCCTCGTTGACGGTCAGTGAGAGTTTGTTGACTGCCGTGAAGCGACCAAACCGCACGACCAGATTGTCGATTTCGATGGCTGGGGCTGACATCTGGATGTTCGGCGTGGAAGATCGCCGCTTTCTTCGCGAGAGTGAGCTGCCTGCTGATCCGAATTCGGGCGGCTGGAACAATCCTGAAAATCGGCCTGACCGGAACATCACGAAACGGCAGTTCGGCCAACCGTCTGAACTATAGATCGAGTTTGCTACCCATGCGGAATCAACTGCGTCTTCTGCGAGACGTGTCGACATTCATCCTGATGGCCGGCACCTGGCGACTCTGGTTCGCAGCATCTGATTTTCCGGCGATCCCGTTTTTCGAGTTTCTGACAGCCGTCCCGAGGATAGTTGATCGAGTTCTGAGCAGCGTCCTTATCGCCGCTTTGCTCGTCGACACTTTTCTGACGACAATTCGGTGCGTTCGTGGCTGCACGTCAGTAAGGAGCGTTCGCATTGGTCAGCTTTGCGATCTACTGTTCATCACGATGGCCGTCGGTCTCGCTTTGTTGAATCAGCATTGCCTGCAACCGTGGATGTACCACTTCCTGCTTCTCACTCCGTTGCTGTGGCTCTCACGTCCGAATTCGAGACTCATCGTTAAAAACGCCGACGTCGCTGCGACGGTCGAAAGCGGGATGCGCGAGGCGTTCTCGCGAAACGCAATTCTGTGGCTCACTTCATCGATCTATTTCTGGTCTGCCTGTTCGAAACTCGATGCGAGCTTTCTGCAGTCGCACGGCCCGAAATTTGTCGAAGTGATCTGCGATGCGGTTGGAATTTCGACACGATTCTGGACAGAGCTAACCTGGCAGATTGCTGCCGCGACCTTGCCAGTCGGCGAATTGCTCGTCGGAGTCTTACTCTTATTTCGCCGTACACAGTCGTTCGGGCTACTGGCAAGTCTTCTGATGCATGCGCTGCTGATCGTGGCTGTCGGCCCTTGGGGCTTGAACCACCGAGCGGGCGTTCTTCTCTGGAATGGATTTTTTGTTGTTCAGAACATCATCCTGTTTCGAGCCGCTCGCGACGTGGCTACGGCGGGGGCCACTACTGACTTGCCCGGCAGTGCTTTTCAAACAGTTCTCACTGCTGGTCGAGCCAGTAGTGGCCCTTGGTACCGCCTGTCTGTTGCTTTTCTTGTCGGAGCCATCCTTTTTCCGGTAACTCACTCAATCGGCTGCGGCGACACCTGGCCAGCATGGGCGGTCTATGCGTCTTCGCCGGCGCGTGTGCTCGTGCAGGTTCAAGACGATTCCGTCGAGCAACTTCCCGAATCACTGATGCCTTACATCGAGCCTCGACCGTTCAACGATGGCTGGTCCTGGCTGAGGATCGACCTCTGGTCTCTCGCTGCAACGGGTACACCGATTTACCCGGAAGATCGTTTTCAGCTTGGTGTTGCCAGATTCGTCGCTGAAGCGGCTGAGTCAGGCAACGGAATTCGGATCATTCACGAAGAGGAAGCAGACCGCTGGACAGGTAAGCGGGAACGAAAAGAATTCCAAGGGCACGCCGAGATGAGCAGGCTGGCCGCGAAGTTTCATCTCAACACCACACCACACTGATTGAGAAAACTTCGGTCTGATTTGTCAGTCGACCTTGTACGGCCAGCGACTGACTTTTGGGGCCACCTTTCGTTCGCTCTTAGCGTCTGCGGTGGAGATGCCTTCGGCGTAGACCAGTTTGCCGGTGTAGCCATCATAGAACTGAACGATGACCTGTGGCTCGTCGTACGAAACGTATTGATAACCGACTCCTTCCGGCTTCGCGGCCTTCATAATATTGTTCACATTGACGACCGCATAAAACGTGTTTCGTTGTCGGCTGTAATGAACGTTGTCAGGAAAGCCGGCGACCCATTTGATTTTTACCGTGCGACCTTCGCTGTCGAACCAGCCTCCGAACGGCGGCAGACCAGCCGTGCCGATCGGGTGTCCCGCTGAATTCATCGGTCCGCACATGAATTCCCAGACGTTGTCCGTCATTTGAACCACGAACGAGTTGTGCACGTCACCGGTGAAGATGAGCACCGGCTTCTCGATGGCGTCAAGTTCCGGGATCAGTATCTCCCGCTCATGGACGTAGCCGCAAAAACCGTCGCCCTTCGACCCCGTTCCGCCTTCTGGTTTTACATGATAACCCGAGTGGTAAATGACCCACGGGTCGGGCGAGATCACGAAAATGAAATCAGCGGTTGTTTTCTTAACGCCGTCCAGGAACCACTTTCGCTGAGTGTCTCCCAGGATGAATCGATCCTTGTCGTGAGCGTGTCCTTCGCCTTTGAACTTCGACCGTTCGCCACGGGTGTCCAGGAAGAAAAAATGGCAGTTGCCCATCTGGCGGTCGTAGTAGTGGTGCGTGCCGATGCTGTAAGGAATTTTCCCGTCAGCTTTGAACGCGGGAGTTACTCGCAGGCGATTCTGGTCGATGACTTCTTTCAGTCCGTAAACGCCGATGTTTTTTCCGCCGCGGTCCGCTATCGACCGACCATCGCCCTTCATGAATGGTCCGACATGGATCGTGCTGACCTGCTCGGGCTTGAGTGTGCTGAAATTGGCGTTCGGGTCGAAGAGGATGTCGGAGTTTGCTGTTGCCTGGCCGGTTCCAAATCGCAGCGGCGCTTTGCGAGGCGTTTCATCGTTCGCCCACGCGGCATAGCTCTGCCAGACGGACAAAGCGTCGTCGCGTTTCAGGAAGTCACCGTTGCCCAGTCCAACTTCGCCGCTGCCATCGAGGTTTGAGTTGACCTCGTGGTCGTCGTACATCGTCAGGTAGGGCACGTAGCGAAACAGGTTGGACATGTTCCGGCCGCGATCCAGGTAGAGCTTGTAGTTAGCTGCGTAGCCCGCCCTCGTGCCGTCGAGAACTTCCTCGTAAGTGAAGTCGCCATTGACGACGTGAAAGGCGATGTCGTCTCGATGATTTTTGAACAGATTCAGGAACGATGGTGGATTCGCATAGATTCCCAGTGGAGCGTCTGGAAGAAGCTGCCGTGAGCAGCAGCCGATTGAGAAAGACAGGTTGAACTCTCCGTCTTTGTTGTTCATCGAGTCCGCAAAGCTGGTCTCATCAGGTAGCGTCCGGAACGACGGCCATGGTCGGTCGAATTCCAAGCGAGTGTCGACGAGGCCTGGTTTTGTGACGACTCCGTAGTAGTAACGAGTGTTCGGTTTCAGACCGCTCAGGTCGACGAATCCGGTGTTGTCTTTCGCCGCGTCAGTTCGACCTTCTACCGAAGGACTCTCCGGCGTGAGTGGCTTCTTCGTGCTGAAGACAACCCGAAACGACGCCGGTTCCGAGGTTCGCACCCAGACACGCATTGATGTCGGCATCGGCTTGCCGAGCATCGGCCCATGAGTCAGCCCACTCGTGTGATAAGGCATGACTTCATGCGCGACCGGATCCGGCCACTCATCAGCGAAGGTAGTTGCTGGAGTCGTGTCATAGAAGATGCTGAATGTCAGCGCGTAAGCAATCAGGTTGCGCATCATAGAATCGTCCCGTCGAATTCGAGATTTGTGATATGACGCTGACTCAGCTTGCTGCGTCGCGAGCCTCCTCCAGCAGTTTGATCCAAGGGCCGATGTAGTGGCCGTTGTCGTGGAAGGTGCGGCCGCTGACCATGTTTCCGTCGATCACGCAGGCTTCGTTCACGAAGGTGCCGCCGCAGATTTCGAGATCGAATTTGCACTTGGGGACGGTCGCCATCTTCCGACCTTTGACGCAGTCAGCGGCGGCGGGGATCTCGACGCCGTGGCAGACGCTGGCGATGGGCTTGTTCTCGGCGAAAAAGTACTTCGTCACGCGGATGAGGTCTTCGTCGTATCGGATGTACTCAGGAGCTCGTCCGCCGGAGAAGAAGATGCCAGCGTACTCTTCTTCTTTGATCTCAGAGAAGGCAACCTCGGCGTCGATCGTGTAGCCCTCCCATTCTTTGGTGATCGTCCAGCCGGGTTTCACTTCGTGGAGCACCATCTGGTACTTGCGTTTTTCCGGAGCGGCGACGACGGGTTGGAAGCCGGCTTCGATCAGTCGGTAGTACGGATACATCGTGTCGAGTGTTTCGGTGGCGTCGCCGACGATGATGAGAACTTTACTGCTGGGCATCGGATGGCTTTCTGAAAGATCGCTGAGATTCAAATGCTGCTGAGGCATCTGGTAATGTATTCGCGAGACCGGTTGATCTCGGCGGTGACTTTGTCGGTGGTGTCGAGAATGGGGATGCCGCGCGGGACGGGGTGCATAAAGATCTCCGTCCAGCCTTCGTAATTGATGTCCTGCAGAGCGGCGAGCAGCGGTACAAAGTCCAGGTCGCCTCGGCCGGGCATCTGGAGCAGTTCCTGCTCTTTCGGCAGTTTGACATGACAGCCCATGCCGTGCTGCCATGCGTAAAACATCGCGATGCTGCTGCCCAGCGTGCGAATCAGGTCAGACTGAAGTTTCTCGTCCTGTTCAAGATGGTAAGGCGCGAACGCGATGCCGAGATTCTCAGAAGTCCGCAGCTCGGCCAGCCACTTCAGCGAGTCCGGCGAGTCGATCAGGTTGTTGCCGTGATTTTCGATGGCAATCGTCACGCCGGTTTCCTCGGCGACAGCCAGGTGCGGTTTCAGCTTCTCGACGAATGTGCCGACGGCCGCTTTCAGTTCTTTGCCCTTCAGATTCTTCGGGCCGGAACCTCCGCAGATGACCATTCTGCAACCAAGCCGTTGAGCCAGTCGCATTTCGTTCTGAAGTCCGAACGGTCCGAGCTTGTACTGAGTGATGCACCCCAGCGTGACGTCGTGCTTTTTCAGCAGAGCGGCAAATTTCTCTTCGCCCATTTCGTCGAGCTGTTCCCGCTGATTGCCGTGCACCTTCGGCCAGATGTCCAGAGCCGTCGCTCCGACCTTTGCGACTTCAGGGACGATCTCATCGACCGATGTGTAGCCGTACATGCAGGAACCGAGGATGTATTTCGGTTTGAGCTTTGGCGCGGCAAGTGCGAACTTCGGAATGCTGAACGCCGCTGCGGTCGCAATTGTTGCTGAGAGAAAATTACGCCGATCAATCGTCCTTTTGTCGTGCGGCACCGGGCATTCCTTGTTTCGTACGAGTGTGTGTGCCACTGGCTCTGCCAGTGCGAAATACAGTTTGGCGTTCGAATCGACGCAGCACTGGCAGAGCCAGTGGCACACGGAACTTAATTGCTTCTTAGTTTTTGACCACTGTCCAGGAAGGGCACGCCCAGATGCATCAACTCGTCCGAGTCCTTTGCGTAAATCGGTTCGGGAGAATACTGGGTCACGTAGGCTCTTCGCATCTGATTGGTGGTGTTGGCGCCGCTCCGGTGGAAGGTCAGCGAGCTGAATACGACGAGGCTGCCAGCCGGGACGACGGCGGGGATGCCTGGTTCCTTGCCGAAGTAGCCGGTCTTGTCGCCCGTCTCCGGATCGCGAACGTGTTCGACGAGTGTCTTTACACCAATTGTTGAAAACGGCATCACGCAGGCCGTGCCGTTTTCAAGGGTCATGTCGTCGACGGCGGCCCAGACGGTGACATACGGACGGTGAGGGAACCCGAGGTAGCCACTGTCCTGATGCCACGAGAACGAAATGCCCTGTTCGGCAGCTTTGGCGACGTACTGGTCGTAAAAGAGGAATGCGGTCTCGCCAATGGTGGCGCGGCAGACTTCGGCCATCAGATCGCTGAAGACGTACTCAGAAAGTCGCGGAGCCTGTTCGTACTTCTTCGCGATGTGATACCGCTTGCCGCGATGACTGATGTGAATGTGGTCTGTGCCGAGTCGATCCATTTCCTGGTGCATCAGATCAATCAGGTAATCGCACGAGTCACGCAGGATCTGCAGATGCTCGTCGGGGATCACGCTTTCGAGGATGAAGTAACCCTCGTCGAGGTATTGTTGTTTCTGTTGATCGGTGATCATGGGGGCGTCAAAACTGAATGAGGAAAAAATTCGCATCGGGAAGCGCCAATCAGCCGTAGGGCCGCTTCCTACCGGCCATCTTGTGAGACGTCTTGAACTACGACGACTCATCAGACGACTTCGAAGCCTTTTCGCTGCTCGCGGGTGAGTAGTTTGTTGGCGGCGGCATCGCCGGGGAATGTTTCGGTTTTCGGATCCCACAGCACGGGATGACCGACTTTCATCGCGATGTTGCCCAGGTGGCAGGTGGACACGCTGCGGTGCTGGCTTTCCACGCTGGAGACGGGCGTTCTGCGAGCGTGGACGCAGTCAAAGAAGTTGCCCATGTGATTGATAATGGCGTCGAGTTTTCCCATGCGAGCCGGCCGGTCGAGATTGTCGAAGTCGTACGCGGCGAAGTCTTCGCGACGCAGGGGATTGCTGGCGAGGTCTTCAACCGGCTTGCCCGAGATTGATCCTCGGTTCACGAAAATTCTGCCCGTTGTGCCGGTGAAAAGAATTCCATTTCGTCCGGTATCGAGCACCTTCATGGTGACTCCGTTGGCATATCGATAACTGGCTTCGAAGTCGATCGCGACGTCGTATCCGTCAGGCGTGTCGGGATACGTCGCGGTCGTGGCAATTTCGACGGGATACGAGTTAATCGCCCACTGAGCAATATCCAGGTGATGCGCGCCCCAGTCGGTCATCTGTCCGCCGGAGTAGGCATACCACCAGCGGAATGTGTAATGGCATCGCTCCTGAATGTAAGGCGTATCGGGTGTTTGCCCCTGCCAGAGATCCCAGTTGAGATTGGTGGGGACCGGAACTTTCGGGAATGGCCCGCCGACGAGATTCTTGCCAAGCACGACTTCGACAGACTTCAATTCACCGATTCTTCCCTGATGGACCATTTCAACTGCCTGTCGGAATCGATGGTCGCTGCGCTGCCACGAGCCAACCTGGACGACTCGGCCCGTTTCTTTGACGACGTCGCGGACGAGTTTTCCTTCGTCGATGGTCAGGGTCAGGGGTTTTTCGCAGTAGACATCTTTGCCGGCCCGGCAGGCATCGATGATCATTTTTGAATGCCAGTGATCCGGCGTCCCGATCAGCACGATGTCGATGTCGTTTCGTTTGATGAGGTCCTGGTAGTTTTCAAAGTCGCGCGGCGTGCTGCCAAAGGCGGCTTTCGCTTGTTTGCGGACGTGGTAGTCGACATCGCAAACCGCCGTGATGTCTCCGTACATCTGCGCCTTGTGAGCGATCACCGAACCCTGGTAACGCAGACCGATCGCCCCGACTCGAAGCCGCTCGTTCGGAGACTTCGGTTTGTCCTGAGCAGTAGCCGGTGCCACAAACAGTCCGGCAGCGATGGCAGCGGATGAGGTCGTCAAGAAATCACGTCGTGAAATATCTGAATGGGGCACGGCTGGAGACTCCAAATGTGATTCGTGAGTGATGACACGCAAAGGCGTTTTATCGCGAAGAATTTCCGGGACTTACTTCCGCGAATTCGGCCCGTCGCGTGTGATAACGACAGTCAGTCAAGTTTCAGGTTGTAAAACTGTTTCGCCGTCCCGCCGAAGATGAGGGCGTTGTCGGAATCACTCAGCGGGCCGAGGACTTCGACCAGTGCAGAATGAACCTGCTCGTAGGTGGCAGCGAGTTCGCAGACGGGCCAGTCGGAGCCGAACATCAATCGTTCCGGGCCGAATGCTTCGAGAGCGGTTTCGACGTACGGTTTCAGGTCGGAAGGTTTCCAGCTGGTCCAGTCCGCTTCCGTGACCATGCCGGACAGTTTGCAGTACACGTTGGGAAACTTCGCCGCCGCTTTGAAGTTGTCGATCCAGTCGTCGAGGACCTGTTCCTTGATACGTGGCTTGGCGAGATGATCGATCACCATCGGCAGTTCGGGCAACTCTCGGGCCAGCGTCGCGGCGTGTTTCAGATGCTTGACGAAGAACAGCAGGTCGAACGGGACTCCGTGCTTCTGCAGAACTTTCATACCTCGGATGATTTCCGGGCGAATGGCGAAATCGTCGTCAGGCTCGTCCTGAGTGATGTGTCGAATTCCGACGAACTTTGGATTGTTTTTGAATTCGAGCAGCTGTTCTTCGCATTGCTCACTGGCGAGGTCCACCCAGCCGACAACTCCGGCAATGAAATCGTTCTCTTCCGCCAGTTCAAGTACCCAGCGGTTTTCCTGGACGTTGTGTTGAGTCTGCACGAAGACCGTTTTATCGACGCCGACTTTCGCGATTCGTTCAGCCAGGTCGGCCGGGACGAAGTCACGTTTGATTTTCGCCAGGTCGGGAGCGTCCATCCACGAATAGTCGAATGGTTGGCTGAACTGCCAGAAGTGCTGGTGAGCGTCGATGATCACTGTCGTTTGCTTTCGTGCTGATGCTTCTTGAACGCAGAGTTCACAGAGTTGAAAAACGCTGAGGTACAGAGCGGACTCACTTTTTCTCTGTGAGTCCTCGGCGATCTCTACGTTCCGTTCTTGTCTGACTCAGGAACAGGTGGTGAGGTCGTAACAGTTACTTCTCAACCGGCAGTAATCGAATCTGCCGGATGTCGCAGGCGGCGACTTTCGCTTTCTTGACTGTCCGGATTCTCAATGAGAAGTCGCCGGCTTTTTCGACCCGGACTGTCCCGACTTTTCTCGCCTTGAAGTTCTGGAAGTGCCCGGTGTCTTCGATTTCGAACTGGCACTTGCTGCCAGCGATTTCGATTTCGACAACGCTTCCACCCTGTCCCTTGCCGCAGCCCTGCAGAATTTCGACTTCAAATTCAGCTGGCTGAGAGATGCCGACGTGCCACTCGGCCCAGTCATCGGCGTTCGCCCAGTAGCCCATTGTGTTCTTATGAGGCTGCGGTTCGTAACGCAGGAGCTTTCCATGAGTGATGACGTGGTGGGACGGCAACGTCACCTCGCCGTTTTGGGATTGCTTCACGACGTGCGGCTTTGTTGGCAGTTCGACTGGCTCAAGTGTTTCGAAAATGACGACACCGGAGAACTCGCCGAGTTCTTTGGGAAGCGAGACTTCCCACGTGGTGATCTCTGGTTTGAATTTGAGCTTCGACTCTTCTTCAGTCTTGTCTTCGAGATGGACACTCTTCATTCGATTATTGAGTCGCGGGAAAGAGATGACTCGATTAGCCGGAAGTTTCGAAACATGCAGTTCGAGTGCCGATTCTTGAGCGACGATTCGTCCCCAGCTGACGTCGGCAGGAAATTTCTTGACCAGTTTGTCGTCGGCTGAGGCTGGCTGAATGGCCAGCAAAAGTAGAGTCGCGAACGTGGCAACCGATGTTGTGAGACGCGTCATGTGTTGGTCCGGTAGTTGACTGGGATTTGAAACGAGTTTTCACGCGAAGGCGCGAAGTGATGTGAAAAGACAAGCTGAAGCTTAGCGGGCAACTGGTGCGGATTTCACGGCTACCGGCTTGTCGTGTCAGGTAGCCCGTTCAGAATGTGGCTGGCTGAAGCGGGCCAGGCTCTGTCTGGCGGAGTTTGGAATTGATGGTGGTAATGACTGCCTCGGAATTCGTCAGGCAGACCCTGGTCTGCGCGGACGTTGGCTGACGGTACCGCATTGCCAGTGGCCCGAAGACTCACGTCCGGAATATTCATTCTGTACGATGCTCGACGATTCAGTCGTGCCCTCAATGAGATCTCAACGATGACACTCCGAAGCAACTGGCCAGTTCGTCGAATGAATCAGTTTTCTTTCGCCGCTGCCTTCGTGGCGTTCTTAGGTACTGCCACCTTGTCAGCGTTTGCCGACTCGTCTGAGAAAGTGGATTTCGATCGAGACATTCGACCGATTCTGTCGAACACCTGTTACACCTGCCACGGCCCGGACGCGAATAAGCGGGCGACAGAACTTCGGTTTGACGTTGAAGAAAATCTGTTCGGAAAGCACGACGAGCCGGTCGTTGTGCGAGGCAAGCCATCCGAAAGTGCGCTCGTTGCTCGCATCACCAGCGGTGATCCGGATTACCGCATGCCGCCGGTCGATGAAAAGCAGCAGCTGTCGAAAGCCCAGATTGATTTGTTAACTCGTTGGGTGGAGCAGGGGGCTCCGTACTCGGGCCACTGGTCGTTTCAGCCGGTTGTTCGTCCGCAGTTGCCGATGGTCGAGCGAGCCGACTGGCCTCGCAACGGCATTGATCATTTTGTTCTGAACCGGATGACCGAACGAAAGTTACAGCCGTCTGATCGAACTTCGAAGGAGACGTTGATTCGTCGCATCACGCTCGACCTGATTGGCCTGCCGCCGACTCTGGAAGAGGTCGACGCATTTCTTGCGGACGACTCTGAACAGGCATTTGAGAACGTCGTCGATCGGCTGCTGGCTTCGCAACGATTCGGCGAGCACTTTGCGACCGCGTGGCTCGATGCCGCCCGGTATGCCGACTCGAACGGTTATCAGCAGGACCGAACGCGGACGCTGTGGCCCTGGCGCGACTGGGTGATTCGAGCGTTCAACAGCAACATGCCTTTCGATCAGTTTACGATCGAACAGCTGGCGGGCGATCAACTGGAGAATGCTTCGATCGATCAGCAGATCGCGACCGGTTTTCATCGGAACCACATGCTCAATGGCGAGGGCGGTCGGATCGCGGAAGAATCGCGGGTTGAGTACGTCATGGATCGTGTCGAAACAACTGGCGCTGTGTGGCTCGGTTTGACGGTTGGCTGTGCTCGGTGCCACGATCACAAGTACGACCCCGTTTCTCAGCGGGAGTTTTACCAGCTTTACTCGTACTTCAACTCGATCGACGAGTCTGGTCGAGTCGATGCTGGTGGCAATGCAAATCCTGTGCTGGCAGTTCCGACAAAGGAGCAGTCAATACAGCAGTCCTCGCTTGCTCAGAAGCTGGCTGACCTGCGTAAAGATCTTTCGTTTGTGACGACCGCGGAACGGCAACGAGCATGGGAGACCGCGAAGCTGGTGGAGCTGTCGAAGGATCAGACGCCGCCTGTGTGGGAGTTGCTCAAACCGGCACGCTTTGTCTCCGAGCAGGGGCAGACGATGACGCTTCAACCTGACGGCTCGATGTTGCTGACCGGGAAGAATCCAAAGAACGACAACTACGAGATCGAGTTTGTGGCCGGCGCGTCCGGCATTACCGGAATTCGTATCGAAGCAGAACCGCATCCGGAGTTCACCAACGGAGGCTTTGCTCGTAGCGACAGTGGCAACTTTGTACTGACGGATTTTTCAGTGCAGGCTCGTCGGTCGAAAGAGTCCGAGTTTTCGTCAGTGAAGATTGGCTCGGCGCAGGCAAGCTTCGAGCAGGGCGGGTTTAAAATAGAGAAGACTTTCGACGGAGATTCAAAGACGGGTTGGGCCGTTCACAATCCTTCGAACATGAAGATTCCTCGGCAGGCCGTTTACGTTTTTGACAAACCCATCGGCGGCAGCGAAGGCACGACGTTGATCGTGCGGATGAAACACGAGTCGCAACATGCCTTTCACAATCTGAGTCGCTTTCGCATTCTGGTGACGACGCAGCCCGAGCCGAAGCTGGACTCGTCTGACGGCGGTCGCGAGGCTCTGGCCAGCGCTCTGACTGTGGAACTGGAAAAGCGGAGCGATGCTCAGAAGAAGTTGATTGCTGAGGAGTTTCGGAAAGGTTCGCCGGAAGTGCTCGGCGTGCAGAAGCAGATCGACAGTGTCACGAAGCAACAGGGCGATCTCGACAAACAGATCGTTCGCACGATGGTCATGAGGGATCGCAAGGACGCGCGAGAGACGTTTGTGCTGAACCGAGGCGTCTGGGATCAACCGATCAAAGAACAACCGATTCAGCCGGCAACTCCCGATTGCTTGCCAGGTCTTCCTGAAGAAGTATCAAAGAACCGGCTGTCATTGGCGCGGTGGGTGGTTTCGAAAGAGAACCCGCTGACGCCGCGAGTTGTCGTGAACCGTTACTGGCAGCATTTCCTGGGAACGGGGCTGGTGACGACGCCGGAAGATTTCGGTTCGCAGGGTGAGCGACCGACGCATCCGCACTTGCTCGACTGGCTGGCCGCCGAGTTCGTCGACAGCGGATGGAACGTCAAGCACATGCTCAAGCTGATCGTCATGTCGGCGACCTATCAGCAGAGTTCGAAGGCGACTCCGGCAATGATGGAAGCGGACTCGTCGAATCAATGGCTCGCTCGCGGAGCACGGTTCCGTTTGACGTCTCAAACAATCCGCGATCAGGCATTGATGGTCAGCGGGCTGCTCGTTGACAAACTCGGTGGGCCGCCGGTGAAGCCGTATCAGCCGCTGGGGATCTGGTCGGACCTTTCACTGGGCAAGATCAAGTACGAACAGGATCACGGCGAAAACCTTTACCGCCGCACGTTGTACACGTTCTGGCGGCGAGCATCGGCTCCAACCATGCTCTTCGACGTGGCGACTCGGCAGGTCTGCAAAGTCCGCACCAGTCGCACCAACACGCCGCTGCACGCCCTCGTTCTGATGAACGATGACACCTACGTCGAGGCGTCGAGAAAACTAGCCGAGCGAGTGTTGCTTGAAGGCGGAGCCACCGACGACGACCGTCTGGAATACGGCTTTCGTCTGGCCACTTGCCGCCACGCAACCAGCGCCGAGCGTTCGGTGTTGCTCGACGTGCTGAACAAAGTCCGAGCCGACTACGCCACCGACACTGAGAAAGTGAACGCTCTGCTTTCCCGAGGCGAGTCACCAGTCAACGACAAACTCAACCGCGCTGAGCTGACATCCTTCGCCGCCGTCATGAACATGATTCTGAACCTCGACGAAGTCATCACGAAGGAATGAACGGTCGCAGGTCAGGCTTGGCCTGACGAAGTTTTCCATCGCCGAAATTCGTGCGAGATTCACTTGTCATCAGGGATGCACATCAGACTTTGCATGATTCGTCCTGGTGGCGACTTCGGTGCTTTGAGGTTTTCGTACCGGTCTGCCTGAAATTGTTCAACGTCTCTGCGTCGATTCATTGATTGCCAGACAGTCCCGCTCGTGGTTCTGGCAGGTTAAGATCAACCATCCGACGACCGGCCATTGGAATGTTCCGGGCAGGGAGCTATGGCAACTCTTAGAGGGCAGGGCAGAAAAGTGGCTGAGAGATCAATTCAGGATTACATCATCGATCATCGCGAGCTGGACTGGGATGTGTTGCTCGAACCGTGGCAGTGGATGCTGCCGGATTCGTACACGATCTGGTTGATGAACCGGTTTGGGGATCTGTTTCTGATTCTTGAGGACGGCGTCGTCGTGATGCTCGATTCAGGCATGGGGAAGGTCGAGGAAGTTGCCAGCAGTCAGAACGAGTTCTGCGATCTTTGCGAGGAGCCTGAGAACCTCAGCGATTACTTTGCGATTCCGCTGGTCGATGCCATGAACGAAGCAGGGACGCCACTCGAAGCCGTGCAATGTTACACGTTTCGGCATCCGCCAGTGACGGGCGGTGAGTATGACGTTTCAAACGTCGCCGTCACGGACATCGCCAATCACTTTGCCGGCTACGGGAAGATTCACGAGCAGGTTCGCGATCTGCCGGACGGACGGGAAGTGGAGATTGACTGGAAGCCGTAAAATTCCCGGCGGGTAAATCTGGAACGCAGACGTCGGAGAGTTTGGAAACGCAGAGGTCGGAGAGAGAGTCAATGGGGCTGATCGAGCAAACTGTTGAAACGACAACTCGGCGCGAATTGCTGTCCTCGGCGGGCGGCGTCAGTCTTGGCGCGTTGGCACTGGCCTCATTGCTGGAGAAGGACGCTGTCGCTGCGGGGGCTGAGCCGAAGTTGACGTCCGAAAATGGTCGACTCCCTGGGCTGCCGCATCATGAGCCGAAAGTTAAACGCGTGATCTGGCTCATGCAGAGCGGAGCACCTTCTCACACGGACCTGTTCGATCATAAGCCGATTCTGGCGGAACGTCGCGGTGAAGAAATTCCTGAGTCGATTCACAAGAGCCAGAAGCTGTCGACGATGACTCAGGGGAAAAGTAAGCCGTGCCTGGGGCCTCGCGCGCCGTTCCGGCAGCATGGGGAGTGCGGTCGGTGGATCACGGATTTCATGCCGCACACCGCGTCGATTGTTGACGACATCTGCATGATTCACACAATGAAGACCGAGGCGGTGAATCACGCACCTGCGATGACGTTTCTATTGACCGGTGCCGAGCAGCCCGGTCGGCCCAGTGCAGGAGCCTGGACAGCGTACGGTCTGGGCAGCGACAACGAGAATATGCCGACCTACTGCGTGCTGACGTCGCGAGATCGCGAGGGCAGTTGCGGGCAGCTCTTTTACGACTTCTACTGGAGCAGCGGCTTTCTGCCGTCGAAGTTTCAGGGCGTTAAGTTCCGGCAGGGCGGAAGTCCGGTGCTCTACCTGGACGATCCAGACGGGTTGACTCGCGAGACCAGACGAACGCTGCTCGACGGACTGGCGAGATTGAACCAGCACAAGTTCGATCAGGTCGGCGATCCCGAGATTCAGACTCGGATCGCTCAGTATGAAATGGCTTATCGCATGCAGAAGGCGATGCCCGAAGCCGTCGATCTGGCGAGTGAACCAAAACACGTTCTCGACATGTACGGTCCGCAGGTGTCGACGCCGGGATCGTACGCGTCGAACTGTCTGATGGCCTGCCGACTGGCCGAGCGAGGGGTGAAGTTTATCCAGCTCATGCACAGCGGCTGGGATCAGCATTCGAACCTGCCAACGCAACTTGAGCAGCAGTGCGTCGACACGGATCAACCGTCAGCGGCGCTGGTGAAAGATCTGGCTCAGCGAGGACTTCTCGAAGACACCCTTGTCATCTGGGGAGGCGAGTTTGGTCGGACGCCGTTCGGACAGGGCGATATCAACAATCAGAAGACGCACGGGCGAGACCATCACCCGTACTGCTACTCGATCTGGATGGCCGGCGGCGGCGTGAAGCAGGGGATCGCATACGGAGAGACGGACGAGTACGGCTACAACGTCGTCAAAGACCAGGTTCACGTTCACGATTTTCAGGCCACGCTGATGCATCTGCTCGGCATTGACCACACCCGGCACACCTTTAAGTTTCAGGGCCGGCATTTCCGCCTGACCGATGTGCACGGAGAAGTCGTCGATGGAGTGCTGGCCTGAGTCCGCGACTGTCATTCGCTGTTTCGGCAGGTGATTGACGGTTTGGATGAGGCGGCCTAAATTGGGCAGATTCATTTCTTTGTGAGATCGCTCAGATTTTGCAGGACCTCATTTCGTTAAGAATCGATAGCTTAAGATGCTTGCCAAGCGAATTATTCCCTGCCTTGATGTCCACGCCGGACGTGTCGTTAAGGGCGTTAACTTTCTGAATCTGCAGGATGCGGGCGACCCCGTGGCGATTGCTTCTCGTTATGAAGCCGAAGGCGCTGACGAGCTGGTGTTTCTCGACATTACTGCCAGCCACGAAGAACGCGACATCATCCTGGACGTTGTTAGCCGTACATCCGAAGTGATTTTCATGCCTCTGACCGTGGGAGGCGGCATTCGAACTCTGGAAGATATTCGGACGCTACTCAGTGCAGGGTGCGACAAGGTGTCGATCAACTCGGCGGCTGTCACCAACCCAGACTTTGTGAAAGAAGCGGCGCTAAGGTTCGGCAGTCAGTGCATCGTCGTAAACATCGACCCGAAGCGGATTAAGCAGGACGATGGATCGGAACTTTGGGATGTGCATATCAACGGCGGTCGAATCCCGACCGGGCTTGAGGTTGTCGCCTGGGCACGTGAAGTTGAACGTCTTGGTGCCGGCGAAATCGTGCTGACCTGCATGGACGCCGACGGGACGAAGGACGGATTCGATATCGAGATCACTCGTGCTGTGGCGGAGGCTGTCGGAGTTCCGGTCGTCGCCAGCGGCGGAGCTGGATCGCCTCATCACATGTTCGAGGCGGTTACGGATGGAAAAGCCTCTGCGGCGCTGGCGGCGAGCATCTTCCACTTCGGCGAGTACACCATCGAAGAAACGAAACAATACATGGCGGAGCGTGGTGTGCCTGTCCGATTGATGGTTCAGTAGTCCGAATTTCAGAACTGCTGAGTCAGGACTCGGTGACTGAGTCAGCGGCGGTTGACTTGAATCGTGCCAACCGTATTGCCACGGAAAACAGGGTAAAAAGAGATGGTCAAGATTTACGAGTGGAAAGAGTCAACGTACGAGGTGGGCAAGGAACTGGAGATCGACAAGATCTTTCGCGCCGCCATCGAGCACAATTGTTCGGACATCCATCTTCAGGTTGATCGACCGCCGATCTTTCGAATTCGCGGTGCTCTGACACCTCTGAAGATGCCCCCGATCACTGAAGAGGGAATGATTAAGCTCTGCTTTCCGATGATGGACCAGCGAAATCTCGACATCTTTCATAAGGATGGCGGCGCCGACTTTGCGAAGGTTGTGATGCACAAAGAGGAGCCCTGGCGTTTTCGTATCAACCTGATGACGCAGTTGGGAAAGGTGGGCATGGTCGCTCGAAAAATTGAACGATCGATTCCGCCGTTTGAAAAACTCTGTCTTCCACCGCTCATGGAAGAACTCTGCAAGTTTGACCAGGGGATGGTGCTGCTGGCTGGCGTGACGGGGTCTGGAAAGAGTACGACGATCGGGTCGATGCTTAACTGGATCAACCAGAATATGAATAAGCACATCCTCACCGTTGAGGATCCGATCGAATTCGTGTTTACGTCAGATCAGTGTCTGATTAATCAGCGGGAACTGGGGCAGGACGTCAGTAACTTTCATGTGGCGATGAAGCATGCCGTGCGTGAAGACCCAGACATCATTCTCGTGGGTGAAATGCGAGACCGCGACACGTTTGAAACGGCGATCCACGCGGCCGAAACGGGGCATCTCGTGTTCGGGACGATCCACGCGTCGAGTGCACCAGGAACGATTCCGCGTATCATCGACCTGTTTCCGGCAGACATGCACACGGCGATTCGAGCCGCTATTGGAATGAGTATGAAAGCGATCGTCGGGCAGAAGCTGCTCAAGACGATCGTCGATATTCCACCGCGAGTTCCAATCATCGAAATTCTGCTGTTCAACGCGATGGTTCGGAAGCTTGTCGAAAAAGGCGAGGACAACAAACTTCACGCGGCTATTCGAATCGGGGCTGACGACGGCATGCAGCTCTTTAACGACAGCCTGTACTACTTTATTAACAAGGAATTTATCAGTCGTGCGGCAGCGTTCGAAATCTCACCGAACGTTGAAGAACTCAAAATGCGCCTGAAGGGGATCGACGTGAAGGGGGCGGCGATTCTGTAACGCCGGCTGAGCCACATCGGGATTTACACGTTGGAGCGGCGACCTTGTCGAAGGTCGTCGCTTCTTCGTTTATGCTCTCGCAAGTTCGTCGTTCTCTGATTCAGAAAGTCTCAACATGATGAGTCTGTTTCCTCGGCTGATGGCCGTCATTCCATTTGGCATTGGGATGACAGTTCTGATTTTTCTCTGGTCAGCACCTTTCGGAGCGTTTGGTTCGCCGCCGTTGTTCTTCCGGGTTTTCGGAAGTTTCATTGCTCTGGCGTTTGTTTTGACAGGAGTCGCAATTTTTGTCGGAGCTGGCAGGATTGGCGATCCGCGACGCATGGCTCAGTCACTTCAGGAATTGCGAAAGGAACTTGACGCGACTCAGCGACCAGTGAATTCATCGTCAGCCCAGTCTGATACGGCTACCAAACCGAAAGTTGGCTATGACTGTCCCAAGTGCGGAGCAGCTCTCGGTAAGGACGCGGACGTTTCACCCGGTGGCGACGTGAAGTGCGGATATTGCGAGCGCTGGTTTAACATTCATGCCGCAGGCTGATTGAACGCTCGATCTTAAACTTGGAACTCTCAACATTGAATGGACACTGAATGATCACGAGGATCACGGGACGACTGGTTCAACTTGGCGACACGGCGGCGACGGTTGCGGCGGGGCCGTTTGAATATGAAGTGCTGATTCCGGAATTTGTACGTCGGCAGTTGCAGCCGCTGATCAATCAGGAAGTCAGCCTGCGGACGATCGAGTATCTCGACGGCAACCCTCAGCAGGGCCGTCTGACTCCGCGGATGGTCGGCTTCATGAACGATGCCGAGAAGGAATTTTTCGGCATCATCTGCCAGGTGGATGGCGTCGGTGTGAAGAAAGCTCTGCGAGCGATGGTGCGTCCCGTTCGGGAAGTGGCGACGGCGATCGAGGAGCAGGACGTCAAGCAATTGACCACGTTACCCGGTATCGGCGCCGCGATGGCCGAACGGATCGTCGCGAAACTGCGTCGCAAAATGGCGAAGTTTGCGTTGCTGATTGATCGAGATTTGCCGGATGGTTCTGCGTCTCGACCGTCGATTGTCGAAGACGCTTATGAAGCGTTGGTGAGTCTCGGTCATAGCACGTCGGAAGCGCGTGAGAAGATCGAAGCGGCCATCGAGAGTAAGCCGAAGGCCAGGTCGGTCGATGAGCTGCTGATTGAGGTCTATCGTAACAATCGGGAAGGCTGAGTTCTGGTGGGTGATATGTCGGACGGTTTAAGCTCGCATCACGTCGTGGCAGAGTTTGAACATTTGTTGAACGAGGCGATGCGGAAGATTCGACACTGCGTCGGGCAGTTGAACGAAGAACAGCTCTGGCGGAGGCCGGGTGATGGGTTGAACAGTGTCGCCAATCTGATGCTGCACCTGGCTGGGAATCTCAATCAGTGGTGCGTTGCGGGAATTCTGGAAACGCAAGACGATCGTCATCGGGATGCCGAGTTCGCTGCAACGGGCGGACTTTTCGGAGCTGAGCTGATGGCTCGACTTGAGACCGTTGTTGCGGAAGCCGTTTCGGTGATTCAAGGTCTGGACGAAGGGGCGCTCGGGCAGGCTCGTCAGATTCAGGGATTTGAGGTCACCGTGCTGCAGGCATTATTTCACACTGTGCCGCACTTCGTCGGGCACACACACCAGATCCTGATGCTGACACGGCTGATGCTGGGGAGCGAGTATCGATTTGAGTGGTCGCCAGAACAGGCTCGGACTGGTGTGCCGCTTTGAGCCGTCCTCACTGGACGACTCATGTTTGAGCTGCCTGAAGGCGCTGTGTTTTGCCCTGATGTGCCGCCTGCGCCGCCTGGAATGCGGTCGGGTTGGTCAATTATCCAGAGTTTGTCAAAGTTTGCCGATTGTAACGCCGATAACACCTATAGCGGTTGTACTGCCGCGCAGTGCGCCTGGTATCCGAACTAGAACGGACGCCATCGAACTGTTGCAGATGATTGCCGCTTTCGAGTCTCTCGATAGGCTGAGGACGAATCGATGGTGTTTCGGCGTTGCCAACATTTGAGCGTAAATACCCAGAAACCTGTTCCTGCCAGGTCTACTACCTGGTTACCACTAGCCTGGAGGAGACGCATTCAATGTGCGTTACTGGTGGTGTCGGCTGGGTTTACGACAGGGTGTCTGTCGAGTGGGGACGAAGAGTTGCAGTACCTCATCGGTGAGGACCGCGAACTTTCGTACTACAAGGATCAGGCCACTCAGGTCGAGTATCCCAACGTCGCTCAGCAGCAGAACGACGCCGTCGCAGGCACTCAAGAGCCGCGACGAATTCGGCATCCTCGGAAGGATGAGATTCAGGATGTGTCACTCGAAGACGCACTTCGAATTGCGTTGCAGAATGCTGAGGTGATTCGAGACAACGCTTCGTTCCTGAATCCGGGCAACCGACTGCTCAGCAATCCGGACTTCGCTTCTTCGATTTACGACGTCGCGATTCAGGAAAGTAACACGCTGTTCGGACAGGGCGGGGTGCAGGCGGCACTTTCTGAGTTTGACGCGACGCTCACAACCAACATGACTTGGGGAGCATCGGAACAACCCGCCGAAAGTAATACGATCGGCTTTTCGGCGCTGGATGGTCAACGCGATGAGTTTGGCGATTTTCGCGCCGAGATCAGCAAAATCTTCGGCGACGGTGGGTCGTTCTCTGTGGAGCACAACTGGCTTTATACAGACACCAATCAGTCTGGTCCCAACGCGCGAACTTTTGGAAGTCAGTTCACTTCTCGACCGAGTGCGAATCAGGACGGCGGACTGCCAACCTTCGGAATGGAATACCGACGACCGTTGTGGCAGGGAGCGGGCACCGAGTACACCCGCGTTGCTGGTCCGATTGCTCGTCGGCCGACCTTGCAGAGTACACCGACGGTTAATCAGGGCGTCGTGATCGCTCGAATCCGTACGGACATCAGTCTGGTTGAATTCGAAGCGTCGGTCGCTCAGCTTCTGAAAGATGCGGAAGACACCTACTGGCAGCTTTATCTTGCCTATCGAACATACGACGCTGAGTCTGTTGCGACTCAAAGTGCATTGCAGACCTGGCGGGAAGTTCGAGCCAATATGGATGCCGGTAAAGTTGGAGCCGCAGACGAAGCTCAGGCTCGCGACAACTACTTCGAAACTCGTTCGCGCCGCGAAGGGGCTCTGTCTAACCTGTTCACTCAGGAAGTTCGGCTGCGTCGCCTGATGGGCCTGCCGGTCAACGACGGTTCGGTGCTGCGACCGAGCGACGATCCGGTGACGGCTCAGATTCTGCCGGATTGGAACAACTCACTGGCCGAGTCGCTGACGAATCGTCCGGAGATTCGTCGGCAGAAATGGAACATCAAGAGTCTTGAGCTGCAACGAGGAGCCGCTGAGAAGCTGGTGAATCCACGACTCGACTTTGTCGCTCGTTACCAGGTCAACGGTTTCGGCGATCAGCTGACCGGCGGAGATGGCCGATTCAACAGTGCCTACGATACGTTGATGTCTGGTGACCACACCGGTTGGGGACTTGGTTTCGAATTTTCGATGCCGATTGGTTTCCGCGGTGCGACGACCCAGATGCAGAATATCGAGCACCGGATTTCCAAAGCTCGCGCCTTGCTCGCTCAGCAGGAACAGGAAATCAGTTACGAACTGGCGTCGGCTTTCCAGCAGCTCGACCAGTCCTATCAGACGGCTAAGACCAATTACAACCGCCGCCGTGCAGCTCAGAGACGGGTTGAAGCGTTCGAAGCGGAATACAAAGTCGGTCGCTCAACAGTCGACCTGGTGCTGCGAGCTCAGATCAGCCTGGCTCAGGCCGAGATCGCGTATTACTCGAGCCTTGTTGGCTACAACCAGGCTCTGAACGAGCTGCGTTACCGCAAAGGAACGTTGTTAATGGACAACAGCGTTTACCTGTCGGAAAGCCTGTGGACCGCAGATGCTTACGACGATGCACTGCGACGAGCCTGGGAACGCAGCTTTGCGTTTGAGTCACCGAACAAGGTGACTGAACCTGGCGAGTTTGTCGATGACTGCATTGATTGCCTCGACACAGCCAACGGACAGTTTGACTATCACAACGCCATGCCGATGGAAGAAGCCTTGCCACCGATGGTGCCAAGTCCCGTTGATCCTGCTCAGCCAGCTCCAGCGGGACTTGATAATCGGTCAGCCTTGATGCCGTCCGAACCGAAAGCTGGTGGGTTGGGTGGTTATGACGAGTTCGTGCCTGGTACCGTAACTCAGCCAATGGGCTCTACCATCGAGACGCTGGACGGTGAGCCGCGAAGCGACGCCCGCAACTCGGTCGTCCCGGCGCCGCCGAGCGACGACAGCCCGGCTCCACTTCCGGTGAGTGATCCGTTTGGTCCAGACGAATTCGTGCCACCGATGCCGCTGGATGGGCGGTCGAATGCCCGTGCAACGTTCAAGGCTCCGACCTCTCGCTCGGTTTCAAGAAGCCAGTTGATTGGAAAAGCGACACTTCAGGCGGCCAGCGATGGATTTGTAGAGCCGCTTGAGACTGTTGAATTCTCGGCTGGCTCATCAAACTCAGCGGTCGGTCATGCTGCAAGCACAATCCCGGCGTATGATAGCGAGGCCGTTGCTGGCGAAGGAATTCGGCAGGCTTCCGGATTCGGGCAGGTCGATAGTTTGCCAACCGCGCCTCAACGCTCGACGGAGCCACGAAGCAAAGAAGTCCGCAGGTAGCTGGGGGCGTTTCGGGCGTCGAAATTAAGACGCGGCGAAATCAGCAGCTAATTCAATAACGCTCACCGGACAACATTGTCCGGTGAGCGTTTTTGGCTTTGAGCGTTGGTTTCGCCGGGAGCATTGCTCACCAGTAGTTGGCGAATTGATGGCGCCATCGGTGATACATTGCCGCGACCCGCGGAACGTTGCCGTCTATTGTCCCGGAAGCCAGAGTTTGGATTCTCCTTTGCCGGTTGCTGTTCCTGCCGTAGCGGGTTCTCCAGCGTCGTCAGGTAGAACCAGTCCGCTGGCAGATTCGCCTGGAATTGGGATCCCAAGTTCCTTGAGCGCTGGTTTCAACGCGTCACGGATGCCCGGCATTTTCTGGCCGTAGAAGTTCCAGAGGTGGTCGATGAGTTCCGGAAGAGCCGGGTCGCTTCGGTTTTCGATGCGGAACTGAAACTCCCGCATCGCCCACTGAAACTTCTCTTCGAAGTTGTCACCTTTTTCGACTTCTTCTCGCCCTTCTTTGAGCCATTTGAGTGCCTCGTCGTGATGTCCGAGTTCTCGACAAACCTGGGCGATCGTCCATTGGAACATTGATGTGTCGATGCCCTGGATTCGGTCGACGCCGCGTTTTGAAACTTCGGTCAGCACTTTGTACGCAAACGGGACGTGCCTGATCAGCAAGGCTCGGTGAACGATGTGTCCGAGCTGCTCATCGGTCAAGTCACTGATTGGCAGGCGATGAGATTCCATGACGGACAGAGAGTTGAGCTGCGTTTCGTCAGTGACAGCGTACGGAGTCTCTTCGTCGATGTTCAGCGTCCTGCGAAGCTCTGCGCCGTCTGAGTAGAGCATGGCGACGTCGCTGATGGACTCAAGGACGTGCAAAGCTGCGGCTCGCTTGATCTTCAGCTCCGGATCGCTGGCGGCTTCCAGTGGAGTCTTGCCGCCGAGCCGGTTGAGTTTGGTGTTGCACCATTTGTTTTCGACGAAATCGCGGCCTTCCTGTTTGGCAATCTGGCGTCGTTGAATGAGGTCAAGTCGCGTGCCGTAGTATTTTCGTTCCTGGCTTTGCGTGAGCTCATTGAGAACGGAACGAACAAGGCTTTCCGAGTATAGAGGGCCGTCCGCTTCACGGTTCTCGTCATCTTCCGGGTTCGTGATGAGATCTTTTAATGCGTCCTCAATGACAACCATTGCTTCGTTTCGGGCATCGCCGTCTGAGCCGATGACCGAAAGAATGCCAACCGCTCCCTCCTGAGTGTTCAGGTCGAAAACTGAAACCTCGGCTTGAACCGTCGGGACGTTGTCGTCGCGAACTTCTACGTCGTCCGCCGGCGGGGGGAAATCGAGGAGAAGATATCGCCCGACAACTTTTGGATTGGCGTCGGCCTGGTCTTTAGTCGCTGGCAGCCGAACAGCCCGGTCGCACCCGTCGAGTTTCGAAAGTGTCAGCGATGTCGATGTCAGTTTGTAGCGGGCCGCCTTCACAGGCATTTGACCTTCGACGTCCGACAGTTCCAGAAGCTGAGCGATGGTTTCACACTCGACCGCGATTTCGTGGCTTGGTGCGAGTTCGGATGCTTTGCGAAGGGCTTCGGCGGCTCCCGAGTTGTTCGCGTCCCAGGCACGGCACAGGCCGATATTTTTCCATAAGGCCCAGTTGTCCGGCATCTTCTCGTTGAGCTTGTCGAAGAGCTTGGCAGCGATTTCCCAGCAACCGAGCGCCGACAGTCGGGTTGCTGTCCTGATTTCTTTTTCAGATCCTTCCGGAGCGTCAAGTTCTTCAAGCGAATGGACACCTCGAAGTGGGTACGGGATCTCAGCTGAGCCATCGACACGCATCAGTTCCTGGAACAGAGCCTGACGTTCCTGTTGATCCTGAGTGAGCCGCAGTGCCAGTCCAAGATGCTCACGGGCCGACATGCTGCTTGAGTAAAAGACGTCGTCTGCAATCTGTGAGGCCAGTGAGCCGATGACGTCCGGCGATGACTGTGGGCAGATCTGGAACGCTCGGTGAATTTCCGGTTTGGCTTCCTGAAAGCCGACGTCCATGAAACGGGCATAGGCTAGCAAGCCGATTCCGTGGCTGCTGTCGGGATGATCTTTGAGGAAGGCTCGCATGGTCATTGCAGCTTCGTCGAAACGTCGCTCTTCCATCAGCAGTTGAGCGCGCGTGATGGCGACGATGGGGGCTTCCGGGTGTTTTTCGGCGAGCCGTTCCAGAGTCGAAAGAGCCAGTGCCGATTGCTTGGTTTCGTGCAGCCTGGCAACCTTGTCCATTTCGCCGAGCACGGCATGGCAGCAGAACTTGACTTTCTTGCCGCTGCCGCAAGGGCAGGGGGCGTAAACGTCCATTTTCGAAGTCATCAAAAAATATCCCGAGCAAGAGTATCGCTAAACGACGACCGCAATGAACTGCCGCATTCGGCGTCAGTTCAGGTGCAGATGAGGCGTTCAATCAAAAGAGACGAACGGCGAAATGCGGCAGCCTGCATAAGTACGGAAACGACGGAGCAAGAAGGGACCGGCGACGTGTCGCTCGTTTTGACTCCGATGCGGAATCCTATGCGAACATTGCCCGGTTTGACAGCATCGACCGGAGCATCAGGCCGCTCGACGAGCATCCTGAGTGTGAGCCTCTGCCCTGAAAGTTTTCGGGACGTCAATTGGCCACGCGACGTCTGCCGATTCGCCTTCGGCCAGTCGGTACATCTGGTCCAGACGCTGCTGAATTTCCTGCGTGATTGCGTCCAGTTCTTCGCGTCCGACTTTTTCCGGGACGTAGATCGGCTCGTCCAGAAATGCGGTAACCTTTGAAAACGGTTTCGGAATGACGAGGTCTGTCCATTTGCCGGAAATTTTCCAGTAGCGGGACACTCGATAGGCCAGCGGCACGATTGGGCGACCGCTCTTGGCGGCCAGAAAAACGATGCCGTCCTTCATGATCCGGCGCGGGCCACGAGGTCCGTCCGGGGTAATCGTGATGTGGTAATCCTGAACGACCGTGATGGCTTCCTTCAGCGCTTTGACGCCTCGTTTTCCGGAAGAGCCGCGGACCGGCTTGATGTTCAGAAACTCCATCGCGTACGCCAGAAACGAGCCATCCGTATGGCCGCTGACCATGCCAGCAGTAGCGATCTGCGGGCCATGAAACAGTGGCATGACGATCGTGTCGTGCCAGGTGCAGAACAGGTAGCGCCCCTTCACATTCGGGCGGCACGGATTGGTGTCGTCGTCGATCGCCACTTCGGTGCGACGCACCGTCAGGTAAAGAGCCTGAATCCCGCGCACCAGCAACCAGGCAGCAAATTTCGTGAGGAGAGGGCTCTTAATCTTCATTTTCCGAACTCGTCCGTGAGTGATCTGGCAGCGGGACAGAGTCTCCCGCATCCGTGACCTTCCAAGCCGACCGGAATCTTAAACGGCATCCCCAGATTGACGGAAGATCGGTACAGGGATGTGTGAGGTATTCCTGTCAGGGTGATTAGGACGTTGAGAACTAATTACCAGTATGAACGCGATCAAGGAAAGGAACATGGTCGCAAGGGCTATGAGCGGTGGGGTGCGCTCCACATGCAGGTTGAAACCGATGGTGAACCAGGTGGTTCCGAAGAGGCTGAATCCCATTCCAGAAAGCAGTCCGAGCCAGGCAAGCACGAGTAGAGACTCAATCAACGTGGCAAGGAAAAATTTGTCCAATCCGAAATTTGAGCCAACCAGAATGGCGACAATCAGAAACGGAACACACATACGTTGAAGAATTCGAGCAACCCAGGCTTGATCTGCAGCGTCCTTTTCGCGACGACTCGCAACTTTCCTTCCATTGGCGATCCGTTGTTGGCGTCGTGCTGCCTGCTGCTTCTGTTCGACCTTCTCCGCCTCAGATGGCAGATCGAGCTTGGCGCATTCCCCACAGAACTCGTCGGCGTTTCCGATCGGCACTCCGCAGTTTTGACAGGGACGCATGGCATGACCCTTCGACGTTGAAAACGCGGAGCATGTTATGGCTTGCTTGCTATGACACCTTGTTCGCGGCGGTTCTGGCAATTCGCTTCGCGGCGGCTTTGTCGATCAGGGCCTGCGCGGCGTCGTTCAGGAGCAGCACTCCGATGATGAAAATCAGCAGGCCGTTCGAGAAATGCGAGCCTGTTCCGTCGACGAGAAGTTTGGTGGCGATGACGGCCAGGATCGACAGCATCAGAACGCCGAAGTGTTTGTTCCTGGCGACGATCGCGCTCAGCGGGATCATGCAGAAAACCATAATCCCTGACGCCGTCAGGATCGCCGCGACCATCCACCAGAATTGAGTCTCCAGGTCCATGATGGCGACCGCAGCGAAAACGGAATCCAGGCTGAAGAGGATATTCATCACCGTCAGATACCCGACGACGGCGAGCACTTTGAACGTTCCGCTCTTTGAGTCTTTTTTCTTGTGGGCGTGACCTTCCAGTTCTGCTCGAAACTTGTGGTAGTACTCCCAGACGGCCATTGCGAGGATGATCAGCCCGCCAGCAAACAGCACGAGACTCATCCAGGTCAGGTCGACGCCTTCGTGAGCGAACCACAGATTTGGAAACCAGTTTGAATGTGGCAGCGGGTTCTCAAGAAACGACAGTTGTGACAGGCTGAACAGAAATCCGATTCGAAGCAAAGCAGCCATGACGAGCGCCACTGATCGCCACTGCAAATGTTTCTTCTCGTCGAGGTTGAGTCCTTTCAGTGAGAATTCGATCAGCAGGCCGTTGTCGATACCCAGGCCAGCGCTCAGCAGCACCAGCGAAATAAACGAAAAGAAAACGTCCATGAATTCAGTTCCTCAGCAGTGACGATTTTCGGTGCGGCATCAACGGGGGAGATACTTACAGCGTGCTGTAAACGCCCCAGGCACCAGCAATCAACAGGCCGATGCACGACAGGATCAGACAGCCGTCCCAAACCTTGCCGGGGCGAATCGATTCTTCAGTTTTTGCGTAGCGGAACCAGAGCGCCGCGAAGCCGAGCATCGGCAGCATGATCGCCTGCATCAGACCGCTGAGCAGAACCAGCTTCACCGGGTTGATACCGCTGCACCAAAGGCTCATCGAAATCAGCGGCAGCACGATGGCCAGAATCAGGATCGACTGGTTGTGAGCCTTTTCGTTATCTCGACTCATCAGGCCGTAGACTTTGAACGCGTCGGTGTAAACTCGCGTCCAGGCGGCGTTGGCAACCAGGTAGGTCGAGTAAAGCACGGCGATGGCTCCAACGAGGAATAGCCACTTGGCATACTCGCCAAAGACCGGCACGTACTGTTCGAGCAGCGTGCTGACCATCCGCATGCCTTCCGGATCGAGGCCGTTCTGATACATGACGGCAACGCCCATGAAGAAGAATGCCAGCGTCGCGATTGTGTAAATCAGCATCGACGCGAACGCGTCCCACTTCATGACGTTGATCCAGCCGTTCGCTCGGCGATACCAGCCTTCGTCATTTGTTTTGGGCCCGGTGTACTTCGCATAGCCCTTTTCGATGCACCAGTACGGGTAGGCGACCAGTTCGGTCGCACCGACTCCGATGATGCCGAACGTGGCCAGGGCGGTGGCCAGAGGCTGCTTCATCTCCCAGTAGGGTAAACCGGGAGGGGCGACGCCGACATCTGGTAAAAGTGGTATCAGACCGGCAAAGATTTCGCTCGCGCTCATGGCGAATTCAGGCTTGAACTGAAGCGAGACGACGTTGCCGATGGTGATAAACGTGAAGCCGACGACCAGAAATGTCGAGACGTTCTGAATGAGTCCGTACCTGCCTCGAACCAGCAGGACAATCGTCATGACCGCGACGACGACGGACCAGTATTTGTCGTCCAGCGTCTGCGGAGTCAGTACTGCTTTGACGGCGGACTTCTCCGCTTTCAGGAAAGCCGCTTTGTCAAAATCTTCGCCAGCCACTTCTCTGGCTTTGGCCTCGCGTTCTTTTTCGATCAGGGCTCGCACGAGCTGCACCGTTTGCTCGGCGCGCCCCGGCGATCCTTCATCAAGCTTCGTCAGCCGAGACTCGATCACTTCCTGCGCACGAGTGACTCGATTCTGCTGCTCCGGATGCAGCGTTGCCAGGAAGTCATTGTCACGGTTCTGCTTCTCATCGTCCCACGCGATGTACCGCTTCAATTCGGTTTCGGACGGGTACAGAATGGCTTCGACATAGTCGCCGGTCAGTGGTCGAGCAAGTGCCATGGCCTGCCCGACGCCACCGATAATTCCCCCAAGCTGCCCGAAGCCGACCAGCATCATGATCAGCCAGTACCAGATGATCCAGCTGACGCCCAGCCGTGGGCCGGGAATTCTGTTGAGTGACGTCAGTGTGGTTTCACCCTGGCTGATGGCGACCCGGCCAAGTTCCACCTGAACGAAGACTTTGATTACGCAGCCAACAATGACCAGCCAGAGCAGAGAGATACCGGCCTGAGCACCGGTCTTTGTTGTGGCGATTAACTCTCCGGAACCCACGATGCTGGCTGCGATGATCAGTCCCGGACCAAGCTTTCGGAAGATGCCACCAAACGACGTCGGCGGTTCCTGGATATCGCTGTTCCGGGGGTTCATTTCGGCGATCGTCGTCTTCGCATTGTCGTCTTGCGGAGTCGGCTCTTCGTTCGTAACGGACATGCGAGGCTGCTTTCGCTTTGGGAGTGGCTTAGAACGCGTACGCAAAAGTCGATCGGAAAAATGAAGGGGCGGTTATAGCCCCGGTCAAAATTCGCTTCAACCAGCTTGATTCAACTGAGGTTGGGCACCGCGAGCGTTACCAGTCACCGACGCTGCCGTCCGGGTAGAATACTCGTTGCGGAAGCTCCTGCTCGAAGGGGTGCCTGGCCACAGCGTCCTCGTTGATCGAGATTCCCAGTCCCGGGCGAGTGTTCGGTTTCACCAGACGGCCTTCCCGTTCGATCGTAAATCCTTCATCGACAACGTCGTTTCTCCACGGAACGTCGTTGTGGACGGTTTCGCAGATGATGTAGCCGGGTTGCGAGAATCCGAATTCCAGCGATGCGGCGGTGCTGACCGGGCCTTGAGGATTATGTGGTGCCAGTGCGATTCGATGAGCATCGGCCAGAGCCGCGATTCGTCGAGCAGCCGTCAGGCCGCCGCAGTGTGTGATATCGAGCTGACAGATCTCACACGCACGCCGCGCGAAGAGTTCCTGAAAATCGGCGAGGTCGGTCACTCGCTCGCCGGTGGCGACCGGAGTTGTAATCGCCGTGTTGATTGTCGCCAGGCCGTCGACCGATTCCGGCCAGCAGGGTTCTTCAAAGAAGTACAGACCGTACGGATCGAGCGCCTTTCCGAACCGCAGTCCCATTGCTGGAGAGGGGCGAGCGTGGCAATCGACCATGATGTCGATATCGTCGCCGACCGCGTCACGCATGGAAGCAACGGCGGCTTCGGCAAGCCGCACCGGTCGCAAACCTTCGATCGGCATCGTCGGCGGCACTGCCATACTCTTGAAAGCGGTGTAGCCATCCTCGACGGCTTTCTGCGCCAGCTCGCCAAACTGTTTCGCGTCTTCAACAGACGTTTCGTAAAAGTCCTCCATTTTGCCGCCGCCCAGGTGGCAGTAGGTTCGAATCCAGTCTCGAACCGGCCCTCCCCACAATTGGGAACACGGCATGTTGGCTACCTTGCCGGCGATATCCCACAGCGCGATGTCGATGCCTGAAATTGCCGTCGAGCGGACGATTCCGTTCCCATGCCAGAAGTGCTGACGGAACATCATCTGCCAGAGATGCTCGATCCGTCGCGGGTCCTCGCCGACGATCAGTTCGGCAATGTCCTGCACCGCGCCGACGACTCCGCGGGTGTGCCATTCCAGCGTGGCTTCTCCCCAGCCGATCAGTCCTGGCTGGTCGGTCACCACTTTGACAAATACCCAGTTCCGCATCCGAGCGTTGCAGACGAGTGTCTCGACGGCCGTGATCTTCATGGTTTATCTCAGAGTTTCGTGATGAGTTTTTGGTGAAAGCAGATGCTTCGCCTGACGCAGAGTCGCGAAGGATGGCAATGCAGCTTTGATCCTTTGCGTTTCTTAGCGACTCAGCGGTTTGGCGTCAGAAGGTCTACAAATCGATGTCAGATGATTCATTGTTCGTTTTCATTTCGACCGATTGGCCTGCAGCAGCTTTTCAATTTGATCGATCAACGCAGCTTCGAGTTTCTCAAGGCTGCCTTGGGCGAGGATCGAGGCATCCTCCTGGTAAAGGCCCTTGCCGTACGAAGCCGTGTCAGGCAGATACCAGACATCGGAGCCGTTGGCGAGCGTTCCAATTATCAGCGGCACGTCCGAAAAGTGGTTTCGCAGATTCCGCTGCAGCACGTTGTAATGTTCTCCGTCGAGGGCGACCCACACGGCGTCACCCATTTTCCATAGACGGATCGGGTAAGGGTAGGTTTCCGCATCATCGAGATGAGCGACTCGGACAATCCGCCGAGTCATGCGTTCGATCATGGCTCGAGCATCGCGAGCGGTGTTTGCATCGCCGGCTTCGGTTGCGGCGGCTTCTTTTGTTTTCCACTCCGCAGCCTCACGCTGAAGCTCGTCGTGCCGCGGAAGATCGTCACGATAAGCAAGTGACACTTCGGAGTGTTGTTCTTCCCAGGCCGCTGCTCGGCTCCGTTGCGTCGTCGAAGAAGTCTCGTAGTCCCAGGTTCCAATCGTCGCGCCGGAGATCACCGCGCCACCGTATTTCATGTTTGCATCGACCGGTGGGAGATCTTCAAGAGCCGACAGAACGGCATACCCAAGTTGTCGCCCATTCTGATCGGCGACGTTGGTGTTACCAACGAAGCCATGCCGTGGTCCGATGTCGCCGGATGCTCCCTGAATGAAGAAGCACGGAGCGTTGGTTGCCGATTCAACAACTTCTCGCATGGCTCCGGGATAGTCGGGACTGATGAGCGTGTTGTCCCAGGCGAGCGTCGTCGGGTGACAGGCGTAGTTGACGACCGTTGCCAGTGTTGTGTGGTTGTCAGCCGTTGCCAGACGGATGACTCCTACCGTGTCGTCGGCTTTTCCGCTCGGGTTAAAACCGCAAACGAATCGATCGAGCGTCCCGTCTTTGAAGTCGCGGTTGGTCGCAAGGTTGCAGCGGCCTGTTCCGTAGGTAAGCACTGCTGGTTGAAATTGTGAGGACGCTTCCCGGATTCCATCCGAAATTGCGTCGGCAACATCGGCTAGATATTGCGGGATCAGCTCTCCGCCGGGGAGGTCGACACGCTCGTGACCCATCAGGCCGGCGGCGTGCGTATGTGAAAAGAAAACGATGATCTGGCTTCGCTCGACGCCGGATGACTCACTGACGCGATCGAGCAGTTCGTTCATTTCGCGATTCCACAGCAGGCAATGGTCGACCGCGACAAAGGCCACTGGCTTTGATGCGGCCAGCGAGTCATCCGGTCGCATGACGAGAATCGTTGTGGTCAACGGGCGATGGACTCCGGTTGAGCGATCATGCGTCGCGGCTCCCCACATTCGGTGGTAGATGCCGACAGGTGGCGTGATGTCGCGTCGCGCGACCCCGGCAAGGCATCGGCCTTGAGGAAACTCAACAGTCTGCATGATGAAACTCTTTCGCTGACTCGAAGGCGTTCAGGATTCCAGTTCGTTAGCTCGGATTCGAAGAAGTGCCCAGCAAAGCGACGACAGCAGAAACATCATCCCGAACAGCATCGGAATCGCGTTCCAGCTGTTTCCGCCGCAGAGTTTCTGCAAGGCAGGTGTGCCCTCGATCAAGCTTCTGAAGTGAGGGACGCTCCAGATGACCAGGCCGGCTCCGAAATTTCCGATCATGTTCATCCAGCTGAATACGAGCGACACATTCTTTCCGCCCATGTCCATTGTCGAGGCATACGCGCAGGGCCCGGCGACGGCGGCGAAAAAAGCTCCGGCGCTGACGATGAGTGTCGCGGAAGTCGCGTCTTTGACGAACCACGCGGAGAAGACGAGCAACGAGCAAAGGAACAATGCGAGGCCAGCGAGTCCCGACCGGGCCAGAGTCAGTCGGCCAGTTTTTCGATACACGTAATCTGACAGGCCACCGGCAAGAATGGCGGCGACGACCGTTGCGATCAGTGGGAGAGTCGACAACCAGCCTGACTTTGCCGTCGAGACGTTTCGAGTTTCCTGAAGGTAAGTCGGGAACCAGCTTTGAAAGAACGCGGCGCCGGCGGCTCGGAAGAACTGTTGACCGCAGATCATCCAGAAACACAAACGGGCAGCCAGGAACAACGATGACGTTGGGGAATCGGCGGCCGTGGCTGGTGGCGATTGATTCGTGCCCGTTCCAACGCAGGCTGTCAAAGTTGTCTGATCCTTTGCGCAATCGTTCTCGGCGATGTAATCACATTCGGCCTGATTGGCGGCATCGTGTTCGGCGGGGGTTTCTCGAAACCAGAAGCGGAAACCAAATGCCCAGAGTAAGCCTGGAATCGAGTACAGAATCAGAATTGTTCGCCAGTTTGTGAGCTCAAGAAGTTGCCCTGTCAGGCCAAGGCCGATCGCACCTCCGACCGGCATGGACGCCGCGAGAAATCCGCTCGCCAGCCCGCGTTCCCATTTCGGAAACCATTTGGTGATGGCAATAGTTGAACACGGAAAAAGCCCGGCCTGAGCGACGCCGATTCCAATGCGAGCAGCCAGAAGGCTGGCGACTCCCGCCGCCATTCCGAACGTCATCGTGGCTATGGCGGAAAGTCCGGCGAAGATTGGTAACCAGATCCTTGAGCCAAACTTTTTGCCCAGCACTCCGCCGGGAATCTGAAACAGGGCGTACGCCCAGAAGAACGAGCCCATGATCAGGCCCATCGTTTCTTCGCTGATTTCAAGATCGAGCCGAATAGATTTCTCAGCAACTCCCAGAGAGTTGCGGCAGAGGTAGGCGATGATGGCTCCGGAGCACAGCCAGGCCGAGACGGTGACGCGTGCTCGCGACCGAGGTTCGTCGTTGCGTGTGGCGGCTGATACTGCGGAAGCGTCGTTGGCTGAGGATTGATCCATTGCGAGTCCGAACGCACACTCTGTTAGACTGAATCGCTGAATGTCGACGTGTCAGCGTGACTGTGCCGGTCGAGTCTGGCAACCCATTGATTGGTCGATAGCCAGTTTGCAATGTGCCATTCAGGGTGGAACTCATTTCAAAGTCGAGTAGAACCTGGAAACTTTGATGACGCGATTCATGCGGATTCTTGCTCTTTCAACAGTCGGCCTGGCCATACTGAGCAGTTTATGCCGCGCTGACGACTACCTTGAACTGGTTAAGCCAGTTTTGAAAGCTCGCTGTTACGCCTGCCACGGTGCCTTGAAGCAGGAAGCGGATCTACGCCTCGATACTGCGGCGGCGATTCGCAATCGAGCAGACAGTCCGATCGTCGACGTCCGGCGAGTCGAAATGAGCGAGCTGTTTTTGCGAGTGACCTCGAAAGACGACGACATCCGCATGCCGCCCGAAGGTGAGCCGCTCAAACCGGAAGAGATTGCCGCGATTCGAAACTGGATTGCGGCCGGATCGCCGGCTCCGGCACACGAAGAAGCGGACAGCGACCCTCGCGAGCACTGGTCGTTTCAACGGCCGGTTAAGGTTGATTTGCCGAGCGGTGAGGGAATTACGACGGGCAACCCCGTCGACGCGTTTATTACCGCGAAGCATCGCGAATTGAATCTTCAACGTGTCGGCCCTGTGGAAAAGTCGCTGTTGCTGCGGCGGGTTTATCTCGACCTGATCGGTCTTCCGCCGACTCGTGATGAGTTGAAGATGTTCCTGGCCGACGACAGTCCCGGAGCGTGGAACCGAGTCGTCGATCGTCTGCTCGAAAGTCCACATTATGGAGAACGCTGGGGACGGCACTGGATGGACGTCTGGCGGTACGCCGATTGGTACGGTCTGGGGAAGCAACTTCGCAACAGTCAGAAACATATCTGGCACTGGCGGGACTGGATCATCGAATCACTGAACGACGACAAAGGCTACGACCGGATGGTCATGGAGATGCTGGCTGGCGACGAACTGGCTCCGACTGATCCAAAGACGCTGCGAGCCACCGGGTTTCTTGCGAGGAACTATTACCTTTTTAATCGGACGACCTGGCTGGACTCGACGATCGAGCACACTTCCAAAGCGTTTCTTGGCCTGACGATGAACTGCGCGAAGTGTCACGACCACAAATACGACCCGCTGACTCATGACGACTATTACTCGATGCGTGCGATCTTTGAACCGCATCAGGTTCGGCTTGATTCTGTGCCGGGGCAGATCGATCTCGAAAAGGACGGTCTCCCGCGGGTCTTCGACGCTCATCCGGAAGAGGCGACCTGGCTGCATCTGCGAGGTAATGAAATGGATCCTGACAAGTCGCGAGTCATGCCTGCCGCGATTCCGGCTCTGTTGTCGACCGGAGATTTTCAGTTCGAGGCGATTTCACTTCCGGTCGAGGCTCACGCTCCTGAGCTGCGACCGTTCGTGCTGACCGATCATCTGGCGGCAGCCGCGCTGGAGATCGAAGACGCACGCCAGGCAGTGGCGGTGTCGCAGGCGGCTGTTGATTCAGCGACTGCCGGACCTGTCAGTGTCGAGGCAGGAGAATTGTTCCTTCGAGACGACTTCGACGTTTGGGACCCTGACGTGTGGGAGAAGGGGCCAGGTGAATGGGTCTATGCAAATGGTAAGGTCGGGCAGAAGCTGGCCGGAGCGACCAGGAAATACCTGCGAACTCGAAAGACTCATCCGGTCGATTTCGAGGCGACGCTGAAATTCAAGACACTGGGAGGCGATCGATGGAAGTCCGTCGGTCTGACGTTTGACTCGATCGATGGTCGAGAGAAAATGGTCTACATGAGTGCGGTGCAGCCTGGTTCGAAGTTGCAGGTCGCCGTGAATTCCGGGTCGGGTTCGCAATATCCGAGCGGTGGTCTCGTCGCCCGTCCCGTCCTCGCAAATACGGATTACGAATTGACGATCGCCGTGAAGGGAGATCTGATTAATGCAGCGATCGATGGCGTGTACACTCTTTCATACCGGCTGGCGCAGAAACGCGAAGCTGGTCATATCGATCTGGTCGCGTTCGATGCAATCGCCGAGTTTGATTCACTTGAGATTCGCGAGCTTCCTGCAGGCCGACGACTCATCGAGCCTGGTCAGGCCGGGCCTGGCAATCTGGAAAACCTGGCACTGCGGCTGGAAGTCAGCAAAGCGACGCTGGCTGCTGCGGAGCTGAAACCTGTCATGATCGAGTCAGCGTTCGCAGCTGACCAGGCGAAATTCGCTTCACCCGGTGACGAACGATCGAAATCGCTGGTTGCCGCCGCCGCGTTGGCCGCTCGAAATCATGAGCTGGCCGTTGCCGAACTGGCAGTCGCGAAGTCACAGCTTGAACTCTCAGGCAAGCTGGACGCCTCGAAGCAGAAGACGACCGAAGAACGCTTGAAGAAAGAGCTGGAGTCTGTTGCGAAGGCTCGGACTTCGATCGAGAAACCGGGAACGGCGTATACGTCAATTCGAGCATCGTTGAAGGCACTGGAAGGGCCCGCCGAGAAACCTGAGTCTCGGGATGCTCCTTATTCAAAGTTGAGCACTGGCCGTCGTCTTGCCTTTGCGAAGTGGATTGTCGATGCCAGAAATCCGTTGCCGTCTCGCGTTGCTGTCAACCACGTCTGGCTGAGACATTTCGGGCAGCCGCTGGTCGATCCGGTCGAAGATTTCGGACGCCGAACGAAAGCTCCGCCGATGCAGGAGCTGCTGGACTGGTTGGCGGTCGATCTGCAGGAAAAAGGCTGGAGCATGAAGCATCTGCATCGGCTGATCGTGACTTCGGAAGCGTATCAGCGTTCAACTGGAATTCGAGAAGCAGCTCAGTCGACATCGGAAGCAGACCCGAACAACCAGTATTTCTGGCGACGAATGCCGGTTCGCATGGAATCGCAAGTCGTTCGCGACAGTGTCCTGCACCTGGCCGGAGTTCTGGATTCGAAGATGGGCGGTCCGACCGAGAATCCCAATGACAGAAACGTGCGTCGTCGCAGTTTGTACTTCACTCAGTCGAGAGATGATCGCAATGCCTTCGTTGCGATGTTCGACGACGCGGATATCCAACGCTGTTATCGCCGCACCGAAAGTATCGTCCCTCAGCAGGCCCTGGCGATGGCCAATAGTCGACTGACGCTCGAAATGTCTCGCATCCTGAGTGAGCGAATTGCCGGTCAGGCAGTGAAAGAGTCAGCGGATGATGAGACATTTGTGCGAGACGCGTTTGAATTGTTGCTTGCTCGGAAGCCGACAAGAGAAGAGGCAACCGCGTGTCGGACGACGATGGGGCAATTGATGGAGACGTTAAATGGAAAAGCTGACGCGAATATGCGAGCAAAAACGGCGATTGTTCACGCCCTTTTGAACCACAACGATTTCGTGACGATTCGGTGAGTTTTTTCAGACCCTGATCGAGGATGGCTGTTCGTGATCGGGGCTGATTGTTTGAAGCAGGCGGAGGTCGACGAATGAGTTTCAGTGATTCACACAGCGGTAGCAGGCGAGCGACTCGACGCGAGTTGCTTGGTTCGGGCATGGGGTTTGGAGCCTTGGCGCTTAACGCGATGCTGCAGCGCGACGCGGCGGCCAGTGAATCGCGTTCACTTCTGCCGGATGCTCAACCGAAGGCGAAGAACGTAATCCTGCTCTTTATGCGCGGCGGCGTCAGTCATATGGAGAGCTTCGATCCGAAGCCGGAACTGACAAAGCACGCGGGAAAGTCGATCAACGATTCACCATTCAAGAGCGTTCAGGATCCCGAGAAGTTGAAGAAGGTTCGCGTTGTTGTCGTGAACGATGCCAACGGCCAGCAACGAAACAAACTTTACCCATTGCAGGTTGGGTTCAGGAAGCACGGAGAAAGCGGCATTGAGATCAGCGACTGGTTTCCTCACATTGGCAGTTGCGCCGACGACATCTCGTTCATCCGGTCGATGTGGACGACGGACGATAATCACGGTGCTCAGGTTCAGTTTATTTCCGGTCGGCACATGCTTGATGAGCGAGTGCCGACGCTCGGAGCCTGGGTCACCTGGGGGCTGGGAACGCTGAATCAGAACCTGCCTCAGTTTATCTCGATGGGGCCTCGGTATTTTGATACGCGAGACGGTCATTATCTCGGACCGGCCTACGACGCGATTCCGATGAAGGTCGACCCGGCGAACCCGCTTCCGTACGCGAGGCCCGAAGTTGAGTTCTCCTCAACAGAGCAGAAGTTGACGTTTGACCTGATCAGCCGTCTGAATCAGCTCAACGCCGAACAGTATCCGTCTGATAACTCTCTGCGAGCCCGCATGCAGTCGTACGAACTGGCATTTCGGATGCAGACGGCCGTTCCGGACGTGATCCGCTTTGACGGAGAGACGCAGGAAACTCAAAACCTGTACGGGCTTAACGATCCCAAAACGAAACCTTTTGGAATGCAGTTGCTGGCGGCTCGGCGTTTTGCCGAACGCGGCGTTCGATTCATTCAGATCATGCATGGAGACGGCGCGGCCGGAGCGTGGGATTCTCATTCAAATCTCCAAACCAGCCATGCCAGTCTTTCAGGCCAGGTCGATCGTCCGATTGCCGGTCTGCTGAAAGATCTCAAGCGGCGAGGCTTGCTGGAAGAAACAATTGTCGTTTTCGCCACAGAGTTCGGACGCACGCCCGGCTCGCAGGGAGCCAACGGTCGCGACCATCATCCGTATGGCTTTTCGGTCTGGATGGCTGGCGGCGGATTGAAGGGCGGGGTTGCTCACGGAGCGACGGACGAAATCGGCTTTCATGCCGAAGAGAATCCTCACTACGTCACCGACATCCACGCGACCATTCTGCACCAGCTCGGGCTTGACCGGAAAAGGCTGGAAGTCCCCTCGCACAAGCGGCTGGAGCAGGACTTCGGGCACGTCATTCACGACATTATCGCGTGAATCATGCTGTCGATTTCCTGGCTGGGAAATCCGCGCTTGACGTTGGTGTCTTCAGGAAATCGGATCCCGCCGGGCGTTATTCAGCGGCGATTTTCCAGACGGGTTCTTCGTCGAGGTCGACGCATGCTTCGAGAATCTCGTGAGGAGTGAAGCGAGCCTTGTAGTCCATCGACTGGTTTTCGTGAATCCAGTATCCGAGGTACGAATACTGCATCGAGTGAGCCTTCGCCCATTCGATTTCCTTGAGAATGGAAAACGTTCCGGGGCTCTGTTTTCGCCAGGATGGATCGTGGTAGAAGTAAGCACTGGAGAGGCCGTTATTGAAAACGTCGACGATGCCAACTCCGATCAGTTGCCCGTCTTCCCGGTACTGAAATTCGCGAGCGAACTCATTTGGCCGGCCAATGAATGACTCGTAGTAATTCTGAAAAGACGTAGCATTGTCAGGCCAGTTCCGACGTCCGGCCATGTCTCGATGGTAGGCGTTGAACAGGGCCACATGCTTGTCAGAAACCTGCGGCAGGGTGACGTGAAGTTCGACGTTCTGATTTCGACGCAACGCTCGTCGCTGGCTTTTGGATGGGCGAAAATCGTTTACCAGGATTCTCAATGGTCGGCATTTTCGACAGGTTTGACACTGTGGCCGGAAGACGTAATTGCCGAAGCGTCGCCAGCCGCGTTCGATCAGACGTTCGAGTGATTCGGCGTCAAGTGTCGCCGGCACGCGGTATTCAAGTTGCGACGATTCGTCCGGAAGGTACGGACACGGTGATGCCTCTGTGACAAACCGGATCAGGTCGTACGAGTGGTCATCAGACATGCGTTATCGAGCAGGAGTGAGGGGAGATGATGTGGCATAGCGGCGATTTCTCTGAAAGGTAGTACGTCGGACGGGCCATGTCAGCCGTGACTCTCGAATGGGATATCGCTGCCCGACTGGCGGCCATCGTTGAGTCTGATACCGGCTTCACCTGCCAGCTGTGGCTAAGCGTCGACGCGAGCAATAACGGACTGAAGCATCGGGGCGCGTTGCTGCAATATAGGATCGCGTCTACAGGAATTCGTCGAACGAAACTTCATCTAATCGCGGCGGCATTGCAGAACGTGCTGCCGGCGAGAAAACTGAAATTCATCAACCTGTCGAGCTTCTGGAACGCGAATCGGAATCGGTGTTGATCTTCAAACGGTCGCAAAGGAAGCGTCGCTGGTCGTTCTTTTTGGACTTAAGAATCCTGATTCCGGATGAACTTTTTCCAGCGGCGCAGCATTGGAGTGTCCTCATCGGCATTGCCTGGAGCTGTTGCCCTGGCGAATTGATCACGCTCACGAGCCAGTTGTTCCGACTGTTCGTTCAGTCTGGCCTGGTCTCGCGAAAGCCTGGCTCGTTCGATCGAGACATCAATCTCGGCGATTCGAAGCTGGTCGTGAATCACTTTCTCGATTTCATCAATTCTTCGGTGCAACGTTACATCGTCAGACCCGGCCTGCACCTCACCCAGCCATCCTTCCAGGCGTCCGGTGACGCTTCGAATCTGATGACAGAGCCAGCGAATGTAGGCGTCGCGGTCGGTCACTGCTTTTCGAAGTTCTGATGGCTCAGCGTTGTTCTCATCGATCATCTGAGGGAGCGGTATGTCGAAGTCGTCTGGTACGTCGTCGCTGGAAATCAGGACAAGCCGGAAGGGAGCATCGAGTGGTTTTCTGCCGGGAGCAGTTTCCAGCAGTGAGTCAGTTTCAGAGTGATCTGGTGATTCGATCGTCGATTGATTGAGTGTTCCAGATCGAAGGCCGACTTCGTCGTGCGGGAAAAGTCGCGAAACTGCGGAGTTGCCGGATGAGGAATGACCGTGCAATGTTGCCTGCTCCAGCCGTTCGCGCAGCTCTTCAATTCCCGCTTCAAGGCGACGCAGCGCCGGACCTTCGTAGCGTTCTTCCCAGGCGTCGACGAAGCGGCCAAGCTTTTCCGCGACCTCCTGATGTCCTTCGAGCAGCGAGGCGGTGTCACCAGTGTTTGCACCGGAGCCTGACAGGACTCCGCCCGATCGTTTGATTCGATCAAGTTCGTCGGCGGCCTGTTCAAGTCGCTCGGTCAGAATTGAAACGAGCTGTTCGCGGTCGGCCAGTCGAGTCTCAAGCTGCTTCATTCGTTCAAAATCAACGGGCTCAGTTTTGATCGGTGCTGCATTCAGTTTCTTTGCCAGCTGATCCAGCAACGCTGGATCGGATGGGTTCGCTATCGGCTCCAACGTTGCCGTCGAGTCTCCTTCGAAGCTGAAGTCAGTATTTCTGCTAAGTTCGCTCATTCTCTTCCTCCGCAACTAACCTGGAGCAGGAATGTGCCGCAGGTCGGGAGGGATTTGCGGAGTGAGGCATTCGCTTTAGTTTGCTGGTGGAATGCCGGCGGGATTGTCACGAAAGCCAGAATCGACGGTTGGTCGGAAATCAGCTGAAACTCTGCGTTGCGCTTTCGAACCAGCGACGCTCTTTACTCAGCGACCGGATTACTCAACGACGAATCGAATAAAAAGCAAAGGGAATGCTATGACCGAATCGACAAAAAAGGGCTCCGTGAGCACCGGGACCGGGAATTCTTCAAGCAGAATTGCGATCAGCGTGAAGGTTGCCTATTCAGCATTTATGGCCGTTTTAATCCCGTACTACTACCACGCGTACGGGCCCGCCAATTTTCTCTGGTTCTGCGATGTCGCGTTAATTGTCACGTTGATCGGCTTGTGGACGGACTCGAAGTTTCTCATCAGTACTCAAGCGGTGGCGATCGTGTTTCCGCAGTTTCTCTGGTGTGCCGACTTCCTCTTTAATATGGCCTTTGGACGGCCTATGGTCGGCCTGGCAACGTACATGTTCGACCCGGAGATTTCTCTGTTTGTACGCGGGCTGTCGCTGTTCCACGGCTGGTTGCCATTCCTGCTGCTCTGGCTGGTGTCGCGTTTGGGCTATGAGCAGAAAGCATGGAAGGCTCAAATTGGAATCTGCTGGGGTGTTCTGCTGACCGTGTTCTTTACCCTGCCTGGTCCAACAACTGTGGCTGGAAACGTCGACAAGGTCTTCGGCTGGGGTGAGACCTCTCAGACGGTCATGCATCCGGTCGCCTGGCTGGGGATCGTAATGCTGGCTTATCCGTTGCTGGTTTACATCCCGAGCCATCTGGTTTTCAGAAAAGTCTTCGCGGAAAAGGCGGAGTAATTGAGCTACGGATTGGCATCGATGAAACACGGATTCTGCGGATGACAAGTAAGTCACCCGTGCCCGTTAGTAAAAAATCTGTGGCCAAACTTAGCACGAAAGCGTTTGAAATCACAAAATCCCAAACGAAAAGAGCCCCGCCGGAATCAACCGACGGGGCTTTTTGTGTTTCCCGAATTCAATAGCTTCAGAATCCGCGGCTTAGACTTTGCCGAAGATTGTCTGGCCTGAAGATTTCAGGTCGTCGCAGGCTTCGCCCATGCGAGTGGCGACGCCGTTTTCGCCGAGCTTGATGTAAGAGCGTGGGTCGTAGACTTTCTTGGATCCAATCTCGCCGTCGATCTTCAGGACGCCGTCATAATTCTTCATGATGTGGTCGACGACCGGCCGCGTGAATGCGTACTGCGTGTCGGTGTCGATGTTCATCTTGATGACGCCGTAATCGAGCGTTTCTTGAAGCTGGTCGCTCGGAGTTCCAGATCCACCATGGAAGACGAGGTCGAATTCTGCTTCTTTGCCGAACTTGCTGATCACTGCTGCCTGGCCGTTCTTCAGGATTTCAGGTCGCAGTTTGACGGCACCCGGCTTGTAGTGGCCGTGAACGTTGCCGAAAGTCGCGGCGAACATGTACCGGCCGATTCCGCTCAGTTGCTCATGCACGTAAACCATATCTTCAGGAGTCGTGTAAAGCTTTTCTGCCGGCATGTCGCTGTGGTCGATGCCGTCTTCTTCACCGCCGACAACGCCAGCTTCGACTTCCAGAATGATTTCGTTTTCCGCACACACCTTCAGCAAATCTTTGGCGATTTCCATGTTCGCGACGATGTCGAGCTCCGACCCGTCGAACATGTGCGAGTTGAACAGGTTGCCGTTTCCGGCAGCGCGTCGCTCGGCGGTGGCGGCGATCAGCGGTCGCAGGAAGCTGTCGACTTTCTTCGGCTGGCAGTGGTCGGTGTGCAGGCCGATCAGGATGTCGTACTTTTCGGCGAGTCGGTGCGCGGCTTCGGCAAGGACGAGCGTTCCGAAGACTGCGTCCTTGACGTTGAGACCGGATGCGAATTCGCCGGCGCCGGTCGAGAACTGAATGATTCCGTCAGAGCCTTTATCGGCAAATCCTTTCAGGGCTCCATTGATCGTGGCAATCGACGTGACGTTGATTGCAGGGTAGGCGTACCCACCTTGCTGAGCGGCGTCGAGCATGGCAGCGTACTGGGCGGGAGTGGCGATAGGCATTCTGAATTCATCCTTTGTTGACAGTGGCGAACAGAGTCGCGGCGATTTTTGACGCCACGTCTGCGAAAGCTTCCGCGGCGCGCTCGATGACCTGTCGAGGTCGGGCGGTCTGCCTGCGGCGAGAGAAATCGGCTGGTGCCGAGAAATTTCGGTCAAAACCGAGCGGCAGCTTACCGGCTCCCGAAATCGAATCCAAGTATCAGGGGGTTGAGGTCAAAGTGGGGCACCAGTACCCCCGGCGAGAATCTGTTTCTGCTGACTGGCGGCTACCGGATCTACTGAGCGACCGGGTGCCTGTTCCTGCACAGAAACCATGAAAATGGTCTAATCCTTAACGGCTGATGCCGGTGTTGAGGCGACAATTTTCAAATCGTCAAACAGTACTTCTCCGAGGCCGTGCAGAGTCAGACGAAGGCGTAAATCGCTGTCGGTAGTAACTTCGCGAATGAGTTCGAACGTTTCCCAGCCACGAGTTTTCTTCCAGCGGGCCTTGGAGCCGGTGAGACTTTCGGTGACGGTCACGCCTTCAATCGATGCGGCGGGGCGAGCCTGAATTCGAATGCGACCACTGATGTGGACGGTCTGTCCGGCTTTCAGCGGCAGGGGAGGCGTTGTGAGGGCGATCGGAATTCCTTCCAGAGCGATCGGAACCTCGGCGTTGGTATTCGGGACGGCCAGCAGTCGCAGAGCAAAACCGGACTGGCTGCCCAGCGATGCGAGTTCGGCTGCGGCGCGGACACCTTCGATGTCGTCCTGATGGTTGCCCCACCCGTCAGAGATCATTTGAGCGGTGTCGGTATTTTCAAAGCTTCCCGACGGCAATCGGTTTTCATAACCGGCGAAATGTGTTGCACCGAGTCGGCGGACGAATCGCCAGTGCTCAGGCAGCGTCTGGTAACTGATTGTGTACGGGCTGGCGACGGGCGAGGAACGTTCTGCGATAGCGGCTTCCCAGTGTGCCCGCTGCAGAATTCGCAACGACTGCATTGCTCCCTGGCATTGAAGCCGCACGAACTCGGGTGTGGTCGTTGTGGCTGCGTAAGAGGTAGAGAACGAAGCCTGAGTTATACCCTGACCGGAGTTCGAACCGTCGCCCAGCCGCTGAGCCGCCAGAATGAGATGTGAATTGGCGCGGGCAATCAGTTGCGGGCCGTCAGGAATTCCGTAACCCATATGCTGAAGTTCGGCGTCGACTCGCTGCACTCGTTGCAGTTTAGCTTTCGCCATTTCGTACCACAGGCGAGCGTTCTGGTCGCTGATCTGGCTGATCCGGTTCCTCAGGATGTTTCCCCAGTTGGGATCGGTCGAGATAACCAGCGTGGCGATCTGATCGAAATTTTCGAGCGTCACGCGTGCGCCGGTCGAGCCGGGCTGCCGCCGAACGGTGTGGACTCCGGTGGTGGAAACTTTCCAGATGGTCGCCGTGTCGGGCACGCCGGGAATCACGATGTCGACCGTCTGAGCTGCCATTTGTCCGGGAACGAACTGAGCATCTTTCTGATACCACAGCGGAATCAGAAGCTGACCGTTGGGGCCGGTCATGATCGCCATTTCGATCACATCCGTGTTGTCTGAAACTGACCGCTGTTCCGTTTGCTGTTTTATTCGCTGCTGTTTGGCCAGCTCGCGTCTCTGGCGAGCTTCGCTGAGGTTTTCGAAATCGTTGTTTCTGATTTCTGCTGGTGATGACGCTACGGGAATTGCTATGCGCTGATGCTCAAGTACGGTCCACGAAGCCAGCCATGGTTCCAGCAGGCCGATCTCCTGATTCGTGATCGCGATTGCCAGGTCGCGCTCTTTGGCTCCGGTAAAAGCATCATCGAAGGAAGTGCGTTTCCAGTAGCCGATGCCGCGTGCGCCGGCGGAAAGTCCGGTCCAGGCAAGCTGTCGAATTAACTCCGGCTCGATCACCGGCAACGGATCCGGCAGGGCGTTGCCGTTGGGTTCCGGCTCGGTTTGAACCCAGGTCGTGACGAACGTTCCGGGGCGAAGCAGTCGCCGTTTCTGAGTCAGAAACTGTCGGTAGTCGTGCAGCGAAAACTCGGTCTGCAGCGGATGTCGCGTGAGGCCGATACCGTCCAGCAGACGCGAATACGACCGCTCAAGACCGCCTATGTCACCGATGATTGGTCGCTGGGTGAGTCGGTCGGCCGCTCGGATGAGTCGCACCTGTGTGGTGACTTCGTCGCGAGCACTCGGCGGGATTCTGGTGCCCAGCAGCCAACCGAGGATTCCGTCGTATTTTGGTCCAAAGTCGTCCAGGCTGGGCACCGCAGTTCCGTCCAGGTCTTCACCCGAAACTCGACCGCGAGGCGGAGTGGCCAGGGACCAGATGCCAGCCTCGCCGAGTTTCTCGACGCTGGCGAGGTCGTTGTAATCTTTGATCCAGACAGCGTTCAGACCGAGTTCGCGAAGGCGTGCCGGCTCTTCGTCATGATGCGGCGCGAACCTCAGGACCGATGGCCGACCGTTGACAATCAACCGGTCGAGCCGCATTTGAATGTCGGATCGGCGTTGCTCGGCGGGGTGTTCAGCACTGACCAGCACGATGGCCTGGCGAGGTGCTGCGTAGCCGGTCCAGCGAAGATCGTCGATAAAGATTTCGGTCGTTCCGGCCTGGAGTCCGACCAGCAGAATCGCTCGATCTATGTAGGCATCGTTCAGGTCCAGACTGACCGTACTGAACTCGGCGCGCAGTCTGGTGATCCGCTGCCGAATTTCTTCCTGCTGAGCCGTTGCTTTCAGCGTCTGCCACTCAGACGTTTTTGAATAAAGATCGCCACGCAACCACGCGGTCAACACCTCGCCGGTCGACGGGTTCTTCTGATGAGGGAAGACCATTCTGGTGGCGAGAATTGCTCCCGGTCGATTGGCTCGATACTCGACCGTCAACGAAAGATCGTCGATCGGGACGGACCGGGGGAGTTCGTGTTCGAGTCGGATGATCGGTCCGTTGCTCAAACTTGAAACCTGAAGATGTTCGGCAGCCTGGCCGCTGCGGCGGACGTAAAGGTTTCGGCGATGCTGTCGGACCTGGATGCCCGAGCCGCGAGGAATCGTCGTTGTCCAGCTTGGCTTTTCACTGTCGAAGCCTTCGACAAAGTCGTCAGCGGAAAGCGATCGCCCAGCGATGAAACACGCGAGCGAAGCAACAACCAGTGTCGCCACCATCCGGCACATTCTGTGGACGGCGACTTCGACCGCTCGCCTGCTGGAGTTCAGCCCGGATTCTTCCCTGAATCGGAACGACACAAATAACCCTCGATGTTTCGGTGAACTGCGGATTCGTTGCCCGTGGTGAGTTTCTTTTGAATTTCGTGCCGAAGAGCCGGTCTGACTGAAGTCATTTCGTTGTCGCAACACCTCATCGAACCGCTTCGCCTGACTGCACCTAAGTTCTGAAGTCTAAAGCACTTTACGCCACTCGCCAAGACGAAGCGTTGCTTTGTCGAAACGCTGCATCAACTGACAATCTCCTTTGGTCGGAACCGGTAAGGTGCAATGCTGAAAGGGTTTAGAAAGAGACTCTTGTGAACGCCCCAGGCTCTGTACACAATCACGGCCCCTTCATTGAACGACCACCGGAGACGGATACGCCATGAATTCGAACACGCGATTCCCCGACAGCGGCGAGAACGATCTGCCGCGCGAGCTGGTTGACCTGGCTCGGGCCATCGCAGCGTTGCCCGACGAGCATCAGACGGAACTTGAAGGCGTTTACACGCGAGTCGTGGACTCGGTGAAGCGTCGTCGTCGAATTCTGTCACTGGTTCAGGAAGCGCTGGCTCAGCTTCGACTGGACATCAAATATCTGATGTTCGATCTTGAAGTGACCCGCAAGGAACGAGACGAACTCAAAGAGCGACTCGACTGATGGTACTGCTGAAAATCGACTCGCCCACTTATCCCACCTGCTGGCCGCACTGAGCCGATCTCGCCTTACTGCTCAAAATCACCTCGCGGCTTATTCAAACCCAATCAATCCTTTGAACGCGACTCGCCATCATTCGAATCTTCGGATTCGATTGCTGCTGCGCCGTGGCTTTTCGGATTGTTGCTCCTGCACACGTCGTCGTCCGATGGCGGCTGACGACTCCACCATTGAGCGAGCAACGAGCCGGTCAGCATGCACCCGAATGTGTAGACCGCCGTGGGAATTGCCGCTGTCGGCTGGTCCTTGAATAATCCCAGGACGATCACCGTTCCCAGCCCGGCGTTCTGCATGCCGACTTCGAGTGTCAATGCTCTACGCATGCTCTGTTTGAGCTTCATGGCTCCGCCGCCGAAATAGCCGGAGCAATATCCCAGCAGGTTAATCAGCAGCAGCACAAGCAGCAGTTTGCCGGAGGATGCAGCTTCGTCGTCGAAGACGCCCAGCAGACGCTCGCGATTCAACGCGACGACGACGGCGATCAGCAGGACGATCGTTCCGTTTGCGATCAGCGGCGCCGCCTTCCGGGCAATATTTGATCCCTGATCCCAGAATCGGCAAATGAAATGACCGATCAGGACCGGGCCGACAACCTGCTTGATCAGATTCAATGCCTCAGTCAGCGGATCGATTTTCACGAACGTACTCAAGGTTAACTGAAACGCCAGCGGCACAATGATCGGCGACAGGATCGTCGCAGACGTCGTCAGGCTGACGGAGTAGCTGACGTTTCCTCGCGCCGCGAGTGTCAGTACGTTCGACGCCATCGCTCCTGGCACGCAGCCGACCACGATGACTCCGATCAGGTATTCGCGTTCCAGTCCGAACAAGGTGCCCAGCCCCCACGCCAGCAGCGGCATCGCTGTGTACTGAATCAGAGTCCCGCCCAGAACCAGCGGCCAGCGCCTGAAGACTTCGTTCACTTCCGCAACACTGATCAGGCAGCCGATGCAGAACATGGTCAACTGAATCATGATGCCCAGCAGTGGTCGGGGCGTGCCGAACAGCAGGATTGAGTCGATTGATTCGACTTCGAAGTTGGCTGTCCAGAGAAACGGGTCGGCAATTCCGAAACGCGCCCACAGCAACGCCGCCGCGGAAGACAGAACGAGCCATGCCAGCATCGTCTTCTGAATGAATTGTCCGGCTCGTTCCATCAGCGATCGTCCTCGGTTGCAAGCTGTAGTTTCTCAATGAACTCATCGCTGAGACCGGCCTGTCGGCGAGCTTCCACCTGAAACACGTCACCCTTTGCTTTTACCGGGCGAAGCGGCCAGTCGAGGTGTTCGCAGAAGGCGTCCCAGTCGGTTTGCCCGGCGGGTTTGAGTTTTCGCAGCCACTCGATTCCGAAGGCGACGTGCTCGATTTCGTCGCGATGGATGACTCGCATGAGTGCGGCGCTGCGGTCGTCGCCGGCGGCTTCAAAGAACGATGCGAACTCAAGTGTGTGATCGAGGTTGCAGCCTTCAAACACCAGTGGCAGCGTTGCGATGTAGTCGAGGACGGACTTGAAATCGAGCGACTTCTTCCAGATGTATGAGTTGATCGGGAGCGTCCCAAAATCGACGCCCAGCATGGCGGCCCGTTCGGCGTGCATGCGAGTGTGTCGTTGTTCGTCCTGCATGATTCTGCAAAGGCCGATGCGGAAATCGGTCGGAGCGTCGGGGAAGAGCAGGGCGACGCGGGCCATTACCTCAAGAGCCTGGAGCTCGTGATTCGCAAAAATATGATGAGCGGTGGCTCGTCGAGCGACGTCTTTGAAAGCTCCGGGTCTGGGCATCGCAGCCGCTGCGCGACGCGGTGCAAACTTCAGATCGTCCGAGCGCGCAGGCTCGCGAACATCGACCAGCTCGCCGGGAATGTCATCGGTAAATTCGCCGGTTGCAGGCTTGAGCTTTTCAGCAAGCGATTCTGAAAACAAAACCTGCTCGGCGAACGCGCGAACTTCCATGCGGTGGTCTCTGGTGGTGTTTCGCTGAGGCAGGGGTATGTCTGACGGGACCGGCTATTTCATCGGCGAATATTCAGTGGCCGTCATAAATTGCTTGTCGACAGACTTGACTATTTTTCCGTCAACGGTCGACGCCTGGTAAGCAGCTTTCCACTCAGGGTCGTTACGGAAAGCGTCCCACGACGCGTCTGCCGCTTTCAGCGACTTGTGAGCAATAACGTAAATGAGCGTGTCTTTTTTATCGGTCGGGAGCCAGTAGGCGACGTTCTTCATGCCGTGCTTCTCAAAAATTTTCATCGTGTGGTCACGGAATCGTTTGTGTAATGCAGGAAGCTTGCCGTCATGAGTCGTGTAAGTCCGAAGCTCGTACACGACCGGGCTTTGTTTTTCGTCGCTGACGGCAGGTCGCTGCAGCGCGACTCCGAGTGACATAATTGCAATGGCAACGGCTGATGCGGTAATGGTTCGTTGTCGGTTCATTGTTGAGTTTCCTGATGGTTGGCTTGTTGAAAATGTTGTCGCCGTCGGACGAGGTTCAGGTCGATCCTTGAATCGTCGTGAGCGGCTGGCAACGTTGCGGATTGTTCCCGGATAGTTAATTGAGAAGGCAGATGGTACGAAACATTGCTGTTGGCCGTCCAATCGAACCGCCAGGCCAGTTTGTCTGCTGGCTTGTCGCGACTGTCGAACTGGTGGTCGCGCTGGTGGTTATCGTCGGTGTTCTAGCGGATGCGCGGGCAGATCGGGGCAGGTCTGACTTCGAGAATCCTGTTGCCGTTTCACCGGTCGCGGTTCCTATGGGGCTGATCGAATCGGAAGCGATTGCGGTTTCTGAAGATGCCGTCGCGATGTTGACCGATCTTGAAAAGTCGATGCTTGGGACGTGGGAAGACGATTACAAAGGGCATCGGACGCTGACGTTGAACTCAGACGGCACCGGCACAATGGTTGTTGAACTGGAAGGCTTGGCCGCGACGCTGTTTGCAAAGAAGTTGACTTTTCAGGAAGAGTGGAGCGTTGTCGATGGCAAAATCACGATGAAGGCGACAGGCGGGGAACCGGCAGGCAAAGTCGGACTGGTACTCAGTCTTCACGGCGACTCGTCGATGCAAAGGATTGTCGAAGTGACCGCAGGCCAGATGGTTCTCGTCGAAGAACCGTCCGGGACACGTTTCGAATGGAGACGTGTTTCTGAATCCAGGTCACCACAGAATTGATCGACGACGAATCGTTTCCAGACTGCCGCAACAGAATGCTGATAAACATGCCGCTTCCAAAGAACGAAGAACTTGCCCGCCGGCTGCTGAAAGTGTTGATCGATGCGGACGTGGAGTTTTTCGTTTGTGGGGGGGTTGCGGCGAAGGCTCACGGCCTGCGGAAAAAGATCAACGATCTGGACATCGTCTACCGTCGCTCGCGCGAAAACTTTCGAAAGATTGTCGCGGCGCTCGCGCCGCTGAATCCTTATCCGAGAGGCCTGGAACCGGGACAGATCGTTCCGTGGAACACGTCGGTTCTTCGCGACAGCTACAGCCTCATCACGGTGACCGATCTCGGCGATCTGGATCTGATTGCGGAATTGTCAGGCGGTGGTACGTACCAGGTTCTCCGTCAGCAAACGACGCGACTGGCGGCGCTCGGCCTGGAATGCGACGTCCTGAATATTCCGCCGCTGGCTGACCACTTAATCGAATCCGGTCGGCCTAAAGATGTCCGTTTGGCCGAGCGTCTGCGGGCACTCTATCGTCGACGTTCTTCGGCAGGTTGAATTTCACAGGCAGGGCAGACGACATCGCTGTGTGACATTGTGGCTGTGTGAGCTCTTGTTTTCGCCACGGTGAGTGGCGGCAATGTGCCGAGTTTTACCGTCTCCGGTCTGGGCCGGAATTCTTCGATCACCAACGTTGACACTCTTGCCAAAACTGGTAGATTGTTGCGACTGAGTCTCAATTGCGTGGTCGGAACTGCCGACTGATTTACCTCGTGAGGCTTCAGTTTGACAACGCCGCGTGAGCATGGTGGCTCGGAGTGGCAGTTCTTCGTTCGGTTTCGGATGGCTTTTGCAATGTCAAAAACGCTCTGCGAAATGAAGAAGTTGTTGAAGGCCGATTTCAAGGTCTACAAGCAGTATGTCTGCGGTGCGTCGCACGTTTGTATTAAGTGCGGTCGAGCTGCGAATGACAAAAAGCTGCTCTGCAAGCCGGAACGACTTGACAAATAGCCTTAAAGATCGCCCCGAAGACTCGACTGTTGTGTTGCCTTTCCCTGTTAAGGCGAGCCGGGTTTCCTGCTCCATCGGTCGGATGAGTCGTTGAATTTGCATTGCGGGTTTATTGCGACAGCCCGGCGAGACGCTCGGCACTTTCGGGCGTGATTGAGATTTGTCGCAAGCTTCTTGCTCCCAAGCGATCAGCGGATGGCTGCTTCCCAGCAGAGTCCTGACCTGCATCGCGTCTCCAGGATTTTCCGCGCCAGGCGATTTCAGTCTGGAAGTCAGGCCGTAGTTGTTCCATCCTGGTTTAGTCGATAAGTTGACTCTTATGTGTTATCGCAGTCTGGATGCGAATTTGGGGTCAACGGATTGCGAACACTGACCTGCTGTGTTCCCCCTGCGACGTCCATCCTTGAACGCTTTCCTGCGATCGCTTGTTTCGACAGGTATTTCCGCATTGGATTTAGCTTCTCTTCCGAACTCGATACGGGTGACGAAATGAAATCGACGTTTATCTCTTCGTTTTCAACTTGTTTGATCCTCGCCGCCGCAGCCATGAGTGTTGCCGATGACAAGCCGGCGGGGTCGCTTCCGGACGTCAGCTTCTACAAGGATATTCGTCCGATTCTTCAGGCAAATTGCCAGGGATGCCATCAGCCAGCCAAGTCGAAGTCTGCGGGCGAGTACGTCATGACGTCGTACGACCTGCTGATGAAAGCGGGTGAGAGTGATGAGGCTCCGGTTGTGGCAGGCAAGCCGGATGACAGCTACCTCGTTCAACTGATCACTACGAAAGATGGCAAGGCCGAAATGCCTCGCGACCGGAAGCCGTTGCACCAGACCGAGGTCGATTTGATCAGAAAGTGGATTGCTCAAGGTGCGAAGAACGACACTCCAGCTAACGCCGAAGTCCGCTACGACGCTGAACATCCTCCGGTTTATGCATTGCCACCGGTAATCACTTCTCTGGATTTTTCGCCGGATGGAAGCCTGATCGCCGTCGCCGGGTATAACGAAGTCCTGATTCACAAAGCTGATGGGTCTGAAATTGCCGCGCGGCTGATTGGTCTGTCCGAACGGATCGAGTCGGTGCGGTTTTCTCCGGATGGTGGACGGCTCGCCATTGCGGGCGGCAAGCCGGGACGGATGGGGGAAATCCAGGTCTGGGACGTCGTTAAACGCGAACTGCTTCTTTCGCACACGGAAACTTACGACACGCTGTATGGAGCAAGCTGGTCTCCCGATGGTACTCGCATTGCCTTTGGATGTTCTGACAACACCGTGCGAGCCATCAAGGCGGACACGGGGGAGCAGATTCTTTTCAACGGAGCACACAGCGACTGGGCTTTGGATACTGTCTGGAATCCTTCCGGCGATCATGTGATCTCTGTCGGTCGCGACCGAACGGCGAAGCTGACTGAAGTGGCCACGCAGCGGTTCATCGACAATGTGACCTCGATCACTCCCGGAGCGTTGAAGGGCGGCGTCGCCACGGTCGACACTCATCCGACGCGTGACGAAATCATCGTCGGCGGAGCTGATGGCGTTCCTAAGCTGTTTCGAATCTTCCGCATCACGAAGCGCGTCATCGGCGACAATGCTAACCTGATTCGAGAGCTGGCTCCGCTGCGAGGCGTCGTATTCAGCGTCGATTATTCGGCCGACGGACGTCGAGCCGTGGCTGGCAGCAGCCTCGACGGCAAAGGGGACATTTTAGTCTACGACACCGACATCGACACATCCGCGCCGAATGACATCAAGGCAATCCTCGCTAAGCGAGTTCAATCGCAGAGTGACGCTGAGAAGAAGAAGGTCGCCGAGTATCAGAAGAAGTCATTGCCCGTCATTGCGAAGATTGCTGTTGAGGATTCTGGAATCTATGCCGTGCGATTTTCGCCGGATGGCAAGCTGGTTGCGGCGGGAGGCTCGAACGGAAAAATTCGCCTCTACGAATCGGAAACCGGAAAGTTGATCAAAGAGTTTCTGTCCGTGCCCGTCAGCGGCGACCGCAGCGTGATTGAACAAGTGGCGGCAGCAGCAAAGAACGCCGTCGACGAGGCTGCGGGCACACCGCTCGAACAGCTTTCAGCAGATCAGAAGCTCGTTTCAATCGAGTCGCTTCCGAAAGCGATTGAGCTGGCAGGAGCATTCGATAAGAGTCAATTGGTTCTGACGGGACGTCTTGCAGACGGAACATCTCTCGACGTGACCAGAATGGTGAAGTTCGACGTCGCTCAGCCAAACGTTGTGTCGGTTTCGGGCAGCGGTCTTGTCCGAGTGATCGGGAAGGGGCAAACGAAACTGAACGCCAGCGTCGCGGATCAGAAGATTGAAATCCCTGTTAACGTGACGTCGGTAGAAATCGCCTCAACGGACTACATCCGCGACGTGACTCCTGTTCTGTCGAAACTTGGCTGTAACCAGGGAACGTGCCACGGTTCAAAGGATGGTAAGAACGGCTTCAAGTTGTCACTTCGCGGGTACGATCCGATTTACGACACGCGAGCGTTCACGGACGAACTGGCATCGCGCCGGGCGAATATCGCGGCTCCGGAAAACAGCCTTATGCTGCTTAAGGCAACGGGAGCGGTACCGCATCTTGGTGGTCAGCTTACAAAGCCTGGCGAGCCTTATTATGAAACTATTCGTCGTTGGATTGGCGGCGGTGCGAAGCTCGATCTGACTTCCGCTCGCGTTGAGTCGATCTCGATCGAGCCGCAAATGCCTGTCGTTCAGAAACTCGGAGCGAAGCAGCAGATGCGGATTCTGGCAACGTACACGGACGGAGCCGTTCGAGATGTCACTGCGGAAGCCTTCATCGAAAGTAGCAACGGCGACGTTGCCAAGGCTGATGGAACAGGACTGGTCACGACGGAACGGCGAGGGGAAGCGGCCATTCTTGCTCGATTTGAAGGCAAGTACGCAGCGACCACTCTGACTGCGATGGGCAACCGTGATGGATTCGCCTGGGTCGATCCTGAAAAGTGGAATTTCATTGATGGGCATGTTGCCAACAAGCTGAAGCGAATGAAGATTGTGCAGTCCGGGCTTTGCTCGGATGCAGAATTTATTCGTCGCATTCACCTCGATTTGACCGGCCTGCCTCCGACTGCTGACCAGGTTCGAGCCTTCGTAAGTGACAAGGCTGACACAAAGGCCAAACGTTACGCACTGATCGACGCACTGATCGGCACTGACGACTTTGTCGATCACTGGACCAATAAGTGGGCAGACCTGTTGCAGGTCAATCGCAAGTTCCTGGCACCTCAGGGAGCAACCGCGTTTCGCAGTTGGATTCGGACGGAAATTGCTGCGAATACTCCTTACGACGAGTTTGCTCGCAAAGTGCTGACATCTGAAGGGTCAAACAAAGAGAATCCCGCCGCGTCGTACTTCAAGATTCTGCGAACACCGCAGGACACGATGGAAAACACGACGCACCTGTGGTTGGGGATCCGGTTTAACTGCAACAAATGTCACGATCATCCGTTCGAAAAATGGACTCAGGATCAGTATTACGAAACGGCTGCATTTTTCGCTCAGTTCGGATTAAAGACCGATCCAGCCTCCGGCGATTCAAAGATCGGCGGGACTGCGGTCGAAGGCGCGAAGCCGCTGTACGAAGTTGTGTTCGATAAGCCGAATGGCGATATCACTCACGATCGAACCGGCGCCGTCACTGCTCCGCAGTTTCCGTTTGACTGCGACTTTGAAGCTCCTGAGAAGGCCACGCGTCGGCAGCAGCTGGCTGCATGGATCAGTTCACCAGATAACCCATACTTCGCACGTAGCTATGTGAATCGAGTGTGGGGGTATTTGAATGGAGTGGGGTTGATCGAGCCTCTGGACGATATTCGCGCGGGTAACCCGCCGAGTAATCCGGAGCTTCTCGACGATTTGACACAGAAATTCATCGGCAGTGGATTCAACGTTCGCGAGCTGATGCGGAATATTTGCCAGTCAAGAACGTACCAGCTTTCGATTGCCACGAACGAGTGGAACGCTGATGACCACACGAACTACTCACACGCTACTCCGAAGCGCCTGACGGCGGAAGTTCTTTACGACGCGATTCATCGAGTGACTGGATCTTCGCCAGCAATTCCGGGCGTTCCAGCAGGGACTAGAGCGGCTCAACTTCCGGATGTGGGGGTCAAGATTCCAGATGGCTTCCTGACAAACTTCGGTCGTCCCGCCCGTGAAAGTGCCTGTGAGTGTGAACGTTCGGTCGGTGTTTCGCTGGGGCCGATCATGGCTCTGGTGAGTGGTCCGACCTTGGGGACGGCTCTTGCCGACCCCAAGAACGATTTGACCAGACTGGTTGCAGAAGAGAAGGATGACCGAAAGCTGATTGGCGAAGTGTTCCTGCGTATTTTGAATCGCGAAGCGAGCAAGGAAGAGATCGACACCGTCGTCGCTGCGATGAATTCAGTTGACGATGATCACAAAGATTTGAAGGAAGAGCTGGCTCAACGCGAAACCTGGTGGAAAGACGAGAAGCCTAAGCGAGAGCGGCAGCGTGAAAACGACATTGGTCGAGCAAACGCGGATCTGGAAAGCTATCGGAAGCAGATTGCTCCGATGCTGGCTGAACTTGAAAAGCAGCGTGAAGGAAAGATCCAGGCAGCCGAAGGTGAACTGGCAAAATACCGTGAAGCTCTTCCACAGGCAGCTTCGAAGCGGCTCACACAAGGGGGCGATACTGAGTGGCATTTGCTGGAAGCATCGTCGCTGGCCGCTGTCAAAGGCGTGACTCTGGAACGGCTGGATGATCGGTCCATTCAGGCAAGCGGCTCTGCCGACCAGGGGGCTTACACAATCACGGTCAATACGACTCTGGCCGGTATTACTGGTTTCCGTATTGAAGCTTTGCCCTATACAAAAGAAAAAGGTGTCGGTCCGGGGATGCCCGAGAACGGAAACTTTGTCGTGACGGAGTTTGAGGTCCAGGCAGCTTCGAAAAGTAAACCGAATGAGATGAAGAAGATCGCACTTCAGAATCCGCAAGCGCCGTTTCTGCAGGGCGGGTTCAGCATCGCACTCACCGCAGACGGCAATACCGGGAATCAAAATGCCTGGGCGATCGCTAACGCTGGCGGAGTCGTTCACTGGGCGACCTGGGAAACTAAAGAACCGGTTGGTACGAACGAAGGGACGACGTTCAAGTTTGTGATTCATCAGAACCACAGTGCAAAGCAGCATCTGCTGGGGCGATTCCGGATTTCGGCAACGACGAGAAAGTCGCCTGGATTGAGTCTTCCTGAAAGTCTGCGAGCGATTGCACTGGTCGATCAGACGCAACGGACGGAGGCGCAGACGAAGACGCTCATGACGTGGTTTGAGAAAGTCGACAACGGCCTGCTCGAACGAAATGCGGCTTTGGCGACAGCACGACAACCAGTTCCAGAAGACAAGGGAGTCACGCAGCGAAAGGCAGTGTTGGCGGCAGTCAGCAAACCCGTTCCGGAAGATCCTCAGCTTCTCCGTCTCCGGACTGACGCGGGTTACAGCGAAAAACAGGTTACAGCAGTTCGCCTGACGACTGTGCAGGATTTAGCGTGGGCGTTGATAAACACGCCCGAATTCCTGTTCAATCACTAGGCGATCAGGACGATGATTGACTGGCTTTAGTTTTCGTCAGTCCGCCAGGCCGGATGAGCGAAAGTTTCAAGTGGCAAACGATAACGAATCATTCAGCTTCTACTGACAAGGCCATTTACCAGGGAGTATTGGACATGTGGCGAATTGCAGGCGAACCCGGCAGAGATCTTTGCGATAGTGGCCTCAGTGTTTCACGACGAGACGTTCTGCGAGTTGGTGGCTCCAGCATGCTTGGACTGACGCTCGGTGGAGCGATGCAGTTGCAGGCTGACGCGGCAGAGTCGCAGTCCGGGGGCGGGCCTGGTTGGAATAAAGCCAGGCATGTCATTATGTGCTATCTGCAAGGTGGACCGTCGCATTTGGATTTGTGGGATCCGAAATCTGACGTTCCGGACAACGTCAAGAGTGTCTTTAAGCCGATTGACACAAAAGTGCCTGGTGCTCAGTTCACGGAACTGCTGCCAAAGCTGGCTCAGGTGAACGATCGATTTACCATGATCCGATCGATGAGTTACACGCCGAACGGTTTGTTTAACCACACCGCTGCCATTTACCAGATGATGACTGGTTATACGACAGACAAAGTCAGTCCATCCGGCCAGCTTGAGCCGCCGAGCCCGAAGGATTTTCCAAATTTTGGCTCCAACATCATTCGCATCAAACCGCCAACGGTTCCGATGCTTCCGTTCGTGATGCTGCCTCGACCGCTGCAGGAATCCAACGTTGTTGGCAAGGGAGGAACTGCCGGGTTCCTCGGAAGATCGTTTGACCCGTACACGCTGTACCCGCCCGGTGACGACATGGATATGGGCAAGATGGCGAAGATCAAGGTTGATGACCTGCAGCTTCGTCCAGACGTCTTCGCTACTCGCCTGGCTCGGCGAGCGAAACTCAGAGACAGCATTGTCAAGCGTATGAAAGTCGTGGACGAGGCCGTCAAGGATTACACGCTCAACGAGTATTACGACCGTGCATTGAGCTTGATTGTTTCAGGTCGTGCCCGTGACGCGTTTGATCTGGATTCAGAGCCCGCCACGATGCGCGAACGATATGGTCGCAATACGTTTGGTGATTCCTGTCTGCTGGCTCGACGGCTGGTTGAAGCCGGTACACGAGTTGTCGAGGTCGTTTGGCCAAAGGTGGCGAATTCAAGTAATCATTCGTGGGATGTTCACAGCGGGTTGTCTTCCCGCATGAAGAACGAGTCCGGCCCGATGCTGGATAGCGGTTTGTCCGCGTTGATCAGCGATCTGGATGAACGTGGCATGCTGGAAGACACACTGGTCGTGGCGATCGGTGAATTCGGTCGAAGTCCGCAGCGAGGTGTCAGTACTTCTGGCAATAACAATTCGGACGACGGTCGTGATCACTGGCCGTACTGTTACACGGGGGTCGTCGCTGGAGCCGGCACCCATCGTGGGCTTGTTTATGGAGAGTCCGACCAAACTGGGTCGGCACCGCTGCGGGATCCGGTTCATCCCGGCCAGTTGCTGGCGTCGATTTACCATTCGATCGGGATCAACCCGCAGTCGATCGTCTACAACCATCTCAACCAGCCACGCGAACTCGTCAAGGCCGAACACGTACCCGCGTTGTTTGCGTAGACGCAGATCGTTGCTTTGCAGCTGAAGAATTCAAAATACGGCCCCGGATACAATGAGTATTCGGGGCCGTTATTATTGCACGAGTCTCGAATCGTACTTGCGAATTCACGTTCGACGCTGGTCTGGAATTTACTTTGCAAATAGACCGCTTCTATCTCGGAAGCCTTTGAATTCGATGGCGTTTCCGGATGGGTCTTCCAGGAACATTGTCCCCTGTTCCCCTGGCTGGCCTTTGAAGCGAATGTATGGTTCGATGATAAATTCAACCTTGTGGTTTCGCAGCCGATTGGCCAGTTCGTTCCAACTGTTCATGTCGAGAACGATTCCAAAATGCGGAATCGGAACCTGGTGACCGTCGACCGGGTTTTCGATCGAACGATTGATTGCTTTCGGATCGACGTGGCAAACCAGCTGGTGTCCAAAGAAATCAAAATCGACCCATGTTGAGTCGCTGCGACCTTCGGGGCAGCCGAAGATTTCTCCGTAGAACTGTCGTGATTCGCTCAGGTCTTTCACAGGGATTGCGAGATGAAACGGGGACAGGGATTCATCGAGGCTGAAAGTCGATTCGGCTTCGGCAGAACTTGAGTCTTTGCTCATTCTGTATCCTTGGGGGCATTTTTGGCTGTTGGTCTGACAACGTTTTAAATCGTTGGCTGCAATGTTGAACGCTTGGGCTCACTTGAAGGGCAGATTCTGACTGGCGTGTCGTGGTAGACAGCGCAGTCGCCTGCGTCGGTCGTCTGAGCTTTGATCAGAGCGTTAGCACAGCGGCCTTTGTTCAGCCATCCGCCTTTGGGGAGAAGGACGATGTCGCGTCGCTGACTGACGTCGAACTTCAGGCGGACGGTCAGTTGACCGTGTTCAGATTCCAGTATCACGACGTCGTTGGCGTTGAAGCCGGACGCCGAATCGGGATGCACAGTTGCGGGCAGATGGTCGTCCTGTGTTCCGTCCAGCCATTGCGAGCCCTGCACGGCTGCAGTCGCCAGGGACGTCAGGAGCAGCGGGCGTTCTGGTGTGCCGGATGTTGGAGTCGTGTCGAGTGTTGTCGCGAGGTTTGCACGTCCGGTGGCGGTTGGAAATTTCCGATCAGCAAACATGACCGATGGTCCGTTGGGACTTCGCACCGGGCCTCGACGAATGTCGTCGAGGGAGGCTCCTCGTTTTTCGGATGGACTCAGCATGCGTCGTTTCCAGGTTTCGACGTCGTCCGAGAATTCGTTACTCAGTCCAACCAGAGGAGCGATCGCCTGCACGATTTCGTAGTCGGTTTTGACTTGATCAGGTGGCGTGACGACCGGTCGCATCTCGGCCAGCCAGTGATGGCCGTACGCGCCGAGCAGGTCGTCGTCTTCCAGCATCGTCGTTGTCGGCAGAACGATGTCTGCACATTGCGCGGTGTCAGTCAGGAATGAATCGACGACGACGGTCAGGTCGCGAGTTTTCAGTGCCCGTTTGACGGTTTCAGATTCCGGCAGCATGACGACCGGATTCGCGGCGGTGACCCACACCATTCGAACTGGTGGATCGTTCGCGGCGAGGATTCCCGGTCCGAACAGCGGTTCGGGAATTGTTCGCGGAGCGACGACTTCTCCTTGAAGAAACGAGTAGTCGAAGGCTCCTTTTCGGGCGAAGCAGTACGAGACTCCGCCGCCAGCGATGCCGAGATTTCCGGACACGGCGGCGAGTGCGTCGATCGCTCGGACGGTGGCGGCTCCGTTCGCACGGCGCTGCATGCCCCACCCGGCGATGATTGCCGACGGGCCGTTTGAGTAGTGACGGGCCAGTGAGACAATTTCGTCCGGTGAGACGTCGGCCCGGGCGGCCCACTGTTCAAGAGGCTGTGAACAGGCCAGTGATCTGAATTCGTCAACGTTGTCGCAGTATGAATCGGCTGACGGATCGACTTTCCCGTTTTCAATCAGCCAGCAGGATATGCCCATTGCGAGTGCTGCGTCGCCTCCGGGGCGAGGCTGCACGTACTCGTCGCAAAGTTGAGCCGTCTGGTGGTGAACGGGATCGATCAGAATCAGACGCGTTCCGTTTTTCTTAGCCTCGCGCAGAACCGGAAGAAGATGCACCTGACTGGCGTAAGGATTCTTTCCCCACAGGATGATCACCTTGCTGTTCAGCAGGTCGAAGATGTCGTGGCTGTCGACCGTGCCGAAATCGAGTTGCTGGGCAGCGTCTCCAGCGCCCGTGCAGACGTCGCCGGTCTTAATCGTCACCGGCCCGAACCGTTCAAAGAAGTAATCGGTGACCAGTTTCATCATGCCCATCGAGCCGCCGCAGCGATAATGCATGATGGATGCCGGACCGGATTCCTCCCGAAACCGAAGCATTGATTCGGCGATGCGACTGAGAACGCTTTCCCAGGATGCCGGTCGAAAACTATCACCATCCCGCACCAGCGGAGTCGTCAGTCGCTCAGGTGAATATTGCCGCTCAAGGAAACGGCTGGTTCGATGGCAGAGAAAACCTTTCGTGATCGGGTGATCGGGATCACCGGCGATCTTTGTCACGCGGTTTTTCTCGACGGTCGCAACGATGCTGCAGGCGTCGCCGCAATCGCGGTTGCAAGCCGTCCTGACGGTTCGTTGCTCTGTCGCGTCGATCATGCTGAATCCTTGCGAAAATCCTGTTCGGAGCCAATTTCCTGAGACTGTGTTTCGTCAGGTTCTTCACGTCTCTGCGACCTCGTGTGAGAATCTGCAAGAACCACGAATCAATTCATCGAGGGGCGGCCTGAAGTTGATTGGTCATATTTTCACTTTGTCGATAACTGCTCACGTGAAGTCGTAAAGACGCGAAGGAAATGCTGGACACCAGAAGTCTGCGTTTCTCAACGGCAGGTAGCCGTGTCCCGCATTCACGCTTGAGAGACCGGTTGCCATGCGGAGGTTCGGCGGACGAAGGGATTCTGGCTGTGTGGTGGCGGCAGGTCCAGCGGTTTTTGATGCCGCGTGAGGCTGACAGGGTATGATTGCCGCCATGTGGATGGGCCTGGTTGCATCGTTGATTCGTCGTCGGTCATGATGCCGTGTTGAATTCGGCGATGGTTGGCCGGAAAGAATGCAATTCCTGTTGTGGATATTGGAAATAGACAAATGGCGATTTCTGGTTGCCGGAGTTTTGACGCAGATTCTGTGTTGAGCAACGTGGTTTCGAAGTTCCTGGCCGTCGTCTTGTTGAGCGTGCTGGCTGGCCGTACGACTCTTGGGGAAGACCTGGGGACGCTCAGTGGACGGGTTGTTTTTAAGGGGAAGCCGCCCGCCGCAGAGAAAGTTGATCTAAACAAGGACATCGCCATCTGTTCGAAGACTCATCCGCTGGATGAAGAGTTGCTGGTCAATCCTCAAAATGGAGGTCTGGCGAACGTCGTTGTCTGGCTTGAGCTTGAGAAGGGGCAGGAACTGCCCGAAGTCGTTCTACCAAAGGAACGCAAGCTGCCGACCGAGGTGGTGATGACAAACAGAAACTGCCGCTTCGAACCTCACATCGCGGTTTTGACTACAAAGCAGACGCTGGTGCTGGGGAACGACGACCCGGTGGCCCACAACACGCTGGCCAACCTCTTCTACAACACACCTTTTAATGAGGCAATTGGCACCGGGGCCACGGTCAAAAAGCAACTGACCAAGGTTGAGCGTCGGCCTGCTCAGGTGTCCTGCCCGATCCATTCCTGGATGAAAGGCTGGGTCGTTGTGAAGGATCATTCCTACGTCGCGGTGAGCGATTCACATGGTCGATTTCAAATTCGCGATTTGCCTCCGGGCGAGTGGACTTTTCAGTTCTGGCAGGAAAAAGCCGGTTACCTTTCGAAGATGGAACTTCAGTCGGGCACGGTTGAGGACAAAAAGGGCATTTACCGGCTGACGGTTAAACCGGGGAAAAACGAACTCGGCGAAATTTCGGTCGATATTTCGCTGTTCAAATGACCTGACCGGCGCGGCGCCCCTGGAAACGCCAGAAATTCGGATTAGTCGCGGGTTTATCGGATTCCGGCAACTGGTGTCGCCGATGGGCAAGTCTTTACAATCCGCCGCAGCGCAGCCGCCATGAAGAGATGGTTGAAGCAAACTCACCAGCAATCGGCAGGTCTCGTGCAGCAAAACGAGCCTCGTGCAGCAAAACGAATTGATCAGTCGCGAATTCAGACTCCGGAGAAGAACGAAATGGCAGGGACGAACGCCTTCGGCGCGTTGGCAACACTGAAAACGAACGGCGGAGACGTCCAGTATTATCGTCTGAAGAAGCTTGCCGAGGACGGGCTGTGCGATCTCGACTCGCTGCCGTTTTCGATCCGGGTTCTGCTCGAAGCATGCCTTCGTAACGAAGACGGGTTCGTCGTCAGCAAGGACGATGTGACGGGACTGGCAAAATGGGATGCGGCCAACGTGGCTCAGGTTGAATTACCGTTTAAGCCGGGCCGAGTCGTTCTGCAGGACTTCACCGGTGTTCCGGCCGTTGTTGACCTTGCCGCTTTGCGTTCGGCGATGGTTCGAATGGGTGGCGACCCGAAGAAGATCAACCCACTGGTTCAATGTGACCTGGTGATCGATCACTCGGTCCAGGTTGACCAGTTCGCGTCGGGTTCGGCCCTTCAGTTCAACGTCGACAAAGAGTTCGAGCGGAATCAGGAACGTTATGAATTTCTGCGCTGGGGCCAGCAGGCGTTCAACAATTTCCGTGTCGTGCCTCCGGCGACGGGCATTGTTCACCAGGTCAACCTTGAGTACCTCGCAGAAGTGGTGCTCACCAAAGACGGCGTCGCTTTCCCCGACAGCCTGGTCGGAACGGACAGCCACACGACCATGATCAACGGTCTGGGAGTCGTTGGTTGGGGCGTCGGCGGGATTGAGGCCGAAGCGGTCATGCTTGGTCAGCCGATTTACATGCTGACGCCGGAAGTTGTCGGCTTTAAACTGACCGGCAAGCTGGCCGAAGGAGCGACCGCGACGGACCTCGTGCTGACAGTGACTCAGACGTTGCGTGCTCATGGTGTCGTTGGGAAATTTGTCGAATTCTTCGGACCCGGCCTGAGTGCTCTCAGTCTGGCGGACCGGGCGACGCTGGCGAACATGGCTCCTGAATACGGCGCGACGATGGGTTTCTGCCCGGTCGATGAAGAGACGCTGAATTACCTGCGGAAGACCGGTCGCAAAGCCGAACTGGTCGATCTGGTCGAGCGTTACACAAAAGAGCAGGGACTCTTCCACACCGCCAACTGCCCAGACCCGAAATTCACGAGCACGCTGGAACTCGACATGAGCACGGTCGTCCCGTCGCTCGCTGGACCGAAGCGGCCGCAGGATCGAATCCTGCTCAGTGATATGAAGTCGGCGTGGCAGCGCGATCTCAAAGACGTCTTCAGTCGCAATGAGCCGGTCGCTTCGCAGAAGGTCGACGATCCGGAGCAGCCTTCCGAGATTAACGACGGCTCGGTCGTCATCGCGGCCATCACAAGCTGCACGAATACCAGTAATCCGTCGGTGATGATTGGTGCGGGTTTGGTTGCTCGAAACGCGGCAGCGAAGGGGCTGACACGCAAGCCTTGGGTCAAGACAAGCCTCGCGCCCGGCAGCCGAGTCGTCACCGATTACCTGGAGAAATCCGGTCTCGACAAAGAGCTGGAAAAGCTTGGGTTCTTCACCGTCGGCTACGGCTGCACAACCTGTATCGGAAACAGCGGCCCGTTGCCTGAACCTGTTGCCAACGCTGTGAATGCCGGTGATCTCGTTGTTTCATCAGTACTTTCCGGGAACCGGAACTTTGAAGGTCGAGTCAACCCGCTGGTCAAAGCGAACTACCTGGCCAGTCCGCCGCTGGTTGTTGCGTACGCGATTGCCGGGACGACGGACATTGATCTGATCAACGAGCCATTGGGGCAGGATCAGGCCGGCAAAGACGTCTTCCTGAAGGATCTCTGGCCGAGTCAGCAGGAAGTGACCGACATCGTTGCCGCATCGATGAGTCCTGAACAGTTTATCGAGCAGTACGCGGGTGCCGCCGCCGGGCCGCCGCAGTGGCAGGCGATTCCAACTTCAGAAGGCGACCTTTACTCATGGAATGAGGCCAGCACTTACGTCCAGGAGCCGCCATTCTTCGTCGACATGTCGCCAGAACCTTCTCCAATTCAGCCGATTGAAGGTGCTCGTTGCTTGGTCTCAGTTGGTGATTCGACCACCACGGACCACATCAGCCCGGCCGGAGCAATCAAGCCGAACTCTCCGGCAGGACATTTCCTGCAGAAAAGCGGCGTCGGAGTTGCCGACTTCAACAGCTACGGCAGCCGTCGCGGCAACGACCGAGTTATGACTCGCGGCACGTTTGCGAATATCCGTCTGCGAAATCTTCTGGCACCCGGCACTGAAGGCGGCGAGACGATCTACCTGCCAACTGGCGAGCCGACCTCGATCTACGAAGCGGCTATGAAGTATCGTGAAACAGGGACTCCGCTGGTCGCTCTGGCGGGAGCTGAATACGGCACCGGGTCGTCTCGCGACTGGGCGGCGAAGGGAACTTACCTGCTGGGAATTCGAGCGGTCATCGCGACTTCGTTTGAGCGGATCCACCGGTCGAATCTCGTCGGTATGGGCGTGTTGCCACTTCAGTTCCGCGATGGTGAAAGCCGTGAAGCCCTCGATCTGGACGGCACGGAAGTCTTCGATATTGCTTTGTCGGACGATCTCAAACCGCAACAGGCCGTCGAAGTGACTGCTCGTAAAGCCGACGGATCGATGGTCAACTTTGTGACAACATGCCGCATCGATACTCCGGTCGAAGTCGATTACTACCGCAATGGCGGCATCCTTCATACGGTCCTGCGACAGCTTGCAAAGTCGTAGTGACGAAACGCCAGGGATAAATGACAACAGAGGCTGCTGAGGCATTTTTGCTTTGCAGCCTCTTTTAATAGTAAGCCAATGAGTCGATGTGAAAGACAAAAGATGAAAGCGCTGCAGTTTGAAGAACCGAAGAAGATCATCCAGATTGATATTGAAGATCCGGGACAGCCCGGGCCTGGCCAGGCGTTGGTTCGGACGCATCGCATGGGGATTTGTGGGACGGATCTTGGCGGGTTTCTCGGGAAGATGCCGTTTTTCAAGTATCCGCGCGTGCCGGGGCACGAACTTGGGGTGGAAGTGATCGCCGTTGGCGAAGGTGTTTCCAATGTGCAGGTTGGCGACCGCTGTAGCGTTGAGCCGTACATGAACTGCGGTGAGTGCTACGCCTGCCGAAAAGGCAACGGCAATTGTTGTGAGAACCTGAACGTTATCGGTGTAATGGTGGATGGCGGGCTCTGTGAGCGGTTCATCATTCGAGCAGATAAACTGCACGCTTCAACGAAGCTGACGATGGAGCAGCTGGCTCTGGTCGAGACGCTGGCCATCGGCTGTCACGCGACCGACCGTGGCGAGGCGAAAGAGGGCGACCATGTTCTGATCATCGGAGCCGGACCAATCGGCCTGGCGACGCTTGAGTTCACTCGGCTGACCGGTGCTACGGTCACCGTGATGGACATGGTTGAGTCGAGACTCGAATTCTGCAAAGAGAACTACGGAATTCAGCACACGGTCCAGTTCAAAGGCGATGGTTCAGAGGTTGAACAGATGAGGCAGATTACCGGCGGCGACATGTACGCCGTTGTGACTGACGCGACGGGGCATAACGGATCAATGAGCCAGGCGCTGAATTTTTGTGCTCACACGGGAGTGCTGGTTTACGTTGGCATTTCGACCGCCGAAGTCAGCTTTCCGCATCCGTGGCAACATCGTCGCGAACTCGATATTCGAGGCTCGCGTAATGCGCTGCCGACTGACTTTCCGCGAATTATCGGCTTGATCGAAGATGGTACGATCAATACGGATCCGTGGGTGACTCACCGGTGCAGCTTTGACGAAGTGATTGACAATTTTGAGTCGTACACTCGACCCGAAACGGGCGTCATTAAGGCGGTCATTGAAGTAGCCAACTGATCGATCACATGAATTCGTGAAGTTCTTGAGTCTCGCGTTCGGGATGCAAGTTCGGCCTCTTGGAAGTTGAATCATCGTGGACACGACTGCAATCGTCCCGGCTGAAACGCTGCGTATCGAAGCTGAGTCTCGGCGAGAGCCTGGTGCTAACTGGAAACGCTGGGGTTCATACCTGTCCGAACGGCAATGGGGGACGGTCCGGGAAGACTACTCTCCCAATGGGCGACCGTGGCACTATTTTCCGTTCGACGATGCTCACTGGCGAACTTATCGCTGGGGTGAAGATGGCCTGCTGGGCATCACCGATCGGCAGTGTCGGCTTTGTTTTTCGCTGGCTCTGTGGAATGGCAAAGACCCGATTCTCAAAGAGAGACTGTTCGGTCTGTCCGGCCCGGAGGGAAATCATGGCGAGGATGTCAAAGAGTGCTACTACTACCTCGACGCGACTCCGACGCATTCCTACATGAAGGGGCTTTACAAGTACCCGCAGTCAGAATTTCCATACGAGAAGATCCGCTCGACGAACGCCGGGCGAAATCGATCAGAGCTTGAGTACGAACTCACCGATACCGGGGTCTTCGACGAGGATCGCTACTTCGATGTGTTCGTCGAGTATGCCAAAGCGAATCCGGAAGACATTCTCATCAAGGTGACGATTGCGAATCGCGGGCCGGACGCTGCGTCGCTTGATGTATTGCCAACTCTTTGGTTTCGCAATACGTGGTCATGGGGCGACACTCACGAATCTGACGTTCCGAAACCTCGTCTCAGCAAGGTTGACGACGGCACACTGCTTGCCGACCACACAACGTTGGGACAATTCAGGTTTTCTGCGGATAAGGATCCTGCTGGCGCGAAGCCGGACTGGCTCTTTACTGAAAATGAGACCAACAATTGGAAGCTGGAAGACGCCAACAGCCATAAGCCTTCGTGCAAAGATGCGTTCCATCTTTACGTCGTTAATGGCCTGGCTGGAGCAATCAACGTCAAACCTTTCGGGACAAAGGCTGCAGCTCATTACCATCTTGAAATTGAGGCGGGGGCTGAGGTAACGCTGCGTTTTCGTTTGAGTAACGATCAGGATGTTCCGACGGAAGTGTTCGGCTCAGCATTTGATGACATGTTTGCTCAGCGACTTGCTGAAGCCGATGGTTTCTACGCGGAAAATTCCGCGCCGGGGCTGACCGAAGATGAGAAACGAGTTCTTCGTCAGGCGAGCGCGGGGCTACTCTGGACCAAGCAGTTCTACTGTTACTCGGTCGCCGAGTGGATGAAGGGGGCGGATCACGCCAGTACGGTGCCGGCCGCTCGGACGAACCTGCGAAATCATGACTGGCCCCATCTTTACAACCGAGACATCATCTCGATGCCGGACAAGTGGGAGTACCCCTGGTACGCCGCATGGGATTCGGCGTTTCATATGATTCCGTTCGCGAATCTCGATCCACATTTCGCCAAGGATCAGGCATTACTGTTTCTCCGCGAATGGTACATGCACCCAAACGGGCAGATGCCGGCGTACGAGTGGAACTTCAGTGACGTGAATCCACCGGTTCATGCCTGGGCATGCTGGCGTATTTACACAATGACCGGGCCGCCGGAGCAACGCGACCGGTTGTTTCTTTCTCGCGTTTTTCAGAAGTTGCTGCTCAACTTTACCTGGTGGGTAAATCGAAAAGACCCTCGAGGCAAGCACATCTTTACTGGCGGATTCCTTGGCCTGGACAATATCGGGATTTTCGACCGATCCCGGCCACTGCCGACCGGAGGCCATCTGGAACAAGCTGATGGCACTGCATGGATGGCGTACTACTGTTCGAGCATGTTGTCGATTGCGTTCGAACTGGCAAATTACAACGCCGCCTACGGAGACATTGCGTCGAAATTTTTCGAGCATTATGTCGCCATTGCTGAAGCGATGAATTCACTCGACGGGACCGGCCTGTGGGACGAAACCGACGGGTTTTACTACGACCATCTCCACGTCGATGGGAAGAGTGTCCCGCTGAAAATTCGTTCGATGGTCGGAATCATTCCATTGTTCACGGTCGATATCCTGGAAGAAGCGGCCATCGACAAAGTGTCCGGTTTCAGAAAACGCATGGACTGGTTTCTGAAGCATCGCAAAGACGTTGTTGATCAGATGACATGCCTGGAACGTAATGTCGACGACGGCAGTCCGGATGGCGCTAAGGGGACGATGCGGTTATTGGCCATTCCGACTCGCGAACGGCTCGAACGGATTCTTCGATATCTCCTCGACGAGGATGAGTTTCTTTCGCCGTTCGGCATCCGATCACTCTCAAAATTCCACGAAGACAATCCGTTTATCTATCAGATCAACGGTGAAGAACTACGTGTTCAATACATTCCGGGTGAATCGGACAGCCCGATGTTTGGTGGCAACTCCAACTGGCGAGGGCCGATCTGGTTTCCGCTCAACTATCTGCTGCTGGAGGCGCTGGAGCGTTACCACCGATTCTACGGCGACGATCTGCGCGTCGAATGTCCGACCGGCTCAGGCAACTACATGAATCTCGAACAGGTCGCTGACGAAATTCGACGTCGTCTTGCAAAACTGTTTCTCAAAGACGAGGCGGGAACTCGACCAAGCTACTCGCGCAGCGAAGGGCTATTGAACGATCCACACTGGCGCGATCTTGTTCTTTTCTACGAGTACTTCGATGCGGACACCGGTCGAGGGCTTGGAGCCAGTCACCAGACCGGCTGGACGGCCTTGATCGCGCCGATTCTGGAGACGCTTGCCAATCGGCGTGGACCAGCGAGTTGACAGTCGATTGGTTTCGACAGGCTTGTCAGTTTGCAGCAGTTCCTGTGCTTCGTGATCGGGTCGGCAACGGTTTTGAGGGTGGCGACTTTAAGGGGCAACTGTCGCAAGCGTGCTCTTCGTTATCGATCTAGTCGTTCGTAGCGGGATCGCGGCTCTCAAGGACGCTTTTCAGGTTGTCGAGTTCACGCTGGGCTTCTTTGCAGCCAGCGGGGCCCATCATCCAGCCGAACAGAAAGAAGAACACTTTCAACAGTCCCTTCGGCGAGATGACTGACTTCTGCGTGACACGCGTTCCGGCGGGAGTCCGTTCAAAGAAGTAAGCGGCTTCGATGCCAAAAGCGTCGCCGACCAGATCGATCGCCGAAACATGCGGGGGTTCCCATCTGGTTACCACGCCCTGAAAATTCATTTTCCTGCCGTTGCTTTGGGTAATGCACTTGAACGTGGTGCCAACCCGGTCTGGCGTTTCTTCGATGACCGTATCTTCAACGACGGTGATGCTCCACTCGACGACGTGGTTGTTGGTGAAATCAAACACTTCTTCGATCGGGCGACTGATTTCAACGCTGGCTTTAGTCTTCATGGTTTTCTCCGACGAACCGGCTGCGAGTCATGTAAAGCGACTTCGGTAAACGACGAGGTGACGGAAACGTTAAACCGGATCGGGCTTCGGTTTCTGTCATCCTGACGGTTACGGATCAGAGAATCAATTTCCGACGTTGTTACGCGGCTCTTCGGCTGCGTCGCCGCCGCTGAGGAGCGTGCAGCGGAATGACGTCCGGGTCGACTCCTTCTCTGACAATGCGACCGGCCATCAGTCGGTAGAGGGCGAGCAGAATAAATGCTCCGCCCGTCGATGCGAAAAATCCCAGCGTGCTGATCGGAGTCAGTCTCGGGCTATCGAATGCGTACATCGCAATTCCGCAGCCAATGACACAGCCAGCGATGCCGATGACCAGAGTGACAACCGCTCCGCCTGGATCACGTCCTGGCATGATGGCTTTGGCGGTCAGCCCGACCAGAGTCCCAAAGCCAATCCACTCAAGCATCGCGTGAGCGGTTTCGTCCATCGCTTTAAGCAGTTTGGGATCCACCATTTCCGGGTCAAACATCGTTGCGAACGCCTTTTCATCAGTCTGCGGCTCCGCCGCGGAAACGCTGGAGCCACCCCGACAGAAGACGGCTCTCGACTTTAGATTAGTCGGCAGTCTAATCGCCGATTCTGAAATAAAGCGACACCGGTTCCTTACAGTTTGACTGCACCGACCAGGCAATTTTACGGCTTTCCCTCCCAAATTCCGGGGAAATGTGTAAGTACGTTCTGTTTGGTAGGGCTTTCAGTCAGGACTGTCTCAGATAAAGAGGCCATCACCATGAGTATTCATCGAGTCTCGCAGCATACTTACAACAATGGCGAGCCTTACCGAATAGCCAGAGGCCAACGCAGCGACCGCCCCTCGGTCGAGCAACTGGCGACCCCGATCCATCCCGTTCTGGATCTTTCTCGCGACCCGAGCGTCGAACACTTCATCAGAATCGTGCGTCGTGAATTGAAGATTCGGGGCTACAGCCAAAAAAGTCAGACCAGCTACTGTTCCGTGTTGAACAGTTTTCTGAAGTGGTACTGTCATGCGCTTTGCGAAGTGACTCCAGACGACGTGCGAGACTACCTGGAACTGCTCGTCGATAGTGGAGCAAGCACGTCTCATCTTTCGGTTTCGCTCTCGGCGATCAGAACGGCATTCGACAAGTTCTGCGGTCTGGACTGCACTCGAGGAATTGTAACTCCCAGACGTCGGCATAAATTGCCGATCGTATTGAGTGAAACCGAAGTCCGACGGTTGCTCGAAGCGGCCACAAGTCTGCGCGATAAGTTGATGCTGGGCATCATGTACGCCGCTGGCCTGCGAGTCAGTGAAGTCGTTCGACTCCGCTGGGAAGATTTGGATTTTGAACGGAACACCATTCACATTCACCAGGGTAAGGGACACAAAGACCGCCTGGTCATGCTGCCGACAAGTTTCCAGCCAGTGCTGGCTAAATTCTCAGAACTCAATGCGCATCGTGGTTACCTCTTTCCGAGCGAAGGGTCGCGCAAAGGACGCCATCTTTCACCACGGACAGCCCAGCGAGCGATGGAACATGCCGTCAAACTGGCCGGCATCACGAAGCCCGCGACTTGCCATTCGTTGCGTCATAGCTTTGCAACTCACTTGCTGGAACACGGAACCGACGTTCGATTCATTCAAAAACTGCTGGGACATGCCCGGCTCGAAACAACAACCATCTATGCCAAAGTTGCCATTAACAAAGCAGGCCAGATAGAAAGCCCCCTCGACCGGATTGCTTATGCTTCTGAGATCGCACCGGACAAGGCCACAAACGAAGTACAACAGTCTTCTCCAGCGAAAACGACGCCGCCATCGGTCGGCAAGCTGCGGCTGAGTGTTGCTGCACCATCGAAGGACAAGCACGGGGGCCAGGCAGCCGCCTGCTCCGTTGAAATCATTCGATCGACCGAGTCAGTAACTCTACCCGGCATCTCGATTCGTGAATCACGGCCAGGCTGGATCGCGCTGGAACTGCCCCCACTGGAAGACTGGCAATCGACTCTTGCCCAGCTGCCCGCGGCGCAGCAGCAACGCATTCAGGAGCCGACCTTCTACGACCTGCTTCATCGTGAGCTGTCTCGACGATATCTGGCTCTGAAGTAACTTTACTGATCCGCAGAAACGCCCACATTCTGTGGCAGCGTTGCGCGCCAGGCAGTTCTTCTGGAATGAACTCAGTCCCGGTCGACTGAGTTCTGCAACGCTCTCGGTGAAGAACCGCAGATCGCGACAGCAGGCCCGAGTATTCTGACTTGACTTATGGCCAGCTCTACAAGATTCTCCGAGCCTGGTGCCCTGCATAAACGACAGGGCTGTCATTAAGAACCCCGTTAGGCGGACGAAATGAATCGGCGGTTCCGGCTTCTTGGCTCTTGCTTCACGGGATGCATCATTGCATCGCTGGCTGGCCTGTGGCTGATGCTCACCTTTGACGCACCGGTGTTTGCGGCTCTCGCTGCTGGCCTGATTCCGTGTGCCGCGTGTTGGCTCGCCGGTATACGTGACCCGAAACAACTCGCCAAAATCTCCGCTTACGCCTTCATCGGATGGACGCTCACGTTCGCGCTTCAACCCGCCGTTGCTCAGTCTGCCGCTTCTCACGCGCAACGGATCGCTGGGCTTCCGCTGGTTGGCCGCGAATGGCACATACCCGCAACCGTAGTCTCAACATTGCTCGCATTGATAGGGACTGCATTCTGTCCGATCCAAAATTCAGCATCTAACGAGCTGCCCGCCGCCTAACATGGTTTTTACGCAAAGTCGCGGCTGTCGTCGTTGGGAAGTTTTTCGGTGGGAAAATTTCAATCGCTTCGATGACGAGCAATCTGGTGCCAGCCCGCGAACGCCTACGATCTTTGGCAACGTGCGTTCTGTTGGTACAATGCTTGGTATGCGACGTTTTCCGCTTCGATCAGAACCGGCGTCGTAAAAACCTTCCGTTATGTGACCTACCGTAAATCCCACGCGACGGAGCGCACTATGAGATCCACACTGCAACCGCTGATCGTGACTGGGGTGGCGTTCGTCGTGCTGGTTGGCTGTTCGTCGCCCGCATCGCAATCGTCACCGGAATCCGTCCGCGATCCACTAGGCATCGACCGTACGGTCAATGACTACTACTTTCCAAACGGCGTACCTGACGCAAAGGTCGATTCCGATTCTAACGGCACCGGCACGGATTCTGCTGGTGCTGTTGACTCGTCCGCTGTCGACGATCTGCCTTAGGTTGCCGGTCACATAACGTGGTTTTTACGCTAGGCCTTCGGCACACCTTCCTTGGTTAGTCACGCGGGCTGGCATTGGTACAATCTCCCGTAGTTCAGGCATCTCTCGCTTCGTTTCGGGCGGTGTCGTAAAAACCTACCGTTGGTGGACCTCAGTTAATGGCATTCCTTGAGACGCCCACAGCCGATGACGTTGTTGCACTGATCCGTCACCAGTACGCCGAGTCTGAATTCGACGCGATTATGAAATTGCTCGGTCCGATCAGCACGTCGGGGGAATTGGTCGGTTGGCACGCCGCGCGAATTCAGTTGGCGGCGCTCGCGATGTCGGGGGGCAATAGGTCTCTGATCGCTCAGTACATTGACCTCGGCAACAAGGACGCTCGTGATCTTCAAATGGCGGTTGAATCGCAGCTTGGGCCATCTTGGGAGCGTGCTTGCCTTTGGGAGATCAAACGGTAGGGCACGGTCCACCAACAATGTGTGGCCGCTGAGTTGCGGCATCCATGCCGCAAACGCCTTCCTTCTTCATTCAAGGCGGGCTCTCGTTGTATAATCGCCTCGTTGGCCAACGTCTTTCGCTTCGATCAGGGGCGGCGTCGGCCACACAACCCGTTGTCGGACCCTAGCTTTCCCCATGGACGACGACGAACTGCTCGACATCGCGTCCAAACTCGAATCCGCTTCGGACAACGACGCTGCCCATTCCCGCCTTTCCGCTGGTAAACCGTGGTTGTGGCTCACCGGTAATCGCGACGCTCTTCTTCGTTTTGCCGCTGCTTTCATCCGCGCTGCCGCTGCGCCAATCCCAGACGACGAATGTCGCGCAGAACCAACCATTCTTGAACATCGCCAGATCAACGATGCCAAAACGGACTACACGCTCGGTGCTGCCCAACGCATTGACGAATTCCCAGAGAATCCAGAAGTTATCGCCGAGCGAAAACGCGGCGCGTGGCGAAACGACCGTGGTGCATTGCTCGGTTGCGGGATCGTTGGGTTCATACTCTTTTCGATCCTCATTTCTGCCATCACGTTCTGGTGGCATGTAATCACAGGCACACCGTTAAGGTAGTTCACCGGGTCCGCTAACATGGTTTTTACGCTGAGGCCTTCGGCACACCTTCCATGTTTGGCGACCTTGGCTGGCCTTGGTACAATTTCCGTAATTCAAACATCGTTCGCTTCGTTTAGGGCGGTGTCGTAAAAATCTTCCGTTGCAGTTGGCTTTGTGCGGGCGTCCTGCTACGGCGAACCTGGCCTCTTCAGGAAATGCTCGAAGAACGAGTAGATGACTTCGTTCGAGTCGTCGTTGGGGGAGTGCTCCGGGCGATTGGTCATGGCGACTCGGCTTTCGTGTCCGAGGATTCGGTTGATTTCGATCGAATGGTTCAACGGCTCCCAGCGGTGCGGGCCGTCTTCAGAGCCTCCGGAAACGAGGAACGGGCGAGGGGCCATCAGCGCGTGTAATTCGTGCAGGTCGTGACCGGCGGCGGTGAGTTTTGGATAGAGGCCCCGAGCCGGGTTCTCTTCGGTGATCAGACCTCGTTCGCGCCACGGTTTCGGGTGGTAGCCGAGGTACCAGGGTTCCCAGTAGTTGACGCTGCCGCGAGCTTCGTCGAATACGATGCCGGGGTCTGACCACGCGGCACAGGCGAACCTGTCGAACAGGCATGAGGCGAACATCGCCCACTTGCCGCCAAAAGAATGCCCGACGATACCGATCCGTTTTGAATCGACTTCCGACCGACTGGCCAGTACATGCCAGGCGTTGGCTGCCGCACAGCCAAGCATCGAAAGTGGAGCGACTTCGGCATCGTCGATACTCGGATAGTAGAGTGCGTAGTTACCAGCAGCGCTGGCTTCAGTCGTGCCAATTGAAAGTGTGACGAAACCTCGGCGAGCTAACTGCAACGCGAAGTCACGATCTGGTTTGCCGATGCCGATGGCCGTTTCAGGATCGTAGAACACCGTCACGACCGCGGGGCGAGGTTCTTCTCCGTATGGAATCAACAGATAGCCTGTTGTCTTCTCATCTGGTGTCCACAGAAATCTGATTCGATGCTGCATGAAATCTTCGCGGCGTTTCGATTCAAGAATCTCAACCTCAGGCTTCGTGATCAGCGGCGGCCATTTTCCAAGCAGACCTTCCCACTCGGAAAGGATCTCCGCGCGACGGCGATTCCAGTCAGCTGGCGTTCTGACCTTCGTTCCATCCTTGAAGGTCAACGGCGACGAGTAGGTTCCCGTCTTATCTCGCCATTCCGGCGGAGGCGTGAAGTACGGTTTGATTTTTCTCCACGAGACGTTGGCGTCAGAGATTGTTTCCGTCGGCTGATCCTGTGCGGCGACCAGCGAAGTCATCATGAGTGTCGGTAAGATCAGGAGTCGCTTCATTGGCAAACCTTTTGGAAATTCTTCAGTAACGTCGCTCGAGTTGCAAAGTGCGTCGCGATGCCCCAGTTGATGAACTCATTGTAGAAGCGACGCGTCGTGACGCACTCGGAGCCGGGAAACTCGTTTTGAAAAACACAGTCCAATGGCCCCTGGCGGTGATTTCAAGCCTTGTGTGAGGTCTGAAGGAATGCAGGGATTCTTTGCCAGATGAGTGACTCGGACAGAACCGTCGCGCTATACTGGCAGGAAGTTCGGTTACTTATTCTGCTTACTTGGAATCAGCTCATTTAGAAGCTGCCTCACTCGGAGTCGCTCCATGAAATCACGAGTCTTTTGCATCGTTCTTACGCTGATTGCCGTCGCACAATCGTCGGTGTTCGCCGCAGACCCAATGAAAGCCCTGATTATTGACGGGCAGAACAATCATGGCGCGTGGCCGAAGACGACCTTCATGATGAAGAAGTATCTGGAAGAGACAAAGCTGTTTACCGTCGATATTGCTCGAACGGCGTTCACGACGAATGGCGAAGCCCTGCTGAAGGAATATCCGCTGGAAGGTTTCGATTCGACACCGACCAAACCAGCGAAGACTGATCCCAACTTCAGGCCGCAGTTTTCGAAGTACGATGTCGTCGTATCCAACTTCGGTCATGGAGCTGCTCCCTGGCCAAAGGAAACGCAGGACGACCTGGTCTCGTATATGAAGAACGGTGGCGGCCTGGTCATCGTTCATGCTGCTGATAACTCGTTTGGAGACTGGTCTGAGTACAACGAGATGATTGGTATCGGCGGCTGGGGTGGACGGAACGAGAAGCATGGCCCGTACGTTTACTTCAACGACGAAGGTAAACTCGTTCGCGATACGTCAGCCGGCAACGGTGGACATCATGGTCCTCAGCGGCCATTCGCCATTCGAGTCCGAGACAAATCGCATCCCATTACGGACGGAATGCCCGCAGAGTGGCTGCACGGCAAGGATGAACTCTACGACAAGCTGCGGGGGCCAGCTGTCAACATGCAGATCCTGGCGACCGCCTACGCTGACCCAAAGGCCGGCGGGAGTGGACGCCACGAGCCAATGCTCATGACTCTGACGTATGGCAAAGGGCGAGTTTTCCATACGCCAATGGGCCACGCGGATTACTCGCAGGAGTGCGTTGGTTTCATCGTGAGTCTGCAACGCGGTACCGAATGGGCCGCGACCGGAAAAGTGACTCAGAAGATTCCGTCGGACTTCCCGGAGGCGGACAAAGAATCCAGTCGAAATTTCTGATTGTCCGAGCTCAATTTCAGATGTTGCATGCAGGGAATAGTTCGACGTGACAGAATCGTTCGCCGCCAGTGCAAGAACAATCTGCCGAATGACCGACCAGGAACAGCCTGGTCAGGGTAAAGTTATGAGTGATGTTTGCACCATTTCAGAAGCGGAGCCGAAAGGCGGTGGTTTATCGAAACTCCGCCAATGGTGGCCGAAATCTGTTCGGGTAATCATCGCTGTAATTCTTTACGTGTTCTCAATCGGTCCGATGTTCTGGTACTGGTACGAAGCCGAGAACATGGGGGGCAACCCACTCATGCGGGTGCTCTATGCCCCCCTCCGATTGCTATGCGTAATCCCTCAGATTGAAGACTGGCTGAATAACTACATCAACTGGTGGATCGCCTGACAGTCAAGAGCCAGGAACCGAGAGATGCTTGAAAGTGTTTGTGCTGCCGCACGATTGAATTTTGCCACTGGGCTCTGGACACTCAACCTGTCCGGGAGTGTTTGTAGATCTGGTGACTGCCCCGGGCTTCAAACCCGGTGAGACCTCTGAAAAGAGGTCTGGTGGGTTCGATTCCCATCCACTCCCGCTGAGCGGTCTTGATCGCTCTTTTGTTCACCCTTGCACTGTGTCGTATCTCGCGGCACAGTCGAGGGTTCGAACGATTCTCGGCTTGGATGCTGAAATCCGGTTTGCGAGCCTATACGCCAAAATCGGCACCGGACTGCGCCGCTTTTTCGGTAGACCGTCCGGCTGCTTTCAGGATGTCGTCGATGCTGTTCTGAGAGGACGCGGGAAATACGCATGGATCAACGAGCATCGTGACTTGTTTTCGGTGACCTTGTTGTGTCGTACTCTCGATGTCAATGCGAGCGGATATTTACAGGCGGTTGAAGGCCGGGCCAGGCTTGAGAGCTCAATGGTCAGCTCGAATCCGCACATCAATCAGGCAGGTCTACGGCGAGTCGCACGGGATTTATGGCAGTTACGAAATCGCCGATCGACTCAAGGATGATGACTCTCTGGAAGCAGCCTGCCGCAACACGGTTGCCTGTGTTTTGTGCCAAAAGGGCGATGCGGTAAATGGGACTGACGAGCAAAGTGTCAAAGAAGTTTTCGCCAACGCCAACGATTTCTGGGCCTTCAAGGATGGCAGCACCAAACGTTCTGAAACAGTCCTTCATAGCAGACGCTCCGAACAGAAAGTGGGTGACCGACATCACGTACCCGCCGATGGCGGCAGGCTGGGTTTATCTGGCGGTTGTCCTGGACCTGTTCAGCCGCAAAGTTGTGGGCTGGGCGATCTCCGAAAGTCTTGCTGCTCTGCTGGTCAGTTCGGATCTTCGTAACGCCGTTGAATCGCGGAAGTCTGACACGAAAGGGCTGCTTCATCACAGTGACCGAGGCTCGCAATACACCAGCGACGAATACCAGCAGACTCTCAGAATGCTCAACATGACCTGCTCGATGAGTCGTACCGGATACTGCTGCGACAACGCTGTAATGGAACGTTTCTTCTGGTCGCTCAAGCATGAGTGGACCAGGTTCGAAACCTTCGCCAACATCGTCCAGGCAAGACTCAGCGTGTTCCAGTAAATCGAAACTTTCTACAACTCAAAGAGAATTCATCAGACTCTCGGATACCGCACTCTCCGACGAATTTGAAAAATAGCACCGAACAAAACCAGCCGTCTAAAACCTCACTTCGGGTGTCCACTCCAGGTGGGCAATCGCAGTATGTGTTTGTCAAATTCTTAAAGGAGTCGCCAGCCCGTTCGTTATAACCCAAGCAGCTCAAGTTCTATTGAACCAGCGAAGACCTCATCGGTCCTTGTCAAACTGTCCTCGCCCAACCGGTCCGTATCGGATTGATCATTGGTGGTTGGTAAGGGCAGCCGGATGAACTGTGGGGATTCGGGAGCTGATTTCTTCTCCAGCGGAATAACCGGCGCTGGTCGAGGGGCGGGACGCTGGCCTCCGATCAGGGTGTCCAAGCCGACGACCTGATTGAAGGCGTCGTCGCGGAAGGTACCATTCAGTGTGTCGTTACCCAGACCGCCAGCGAGATTGTCGCGACCGCTGCCGCCAGCCAATCTGTCAGCTCCGTCATCGCCATCAATTGTGTCGAGACCTGCACCGCCCAAAAGAACATCGTCGCCATCGCCACCGCGAATAGTATCGGCGTGTCCACCACCGAGCAGCTTGTCCGAACCAGCCCCTCCATCCAGGATGTCGCGCCCGGCACCCCCGTAGACCGTGTCATTGCCCGCAGCTCCGTTGATCGTGTCGCTACCGCTGTTTCCTTGAATGAAATCATGCCCCGGGCCGCCATCAACGTCATCATTTCCCGAGCCGGCAATGATAATGTCGTCTCCAGGAGTGCCTTTCAGAGTGTCAGGACCAGCGCTTCCGATGATTGTAACCGGTCCAAGCGTGTAGGCGCTGGCGTCGATGCTGCTGCCATACTCTGAAGCGATGAGGAGAATTCTTTCGACGAGAGCTGGATTGCTGCCAGCTGCCTGCATCGCTGAGTCGTTCGTAAGGATTATGTTACTGCCGTTGATTTCAAGAAAATCGATTCCGTCGCCGCCATCCAGGAAATCAGTCAATGAGCCGCCGCCAAGGAGAGTATCATTCCCCGCGCCACCGACCAGTGTGACTGGTATTCCTGCGGCTGAGGCATCCAGTCGATGATTGCCATCGCCGGATTCCAGAATGGCCTGCTCGATTTCGCTGTGATTATCGTTCCCCGATCCTGAGCTTGTGGATGCTGTAATGCTCAGACCGCCTTCGCCAATGATTCTTAAAGTGTCGACGCCGGCTCCACCGACAATGCTGTCGTCGCCGTCTCCGCCGTCCAACTGGTCGTTGCCACTTTCTCCATTAAGAGTGTCGTTGCCATCCTCGCCAAACAAGCGATCGTTGTCGGCCCCACCGTTGATTATGTCGTCGCCAGGACCGCCAAAGAAATCGTCGTCTCCGCCTTCACTTTCCAGGAAGTCGTTGCCTTCTCGACCAAACAACAGATCGTTGCCAGGACCGCCAAGCACGACGTCATCTCCAGTCTGACCATCGACGGTATCGTCGCCGTCCTGCCCAACGAGTGAGTCCATGCCTGCTCCGCCAGTGATCCTGTCGTTGCCGCCCGAACCTAGCCCGGTATCGTTTCCGTCTGCTCCAATGATGGTGTCATGGCCATCGCCGCCGACTAGAAAATCGTCACCGTCTCCACCATCGAGCAAATCTTCACCAGTGCCACCATCGATTGAGTCATTGCCGGCGTCATCTCCACCGTAGAGTTCGTCGTTGCCTGCGCCACCTTTCATCGAATCCGCGCCGTTTTCTCCTTCGACAGTGTCATTGCCAGTGCCACCGTCGAGGGTGTCGTCGCCCTCGCCGCCGAACAGTATGTCCTCTCCAGAGTTTCCACCGAGCACGTCGTTTCCAGCGTCCCCGGTCATGACGTCGTTTCCGGAGCCACCTGCCATAGCATCAGCACCATTTCCACCTTGCAGGACGTCGTCGCCGAAGCCACCGCTGAGTGTGTCGTCACCGTCTCCACCATTGAGCTCATCATCGCCGCCGTCGCCAATCAGGAAGTCATTACCGACGCCACCTCGAATTCTGTCATCCCCATCCAGGGCAACAAGAACGTCATCTCCAGAACCACCTTCGAGCAGGTCCGCGAAGTCAGTGCCCGTGATCGTGTCGTTACCTGCTGAACCCAGAATTGTGATCGATGACGACACTCCAGACGCATCGATGAAGTCGTTGCCGGCACCACCATCAATTGACAAGGACGCAGAAAATGTGAAATCCAGCGGCGATACGGTAATGGTCTCGTTGCCGTTTCCACCGATGATTGTCAGCCGGCTGGTCGGGCTGCGAAAGCTGACACCGCCTGTTGCAAGACCAGCGTCGCTGGTAAAGACTGACCGGCCGATGACCGTCGCATCGTTCTCGACGGTGAACCGCGAGTTGTCTGTGAATGCAGGGGCTGTGCCGAATATTCGATGCGACGATGGTGTCGTGTCGACAACTGACTCCACTCCGCTGATGACAGCCGTTGTGCCGAAGTCGAAGTCAACCATTCCGGTGTTGCTGCCGGTGTTTGAATACAGAATCGATTGAAACGCTCCAGTCGCCAGTTGCCCACTGAAGGTGACTGTGTCAGTTCCGGCCCCGCCTGCAAATGTGACTCCCTGGCGTGGAATCGGATTCTCACCAGCGAACAGAACGGTCAGATTGTCGTCAACAGGTGAGCCTTCAATGGCCAGCGACTGGAGACCGTCTGTTGGTCGTCGGAACAACTCCGTCCGATCAACGCTGTTTCTGATAACGGTATCGCCATCAAGTGACAGCAGTTCAAAGTCACCTCCGGTCAACGAAATGAACTGTTGGATTGTCGTTGCCACTTTCAATTGGGCGGCGCCAATCGTGTAGACGTTGAATGTGAGACCGGAGTGTGACTCGACGGACTCTGTCGCGAGTCTGAAATCGTCCAGGTCAATTCGATTCGTGTTGTCGCCCGTGACGATCAGTGTATTGGACGTATCGCTGAGATTCAGGACTTCCAGTACGGTCAGCTTCAGCGTGCTGCCCCCGGTCAGGTCGATCTGCTCAATTCCAGTCAACTGGTTGTCGGAGATCAATGACAGATCGAGTGTCTGGGCGTTGACGCCCAACCGGTCAAAACCATTACCGCCGGCAACTCGCTGGAACTGGATATCGGCGATGTTCAGCACATCGTCGCCTTCACCTCCCAGCAGCACATCGGCTCCGCCGTCTCCGTTGAGCGTGTCATCGCCTTGAGCACCGATCAGAATGTCGATGGCACCGGCACCCTGGTCCGCATTCAGCGTATTGGCAAATTCATCACCGACCTTCGTTTCGGCACCGCCGGTAAAGTTTCCACCGAAGAGAACGTAGCTCTCGCCTGCGTTACTGTTTCCGTTGGGATCCGCGTGAAATGCGCCGATGATGAGATCGTCGAAGCCGTCCCCGTTCACGTCACCAGCCCTCGACACCGAAATGCCGGAGTAGTCGCGCCCGTCAATGCCATCAAGCCGGAAACCGGTGCTGCCGTTCAGCGTCGCCAGGTCGATTGCCGAGGCGAACCCACCTGACTTTCCAAACACCACGTAGCTCTCGCCGGCGTTAAGGTTTCCGCCTGGATTCGCGCCGTATGCGCCGATAATGAGATCGTCGAAGCCGTCGCCGTTCACGTCGCCAGCCCTCGATACTGAGTTGCCGGAGAAGTCGCGCTCGTCAATGCCATCAAGCCGGAATCCAGTCG
>CAXBME010000021.1:0-151673 GCA_963976765.1 uncultured Planctomycetaceae bacterium
GAGTTCATCAGCAGCACGTACACCGCGCCTTCACCGCTATCCGTGTTTTCGTCGCGCTCCGCGCCAACGGCGATGTCGGCCACGCCGTCGCCGTCCAGGTCGCCCACACCCGCCACCGAACTACCGAAGCGGTCAGAACCGTCCAGCGAGCCGGCGGTCAGGCCGCCCAGGCCGTCGCTGATTTTCACCTGGCTCTTCACCGTGCCGTCCGAGTTCATCAGCAGCACGTACACCGCGCCTTCACCGCTATCCGTGTTTTCGTCGCTCCGCGCGCCGACGGCGATGTCGGCCACGCCGTCGCCGTCCAGGTCGCCCACACCCGCCACCGAACTACCGAAATAGTCATAACCGTCCAGCGAGCCGGCGGTCAGGCCGCCCAGGCCGTCGCTGATCTTCACCTGGCTCTTCACCGTGCCGTCCGAGTTCATCAGCAGCACGTACACCGCGCCTTCACCGCTATCCGTGTTTTCGTCGCGCTCCGCGCCAACGGCGATGTCGGCCACGCCGTCGCCGTCCAGGTCGCCCACACCCGCCACCGAACTACCGAAGCGGTCAGAACCGTCCAGCGAGCCGGCGGTCAGGCCGCCCAGGCCGTCGCTGATTTTCACCTGGCTCTTCACCGTCCCGCCACTGGGTGAGGTGATCGCAAACGCGTAATCCTCGACTTCACCGTCCGTCGCCGCGCCGGTTGCCGTGGGATTGGCGACGAAGGCCGCGTCGGTGCTCAATCGGAACCGCGCGTACGTGGTCCCGGTGAAGCCGGTCGGGATCGCCGGGAACGTCAGCGTCAGCCGCGTGTCCGTCAGGCCAGTGCTGACCGTGGCGGTCGCCCGCTCGGTCGCGTTGTCGAACACGCCGTCGTTGTTGTAGTCGATCCAGCCGGACAGCGTGGCCGTGCTGCCGGTCGTGTTGGTCACCAGCAGCGTCACCGTCGGAGCCGCTCCGATTGTCCCCCGCAGATTGGTTGCCGGGCTCAGTACCCCGTCCTCGTCGTCCGGCAACGCCCCATTCACGTCATCCGCATTCGCCGCCGCGTTCTGCAGCGTACCGCTGTCGCCATCGACCGAGTTGCCGAGAAACAGCGTCGTCTGCGTCACGTCGATGGTGTGGCTCGGCCCGCCGTTGGCCGCGATTGTTTCGTAGTCACCGGCACCGGTTCCCGCATTCGGATCCGGAGCATCACCGAAGTCGGCTGCCAGCAACGTACGGTCTTCCAGGTTCTCGGTAAACGGCGAAACGGCGAAGGGCTGGACCATGCTGCCGGGGCGGCGGTTATGGAAGTGTCGGTTCAGCCGATGGGACGAGCGACGGCGCGTGGAGCGGATTCGCTGAGAGATCGACGACAGCCAGTGGAAGAGTTTCATGACGGGTGCCTTCGAGAAAATCGAATCTATATTGAATAATCTGATAATGGAGCGATGAGCAGGCGATTGAGATGCCTCCGCTCTGAAAGTTCAGACGCTGGTTGACGGCAACCCTTCAACTCATCTCGTGCGGATGCTGGTCGAGATTGCCGGTCAGGTCGGGGAATGCGCGTGGATGTGGAAACCTGACGTGAACCTGGAATTTTGTGCCGCTTACACGAAGAACCATGCCTGAAGGGTGCGTATTTCGGCGATAATCGGCACAGATGGACGTCGATGGGGGTCTGGCTCGTTCTGATTGCGCTTTGTTCAAGTCACCCATTCGGTACGATGCATCTGTGGATCCGTTGACGTGTCAACGAATTCAGAACCTGAATACTCAAACGACTTGCATGCCACTACGAAAATGCAGAAGGACACCGTGGATCACACCAGCCTGAGTCTGATTGGACGTGCTCAAACAGGGTCCGGTAATGCGTGGAATCATCTGGCCACGCTGTATCGACCGTTGCTTGAACGGTGGCTGGCGCAACTCTCGGTGACTGACACCGATGCCGACGATGTCGTCCAGGAAGTCATGGCGACGATTCTGAAGGAACTCCCGAAGTTCCAGCACAACGGTCGACCGGGCGCGTTTCGATCATGGCTAAGGACGATCGCTGTCAATCAGGTGCGACTTGCCTGGCGGCAGAAGAAAATTCGACCGCAGCAGATCAGCGAGTCGGCCTTCGAAAAAATGATGCGGGATCTGGAAGACCCCGGCAGCGATCTGACCAGAGTCTGGAATCAGCAGCACGACGAACACGTTGTTCTCCAGTTGCTTGGACAGGCGGCGACCCGGTTCGGGGTCCAGACGTTGCAGTTATTCCGTCGGCAGGTTCTTGACGGTTTGACGGGCATCGAAGCCGCCAACGAAGCGGGCGTGGAAGTCGCTGTGGCCTATGCGGCGAAGTCGCGAGTCCTGAAATTTCTGCGCGAAGAAGCGGGAGAAGTCCTTGATGATTCAGGATTGTTCTGAAAACGTGTCAGGTTTCTGACGGCGGGCGCATTAACAGAAGATGATGAGCCAGGCTCGTCCGATAACCGGCAGCGAACTCTGGAAGGGCACATGAAACTTCGTGCTGTGCAGAAAACTGACCAGGACTCTCCGGTCGGTCACCCAACTCAACAGCAACTGTGCGACTTTGCAACGGGCCGTTTGGACGACGACCTTGTTGACGGTGTCGCGCGGCATCTTTCGAGTTGTGCGCAGTGTCAGCAGGTTGTTGATGATCCATCTGGCGACGCCAGTCTGGTGGGTCGTCTCGCAGATATCGCGGCGCGCGTGCCTGAACAGGTCGACGGCATTCTCTCGCGATCTGAAGTTGAAACTCGACTGCCGGAGATCAACCTTCCCGACCTCAAACTCGTGAAGGAAATCGGTCGCGGGGGCATGGGCATCATTTATGAAGCTCAGCAGATTTCGCTGGGGCGGCGAGTTGCCATCAAGATTCTGTCGCCACATCTCGCGACCGGCCAGGCGGCAAAACGTCGCTTCGAACGCGAAGCGCGGGCGGTTGCGTCATTGCGTCACGCTAACATCGTGCCGGTGTTTACTGTCGGTCAGCATGCAGGCATCAGCTATTTCACCATGATGCTGATTGATGGCCAGAGTCTCGATCAGATCGTGCTTGACTGGCGACGGGATGCCTCAGGGACAGCCTTTGACAATGCGGAAACGTTCTCGATCGACGGACTTGATACGGACGGTTCTCAAACCCGAGGCGAAAATGCCACACAGCCGGTGGCATCACTTTCGTCGCTCGGAATCCCGCATCCCGCAACGCCGGAACACGCGACGCTGGTGGCTCAACTTGGGATTCAGGCGGCGGATGCGCTCGAGTTTTCACACCAGGCAGGGATTCTTCATCGGGACATCAAACCATCGAACCTGATCCTCGATTCGAACCGAACCTTGTGGGTTACCGACTTCGGCCTGGCCAAAGCCGCCGAGCACGAAGATCTGACCGAGACCGGCGACGTGCTCGGCACTCTGAGGTACCTTGCGCCGGAATGTCTGCGCGGAGAATTCGACCGACAGAGCGATCTGTTTTCGCTGGGAGTGACCCTGTACGAACTGCTGGCAATGCAGTCGGCGCAGCCCTCCCGCGACCGTGGCAAACTGATCGAAAGAGTGTCGGAAGCGAGAATCGAACCGCTCGATAAAGTGGCTCCGCACGTTCCGGCCGATCTGCAAACGGTCATCCAGAAAGCGATCCATCCGGAGCCGCTGCAACGATACCTGTCAGCAACAGAGTTTGCCGAAGACCTGCGCCGCTTCGTCATGGGCCAACCCGTTCGGGCGCGGCGTCCGACGCTCATTGATGGTGGCCGGCGCTGGCTTCGACGAAACCGGCTGGTGGCAGGTCTCAGTGGAGTGGTTCTTTTCTTCGCCGTGGCAGTCGTTGCTCTGTCGTTGCGGACCAGTCCCGTCAGTGCTGCCGTTCAATTCGTATCGAGCCAGCCGAACGTGCAACTGCGACTCGAATCTGCCGACGGTGTGGTGACGATCGTGAATTCAAAATCTGGACAGGTAAGGCTGGTACCGGGTCGGTACTCATCCAGACTGATTGGCGGCCTTGGACTGCGAATCAGTCACGACTCGTTTCAGTTAGCAGCCGACTCCATACAGACGCTGACCGTCGAAAAAGTCGACCCACTGACGCTGGTTGCACCGTTTACTTCTGACGAAATCGAGAAGGCGCGGTCGCTGCTTGCCGAGTCGCTCGGTCGAAAGGCGGTCGAAACGAATTCGCTCGGTATGGAGTTCTCGCTGATCCCTCGCGGCGAATGTGTGCTCGGTGATCCTCGCGCGCAGACTCAGATCGTGCAGATCACTCGCCCGTTTTTCATGGCACGGCATGAAGTCAACGTCGCACAGTTCCAACAGTTCGTCCAGGAGACCGGCTACAAGACTGTGGGCGAAAAACTGGGCACGTGGGGCATGACCGACGGTGTTTACGAACGCAACGACCGTGTGAATTGGCGCAGTCCCGGTTTCGAACAGACGGCCAATTTTCCCGCCACCGGTCTGGCGCATATCGATGCGCGTGCTTTCTGCCGGTGGCTGAGTAAACGCGAAAGCCGGACGTGCCGGTTGCCGACGACTGCCGAATGGGAATACGCCTGCCGTGCCGGGACAACAACCCGCTTTTACACCGGCGACACAATTACTCCGGCGCAGGCAAATCTGCGATTTCCGGGAACCAGGAACCGGCTGACCGAAGTCGGCAGCTATCCGCCCAATCCGTTCGGCCTGTTTGATATGCACGGCAGCGCGATCGAAATGTGCAACGATCCGCCTCGACGATACGTCCCCGAACCGGTGCAGAATCCCGGACGCTCGCTACATGGTACTGAGCCTCCGGTCGGTTCGGCTCGCGACGTCGCCTGGTGGGACGTGCCCGAAAATGCTGGTGCTTTTCCTCCACTTTCTCAAGATGCGAATTCCGCGGGAGTGGGAGGAATCATCGGCGAAAAGAATGCGAACTCCGCCGCCGTAGGGTTCGGGTTCCGGGTGCTTTGTGAGATCGCCCCGAAAGAAGGACCACTCGTTCCTCCCTCACCAGAAGATCAAGCTGAGGATGTCGCAAGCCGAGCCGTTATCCCGAACCCGGTCGAGCCCGGCATGAAGCAATGGCAAATTGCAGAAATTGTTAATGCGTGGAGTCGACGCCTTTCATCGCCTGCCGTTGGCAAAGACTCGTCGAACGCAACGCTCGTTCTGATTCCACCTGGTAACTTTCAGATGGGGCTCTCCGACGATCTGATCCTGCCTGATCGGCAGGCTTCCAGGAAACTCCGGCAGCACCCAGTTCGACTCACAAAACCATTTTACATCGGTCGTCACGAGATTACGGTCGGCCAGTATCGCCAGTTCGTCGATGAAACCGGTTATGTACCATCGTCGGAACAGTTCGGTGCCATCGCGTTCGAGATGGCAGACGGAACCTTTCGTGAAAATCTAAAGATTCGCTGGAATCAGCCCGGCTATCCGTTGGCCGATGATCAGCCCGTTACCTGCGTCAATGCTATCGACGCCGAGACCTTCTGCCAGTGGCTCACCGCCAAAGAGCAGACGACATATCGTTTACCGACGTGCGCCGAGTGGGAATATGTCTGCCGGGCGGCCACACAAACACCAACTCACTACGGAGACCGCGTCACGAACCGCCAGGGCCTGTACTGGAGCTTCACAGCTCCGGCGAATCGCCCGGCCCAGGTTGGATCGTACCCTGCAAACGGGTTCGGCATCTGCGACATGCCAGGCAACGTTCGAGAATGGACGGCCGACTCAGCACTCGCCTATGAACCAGATGTCGCCGTGAACGATCCGTTTCAAAAGCCATCCGGTCCGAATGATCGCCGATGGGTCCGTGATGGCGGCTGGCTTTCACACTCTTTCCGACTGCATTCCCATTATGCAGCCCCTGAACCGGGAGCCAGCTTTCGGATCGTCGAACTGGGTTTCCGAGTCGTCCGGGAAATAGTCCCGTCGGAGACAGCTTCGCAGCCTGCAACGCTGCGTCCTGTTGCCATCGCAACGAACGATGAAGTTTCAACGCCGCCCGCCACCGAGACGTCGGCTTCGAATACACCTGACGAATCAAGCCAACTTGATCACATCGTCACAGACTCACCGGACTGGTTGTCATCACCGTTCGGGCTAGCCGAGATTGAAGCCGCTCGTGGTCTGCTGTCAGATCGAGACGGCCTCGATCCGACGCTCTCGACTTCAGTCGGCATGAACCTGCAACTTGTACCGCCGGGCGATTTCGTAATGCGGGCGGAGAGTTCGATGAAGTTCCGCCTCTACGAAATCCCCCATCACCAGGTTCGAATGACAAAACCGTTTTACATCAGCGAGACGGAAGTCACCGTCGACCAATTTCGAAGATTCGCTGCCGCATCAGGCTATCGATCTGCAGCTGAAGACGGTAAGGGTGAACTGAGTATCTGGAACTGGTCCGGCTGGGCAAATTCCGCTGATCGTTCCTGGCAATCACCGGGTTACGCGAACAAAGCAGAATTTCCTGTAACCTGCGTTACAACTCAGGATGCCGAAGCATTCTGCAACTGGCTCTCTCAGGTGGAAGGCCGACGATTCCGGTTGCCAACCGAAGCCGAATGGGAATACGCCTGCCGAGCCGGAACTGAAACCGATTTCCAATTCGGTAACCGACTGAATTCCAACCGGGCATACTTCGCACCCGTTGGCGATTCACCGCACGAACGACCCATTCCGGTCGGCAGTTTTGCTCCCAACGCATTCGGTCTGTTCGACATGCACGGCAATGTGTGGGAACTCTGTCACGACGGTCCGCGCATTTACGAATCGACCTCCGTCAGCGATCCGTCTGGCCCACACACCACTGCTGGCGGAATGCCACGCATCCTGCGAGGTGGCGGCTTCCGCTGGGTCTCAGATTACGCCTCTTCAAGTCACCATCGCGTCATCGCTGTAAAGCAGGCATGGCTCGACGCCGGCTTCCGAATCGTCAGCGAAATATCCGATTGACAACGACACATGATCTGCTCCCCCGAATTCTGGTCCGTTTTTGATGCTGGAATTCCGGTGAAAACCGGACGCTGGAAATGGGGCAGATTGCATTTGCCTTGCATCACTATGAGTCGGGAACGACGGTTTCTGAGTCTGCCACATAACGACTACGGAGACTCCGAGAACCTATGAAGGGGCATGTCAAACTGACTCTGGCCCAGGCTCAGATCAATCAGGCACAAGCACAGGCGCTCCGCGGGCCTCAGCTTTCCACGTAGTCGGCAGAGGCCTGGAGTAAAAATGTGTCTACCCGAGCGGCTTGTTCTTACATGCCCCCTGAACCCGGGCTCATTTTGTGGTCCCACCGACGCACGGACCCGGTAATAAACAATGAGAATCGACGCTCATCTCGCTGCATCCGCAAGGAGACTCAGTCGACTTAAGTGCGACAATTGAATTTTTCTATTCTGGCAGGCTGTGGCTCTTCTTCGGTTGCGGCGGAACCGAGTGTGGTGCTGGTTCCTTCGTCGTCAGTCGGACCAGTCGAGCGCGCGTGGCCCGGCGAAAGACGGCGCGCTGGGGCACGGCGAGTGAAAGCAAGGCTCGTGATGAGCCGGCCGTCCCGCCTCAGAAAAAGAAACGGGCCCAAGCAACCAAGTGCTGCAGATTCGTCGGCGCCTGCTTACTGAGTTATTCCGCCAGACAGAAACTTCCTGATTCACCGGCCCCTTGCCCGCCCCGAATTACCGGCGAGAAGTCAAGAACCACCTGAAGCCATCGTGTCGTATTAAGACTGCTTCGCATCCAGTCGGGAGATATAGACATGCCCGTTGTAATGAGCAGTCGCGACTCGCAGACCGTCTGAGGCGAGGTCGAGATCACGAGCGGTGTCTTTCAGTTTGAACTGGTGAAACTCGTTGGCGTCTGCGGGCTTGAAGAAAAGCAAATACCCGCCGCTGTTTCCGCCTGAAATGCCGACCCTTGTCCCGTCGGCATGGAAGGCGATTCCCCAGGCGACGCCGGTCAGCTTAGCTTTGGTCAGGTGTTCGATCTGCTGTTTGCCGGTTTCCCAATCGAAGACAACGACCGATGGATTGCCGACGCCTGCAAACGCGTTAGTGACATTCGTGATGCCACTGCCGGCGAGGTACTTTCCATCCGGGCTGAAGGCCATTCCGCGGAAGCCACCGATCGTCGCGATAAACGTCTTGTCGTATTTCTGAAGAGACTCAGCCTGCCAGGTTCTGAGCTGCTTGCCTGAGGCAACATCCCAGTCAATGAGGTGGCACATCAGATCGCCTGTCACCAGGTGCTCGCCGTCGGGATGAAACGCGACGTTGTAAATGTGCGACTCGTGCCCGGACATTTCCCGGACGAGCTTTCCGTCCGCCATATTCCACAGGCGCACAATCAGGTCGTTGCCGACGGAAGCCAGCAACGTTGTGTCGGGACTGACGGCCACTGCTCGAATCCAGCCAGCGTGTGCCTCGACGGTTCTGACTGGTTTCGGCGTCTCGTCTGCAACCGGCCACCAGATCAGACGTCCGTCATAACCACCGGTGACGATCGTCGCGCCGCTCTTATCGAAGGCCATGCCTCGGACCCACGCGTCGACGCCGTCCAGTTTTGTTTTCGCACCAGACGCGATATCGAATCGCCAGACGCTGTAGTCCTCCGCTCCGGCAAAAACGAACCGTCCGGTTGGATCAAACCGGCAGGAGATCAACGGACGATCGTGAACGAGATCCTTCTCGATATGAGTCTGCGTGACGTCCATGGAACGTTCCTCTAACAATGCGAGCGACAGGCCAGCCACGTCGAAACGAACTTTTCACATTCAACCAGCATCTGGTTTGCCGTCAACCTTACCGCCGACCAGGCTGAAGCGCAAGCGAGCGAGTCTTCCGCGTCGCAATTCTCACTCTACGCCTGATACGTCGAATATCTGGCTCCCTGTTCCTATATTGAGGATCGGTCAACGGAACCTTCCTCCTGGAAGGATGAAAGAGACTTGCAGTTTTCACCGATGCAGATCCCACAGACGCAGTTCCGACAGACTCCGGGATCGTGGGGCGGAATTGAAAATCGAGATTGATAGCCGCGGTTGAACAGTTTTGTCGCGAGTGGATTGAGTTCCGATGAAGCATCCCGGCCTGGACCATCTTCTCGACGTCCATGACGAACTCTCAGAAAGATGACAAGTGGACCAGTCCAAAGCAGATCCGGCAGGCGACTCGAAAAGGACCACCAGAGACTCTCCGCCGACGAAGGTTCGCTGGACAATCTTCGCACTGGCGTGCGGAACGTCATTCCTGCTTTATCTGCATCGGTACAGCTGGAACATCATCGGCCCCAGGCTGCAGGAAGAGTTCTCGTTCACGAACACTCAGACCGCCTTCCTGTTTTCACTGTTTTATTACACCTATGCCGCCGGGCAGATTCCCAGCGGCATCGTAATTGACCGCTTCGGCCCGCACCGCATTCTGACCGGCATGATTGCCGCATGGTCCATCGCGGTTGCCGGAGTTGCTCACACCGGCAACATGTTCCTGCTGGGTTTCTGGCGGTTGGTGTTTGGAGCAACTCAGGCAGGCTGCTATCCGGCCCTGACGAAAATCAGCCAGCAGTGGTTTCCGATCTCGCAACGAACCGTGCTGCAAGGCTGGGTGGCCACGACGTTTGGCCGGGCAGGTGGTGCGATGTCGCCGATCATCATCGCGACGCTGCTGATGGGCTATTGCGGGCTTAGCTGGCAACTGGCCGTGACTCTGACCGGCGGAATCGGAATTGCTTTGTGCGTGACATTCTTTCTGTTGTTTCGCAATTCGCCGCGTCAGGATCCCCGAGTCAACGAAGCGGAATGCCATCTGATTACAGAAGGGTCGCTGAACCGGGACAGCTCTGCTGATACAGCGACCAGGCTCCCGCTGAGCCTGGCACTTCGCAACCGAAGCCTGCAATTCTTCACAGTGCAACAGTTTCTTGACGCCGGATCGGATGTTGTGTTTGTGGGTCTGATCGGAACTTATTTTCTGGTGGCTCACGATTTCGACATCAAACAAACCGGATGGCTGGCCAGTCTCCCGCTGTTTGGCGGAGCACTCGGCGGAATCGTCGGCGGTTGGCTGAACGACGTCGTGATTCGCCGCACCGGAAACCGCCGATGGGCTCGCAGCGGCGTGGGGTTTGTCGGGAAGGTGATTGGTTGCGCGATGCTGGCACTGGTCGTCATGCAGTCGGACGGAGTCACTGCGGCATGGCTGTTGATGGCGGCCAAGTTTTTCAGCGACTGGAGTCAGCCTACAACCTGGGGCACATGCACGGACCTTGGGGGGCATTTCAGCGCCACTGTCTTCAGCATAATCAACACTGCTGGAACGATCGGCGGCGTGCTGATGCCGATCATCTTTGGAGTCATTCTGGACTGGTTCACAACTCTGTCGGTGATTGACGGAGCGGAAGTGAGAACGACCGACTGGAACCCGTTATTCGTTCTGCTGTCGGCAATGTATCTTGCATCCGGCTTCTGCTGGCTGCTCGTTGACTGTACCAACCGGCTGACCGATGAAACTTAACACCAACCGGGAAACAAACGATGGAACGCAAGACAGTTCGGCCGGAAGGCCTTGATCTCGATTCGCCAGGCCGACGGGATTACTGGCTGGCTCTGGAACACGACAGCATCTGGGGAGACCACCTGATGCCGCTGACTGTGTTTGTCGGACCAGAGACAAAAGACGGCGAAGGTCTGGTGGCATTTGGTTCCAACCACGGCAATGAATACGAAGGGCCGGTGGTTCTGAAACATCTGCTGCGTGAGATCGACATCAAAAACGTACGTGGCCGGATAATTCTAATCCCTGTGCTGAACCCGGCCGCGTTTCTGTCGGGCACTCGCGAAAGTCGTCAGGAAGATGGAGTCAACCTGAATCGTGCGTTTGTCGATGGTGCCGGCAAAACGCCCGCACTGGCAGGGATCACTCATCGCATCGCTGACTTTGTAAGAGAATACATCTGGCCCAGAGTTCACATCGTGCTGGATCTGCATTCTGGCGGCGAAGTGGCTCGATTCTCCATTTGCGCAAACTATCACCCCGTCGAAGATCCGGTGCTGGCCGAGAAGATCGAGCAAACAGCTCGCTGGTACGGCACGCCTTCACTGATGGTCTACCAGAACGTCACACCAGGGCTGCTGCCCAGCGAAGCAGAGCGTCTGGGAAAAATCACCGTCGGCACGGAACTTGGCTGGGGCAAAGCAGTCAATCCGGAAGGCGTCCGATACGGTCGTCAAGGAGTTCTGGCCGCAGCCATCAACAACGATCTACTGCACGGAAAGATCGAACCGATTGCTCACCACAAAGACGGCACGCAACTGAAGTTGGAAATGGTCGACCGTGACTGCTTCACGGTCGCTCCCTTTGCCGGGCATTACGAACCACTTGTCGAATGCGGCGCCAGAGTGAAGCGAGGACAAACCGTGGGCCTGCTGCACGACTTTGACCGCATTGACATCGAACCCTGGCCTTGTGTGGCTGCACTCGATGGCGTTGTCCTGGCTCAGGCATGGGTGGCTCCGGTTCCGAAAGGACAGCACATTGTCGTCGTGGCAAAGGAGCTGCCGTAGACCATTTTCAAGGTTTCTATGAGGGAGCAGGCTTGAGGATGCTGCCTCTTTACCTCCGGACAACTCACTAAATCCAAGACCGGCAGATAACGGCAAACGTCGACGACAGAAAGCACGAGCGATGGCGCAGCTTGCGGAAGCAGATATTTTCGGAATCATTGGCGACGACGGATTTCAGCGACTCGTCGCCGCTTTTTATCGGCAGATACCGAGTGACGACATTCTCGGACCGATGTACCCGGCGGACGACCTTGAAGGAGCTGAGTACCGACTGCGAGGTTTTCTGATTGGTCGCTTCGGCGGACCGCAGACTTATATTGAAGAGCGAGGACATCCCGCTCTACGAATGCGACACGCTCCGTACGACTTGAATATCAACGCCCGCAACCGCTGGGTCGAGATCATGGAACGCGCACTGGACGAAGCAGCCTTCGCTCCGGAAGTTGATCAGATACTTCGACCGTTCTTCGCTCAGACGGCGACGTTCCTGATTAACCGCTGGGAATAGGCAAGTCGACTGAAGGAATTTCCAATGTCTCAACGCGTATTGATACTCGGAACGTTCGACTCGAAGGGCGAAGAGTTTGCGTTCCTGCGCGAGCGCATTCTGGCTTGTGGCTGTGAGGTTGTTGCCGTCAACGCAGGCGTCGATGGCTCAACCGATTTGTTTCCGGTCGATGTCGAAGCCGACGCCGTGGCGAACGCTGGCGGGGAACCGCTCATCAGTCTGCGTGAAAAACGAGACCGCGGGCACGCCATGTCTGTCATGAGTGCCGGCGCCGCCGCTCTCGTTCGAAAGATGTTCGACAATCGAGAATTCGATGGCATCATCGGAATGGGCGGTTCGGGCGGAACCGGCATCGTGACTTCTGCCATGCGAACGCTGCCGGTCGGAGTGCCCAAGTTCTGCGTGTCGACGCTGGCCGCCGGTGACATCAGCCCGTTCGTCGGGACCAGAGACATCGTCATGATGCCATCCATCGCGGACGTGTCGGGCATCAATCGAATCTCTCGAACGATCCTTTCGCGAGCTGCCGGAGCCGTTTGCGGAATGGTCAATTCAACCATCCCCGAAGCAACCGGTGAAAGACCGCTCATCGCCGCGAGCATGTTTGGCAACACAACGACTTGCGTCGATGCCTGTCGCGAAGCTCTCGACAAGGCTGGTTACGAAGTCCTGGTTTTTCACGCAACCGGAACCGGCGGACGAATCCTTGAATCTCTGGCAAACGAGAAACTGGTCGACGCCGTTCTCGACATCACGACAACAGAATGGGCGGACGAATTGTGTGGCGGAATCATGAGCGCCGGGACCGACCGTCTCGACGGTGCAGGACAGAACGGATTGCCACACCTGATCGTTCCCGGCTGCATTGACATGTGCAACTTCGGATCAATGGACAGCGTGCCGGACAGGTTCAAAACCGGCGACCGCAACTTCTACGAGTGGACTTCCGAAGTAACGCTCATGCGCACGACCGTTGAAGAGAATCGTCAGCTCGGAGAAATCTTCGCCGCGAAAGCCAACAAAGCAACCGGCCCGGTCGCGTTTCTGTTTCCTCTGAAAGGTGTATCGATGCTCGATGCCGACGGCGAGCGCTTCTGCAATCGCGAAGCCAACCAGGCATTCTTCGACGCCGTTCGAGAAAACGTCTGCGACGGCATTCGAGTCAAAGACGTCGACGCCAACATCAATGATCCGGAGTTTTCGGCGAGAGCAGTAGAGCTGATGCTTGAACTCCTCGCCGAAAACTGAGTTCGACAGAATTGAAGACGTTTCAATCGCAGAGGGCACAAAGTTGGAAACCGCGAAAGCTCGGAGGGAGTTCTCATTGTGCTCCGCGAAGACTCTGTGGCCTCTGCGATTACAAGTTCATGCGGGAAAGCAACCGGAGTAAGCGCAGTGGCATCACGACGCGAAGAAATCCTCGATTTACTACGAACTCGAATCGCGGATGGAATCCCGATCATCGGCGGCGGAGCGGGCACCGGAATCAGTGCGAAGTTCGAAGAGGCCGGCGGTATCGACCTGATCGTGATCTACAATTCAGGACGTTACCGCATGGCCGGTCGAGGTTCACTGTCCGGCCTCATGCCTTACGGAGATGCCAACGCCGTCGTCATGGAAATGGCTCATGAAGTTCTGACCGTTGTTGAGAGCGTTCCTGTCCTCGCCGGAGTCTGCGCGAGCGATCCGTTTCGAAAAATGGACTGGTTTCTTCGGCAGGTTGAGGACATCGGATTCGCTGGCGTGCAGAACTTCCCGACGGTTGGACTGATTGACGGACTGTTCCGAGTCAACCTCGAAGAAACCGGCATGGGTTACGACAAAGAAGTCGACATGATCCAACTCGCCCGCAATATGGACCTGCTGACGACTCCGTACTGCTTCAACCCGACCGAAGCCGAACAGATGACCGCAGTCGGTGCCGACATCATCGTTGCCCACATGGGCCTGACAACGAAAGGTTCGATCGGAGCGACAACCGCGAAGACACTCGACGACTGCGTGAAAGAAGTGCAGAACATCGCGGACGCCGCTCGAGGAGTCCGCGACGATGTACTCGTTATCTGCCACGGTGGCCCGATCGCCATGCCCGAAGACGCCGAATACGTCCTGCACCGCACAAAAAACGTCCACGGTTTCTACGGTGCTTCATCCATGGAACGTCTGCCCGTCGAAACAGCGATCACCGGTCAGGTACGAAACTTCAAAGCCATCCGCTTTGCTGAGTAGTCAAGTTGTGCGTTTGCCCATGAGAGGGTGAACGGGGATTGTAACTGGCAGCCACAATCCGAAAGAGCATGAAGCCGTGAAATCGTGCTGTGGTGGCCCGCTCGCAATATCTGATCGGTACGCGGGCTGATGCTGCGAAAGCCACCGCTGATTGAAACAGCCAACGACCAGCTCAAAAACATCTGCCAGGCTCCATCCGCAGCGTGAACGGCTTCATCGTCGACTTTCTCACTGGTCCGATTGCTCACACCCACCAGCCGAAGAAACCTGACATCCGGCTCAACTCGCCGGCTCAACGAAAACGAAAAACAACAACTCGCCATCATCGCATCAACAGAATTCAGATGAGTAAGTCCCGCCTCGAACGAACGCAATCGATGAAGCCCGGTTCCCAATCAGAATCAACCTCGCTGCGTGTCCAGCGATTCTGCCAAATCTTTCAAATCGTCAGCGCTCGCACTGAGCAGCAACTGTGGACGAGCTTTAAAATCGCTTGTCAACGCGGGCATATACTGTGTTTCCAGCAGGATCCCAATGGCGATAAGGTTCACAGTCAGGTTCCCACTTGATCTCTAAACCTGCCCCTGGTACCTTTCAGGGTCAATTCCACGCAAACGCGAGATCAATTCTTGATAAATTCCGCGTCTCCTGGTAACTGTTCGCTTGTTTGATCGAGTCGCAACGGTTGCCACAAATGTTATCTAGGGGTGTTTCGTCCCACTTTTTCAGTTCTCTTTGTGTGAGGCTTACGCATGCGATTGTTGCCATTTCAAAAGCCGTACGATTCCCAAGATCGTCATCGACGGCGGGCGTTCACGTTGATTGAACTCCTGGTCGTCATTGCGATCATCGCCATTCTGGTCGCACTTCTGTTGCCGGCAGTGCAGCAGGCACGAGAAGCGGCTCGCCGGAGTCAGTGCAAGGCCAACCTGAAGAACATCGGTACTGCAACGCACAACTTCCTCGACACCTATGGCAAGTTTCCACCGATCGTTAATTTCTCGGGTGGGCCGACATTCTTCTTTCACATTCTTCCGTACATCGATCAAACGGCAATGTTCGACCTGTACAACGGCGGAGCAACAAATGGATCGGGGACCCCGACCAGCATGCGGCAACACATGAATGACAACTATCAGATCATTGTGGATGCCGGTCTTCGTGCGGGGGTTGATGCAGGAATACCCGTTTACATTTGCCCATCCAACCCAGGGCGTCCAAAGTCAGAAACTGGTGGTAATGGTCGCGGGCCAAAGGGAGACTACGCAGTGGTCTTCATGCAGGGGCAGGGGTTCGACAAGAATGCCGACTTTTCCGCAACAGAAGACGGCTGGTGGTCGCATCATAATTCGTCCAGTCAATCGGAAATCAATCGCCAGAAAGGCCTGATTAAGACCGGAACCACTGTCGGACTTCCAGATGACGGCGGAGTTGCCGGACACAATGGCCGTCGCCGTGAACAGGCACAATTCACGCAAGACACAGCAACCTGCACAGACGGTACGAGTAACACATTAATCGTTGGCGAAAAATTCTGGACGCAACAAGAGTTGTCTCGTACCGGCAATCCTGGCCACAACAACACTGACACATCTGTCTTTGTTCAAGATGGTAGCTGGCGCGAGTACATGGTTACTCGGAATATTCGCTATCCATTGCGGACAGGTCTGCATCTCGATGGGCCAAGCGGGTGGGGCGAGGATGACCCTGCTCGTACAGGAAATGCTCGTGCTACCGGATTCGGGAGCTTGCACACTGGTATGGTCCATTTCCTGTTAGCTGATGGCGCTGTCGTTGCACTGAGCGAGAATCTCGATCAGGAAGTTCGATGGGCGCTTGGCGGTTCAGCTGATAACGAGCAGACCGATGGATTCTAGGTTGCCAGCTTGATCGACATCTCAGATTGTTCATTGTGACCGGCCACGTTAACGCGTGGTCGGTTTTTCAGACGTGGCAAGGTGTTGTTTCGTCATAGAGCCTGCCTCACTGTTGTCGCTTTTTTCAAGTCAGGGCAAGGTTAGATGAGATTTCTTTTAGGGTTGTTGTGCGCGTTCTCTGTTGTTGGCTGTGGCAGCGGTCGAGGGGGAGTCGACGTTGCCGGCACCGTCACGTTCACGGGAGGGGAGCCACTGCCAAGAGGGGTTGTGACTATCAGTGGTCCTGGCGGTTCCTATCGCGCCGCGATTAAGTCGGACGGCACCTATATGATCTCGGATGTACCTGCTGACACCTATAAGGTAGCTCTCACGGGAGTTTTTGACGGGCCACCGATTCAGGGTGATCAGATGGAGTACGACGCTGACGGCAACTACATCGAAACTACAGCGATAGAACCCAAATCTTTGATCAGCCCCATGTATTCCGCTTTTGATCAGTCCGGGATGGTCTTAAAGGTGCCTGGCGAGTATGACCTTCAGGTTCCGAAAGCTCAGTGACGTGCGGATGCCACTTTCAGCGCGACTTAAAGCCTACTGTTTTACAGTAGGCTCTTTTGCATTGGTGCTGTCACAAAGCGGCTGCAATTCTGAAGTCAAGAAGACTGACAAAACAGAGGCAACCACTGAAGTTCACTCCGACGAAAGACATCGTGACGCCCCTCAAGATGCGCCATTGCCTTTTGCAAGCCCTGTTTCGCGAGAGATGCGAGAGCTTCGTGAAGATGATTGGTTTGAGGATCGTTCCGCTGCTCTCGGGATCGATTTCTCCTATCGCGACGGGAGCAACACAGGTTGCTACCAGTTGCTTGAATCTGTCGGCGGTGGTGTTGCTGTCCTCGACTACGACGGCGATGGATGGGTCGACCTGTTTTTCACAGGTGGCGGCTCACTGGCTGAGCGTGACGATTCAATCCAGATCGAAGGTCACCCTGCCGGATTGTTTCGCAATTGCGACGCCGCAACGATGGCCGACGTGAGCGCTTCGGCAGGTCTTGGTTCGGGAAAGACGTATACTCACGGAGCTTCTGTCGCCGATCTCAATGCTGATGGGTTTCAGGATGTCGTCGTTGCCGGATTTGGAGCAATGCAAGTCTGGATAAATACCGGCGACGGGACATTCATCGAACAGGGTGACATGCTGGGGCTTCATTCTAAATCCTGGAATGTCTCCCCGGCGGCGGCAGATATCAATAATGATGGCCTCGTCGACATCTATGTCCTGACCTACGCGGAATGGCTGCCCGACCCCAAACGCGTTTGCCTGAACGACAAGCAGCTTCACGACATCTGTGGTCCAACGATGTTTCCAGGATCGCGTGACGTGGTCTTTGTAAACAACGGACAACAGTTCGACGACGTCAGCGCGACAGCGGGAATCATTGAGCAGAACCGAGGTCTCGGAATCGTCACGGCGGACCTTGATGACAACGGCTTTATTGACTTCGTCGTCGTCAACGATGTTCAGGAAAACCAGCTCTACCTTAATTCAGGTTCCCTTCCCTGGAGTGAAGATGGAGTGCTGGGCGGTATTGCGTATTCGGAATCCGGTGAGCGCGAAGGGTCGATGGGAATTGACCTCGCGGATTTTGATGGAGACGGTGGCCCAGACCTCTGGTACACAAACTACACGCACCAGGATAACTCGTTGCTTCGTAACATTGAGGGATCAGGGTTTGTGCATTGCGCAGGGCTTTTCGGGCTGTCAGGCGACTCGCGTTCGTGGGTTGGGTTTGGCACTGGATTCGGAGATTTTAACGGCGATGGGTGGCCTGACCTGTACGTCATCAACGGACACGTCGCGTACGACCGACTGGATAGCCCCTATTTTCAACCACCACAGCTGTTTGTGAACCAGCAGGGAAAACGCTATCGGCAAATCAGCCAGAACGGCGGTCCTTATTTTGATCATGATCGATCGGGCCGCGGATCGGCTGTGCTCGACTGGAATAATGACGGCGGTCTAGACCTTGCCGTTGTTCATCAGAACGAGCCGGTTGCGTTGCTGACAAACCAGATAGCATCCTCCCCCTGGCTAAGCATTGATCTCGTCGGAACGACCGTCGAAAGGTCAGCTGTTGGTGCCAGAGTCAAAGTGCAAACGTCCGAGCGTCCGCAAACCCAATGGAAAATCAGCGGTGGCGGATACGCTTCTCATAAAGATGGTCGACTACTCTTCGCCCTGCCAGACACCAACCCGGTAACCGTGACGGTCACCTGGCTCGGTGGCACGGAAGAGGTCCACAAAGCTCTCCTGCCGGGAAGCTATAAGGTGGTGGAAGGGGCTGATGCCTATGTCGTTAAGTAAACTGCCAGTCCATCGAATTCTGGTCGGGCTTCTGATTCTTATTCCTTGTGTTGTTGCCGTTTATTTCAACAGGTCGACTGCAGAATCACAGCTGCTCCGAGTACGTGAGGAAGCTCAAAAGATCGTAGCCTTTCCAGAGTCACGGTCACTGTCTGCCGAACGCTGTATCGCGTTTGCAGGCCGTTTGTTTGAAGCAGAGGGCAGAGTCGGAGCCACCGCGATGCTGTACTACATCGGGGCCGCACCGATCGTCGGGGCCGATCTGAGTGTCGCCTCAATTCCGCCTGGCAGCGACGTCTTAACGATCGAGACAACCGACATCCTTCTGATTTCAGAGCTGCTGTTCCATACAGATCGCCTGGGGCCTGCTGAGCAGTTGATCGGGGTCGCTCTCGACCGCGGTGAATCACGCGTGGCGACCCTTAGATTAGCAATTGAGATCCGAATGGCGCTGGGAAGCGACGCTGAGGTCATGCGGCACACAGAGGAATGGGTTCGGCTCGACCCTGAAAATCCGACGCCCTTCCGAATTCAGGCGGCGGTCCACCGGAACCACGGACGTTGGGATAACTTCATCGTCGCCGCGGAAAAGGCTGTTGAGCTGACACCACCGACTGACTGGGTACTGCAGGTCGAGCTGGTTGATGGCTACACCCACTTGGGAAGAATTGACGACGCACGTCGCGAGCTGGATCGAATCCGGAAAGCTCGACCTGATCTCATTGAGCTGGCACCGGTGATGCATGCGAGGTTGCTGCTCCAGGAGGGCGACTACGAATCGACTGAGTCGATTATTGAGCGATGTCTGGCCGCCTACCCCGACGATACAGAAGCAATGATGGTAAAAGGGAAACTACGGTTTTCTCAGGGAGACTACTCTCTGGCCATCAGATTGTTTGAGAAAGTACTGGAACTTGATCCAGCGGACGAGCAGGCGTACTACCAGCTCGGACAGGCCCACGCTCGCGCTGGTGACAAGGAGCAAGGTCGGAAGTATCTTGACCAGCATCGTCGCTTGCTTGATGCAAAGATCGAATTGTTCGCACTGGAACAACAGGCAGCTCGCGAACCGTTGAATTCAGAAGTCCGACACAGGCTGGCTGCTGCGTACTCGGAAATCGAGTTACCACACCTGGCCGAATTCTGGGCTCGTGCCGCGCGCGCTTCCGGAGGCTCAGAATGACCGCACAGCAGCGCTGGAGTTTCGCTCTGCTGGTATGTGCCCTTGTGGCGTCGTTCATGCTCTGGCGGCATCCGCTTCAGAAGGCACCGTCGGAGAATCAGCTGGCAGGATTTGATCTCGTGCGGTCGGCGATTCGCAAACAGGATCTGGATGCCGCGCGACGCCTGCTCGGTGAATGCGAGATTGACGAGTCTGTCTCGCCAATGGAACTGGCAAAGGTGGCCGACGTATTCTACCTGGCCGGTTATCTGACAGCGTCTGAAACCTGCCTGGAAGCCGCAGCAAGCCAGGCGGGCTCTGCGGCGGGCGATTATCACCTGCGTCTCGGAATGCAGAAATTTGTCACAGGAAGATACTGGGATGCTCAACAGAACTGGCTCTACCTGCTGACACACGGGGGGCTCGATCTGATTTCGTTTCCGGCACTTGGAAATCGAGACATCAGGTTCGGCTACGAAGACGCTTCACTTGAGCGCGGACTTGCAAACGAAGTTAACGACCCTCTTATCTATCTGGGGCTTGCGGGGCGCGCGTTTCAGGACAAGGATTTTATTCGTGGACAAACGCTGATTGACCGGGCATTGAAAATCGATCCGGACCTGATTGACGCTCAGCTGCTTCGGGGCGAAATGCTCTACGAGCAGGGCAAAGTCAGCGAACTGTCCACATGGTTGCCCAGCGTCTCGAAATCGGCAGAAAGAAGGCCAGACTATTGGCGTCTTCTGGGCAATCTGCATCTGTATCGAAATTCTATCGGTGATGCACACCGTTGTTTTCTGCATGCGTTTTCGTTCGATCCGATGGACCACCCTACAGTCGAACGTCTGGCTCGTTGCCGACAGCGACTTGGTCTGAATGATCAGGTGCCCTCCTTACTGGCAAGGGCTCGCCAACTGAAGGACTACGAAGATGTGTGCAGACGGATTCATGGGTCCAACAGAATTGTCACCGCACAGCTCAGAGAGGCGGAAAGGTGTTGCGAGCTGTTAGGTGCGTATCGAGAAGCCATTGGATGGAACCAGGTGTTACAGTCTGTCGATGCACCGTCGAAAGAAACCGTTGAGCGTGCCGCGTTTTATCGCCGGCGAGCCGGCGAGCCGATGACACGTACGAATCCTCAGTTTGATCTCAGGGAAGAACTTGCAGTTCCAGACCTGTCACTTCCGTACGTTCCGTCCCCTTTTAAGTCCACAGACCAGATGGCAGATTGCGAAGTCCGATTTGAAGACCGAGCCCTGAATCTTGCTGTGAATTTCATGTATGAAGATGGAGCTTCCACGACGGCTGATCGTACCCTGCTTTTCGAATTTACAGGCGGAGGTGTAGCAGCAACCGATTTCGATGGCGATGGCTGGCCAGATCTGTTCTTCAGCCAGGGAGGGAAGATTCCACACGCAAACGCACCAGCGCGAGTTCCGGGCCATGTCGGGGCGACAGATAAACTTTTCTGGAATTCGGGGAGTGGCCCCTGGCTGGACGTAACCGACCGTGCTGGATTTGTTGATGGCTATTATGGCCAGGGCGTGTCAGCAGGCGACGTCAACGCAGACGGATGGCAGGACCTTTACATCGCGAATGTTGGTGAGAATGTTCTTTGGCTGAACAATGGCGACGGAACGTTTTCGCAATCTGAGTCCCGTGAGTTCTCCCGCTCACAAGGCTGGACAACGAGCACCGTGCTGGCTGACCTGAATGGCGATTCTCTGCTGGATATTTACGACGTGAATTACACCTCGCTCGATTTGATCCGCACGGAAATGTGTAAGTCCGGTGACGCCTCAGTTCCATGTGACTCGGGTGTTCAAATGCGGGCTGGACAGGATCAGCTTCTGGTGAACAGTGGCGATGGAGAGTTCATCAACGTAACAGAATCCTGCGGCATTCAGATGCCAGAAGGAATCGGCTTAGGCGTTGTTGCTGCACGTTTCGATGATGACAGGCGGCTTGACCTGTTTGTTGCAAACGACGCGCGTGCGAACTTTCTGTTCGTCAATCAGTCGAGCGACAAAGTTAAATTCACCGAGGACGCATTGGCACGCGGTCTTGCCTACAGCGGGACGGGGCGTGCGCAGGCCTGTATGGGAGTCGCGGCGGCAGATCTGAGCGGCGATGGTCTACTGGATCTCCTGGTGACCAACTTTTACAGGGACTACAATACACTCTACATGCAGGTCTCCGGAGGACTCTATAACGACGAAACCAGCGTTGGCGGTCTGCAAGCATCGAGCCACAGGAATTTAGGTTTCGGGACACAGGCATTCGATGCGGAACTCGACGGTGATCTTGATCTGGTCGTCACGAATGGTGATGTCGTCGACTTTTCCAGTAGTAATCCCGATCGGCTCTATCGTCAGTCCCCGCAGTTTCTGTTGAACGATGGAAGTGGGCATTTCTCTGAGGTGGCCGGCAGTGAACCTGGTGACTTTTTTCTCGGCAAGTACCTTGGTCGTGGGTTGGCTCTGTTGGATTTTAATCGAGATGGTCTGGAAGATTTCGCGGTTTCGCACATCAATGCACCTGCTGCCGTCGTCATGAATTCATCACAACGCCGTGGACAATTCGTAGGAATCCGACTGATTGGCGTAGCAAGTTGTCGCGACGCTGTGGGGAGTCTGGTGACGTTGACGACTCGTAAAAAGACCTGCGTGCGTCAGCTGACCGCCGGCAGTGGCTACATGGCATCCAACGAACCGCATCTGATTTTTGGCCTCACGGATGATGCGTCGGTCGAGGCTGTCAACGTTGACTGGCCTGGCGGGACTTCGGAGAAGTTTCAGCTGGACGAAAGCGACAAGTGGTATGTGCTTGTTGAAGGAAGTGGCGTTGCCTGGGCGAGTCATTGAAGATCGGAATTGAGAATGGCGACTCTAAGACTGACAGGGGATCTTTCTCGTCAACTGAGACCGTTGACGGCTTTTGTACTGACCATCGGCCTGATCTCCGGGTGCGGCGAAAAGGCGTCGAAAACGGACTCGACCACCAGCACAGAGATTCAAGCAAAGCCGTCATCGCACCAACGAATGCTCAACGTCCTTGCGGACATCGCAAATCGAAGCCATGACGAAAACGGATTCGTTGGCGATGCTCACGCCCGCCGGCTAAGAGCTTTTCTGTCGGCTCCAGGGTACCTGTCTTCTCTCTCCCCGAAACGTCAATGGGAGCTACATTTCGAACTGGGGCGGGCTGAGTTGAAGCTAGGGAACGAGAATCGAGCTATTGAGTTGCTGGAGCGGTCTCTTGAACTCTTGCCGACGATTGAGATTGCACTCGCAAAGAAAACTCACTTTGAACTTGGCGTCACGTCGCTGCGAAATGGCGAAACGCAAAACTGTTGCCTGGCGCATTCGAGCGAGAGTTGCATCGTTCCCATTCGAGGAGCCGGCCTCCACTCGAATCCCAAAGGGGCGGAAGGAGCAATCCGACACTTTACGAAAGTGTTGCAGTTACTGCCGTCAGAAAGTGGAACTGATGAGCGGTTGGATGTCGACGAGGCGGCGCGGTGGCTCTTGAACATCGCCTACATGACGCTTGGTAAGTATCCAGCCGAAGTTCCCGAGGAGTACCTTGTCGATCCGTCATTTTTTGAGCCAGAAGTTAACTTCCCAAAGTTCACGAATATCTATCCAAAACTGGGGCTCAATACATTTAATCTTTGTGGCGGGACTGTCATCGACGATTTCGACCAGGACGGCGATTTTGATGTAGTGACGTGCTCGTGGGATGTCACGTCGCAGACGCAGGTGTTTCGTAACAAAGGCGATGGTTCGTTTGAAGAAGTGACCGCAGACTCGGGACTGAATGGGTTCTTCGGTGGGCTCAATCTGAATCACGCTGACTACGACAATGACGGTGATCTTGACGTCTTTATCATGCGAGGGGCATGGTTAGGTGCGAACGGGATGCACCCGAATTCTCTTCTTCGAAATGACGGCAATCTCAAGTTTACTGACGTTACCTTTGACGTCGGCCTTGGAGATCAGTTTGCCCCGACAAAGACGTCGGTGTGGATGGACTACGACAACGATGGCGACCTCGATCTATATGTCGGAAACGAGTCAAAGGGCGACGTCGTGGCGCCGTGCAACCTGTTTCGAAATGACGCCGGACATTTTGTGGATGTCGCGATTGAGGCAGGAGTTGCCGACGTCGTGTTTTCGATGGGGGCAGCCCGGGGTGACTACAACAACGATGGGTGGGACGACCTCTACTTGTCATTGACTGGCGCCAACAAGCTTTATCGAAACAACAAAGATGGCACGTTTACTGACGTGGCTGCCGACCTGTCAGTGACAAAGCCAGATGCAAGTTTTCCGACGTGGTTCTGGGACTACAACAACGATGGTCACGAAGACATCTTTGTCGGATGCACTTCCGGGCCGGTTGGGGTACTGGACACGGACATTCGATTCGAGCTGATGCATCTTTACCAGAACCGCGGCGACGGAACTTTTTCTGACGTTACGAAAGATGTCGAACTCGACTACCCCGCCACGCCCATGGGAGCAAATTTTGGTGACCTGAATAATGACGGGTACTGTGATTTCTATCTGGCGACGGGGAATACGCCGTACTCAGAAATTCGTCCTAACGTCATGTTTCTCAATGACCGCGGCCAGCGATTTCAGAACGTCACCATGGCTGGAGGCTTTGGACATCTTCAGAAAGGCCACGGAGTCTCGTTTGCCGATATCGACAACGACGGAGATCAGGACGTCTATGTTCAACTGGGCGGGGCCTATCCGGGCGACCGATATAACGACGCACTGTTCGAGAATCCCGGATTCGACAATCACTACATTCGGCTTGAGCTGGAAGGGCGCAAATCAAATCGCAACGCCATCGGCGCTCGCGTCCGACTCGACATCACTGAGGCCAATGGAGAACAACGGTCGGTGCATCATACGGTCAGCTCCGGAAGCAGCTTTGGGGCGAATCCCTATCGGCAGGTTATCGGCATCGGCACGGCGAAGAAGATCGACGAGTTGCACATCAACTGGCCGCTGCCTGATTCATCGCAGACATTCCTGAACGTTGCTGGCGACCAGTCATATCGGTGTGCTGAAGGAAACGAGTTGGAAGTCGTCGAGCTGCATCGATTCAGACTTGCAGACCAGAACGACTGACAGGCATTGTCGAATACGAGAGTGCAATTGCTGGAGAACCAGCAGGCACGAAGACGACTGAATGTGAGAAGAGACTCGACAGGAAATGCCAGCGCCAGATGACAGATGTTTGTTTTAAAAAGTCAGAAGGCTCTGGATCGGGATAAATTCACTTCCACAACCCGCCAGCTCATGACCGACCGCGCAGTCAGCCCTCTGTTTGAACATCGACATCCCAAATTCCGTTCGGTACGATGACCTTGCCTTTTGCGGCAGAGTGTGACCGTTCAAAAAGGTATCTCACAGATTTGCCTTCCTCACTGGTGACAACCTGTCTGTCACTCCTTCCTGCTGGCCTCAATCGGAAACGACATGGCCGATCATCGAAGCATTAACGTCCGTCCTGCATGGTTTACACGGCGACTCTGTCTGTTGGCCTTGGCTGTGGCCGTGCCGTTCCCAACCTCGGCAGCCGAGCCTCAGAAGCCGGTCAGCTTTGTTAATGACGTCATGCCCGTCCTGTCCAAAGCCGGGTGTAACGTTGGCGTCTGTCATGCCAAAGCGGGAGGCGGGCAAAGAGGGTTTCAGCTTTCATTGCTCGGATTTGAGCCTGCCGAAGACTACGAAAGTCTCGTCAAAGACGGGCAAGGCAGGCGTCTGTTTCCAGCAGTGCCCGATCAAAGTCTGATCCTGCGAAAAGCGTCCGGGCAGACTCCGCATGGTGGCGGAATTCGGCTGGCACGAGACTCCGTTGGCTACGTGACTCTTCGAATGTGGATCCAGCAGGGCACGCCATTCGGCACAGACTCGGAGCCGCAACTGGTTTCAGTTGATGTTCAACCCAGCCGTGGACTCGTGAAAATGTCGGGCGAACAGCAGCTCAAAGCCGTGGCGAAGTACTCTGACGGCAGTGTTCGTGACGTGACAGAGTTAGCTCTTTACGAATCAAACTCCGAAGCAATGGCTCATGTCAGCGAAAAGGGCCTTGTAAGAGTTCAGGATATTCCTGGTAAGGTCGCGATCATGGTGCGCTACCAGGGGAAAGTTGCAGTGTTCACGGCGGCGGTCCCACTCGGGGCACCCGTTGAAACCCTGCCCGCTGAAAAGAATTTTGTCGACAAGCACGTCTTTGCGAATCTCAAGGCCATCGGAATTCCGCCGTCTGACGTTTGCGACGATGCAACGTTTCTCCGGCGAGTCACGCTGGACATTGCGGGACGTCTTCCAAAGGAATCTGAAACCGCTGCTTTCATGGCGAATACTGATACCGACAAGCGGGATCGAGTAATCGATGCGCTGCTCCGCAGCCCTGACTATGCGGACTTCTTTGCTGGCAAGTGGACACCTTTATTGAAGAACCGTCGCGACGACGCCAGTGACATTACTTCAAACTTCGCCTTCCACGCCTGGATCCGCGACAGCCTGCTCGCGAACGTTTCGTACGATCAGATCGTCCGTGAGCTGCTGGCTGCAACCGGAACCGTCATCGGTAATCCACCGGTGGCCTGGTACAAGCGAGTCAAAGAACCGAAGGAGCAACTGGAGGATGTCGCTCAGTTGTTCCTCGGCGTGCGGATGCAGTGTGCTCAGTGTCACCACCACCCGTTCGAACGGTGGAGTCAGGATGACTATTACAGCTTTGCTGCATTCTTCAGTCAGGTCGGGCGAAAACCAACGGGAACTCGCGGCGAAGATTTGATCTTCCACAAACGAGGCGTTGCGACAGCAAAGAATGTCAAGACTGGCGAGGCGTTAACACCGGCAGCGTTTGGTGACGATGTTGGAGAAATTCCAGCGGACGCTGATCCTCGGCTTCGGCTGGCCGACTGGATGAGTTCTCCGCAGAATCCGTTCTTCGCCAAGGCTCTGGTTAACCGCTACTGGAAGCACTTTTTTTCGCGAGGTCTGATTGAACCCGAAGACGACATTCGTGACACGAACCCGCCGACCAATCCAGAACTGCTTGCGGCACTGGAAGAACACTTCATTAACAGTGGGTTTGATCTGAAAAGCCTGATTCGCGAGATCACTCGCTCGACGGCCTACCAGCTCAGTTCAAAACCGAATAATTACAACCTGGTCGACCGGCAGAATTATTCACGTTACTACCCACGACGCATGCAGGCGGAAGTGTTGCTGGATTCGATCGACTTTCTGACCGGTGCGAAGACGTCGTTTGCCAACCTGCCGCCAGGTACGAGAGCCGTCGCGCTGCCGGACAACAGCTACAACCGGGCTTCTCCGCTGCTACAGGTCTTCGGACGCCCGGAAAGTTTGAGTGTCTGCGAGTGCGAGCGGGTCCAGTCATCGAGTCTCGCCCAAAGCCTGCACCTGATTAACTCGTCCGAGATCAAATCGAAGCTGGCTGTCGGCGGTGGGCGAGCCGCTCAACTGGCGACTGCGGAGATTCCAGACGAAGACAAAGTAACGGAGCTCTATCTCGCCGCGTTTTCCCGCAAGCCTCGGGCAGACGAACTGGCGATGGCCATCGCTTATCTGAACGAACCGCTGACCGACGCCGCCGGCAAGCCGATTGCCAAAAGTACGGCCGCTCGCGGCAACTTCCAGGACCTGATCTGGGCGTTGATGAATTCGAAGGAATTCCTCTTTAACCACTGAGTGACGAAATGAAGACTAAACGACATTCGACCGACGTTCCCTGTCGCCAGCTCAAACGCACCAGAATAACTCCTCTGTTGACAGGGGGGGTGGCCGCATTTCTGACAGTACTCACGTCGACCACCGCCCTGGCGCAGGCTGTTTGTCTGCCCGCTCCTCGACTGTTGACGACAATGCCAATGGGCGGTCAGGCTGGAACGAGCGTCGAGGTCACGATCACTGGGGCCAACTGCGAAAATGCGAATGAGCTGAGCTTCTCTCATTCCGGCATCAGAGCGACACAGAAACTCGACGACGCCGGCAAACCAATTGCGAATCGGTTCGTCGTGCACATCGACAAAAATTGCCCGACAGGAATTCATGAAGCGCGAGTCATGACTCGCCTCGGAGTGTCGTCTTCGCGAGTGTTCAATGTGGGAACAATGACCGAGGTCACACAAACGACATCGAATACGACATTGGAAACAGCAGCGACATTGCCGCTCAACTCGATCTGCAATGCGACCATGACGGCCCAGGCAGTGAGCTACTACTCATTCGAAGCGGTCAAAGATCAGCGAATCGTTGTTGACTGTGCCGCGACCGGGATCGATTCAAAGCTGAAGCCAGTCGTGATCATTGCTGACGCGCAGGGGGCGGACCTTGTTGTCGAGCGGCGAGGTGGCTCATTGGACTTCACCGTCCCGGAAACGGGAAAGTATGTCATCAAACTTCACGACCTGACTTTCAACGGCGGCGCATACTACTTCTACCGGCTGGCTGTTCAAGAGGTTGCCGGGGACGAAGTTGTTCCGCGGTTGCCGTCGACCGAATCCGTCAGTTCGTTTTCGTGGCCGCCAACAGGACTGGCTGCAAAAGCGTCAATGACCGAAGCTGAGCCGAACAACGAACACGCTCAGGCACAGAAGATCGCCCTTCCTTGCGATATCTCCGGAAGTTTTTTCCCGGCAGCCGACGTCGATACTTTCGAGTTTACTGCAAAGAAAGGAGAAGTCTGGTGGGTTGAGGTCGCGTCCGAGCGGTTTGGATTGCCAACCGATCCATCGATCGTTGTGCAGCACGTTTCCGTCGACGGTGATTCTGAAAAACTGACAGACGTCGTCGAACTCAGCGACATCCCCAGTCCAGTGAAAGTTTCCAGCAACGGGTACTCGTATGATGGGCCTCCGTACAACGCGGGCTCGCCGGACATCATCGGAAGAGTGGAAATCAAAGATGACGGCATTCACCGTCTGCAATTGCGAGACCTGTTTGGGGGCACTCGTAAAGACCCTCGAAATGTCTACCGGTTGATCGTTCGAAAAGCCCAACCGGACTTTGCCCTGGTTGGCTGGGCGCTGCACATGAATCTTCGCAACGGAGATCGCAACGCGCTTTCAAAACCGATCGCGCTGCGAGGCGGCGCGACCATTCCGCTGGAAGTTGTCGTGGTTCGTCGCGACGGTTTCGACGACGAGATCACCCTTGGAATGGACGACCTGCCGGATGGCGTCACGGCAGTCGGGCTGAAGATTCCGGCCGGCAAGACGCGTGGCATCATGCTGATCACCGCCGAACAGAATGCACCACGAGGATTGACCAGTGCATCATTCTTCGGCAAGGCGACGATCGATGGTAAAGAGGTGACTCGCCCGTGTCGGCTGGCATCGATGGCCTGGCCGGTTCCGAATGCGTGGAGCGAAATTCCCGCGCCGAGACTTCTGGCAGACGTGCCTGTATCAGTCAGCGGTTCGGAGTTTGCTCCGATCACGATCGCATCTACTGCAAACAACGTTTGGGAAATTACGGCTGGCGAGAAACTGACGCTTCCGCTGATTCATTCGCGTCGATGTGATTTTTCCGGAACGAACATCAATCTGAAGACGTTTGGTCCTGGATTCGAAGGTATGCCCGCGTTTGATGTTTCTCTCACTGCTGAAACTTCGGATGCGGTTCTGGACCTGGCGACGCTGAAGACTCCCCCCGGTGACTACACGATCGCTTTTTATGGCAGCGCGGTTGCTAAATACCGATATAACGTTGAAGCGGTCACGGCGGCAGAAGCGGCACTCGCACTTGCAAAGCTGGAAGCCGAGACGTTGGCTGCCGAGTTGACGGCTTTGACCAACACTGCCAGTTCAGTTTCTGCCGAGCAGCAGGCGGAAGCGGACAGCGCCGTGCAGGAAGCGTCGACGAAACAGAAAGCGGCAGAAGCCGCAGTCATCGCGGCGGAGAAGTCACTGAAGGATGCTACGGCGGCGGCACAACCCAAAGACATTGTGGATATCGTTGTCTCGACGCCAATTTCTGTTCGCGTCAAACCGGCGGAGAAGAAATGACTCACCCATTCAACGCATCATCAAACAACGCCTGTCCCGGTCCAGACAGTCGTCGGGGCTTCATGAAAATGGGGCTGGCCGGTTTCGCATCGCTCAGTCTTCCAGGCATGCTGCGACTCAAAGCGGCCAGCGCGGCGTCGCAGACGATCAAAGAGAAGACAGCTGTAATCATGGTCTGGAAGCCGGGCGGCTGTTCACACATCGACACGTACGATCCGAAACCGCAGGCCGGCAGCGAGTATCGCGGACCGTTCAGTACCATTCCGACTGCCGTGCCCGGCATGCACTTCACAGAACTGCTGCCGCTGCAGGCGAAGATTGCCGACAAGTTCACCGTTCTGCGTTCGATGCGTCAGGGAGCAGGCGGGCATCCTGCCGGTTCGATGCAAATGTTGTCGGGCGATTCGGATACCCGCGACAAACCAAAACCGCGACTGCCGGACTGGATGTCCGTCACCAATTATTTGCGTTCTCTGGAAGGGCCGCGAACTGTGCCCCTGCCAGCGTACGTGGGGGTTAATCCCCCGACTTCGTACAACGGTCCGGCCTATCTTGGTGATGCCTATTCGCCGTTTTCCGTCACCGGTGACCCGAACAGTCCGAACTTTGTTGTGCCGAACATCGGCCTGACCGACCAGACGGAAGTCAAACATCTGGGACGTCGAGCATCACTCAGGCAGAATCTGGACACGCTGGAACGAGCGTTCGATCAGGCCGGTGAACTGCAGGCGCTGGACGAGTTCGAAACCCAGGCTATGACTCTGCTCACCAACCCGAAAACTAAAGACGCCTTCGACCTGACCCAGGAAGACGACCGAACTCGAGACCGTTACGGACGCAACACCTGGGGGCAGCAACTTTTACTGGCTCGCCGTCTGGTGGAAGCCGGCGTCGAAGTTCTGACTTCCAGCCTGAGAGGCCCATTGTGTGGTCGTGTCCAGAACTGGGACGACCACGCGGTGAACCATCACGTCTTTGACGCAATGCGTTTCCGCGCTCAAGCTTACGATCAGGCTGTCTCTGCATTGATCGAAGACATTTACGATCGAGGGCTCGACAAGCGAGTGCTCGTGGTCGTGACCGGCGAATTCGGTCGCACTCCGAAGATCAATTACCAGCCGAGCACTGGCGCCGGAAACGCCAGCGCTCCGGCGGGCACAAAGCAACCCGGTCGCGATCACTGGCCACGAGCTTTCTCGAACATCTGGGCCGGCGGCGGCATCGAAACGGGTCGCTTCATTGGCGCGACCGACAAACGTGGCGAGGACTCGATCGAGCGAATCTGCAGTGCTGGTGACTTCCTCGCAACAATCTACCACCATCTCGGCATCGATTCCTCAAAGATCGCCATCGAAGACTTCAACGGTCGCCCGACACCGATCGTCGACCAGGGGCGACCGATTCCTGAGCTGATCGGTTAAGCGAACCTATCCGTAGTCCCTGTAAGCTGGAACAAGCTCCGCGCGGCTCCAGCAGCACAAGCTCTGAAACTGCGCGAAGCGTGGCCCTGTCTGCTTCTCTATTGACGAGCTTATTTGTTGAACCACTCGTCGATCGAGAATCGCAGGAAGTGAAGTTCGCCGGAGCCTTCATAGAGGACTCCGATGTGGTCAGCATCGATCCGCATAAGCGTTGAATAGCCGCCGCTGCCGGAGTGTTCGTCGTACAGCGTGTGCCATTTTTCTGGCCACGTCATACCTTCGTCGTCGCTGACTTTGATCGTGAATTTTAATCGCCTGCGAGTCGTGTTCGGGTTCGAAAAACAGCAGCGGGCCATGCATTGGATGAACGACTCGCAGGATGTCGGCGTTGCAGACCGGCTCGGGGAGAGCTTTTCCGGGACGTTGGGTGGTCTGTCCACGTTTTGCCCAGGTCAGTCGTGGTGTAGATGCTGCGCGAGCCACGCCGATTTTTCACCGGACATTTGACTTGTCCGTGTCCAGCTTGACGGTTTCTTTGCCATCGAGCTGAATGCTGGCACATATTGCGGCAACAGATTTATCCAGTCTGCCGTCGGGAGAGAGTTCGCCCGTCAACGGGAAGATGTTTGAGCCGGGCAGCAGATCAATGTCTATCTTGAAACGAGCATCGAGTCCCGCCTTCAGTGACCGGTTCTGAAAACGAACTTCGCGAAGGAAGTCGCTACCTGACGGAAAAAGGAATTCGAAGCCGGTCAGCTTCCGTGGAGCCAGGCTACCTTCCGTTTCGATTTCCAGTTGCAGCAACGGGACGTTTTCTGACCGATCAGCATCAGTACCGTCTGCAGTGCAACCAGCACGCGAGTCACAGTCATAGGTTTCGCTTCGACGAAATTCATCTCGTCGATCAGCACTCCCGTACCGGGCGGCGATGCGCAGATCATGCAGAAACAGCAGGCACCTTCGGTGCAGTGAGACCTCGACTCGATTGCGATACGGGCGACCAACTTTCACCGACGTGTCGCCGTTGCAGATCGCCAGCCATTTGTCGCCAAACCAGGTTTCGATCCGGAAGGAAAACGGTGCTCGGCTGGTCCAGCGTTCGACGGCAAACGTCAACCGGTCAAAAAGATCGCAGTGGGAAACACAGGCCACTACCGTCACCACAAAAAAACGCGATCGAGTATTCCATTCACCGATTCCGTTCAGTCGAGGTTTCAAGCAAGCAGTTGCCACGCCGCCGACAACGTAAGGCCAGCAGCCAGCAGAACAGCTCCCAGGCATCCCGAGCCGGATGGCGACGTAAGGCCACTGTCAACGCCGATCTGGTCGACAAGTTCTTTGGATTCTTTGAGGCTGCGTCCCGTGCGTTCGCGAACCAGTTTAATGGCCAGTAACGCGTTACCCTGCCCAAGCAGTTCTTTCACCTCGTCAGCCAGTCCCGAGTCATCTGCTGCGGCATACTCTCCCTGTGACTGAGCGCCGGCCAACGGATCGCCTGCAGCCAGAGCTTCAACCGCGTCTTTCGCTTCGGCCAGCCCGGCACCTGTTTTCTCGCGGTAAGTTTTGATCGCCTGAATCTTGTTGCCGGAATTGAGCAACTGTCGAATCTCTTCCTCAAGGTCTTCCTGAGTCATCACGGTCCCCCTTGCTTTGGCATCTGAAGCTGGCGAATTCGAAAAACGAATCGGTCGCCTGACGAACGATCGCAATCTCATGATGAAACCTCAAGGCAGCCACTCATTGATCAATGCTGTCGTCGCGGCCTCTGTATTCGGTGGCGACAACTCAACCCGGCAACTTTGCGTTAATGCTGCCGGCATGCCGAATTACCCTGACGGTTACTCGGAACGATCTTGAAGACGTATCCGGATTGATCGCGAAGTATTCGCTTCGGTCGAATCTCGCCGCAGGTCAGGAGAATGTGCGACTTCGTTGGTCACACAAAAAAGAGTGACTGCACAGTGACCCAGCGGACGGTCACCAGCGTCAGGACCATGCAGAGCCACCAGGAAGCAACCTGGGCGCCGTGGTAGTTTTTCAGCTTCCACAACAGGCCGGCTCCGAGGCATGTCGCCGAGATTTTAAAGGCAGCCAGTGCGGCGGGTGCGAGAATTAAACCGACTCCGAAGGGGTTGGTCTCCTCAACGTGTCCGGTTTTCAGAGCCAGCAGCGTCGCGACGAGATCAAACAAACTGTACGCCGCAATCAGTACCAGGCATCGCCGCATGGCTGAAAGCGTACGGGGCGACCTGACGATGCGGGACCAGCTTCCCGAGTTCTTTGGCGGATGGCCGAGCAGCGTGCCGGCGGACAAAGCAATCAGCAACATACCAACAACGGACAGGCCGTACATCGTTTGCGTTGAATCGTGAACCTTTAGACCGGACTGTGATTCTTCGCCGGAAATGACATCGATCTGTGCCATTTCATTTTCATATTCAAGGTACTGCTCAGCGAAACTCTGATCAGGCTCGAAGTCTTCCAGAGCAATTCTCCATTCGGCCGTTGTCACGTTACCGACGCCTTCGAGTTCTGCGTTCAAAATCAACTCGATCTTTCGATGGAGAGAACTTGCGCGAGCCAGCTCTCCAAGTAACTGCACACAACCCTCATCATCGACAACCGCCACGATGTTCGTACCGAATGTCATGACGTATCGATTGTTGAACAGTTCTCGTTCGATGCGCGCCATTATGTTGCGAGAATCAATCGCCATGCCGCCAACCGCGACAGCAACAGCCTCTCCATTAATAAAAACGCAATTATCCGTTCGAGAAACCACGAGTGGCGATTCCAGTCTGTGACCCCGAATGATTGCCGTTCCCTGCTCGATCGCGATTCCTCGGACTTCGCCAGGCATTACTTTGGGGCCAGATTCGACGGCTGAATCGGCAATTAAAAAAGCTGTGCTTAAAGTCGCCGCCTGAGGTTGAGACTGAACGTCTTCGCCACAGACAGCCTGTCCCGACACAAGCAACAGCGCAGCGCCGAACGCAATCGAAAGTAGAAGCATGGCGGTACCCCTGGGCGAACTGGTGGCCGCGTGGTCTGAAAGAGTCCGGTATTGCCAGACAGCAAGGCTAACGATCAGGCAAGACCGTCCAGCCAGTACAGAATCAGTTATCGCTTAAGACGCGGAAATCACTCGCGTTCGTTTAAGAATTTTCTGAAATTACAGAAACCCGCCTGATGCGGCGATGTTTGTTCATCATCAGGAGGCAGGAACCAGTGGCCTCCGAAAGGCCACCCGGTACTCCCGCCCGGTTTCTGAAATTCGTTACCAGGCTCGGCGGAAATTCAGCTATGACCGCGTGACCGTCTCGTGCAGATTCAGAATGACTCGAGCCACTGATGCCCAGGCAGCCGTTTCGGCAACGTTTCCTTCTGCCGGAGCCGATGACTCACCGACGCTCAGGAACGATCGGGCGGCCTGGTCGTCAGCGATGAACCGTTTGAGGTTGCTCTCATAGACGGCTGAAAGAATGCCAACTTCGCGGTCGGTGGCTCGCCGCGACAAAGCCACTCGGAAGGCCCACTGGATCCGGTCCTGCGTCGATGTGCCTCCTTCGTGAAAAACCCGAGCACCGAAAACTCGAGCGGCTTCCACATACGTCGGATCGTTCAACAGAACGAGTGCCTGTTGAGGGATGTTGGAACGGGGCCGTTCGACGGTACATTCTTCGCGGCTGGGAGCATCGAAGGCGACCATGCTCGGGTGCAGGAACATTCTTTGCCACCACGTGTAAAGACCTCGCCGATAGAGCGCATCCCCCTTATCGCCAGGCCATTTCCTCGCGGGGAAATTCATGTGACGCCAGTACCCGGCTGGCTGATAGGGATACGTGCTGCGACCGCCGATCTTTTCGACAAGTAATCCACTGATGGCCAGAGCGTTGTCACGAACTATTTCTGCTTCAATCCGAAAACGCGACTGACGTGCATAAAGTTTGTTGTACGGGTCAAGCCTTCGCAGCTCGTCCGATGCAATCGACGCCTGACGATACGTCGCTGAAGTCACCAGCAGTCGAATCATTTTTTTCGTGTCCCATTGGCTGTCCATGAACTCGATGGCCAGCCAGTCGAGCAGCTCTGGATGAGTTGGCAACGCGCCTTGCCGACCGAGATCGTCCAGCGGCGTCGCGAGACCGCTACCGAAGTAGAGTTTCCAGAGTCGATTAACGAACGTTCGCGCGGTCAGCGGGTTATCTCGAGAAACGATCCACTTCGCGAGGTCCAGCCGGTCTGCTCGTCCATCTTCAGGAATGCTTCCCAGGAATTCAGGAATGGCCGACGTCATGACCGGGCCGGTTTCATCGAGCCAGTTTCCGCGAGGCAGCAATCGAATCGGTCGTGGATTCACCGACTTTGTCATCAACGTACGCGGAATCGATTTTTCGTAGGCGGCCTTTTCGTTGCTCAGCCTCGCGATTTCGTCGCGAACAGGCTTCAACTCTGGAGCGACCGTTCGAAAGTACGCCGCGACTTCATTCTTCTGGCTATCGCTCCGTAACTCGGCGGCAACTTTCAGAGCGGTAACAACGTTGGCCGGAACTCCGACGACTTTCGCGTTGAAGTAGAAGCCGCCCGCTCCGCCTGCATTCACCACTTTGATAAGAATGTCGTTGTCGCCTTTCGTCAGTTGAATCTTGACCTTGTCCTGACCCGGAGCGACTCCACGTTGCACCTTATTGGCGTGTACCTGTTTGCCATTCACCCAGACGGCAATCGCATCGTCGCTGCCGAGTGACAATTCGGTCTCAAGATCAGAAGGAACCGTCGCGGTTCGATAGAAGTACCACGACGAGTTCTCACCAGACAGCGGATAGGCCGAGCCGTCTTTCAGTTTGTCCTGCGTCGTCCACTTGACCTTGCCGAATGTCTGCTTGAGATCAACCTTCGCTTCCGGGCCAAAGTCCTTCGACCATGCTTCTTCGAAACCTGCCGCCTTAAATGGTCCGAGCATCTGCCATGTCGAAAACGCCGCCGAAGTTTCAAGATCGGCAAGCGTTGCAGCTTCCCACTTCGCCTGCGCGGCGATGAGTTCGAGCGTCGACTTGTTCAGTTCACCGTTCGCGGCAGCGAGCTGACGCTCGAAGTCTGCAAGCTTCTGCTGAACCGCGTCGTCGATCACCGGGTACGTTCGAGGATTGCCGACAGCGATCTCGCTGATGTCGGCGAAGAAGGAGCCGAAGCTGTAAAAATCCTTCATCGTGAAAGGATCGTACTTGTGGTCGTGACATTCGCAGCAGCCCATCGTCGAGCCTAGAAAAATCTGCGACGTGTTGCGAACACGGTCGGCCATGTACTTGGCAAGGTACTCCTTCGCCTGCGCACCGCCCTCGCTGGTGGTTTGAAGCAGCATGTTGAAGCCCGACGCGACCTGCTGCTCAATGCCGCTTTCGGGAAGCAGGTCTCCAGCAAGCTGTTCGACGACAAACTGATCGTACGGCTTGTTTGAGTTGAACGCGTTGATCACGTAGTCGCGGTACGGAGCGGACTGACGCGCCTCGTCCGAGTGGTATCCGTTGCTGTCTGCGTAGCGGACGACGTCCAGCCAGTAGATAGCAAGCCGCTCTCCGAAGTGCTTCGACGAAAGCAGGCGGTCGACCAGCTTCTCGTACTTCTGAGGATCCTTGCTGGTAAGATAGGCATCAACATCTTCGAGCTTCGGCGGCAGGCCAATCAGGTCAAAGAACAGCCGCCGGACAAGAGTTGTTTCTTCGGCCTGTTTCGAGGGCACCAGGCCCGCGGCTTCGACGCGTCGCAAAACGAACCGGTCAACGTCGTTCAGGACAGCATCCTGATGTTTGACGGCTGGTGGCGTGACTTTGGCCGGAGGGACATAAGCCCAGTGAGTCGCCCACTTCGCCCCCTGTTCGACCCAGCTTTGAAGCACGACTTTCTGAGCGTCCGTAAGTTGCTTCTTCGATTCCGGAGGCGGCATCCGGTCGTCGTCGTCCTTCGACAGAATTCGCCGAATGAGTTCGCTGTCGAGCGGCTTACCGGGCACGATCAATGGCGTTTCACGTTTCGCGAAGACCGAGTCTTCCTGGTCGAGTCGCAGTTCAGCTTCTCGAGTATTTGCGTCCGGTCCGTGGCACGTAAAGCAAAGGTCCGACAGAATCGGTCGAACGTCGCGATTGAAGTCAACGTCGTCGGCAGCTTCAACGGAAGCAACTATGCAGGAAACTGAAAACGCGATGGCAAAGACGGATCGATATTTCATAGTCAAAGCGACTTTCCGTTTCGAACGGTTGGCAAAGTAGTGACGCAGCCTTGCAAGAGTGTATCAGACTGCAGGCCGTCGCAAACTTGTACCAGCCTGAGTGAGCCAGCCTCATGATCACGATTCCAGACTATCTGCCGCGGCAGGTCAACTCGGGGCGATGGGTGACGGCGTACACCCTGTTTGAACTTTGTGAACGACTTGCGTCGACACGGTTCGTTTTGCCGGTCTGCTCGCTGGGAACCTCGTACGCCGACCTTGAGGCCAGAGTTGCCGACGACGAGCTGCTGCTACCGCCGCTTTTTCACGAGGCCATGACTGACGATCTGCGTGACTCGATGATCTCGCGCATCAAGGCGTGCTTTCCGTTGTACGAGTTGTCCGACAACGCGGCGGAACATTCAGAGCGGCTTCGCGTTGAGATTCACGATCCTCGACCGTTGCCCGAAATTTCTTCGCCGAAGATCCTCGCCTTCAGCGTCGACACCGCCGTGGAAGAACACGGCCCGCACCTGCCGCTGGCGACGGACACGGTTCAGAGTTACTCCGTTCTTCTTCAACTTGAAAAAGAACTTGACGGCTTCGTAGCCGGGCAACCCGTCGAGTACGGACACCTGACGTGGGGACTGCCTTTCGGGATGAGCATCGATCTGACTCCGGAACTGTTGACTCGATACGTCATCAGTTATGCCAACGCGATGCTTGACTGGCAGCGTCCCGGGACGGTGTACGTGGTCGACGTTCACGGTTCGATCGTGCATCGCAAAGCGATTATTGCTGGCCTTGAGCAAAGCCGCGTCGAACGCTGGGCCTTTCGCTGGCTGCACGAGCCGCTGATCGAATTCGCTTCCGAACGTGGCGATCAACACGCCGGCGGCGTCGAAACCGTGCTGGTCGAACAGGCGAATCCAGCTCTCATCGACGACCGCTGGTTTCCGTCGCGGATTGCTGACATCGAAGCCGCGCAGATGACTCTTGAGAGAGCCGTCGAGCTGACTCCGGATCTTCGTCAGTTCATCAGGCACGTCGACGAAACAGGAGCCAACGGAATCGTTGGGAAGATTCGGAATTACGAAACGCTCGACGGAGCGGCGATGTTCGAAACGATGCTGTCGGTGGCTCGTGGCGACGTTCGTAACCTGCTTGAAGGCTCACTGAACACCAACCAGCACATTGCCGGCGACAGCCCCTGGGAACGCGACAAGGTTTAAAACTGAAGCGAAGGATCCCGACGAAGAATCAGCAATAAACCGGATGATCCGCCTGATCGGAATCCTTCGAGAGTGGCAAACAACAAACAGTTTGAAAGATGTGTGCCACTGGCACACATGAGAAAACCGGATCCGTTTGTCATTGGGGCTTAGAATTCGCCGAGCGTTTGTCCGTCGGATCGGCGCATCAGGTTTGTGTAGATGGTTGGGTCGATATTCTCGTGAAGAAACCGGACTGTTCCGTCGCCGAGCACCACCTGACAGCCTCCGGTGTGCCAGCTGCTGAATCCTGCGGTGACTCGATCGGATAATCCCAGTGGCTCGCCGCGCACGTCCCGATTAATTCCGAAAAACGGAAGTGACTTACGGCTCGCCGGACTTTGGAGGCCAGGAATGTTGCCTTTAACCGGGAGTTCTCCAGTCTTCGACTCGATCTCTTCGGGGGTTCGTTCAGTCAGACCACCCGTCGAAGTCGCAACAACCACTAACGGGCTAACTGCATCGACATTCGGAATGCCTGCCCAATAACTGTTGAAGTTTCCTTCCACGCGTCCCGCTGACCATTCACCAGCGTTTTCAGACATTCGCCGCTCGCCAACAAGGATGACGTTTGACATTCCATCGTGGACGTCATGGATGCTAACGCTCGTGTTCTGACCGAAAATACCCTGACAATGTTGCGGATCGACCAGTTCTCCTTCTGAGCTATCCAGCATTGAGTCTGTCGTCGGGAGCCCGACTCCGAAATTGCCGACGTAATTCGTTGTGCCAAGTTTCGGAATCCAACGAGACATTGCCTGATCGATGCCCCTGTCGGTTGGGCAGCGTGTTGCGGACAGAATACTTGCTGCAAGTTGCGGGTTGTCGCTTTGCGGGTCACCCAGCTTCGCGTTCGAGTCAAATTTTTTGAACAACGGAGCCTGGTCGAAGTAAGGCAGAATCTGGAAGTTCCAACCGAAGCTCGATGATTGACCTTTCGCTTCTGAGGCAACCCAACCAGGCGGAAGCGTTCTGTGAACATCGTGGTAGTTCATCAGCGAGAGGCCGATATGCTTAAGGTTGTTTTTGCATTGCGAACGTCGTGCCGACTCACGGGTCCGGCGAGTTGCGGGCAACAGCAGCGCTGCCAGCACAAGGAGGATCAGGATCGTGACAACAACTTCGACCAACGTCAGTCCGTTTCGGTTTCTGCTGCGCATGGCTCGCTCCTTGTCATTAACTCTGCCCTGCAAGCACTCACGCAAACGCGTGGGCTCACCAGAACACCACGCTAACGCGTACCCAATAGTACGGCAACACGAATTTGAGAAGAGATACGCAGAAAATCCAAAACCGTCGACGACTGAGGATTTGCGTGCGACGGTGGTACGTCGAGACACCCTCTGCTGATCCTGAAGCAGCATTCGGCTGCGAGGTCAGTGGCTCTCTTCGGGCTTGTTAAGATCGTCGAGGGCGGCTTTGACGGTTTCGTACATCACGACGAATTCCGAAAGCCGCGTCTTTCGGAAGTTCTTGAGAGCTTCGTCGGAGAGGCCGCAAACGCACAGGGTTCGGCGACCATCGTTCATGCGATGCTGCAATTCTCCCAGCACGCCGAGCACGGTGTTGGAGAGGATCCATGCTTCCTGGAAATCGATGATGAATTTCTCAGGTTGCCCATCAGCTTCCAGACTGAGCATTGACGACCGGAAGGCATCGGTGCTGGCTGAGTCGAGGATCTTGTGGTTGGTGACTCGCGCGAAAAGATTCTTGCCCTGCCAGACGATGTCCAGGTTGGGATAGTCTCGCCGCCTGAGAACCGTTCGCCAGGGTTCTTCGGCAACAACGCTGACCGTCGACGATTCTTCGCTGCGAGCCGGGCAGTGAATCATGATCACGTCGGCCGGCTTCATTTCGTTGTTGAATGTCGCGTGAATGATGTTTTGCGGAATCGTGGCGGACTCACCAGCGTGCAGCACCTGACTTTTCTGGTCGATCCACTGCTCGACCTTGCCACTCGTCACGATGATCACCTCTTCCATGTCCGGGTGACGATGGAAGGACCACACGCAGTTGGGTTTGATCTGCACCCTGGCGACATGCAGCAACGCCGACGGAGTAATGGGAGGCCCGGCCAGCCAGTTCATATTTCCCCAGGGGAACGATTCAACTTCGAGTTGCCGCTCACGGTCAGCGACGAACTTGAAGAAGTCTCGAGGCAGGCCGTATCGACCGGGCGTGGGGCCGCTTGCTTCCGCAGGATTGATGACGACTCCTTCACCGTCAGCCTCGTCGCCCACCACACCGACTCCAGGATTTTCCCAGATATCTTTCGCCAATTCGACAGACTCACAAACGGTGACAAGTTTGTCGAGTCTGGTTGCTGTTATGACTTTCTGCACGATGGGATTCGTGCTGCAGAGCATGAGTCTGGTTTTCGCTCGGGCTGCGGTATTAGCCAGCCGAGCGATTTCGCCTAGCGTTCTGGATTGAATGAAGCCGGACCCCGAAAGGTCGATCACGACTCGCGGCGGCTGCGCCTCCCGGACGAAGATGTCGAGTTCGAGCAGCAGCGCGACGAACTTCTGATGGTCAGTCAGGCTGTTCAGCCGGACTATGATGCCGCCATCAACGGCTTCCGCTTCTGCACACTTGGAACTCAGCAACATTCGAAAAGCTCCTTCGTCGTTGTTCCCCAGGCCAACAGATGGCTCTTGTTGATCTGTCACCCGCGATTTGTGTTGGAGATGTCTGCCGCAGTTGAAGTTGCGGGCGGCCAAGCCAACCGTTCGTAGTTCCGGGCGCCGGACGACCATCCAATTTCCGATGGCCGGTCCTGATTCTCCGCACGACGTGGTGAAACGACACTTGCCCGATCCTCACGATAGCCAGTCTTCCTGAAGACTTGCAGTCCGGTTTTGGAAATCCGACAGAGGATTGTCGCTGTCCCGCTAATGGCTTCTTCGGCATCGACAATTGCCTGTTTGAAGGCTGAGAGTCCGGATCAGTTGACAAAATCGTTGCCTGAAAGGCGCAGAAGATGTTGAGGTTTCTTCTTTTCGTGGCTGGCAGCTAATTGATCAGGTCCGGGCAATTGACTCTCCAACAAGGGTCCGCGAAAGTGTGCCGCACGACTGCACGCTGTCCGGTCGCTCATCGCCTGTGAACGGCTGTTTCGGAACAAAATCTCAATGAACGCTTCGAAATGCAGCGTGCAGTGAATGAGGCATCGAATCTGCAACTCTGAATTGATTTCGAAATGAAACACGCCACAGCGGCGGCAAAGTTTGTCGCGAACGATGAACGTTCTCACTGGCACGACAAAGCGCTCTGGTTTGTCCGCTCAAAACGAGACAGGATGGTCAACAGCGTTCCCGAGTGGGAACTTCTGCGGGACACTGCGTCGGCCATTAAAGCGTACACGATGAGTCATATGGCCGAGCTGCTGGAGCAGTTCGAGGAAAATGCCACGAAACTCGGCGCGACGGTCCACTGGGCAAAGGACGCGGCGGAACACAACGAAATCGTCCGCGGACTCCTGCGTGATCACGACGTGAAGAAGCTGGTCAAAAGCAAGTCGATGCTGACCGAGGAATGTCATCTCAATCCGTTCCTCGAAAAGCACGACATCGAAGTCACTGATACAGACCTGGGTGAATGGCTGGTGCAACTTCGCAAAGAGACGCCCAGTCACATCGTCATGCCGGCGATCCATATCAAAAAGGAAGAAGTCGGCGAACTCTTTCACCGTGTACTGGGAACGGACGAGGGAGCCAGCGATCCTCCCTATCTGGCTGAGGCTGCCAGAACGGCGCTTCGCCAGAAGTTCATGGAAGCTGACGCTGGGCTGACAGGCGTCAACTTTGCCATTGCCGATACGGGTGGCATCGTTGTTTGCACCAACGAAGGGAACGCTGACCTGGGAGTTTCTCTGCCGAAGCTGCACATCGCCAGCATGGGTATCGAGAAACTCATCCCTCAGGCTCAACACCTTGGAGTCTTCCTCAGGCTTCTCGCACGGTCAGCGACTGGCCAGCCGATTACGACCTACAGTTCGCATTTCCACGGACCACGCCCCGGCGGAGAGCTGCATATCATTCTTGTCGATAACGGGCGGTCAAAGCTGCTGGCGAGTGAAGAGTTTCACCGATCTCTGAACTGCATTCGCTGCGGAGCGTGCATGAATACCTGCCCGGTCTATCGTCGAAGCGGCGGGCACAGCTACGGCACGACAGTGCCAGGCCCGATCGGATCGATCCTCGCTCCATCACGCGATGCCAAAGAACATTCGACACTGCCTTACGCATGCAGTCTTTGCGGATCGTGCACTGACGTCTGCCCGGTAAAGATCGATCTGCACCATCAGCTTCTCACCTGGCGAAAAGAGATTGCCGCTTTGGGCTACGTGCCGCTCGACAAGAGCGTTCCGATGAAGTTCGCATCGGCTGTATTCCGCAGGCCGTGGCTGTACCGACTGGCCGGTCGTGTTGCGAGAAATGTTGTTCCGTGGCTGCCGAGGTTCATGCTTTACAACCCGTTGAATGTCTGGGGACGACGACGGGAACTTCCCGAATTCCCCAGGGAAAGTTTCCAGCAGGCGTACGCTCGTCGGCAGAAAACTTCAGGAAAGGGGAACGTAAGATGAGCAGTCGAGACACGATTCTTCAGGCAATTCGTAAAAGTCAACGTGAAACCACTCCGATGCCCACGCTGGATCAGGACTGGCTTCGATTTGACGCCCCGATCGAACAGTTCACGACGGTTCTTGAATCGGTCGGCGGAAGGTGTATACGGGTCGGTTCCCCCTCGGAGATCAACGACCGGTTGGCAGAGTTTCCGCAGTTCGAGTCGGCAAATGTGCGGGCCTCTACGATCGAAGGACTTGGACAGCCAACGGTCAGCCTCGACACGATTGATGATCCACATAACGTCGAGAATGTGGACTTCGCAGTGCTGTCCGGAGAATTCGCCGTCGCCGAAAACGGAGCGGTCTGGGTAACCGATGAAACGCTCAAGCACCGCGTGCTGCATTTTATTACCCAGCACCTGGCACTCGTTGTGCCGGCAAAGAACGTCGTCAACAACATGCACGAAGCCTACAAGCGACTCTCATTTGAGGGGCAGCGTTTCGGCACCTTCATTTCAGGGCCGTCCAAAACGGCAGACATCGAGCAATCGCTGGTTATCGGCGCGCACGGCCCAAGATCGCACGTCGTTTTTCTTGTCGGTGATGAATCGTGACGCAGAAGTCCCCGGTTATCCGCTGGACTCTTCCGGCCACTCCTGAGCAGGCAGCACACTTTCGATGACCGACAGGCTGTGATCTGTTCCAGCGTCCGGTGCCGGGATATCTTTGTGATCGCGAACACTCTCACCAGTCACCATGACTGAGAAAGTGGTCCCGGCGGAACTGGTTTCCGTCAGCTCAATTCGTCCGTTCGACTCGCGTTCCAGGAGCTGACGACAGACAAAGAGTCCCAGTCCTGTGCCCGTCGACTTTGTTGTGTAGTACGGCTCGAAAATGCTGAGGCGATTTTCTTCTCGAATGCCGTGACCAGTATCGCGAACGGAGATGTTGATCCAGCCGGATTGCAGGCTGGTGGAAATTTCGATGGTGCCTCCCTCGGGCGTCGCATCCATCGCGTTGAGAATCAGATTCAAAAATACCTGCACCAGCTGATCGTGGACGACTCGCACAGAAGGCAGTCCTTCTGCATAACAGGTCACAATTCGTTTACCTTTTCGCCGCTTGTAATACTTGGCGATGTTCAACGCCTCTTCAACCGTTCTGTGAACATCACACAAGCCTGCCTGAGTGTTAGCCGGGCGGCTGAAGTCAACAAGTTCGCGGAGTGTGCCCTGAATCCGACGGAGCTGGTCGCCGATCATCTGGTAACGTTCGATCGTGAATTTATCGTCGGATTTTCGTTTGAGAATCTGAACGAGCGAACTGATCGCCGCCAGCGGGTTTCCGACCTCGTGTGCGATGCCCGCAGCCAGCAATCCGAATGCCGCCTGCTTCTCATGCTGCACAAGCATCGCCTGCGATTCTCGCAGTTCCTGAGTCCGTTCCGCGATGCGATGTTCCAGTTGTTCATTTGCATCAGCCAGACGTTGACTTGCGATTCGAATCAGCATCGAAAGCTGAATGCTGGCCCAGGTAACCCACCCCATCGACACGACCATGATGACCCACGGCAGCATACTTGACGAAGACAACGTCAACAGCAGAATCGTGTAGCTGGTCGCGTGAAAAAAGAACGTGGTGTACGTGATAATCGGCGCATAGCGAATCGCGCACACAACGACCGAAAGCAGATAATAGAAACGGAACGCGCTTTCCTGACCGAGATCGAAGTAGCAAAGCAATCCGATAAAAACCGTTTCGAGCAGTGACACAGCCAGCGGCCAGTCGCTCAGGAAAACTTTGCCGCGGTAACTCCAGTAGGTGTCGAGCGCGACGTACGCCACACCGATGCAGAGAATCATGTTCAGCAGCAGGACATCTCGCGATGCTCCCGGCGGCAACAGATCAGCACCAATCAGATTCACCAGGGAGAATCCGACACAGACTCCGAACCATCGAATTCTGAGCGTGATCGCTTCAGCGGCGAGGTCGAATCGAAACGTTTCCTGGGAAGCTGATTCGGGTGTCACGGTTATGAACTCGGTTCGTTTCAGAAGATTCAGAAGAGGCTCGCAGGAAGTAAGATCGGCAATGGCAGGCGCCATTCATTTTCGTCGATAGCACGACAGGTTCTGCTGGTTTGCCGGAAGCTCTTTCACCATGCTTTGCGGACGTGTCGGAACAATACTAGATTAGCGGTCAGCTCTGATGTTTGCCGAGCGTGCCGCTGTTTCAACCTGCCTCGTCCGACGACGCCTGCCCCTGTCGGTAATCTCTGTCTCCCTGTAACTCTCATCCCGATACTCCACCAGAGTTCGTGTATCTCTCTTTTAAAGGACATTCCTGATGCGAAGTGTCTTGTTCGCCACCTGCCTGCTGACCTTCTCGTTTTTATCAGCAATCGTCCACGCCGAAGAGGGTTACTGGAATCAATTTCGAGGTCCACACGCTGACGGAACTTCCGAGTCGACAGGTTTGCCGTTGACGTTTGGTGAAGGTTCGAATGAAGTCGTATGGAAAGTCCCCATGACAGGCCGAGCGTGGTCGTCGCCGGTCGTCTGGGAAAATCAGCTCTGGGTCACGAACGCTCCTGAAATCGTTAATCCGGAAGGGGCGACCAATCAGGATTCGTTCTCAAAAGGGGCAAAGCCGTTGAAGGATCCGCTTCGGCTGTCAGCTGTTTGTCTCGACCTGAAAACAGGCAAAGTCATTCACGACGTAACCATCGCCGAAGTTTACGAGCCTCAGTACACGCACCCGACCAACAGTCTCGCGTCTCCGACTCCGTGGATCGAGGAAGGTCGAATTTATGTTCATTTTGGAACGTACGGAACGGCGTGCCTGGACACAGCAACCGGAAAGAAAATCTGGGAGAACAACGAACTGGAATGTCATCACTGGCGCGGGCCGGGTTCGTCTCCGATCGTCCACGGCGATCTGCTCTTTCTGACATTCGACGGGTACGACAAGCAGTTTATCGCGGCGCTGAACAAACACACTGGCAAGCTTGTCTGGAAGACTGATCGAGGCATCGATTATGGGACGGACAATGGAGACCGTAAGAAGGCCTATTCGACTCCGCTGATCGTTGACGCTGGCGGGCGGGATGTCCTGGTCAGTCCCTTCGCGATGGCGACCATTGCGTACGTTCCGGAAACTGGCGAACCTGTCTGGAGAGTCAATCACGGAGGCATGAACGCCGGCTCACGACCGCTGGCAGGGAACGGGCTGGTCTATATCAGTGCAGGAAGCGGTGCCGAATCTTTGATCGCCGTCGACCCGATAGGCAAAGGCGACATCACTGAAACGAACATCAAATGGAAGGCCGGACGGATGATTCCCAAACGTCCGTCACAAGTGCTGATCGGTGATCGCTACTTCATGATGGAAGACGGCGGCGTTTGCTCCTGCCTGGATGCACTGACCGGTGAGAGTCTCTGGGCTGAACGTGTCTCAGGGGCCTACTGGTCATCGCCACTTTACGCCAATGGGCATCTCTATTGCTGTTCGCAGGACGGTAAGGTTGCAGTTATCAAGGTGGGTGACCATTTTGAACTCATCCACGAAACAGTGTTCGATGACGGCTTTACGGCGTCCCCGATCGTCGCGAATGACTCTCTGATTCTTCGCTCCCACTCTCACATTTACCGCATCGCAAAGCAGGACTGACTATGGACGGTGGTTCGATTGAGATTGTGACTTCGAACATTTCAGGTCAGCAACAGTTTGATGGTGAAGCCTTCCCGCTTGTCTATGAATGTCGGACAGAGAATGCGAATCTGAAAACTGTTGACGATTGGCTGCGGCAATCGCGGGCAACGCTTGATCGGCAGGTTCGCGAAGCCGGAACTGTTTTCTTCCGAGGTTTTCCGTTGTCGACCGACCAGGATTTCGATCACTTTATTCGGGCATTCGATTATCCAAACTTTCGCTATGAGGATTCGCTGTCCAATGCGGTGCGAGTCGTTCGAACCGAGCGAGTTTTCACGGCCAACGAAGCGCCACCGAATGTGACAATCTGTCTGCACCACGAAATGGCTCAGACACCGGTCTACCCGAGCCGATTGTTCTTTTTCTGCGAGCATCCAGCTGAGCAGGGCGGCGCCACTCCGCTGTGCAGGTCGGACATTCTGTTTGAAAGATTGCGCAACGAGTTCCCGGAGTTCGTCACCGACTGCGAAACAAAAGGACTGCTTTATACAAACATCATGCCGGCTGAAAACGATCCCACTTCCGGAATGGGACGCAGCTGGCAGAGCACGTTCCGAGCAGAGACGCATGAAGAAGCGGAGCAACAACTGCAGAGGCTGGGCTACTCGTGGGAATGGCTGCCGGATGGTTGCCTGCGCAGCACGACTCCGGTTCTGCCGGCGGTAATGGAAATTGCCCCCGGTCGAAAGACGTTCTTCAATCAGCTAATCGCGGCATTTCGCGGCTGGAAAGACAGCCGCAACGATCCGACCAAAGCGGTGACTTTCGGCGATGGAAGTAAGTTGAATCCTGAAACGATGGACCGAGTCGCTGCCATCGCTGAAGAACTGACGTTCGATGTGCCGTGGCAGAAAGGCGACGTCGCCCTGATCGACAACCGAGTCGTCATGCACGGCCGCCGAACTTTCAGCGGCACTCGCAAGGTACTGGCATCTCTCGTCGCGATGGATGCGTGAGTTCCCACTCGTCAATAAGTGAGTGCCACTGGCTTCGTCAGTGCCTTTCCATTTTGTTACCCAATGGCGACGCTGAACTGGCAGAGCCAGTGGCACACGGAGATTTGTGCCATCGTACTCTGTACAGCCTGCAACCTTAGCGTGTTCGTGACGTCGGACGCGTTGAAGGATGAACGACGCTCGGTGCTGTATTTTCAGAAGCCGCTTTTTTACTTTGCTCGCTCATCTGACGTCCCAGCATCACGTCGCTGAAACCTTTAAGGTCCGTCCAGAAGGTGCCGTCGCCAGCGTAGATCATGTCGAGCTGGATATCGTCGGGCAGTCCCTGCGCGAAGACCCAGTTGTTGTAAGCCCTGCCAGAACCGAACGCTGAAACCGCCAGCCCGAATTTGTCAGCTTTGGCTTCTTCCGACATCTCACGAACGCTGGCGTCTGCCTCACCCAGAAGACGCGTGGCCGACGCTTCGATCTCCGCTGTTTGCTTATCGATGGCTGCGACGAGCTTCTGTGTTTCGGCTGTAATTTCCTCGGCTTCCTTGTGCCCTTCCGCCAGACGGGTAGCCACCAGCTTTTCCGTTTCCGCCTCAGTCGTATCAGTCGCCAGTTTCACCTGATCCTCGGCCGCGCGCAGCAGCCCTTCCGTTCTTGCGGTAATCTGGTCCTGTTCGCGAGTCAGCTTCAGCTCGTTGGCGATGTTGCCTTGCTGAATCGGAGTTCGAACTTCCTGCGGGATATAGATGTGTCGGACAAGCCCGTTCAGCACGGTGATGCCCTTCTTATTGAGCACTGTCTGAAATCGCTCAGAAGTCCTCTTCTGGAACTCCTGTCGTGATTCTCCGACGAGTAGTTCGACAGCTCCGAGCTTCGAACCTTCATTGCGGCAGATACTTTCGATCTGCGGATCGACGACGTTCTTTGCCACAGCATCGACGTTTCCGAATCGACTGATCACGTCCGGCGCCTGATCAGGCATGACTCCCCAGATCGCGGTGAAGTCCATGTAAATGTCAAAACCGTCATTCGACGGGAAACCGATGCCCGAGTCTGTATCTCCGATGATCGGCTCGCCACTTTCTTCGTAAAGCGGTGTGCCATCACGGTCCTGCTTCAACTCAGCGATGATGCTCGTTTCCCGGTAGCCGATATTGACAATATCCACCTGCCGCTCCCTCGGATTGATCGGGTAAATCCCCGGCGGCAGAACATCTGGCTGGATGCCGGACTTGTGACCAGTCAGCGGGTTGTCGGCGAGGTTGGTCACCACGCCCACATAGCCAGTCGGAATGGAAACCCAGCCGGCCTGCTTGAACTGCAACCCACTGTTGATCAACTCAGTTTTCGTCTTCGTGACTTCATACGCGTGCCAGTTAACTCGGTATCTGCCTGGTGGAAGCACTTTGCGAAGGATGCCCTTCTCTGCCGTGCTTCCCAGGTCGCCGTCGACGAGAAACTCTCCGGCAGGCAGGTCTTTGCCCATCTTGCAGACGACGATTCCGACCTCACCCGGCTCGATCACAATGTCAGGGCGAATTTCAGTTTGCCACCAAAGCGGGCAGTAAAAGTGACGTCCCGGCCCGACAAGATTTTCAAGCACCCCCAGTTCGTCGGGAGTCTTTTTCCCTTCGGACACTTTGGCGAATGATCCCTGCGTGGCGGGATTACGGGTTCCCAGACCAGGAATCGGCAGCGGCGGCCCCTTGTAACGCAGCAGCATGCTGTGCCCTTCCGGAACCCACACGCGGTTGTATCCCCATTCAACACTCAGCCAGCCACCGGCGGCGATGAGGGCAATTGTCACGGCCAGAACAGCGGCTGGCCCACCGGGTAGCTTTGCGATTTTCATATTGTTGACTCCGAGACAATTCGGACTTCTGTTGAGTGATTTGGATCGATCATAAACTCGGTTCAAAAAGTCGAACGCTGACTGACCGGATGAGCTATTTCACCACGGTCGAGCTGGGGATCCGGCCTGTCGAAGGAACAGGTTGCGAGTCAGCCTGCGGTGAATTGAGGCCACCACGGTTGGCGTCTTCACTAACCGATTCAAACATCCGCATAATTGGACTGTCTGCCGTGTTGACCATGATGCGCTGGTAGGCGGCGGCGAGTTTCTGATAGAGAACGAACTGAGCGTACTCGTCGCCGTTTCCGTCAAAGGCTTCGACCGCTCGCTTCCAGCCGGCGGCGTCAGCTTTGTTTTCGTAGCCGATGACGTCGGCTGTTGCTTTGCCGCGAGCAATGATGGCTTCCGCTTCATCTTTGGCGGCTTCAAGCTTAAGGGTGGCAACCGCCAGTTTTTCGTTGGCCTTCGTCTTGGCGACTTCCTGCTCTCTCATCGCTTCAGTGACGAGCTTGACAATTTCCTGCTCGATCACGACCAGCGCTGATTTCTGCTTTGCCTCTGCCTTGTCAACCGCCAGCTCTTTCTCAGCTTCCTGCTGAGTAATCTGCGACTGGTACTTCTGCTCTTCCAGTCGAGCGTTTTCGCGTTGCTGAATCGGCTCAGCAATCTGCTCGGGAGGATTGATGCGAGTGATCAGTGCTTCCTGGATCTCGATTCCGAGCGGTTCGCAGGCTTCGATCATCGCGGTCTGGAAACTCGTTTCGAATTCCATTCGCGTCTCGCCTTCGATGAAGTCTTTCCCAAGTTTTGACGAACCAGCGAGACGGCAGAAACTTCTCGCGTTCGGCATGATGATCTTGCGGATGATTTCCTCGTCGATGGCGTCGCCGTTTCCATCCTCGTTGTAGATCACGTAGACCTCGGCGGCTTTTTCAGGATTCACTCGAAACTGGATACGACCGTCGAGGCTGACCCAGAAGCCGTCTTTCGACGGAAATCCCATGTCTTTGTTATCAGCAAGGTTGAACCGCTGGCTGCGGCAGTCGACTTTGCTGATTCGCGTCACGTAGGGGTTGATCTGCTGCGTACCTTCCTGCAGCGTTTCCCGCTGGACGCCTCGCTCACCAGGCGCGACCAGAAGTTCGTTGGGCTGCGCGGGCAGGCGACCAGCCAGGTTGGTGACCACGCCTCGATAACCAGCTTCGATCGTGACCGGCTCGCCGATTTCAAGGCGGAACAGATTTGGATTGATGGCGTAGCGTCCCGGGATCAGAACGCCTGGAATAATCCCTTTGCGAACTGGAGTCCCAATTTGATTGCCGGCTCCCGCGGCACTCTTGTCGACGGCGCCGAGGAATTCTCCATAGCCTGGATCTTCACCAACAAGACTGATCAGTACACCAAGTTTCCCCTCCGGAATGGTGGTTTGCGGGATGACATCCCAGTCCCAGTCGTAGGGGTTGAAGAATCGCGGACCTTTGTCAAACGGGTTCATGAAGTAGCGACCTTCCATCAGGAAGACGGCTTGTGACCCCTTGTAATCGAGTGACGGAGCCACTTCGTCTCCGTTGGTAATGTCGAGTCCTGTCTTCACAGTGAGGATCGCCATCTCGCCAGTGCCGACGTCGATGCGGCAATTCTGGTAAATGGCCATGCCCAGCACGACAAGCCCCACGACCGCTGCCACAGTCTTCGTCGCGTGGCCACGATTCTGTCGGAGCCCCTTCGTTCGTCCAGGCATCGAAAATTTTGAAAACGGATCGTCTGACATGTTCAGGTTCCCTCGTCGCGGGCAGCGTCAGTAAGTTGAAAAACGCAAGGTGATTGATCACTCGGAGGTTGATCAGAAAACGGGGCATCACTTTGTCCGGTCATCCGAACACACAACATCCCGTATCCAAGCATAGGTTGAGAGTTCTCATCAGGTTGATAGTTCTGTCTGGATGTCTGTAAGCGTGTGGCAGATCGGTCGGGTTGTGATGACTGTCCAAGTCGCCCGTTCCGAGAGCTGTCTGAGTGAAACGTCCAACGAGAGATCACCGGAACGGCTCACGGAATTTCTTTGAGCAGGCGTCAATGCATTCCGCGATGGCCGAAACCTGCAACGTGAATTCGGTAGCGAAGTTGCATGGAGCACGACCGATTCAGCGGTTGATTGAGGAATGCCCGGAAGTGGCAGACGTCATACGCCTCCCAGTCTGCGTGGTGTGCCCGAGCCTGCGTGCAATACAAACAGCAGGACCAGCAGTTGCTGTCGAGCCTGGCCGGAATCTCAGACCGAACCCGCCTGCCAGACCGTCAACCTGTTCTTCATGAGCGAAGGTATGGCGACTCGCGACTATTTGCGAGGAGCAGTCTGTCTATCTCAGAGAGCAGGGTGATCGAGGATGAAATACGATCTCGTCGTTGTCGGCAGCGGTCCTTCGGGGCAGAAGGGTGCGATCGCTGCCGCCAAGCTGAATAAACGCGTCGCGATTATCGAGCGACGCAGCGGTCAGATAGGCGGCGTTTGTCTTCACACGGGAACGATCCCGTCCAAGACGATGCGCGAAGCCATCCTGCATCTCACGGGCTATAAACATCGCGATATTTACGCTGAGCAATACCGGCGAAAACGACGCATCACAATGAAAGACCTGCAACGGTCTGTCGCCTCGGTCAACCACCGTGAAATGGAAGTGATCGAAGATCAGCTCACACGAAACGGCGTCGACATCTACGCAGGCGAAGCGAAATTCGTCGACCCACACACAATCGAAGTGGCACGTGGGGGCGACTCAATCAAGCTTAAAACGGACAATGTCCTGCTTGCCGTGGGGACTCGACCCGATCGTAATCCGTCGACACCGTTTGACGGACAATGCGTTTTTGATTCTGACGAGCTTCTTAACATTGACCACATCCCCCGTTCAATGATCGTTGTCGGCGGCGGCGTCATTGGCATCGAATACGCCATCATGTTTGCGACGCTGGGGGTCAACGTGACGGTCGTCGATGGTCGCAATCAACTGCTCGGGTTTTGTGACAAGGAAATTGTCGACTCGCTGCTGTACCACGCTCGGTCAATCGGAATGGTGTTCCGACTGGGCGAGAACGTTGTGAAGATCAACCGACTGGCCGAAGACCGGGCAGCGATCGAACTCGAAAGCGGAAAACGCCTGGTCGCCGAGTCAGTCCTGATGGCCGTGGGCCGAACGGGCGACACTGCGGGACTAAATCTTCAGGCCGCTGGCTTGAAGCCTGACAGTCGCGGTCGAGTCGAGTGCAATGAGCATCACGAAACGGCTGTCTCTCACATTTACGGTGTCGGGGACGTTGTTGGTTTCCCCGCACTGGCCAGCGTGTCGATGGAACAGGGACGTCGCGCTGTTGCCCACATGTACGGCGAAGTCGAACGGGAGTACCAGACTATGCCCTACGGGCTGTTTACGATTCCTGAGATCTCGATGATCGGCGAGAACGAAGAAGAGCTGACCGCGCGTAAGGTTCCGTATGAAGTCGGAGTGGCCAGGTTCCGCGAAATCGCCAAAGGACAGATCGTCGGCGACCGGATGGGTCTGCTGAAGCTGCTGTTTCACCGCGAAACAAGAAAGGTTCTCGGCGTTCATGTCATCGGCGATTCCGCGACAGAAATTGTCCACATCGGACAGGCGGTCATGCAGTTCGGCGGAACGATCGACTATTTCCGCGACACCGTCTTTAACTATCCGACGATGGCTGAGTGCTACAAAGTCGCCGCGTTCGACGGTCTGAACAAGATCAGTCTCGACCTGAAACTTGAGCAGGAAATTTCGCAGCACGAATCAGCGATTCTCAAACAGGTGAATGAGCTGGTCGCGGAAGTCGGTTCCGCAACTCAGACGGTTCCACCGAAAGTGCCTGCGGCTGACTGAGGTCGACTGACGATTCCTCAATCCCGGCTTCTTTTTCAGTTGGGGCAGCGTCGCCCAGCGGCATGTCGATGTCACGTTTCTGAATGTACTGCTCCGGTTTTCCTCGGTAGAGTCGGACGTGCAGCGTGTCGTACTGGCCTTTATTAAGATGCTCATTGACGAGTTCTTTGACTCGATCAGCAGTAGCCAACGGTGTGTCGTCGTCGGCTTCAAGGTCGAATTCGACGCGCATGATGATCCAGATTTCGGCAGGCGTGCCCTTGTGAATCTTTCTCTGCCCTGCGTCGACTCGCGGACTCGATCGAGGAAATTCGGCGGAAATCGCCCGCTGCAACGGCACAAACGGCGCTGAGTGGTAGTACCAGTAGACCCACAACGCTGCGGTGGCAATCGCTCCAAAGGCAAGCATCAGGGCGACTACTGCCGGCCCAGGAATAGTACCGGATCTTCCTGTTGAAAGTGGACGAGGGGGACGTGGGCTCATGGTTGGATACTTCGGCCAGAGAAACTGTCGCAGGAACGGGAGACGTCTGGAAGGAAATCATCAGGCGGCAACGTCTTCCACGTCGCCAGGTTGAATCGTCTTGCCGGTGATTGTGTAGACGTACTTCAGGATTTCAATGAAGACGTCATACAGATCTGCAGGAATACTCTGTCCAATCTTCAATGTGCGATAAACCTGCCGGGCCAGCTCCGGTCGTTCAATAATCGGAATGCCATGCTCGGCGGCAATTTCTCTCATGCGAAATGCAGTTTCGTCCGCTCCCTTCGCGACGACGGTTGGAACTGAAACATTCGGCGGATCGTACTGAAAAGCGACCGCATAATGCGTCGGGTTGGTAAGCACAAACGCGGATGAAGATACTTTGCTGATGTCGCGAGCCTCGATCAGCTTCTGATGAGCGTCCCGACGACGACGACGAATGAGCGGGTCGCCATCCATCTCTTTCATTTCCCGCCGAACCTCTTCCTTCGTCATCTTGAGTTCCTGAGTGTGCTTCCAGCGCTGAAATGCGTAATCGGCGACGCCCAGAATAATCAGGATTGTGGAAAGGACGATCGACAGCTTGAGGATGGCATGTCCCGTCGCCAACGCTGCAGTCCACGGCGAAGCTGTCGTCAGATTTAGAAAGCCAGGCAGTTCGATCCAGATCAACCAGCCGGCCGCCAGCGTGAGCAGAGCGAGTTTGCAAAGGCTGATCGCCAGCGTGACGACGCCTCGGACTGAGAAAATTCGCTTCAGGCCCGTCACCGGATTGATCGCGTTGATATTCAGGTTCAGTTTTTCCGTCGCGACGAGAAATCCTACCTGGGCGAGGTTGACTGCAACGGCGGCGAGGAGCAAGCCGAACATCCAGGGAAGCACGTGACTGGCCGCCCAACTGCCGACTTCTTTGAACTCGGCATAAATTTCTCCTGCGTCACCTCGATGGTTTCCCGCCGTACGAAGATGAATTGAGATCATACTTCCCAGTGCCTTGACCAGATCGGCTCCCAGAAAGAACAGAACGGCGGCGGTCGAAAGCAGGTGCCCGGCAATATTGAGTTCCGTGCTGCGCGCAATATTTCCCTTACGGCGTTCTTCCTGAAGCCGATGCTCCGTTGGGTCTTCTGATTTATCTCCGGTATCGTCTGTTGCCATCGGTCAATCGGTCTACGGGCAAAACAACCAGGCTCAGGCCAGCCTACAGATAAGAGGTGATCGCGAGTTCGATGTCGTTAATGACGACTGGTACTGAATCGACGACGTACCGACCGGTGCCGCTTAGTGTCAGAGTCAGGACCAGCATTCCAGCCAGAGATCGAACGGGAAAACCGACCACGAGCTGATTGATTTGCGGCACACTGTGTCCCAGAAATCCCATCGAGATCGTAACCAGGCCCATCGTTGCCATGATTGGAGCGGCCACCTGCACCGCCAGCAGCAACGACTTCTGGATGAGTTCGGTAAACAGTACGTGAGCGTCTGAAAAAAGGAACGCCTCACCAACAGGCATCGCGTCGAACGTTTCAAACAGAGCTGACACCATCATGAGATGACCATTGAGAGGTGTCATCACGAGCAGGCAGACGCCGCCAAGTAGAAAGAAACTTTGACTTGAAATAGAAACTCCGCCCTGCAGATCTGGATTCACGACCGATCCGAATTCCAGGCCCAGCTGCTGATCGATCAACTGGCCGGCTAATTGAAGCCCCGACAGAAAGACGGTCACGCCAAGCCCCAGCAGAAACCCCAGTGCGAACTCAGTCGCGATGTCCCGGACAAGTTCCGTCAAGGTAGTTGGAGCGACAAACGAACTCGAAAACGCCAGCACCGCCACGGTCTCGTGTCGGGACGTCGCGAAGTCGCCGGACTCATTGAATGATTCGTGCTTCAACTCAAGCAGATGTCGAAATCGCCCCTGCAGGAATGGTGGCACTTCTGCTTCTGACAGAAAGCCGTCCTCGTTCCGGTCGTACTGCGCAACGTTCTGTCCGGCTCCCTGATGAATAACGGGAGTCATCACAAATCCGAGTGTCAGTACAAGCAGCACGCGGACGTTGATCGGAATGGCGGTCTGACTGAAAATCGGACCGACGGCAAACAGTCCGCTCAGACGAATTGCGATCAGGATAAACATGTAGAAGTGCTGCACGGCGGCGTCGAGGAGTTGACGCGTCCAGAATTCGCTCACTTCGCCGATAAATTCATCCATATTTAGACTGACCGCGGACCGTTAATGAATGTTTCCGGGGATGCCAGCGAACAGCCGGGTTGAGTATTCGACCAGTTGCCCGAGACTCCACGGCAGCACGTACAGCATCGTCAGCAGCATGACGACGATCTTGGGAATGATGCTGACCGTCTGGTCCTGAATCTGCGTAACGGCCTGCGCGATGCTGATGGCCAGACCAATAAAAACAGCGACCGTCAGAATCGGCGCGGCGATAATCAGCGCCGTTAGAATGGCGGATCGGCAAAGTTCAGTGACATCGATAATGGTCATGTAAAGCTCGACGGCAACGTAATTCCGTTGTTCTGCAATCCCGTTTTCAACCTGCCGCTGCGGCGACACTGTCAAGCAGCATGGCAACGGTCAGTGTCCAGCCGTCGATCAGCACGAACAGCAGCACCTTGAACGGCAGCGAGATCAATGTTGGAGGCAACATCATCATGCCCATGCCGGTCAGAATCGTGGCCACTACAAGGTCAACAATCAGAAACGGCAGAAAGATTTGAAAGCCAATCAGGAATGCCGTTTTCAGTTCGGTCAACATAAAGGCTGTGACGAGGATGGAAGACTCGACATCTTCGAGATTTTCGGGTTCCTTCCACTCGCGTCCGGCGCTGGTGCTCGGGTCCGGTCGGCGATAGTCGATCAGCATCAGGACGACGTCGTCGCCGCCCGCTGCGCTGATCTGACTGATCATGAACCGGCGTATCGGCTGGAGCGTGTTTTCGAACACTCGCATCTGAACGCTTTCGCCTGCTTGCAGATGCGGGATCGGCTGCTTGTCGATGTACGGAGCCAGACCTTCGTCGTAGGCCTGCTGCCAGACGGGCATCATCACAAACATCGTCATAAATAACGAAAGCGAAGTGATGACCTGCGTCGGCGGCAGCTGCTGTGTCCCCAGTGCCTGTCTCAGCAGTCCGAAGACAATCACAAACCGAATGAAGCTTGTTGTCATGATCAGGATCGACGGCGCCAGGCTCAGCAGCGTCATCAGGACCATGATCTTGAGTGTCGGCGTCAGCCCTTCCGGAGACAGCATCTGATCTGGATTCATTCCGAACGGCATTTGCAGATCCGGCGTCTGCGCGGCGCCCGGTGCCGGTGCGGGAGGCTGGATGGCGAAGTGTTGTTCATCGACGACCGACCTTCCGCGAGGCAAACGTCCGGTCTGCGCTTCAGAAGTCGACGCGAAAGCAACCAGCATCAACGTGGCTGCAACGACGGTTACAGCCCGCCATGAAAGGAAGCCGTTTCCGGATCGGTAACACGCATTCTGACGCACTGCTCCATCGATCGGTGCATCGAGCCCCCCGCTGCCGTTTGTACAACACCAATCAGCCGGCACGATGTCGCTCCCGGCCAGTGGCTATGGTGAGACTGTCGACTCGACCAGACTCGCTTCGTTGTGCTTCTTCGAAAAGCTTCTGGCCCAACTGATCGTCAAACGGGCGGCTTTCGACAACGGTCGTTGTTTTGGGCCAGAGTCTGCTGAGCCATTTCGCGGCGTCCGGTCCTGTTTGCTTTGCCGCTGCGCAGACGTTCGACAGAGACGCGATTTCGATCGGATCGGTGATTTCAGCGAGACTCGACAGTCCGGACGGCGACGCTCCCATCAGAATCAAACGGCTTCCCACTTTCACCATGTAAACGGAGTTGCGAGGGTCAACCGCTCGACGTCCAAGAATGTCGACAGCGTCGGCCGGCAGACTGCCGATTGAATACGGGCTGCGTTTAAGCAGCAGCTTTGCAATCCCCAGAACAAAAAGCAGCACGACGACTAACCCGGCCAGGAACGTCCCCGCGGACGGGCCGCCAGTTGGTTCTTTCGTCGATGCCGGGTCGCTTACCGGCGGCAGCGCTGAAGTTCGTTTCAGTGGAGTCACAGGACGTTCGGGAAAAGCTGTCGCCGCTCGTGCAGTCACAGTCGGTGCAGGAACGCTCGGCGCAGGAACGCTCGTAAATGCTGATTGACCGTCGCTTCGAGGATTGTCGGGAAGCGTCAGAACCCGTTGCGGAGCCGCCCCGTTGGATCCCTGTGAGATTCCTTTGGAAATCGTTTTGGGAGTATTAACACCGGGACTGGGCGAGAAACCGTGTTCCTGTGCGGTGACATTCTCTGTTTGAATGGCGCACAGAATCAGCGCACCAGACATCAGAAGCGCGATGCGTTGTTTGCAATCCATTGCCCATCCCCTGGAACTCTCCCGGTTCCATTTCCGATGCCGCGAAATCGGGCACTCGGAACGGGGCGTTGTCCTCGATTTCCGGGGATCAGGTCAATGTCAGAACCCGCCACTGCTCGCGCGAGAGTCTGCTGCGGGTACTTCCCGGATGAACGAGAAGGGCCACCGCTGGCTTGCTCAGAGTGAATTCAGGGCGATCATCCACTACTGATCGAGCCTGCAACTGCACTCGACGGTCGATTATCGGGTGGCACGACATCCTGCGGAGAACCCGCTCAGGAATCGGCGGCAACAATTTCGACGACTCGGACGCAGAATTTGTCGTTCAAAACGAGCACCTCACCGCGAGCCAGCAATCGACCATTTACCACAATGTCGATCGGGTCGCCCGCCAGTTTGTCCAGTGGAACGACAACTCCTTTTCGCATCGACATGACCTCGTCGATCAGCAATTCGGTGCGACCAAGTTCGATCTGCACGCTCATTTGAACGTCATCCAGCACGCCGATGCTGAACACTTTTTCGTCCGCGTCTTCGGCGTCTGAGCCAAATTCCGCAAATTCGAACGGCTTTGCGTCGCCGACGCCAGCGCGCACGTTGCGGCCTTTCATGGGAGCCCCGGTGACTGCCGCCTCGAGTCCCGCATCGACCTCGTCAAGAAGTTGACTGGCTCGATCCTCAACCGACATGGCCTCCGTGGATGAGCCAGTGGCTGATCTGTCCGTCCCGGCACTGCCTGGCTGACCGGAACTTCCAGCGGCAGTATCGCCGCCGCTGTTTGCCTTATCGAGCAGAGCCTGAATATCGTCGGCGTCAAGATTTTCTTCTTCGGAATCCACTTCCCTGCTTCCTTCCGATCTGCCGGCCTCAAGCCTGTTCTACGTTCCTGCTCACCTGCGAGCACGTAACAAGCGTCTTGAGACTCTTACTGCTGGATCGTCTTATAGTCGTTGAAGACGATGCTGACGACATAACTTTGCCGCAGCACCCGGTTGATTTCTTCTCGGACCAGACGTTTCAGAGTGCTGAGTGACGAATCTGACAGGTCTTCCATCGTTGCGCTGCGGAAGATCGTTTCGATCGACTCTCGGACTCGAACTTTATGTGACGACGTGACGGCGCTCTTGAACTCATTTTCCTGGTCGCTGGCCAGTAAAGCGTGGACCTTGAACGAAATATGAATGACCGTGTCAGCCGCCGCCGTTGTGTTGGTCACGCTAAAGCTGTGAACCTCAACTTCAACCAGCTCTTCCTCATCGTCTTTAGGCGTTAGCTCTTTCTCGGCAGGCTTCGTTTCAGCGGATGCGGCGTCCGCCGCGCCGTCGGCACCGACTCCAAGAAAGAGGAACAGACCGGCTTCTCCCAGCATGGCAACCATGACCAGAATCAAAATCTTCATTTTGCCGCTACCCGATTTCTTTCCGGCAACAGCTTCTCCGTCGACTCCATCTTCAGTTTCCGGTGCTTTCCCCTTAGCCATATCTCGCCCCTTCGCATTCAACGATAAGCCAAACAGTCGCCTGGCCAGATCGCTCCCGCTGTGCGGATCTGCGGTTAACCGGGATCAGGCGGTGCCAGGTAAGAATCAATTGTGAAGACATCGACTCGCCGGTTGTGACGGCGGTCTTCGAGATTTCTTGTGAGTATGCGCGGCTCTGCATCGCCAGCCGCACTCACGAGAATCCGGTTCGGGTCGACATCATTCTCAATCAGATACTTGGCCACAGAACGCGCTCTGGCAAATGAAAGATCGTGTTGATCGCGAAACTGAGGCTTTCGCCTCACGGGTTCAGCAAAAGAATGCCCTCGAACAATGACTCGATTAGGGACTCGTTTGATTGCATCGAGAACTCTTTGCAGATCTTTGATCGAATCACCACTTAGTTCTGTGGCGAACTGGTCGAATTCCAGCGAACCTCCGACAGTCACTATTTCGCCGTGATTCACGGCCTCGACGGCAGTCTCGGGCCCACCACCACCCGCAGAATCAATGCTGCCTTTTTCAAGAGCAGTTTTTTTCTTATCGCTTTTGGAACTCATGAATTCATAGGCGGCTCGATTGTTAAACGTCCGACCAGGAACACCGGACGTGCCGTCCATTGGCCCGAAGAGCTCTTTGTACGAGTTCAGCGCTGCGCGGTTCTTACCCTCATCCTTCAACTCGCTCATCGACACGAGCATGATGAAGAAGGTGAGCAGCAGCGACATCATGTCGCCATAGGTAACGACCCATTCCGGGACGCCAGGTGGGGCATCTTCTTCGACATCCATCGTTCAGTACCGCTTGCAGGTTTCGGGATCACCGTGAAATCCTTCTCATCGATTCTCCCCTGAATTGAAATCAGGCGGCATCCTTGAGCGTACGTTCCTTCTTCGAGAGGAACGTCGACAACTTCTGGTCAACGACTCTGGGATTGTCGCCATTCTGGATCGCGAGAATTCCCTGAACGATGACTTCCTTAATCTGCATTTCCCTACCAGCGTAGAAAATCAGTTTGTCGGCAAACGGCAGTGCGACGACGTTTGACACCAACGCTCCGTAAAGCGTTGTTAACAACGCGACCGCCATACCGGGACCGATGGCCGCCGGGTCGTCCATGTTTCCGAGCATGATGATCAGACCGAGCAGTGTGCCGATCATGCCAAAAGCCGGTGCGTATCGGCCCAGAGTTTCCAGCAATCCTTTGCCCATCTTGTGCCGAGCAGCGGTTGCCATCATTTCAGAACGCATGATGCTTTCGATCAGCTCAGGCGGACTGCCGTCGACCGCCATCTGAATCCCCAGCAGAATGAACGGGTCTTCGATGTCGGCAGCTTTGTTCTCAAGCGCCATGACACCTTCTTTACGAGCGATTTCCGCACACTCAACCAGTGTCTTAATCGCAGGAGCCATCTCTGGCGGGTTCGGCAGGATTGCCTTTTTAATGACAATCGGCATCGTCAGAAACGGGCCCATCGGGTAGGCGATCATTGTCGCCGCAATCCCGCCGCCGACCACTACGGCCAGTGACGGGTAATCGATAAACGCACCGAACGACGACCCCGGCGCGATCGCGATCGCCCCCAGCAGCAGAACGATCGTAAGAACGACCCCGATTACCGATGCTTTATCCATGATTCAACGATCCGCAGATGACTCGCCACAACCAGCAAGTAAAGTTGACAGCTCCTGTTTCGTTGCCCCATCACGCCGCTGGAGCAATTCGGACGGCTCGCGAGTACGCGATCGATCGGCTGACCACTTCTTCCAGTGACTCCTTCACGATAAAGCGGTCGTCGGTCGTCAGTGTGACATAGGTGTCCGGCCGCCGTTCGACGTACCGGATCAGCTCTGCGTTCACGACGAATTCTTCGCCGTTCAGTTTTGTGAGTTTGATCATCGAACAGCCTCAGAACTAATTCTGTGCAAACGCAGGCTTGACGGCTGTGCCTTTAACGACCAAGAACAAGCAGTTCGTCAACGAGCTGCTGCACAGAACTGATGACTCGCGCATTTCCACGGTAGTTCGTTGAGGAAACGATCAGGTCGACGAGGCTTCGACCGACATCCGTATTTGACAGTTCGATCGCTCCGGATCGAATGCTGCCCGAACCGGTCTGCCCCGGGATCGTGATTTGAGCCGGTCCGGAACTGACCCCTTCGAACAACGTCCCGCCGCCGTTCTCGACAAGACCGAGTGGGTTGGCAAACCGGGCGAGAACGATCTGCCCCAAGGGCCTGATCACACCGTTCGTAAAGACACCACTGACGATTCCCGAATCGTTGATGTTAAAACTTGTCAATGAGCCAGCCGGGGCACCATCCTGCGAAAGCATCGACAAAGATCCCGAACTTCCAATTTCTGTGAGTCCCGTTATTCGTGTCAGGTCCACATCAATGCTCAATGTCTTAGCGGCAGTCAGATCCCGATCGATGGACAACGTCACCGTTGAATTGCCAGTAATTTCACCAGCCTCGTTGAGCGTGAACGTGCCACTTGACAGGCTGGAGTTCAAATCACTGTCCTGGCTGCTTTCAAAGTAGTAGCGGTAGGTTGTTGCCGTCGGAGACTTTGATTCAAGAATGGAATGCATCCGGACAAGCACCTGCTCACCCAGTGAATCAAACACGGGAAATGTCACGACAGCGCTTTCACCAATTCCATCACGTACCGAGGTGAAGTCGAGATCTACAGCCTTGACACTGGAAAGCCCTGCACCGTTTTGCGACTGCCTGAATCGCGACGGAGTGATTTCAACAGCCTGAGAGGTGCCGGCATTACCCACGATTTCCAAGCGACCGTCAGCTGTGACGTTCACGCCCGCTGGCCCGAACGAGTCGCCAGCAACACTTGCCGAAGGATCCAGGCTGAATGCGTCATTCAGAAACTGGGCAAAATCGGCAATGGTACTCGTCGAGGTGACTGCGAAATCGACCGGCTCGTAGTCTGCTCCACCTTTTCGAGGCGTGAAAGTGATTGTCTCACCGTCAATAAACTCGGGCGTGCCGCCGATCGATGTGCGAACGTCTGTTAGCAATGTCGTTGTCGTAATGGGACTTCCAGCACCGTCGAACAGTGGCGCGGATTGGATTACTTCTGATTCGGTCGCGGCCACCGTTGCTTCGTCGGTCCGAATTGAACCTTCAATTACAACATTTCGAGTTTCCTGGGCGACGTTCAATTTGCCCAGCGGGATCTCGATATTGACAAGCTGCGTCGTCAGGACATTGAACTGGTCATCGACGCCGTACCCTTTGACTCGTAGCCCATCTGCATTGATCAGTTCACTCTTATTGTTGAGTGTAAAGTTCCCGTTTCTGGAATAAATCTGCCCATCAGAGCCGCTCAGAACAAAGAACCCTTCACCTTCGATGGCCAAATCCGATGAACTCGTGCTTGTGGTGATGGCTCCCTGAGAGAAGTCACGGCGAATGGCGGCAGTGGTCGATCCAAGTCCTACCTGTCGAGGATTTGTCCCGCCATTCTGTCCTTGCGGTGCCGATCCGACCGTCAGCGTCCTGGAGAGCTGGGTTGTGAACTGAACAGCAGATGCTTTGAAGCCGTTCGTGGCTGCGTTGGCGATGTTGTTGCCGATGACTTCGATCGCCGTTTCGTTCAGCGTCAAACCATTCAGCGACGTATTGAGAGCCGTTGTCAGACCCATGAGATCCCCCTCCGTTGGTCAGAACGCGGCATCCAATTGCCGCAGATAGCGCGTGACGCAGATCTCTGATTGCAGAGTTCCGTCGCTTCAGGCACGGCAGATAAACCGCACACAGATCTCAGCGCTGTGGTTTGTATCGACCATGACGATGCGCTGCTGAAACACATGTCTGTATGGGAGGGATAGACCCGACGAAGCCGAGGCTGACACCTTTGGTGGATTCAGATTCGCCATTCACGCACGAAAGCACCCCAGAATGGTCAACTCTCTTGCAATCAGTCCACAAAAGCGGCGGCCACAATGTCACTCGCTCTGGTTACGTGCTTTTAAGTGTCTCACTTCTCGCTGCGAGCGGTATCTCGCCGCTGACGTCGATATCGAGAAAAGTTCACCGGAACCATGATGTTGCTTGCGGCGGCTGGCCTCTGCGAAGTGCGCACTTTCAGCGACGTTGGTTGAACCTGATTCTCGACTTCGCTGGTCAGGTCCGACACAAACCGATCGGACGCTTCATGGATAATGACGATCCGGCTCGGACCGTCGGGCTGATTGCGGTCTCTGATGACACACACAACTTCCGCTCCGCGAGCCGCTTCCAGATCGTCCCGCAGCAGCTCCGCGTTCGGGCTGACGAATGGCCGTCGAGACGGTGCCGAATCCCGACTTTCGAACTGCCCTCCCTGCCCTGCTGCCTCGCTCTGCGACAGTCCGCTGACCACAGCGAGCACTCCCGCAAACGCGTCGGGAGTTGCCACGCCCTGATCCTGGCTTCCGGGTAATAAATCGAGCGGCATGTCATCACTCATCGCTGACGATTCCTCAACCGGCAGGTCCGCTGCAAAGGCTGGCTCAGCAAACGGCGGCAGCTCCTCCTGATTCGTTGCCACCTGAGCGACAGCTTCCGCTTCGTCACCGGCTTCCTGCTCGACGTTTGCTGGCTGAGCAGCAAACAGTGGCTCAGCAACTTCGGCAGCGTTGCGGTAAATCGACGAAAGTCCGCAACGATCAAGCAACGCGTGAATCGTTTCCAGGCTGGTGTAAAGTCCTCGCCGAGCGGCAGGATCAGCCAGCACGCATACTCCGGAAACTTCGCCCTTCACCGTGAAGAGTCCGCCGCCAGACCGCCCTTGAATCGGCGTACCGGTACACTCAACATAGCCCGCCGGAAATTTCGTCGTCGACGTCACGCGATGCTGAAGCTTCGACGGTGGCTCGCCACCACCGCATCCCACACTGAAGACAAGCTGTCCGGAATCCAGCGGCAACTTTGCAACTCGTGCCGCCGCCAGATTGTCGAGCGTCGAAATCGATATCAGTCCGACGTCGGCCTTCAAGTCAAACTTGACCAGCTCGCCGTCATACATCTTTGGTCGGTCACCCTGGAAGACGTCGACCTCGATCAGACCTGTGTCGTCGAAATGTCGAAAGATGTGTCCGCAGGTGAGAATCAGCGTCCTGCCCGGCTCGCTGTGGATGATCGTCCCCGAGCCGATGTCCATACCGCTGGAATCTTTGACCCGAATCCGCGTGCAAACCTGCATGGGATCGCGAGTGAACTCCGGAGCTGTCGTGTCGCCAATATTAGCTCGCACGACGTCTGCCTGAGTTGGCCGTGGCTGACCATTTGCCACACTTGACTCGTCTGCCGCGCGACCAGTCAGTGCGGCTCCGAGTTTGTCGATCAGCCCTTCGCGTTTCGCAGTCGGGCTCCCATTTGAATCAGCCACGTACAACGGATTCTTTGAAGCAGGCGCGGGCTCAGCAGCCCTTACCGGTTCATTCTTCTGCGGGATCATCGAAGCCATGCGCCGAAGCTGAGCTTCGCTGAGCACTCCTGTGTACCGCTGCTGTTCCTGCCCCTTCACGATCAGAACAAAGGTCGGCATGTGCGTTACATTGAACCGCCGAGCCAGTGCCGGCTCACGGTCAACGTCGACCGTGCGAATTGCATAGCCCTGCTTCTGCAGCCGATGAACGACGGGCATCATCTGCTGGCACGGGCCGCACCAGGATGCAGAAAAATCCAGCAGCACTCCGTCCGGAGTTCCTCCCACCGCCGCAAGTGCCACAACCAGACTGGTCAACCCTGACATACACCGTCTCCGTCCCTGGAGTTTTTGTAAGTCTTACAACGACGTTGGGCGCATTCTGCAAAACGTCCAACAGAACCGGTTTGAAAACCAGCCTTCTGGAACAATCCAACGTCGCTGCCCGACTCAATGCACAAACCGGACCAATTCAGTAGGCTGGAACGAGCGTCGCGCTGTCCCGGCAATTTCTGGAGCTATCTGCCACCTGCCTTCTGCAGGAACAGAGCGGCGCTCGTTCCAACCTACGATTCGACCTCAAATCTGCATTTAACTCACCGCTCGACGATATGACCAATCCCTCTACACTGACAGAATGTCAACCCGCTCCGCTTCAAACTCGACCGCCAGCAGTCGACGGGGCAGTCGTTCTGAAACCACTGCGTATCGGCAGTTGCGAAATCGAATCTCCGATCGTTCAGGCGGCACTGAGCGGATACAGCGACTGGCCGATGCGAGTTGTCGCTCGGCGACTGGGTGCTCCGTACACGATCGCCGAGGTGCTGATCGATCGGTTCGTGCTGGAGCTGAAACAGCGGCACAAAACGCGGCGGCATCTGATGGTTTCTGACGAGGAACATCCCGTCGGCGGTCAGCTGATGGGTTCCGATCCGCAGCAGTTTCCCGCTGCAGCGCAACGGCTGGTCGAGGCTGGTTTCGACGTGATCGATGTCAACTTTGGCTGCCCCGTGAACACGGCTATGGGCGGGTGCCGAGGCGGTTATCACCTGTCACAACCCGAGACTGCACTCGAAATCGTTGGACGCGTTCGCGACGCCGTCCCTGAGCACTTGCCAGTGACAGTCAAGATGCGACGGGGAATCGATGACTCGACAGAAAGCCGCGACAACTTCTTCCGAATTCTCGACGGAGCGTTCGAGCTGGGTGTGGCGGCAATCACTGTCCACGGGCGAACGGTCGAGCAGAAATACATCGGCGCCAGCAGTTGGGACTTCCTGCGCGACGTCAAAGAACATGCTGGCGGGAAAACGATCATCGGCAGCGGCGACGTGTTCACCGCTCAGTCCTGCCTGGACATGATGAAGTACACCGGCGTTGATGGCGTGTCAGTGGCCCGGGGAGCGATTGGCAACCCCTGGATTTTCCAGCAGACACGCGATCTTGCAGAAGAGCGACCGGCGGCCTCACCCGACATCGCAGAACAGCGCCGCGTGCTGGAGATGCAGCGTTCGCTTTGTGGTGAAGTTTACGACGACCGCAAAGTTTTGAGCACCATGCGGAAATTCGGAATCAAATTCGCGCCGCTGCATCCGCAGCATAAAGAAGTCCGAAACGCATTCGCGGCGAGCAGGACACTGACAGCCTGGCACGCCGTCCTCGACAACTTTTACGAGGTCGAATAATGGCTCAGTCGCGACTTTGCGCTCGCGCGGGCACGGACTGCGAAGTCGGCGTGACTTGATAAGGAGCGATCAGCTCTTCGAGTCCGGCCTGTTCGACTCGTCGATCCGGATTTGATTCCCTGCGATTCTGAGCGGCGACGAAGACTCGAGCCGACACTTTCATCAGCTCAATCCGTTGCTCGCGATCAATGCCGTCGATCCGCTGAATCGTCTGCTCGACCCAACCAGGCTGCCGCTCCATCGCGACGTTCATGAATCGGACGAACAGACTCAACTCCCGGAAGTTTCGATCGGCAATCAGGTGACTGACCGGCGCGATGACACGAGCCACCGTGTCGACGGTGTTCGACGGAAACATCACGAACAGATCAAGCCCGTGTACAACCTTCGGCTGCAGGTCTTCGCCCTGCACATACTGCGTTTGAAGATGCATCACCGCCGTGGCTTCGATCGGACGAGCGAGCAACGGACTCTTGTACTTCCCCGTGCAAAGCAGCAGGTGTCGGTTCGGCGATCGACTGAGTACATCGATCGTTCCCGTCGAACCATCGCCCGCATCGCCGTACCACTCGGTCGGCCCGGTCTGCTGCATCGTGAATTTTGAAATCCCTAACACTCGCCAGATGCCGACAACCGACTCCGGGTTATGCGTGAGATGGTTGTAAACTTCAGGATCGGCATCGATCGAAATCGCCGGAAGACGTCGGAACATACTGCGATTTTCGAGAACTTCGTTGACACGGCGTCGCTGTTCCCCGGTTAACTCGTCAAGCGGAAGCCGCTCCAGCGCGTCGTGAAGCGTGCTGCGAGACGACGACCCGCGAGCCAGAATTTCAACATTAACTGGCGGCTCAGACGAATTATCCGAACGCTCGCCTGATGTCTCACCCGAAAGCCGCTGCGGCTCTGCAGCGTCGAGCACTGCCAGACTCAAATTCAACGAAAGAGCAGCCGCCAGAATGACCAGCGCGCACCGCGAGAGTCCGCGCAGAACGACACTGCGGATAACTCGAACGCACCTCATTCCGGGCATTCCAACTCCTTCGTCACTTCGCGCAACCCGACCAGCCATCGCTCGCCACCAGCGATATCCAAGTGCGGCTCTGCTGTCACCGGTGGCTCAATAAGTCCACACAATCGCTATCATCGGCACTCACGACAGCGCGTCATCAGACGAATATCTGACGCGACCGCAAACCAGCCGTAAGTCGTTGTTCCAAAAGGCGTTCAGCAAACAACCAATACGGCTTCGCAGGCTGATCCTGACGTTATCCACCACTCGCCTTCCGACCGGGATTACTCGACCCGACGAGGCGGCTGACGACTCGGAGCGGCTGAGCTTCCGGATGCAGGCGCAGAACTTCCAGCTGGCGCAGTTACCGCCGATGATCCGAGCGGGGCTGAGCCTGCCGGCGTTGAAGCTTCAGGAGCGGAAGTCCCGAACAGCGACGTGAAGACGAGGTACCCGATGATCAAGACGGCGACAAACCCGCCTCCCATTATCATCATTTGCTGGCGATTTTCCGCAGCACGACGGTTCCGGACGTTGCGAGCGAGCATGACTTCGCGCGGCGAAGGAATCGAACTCGACGTTTCTGCGGCATCTGCAATCGTGTCTGATCCAGATGCCACCGCCGACTTCTTCACCATTGACGTGGAACTCTTCGCCCCCGACTTGCGAGTTTTCTTTTCAGCCGTTTTCAACTTCGCGGGAGCCGATGCTTTTGCTCCAGGTGTCTTTGCCTTGCGTGCCGGCAGGTCGGTCGTTTCCGGGATCGCCCCCCCCTTCGACAGATTGTAGACATCACTGCCGCCCTTATTTTTACGTTTGGATCTGGTGATTCCAGTCGACTCCTTTCGTGCCCGATCACGAATCTCTTCGTCGGCCGCCGTGTCTTCTTCGGCCAGTCCAGCCAGGATGTCGAGACTGAGCAACTTCTCACCACCGTCCCCTGCGGCGGCATTTTTCGAGTCGACTGCCCCAGAGAAACCGTTCTCCAGATCGTGGATCAGCTCAGTCGGAGTCTGGTAGCGCCGATCCGGCTTCTTCTCAAGCATCTTGTGCATGATCTGAACGACAAATTCCGGAACATTCGGTCGAACGTCTCGAGGGTCCGGCGGAGTCGTGGTCGCGTGAGCGGTGATCTTATTCAGCAGGTCGCCGTCGGGGAAAAGCGGCCTTCCGACAAGCATGTGGTACCAGGTCGCCCCAAGAGAATACATGTCACTGCGACAGTCTGCCGACTTGCTGTCGCGAGCCTGCTCGGGAGACATGTAATCAACTGTGCCGACCGTCGTGCCAGCCCGCGTGATTCCAGCTTCTTCCGTTTCAGCAATAGAACGAGCCAGCCCCATATCCGCCAGTTTGACGTTCCCGTCCCGGTCGATCAGCAAATTGGCCGGCTTGATGTCGCGGTGAACAATGGTCTGATCATGTGCGTGTTCTAACGCTCGAGCCACCTGCTTGATGATGTCGAGCGACCGTTTTACCGACAGTCCCCCTTTACGCATCACCAGATCCTGGACGTCGATCCCGTCGACGTACTCCATTGCGATGTAAAGAAAGCCGTCGAGTTCACCACTGTCGTAAACGCAGACGATGTTCTTGTGGCGGAGCTGAGCGGCTGCTTGAGCTTCGGCCTGGAACCGCTTGACCAGAATTACGTTATGCGCTTTCTCGCGAGGCAGAATCTTCAGCGCAACCGTCCGCTTCAGGTTCGAATCAACCGCCCGGTAAACGGCTCCCATTCCGCCTTCGCCGAGTTTCTTCTCAATGACATACCGACCAAACGTCCGCAGATCCGCCGGTGCGTGTCCGGACAGATCTTCGCCTGAAGATTGGTTCTTCTCCTCAGATGTCATTTTCAAACTCGAACGACGACTAGCGGCTGCCACGGCCATGCTGAATACCACGCGACAATAAGGGACTCCAATTGCGAACAGAAGAAGTTCGTTGGACGTGTCGCGAAGCCATTCAGTTCCCGCGACTCAACGCCGGATTTCAGGAACAAACGGCGTATCATACCGGCGGCAACTGCCGGAGGTCAAAACGCTGCGAGTTTTGTACAGCGACCGTCGAATCGAAGCAGATCGGGAGTACTCACCGGCTGACGAAAAAGTTGACGAAAAAACCGGGCAAGGAGATTAAGGGAAGGCTGCCGGCGTTCCACTCCTCACCCGGTCCCGCATCAAGACGAAGCTCTGCTGGACGATTAAATGCGACTCCCGATTGAAAGCCGCCTTGTCTGCCCTGCATCGCCGTCGCTGTTCCGTTGAACCGTTTCTAACTTGTACTACCGCTGGGCTGTTTCACCTTCCGAAAGATTTCTGTCAGTCGTGATCTTACGACGTCACTCTTTTCGCCCCGCCAGTGCGTCCAGCGGAAGTCAACGACAACCTGGCCCGGTGGATCATTACGTTGTTAGATTCGACGTCAGTCTGCCGATGAGCGAAACGAACTCAAATTGACGAACCTGTTACTGACACGTCGTGCCACTCCGTAAGTCGCACGGCCAAGCGAATTCATGTAACTGTTTTCCAAAGATTTCTTCGACGTCTCAGAACGCAACTTCCTGGAAGATTCCCAGCAGAATCTGATCGACTCGGCAGTTCGTCTATCCGCTAATCGACGACCTTCTCGATTCCTCAGTTTGTCTACGAAATTTGTGACCGGTCGCAGAATCACAGACTCAGGCATTTGCGGTCCCGTCCGAAATGCGGCCATCGGGATTAACCGTCGAGCTCCTTCTCTTTATCGTGGATGAGCTTACGGAGTTCCGCCAGCTCTTCTCGAGAAACAGGTCGCCCATCCAGCAGGTGACAGACAACGTCCGTGACGCTGCCGGAAAACAACCTTGCAGCAAGATCCGAGATCATGGTGCGTTTGACCTGCCCCGGCCCGATCAACGGTCGATAAATGTTGACCCGACCGTCAGACCTGTGATCCACCTGGCCGTTGTTCTCCATCTTCGTAAGCATCGTCCCGACAGTTGTATAAGCCAACTGGCGGTCGGGCAGCAGAGCCTCGCGCACTTCCGCCACCGTCGCTTCGTCGCGGTCCCATAAGACCTGCATGATGGCCATTTGAAGCTCAGCGAGATGCTGCTTTCTGCCCATAATCAACCTGCATCAGTGCTGGAAATGAAAGCTCAAGAATGAATCGGGACGTAATATTTCCCCCCGCTTCTACTGGCGCTCGTTACGTGATTCCATCCTGCCAGCCACTTGCTACTACCTCAGTGGGAGCCGAATCCTACCCGAGTAGGAGCATTCGTCAAGAGCATCAGTAATGCTTAAGTTGGACACCCGGAAAATCTGCTCTTGGCCGAAATTCAAACATCGATCTATATTCCAAGGTTTCATTGCCGGAGCGGTCCAGGAGGAACAGCGCGCTGGCGGCGGCAGTTGCATCATCTGCCGGATTTCAAGGCACACACGCAGGGAGGCGAGTGCATGGATAGCGTTCTGATTATTGGCGTTGAAGGCGCAGTCGGGGCTGGGCTGGCATCAGTCCTTCAGCAGGGGCACCAGGTCGTCGGACTCACAAACCGGACAGGCATTAACATCGCCGGCTGTCGTACGGTTGACGTCAAAAGCCACGCCCCTGCAAGTATTCAACAGCACATTCAGGCAGAACGACCAGACTGGATCATTTTCTGCGGCGCTGCTTCCAGGTCATCCTGGAATTGCGATGCGGTCCACAACGCCGCCATCAACGATTCACACGCCATCGAGTGGGCCAGAGCCGCAGCGACCAGCGACATTGAATTCTGCATGATCTCATCCGATGCGGTATTCACCGGCCCCTGGATGCTTCACAAGGAAGATGACGAACACTGCTGCGAGACTCCTCAAGCAGAGCATCTCCGTCAAATTGAATCGGCGGTCCTTGATGCCCATGACAACGCTCTCATCGTAAGAACAAACGCGTTCGGCTGGAGCCCTGATGCAGAGTCTCCCGAATTCGCTGAAACAATGCTGGAAAGTCTCGACGGCGGCCTGCCACTCGAACTTGACTTCCTGCGATACTCGTCGCCAATCCTCACCACCGATCTGGGCATGATGCTGCTGAAGGCTCACGCCGAGCAGCTTCGAGGCGTGCTGCACATTTCCAGCTCTGAGCGAATCAATCCGTTTCAGTTTGCGGAACGGCTGGCAGAATTTGCAGACCTCAGCCGCCCCGACTTCCCTGAGCAGACAATCCTCGAAACTCCCATCACGGGCTTCGGGAAGGGCGAAACAACACTTGATTGCAGCCTGGCAGCAGAACTGCTCGGCGTCCGAATGCCGTTGATCGATGACGGCATCGGCCAGTTTATTCGGCAGGCGGAAGACGGCCTGCTCGACACTCTGAGAAGCAGCCGGACTCAGGTCAGTCGCGCGGCTTAACAAACAATCCACATCATAAACCGGTCAACGAAAAACAGGTTCGATGCCATTGCGGCTTCGAACCTGTTTTCGTCTGATGACTTACTGACGAAGTTCGCTATTTCGATCCGCCAAAAATGCTGAACAGGCTCTTGCGACCGGCTTTGCTGTCGTCTGCGGCCGGCGTCACATTCCCGCCGCTGGCATCCAGCGCGTTGGCCAGACGTTCAATCTCGCGAGTAAGTTTTGCTTTCGGTGCATAAGTCAGCAGAGGGACTCCGTTGTTGCGAGACTCGACCATCGTCGCGTAGTCGTTAGGAACCTGCCAGAACACATCACGACCGATCGTTTCCAAGGCTTTGTTCAAGCTGATCTGCGTGTCCTGCAGACCGAGCCGGTTGACCACCACTTTGACTTTGTCAGCCAGCGCGTCGTGCTGATCATAGAACTGCAACAGTCGGACGACATTTCTCAGACAAGGCAGGTCGAGCTGTGTGCACAGTAGAATGGAATCCGAAGCTTCCATTGCGGCAATATCAAGCGGCGTATAACTCTTGCTGATGTCGATGACCAGGTGGGTAAACGTCGCTCGAAGCAACGCGATGACTCGGCGCAGTTCGTCGGGAGAGAACGAAGGACTTAGATCCATGTGGACAGGCCGTGGCAGCAGAAACGCGCCACAATCATGCTTCGTTAATGACCGTTTCAACAGGGCGTAGTCCAGGCGACCGATGTTCTCCGCAACATCCTGAATGGTGTAATCCGGAATGATATCCAGCCAGACATCAGCGTCACCAAGTGCCAGATCGAGATCGATGATAGCGACGTTGTTTCGCTGATCCTGTGCAAGTACGCAGGCCAGATTGATCGCCAGCGACGTACAACCAACGCCGCCGCCCACACCCGAAACCGTGATAACCTGGCTGACCTTGTTTGGGGCGTCGCCTTTACGTCCTCCCGATGAAAGCTGAATTCGATCCAGCGCGGCCAGGAAATCTTCCAGGTTCAGCGGGTAGTTCAGAAATTCCTTCGCCCCGTTTCTCATGGCTTTAAGAATCAGGCTACCTTCCTGAGAAGTGCTGACCACAAGCATGTTGCAGGCCGGCAGCTCCTGTGACACTCGCCCGATCAGTTCCAGTCCTTTGTCCGGATCGGCGTCGAGCGAGACCAGAGCGATGTCCGGCTGAGTCTGCATCGCCACGTCGGCAAAATATTCGTAATTTGAGCATTCGGCTTCGAGCCACACAGAATCGATGCCCAACAGAAGATTCTTCAACGTGGCGCGGCTGGAATCCGTTGGATCGACAATGGCTATTCGGATGACGTTTTTCATCTTCGCAGATTCACTTCCGAAATATTTTCAGGCAACACGTTCGATCAGAAAACGTCTCTGGTAACGTCGCGCTGCTCTGAATACGACGGGTGCTAACAATCCAATGAAGCAGGTAAGTGTCGTGTCGCATTTCGATACGGCTACGGTTCGATCAATCCGGGAAGTTGTGTCGTTCCGGTCGTCGACGAAGTAACAGGACGGCGCGATCCAGTTGTTCCCTGCGTCGCGACAGACGGCCGCACGTAACCGACTGGCCGAGCACCGCCGTCAGCTCCGGCTGCCGGGATGCGCGATGCTGTCTGACTGTTCGTTGAAGGTTCAATGAATCCGTTACGATCGGCGTTACCACTCCTTGCACTCATTAACTCTTTAAGACTTCGCTGAGAATCAGCCTGTGAGAGTGGAACGGTTTGCTCTTGAATCGGGATGGCAAACGGCTTGCTGACAACTCCGGGACCGCCAAGAGCAGCCTGGCACCCCGATGCACAAGCACCGTACTGCCCACAACCGAAGCAGGCATCACCGTAGTTGGGCACCTCGATGTAACCATCAAAGTATAATTCACGATCTGTTGGAAATGTCGTGAACGTTCCTGGTCCGCCGATCGGAACCTGATTAGAAGCCATCGGCGCCACCAGTTCGGGCGTGACCAGAATGACCAGCTCAGTTTCCACATCGTCGTACTGCATCTTGCGGAACAACGCTCCCACCCAGGGCAGTTCACCGAGGAAGGGAATCTTGGCAGTCTCCGCATTCTGCCTTGACGACAAAAGGCCAGCCAGCATCAGTGTCTGACCAAACCCGAGTTCAGCCTGAGTGTTCACTCGGCGTGTCGTCAGTGCAGGAATTGTTGTTCCCTGCAGAGTTGTCGCGTTGGCAAAGTCCCGCTCGGTAACTTCAGGCATGACTTCCAGTCGGACCATTCCATTTCCAAGGATGACCGGAACAGCTTCCATCCGCACACCGAATTCCCGCCACTCGATACTTACCGTTCCCAACGACTGAGGCACAAGCACGGGAAACTCACCACCGGACAGCAAAGTGGCCGGTCGACCGTTCATCGCCAGCAATGACGGTTCAGACAACACTTTCAGCAGCTTTTCTTCTTTCAATGCATCAATGAATCCGAAAAACGCATCTCCGCCACTCACAAGACCAAAGGCTGTGGTCGCCGTGTGCGTAATGGCCCCCATGTCATCAACATTGAAAAGCTGGGCTGGACTATTCGACAGAGAGCCGCCGCTGGCGGAGTTATTGATAAAGTCAATACCCAGCTTACGAAGTTTCGTCCGCTGGACTTCCATGATTTTGACTTTGAGCATCACCTGCTGAACGCCGCCGACGCGCATCTGATTCAGAACTCGTGGGTAGAACTGTTCGGCGATCTCCATGATCTGAGTGATGTGCTCAGGCTGGCTGACCCACCCAGTCAAAGCAACCGAGTCCTGAACTCGGTACGCTTCCACCGCTGAGTCCGGAAACCGATTGTCCAGGACGGCCTGAAGATGCCGAGCGTCGCCTTTGATAAAGACGTTAACCACGTACGAGTTGTCATCCTCGTCCATCAGCACAAGATTCGTCACCCCCTGAGTCAATGCTTGAACTCGCACGCGGTAGGGCGTCAGCGCTTTAACATCGAGCACGTCTGGATCAAAACCGTCGACGCGCGTGATCTTTCGATCCAGCTCCAGCACCTTCGAAAGCCGTTCGACAATCTCGACTTCGCTGCGGCTGCCGACAACTTTGAAAACCGGATCCAGTGCGGCAGCTCGCGCAAGTTCTCGCGCAGTGGGTACAGCCGTCGGAGTCGCTGCCGGATCTGGCAGACCGGGAGGTGAATTCGGTGGCCCGTTCTGAGCGCAGACGGTCGACAAGCAGGCTCCTGCAACGCCGGCAGTTAATGCCAGCGTCAGAAGTCGTCGCCGAATTGTGATATTAGACGGCATCCATGCACCTCACTGAGTCCGCATCCATCGCAGACCTCGGCTGATTTTATCTGACAGCGATGTTCACTCAGTTTGAGCAACCATCGAAGCAGACCGAACGCAGGCAACGCGACCGACTGGCCGAATTACCTTTGTCCGCTGATCGTTCTCCCGCATGTTGTGAACATTTCGGGAAGCATCCTGAGTCTCTCAACCCCAACTAATCACTGTTCCGTTTCCGTCGAAAATAGCAGGCTTAGTCACCTGTTTTCAGTTCCGCCGGGACGGGAATCGAATCTTCGACATTCAGATCATTCTCGAACGCCGACAATGTTTCCGGTTGTTCGCCTTCATGATTCTCAGCTTTGCCCTTGTCCTTCTTTGCTTCATTACCGAACAGAGCCTTCAGCCCTTTGAGCAGCGGATTCCCACCTGACTCGTCGACTGCTTCTGTAACTTTTTTCGGTTCGACAACCGGCCATTCCGATTTCGGAATCTGCACTTCTTCGACGCGTTTGATGTCTCCCGCGAAAATTTCAATCGTCCATTTTGAATCGAAGGTCTCAACCTCAGGCTCGGCCAGCGGAACTGTCAAAGGTGCAATCGTCACTGGTGCGACTGGCACAGGTGCCGGAAGCGGCTCGGGTTGACTGTTGGCATCCAGAAACTGTTCCAGGTCGTCGTCGTTAGTTTGTGGTTCGTCCTCTTCTGCAAATTCTCCGCCTTCTTCCTCATCGTCTGAACCAAGGAAGTCGGACATGTCTGTTGGCTTAAATCTGTCTTTGTCGTGAACTCGCGGTTCTGAGTCCGTCTTTGACCGCATCGTCAGGTGGAGCTTTCCGATGTCTTCAGCGAGCTTCAGCAGCATTGACTGATCACGATCGACCAGCAGAGTACAGGTTTTCGCAGCAGCCTCTCCCTTGGACGTTTGAATTTCCCGACGCTGATCGACTGAGAAGACTTCGACAAACTCCAGAACTGTCTTGATCACTTTGCCGCCGCCGTACTGCCCTCGCATGGTGAAAGTCACCAGAATGTCGACTCGGTCACCCGGCAACAGCAGACCACTGCTTGTCATCGCCGGGTCAACCAGAATCGTGCAGGCAACCATGCCTTTGGGAATGTCCTGCGACGCCGCGTGATCTCCTTTTCCGCTTAACTTATCGAGCGTGACGAAGTCTCCGGGAAATGCCCGAACGCGACTCGCTCGTTCTTCGAATTGTTCAGGAACAGTGACGACGTTCTCCGGGACCACCGAAATCGGGTAATCACGGAACTCGACGTTCTCTTTGCTGAGCAGTGTTCCCGGTGTAATTTCCGCCGTCACGACAAGGACTGAGACCTTCTCGTCAACGACTTCTCCCGAGTTCCCTTTGGTCGCCTGTTGAAACAGGAACATGGCCACAAGGCCGCACCCACTGGCCAGAGCCAGCAACAACATTGGCTTGAGTCTCATGACGACGAACCTTCATCAATCAGTTTGTCGGCAGCGGCGTGGTAAACTCTTCAGTTTATAACGACCGTGCCAGTTGAAACGCGGATACCGGTTGCGGGAAACCTGATGGCTACCCAGCTTCCAGTGATCTCCGCAGACGACTCTTGAACGGTTCTCGAGGAAATTCGCCACTTTTGCAGCAATTACTTCCCGCCGTCCCCGTCCTTTCAGGAACCAGGCGGCACGGAATCAGGTCGGACCAGCCAATGCTGATCCGACCTGCCCGTCATCGATTGACACGCCCAATTCGTGTTCCAGTTGCCAGGCAACGTCGTGTCGCCCGGTTCAGGCCGTGACCGAGATCAGGCCCAGGCATCAGCTCATCCGATGAGCATGCCTTCGTATAGGAAGTAGCCGATCGACCCGATGCAGATTGGAATGCCGTACGGCAGAAGATGCATGGTTGGCTTTCGCTCAGCAGCATTCGCAGCCAGTTCGCGAGGATTTCGGATGGTCAACCACTCGTTGATGATCACGTGAAAGTTGGCGTAGTTGTCTGCAAAGTTGCCGCGTTTCCACATCATGTAGACGCCCATGACAGCTCCGACGAAAACCGAAACGCAGAATGCTTCCCACGTTTGATTTGCGCTGGCGAGCCACGCACCCATGCCGGCCATCAGTTTCACATCGCCCGCTCCCATCCCACCGACCGCATAAATTGGCAGCAGACAGAGCAGTCCCATGCCCATTCCGGCCAGAGAGCCACAAAAGCCACCTTCGGCCCATTCACCCATCCCACCGGAGTAAGCGTGCCACGCCAGCCCAGTCAGGGCCATCGGGAACGTAATCCAGTTGGGGACTCTTAATTCTTTACCGTCAATCCAGGCTGCCACAATCAGAGTGATCGCAACCAGCTTGACTTCCCAGTTTTCGAGAAGGCTTTGCCATTCCATGTCTGCTCGAACCTTTCATTACGTTCTGAAAGTTATCCGTTTCGTTCTGCCGAGCTCACGATTCATTCGTGGCTGGATGGCAAAAAACTACCGCGGAACCTCGCAGAACAAGCACCAAACTTGAGGGGTTAATCTGGTCCACAGCGACCAGCGACTGACTCGTTGCAAGCATTGCAACTTGCGGTCTTGTTGGAACAACTCTAGTTCGCGTTTCGCAACGGTGCGGCGATTCTGGAGAGATTTTCCGCAAATCATGCCATTGCCGATCGCAGCCCAAACAATCACAAGCCAGCGCGCAAAAAAAGCCAGCCGCCCGAAATTCGGAACGACTGGCTCGTAAACCACCAGGGCAAGGCCATCCCTAAGAAAGGGCGTCCTTGACTTTGCTGAACTTGCCTTTGGTGTTGGTACCGACGGTGGTGACCGTACCAATACACACGACAATAATCAGAGCCATCATCACGGCGTATTCAACAGCCGTTGGACCATCTTCTGAAACGATGAATTTCTTAACGCTGTCTGCAAAGTTTTTCATAGCTCCCCTCTTCTTAACTTGTCGCCCGACCAGGGCATTCCCCAGAAAAGTTCGGATGGTTGCGACAACTGCCGCAGACACCGGCCACCCAGAGCAAACGTGTTTCGCCTGTCAGAAAACGCAAATGCCAGCAACAATCTTCGAGCTTACGTTCTCACGACTTATGATTAATCATGAGCCACTCGCTCGCCGAACGTTCCGCAATGCGTGGTGGCGATAAATGAAATCTAGGACAGCTTTCGCGACGATGCGGCAAATTCGAAGAAAAATGAGGTGTTTCATTGACTCGTATTGCCGATGTCGTCGAGCTACGCGAAGAGAATTCCCGACCAGCCCAGCGTCAGCGCATAAAAAAAGCCAGCCGACCGTTTCCGGAATCGACTGGCTCGTGAACTTCGCGGTTCAGACTCACCTTAGGAAAGGGCAGTCTTCACCGATTCGAACTTGGCCTTGGCGTTGGTACCAACGGTGGTAACCGTACCGATACACACGACGATGATCAGAGCCATCATCACGGCGTACTCAACAGCGGTTGGGCCGTCTTCTGAAACGATAAACTTTTTGACGCTGTCTGCAAATTTCTTCATGGCTAACCTCTTCTTAACTTGTCGCCCGATCAGGGCGTTCCCCAGGAAAGTTCGAACGGCTGTGACAACTGCCACCGACACCGACCGCTCGAACACACGTGTTCTGCATATCTGTAATGCTGCGAGATTCAGCCACGCTGCTTAAATCAAACCGTAGCTGGCTTTCTTCGCTGCTCACGCTTTAGCCGCAAGTCACTCACTGAATGTTGCGTAACCCGCGTTGGCGATGATTGAATCTAGGTCGCCTTTTGGCGCGATGCGGGTGATTTTGGAAAAATTACCGCAACTCGTCGACTCGCTGATTCCCGGACATCGAACGCAAAAAGCCAGTCGCCCGAAACTCGAAACGACTGGCTCTTGAACCCGAAAGGCAAAGCTATCCTTAAGAAAGGGCATCCTTGACCTTGCTGAACTTGGTGTTGGCGTTGGTACCGACGGTCGTGATCGTCCCGATACACACGACAATTATCAGAGCCATCATGACGGCATATTCAACAGCCGTTGGGCCATCTTCTGAAACGATAAATCTCTTAACGCTGTCTGCAAATTTCTTCATCGTAATCCCCATTCTCTTGCTAGCGCCTGAACCAGGCGTCCCCGAAAAACTGAATGGCTGTGGCAGGAACCACAAGCACCGACCATTCAAAGTCCTCACGCAGAAATTGAACGCGACCGGACTGTGACGTAGACCTCAACTCGTCATTCACGCCGCGAGTTCCGACACCTCAACACTACACCCTGCATGTGCGTGGTCAAAACTTCGGTCAGCCGGAAACGGAAAATTCAACGAAGCCTCGTCGGGGTAAGCCAATACTGGCGGCATACTTACAAAGGCAGGTAAGTCGACAATGTGTCGGAAAGCACACCTCGCGTGTTGACTCCGTGAAACACGGTGTTTTCGCAAGACAGCCCGGCAATATCCCAGAAACATCGCAACTGTCAGGCCGCAACTTCAGACGAACTCTGAGTGTCGCTGGCGAGTTCTTCATAGAGGTGAAGAGTCTGCTCAAGCATTTCTGCGAGCGTGAACTGCGCCACCGGTGGAACGACGGTCTGATCGTTTAGCAACTGAGTCGCTCGGACCGTCAGCGCGTGACAATTCCCAACGGGAATGGCCCCCTCTGGAAACACGGCATTCAGAATCTCACCGACACCGCCGTGTGAATATCCCACAACTGGAGTTCCCAGATTCAAAGCTTCCAGCACAGTTCGCCCGAAGGATTCCGGTTTGGACGACAGCGAAAAGACGAGATCAGAGACCGCGTAAAACTCTTTCATGTCCGATCGGTGGCCGGTAAATGTGACGTCGTCGCCGAGCCCCAGCTTCGCCGCCGCGTTTCTGATTTCGTCCGCGTATCGCTGCTTGCGCCGGTCCACCCCGCCGACAATCACCCCGTGTGCGTCCACGCCCGATTCACGCACGGCTGACAGCATCTTTAGAAAATCGAGATGCCCCTTCAATCGCGTCATCCGCCCCGGCAATGTCAACAGTCGCTTGCCGACCAGACATGGCCAGTCATCGTGAAAATTTCGGAGCCACTCATCCGGCGGCTGATACCCGTGTGGAAACTCCGCTGAATCGACACCTCGATAGATGGTGCGAATTCGCTGTTCAGGCGTCTGCGGATAGTTCGCCCGGATGTAGTCCCGAATCGTCCCGGAAACGGCGATTACCCGATCGCCACGAGTCATGATCCTGCTGAACTGACTAACTGAATACTGCCCGTGGACGGTCGTCACAAACTTCGGGCGCTGCGATTCAGGGATCTTTCGTAACGCCAGCCACGCGACCCAGGCCGGCACACGAGACCGGGCGTGCACAATATCGACGTTCTGCTCGATGATCAGTTTTCGCAGCCAGCCAACCCTCCGTAGCGTCAAAGGCGACTTCTTCCCGACGGAAGCGGCAAAGTGCAGGCTGCCAGCTTCTTCCAATGGCTCAACCATCCGCCCGCCGCCGGAAACCACCAGAGATCGATGCCCGCGTCGAACAATCTCCGCCCCGACCTCCAGCGTGCCGCGCTCGACACCACCCGAGTCCAGCTCAGGCAGAATCTGCAGAATAGTCAGCGGCGAACAAGGCATCATCCAGCCCCTTGGAAAATTCCATCGTCTTTATGTCGGCACGAAATATCGCCACAAAGCTCAGACGAGTGAACGCCGGGAAACGCACGCTTGCGCTTCGCACGAGTAGCGAGAACAGGATCCTTGAGAATATGGTCGTAGCCGCAGACGGTATCCGAGCGTGCCGAAACCGGTCAACGCCGGCCTTTTGCCTTTCCAGAATTATCGGCTGTACCGATTAATCCAGCCGACTCGCAACGACTTCCCAGGAGCCGTCGGGCCAAAGCGTCGCGACTCCCCAAATCGACAGCAGATTCCGGCGGTGCCGCTCAGACCTCGACCTATAGTCAAAGCAGTGTGGATCAGAGTGCGCGCGGCACTTTGATTCACGGTCCGATTCCCGTTTGGGAGTTTCTGCTGGTCGTTCGAGGTTTACCGATGGGCAACTCGCCGCTGTCAGGCCTTGCCTTCACGCTGTTCTGTTTAACAACGGCGACGATGATTCTGCGCCCCGGGGAAATGGTCACGGCCCTCGCACCGATCCCGTTTTATGAAGTTCTGATCCTCAGCACACTGGTCATGGCTCACCAGGGAGTGTTCCAGCATTTCAAGATTGACTCACTCAAACGGCAGCCAGTCGCGTTGTGCCTGGTTGGCGTTTTCGTCGCGATCCCCATTTCACACCTGACGCACGCTTACCTCGGCGGCACATTGCACAGCACGATCGAATTCACCAAGGGAGCCATGTTGTTCGTGTTGCTGGTGGTTGTCGTTGACCGATGGAGCCGTTTCGAAAGACTCGCTCAGGTTGTCGCCGTGTGCGCCAGCTTCGTCGTCTTCCTGTGCGTCATCGACTACCTGGGCGTTGTCGACTTTCCGTTTATCAAGCACGCCGAAGAAAACTACGGCCAGCGAGCAGACGGACACAACATCCGCATCGCCCGCATGAACGGAACGGGCATCTTCTCCGACCCGAACGACATCTCGCTGCTCATCGTGGCGACGGCGATGATCTGCCTCTCGTTTCTGATGGATAAGACTCGGTCGGCAACTCGCTTTGCCTGGGCCGTTCCGATCGTCGTCCTTGTCACCGGCCTGACCTGTACGCGTTCCCGCGGCGGGATGCTGGCCGCCTGCGCCGCCATCGGCATCATGCTGATGTTCCGCTACGGCAAAAAAGTCGCCATCGGTCTCGGCTGCTTGGGAATGCTGGCACTGCCCGTCATTGCCGGACGACAGGCCAACATCGACCTCTCTGAGGGAACGGGCCACGACCGCATCCTTCTCTGGCGAGACGGTCTGGCAGCTCTTCGATCAAAAGATCTGTTCTTCGGAACTGGACAGGGCAGTTACGAAGACATCGCCGGACTGGTCGCTCACAACTCGTACATCCACGCCTTCGTCGAACTTGGACTGTTCGGCGGAACGTTTTTCTTCGGCATGTTTTTTTTCAGTGCGCTGGCCCTGTTTCGATTGAACACGCCGGAGTGGCAGATCCTGAATCCGAAGCAGGCTCGCTTTCTGCCTTACATGGCGGCGATCGGAGCTGGCTATGCCGTCGGCCTGCTGTCTCTTTCGCGATGTTATACGGTGTCGACACTGCTGATCATCGCCCTGGGAACAGCCTTTCTGAATCTGGCCGGATGGAATCTGCACCCGCGCCGCCCCGTCCTTGTGTGGGACAAACCTCACATCACAAAGCTGCTCGCCGCCAGCGCGTGCATGTTTATTGCCTGCAATATTTTCGTCCGGATCGTCTCCTAGTTCACATCCCGGATGTGTGCTCAGCCAGTCTGACCGACTCATGAAATACAAACTCAAAATCAATCTGCTCGCGAGCTGGGGCGACCACGTCGTCGGCATCCTCATCGGGCTGTTCCTGATGCCGTACGTTCTGAACACCGTCGGCGATGAGCAGTACGGATTGTGGTTGTTCATCTGCTCGTTCGCGGGCTACTCCGGATTGCTGAATCTTGGCTTTGGAGAAACCGTCACGCGATTCGTCGCTCATCACCACGCCAAAGAAGAGACGACCAAAATCAATCAGGTCGTGTCGGTTATCGGCGCCGTTTATCTCGGCATGAGCGTCGTGCTTGTCTGTCTGGCCGCCGTTCTTGCCTGGCTCGCCCCCTGGCTCTACGACTGGGGCACAACTTCCATCACAGAAGTCCGTTGGGTCATCGTTCTGCTGGGAGCGAACGTTGCCATCGGCATGCTGGGCAGTGTCTTTGGCGGCGTAATTATCGGCCTGCAAAGGATCGACCTGGAACGAGGCTTTCGAACGATCGCCGGCCTCGCACGCCTGGCGCTGACCGTCTTTCTGCTGCAGCGCGAGTACGCCTTGCTCACGCTTGCAACGATCTTCCTGCTGACAACGATCGTCGAAAATGCCTGCTATCTGACCGTCGTCTTTCGACAGTTGCCTGGACTGCGGTTCGGTCGGAGATTTCTCAACCGCGAAACCTTCAAAGAGTGCTTTGGGTTCAGCATCTATGCCCTGCTGGAAAACCTCGCCAGCCGCCTGATCGACGCCACAGATACGATCGTCATCGGTGTGATGCTCGGAACCCGATACATCATTCCGTATTTCGTCGCGCACCGACTGATGACAGTCATTGTGCAACCGCTGCAGATGATCGGCTCCATTGTCATGCCGCGCGGCGCAGAACTTGGCGCCAACGAGAACCACGAAAACCTGCGAATGCTCGTTCAGAAAGGTCTGGGCGTTTCATTCCTGCTGACGGGCGGTTTTTTCATTGGAGCATGGTTCTTCGGCGGTGTCGTGCTGGAAACATGGCTCAGCCGGACATACGAACAAAGTCATCTGATTCTTCTGATCCTGCTCGGTGCCCAGGTTGTCGCCACACCGATCCACGTTCTGAGAGGCGTCCTGTTCGGAATGGGGCACGTCAAAGTTCCGGCGCTGTTCTACTTCGTCGAAGCCATCCTGAATCTCATTCTGACTTTGATTCTGATCAAGCCTTTCGGAATCGTTGGCGTGGCGATGGGAACTGCCATTCCAATCATCCTGGTCGAGCTGTGCGTCATGCTGCCTTACGCACTGTCGCTTCTGCATTTCCGGAAATCCCAATTCTTCCAGGGCGTCGTCATCCCTCAAGTGCTGCCTTTGACCGCGCTGTGGGGATACTCGTTCGCCGTTGGCGTGACCTTCGTGATTTCGCCTTCGTGGATTCCCGTCCTGCTTGTCGCAGGCGGCGGTGGCATCGTCCTGGCGGCGGCGTGGCTGGCCAGTCATTTCGCGACAAAGAAGTGGCTGCCGGCATAACTCAAAAATACAGGGCCAGGCTCAGCCGACCGGTGGGAACCGGCCTTCCGAAATCTCAACTTCGCAATCCAAAGTAACGCCAATTCGAGTCCTCTATGACAACCACCGCTCAAACATTGCTCGGAACAAACAGCGTCGCGCCAACCGCGAAGAATCTTTCACTGGGGATGCGTCCGTCGTCCGACCGTGCTGAGGCTCTTCAACTCTGGACCGAACTGGAACAGCGAATCGGTCATCTCGGGTTGACGTGCTCAGCGGACTGGACTGAAGCCTGGCTGAACGCGTACGGAGATCTGGTTCCGCACACGTTTCTGCTGGCACGCGATTCCGAAACGTCCACACTGCAGGGCATCTGCCTGGTCTGCGAAGGTGTCGGACAGAAGGACGGACCACTCGGCATCCGAACGCTGCACATTGGCACTGCGGGAGAGCCGGAAGCCGATTCGGTTTGTGTCGAATACAACCGGCTACTCATCGCTCCCGAATTCGAAGCTGCCTTTGCTGGCCTGATCGTCGATCATCTGGAAAGTCGGCGAGGCTTTGACCAGTGGAATATCGACGGCATCGCGACTGCCAAACTCGCCGCCTTCCATCAGCACGAAACAGACCTGCAACTTCGAGTCGAACCAGCATACGGATTCGACTTTGAAAAAGCTCGAACCAATAAGACGGACATTCTCGCGCAGTTTAAGAGTACGACCCGCCGAAAAATTAAACGCAGCATGCAGGCGTGGGATGATCTTTCAGTCGAGTGGGCAGGGACACTCAACGAAGCCGTCGACGCTTTCAACGAAATGGTCGAGCTTCATCAGGCACGTTGGCGTTCCGCCGGAAAACCGGGAGCGTACAGCAGCAAACGCTTCACCGCCTTTCATGAAGAACTGCTGAGCAAACTCGTCCCGCTGGGGCGCATGGCATTTGTCCGGGTTCGATCCGGGGAAGACACGATCGGAATCGTTCAACTCTTCATCGAGCACCGCCGTGCCCTGCTCTATCAGTGCGGTCGACGCCTCACGGACAACACTCGCAGTCCCGGCGTCGTCGTCGACTATCTCGCGATGGAAGAGTGTCTGAAACAAGACCTCGACGCGTACGACTTTCTGGCGTTCGCCACTCAGCATAAACGGCAGCTTGCCAACATGAGCACCGACATCGTGTGGGCAAAAAAGCAACACCCGCGACTGAAGTTCGTCGTGGTCGATCAGGCCCGGCGAATCAAGACCTGGCTCCGCGAACGGAAAAACAAACAGACCGGGAATCAGAAATAGATCGGCAGCTCACACAATCGACTCAGCAACTCTCGCCCCATCGGAAACTCAGACATGACCGAAGCTCCTACAGAAATCATGCCCGCTCTTAACATGGTTCCTGCTGCCGCCAAAACTCAGCCAGAGTTGAAGACTGGCATTCACACGATCGACGAGTCCTTCCATCGGCACTTCGCCGCAGACTACTGGGCATGGCGAGCCGTGTTCGATAGCGACGCCAGCGCAAGAATCCACCAGCACGCCGACTTCGTGCTGACGGAACTGGGATTCTCGCGCGAACCTCAGCATCACCCCCCGACGTTGATCACCTGTCTGAACCCGAGCAAAACCGTCGGAGCGGCGGTGCTGGTTCCAAAGGCGATCGGTGGTGAAAAGAAATTCGGTCCCGCGTGGAATCTGAAAGGCTACCGGCTGGCTGGAAACAGGATGCTGGGAAGTCCCGATCCGCGCGTACAGAACTGCCTGCTCGAAGAAATCAGCAAACATCTTGCCAGGACGAAAGCCGACTTCCTGCTCATTGAAGATCTTGAGACCACCGACCCGCTGTTCGAACTGGCCAGCGAAGGCTCACACGATCTCCAACCGTTTCACCCGGTTCCAGTTCAGGCTCGACACATGATCGACCTGCCGGAAACTCACGACAAGTACTGGGCAAAGTTCAATTCGAAAACGCGCGGCAAGATTAAACGAAAATCCAAACTGCTCAGTCACTGCCGCGTCGAGCGCATCAGCAAGCCTTATCAGATTCCCGACTTTCTTGTCGCTGCACAGCAGATCTCTCGACAGACGTGGCAGAACGATCTGCTCGGTCTACGCGTTCAGAATGACGAGTTTGAGCTGCAGCTCTTCACGTTCCTCGCCACGCAGAATGCACTACGAGCTTACCTGCTCTGGGACGGCGACACACCGATCAGCTTTGTCATTGGCAATCAGTTCAATGGCGTCTTCAACTACGAAGAGGTCGGCTACAACCGCGAATACGCGAAGAATTCGCCGGGGCAGTATCTCGTCATCAGCATGCTTCAAGACATGTATGAACACGAGCGTCCGGCCGTCTTCGATTTCGGCGGCGGCCATGCAGATTACAAGCGAATGTTTGGAACGCGAGTCTCTGAAAGCGGCAACGTCTGGCTGCTTCGTCCCGGTCTGCGGTCGAAACTGATCATGGGCTACTTCAACGGACGACGCGCAATGACCCAGTCGGTGAGACGGACCCTCGACAAACTCGGCCTGCTTGACCGAATTCGAAAAATTACCCGACGAGGCTTGAAATAGGGGCCAGCTTTCAACCTGCAAATGGTGACCGGAACCGTACCCATGGGACAACTTCGACAACTTGTCAAAAAATCGCTGGAAGCAGCGTTGCCCGAACAGGCCATGCTCTCGCGCGGTCGTCGACTGAGATCCAACGATGGAGCTGAAAGGCCAGCATCGTGCGTCGTCAGCCTGACATTTGACGACGGCCCGCATCCCGAGTACACGCCTCGACTGCTTGACAACCTGGCAACAGCCGACATTAAGGGAACGTTTTTCATCGTTGGCGAGAAGGCCGAACGGCACCCGGACATCGTAAGGCGCATCGCTGACGAAGGTCACGAAATTGGCAATCATACCTGGACTCACAGCGAGCCTCGGAAAACGTCCACGAATTCGTTTCGCGGTGAAGTTGCCAGAACCAACGACCTGATCCTGAACCTGACTGGTCGCCAATGCCGACTGACCCGACCGCCCAAAGGCGAGCTAACGCCGGGCAAAATCCTCGCTCTGCTCAAGCTGCGTCAAACCATCGTTCTATGGAACCGCGACACCAGGGATTATCGGATGGAGTCGTGGTCGGACATGGAAACCTGGTGTCAGAATTTCACACCAGAGCACGGCGACGTCGTATTGATGCATGACAACCATTCATTTGCCGCTACAGCCGCCGCGCTGGCCGGCACACTGCCCAACATGGCTGGTGTCAAATTCTGCCACGTTTCTGACTGGCTGCGGAATTCCCGTCGCGACAACAGACACAAAACTCAGGTCAGCGGGAGGCAATCATGATGTTCTGGATAATCGCCAGCCTGACAGTCTCCATTCTGGTAATCGAAACCGCCCTCGTCGCCTGGGTCGTTCGCAGAAAACACCTCGATCGCTGGCTGCCGAGCTACCTCTTCGGCATGGCGAGCTGTCCTCGGCTGAACCTGCCAGACGTGCGTGCCGAATCGCTCGAAGCATCCTCAAAGGATGAAGAAGTCGTCACGCAGATTTCCGGACACCAGACTCCGTGGGAACGATACGTCAACGACGAGCCGCTCGATGTTTTCATCGCGGTGTGCGACCACTTCGAACCAGACAACGCCAGACCAGCTCGCCACGTCGCGGATGCGCGCATGCAACGATGGTGTGCCGACTACCCGAAACTCTTTGGCGGCTTTGAAGACAGCAGCGGTCGGCCACCTCAGCATTCGTTCTTCTACCCACAGGATGAATACTTCGTCCCGGAATACCTCGATCAACTGAAAGAACTTTGCGAAGCCGGCTTCGGCGACGTCGAAATTCACCTTCACCACGATGACGACACCGAAGACGGACTCCGTGAGAAACTGGAATCGTTTCGCGAAACCTTGTTCCACCGTCACGGTCTGCTCAGGCGAGACCCGGTTACCAATGAAATCGTTTACGGATTCATCCACGGAAACTGGGCGTTGTGCAACTCCCGGCCGGACGGTCGCTGGTGCGGAGTCAACGACGAGCTGACCATCCTGCGGGAAACCGGCTGCTACGCTGACTTCACGATGCCGTCCGCTCCCGAGTTCACTCAGACCCGCATCATCAACAGCCTCTACTACGCCAGCAGCAACGCTAAGCGGCCGAAGTCACATGACCGGGGAACCGCTGCTACGCTCGGCGTCGCTCCGCCTCTGAAACATTTGCTGATGGTCCAGGGTCCGCTGACACTCGACTGGCAGAACCGAACTCGTGGCGTCATGCCGCGTATCGAAAACGGAGACCTGCTGCATCGACGTCCGCCAACCATGCAGCGGCTCGAACAGTGGCTGCGTTGCGGAGTTCACGTCGGCGGTCGGCCCGACTGGTGCTTCATCAAGCTGCACACTCACGGCTGCAAGGACGGAAACATCGACACGCTGCTGGGCGAGGAGACTCAACGCTTCCATCAGGCTCTGGCCGACGAATCACGACTGCGGCCCAACTTCCGCTACCACTACGTGACCGCGTACGACATGGCAAAGCTTGTCCATCAGGCCGAGAAAGGTGCCACCGTGCCGCAACCTCACCACGCAGGCGTACCGGCCCATTTATAAACGGGACGTCTTCGCTCTCGAAAAGCTCACTACGCTGCGTCGCGATCACCGTTCGTAAACGAATCGCGAGACTGGATGATCGAACTGGCGTCGAAGCGTTCGCCGAAATAGCACTGCTGAGCGTCAGGATTGCTGAGCACTGTTTCCGCATCACCGCTCACCAGAACCGTCCCCTGGAAGATGATGTAGTTTCGGTCGGTGATGGTCAGCGTCTCGCGTTCGCGATGGTCGGTCAGCAGGATCGAGATCCCCTGTTGACGCAAGTCGGCGATGATATCCTGAATGCTGTGAATGGTAACCGGGTCAATTCCGGTGAACGGTTCGTCGAGCAGAATCAGCACGGGATCGGTCGCGAGGCACCGGGCGATTTCCAGACGTCGCTTTTCACCCCCGGACATCGTCGACGAAATCTGCTTTCGCTTGCTGGACAGTCCAAACTGCTCAAGCAGCGTGTCAACCTTGTCATTCCGTTCGCCTTTTGACAGCGGCAGGTACTCCAGCACGGCATGGATATTCTGCTCGACAGACAGCCGCGTGAAGATACTGTGATCCTGGGGAAGGTATCCCATGCCATTACGGGCTCGACGATACATCGGCCACATCGAAACGTCGGTGTCCCGCAGATAAACCTTACCTTCGGTTGGCGTCACCATGCCGCAGGCCATGCGGAAGGTGGTCGTCTTACCCGCGCCGTTCGGCCCAAGAAGACCGACAATCTCGCCGGGCATGACATGAAAATCGACGCCATCCACGGCTCGTTTTCCCGGATAGTCTTTGATAAGTCCCACGCACTCGAGAAGCCGCTGCTCGCCAACCCGGTTGCGTGCCTGACTGATCGCTGCAGAATGAGCAACCGCGTCGTCGCCCGTGGGACCAGCTTCATTCGGTGTCTGAATCATTTCGTCCTCCCTGACGAATAAACCATCTGCCGCGTCAACCGATCGCGGGACGCGGCGGCGGCAGCTTACCGGATTCGGTGCATCCGCGAAAAGTTCGGATAAAACGGGGCTCGAAAATCCGGATACTCGGTCTTCCGAACGCCGTTCCCGGTGAATTCCTTGTGATAAGTCACCGCGTATCCCTCGCCGCCATTCATGAAAGGAACGCCGTGCGGCCAGTAGATGTAAAACGCTCGACCCACCAGAGCCGACCGGGGGACGGCATGCCGATGCTCCGCTCCCCGAGCGTTTGGCCAGACTCGGCTGTCCTGGCTGCGCGGCGAATTATCCCCCAGCATCAGAAACTCGTCCGGACCGAGTTCAAACGTTGCCTCCTGCGTGTTGTTCGCCCCACGTGCTCTCTTTGCGTACAGCTCGTACCATTCGGCAGGATCGTGCAGCACGCGTCGGAGCGAGTACGGCTCGGGGTGTTCATCGTCGCCGGACCACGTAAATCGATCTGAATCGTCGTTACCAATCTGGCTGGCCCGGTAGTAAATATCCCGCTCGATCAGCAGATTCGAAACCTTCGCTCCAACATTCCGAACGGCAATGCCAACGGGTATCAGGTCATCGTCCTGGGGACTCGGCGTTTGAGATTCGTCCTCGACATAACTGGCCGCCTTACCGAAGTCGACCAGACCATTGTCGATCCAAAGGCAGATTCGATTGTCGACGTTTGCGTACCGAACTTCCCAGTCGCCGGTCCCGACAAGGTCCGTCTTTGCTTCTGAAAGGACATCTTCGCTTTCGCCGGAACCAGAAAACCGATTGACGGAAACAAGCTTTGCGTTGCCGGTCGAGACATCAATGCGGCATCGGTAACAATGGACACCTTCGTTCAACTCGACGACGACTTCAGACTGATCGCCAGCTTCAGTGATCTCGACATCGCACGTCAGCGTCAGGTCAGCCACCCAGTAGGCATCATCCGTCGTGCTTCCGTTACCGCCAGTGTAGGTGTTGTAGCCGCAGAAGTCGGTAATGAGCTGAGCCCTCGGTCCCATCGCTTCAGCATCGTCGAAAAAGTATTCGCGATTTGACGGCTTCAGGGGACCATCACTGGCCGCATCCCAGTCATCGTTGCTCGGAATAATGTGACGGTATCTCAACCATTTAAGTGCTCCACTCGCCTGAGACTTCTCGATCGAGAAACTTCCGGACTTCGCGTCTTCCGTCCAGGTCGAGGCCACTTCGGTCCAGCCAGCAACAGGTCCAAGTCCCAGTTGATCCTTCGACTTTGCAGCTGAAGCGTCATCAGGCAAACGTTCCACAGCCGCCCAACGTTTCGGCCATCCTTTCTCGTGAAGCGCGAATGGCTGAAAGTTGTTGTCGAACACCGGAATCTGAATCGCCTTCTGACGCGACGGCGGCTTTCGAAGAATGGTTCGCGTTCGGTCCTCTTCGATCCGAAAAACGTTACCGCGTTTGATCACGAGCGTTTCGTTCGGCAGCCCAACCAGGCGTTTGATGTAGTTGGTTGTCGGCTTTTCCGGGTACTTGAAAACCGGCACGTCCCATCGCTGAGGCTCACTGAACTCGTACGGGAACTTGTTGACCAGAATTCGGTCGCCCTTAAACACGGGTGCATTTCGAACGTCGTTCTGGAATCGACAGTTCGGACAGATCGCGGTCTCAATTCGCTTGCCCGAATTGAAGTAGCCGGTGTCGTCGTTAATTTCGTCGCTGGCTCCGATCAGAATGTGGTAGCCGCACTGTTCGCAGTCAGCTTCTTTGTGGCGACCGTACAGCGTCGGTGCCATCGATCCGGTCGGGATAACGAAGGCTTCGGCTTCAAAGCCCCGAAACAGAAACGCCAGCACAAAGGCAACAACGATCGACTCCATCGTTTCGCGAGTACTGTCCTGCTTGATGGGCTGCTTCCCCTTTTCCTTCGATCCATCTTTCTCCGCAGGCGACTTTCTGCCAGTCGCTTTTGCGGAATCGCTAGACCTCGGGTCGGACTTCCGGGCGGAGTTATCTTTTGATTTCGCCATGCTTTTTCTTATCTGAATCAGCGTGTCTGCGGACTGTTTCTACTCGTGATCGGCAGCGTGTGCCGACGATGCGCTGGTCATACCCTACATCATGCTGACAGGTTTCGCTCGTGACTATCGGATGCACCTGATCTTTGAGAAGTCGGGAAGCCTGATGTATTTAACTGTGCTGCCGATTTTGATTCGACCGGGCTGAGACGGGAGGTGAACAACCAGCGGTCGCCCGACAAGCAATCGCCGCGGCACGACAGGGCTCACCCAACCGCGACTGTCCAGCGAAACCGGACTGTTGTCTCCCAGAAAGAAGAACTCATCGCTGCCGAGTTTCAGCGGACGTTCTGTCGCGTGTCGTTGATTGTCCGTCGTGTAATGCACGTCGCGATAAAGTTTCACGGAGCTCACACTCACCGAACCACCACGAGCGCCAAAGGCAACGGGGCTGAGACTTTCGTCCGATGAACGACTCTCGCCTGCGTCTTCGAGATCTTGAGAAAGTTCTGTTTCCAGACGATTCACACCACCGGTCCAGGCAGCCTGCTCAACGCCAGCGTCGCCATTTGAATCTCCGCCATCAAACGGTTGCCGCTCTGAGGCAAACAACGTTTCGTTTGATGCGTAACTGGCAACTGTAATCTTTGAAAGGTCGCCTTCCGGACTCTCGGACCATGTTCCATCAGGCACGTCGCGCAGGTCATCGTCCAGCTGCAACGCAGCCAGCTCGACGCCGTTGACCGCCACAGTCGCCTGCCGATCGAAGGACGACATTTCGAAATCGATGGTTTCACTGAACCATTCGTCCTTAAGTTGAACAGTCGCGTCCGCAGGTCGGCCTTCAGCCAGGATTCGATCCGCTTCACCCGCCGATGATCCGACAATCCACATCTCCAGCATTCTGGAGGCAGCCTCAACACGGCAGATGATCTGTTTCTTCCTGCAGCTGAGCCGAGCGATAAACTCGTCTCGCTCACCCCAAGAAGCATCGGTGACTTCTCCCCCGCCGGCTGTGTCAATGCTTCCGCCACCTGCCGAAGCGTTGCGTCGCGAGAAGTCCAGCTTGACCGCCAGCATCAGATCGTTCACGCGGTACCGTTCGGAAATCCCAACCGGCTGGTTGTAGCCGTAATCGTCAGAAATGACGCTCGGCTGGAGTTTCTCGATCGCACCTCGGTCATGCTGTGAGAAATACGGCGACAGCCTTGGCCAGTGGAAGTACCGAACCCAGGCCAGGCTGCGTTGCTGCCGTGACTGCCCGTTCGAAGGTAATTCAAAGCTTGAACCGACTCGTTCACCACCCCGAACATCCCTGGCATCCTGAGCGCGATTAAACGCAAAGACCGAATCCCCGCTTGACCATTCCGGATCGCTCAACCAGCGAGGAATCCAGGTGACATCATTGGCCTGAAAATTCTGATCGAAGACGGGAATGCGAATCGCTCGCTGCTCGGCCATCGACTTTCGCACCAGCCGACCGTCGATATAAACGTCGCCATCGCGGACGTAGACAGTTTCACCAGGCAACCCGACCACTCGTTTGACGTAAGCCTGATTCGGATTGTTCGGGTTCAGGAAGACGACAACTTCCCAGCGATTCGGATCGTTGAAAAGGTACGCGTACTTGCTGACCAGCAACTGGTCCCCATCGTTGCGAGGAACCTTCGACAGGTTGATCGCCCCCAGCCCACAGTTCGGACACGTCGCGAGCTGCGACGACGCCATCGCTGGTCGATCAAAAGCCACGCCGAAAGCAAACTCGTACTTGCAGTCCGGACAGACCACCTGCTTGTGATAACCCAGTAGTGACGGAGCCATCGACCCTGTCGAAATGATGTACCCTTCGAGCAGGAACGCTCGAAAAACGATTACGGCGACAGCGAGACAGGCCAACGCTTCAATCACCTGCCGTAAGACCCCGGCCTCTTCGGATGGCGATCTGGACAATTCCGCGTTTACGCCGTCTGGTCGCTCCAACACTCCGGACACGACGCTCCGTTCCGCTGTCCGCTCGTGAGCGAATTCGGCCGCAGTCGTGTACCAGGCTGGATGTTCGTTAGCGGCCATTCAGTTTTTCGTACGTGCAAACTTCCGGTCAACAACCTGTCGCAAGACATCGACCTGTCTGGAAACATATTCAGGCTGTAGCCAACCTGTTCCGGCCTACCGTTGAAAATCAAGCCGGTTCGTCGCGAAGTCTAACCATTGACGCCGACTTTCCGAAACAGCTGTCTGTATCATACGGACCACTGCCCGTTTCGGTTGGCCAGCGAAGAATCAACGTCCCCCGGTGTGTATCCGGTGCGATCTTGTCTTGACCGGAACAGCCGAATCAGCAGAATCCGCGAGCTGCTGCAAACTCCGGCGACCACATTCAGGGAAGGATGGCGTCGCTGAGCTGCTCAGCAAATCTCCACAACTCATTCCATCCAAAACTCTTTCATCATCTGGCGACCCTGATTGTCGCTCAGAATTCATCGGACAGGGAGGTCCGACGGGATGCCGCTATCGCTGCCCGATCTGCCCAGCCCTGTCAGTCTGCGACGGCTTTTGCCGGACGCCAGCTTTGTGGGCTGCGGCGACGTGATCGTTAACGATGCCACCGACGACAGCCGGCTGGCGACGGAAGACTCCGTATTTGCAGCCATCCGCGGAACGAAATTCGACGGTCGTGACTTTGCTGCTGACGCGGTTGCCAACGGCTGCTCAGCCGTTCTGACAGACCGCCCCCTGCCGCATGTCTCGACCCCGCAATGTGTCGTCCCGGATGTCCGAGCCGCGTACGCCCGCATCTGCAACGCTGTCAGCGGAAAGCCGACATCCAGGCTCAAGATTGCCGGAATCACGGGTACGAACGGAAAAACAACAACCGCCTGGATGCTCCGTTCCATCCTCGACGCTTCCAGTCGACCATGCGGCCTGCTGGGCACGATCGAGTACTCCGACGGAAACGTCAGATCGCCAGCCAGTTTAACAACGCCGGATCCCCGGAGCGTCTTTCGCTGGTTTCGCCGGATGATCGAAAATGGCTGTCGGCACGCAGCGATCGAATTGTCCAGCCACGCGCTCGCTCAAAACCGAATCGCCGGCACGCCGCTGGCAGCAGCCATCATCACCAACGTGACGCAGGACCATTTCGACTATCACTCGAACTTTGAAAACTACCTCGCCGCTAAAGTAAAGATTCTCGACTACGTCGTCCCCGGCGGGATCGTCGCTATCAATCTCGATGATCCGGGCTGCGTCAAACTGGGAGACGCAGCCAGCAAAGCCGGCCACCGGGTCGTGACTTTTTCCACCACTCAGGCTGCCGATGTGCGGGCTGAAATTCTTGACGAAACCACCAACGGATCCTTGTTCCGACTTTCGACATCCCGGCTCGCCGCCTGCGTTGAGACAGCCCGCAACGTTGAAACAGCTCAGGAAGAAACGATTCAAGAAATAGAAGTTTCGATCGCTCTGCCCGGTCGCCATAATGTACTCAACAGTCTGGGTGCAGCCGCAGCCGCTCTTCACATGGGAACTTCACTCGCCGACGTTCAGCGTGGACTTGAGCGACTGATCTTCATCCCCGGACGGCTCGAACGAATCAACTGCGGACAACCATTTTCCGTTTTCGTTGACTACGCCCACACTGACGATGCGCTGCAACGAGTCATCGACAGCCTGTCAACATTGACCACCGGACGAGTCCTCTGCGTCTTCGGAGCTGGCGGCGATCGAGATCGTTCAAAGCGACCTCTGCTGGGAAAAGCAGCCGCACATGCCGATTTCGCCATCGTCACCAGCGATAATCCTCGCACCGAAGAACCGCAGGGAATTATCGAAGAAGTGGTTGCCGGATTTCCACACGGTTATTCCAACTTTCATATCGAATCCGACCGCCAGCGAGCCATCGAATTTGCATTCGCCGAGGCACAACCGGGTGACTGCGTGCTGATCGCAGGCAAAGGGCACGAGTCAGAACAGGTCGTCGGAACTGAGCGTCTGCCATTTGACGATCGTCTCGTCGCCAGGGAAATCCTCGAGCACACCACATTCAATCAACGAACCGGCTCCAGCCTGCCACTGCCCACCGCAAACTCAACGTAAGGTGGGCACCGCCCACCAGTCACGCTGTCACTCGAGACTGCTATGGAATTTTCACTCAACCAGATCGCAACGGCCACCGGTGGAACCATCGTACGAGCTGAAGGTCTAACCGACCGCCCGCTGCGAATCGTGACTGATTCTCGAGAAGCTGCTCCCGACACCATCTTCTGGGCGCTGCACGGAGCCGCTCACGACGGCCACGAATTCATCAACGCGGCGCTGGCCAACGGAACGGCAGCCTGCGTGGTCAGCTCCGCCTGGACGGCCCGGGAAGACAACGAATGCCTGAGCACCTGCATCGAAGTTGCTGACACGCTGCAAGCCCTCGCAGCACTCGCCACCTGGAATCGCCAACGATGGCCGGTTCGAGTCATCGGAATTACGGGCAGCTTCGGCAAGACGACCACTCGTGAAATGGTTCACGCCGTGCTGTCGCAGAAGTTTGAATCACTCCGCAGCCCGAAAAATTTCAACAATCAGTTCGGAGTCCCGTTGACGCTGCTGCAACTTGGATCTCACCACGACGTCGCCGTTGTCGAACTCGGCGCTTCCGCCTGTGGAGAAATCCGACGACTCGCACAGATCGCGCAGCCAGACGCGGGCATCATCACCGGCACCGGTTTCGCTCACGCCGCACAGTTTGGTGGCCAGAAAGCGGTCATCCGAGCAAAAGGCGAACTTGCCGAAGCGATACCCGGTCGCGGCCTGCTCCTGCTATGTGGTGACGAAGAAAGCGCCGAGGCACACGCCGCTCGCGCATCCTGCCGTGTTGTCCGAGTGGGAACCAGCAAAGCGAAGGAGTCGGTCAACGATCTGGTCGCCTCTGAAGTGGTGCAGGCCGGTGACAAACTACAGGTCACAATCGGTGAAACCGTTTTCGAGGTCGCCACATCCGGAAGGCATTTTGCTCGCTCGGTTCTGTTTGCAGTCGCGGTCGCCAGAGACCTCGGCATGACGGATGACGAAATACAGCTCGGCCTGAATAACTTCCAACCGGTCACTGGCCGCTGCGAAATTCGGCAGTTTTCCAACTGTACCGTGATCGACGACTGCTACAACTCCAGTCCGGAAGCCATGCAGGCGGCCATTGCGGTATTGGCCGGGCGCGAAACTTCCGGAAAACGAATTCTGATTACTGGCGACATGCTCATGCTCGGCGAGCACGGCTCAACATGCCATCGCGATATTGGAGTCACCGTCGCCGCCTCGGGCATCGATCACGTCTTTGCACTCGGTCGCTTTGCCAATGACGTTGTGGCCGGAGCTGTCGAAGCCGGATTCGATCCTGAACGCGCAACCGCCCACGTCAAACTTGAAGAGCTGCTCAATCAACTCAACTCAGTCTTATCAGAAGGTGACGTGATCCTCGTAAAGGGATCACGAGCGACTCACATGGAACGAGTCGTCGACTGGCTGATCGAACAATCGATGGTCGCCACAAACGACAATCAACCCGCAGATCGGGAGACGTCGCCAGAATCAATTTGAACTTCGAGATCCGCTGCATGCAGAGGATTTGCGGGAATCACTATGCAGCGACCGGCGCTGTCGGAAGTGAGCATTCGGTTTCTGAACTCAGACAATCAACTGGGTCCGATTGTCTTCAGAAATCGCTCTGCAGTGGATCTCAACCCGGGCGCTGAGGCTCCCCTCAGCGCCCGGTGTTATTTTTGAGGGTCCAGTGACAAGGGCTGAGAGACAGGAGTCTCTGCTCTGAAACTGACTCTTTACCCCTCGTGTCTCGACTCTTAGCCCCCCAGCCTTCCATATGCTCATCTGGCTGCTGAACCATTTTGAATCGCTTCGGCGGCAGTTTGAAATCCTCTCGTCAGGAGACTCGCATGTCGCGCTGACGGCGAGGATCGCTCTGGCCAGTGTGATGTCATTTCTGCTGGCGCTGCTGCTTGGGCCGATCGTCATCAGATGGTTGAAGAGTCGGTTTCAGGAAAAAATCGTCAGCGCTTCTGAGCGTCTGAACGAACTCCACGCCGAGAAACAATCAACACCAACGATGGGCGGCCTGTTTGTGTCCGCGTCGATCGTTCTGGCCGCGTTGATTTGCGGAGATCTCAGCAGTCCCTACACGCTGTGCGGCATCGGTGTCGTGACGGCGTTCTGCTCGCTGGGCGCGTGGGACGACTGGATCAAACTCAGCACTCATCGAAACGGCCTGACGGTGAAGCAGAAGCTCGCGGTACAGCTGCTGCTCGGGCTGTTCTTTGCGACAGCGATGTTCTTCACACTGCGGGATCGTCCCGATGGACTCTCAGTCGTCTTCCCTATCGGCGGAGCCTCCTGGTACCTGGGCAGCGGCTTTATCCTGTGGGCAATGTTTGTGCTTGTGGGAAGTTCCAACGGCGTCAATCTGACCGACGGGCTCGACGGCCTGGCGAGCGGGTGCATGATCTTTGCCGGTGGAGCCTTCACCGCACTCACCTACCTGGCCGGCCACAAAGAAATGGCCGACTATCTGGCGATTCCGTACATCGCCGGCTGCGGCGAACTGAGCGTCGTCATGGGCGCGATGGTCGGCGCGATGCTGGGGTTTCTCTGGTTCAACTGTTACCCCGCTCAGGTTTTCATGGGCGACGCCGGCTCGTTACCAATGGGAGCATTGCTCGGCCTGGGAGCACTCGCCTGCCGCCAGGAAATCCTGCTGGTTCTGGTCGGCGGCGTGTTCGTCATCGAAACGCTGAGCGTCATCGCTCAGGTCGGCTGGTTCAGAATGACCGGCAACCGCCTCATCGCGTGCAGCCCGCTCCACAACCACTACCTCTTCAAAGGCCACCACGAAATCAAGATCGTGGTCCGCTTCTGGATCGGCTCCGCCCTCCTGGCCCTCGTCGCCGTCGCCAGTTTGAAGATCCGCTGACTGAACGAGCCATCTTCAACGAACTCGGAAAACAGAAAACGAAAAAGGCCACAGCATGATGCAGTGGCCTTTTTGCGGTAGTTCAAGCAGAGCCTGATGCTCGCCTGACCTGCGATTTTCTTTGATTGCCTGCGGACAGGACGCCAGCGGTTACCAGACGGGCCCCGGAATGGTCACGTTGAAACTTGGCTGACCGGCCCAGTACCACGGGCGGCGGTAGCTGTAGTACGGGTAGCGGACATGACCCATTTCTCCGCGAGCGTTGAACATCGGGCCGGAGACGCCAGAGTAGGCTCCGTACGACGGGTCGAGTGCCACCGGTTGGACCGGAACAACAGGCACTACCGGAGTCGACGCCACGGGCACCATAGGAACGGACGGCGCCTGGTACGGCGGCTGGTAGTAGTAATAGTAGTAGCTCGGTGTGTAGACCTGAGTGTTCTGCGGAATTGCCTGAACCGGCGCACTGACAATATTCGTCACCGGGTAAGCCGGCGGAGCAACAGGCTGATGCATCGCTGTCGATGCGTAGGTCGGCATCGGAGAAATCGCCGTAATGTTGCCAGCCGTCGGAGGAACCGGTCGCGGCTGCGTGACGATCGTTGGCGAGCCGGCGGTACCAGGGATCACCGAGTCAGGAGCTGCCGGAGCGTACTGAACCATGAAGGTCTTCGTGCCGGGAGCCACCACCGGACCAACTGCCTGCCCATCTGGCGGAGTCACCACGATCTGCTGAGTCGGCACCGTGTAGGGCGCGGCGACCGGTGCGGGCAATGCGGTCGGGTACTGAGCTGATGCCTGGACAGACCAGCCTGCGGCCGCAGTCAAAGCAGCCATCGTTAAAAAGTTGCGGTACATCAAGAGTCCCCTCAGTTTGAGTCGCCGTGTGTCGACTTCGAAAATGTAAGCCGGCCATGAATAACCGACAGGAGGCGGGCCATGTCAAAACTACGAAGCCACTTCCGACACGGAATCTGTGCCGGAATCTCCGCTGCTGAGCACTCGTGGCCGCTCCGTCACAGGCCATCTGATCGAGGGGAGATCAGCCTGTTTCACCGCTGAGTCGAGCAACCGACACAAGCCAGGCAAAACAGGAGAAGTACGCAGGCATGGTCGAGTATATCCGGGCGTCACTCTGGCATAAGCGGTCCTCGTGCGTTCCCGGAAGTTTGCAGGATTTGGCCCGGAGACTTTGACGAAGATACTGATTGATTCTGCAGAGTCGGTTCTGTCGGTTCGCGCGACATGGATGTTTCGCGAAACAACCAGAGCCTGTGCAGCTCGCCAGACGCCTCGAAATTGGAATCTCGCCCGAATTTCAGGCGGCTGAATACGGAATTCTGCATCATCCGTTCTTTCCTGACAGACCAGCCTCGGCGAGGCTCGAACTCGCTGCGGAAGTTCAATGGAAGAGCGATCGATTATTGCTTCGAGTTTTGCGAACGCGGAACAGGCACCTCAATATGAGGACGCCTGAAGACTCCACGGAGGGGGTTCTCATGTTGAGTGGATGGCTTTTGGCTCTGACGGTTGCGGCAAGTCCGGGACAATGCGGACCCGGTGGTTGCGGCATGGACGGCGGCATGGCGTTTTCGCCTGGCATGGCTTCCGGATCGTTTGTCGCCGGCCAGGGCGGCTTCTCAAATCCGTACGACGCAGTTTCGGCTGGTGGTGGCGGAGGCGGCGATCAGCTCTACCCGTTCGACTCTCCGGAACCCTGGTTGCACGGCTACTTCCAGGAGCTGCCCGCGCACTCTGGTTACGCAAGTTTCCGCCCTCACAACTACAAACACGTTCTGGCTCAGATGGAAGTTGCCAGTCGCTGGGGCATGAGTCCGGTCATGGCGTACTCGCACCAGTGGTATCACAATTTTCGACAGCGATCGGGCATGCACCCGAATTTCGGAATGGGTGGCTCGGCGAGTCTCGACCCGCCGTCGTACGGCAACGTTGCTCAATATCAGTCTTCTGGCATGGCTCCAGATCCGTACGCTCCGGCAACCTCACCGACATCAAACAGCAGCCAGATGTCGCCGCTGCAGCAGGCCGCCGCTTTCCAGCAGGGTTACACTGGCGCTTCAATTCCGGGCATTACCACACCGTACTATCAGAGAGCGATCGCCCAGCCGGTCTCGACACCGGTCGAAGCCATCTCACCGGAATATCTTGAGCGGATGGACAACCTCCAGAAGCAGCTCGAAGAGCAGACTTTCCAGATGCAGCTGATGCAGCAGCGTTTGCAGGCTCAGGACAAATCACAACTTCCCGCCTGGCAGCAACCGAACCATATGAGATTCCAGGGTGAACCAGGTCAGCAGGTTGAAGAGCCGCGACAGTTGCAGCAGTTCGCAGCGTCATCAGCGGTTCCCGCTCAGAACTACCAGGACCAGGGCTATCAGGAGCTGACTCCCCCAGGATCGTTCGCACAGCCTGCCTATGGACAACCGGCGTACGGTCAGCCCGCCACATCGCAGAATTCCGGTTACTCTCAAGGCTACGGACAGTCCACTCAGGCACCGCAAACCTACCCGCAGTCTCAACCGACTTACCAGCCGGCTCCGCAGTATCAGAATGCTCCCGCGCAGAATATGCCGATGCAGAACGGCCCTCAAAACTACCAGATGCAACCAGCCTACCAGCAGCAGGGACCAGCTGCCGGTCAGCCAATGAATCCGATCATGACTGTGCCACAGGGACCGATCATGCAGCTGCCCCAGGGACAGGCCTACTTCTCGGCACCACAGAACACTGCCCCCGGATACACGATGCAGGCACAGCAGCCAATCACTGGAACTCACGCTGTCTGGCAGCAGAATGCCGGGCAACCTGTCGGTCCACAATACGCCGGACAGTACGGAGCCGCCGCCGCTCAGCAGCTCGTTCCGCAGACTCAACTGGTCCCACAACAACCACAGTATCAGCAGCTTCAGTACGCACAGCCCGGCGGCTTCCAGCAGCCGGCCTACCAGCAGATGGGGACACCTCAAGGCGCGTACTACCAGTAGGACAGTCCGCAGTCGATTGAAAATTCGCAGCAGAACGCAGGCTTCCTGAAAAGAAAGTCTGCGTTCAACTGTTTTAACCATCGGTACCGAACCGTGCCTCAACACTACGACCGACCATCCGGCTGCCCGGTTGAGATCGTCGCTCATCGAGGAGCGTCGATCGAAGCGCCAGAGAACACGCTGGCCGCCGTCAAACTGGCCTGGCAACTGAACGCCGACGCGGTTGAGATCGACGTTCAGCTGACGCGTGATGGCAGGCTCGCCGTCATTCACGATGCCACGCTGTCGCGCACGGCTGGCGTTGACAGAAACGTCGGCGACGTCGACCTGTCCGAGCTTCGCACAATCGATGTCGGATCGTGGAAAGACGAACGCTGGCGCGGCGAAACCATTCCCGAGCTGTGCGACGTTCTGAGCACAATCCCTGCCGAGCGGCGGGTCTTTGTCGAGCTGAAAGATGGAAACGATGCCGCGCCGCATCCCGCGATTGTGTCTGCTCTGCGGCGAGACCTTGCCGAAACGAACTCACCCCCCAAGTCCATTGTTCTAATCAGCTTCTACCCTGCCCTGCTCCGCGCGGCAAAACACGCTCTGCCGGACTTCGATGCGTTCCTCGTCGTCGAACAGAAGCCCGCCTCTGGAAGAGGCGGAGCAACCAACGAGAACGTCGGCAATCCATCGGCAACACACTGGCAACCGTCAATCGAGGAGATTATCGATGTTGCCGTTTCGTCAGACTTCAACGGCGTGGACCTGTCCAACACCGCTGCCGTCACCCTCGAAGCAATCGACTACGTTCGACAGGCGAAACTGGCCTCGTGCATCTGGACCGTGAACTCGATCGAAGACGCCCGCCGCCTGATCACCGCCAGAGTCAACAGCCTGACCACCGACGATCCGCGAACGCTGCTCGCCGCGTTGAAGGACTGAGAGGTTGTGAGTCTTTTCGACTCCGAAAGTAACAGCCACACTCCTCAATGAGGAAACTGTGGAGTCTCAATCTTTAATTGCAGGGGCAAGCCATGCTGGACTCAGAACTGACCACTTCACGACGAACGTTCCTGTCGAGCAGCTTCGCCGCCGCAGGCTCGACAATTGGCCTCGGAGCCTTGCCGGCTTTCAGTCAGACGGCTGTCAACCAGGAGCCAGTGACGGTCCTCAACCCTCGTAACCGTGTTCCACTTTCGTTCATCATCGACGACTCAACCTGCCTGGTAAACATGGGGCACTTCTGCATGCCGCAGTTCGCGGAGTGCTATCCCACCCGCACGGACTACCAGAAACCGTGGAAAACCTGGCCACGGGAAATCCCGGATTCATTCGTGCGCGAGTTCGGCGAGTGGTGTGCCGAGCACGGCGTCAAAGGAAAATACAGCATCGTCCCCAACCCTGCCTGCGTCGGGTGGATGGATCGCGAAATTCCCGGCTGGTCGCGAGGTGAGTTGCTCGACAGTCTCAAACTCGTCCGCGAGCTGATGGTCCCCAACTGGGACATCCATCCGGAAATGATCACTCACACGCGAGTCATCGATCTGAAAACAGGTCGCCCGATCAATGAGATCAGCCCGGCCACGATGGAGAACTCGTACCCGCGAGAAAAGAAAAGCGTCGATGAGCTGGCCGAGTACCTTGCCTACGCGTTGAGGATTCTGAAGAACTGCGACCTGCCCTGCGAAGGCGTCACGACGCCCGGTGGTTTCGGCAATCTCGTCAAGCCAGAACTTTCACTCGCCGTGCACGACGCTGTCCGAGACGTCTACGGCACCGAACTGCCTCACTATTTCAAATACGTCGTCGGCAGCGGCGAAAGCACGATCCCAAAACTCGAACACGTACGAGACCTCGATACCGACGACCCGAAAGCCACCGTCAACGTCCTCGCCGGAACCGGCGACTGGTTCGGAGGCTGGGACGGCGACCGCATATCCGAACCCGACAGATACGCATCCGAAGATGCCACATCTGGACGCATGGTCGAGATGATCGAACGCGACGAGCCGGCCGTCATGCTCTGCCACTGGCCGGGCATGTACACCCAGGGAACGAAAGCCGGCTTCCGCGCGTTTCAGCGAGTCGTCACCTCGCTGGCTGGCCGCTTCCGCGACCAGACCGTCTGGATGAAAGTCAGCCAGCTCGGCCGCTACTACGCCGCCGCCGAGCTGACAAGGATCACCGTCACGACCGACAGCCTCACCCTGAAAGCACCGTTTGGGACGTCTGGCTTCACACTGCGAATCATGAAACCCGCGACCGGAAAACCAGTCGTCCAGGCAGCGACCAGAGAATCCCAGACACTCGACGAAGTCCGTTCCGCCACCAATCTCGATTCCGGAAAATGGCTGAACGAAGGCACCTCACAAATCCTCTGCTTCGACCTGCCGAAAGGCACGACGAAGATCAGCTGGACGGCTTAGACTCTTCCGGCGGCATTAATCCACAACGTACGGTCCTGCGAATTCTCAGGTGAGGGCGCGAAGACGCAACGTTCTTCCCCCCAACCTTTGCGTCTTCGCGTGATTCCGTTGTTGGGTTGCGGAAAATTTCCACTGAGAAACATTTCTGCATCGGCACTGATCGTCGGCTCGTAGTTCCTGAGCCGATCCCCTGCTAACATCCGCGCCGCAATTCTGATTCCTTCAGAACCACCCCGGAACGACCCCCGAATCTCGACGAGGAGCAGCCCAGGCATGGCTGAACTGACCTACAAGGACGCTGGCGTTGATCTCGAACTTTACGAGCAGGCAATGGCCAGACTCCCTGCTCTGATGCAGAAAACGCACACGCCGCGAGTCATGCCGATGCCCGGCGGATTTGCCGGCCTGTTTCAGCTCGGCACGAACACGCGACTGTTCAAAAATAACTACAGCGATCCGGTCCTCGTCTCGGGAACCGACGGCGTCGGCACAAAACTCAAAGTCGCCATCGCCGCTGGCAAGTTTGACACCGTCGGCATCGACCTGGTCGGCATGTGTGTCAACGATTGTCTGTGCGTCGGAGCCGAACCGCTGTTCTTCCTCGATTACCTGGCACTCGGTAAGGACGACCCGACGCTGATCGCTCAGCTTGTCGAAGGAGTCAGCTCGGCCTGCTGCGACACCGGCATGGCTTTACTCGGTGGCGAAACCGCCATCATGCCGGACGTCTACCAGGCAGGCGACTTCGACATGGCTGGCTTCTCGGTCGGCGTTGTCGAGAAAGATCAGATTATCGATGGCACTCAATCGATCAAACCGGGAGACGTCATCGTCGGACTCGGCTCAAGCGGTTTCCACTCGAACGGCTACAGCCTGGTGCGAAAAGTCGTTACCGATGTCGCCGGACTTTCTTACGACGACCACGTCGCCGACCTGAATCAGACCGTCGCAGAAATTCTCCTCGAACCAACCCGGCTCTACGTTTCTTCGGTCCTCAGCGTTCTTGAAGATTCCAACCTGCGAGCTTCAGTCCACGGCCTGGCACACATCACCGGCGGCGGACTGCCCGACAATATCGAACGGATCCTCCCGGAAAACTGTGCCGCAGAAATCGACTCGTCCACCTGGCAGCGTCCGGCGTCTTTCGAATGGCTGCAGAGTCTTGGCGGAGTCGCTCGCGACGAAATGTACAAAGTCTTCAATATGGGCATCGGCTTCACAATTATCTGCGAACCGACAATCGCCGACGAAGTTTGCCGCCGGATCCTCGCACACAACATCGAGGCATCCGTCATCGGCGAAATAAAAGAGGCCCCAAAGACCGTTTCGCTTCACCACACTGGTCCGGCATCCTGAGAAGTTTCAGCGAGCCGCTTCCCCGGCGAAGTCAGCAGGCCGCCAAAATCAAGACCTGCTGCTCGCCAACATTTGCTTTGCTCTTGGAAGAGTGGTGTTAACTGGACATCACCGGAGCGCGTTGTCCAATCAGTTTCCAGAATGCGAATAGGTCTTAAAGAGCAGCTTGATGTCGGAGACTCCGGAATTGTCTTCAGCGTTAAGCGATCGTAGCCCCTCATTGGCATCGTGATGCAGCCCTGAGCCCGGGATGATCAACAGCCAGCGAGTATTCCACACCGAACGCCCAACAAGCCGACTGTTCCATGTCATCTCAGAATCGATCTGCAACTCGCCTTTGTCCGGGTAAGCTCTGAATCTCGAAAACCGACGGCTACCGTCCATCTGCGCCCCGGAAAAACTCAAAGCCGGCGACCAGTTTCGATTCGACAGATCTCCCAGTCCAATCCGATGCGGAACCGGAATACGCTGATCGACGACGTTCCACGTATGTTCTTCCAAAGTTTCGCTGTAGGGGTACCGCGTCACGTCTGTTCCAACCGGCACAAGATAAACATGAGGTGTGCCCGCGACTCGCGTCGCGGGATAATCAACGAACCAGACGCCGACCGACCTGATCTTCGTCGCAAATTGACTCGGATCGAACAGATGATCGCCCGGGCCGACTGGCTGCCCGAAGAAATTGCGACCTTCCTGAATCATCGTTCCGAATTCAATCACCAGCCCCGGTTGAGCCCCGGCAGCTGACGCAGCAAACGGTCGGCAATGCAGTCGAAACTCGGGCAGGTCGCGAATATCCTCGACGTAACTCTCCTGAAGTTTCTGCTGCCACTGAGCATTTCCGACCTCACCTTCTGCAATGCGGAAGAGTTCCCGACGTAAAGAAAATCGGCCTGTTTGTGTCTGGGGATTGTTGAACCCGAGCTGGCCATTCAACACGTCGAAGTTGTCTTTCAGCCGCGCAAGAATTCCAGCCAGGCCACCCTGCCCGATCCTCGGCAAACCGTTCTCCCACAGTCCCGGATTTCGAGTACGAATCAGTTCGTCGAGCAACTGACTGGCTGACGCCGGATGGCTCTCTGGCAGACTCGTCTCATAGTCATAAGCTCGGGCAGCGAGATAAACATATCGAGCTGCCAGATCAAAACTCGAACGATACTTCTGCATGGCATCGTTTCGCGACAGGCGCAGCGTCAGATCCTGGTACCGACTCTCCTGCGTTCCGGCTGCGATTCTGCGGTTGAACACTTCCCGTTCATCCAGCAGCCGCTGCCCTTCCTGCAATGTCGCCAGGTACTGATTGGCCAATTGCTCGATCTGTTTCAGCTTTTCGTAGATATCGAGTCTCAGCTCAGGTTCCTGGTCGAACTCGGCAAGAAACTCTTTGGCCATCGCGGCAATCTCTCCGGACTCTTCTCTTTCCAGATCAATGACCTCTTCGCTCAACTCAGTGAGATAAATCCCGAGGTCACTGGCGCCTTTGGCAATATTGGCTGTCATTTTCACAATACGCATCGACGTCGACAGCACTCCCCCTGTCGTCTTGACGGCCAGCCGAATCGGAGCTCCCACGTCGTTTGAGAAACCAACGACACCCGGAATTCCCTGGACCCCGCCTTCAATGATTGTCTCTGTGGCCGTCGCCGTTGTGTCAGCTGTTTCCGCAATGGTATTGGAAATAGTTGATGCCCCCTGAAACGCTCGTTTCGTCTGTGAAAGCGCCAACTTTTCTCGAGTCACAGATTTCTGGTAATCACGTTTCCTGTCGAGTGAATCCTTCAAGTCGACAAGACCACTTGCATAGCCATCGTACTCGGCGAGCTTGCGAAGCAATTCAAACTCGGCAAGCATCAGGCGAGCGTAGATATTCTGAAGTCGGCCGTTCGCCTTTCTGCGGCCCCAGTTTTTCGGTGCGGCGAAGATTGCAGCCGGGCGTTGCACATAGGGCAGCTTCAACGCTACCGTCTGCTTGCCACCGAACAATGAGCTGATGTCCGGAGGAGAGTCTTTATCGAGTGGTGACAGCCCGGGAATCTTTCGACCGAGAGGATGGTCCTTCAGATCGGCGATGTTGTCGTTGTAGTATTGAGCAAAATCGCCGTACGCATTGACGAAATTCGTATCCGCCGCCGTGTCGACCTGCGGCAAATCTTCAGCCAGAAGCTGGGCCTGGTCGACGTAGAAGTACAGCAAGATGTCCGGTCCTGCATACCCCGCCGGATATGCTTTGCCCGGCCCGATTGTGCCGTCGTAAGGCAGACCGAAAACTTCGATCAATCGATTGCGCCAGGCAAGATCCTGGTCGACAGCAAGTTTCCGGGTTTCGTCGACTCGCTCACCGACCTGCCTCAGCCGATGTCCCGACTCGTTCGCATAATCCCACGCGGCCACAGCATTAGCAGCAGCACGCGTCGCATGTTCCCAGGTCTGTTCGAAGTGGGTCGCGGGATGGGAACTGGTTCGGTCGACCCGCACAGGATCGATGTCAAACGCAACGGCATCGGGTGACAGGCCCAGCGGATTAAGCCCATCATTCGCCTGATCCAGTTTTCTTTGAATCAATGAATGGTTGACCGAGATTTCGCGAAGCTCATGCACACTCTGCCGATCAATCTTCGCAAGATTCTCTTCGCCCGCCGCACGCTCCGGCAGCATGGCATTGGACACAGCCCAGTCGAACAGGGCTCCCTGACCGGCACGGCGGGACCAACCGGCAACTCCCCATGCCCTCGAGGACTCTCGATCGATCAGTTCGGCGCCGGACTGACCACTTTCGGTCCATGCAAGTCTGTGAGTCAAATCGACGATTTCCGCACCAGTCCGCGCTCGAGCGGCGGCGGTCCGTACAAACTTAACTTCATCCAGATAGTCAACTTTCAGGACAATGTCGAGCAGATTGTAAAGCTCTGGCCGCGCCCGCCACTGAAACACTGGATGCCGCAAGAGTGCATATTGCGAGCGAGCAGCTGACAGGTAGTGCCCCCAGGCATCTCCATGCCCCTGCGGATACATCAGCCGCGCGTCGCGTTCGTTGATAAAGCCATCATCGTTAACATCTTTGATTGCATAGTTCGTGGCGTATGCCGCTTCGCCCTGACCTTTGACAAAATTCCAGAACAGGCGACTTTGAACCGGATTCCCTTTGGGAAAATCAACTCCACGCAGCAAGGCCAGTTCTTCGTGAAGCAGCGACGCTTCCTGATTCTGAAAGGCGAACAGAGTCGGCGCCAAATTCCCGTACTCAGTATGTCGAGTTCCAATTCCAATGGTCGGATCCTGTGCATCAGCGTATGCCTCATTCGCAAGCAGCATGTACAGGTCGGACGATCTGGTCGCAGCCAGCAGCAATGCCTGAAAGATCGGGTCAGTGGCGGTCGGCTGCGTCGCGTCGATACTCAGTTTGCGGGCTCGCTCAAGTAACGTCTGGTAAATCTGAATCAGCCCCGAATTTTCCACCACGTTCTTGTCCGGATTCAGAGCAACGGGTCCGACAAAAGGCCCACCCGCCTGCTGAATCATGCTGGCGTAGGTGGCGGGGCTTTCGTGATCGCGAAACTCGGTAAAACGAGCTTCGTACGGATTAATGGCGTCCAGAACGCGTTTGATCCACCCCATCGCCAGTTGTGGCAGATAACGCCGCCCCCCCGATGCCGTCAGTTGTGGCGAATTGCCGGCCCCTGCCCATTCCCAGGGGAATGGCTGAAATACATTTCTTCCGAATGCGGGATCGTTAGCGTGCCGGTACCTTGAGAAGAAGAGAAAGTCTCCCAGCAACAAAGTCGGGTTGCCTTCCAGCACGACCTCATTGCCAGTTTGCCCGGGCAGCGGCTGCCACTTGGCGCCGTTCTCGCCAGGCAGCGGATGAGTCGCCGCGTCCGATGCGGACTCTCGAAACCACCATTCGAACGTCAGGCCGTCGCCGTTGGCACCAAAGTCTCCGGTGTGTCGCAACGTGATTCTTTCATCGAACGCGTTCGGAGACAGAATCGTCTTGATCGATCCACGGTAGCGATGTTCGGCAGAAACTTTGACGACATGAATCGTGACCGGACTCAGATCAGGATTCATGGGGTGCGCGTTTTCGACCAACGTCACATACCCCTCTTTGAACCCCGACCGAGGATCCATCGCCGCGGCGTTTGGCAGCAGTGCGAGCCCTGGACCAAATGCGGGCGCAGGCCGACGTCCATTCGCATCCAGATAAACAGAGTCAATCGGCTTGAGATCGACCGCTTCCATAGCGTTTCGAATAGCCGCTCCCGTCGTCAGGCCCGCCAGGTACGGAGTCTGACCGCCCGCAGCGCCAATCTTTTCTGGATCGCGACTGAGTTTAAAGAGCCCCGCCACTGCCGCCCTCCAGTCGGGGCTATCAAACAAAGAGGCGATGCGATCGCGTTCGGAAGCTGTGAGAATATTCGGCTCGACCAGATAAACGGGATCCGGATCAGCCGTCAGATCGCTGTCCCCCAGTGTTCGACCGGAAACGTAACCGCGAATCACCAGTCGTCCGGTAATGAAACCATCATTGCCATCTGGCGTTTGCCCTTGAGGATCAAACGTCACTCGTCGTTGCAGAGACGCTGGCAACTCCGGAAACGTCCACAACAACCCATCCACCTGGATCTTCGACGACGTCACCGCGAACCCCTGAACGTTCTTCATCCGGTCAAATGCCAGAGGCACGTGCAGTTCCTGCAAAGGATTCAACAATCGAGCTGTGTAGCGAGCGGCGTTTGAATGGTCTTCCTTCATCGAAGCGTTTTGTGAATCGAACAGAAGCTGCCCGGCTGCCCAGCCAATGACGCCTGGCAAACCTGGCGTTTCGATAATTCTTCCATCTTTCTGAATCGTGGTTGGATGGTCCGCCTTGTATTCGCCACCCGCGTAAGTCAGCGTCTCGCCGGCTTTCAGAATCGGGACGGTTTCCGGCCACGCCGTATCAAAACGAACAGGCCCAGGCCCACCTCCAAACGGTTGTCGCCCGTTCGAAGTGACAACGTCTCTGAGCCATACCAGTCGTGCACCGGGTGCAACGCTATCGTTCGGATGCCAGAACGAATCGCGCATCGGATAGTAGAAATGCCCGAGAAAATGCGGTTCCGGCGTCGCTGGTGTAGGCCCGGAAATGACCCATGCAGTGCCGGGCGGATCGAACCAGTAAGTCGCCTGTGGCTGCCCGTTAACGAAGAATGTTCCGTCGATGGTCTGAGCATTAACCGGACGACGCGTACCACGTCCGGTGTCATTCAGATTGGCAAGCCCAATCACTGAATTCAGAGGGTACGGAGCAGCAACCGGCTCGCCGACCCGGATTGGATATCGAAACTTGTAGTGATTGTTCTCGGCCTTGATTGCGTAAACGCGCATCCGATGTTCGTTCACACTGGCATCAAAGTATTCGACAAGCACAAACGGCTCTGAAGTGTGATCAGGGATACCTCTCCGATTGAGATCCGTCCTTAATGCAAATGCTGCAGGCGGAGGATTCGTTCCTGACCGGACTTTGACTTTGCCTGGCTGCCCGGCGACATCCTGAAACAGCGAGTCCGCAACAATCGCGTGTTCTTCGTTGGGGTTGAATCCGGCTGATTCAGGATCAGGTTGATGATAGATGCGGACCTTGCTGAATCGTGGTGTTTCGAACTGAAGTTGTGGATCGCCCGCTTCCGTGAGTCCTGCCGACCCAAGCCGACTGGCCATCACAATCAGATTGGGATTATTAGCCGGCCAGTGAATGCGAGTGCTGGGGTACAACACCGGCGCCCACGGCCAATCGATATCCGGTTCGTTCATTTTCTGAGGAATACCAACGTCGGCCTGCTTCGTCAGGTTTTCATACCAGACGACGACCAGTTCGTTCGAGTAGTCACGCGGACCTTCACTCGCACCGAAGAGCTTTCGTTCTATTTCTGTGGACTGCTCCGGAGTCACCGGTCTCGTGTTTACGGGAATGAGCGGACCAGAAACGTTTTCGCGATCGTAAATGTCCGGATTATGGAGCTGCTTCTGATCGTCACGATACAGCCAGCCAGTGCCCTTTGCGGCAAGGTCAAGCTCACTGTTCAACGGCTCGCCGACGGGGATGTCGAGTTCCACGCCGACCATTTTCGGGCGGTTATCGTCCCAACCGTCTCCCCCTTCGAGATATCGTGTCTCGACGACCCGTACGAAAATCTCTTCCCGTGAAAGATCGCCTTTTGCCGGAAAGCTGGCCGGATTCGAATCACTCGACTTTGAAAATACGATGACCGAGCGACCGGCGATACCATTCGAGAATCTGCCGCCAGTGACCTCTGCAGCCCCATCCCGAACCTGTGGTTTTTCGCCCTCGCTGTAGGAGTCAGCCCGGAACCACGCCAGCCGCAGCGGGTGAAACTCGTCGTCCGCGTGCCTGTTCAATTCGACGGGTGGCGTCCCCGCAATATGGCGATAATGAGCGTCCCTAAACCTACGATTCCACTGCCGACTCATTCCCGGCATGAGACGTTCCAGAATTCCAACTCTCGCACCGCGTTTATCTTCCGACATTGCTAAACGAATCTCAGCCGCCTTTGCCTCAAGCCGCTTCAGCTCTTCTCGGTCCGCATTCTGCGGCTGATTCTGCAGATTACTTGCATTCAGCACGAAAGCATGTCGCCCGATGTCGTTCAGCCCGTCTTCTGTCGTCCCTTTGCGAAACGGCATAAGCCTGAATTGCGGAGTTTGCGAAAGGAGCTTCGCCTGTCGAATTGAAGAATGCTCCACATCTTCGAGAAGTTCGATGTCGCCGTTCGTCGTGAAAGTTCGGTTCGGATGCAGTGTCGGACGTGTCTCCAGCCCTTGTTCAAGTGCCACTTTTCGATTCAAAGGTTGCGGATCGTTCAAACCGGCTGTGGGTCCGAAGAGTCGAAACTGAACCTGAAAAATCCGCTCATTCAAATCGTTCAACAGCTTCCGGTAATGCTGCTTGCTGTACAGAATTCGCACCGTCTGATCGTGCTGCGGAAGCCCGGCTGGGCGAAACGCTTCCTCCTCGACGGTTATGCCGGGAACAGTGCGATCGCTTTCGGCAACGGCCTGTGACATCGAGTTTGGAACTGGTTCTCCGTAGAAACCAGAAACTACTTCGACAAACACGCTGCGTTCAGGATCGCGAGTCCTGAACTCAACCAGAAACCGCCCGGTTCGCAATGGCCAAAGCCGTTTCCCCACATCGTCCCATTGCACCGTATCCTCTTCGACTGAGCCTGGCGGACTCTCGATGACCGTGATTTTCGGATCCTGATTGAGGTCGATGTCGTTCGGCATTGCATCGCGTGAAACAACGTTCCCTTCCCAGTCGGTGATGACCAGTTGCTGCTCATCATCAGGCCGATTCGCCGATTCATTCAAAGATCGAGGATCCAGCGCTTCTCCGATCGGAATGTCAAACTTGAAGACAACGTCCCCGTAATTCCAGGTCACGAAAGTTGGCCGCGTCAGCGACGGAATCTGGAGTCCCCAGGAAGTTCCTTCGACGGGCGTGGAATCAACAACATTTTCCAGTTGCCGATTCACGAACGCTCGTCTCACCGAGCGCAGTTCGACATCCTGTCGCTCCTGCAGCTGCTGACTGGGAATGCGGCCTTCCGGACTGGCGAAGTGTCCGCCCGCCGATTGCCAGCCGCGCAGCCTCATTCCCTCGCCAGGAAATTCCGGAGCAGCGATGTAGAGTGCTGCCCCGTGGTTGAACCAGCGTTCTGGCATGTCGTGCTGACTGAGCTTCGCGTAAGGACTGATCCAGTCCCCCTCACTTGGAGCGATGTTCGGTCGATGAGCAAAGTCATGGTCAATTTTCACGTACGGAAATGGCCGGGCCGTGTCGTCCAGCATGGGGCCCAGTTTCACCAGCAACTGTTTGCGCCAGCGAAAGATCAGCTCCGTCGGCCCGTTCATCTCAAATCCGTCGACGTTGAAAACATCGGTCGGTTCAAAATCAGGACCACTCGATTTCGCCGATCCGCGACCCACATAACTATGAACAATGTAGCGTTCGTCAATTTTGGGAGTTTTAGTGACGAACCCATCCGTTCCGACTTCGATTCGCACAGGCGACCTCTCGGGAACCCACACGCCTCCCCATTGCCACTGTGCCTCCGGCAGGTATGGCCGCCCCGTGCCGACGTTGATGTCGTCGTCCGTCGATCCTCCAGCTTCGTCGTCGTCGGAAAAATAGGCGATATTTCCGAGCGTACGCAGCTCTTGATCCTGAATCAGTGGTTCTCTCGAAGTCGCCTGCTCGACCAGCGAGACCGTTTCCAGCAGGTATTCAATTTTCCAAAGTACAGTGACTTCCGTAGTTCCTGGCCGCTGGTCAGAAATCGGAATCGTGAACGTGCACCGAGTCTTCGCCCCATTGACTTTGATTTCCACGCTGTCGCTGTGGAACCCGAGACAGGTCATTCGAATTCGCGGCTCATTTTCGGTCCTGCCATTCTTCCGGTATTCGCTGAGCGGCTTTTCCCGATCGTCCGGCTTCATGAGAAACTCATGACCAATGTAGAGACCATCCGGTCGTCTTGAAGCCATGATCCGATGCGGAGCGACGAGAGTGATCACTGTCCCGCCAGAGTACTTTCGCTCAAGCGGACTCGCCCCTCGACGCACCAGTGTTGCCGGACGATCCGCACCAATCTGAATGTAATCACGGATGTTGGTCTGATTTCCAGAAACCTGTTCGCCAACACCGATTCCCACCGGAGACGAAACTTTCAACGTCTGGTCACGAATGAATTCGCCGAAGTCGTCTTTTCTCTGGGCGTGAACGAAGTCTGAAGACAATACGATCGCCGCAAACGAAACAGCAACGAGACAGGGTCGCACTTGATGACGTGACATCAATGATCCTCTTGTAACATGCAGACGAATTTCCGCATGGAGTCTGGCGTATGAATCCGATCGAAATAATTGCAAACGACCGTGTACCGCAGGGCCACTGGAGCACTTTCAGAATTCGTTTTCAGCGTTCAGCAGGATGGCCAAAAAAGAAACAACACCTGTTCCGGATGCCTGTTCCTGCACAGAAGCCATGAAAATGGGCTAATCCAAAATCGTGGTCCGGCTTAGCCGAAACAACGCAAAGCGGCCTCGAAGAGCAATCGGCTCGTCTTCCTTGAGCAACCCTCGAATTTCTTCGTTCCAGGTGCCGGTCAAAGTGTCAACGCCGATCGCGGCGCGAGACATTCCCTCTTTTGCTGACACTTCGTCGAACTTCAATGACATTGTTCTCTTGATGCGAAAGCCGGTTGTGTGCATCGGATGAAACGGATGTCGAAACGGATTGCTACGATGCCATTGATCGAGGACCAAACCGCTCTGGGGGGTTCGAACGGTGCCGCCTGGCTTCAATTCGCCTTCGAGCGGAAACGAGCGGAGATACTCATCAGTAAGCGACGTCGGATCAAAGTCCTTTGGCAACGGCGTTGGCGGCAGTTCGCGTCTTGGCAGGTCATAGGATGCCGTTCCAAAACGGCGAATTCGCCGACCGGGAAACTCGCGAGATTGTGCGATATCCCGTCGCAGGCCAGCAACAATCTTTTCGCCTGCTGCCTCTTCACCAGGAATCACGGTGACATGCGTCAGCAGACTTACTCGCTTATCACTGGCGACGTGCAGAATGACCCGCATTTCGGTATCGGCACTCGCCCGAAACTTTGGAGCAAAACGATCGGGATCATTGAAATGAGACACATGAGTCAGCGTCGTTTCGCCCAACCAGAGTCCTGCGTGATCATCCTGGGCACAGAGCAACCCCGGCCCCCAAAACAGCATCACTGGCGCCAACAACGCGCAAGAACGAAACATAGTGACTTTCTCTGAAAATAAGCCTTCAAACACGACCGGCGATCATTTCCTGCAGTGTCAACTGCTGCCCCACGCAACAGGATGCCGGAATAGACATCGGACCAATTCAGAATTAACCGGCAATTCAGAATCAACCAGCGAAACCACCGGGCAGACGTCGTTTCAACCTATCGCCAAACTGTGACACATTCAAGAAGCTCAGAAGCAGCGCGACACCATCCGAACATCCGGTAAAAATTCGCATTCAACACGGCAACATTCTTTTCGGACACGTTTTTGCTGGCTGGCATTTCCGAAAGAAGACTGCCGAACGGAATGATCACAAGGCTCGTGATGATCGGCAGCGGCAAGCGTCAGTAGAAAAATCTGGTGATCGATCGGCTTGCTTTGCATACCGAAATTTGCCCGCAACGAAGAGTCACATAAACATCTCTTCATCCACGACAATAACGATTACTTCCGCAGCGACACTCGCACCATTTCGTGATCATTGCGGATGATCACATGGCCGTTGGCAAACGCCGGCTGAACCCAGTTGACAATACTGTTGGCAAACCGGCGCGGGCCGAAGCCTGATTCCGTGTCCGGTTCGATCAGCAGCGTCCGGTCGATCACGTCGACGCCTTCGGGACTAAACCGAACGATCAACAGTTCGCCTTCGTCGTTGACCATGAAGTAACGGTCTCCGTTCTTCACGAAGTACGCCGATCCCCAGCGTCCCTGCCGAGTCAGTTTCCTGTTTTCCCAGACACGTTTTCCCGTGGTGAGCTCGAGGCCACGCATCTCGCCGTAGCTGCAAGTCCCGTAAAAGTGGTCGCCTTCGATCACCGGCGTCGTGATGACTGAGTGCAAGCCTGCCGTCCCGTCCGGGCGTTCGCTCTTGCCTTGAATATGCCAGAGCTTCTTCGCGGCCGGCCGCTCGTCGTTCATCTCGACCAGCATCGACCCGCTGTAAAACGAGGAAACCAGCAGGTTCGAGCCGCTCTTGATCGGCGTCGCAATCGTCATGTGAGATCGAACATTCATCGGCACCTGCCAGTAGACGTCGCCCGTCTGCGGATTGAGCGAATGCAGCGCCTTCGGGTCCCAGTAAATCAACTGCCGCACGCCAGCGTGTTCGAAGATGACGAATTGCGAATACCCCAACTCGTCGTTACTGGGAATGGCTTTCCAGACTTCTACGCCAGTCAGCTTGTTGAACGCTCGAACCTGTTCGCTGTTCTTGCCGCCCGTTGCGAAGATGACGAGGTCTCCGTCGACAATCGGAGCCGTCGAGATTCCCCAGATCGGAAGTAATGCTTCGAATTCTGTGCGAGAGTCTTTCGACCAGAGCAGCCTGCCATCATCGAGACTCACGCACCGAATGTGCCCGGCCGCTCCGACGGCGTAGACCCGGTCACCGTCGATCGTCGGCGTCGCTCGCGGGCCGGTCCGATAAGACCCCATCAGCTCGCGATAGTGCGTCTGCCATTCATCCTTCCACAGCAGCTTGCCGGACTTCTCGTCGAGACAAATGACTCGCTCAATCGCCTCCGCCGTCTCGGTATCCGGCTTCGGCCGATAGTCCATCGTCACGATGCGACCATTGGAAACGACCGGCCCCGAATAGCCTGACCCCATCGAAACTTGCCACGCCGGCTTCAGCCCGTCTTTCGGAAACTGCTCAACGATGCCCTCTTCGTGCCAGACGGCCAGTCGATCCTTGCCGCGCCACTCCGTCCAGTCGTCAGCCGAAGCGCTGATTCCAGCGACAAAAAAACAAGCCAGAGTCCAGGCAGGAATCACAAACTTTGTAACGGTCATGTGAACTCTTTCCGGAATCGAAATTCAGAACAGTGGCTTCCAACGGCGTCGAGCCGGTGCCTCACGGCCGAGGTGCATCACACGTGAATTCGGCCAGTGAGAACCGGACCTGCTGTGCTACCGCTTCGGTTTTTCGACCGTCAGCTTGCGGCGGTAAATCCTTTTCCCATGAGCGATGTACAGCGTGCTGTGGTCGGGGCCGGCCAGCATGCAGGTGGTCAGTGGCTGGTCCCTGTCGACTTTCGGCAGGACTCCACAGGGGCGACCGGTCGGGTCGAAGACCTGCACGCCCAGATCGCTGGTCACGTAGTAGCGGCCGCGTTTGTCGACAGCCATGCCGTCGCCTTTGGCCACCGACTTATACGGTGGCGGCTCGTTGAAGCGGAATTCGCCTTGCGGATCGATGGGAAGTCGCATCGGCATCGTCGGCATTTTTGCATCGAGAACGGCGTCGGCATTGACTCGGAATGTCCACGTGTGAGTCCCGCCGTAATCGGACACGGCCAGCGTGCCTCCGTCATTAGACAGGGCAATGCCATTCGGTTTGTTGATGCCGATGTCGACGGGTGTGACTTCGCCCGTTTTCGGATCGATCCTTGTCACCTGCTTCGCCCCGGTTTCGGTGATCAGGATGAAGCCGTCTTTCGTGACAGCCAGATCGTTGGGCTTGACGCCTTCGGCCACGGTCTTCACTTCGCCGCTCGCGACGTCGATCGAGAGGACTCGGTTCTTCGAACCCTGACACGCGTAAAGCAGCGATCCGTCCGGGCTGAACTCCAGACCGCTGACGGATTCTTTGGCAATCTGAGTCCTCGTTCCGTCGGCTGTGTTGATGCGGATGACGGCCGGCGCCCGCATGTCGCAGAAGTAAAGATTCCCTGCTTTGTCGGCACACAGAGCGTCGGCGAAGCCGAGATCCTCAGCAACCAGTTCCCAGTCTTCGCCATGAATCAACAGGTTCAGCAGCGTCAGGTCGCCGCCGAGATCCCCCTTCGTATCAACTTCCGGCGTATGCGTTTCTTTTCGCCACAACCACTTCATCGCGTCAGGAAACTTTGAGCTGCCGAAATCGGCGTTGTGAGCGTAACCTTCGGCCCAGTCGAAACGCGTGTCATAGCCCATGTATTTCAGAGCAGACGCCATTCGCTGATTCGCCCACGGCCAGCTTCCGAAGGCGTTATCAACATCACCGCTGGTATCGGCCATGTAGACGCGGATCGGCTTCGGCTCTGTCTTGCGAACCAGCGCCGGGTAGATATTGCCACCTCGCAGATTCGTGAAGCTGCCCACGCTGGAGTACACCTTGCGAAAGTAGTCGGTGCGTTCCCACGCCGCCGTGAACGCGCAGATGGCTCCGGAGCTGGAACCACCGATCGCGTGCATGTTCGGGTCGTCGGAAATGGTGTATCGCTTCTTCACTTCCGGAATGATCTCTTCCTGAAGAAAGCGGACATAGCGATCGCCGAGGCTGTCGTATTCGTAGCTGCGGTTGGAATGTTTCCCCTTGTTGACTCGCGGTTTCGACTTGTGGTGTCCCGGATTGAGGAAGACAGCGATCGTTGGCGGCATGTCACCGCGAGCGATCAGGTTGTCGAAGACTGTCGGGATGCGCCATCGGCCATTCACATCACGCATCCGCTCGCCATCCTGAAAGACCATCAGCGCGGCAGGCTGTTCAGCGTTGTACTGAGCAGGCACGTAAATCGCCCAGTCGCGAATCGTGCCGGGGAACACGTCTGACTCCCACGGTTCCATCTTTTCGACCGTGCCCCTGGGAACGTCAGCGTTTGCGACGGCATCCGGATGCGGTTCCCATTTCGGCCTGGTTTCAACGATGGGAATGTTTGTGGATTCGGCGTTGGGATCCCACAACCACTTCAATGCCTCCGGAAAGATCTCGCCACCCCAACGACTGCTGTGACCTCCGTCGGTCATCTCCAGCCGGTACGTGTAGCCTGCAAACTGTAAGGCCGCCGCCAGATCCTGATTTCCCAGCGGCCAGTTGCCGTGCAGGTTGTTGAGGTCGTCGCGACCGTCCTGCAGATAAACCTTGATCGGTTTCGGATCCTTGTGAGACTTCCGGACAAGCCCCGGGATCTCCCATCCACCGCGAATATTCGTGAAGCTGCCGATGTGGCTGAGCACCTTGCCAAACTGATCCGGCTTCTCCCACGCCACCGTGAAGGCGCAGATGCCGCTGGAAGAAATCCCGCAGACAGCGCGGTCGGCAGGGTCGGTCGAAACGTTCAATCCCTTCAACGCGACCGGCAGAAACTCATCGATCAGGAAGTTGGCGTAGCGGTCACCCAGTGAGTCGTACTCGAATGATCGATTGCTTCGATTCGCCGCTCCGGGCACTGTCGCGGGAATCGTGCCTGGATTCACGAACACGGCAATCGTGACGGGCATCGCCTTTTGATGAATCAGATTGTCGAACACAACGGGAACCCGGTACGAGCCCTTCGGATTCACATACCCTCGCCCGTCCATAAAGACCATCAGCGAAGCGGGCTCATCGGCCTTGTACTGAGCAGGCACGTAGACGCTGAAGTCGCGTTGCGTTCCCGGAAAAATCTGACTGTCACTGAACTGCCCTGACGTGACTTTCCCCTGCGGAACTCCGTCCTGAACAACCCGATCCGGATGCTCCTGCGCCCTTAACGTTGCAGGCAACAACGCCGCCGCAAGAAACAGCACGATCACATGACACTTCAGACGATTCATAAACGAACTCCGGATTTGTTAACGGGTCACCTGGCCAGGCGAATTTCTCAGCGACGCCGGCATCATCGGATTCTTACAGTTGCCCGCCACAATTTCACGCCGGTTGCAAAGTTCGCCGACATCATCATCGGGAACTTCGCTGCCTGAGCTAAGCACGAATCAGTCTGGCCAGTCCGACCGTCATTCCCAGCCGCCGAACTTTTCTCGCCAGCGGTCAGCGGTTGCGGTCAGAGTCGCCTGGTGCGTCTTGTAGTAAATCGCTCCGAAGACCAGCGCGACACCGATCAGCAGCACGACGGAACCGACAGCCGTCATCTGAAGGCCGCGTTCCATGCCGGTCAGCACCTTGCCGACGATCGTCACGAGATCGAGCAGCAGCATCGAAAAGCCCAGCGTCAGGTAAAGCCTGATGCGGAAAAAACTGCCCAGTCCCATCGCGGCCAGACAGAGCAGAATCAGGCTGAGATTAAACACAACGGGGTAGCGGTCATCGACAAGTGCGTAGTAACCGGCACTGCTCAGGATGGTCAGAATCGTGATCAGTCGAATGCGGTTGCGAGTGTCTCGATCAATACGATCGCGGAACAACTGCAGCATCACGAGCACGCCCATGCCGACCGGCACGGTGTACGCGTACAGAACCCGGAACTCCAGCTTCGACCAGAAGACGATCAGCACGAACGTCACGAAGCCCGCGATGCCCACCAGATGGTACGGCGACTGCCGGTCGTCCTTGCCCATGAAAGAAAACATCAGACTGTGCAGGCCGACGACCAGCAGCGCGACGTTGGTGCCCAGGTTGTGATAAAGCACCCACACCAGCGCGACGATCGGCAGTGCGAACAACGTCCCCAGCAGCGGAATGCGGATCTGCCGGGGCTGCAGATCGAACAGCTGTTTGCTCCCCGCCAGGCCGAAGCTGATGACCAGGCTCGCCCAGACGTCGTATTCGTAGTTCCAGAAGTCTGTCGTCAGCAGAAGGTGCCGACGGATAACGCCGAAGAAGGCGAGGATCGATAGCTGCAGCGCGATGTACGGAGCCATACTCTGCCGCAACCGCCCTTCGTAGTACCAACCCATCGACAACGCCGCGAACAATCCGGCTGTCAGCATCAGCTCCGAAGTTTCAAACGGCCGCCCGTAATGCAGCATCTGAGCGACGACCGTCACGGCGAACGTCATCCACAGCACCACCGAGTTCGCCATCGCTCCGAAGGTCGCCATCCACTGACAGGTCTGGTCGAACAGTCTCGGTCGCGCGCGATCGAACTCGTCGTAAGTCGCGAACAATCGTTCCTGAAACACGCGAACGAACGTCCCGACAGCAAGCAGTGCCGCCGTCGCCGTCAGCAATGGCCAGCTTCGGATCGCGTCGCTCAGTCCCGCGCCGCGAATGTTCGTCTGGCTGAAAAACGCGAGCCACACCGGGATCAGCAGAATGCTCGCCGCCAGAATTCGCTCTTCGTTATTTCTCGCCGCAGACGTTGGTCGAGGCGTTAATGCAGTCAGCACAGTGCCAATCGCAACGGCGACGAGGCTGGTTGTTGATTCCGGATGATGCCACACGACGTGCGCCAGTGTGAGGCCCGACAGTCCCAGAGTGATCGTCCCCATCTTCGGCAGCGGAGTGAACGACAGCGAAATCTGATGCACAACCAGCAGCACCGCCTGAATCGCCAGCACCGTCCAGATAACCTGTTCTTTCGGCAGCCAGCTGACGACGAAAAAGTCCATGTGCAACGCCAGCAGAAGCTGCAGACCAGCCATCACAAAATACACGGGTGAGCGCCGGATGATGCCATGATGAATCAACACCGACGCACTGGCCGCCAGCAGTGGAGCGACCAGCAGGCTGTCTGATCTCCAGTCGGTCAGCCCCCACAGCACGAGCCCCTGTACGGCGATCTGCAGACAGATTCCCCACGAACGTCTCAGCGAGAACCACTGAGCCTCGTCGATGCTGGCCATCTCCTGAATGGCGGATCGCACAGGTGAGCGGTGGGTGCTGAAGAGAATCCAGAAATGCGCGATGCCGATTCCGCACCACGCAGCCGCCATGGGAAAATCGAACGGGCTCGTCCGCGGCAGCAGAGTCAGCGTGAAATAACTGCCGACCATCAGCGACAGTCCTCCATAAAACGCGAGCCACGCGTTCCCACCCAGGCCGTGCAGTCTCAACAGGATCAGCGCGACGACCATCACCAGCGGAGCGTTCAGGTGGTAATAGTCGGTCTGAATGACCGGCTCGTTCGGAAACAGAATCATCTGAAACAGGCCGCGGCAGGTGTAGAACGCGAGGATCGTAAAACTGAGCACCGTGGCTGAGTTTCGATAGCGACGTCCGGAATCCAGGCCGCTGCGGAAGTCGGTTTCTGATCGGAAATAGAACCACGCGATCGGCAACCCGAATGCAAAGATCGCGGTGGCTGGCTGCCTGAATGCCGGGATCGTCAGAGCGGCACACCAGATCGCCAGCGTCACTCCGAAATGATAAAAGCCTTCGCACCAGTCGACCGATTCCCGCTCCCCGTCGTCGGGATGCCGTGCCGCTCGACGAAAGTACCACCCGGCCAGCAACGCGATCGCGCCGGAGACGACGAATCGGAACGCCGGAATCTCTGCGAGATTTGGATGAACGAAATAGTTGGCACTCAGCAGCGAAAGAATCAGGGCTGCCAGCACGAGGCTCGCTCGATTGACATAAGCAGTAATCGTCCTGCGCTGCACGATCCTTCGAATCAGAGTGGCTTCAAGCAGACTACCGGCCAGCCCCAGGCAGACCAGATGGATCTCTGACAGGCCGTGCCCTCGCAGGTAGTCACCGCCGAACACGCGGATGATGTGGATGTTGCCCAGCGTCAGCAGCGGCGTTCCGATCGCGTAAAACAGGCTGCGCTGCCATGACCAGCCGATCACCGCCAGCGTTGCGGCAGCGACAAACGGAGTGACCAGTTGCGAGGGTTGTTCGCGCAGTTCGCCACTGACCGTGTGATAAACCGTCGCCAGTACCGCAAACGCGATGGCCGGGACGAAGACCCAGGCAACGTTAGCCGCGCGGAAGAACGTCAACGGGAAAGCTCCGTAGACGACAAACGGGCGACGAACGCCCAACCGTCGACCAGCGTGACCGATGATTGCCATCGACAAAGCCAGCAGACTCAGTCGCCACGGCATGGCCAGCAGTCGAATCCGATCAACGATGGCGGCCACTCCGCTGGCATCGCGCAGTTCGGCATGAAAGATCAACAGGTAACTCAGCAGCAGCGTGAGCAATCCCAGCAGCCCTGAATGGTGAGCCCTTGCCGCCAGAGCCACCGCCACCATCACGAAAAATAACTGCTCAGCTGACAGCGAACTTCCAACCAGCGAATCGGCCATCGATGCCATCGCGATGGCTGCGACGAACAGACTGCCCAGCAGATTGAACGGCAGGAGCAACGGTGACAGGCGTTCGTAGAGTTCGCGCCGCACCTCGATGCACAGCAGAATCCCCTGAATAATCAGCAACTGCCCGATGGTTGGCCAGAACGAATTCCCCAACTCGACTCTCAGCAGCAGTGTTTCGTCGCCCGGCGCCGCCCAGGCCAGCATGGTCACCCAGATCAGAAAGAACAGCATCCCGCCGAACGCGTGCTGCCTGGTTCGCAGCCCGTGCCAGCCCAGCTGAGCGGCAGTAAACGCCAGCAATGGCAGCAAAGCGGCAACGTTCGTCCCGGCCAGCAGCGACACCATGCACAACGCGCTGACAACCACGCTGCCACCGCTCAAGAGTGATCGGGTCGGGCCGGCCAGAATTCGCTCGCCCCATTCAAAACGTTCTTTCTGAGATGAGTAAGCGATCAGAAGAATCTGCAGGGTGATCCCCGCAACCAGCACGGGACCATACCAGTGAGGATCGTCGGACAGATGCCAGTGTCCGCACAACAGGCCGATCAACAGAAACAGTCCGCCCAGATAAGTGCCGACCACCGACTGCCGGTACTCGCGAGCGTAGACCGCGGTCAACGTCCAGCAGACTGATGTCACGCCGATGGCGATCGACGTTTTCAGGCCGACTCCATCGTCGAACAGATTTTTCAACAGCACCCAGGTATCGATTCGGGTGATCAGGAACAGAGCCGACGCGACCAGCGGCCACGTAAACAGCGTGTGGTCATAACGGCGAAGTGGAAACGGCGTACGGTCGAAGAACCGGTCGCCTTCTGAAAGATTTTTCAGAAACGAGGCCCCTCGCAAAGGGAACGAAGCGACCAGCAGCCCCAGTGCGCTGCAGGCGCTTCCCAGCCCGGTACCCCAACTGAAACGTTCAAACGTCAAGCGGAAGTTGGCTCGCAGTTCGGGAAACAGGATGATCACGATGGTCATCGCCATCATCGCCGGGATGAGCGATCGCGAGAAATATGTCGCTGCCACCAGCACGACCGCCATCAGCAACGGGCCCAGATAATCCATCCACGCGTGCAGCCAGTCCGCTCCGGCAACGGCGTCATGCTCGACGACGACTCGCAACAACATGCCGGCCACGGCCATCGCTCCGTAGACCCAAAGCACCGTCGACCGAGCCCGCAGCAGCAGTTTCGAACGCGTGATTGCCAGCGTCGCCAGCCACAGAATCGACAGTACCGAAAGACCGAACACCAGCGTGTTGCCTTCCAGGCTGCGACCTTCCATGTCGACACAGCCAAGGTACAGCAGCGACATCGCCAGCACTGACATAGCGGAATGCACCCACCGCAACTGGTTGTCCCGGAACGCTCGCCAGAAGAACCAGCCGACAATGATCAGCAGGCATTGTCCGGTATGAATCGGAGGCGTCTGGAATCGCCACTGACATAGCGCGGCGACGATCGCCGTCAGCATCAGCACGGTCACCTGCATGCCCGTTGCCGTCTGGCTGATCGACTCGAAGTTACGAATTCGGAAGGCGTGGTGCAGTCCGCCCAGCAAGGCGGCCGCGATCAGTCCCAACGCCGGAAGCCACTCCTTCGGAAACGGATCGAGCATCCCCACAGACGCCACTGACAGCATCAGAATCGTCAACCCGATCCATTCGTGGACTTTCGACCGACGGCCGAGCGACTGATAAATCCACACGGTGCCAGCCATCGCAAACGACAGCACGCGGATTTCCGGATGAGTTGCTCCCATCAACGTGCCGAGCAGAATCAGCGCAAAGCCCAGAAAAGATTCGCCGCCCAGTTGCGACTGCCGACAGGTCAGAACTCGCGCGCGACGCTCCATCAGCAGGACCAGCCAGCCCGTTGCGATGATCATCGGGGCGTAAGTCCAGACGTGAGGCAGATGTTTCAAGTATCCATGAACCCATCCGAAAACCTGGACGAAGGTCACGACCAGCGTCGCCCCAAAGAACCAGGGAATGCGTTTTCCCTCAGCCATTTCGATGGTCAGCACGCTGCCCGAGAACCGGATCACCGACATGGCCAGTACGAGAAACCCCAGGTGAAAGCCCACTCCCATGATGACGTTGAGCTGTTCGCCGCCAACGCCAGCAAATGTCTGAGCCAGTGGGCCGAGCATTACCAGACTGTTGAGCAATAAAAGCGTTCCCCCGAGCAGCCAGGTCAGCGATTCGTGAATGAGGCCGCACCAGGTCTTCAACCCCCACGCTCCGAATGACAGATAGACCGCGCCCAGCAAAGGAACGACCAGAAGTTTCTGCTCGACCTGCGGATCGTTCGACAAAAGGGCGACGGCCATAAAATTGATCGGCAGCAGTCCGGTGGCAGCACCTCGAAGAATGGCGGCGGTCCCTTCGAACTCTTTGTCCTGGCGTTCGACCCACGTTCCCATCGCCCCGAGCGCCCAGGTAAATCCGGCCAACAGAGTCGGCATGATCGTATATCGAACCGCCCAGTGCTTGTCCCAGGTGTACCATGCCAACAGCGAACTTCCGGCAATGACCATCAGCACGCCGGCCACCATGTACCAGTTCTCGACGAAAAACGGTTGCACGTGATCCCGCCAGACGGATGGCGGAGGCGGCAGCTTCGGCGGCGCGGGTTTGACCGGCGCGGTCGGCACGGCAGAGACCTTCGTAAGTGGAGCTTGTGGCGCAGCGTGGCGAGGCGTAGCGACGACCTGATCCAGCTCGACAGGCTCCATCGCGGCTGACAAGGCCACCGCCTTCGAAACAGATTCCGACACCGGCACCGCAACCGGCTCGTCGGGCAGGTAGTCGTCTTCGGTGACAAACTCGCCGCCGAACAGTCCACTTAATTCTTCGTCAGGGATGATTTCTTCCCAGCGCTCCGCAAAGCGGTCGGCATCGACGGCTGGAACATTCGCCTGGCACCAGTCTTCAAGCACGGCAACGGCGTCTGCCTCAGAATTCTGACGGCACCACAAAGACAGCAGTTCGACCGGACGCTGCTGTACAAACTGTGCGAATTCCTTCTGCTCGCGTTCCAGGCTCCAGCCACTTTGCATCAGCCAGTTTCTCCAGCCGGACCACCCCGAGAGATTTCTCGCTCCGACTCGAAGTGTGAAGATTAACGCCGCTCGTTCGCGATCCGAGTTCGACTGCAACGCCTCGTGCAGACGCTCAGCGACGTTTACTCGCGGCCAGGCACACAGCGCGTCGAGCCAACGACACCCGCCCTCGCCGCCGCTTCCGCCCTCCGCTCCGCTCGAAGATTCACGATACCGTTTCAGAAGCTCCGTCAGTACATCTTCGTCATCGAGTTCGGCTGCAATCGGCGTCGGCAAATTATCAACGGCTTCTACGGCAGCGGCTTTGTCCGCCTGCTCCCGCTCAGCCAGCGTCGTTTCAAGACGATCCAGAACGGCCACTACAGCGGCATCTTCCGAACATTGTTGCCTCGACCGGTTGATCATGGCCCGCACAAGCCGACGGTCCCGAGGAAAGATTGCCTCGCCGGAATCAGTCAACCAGGACCGAATTTTTTCGTCCAGTCGCTCTGCCGTCTGAGGCGCTTTGCTTCGGCGTTCGGCGGCAAACCGGACATCCTTCGCCAAAGACAACGCACCGGCCAGTTGCTTCAGCGGGCGTGAAAAGCTCTCCCACCCCTGTTGCACATCGAGCGGCAGATCGGCAAGTAGTGGAAACTCTTCTTCTACCGACCGGGACGACGAAAGACGTTTGTCTCGACGAGCCGCGTGAAGCCTCGCCGCTTCCGTTTGCCTCGCCGCAGCCACCCGCGGAGCCATTGCAGCAATGGCCGGGTCACGGTGCGCGAGTAGGGCTGCGATCAACTGCTCGCCATCAAGCGGCGGAGTCGATTCATCGGCGAGTCGGCCAAGAACCGGAAGCGAGTATTGAGAATTCAGCGTTCCGCTGGCGGTGTACCGAGCAAGCTGACTCAGCAGAATTCCGGAGTCGATATCTGTCACGAGACCTCCCGTTCTGGTGTTCTCGAATGAGCGTATCAGCAGGACCGTTCAGCCAACAGAAACGACGACGAAAATGTTCGACCAGGAAATGCAGCCGCTCATGGCATGAACTCATCGCGACTCTTCAAAACCCTGACCGCCCCGGCTGCAAACCTGTATCCACCAATCAAAACCGAGAGCCCGACTTCGGAACAACGAGCACGAGAACACCAAATCTCTATCGAAACAGGCCGGCACGCCGAGGGGCGACAACAATTTAGAGATATAACGCGCCCGGCCACGACCAATTGAAAAATCCACCCGTCGAGAGACGGCATTCATCCTGCTCAGTCAAGGAATCATGGTACAGCGGCACTCCGGCGGCACGTCGAGAACGCTCGGTCCAGCCCCCCCTGCAACTTCATGTGCCAGCCTGGCCAGTGACGGTGACGGCTTTCTGATCGACAGCAAAAGAGGAATGCTGCTGGATCCGGCAGGCGAGCTCTCGATAATCAGGGCGATCTGAAGAACGTTCGTGCTGAAATCCATCAAGAATTCGGCCGCTGGAGTAAAGGAAAACACCGGGCATCTGCAACGCGTTGCCCCTCAGTCCGCCGAAGCCATGCCCTCGAAAGATGGCTGCGATAAAACCTCGCATCCAGACTGTCGGCCCGAGCAGTTCGGAAATTCGCCCCATGCTCAAACCAAACTGACGATAGAGTCGACATGCCGGGTCCGCGATACGTGGCAGATCGGCGACTGAATACCTGGCAAAAATACTATCGTCGCGCAGATTTTCTCCGAGATGCACCAGAACGATACCACAACCACTGGCCTCGATTTCAGACCGCTGAGCCTCAAGGTCAGCGAGTGATTCCCGGCAAAACGTGCAGCCAGCATGACGAAGAAAAACGACAAGCTGCGGTCGTTCGCTGGCAAGATCGTCGAGAAGCTTGCCCGTATTCGTCTTTAGTTCACGCAGAGGGTCATCAGCCTCGTCCATCTGATAAGCCGAGCCAATGCCCTGGTTAAAGCGAATCGCGCCCCACAGAATTGCGATGAACGGAGGCATCCAGATCAAGTCAGTTGCCAGAACTGTCCAGCCAAACGAAACCGGTACCGTTCCCATGATCAGAGCTGTCGCGAAGCCTGTTGCGCCTGCTACTTTTGCCAGCAGCCCCAGAAAAACCAGCGGCCAGAACCGGAAGGGATCGCGAGCCGCAATCAGATAACCAATTCCGTAAACGCCAACAATCACTCCGGCAGATTTCGAGGCCAGAGAGTATTGGGCCTGTGCAGCAATCGCAGACCAGCCGGGAATCTGATCCGGGGCAAGCACAACGATCATTCCGCAGACAAGGTTGTAAATGCCCGCAGCCAGAAGGACCGTTTTCATCCAGGGGCAAGCTGAAAGGTTGTCGTTCACTCCTGCCCTTCCCAGCTGGCGCCGCCGTAGCCTCAAAAACGAATGCACTGTCAGCGTTCTCGCATCATGCTGCCACGGACGATGCCACTCAGCAAGTCGAACAGCAACTCAGCAGTCATTCGTAGACGTTTACTACCCCGGAGCAAAGGTCGATTCAAACGGTCTGGCAATTTCGCCGAGCTTTTCAAGTGCTCTCTGATAAAGCTGCCGAACCCGCTCCTTGCTCAATCCGAGTTGTTCTCCCAGGCTTGTGTACGTCTTGCAGTCGCCCGTTCCGTCAAGCCCGAATCGGCCACGAATGATGAAGCTCTCCCGCTCGTCGAGAGCAATGTCGATTTTCGAAATTATAGCGGCCGTGGCTGCCTTGATCTCAGCTTCCGAAATTTCATCAGAGCCGTCATCCACCTGAAGTTCGCAGCTCAACAGGTCCGGCTCGCAGGCAAACTCTCTCGCTGCTCGCTTTTTGCGACGCTCGATAAACCGGTACAGATGCCTCTGCACGGCGTGCGTCAGGTACGTACTGAATCGATATCCGCGTGAGTAATCGAACTTGTCGATAGCGTACATCAGAATTCCGTTTCCCTCGGCTACGAACTCATCGAATTCGTCTCGTGACAGTGACAACCTGCCCGCGATCGAAACCACGAGTCGCAGGTTGGCTCGTGTCAGTTCTTCACGAACGTTGCTGACCTCTGCAAGCAACCGTTCAATTTCTCGTAATTTCTTCTTCGCCGAGCGTTTTGAATTCAGGGTCATTTGAATCGCATTCGCCTTGAATCTCAGAAAATTCAGGCGTTTGAACAAATGCTGCTCCCCTTCGAAAGTCAGCAACTGGCAATGCTCCAACGCCGAGAGCAGCGAAGCATTCAGCATGTTCCGATCAAGCGATCGAGCAGGCTGTTCTTCAGTCTGGTAAAGGTCGACGTCTCCAGCCGCCAAATCCTGCTCGGTTGTCTTTTCAAATGTCTCGTTGGGAATAAAGGCAATTTGCCTTTCCATCGCCCCCGCCCTGTTTCGCGGATGTGCATTTTCTTCTTCTGTCGCAAAATTGGCCATCCCACCCCCTTAAAACGTCTACAACAATCAACACGAGACAATCATAACTCCAACATAAACCGTCATTAGACCAAAACAATAACCTAAAAACAGCCAAAACATCCACTCCGCGACAGAACAAAGAATGACGACAAGAGAATTCTCGTTACAGACAACCTGCTGGCTGCCACTTCCTCGTAAGGATGTATTTTGCTTCTTCCCAAATTCGTTAACACTGGAACCAATGACCCTTCCCTGGCTGAAGTTCCGAGTCCTGACGCCACAACCGATCTCAATGCAGAAAGGAACACACATTGATTACCGGTTGCGATTGCACGGGTCCCCTGTTTTCTGGACAACAGAAATCACCGACTGGTGCCCGCCGGTCAGTTTTCAGGACTCCCAGGTACGGGGCCCTTACTCGCTTTGGATACACACCCACACGTTCGAGGAAATCGACGGCGGGACGCTGGTTGGGGACCAGGTTCGATACCGAGTGTCTGGCGGAGCACTCGTCCATTCACTTTTCGTGAAGCGTGATCTGCACCGGATTTTCAGATTCCGACACGAACAACTGCCGAAGCTCCTGGGAATCGAGACTACTGATTGCAAACTCGGAGCCATCGACATCAACTGATCTGGATGTCCGTTCCTGCGTCGGCAACGCATCTGAGAGTGCAATCCTGCATGTATTTGGCGACGCAGGCCACCTGTCGTTGCCCCTGAGATTTCCGACATCATTGACGAAAAAGAAAAACCGCGACGGAATCAGTCAGTCGGGCCAAACTGAAACTGATCCGCGTCGCGGCAAGTCGATTTCTCGACCCGACATTGTTTATAGACCGCTGGATTGGCCTGGCCAGAATAATTTTGACGCCCTGCACGACTTCGAGCTTGCGAACTAATAACGTGCACCCTCTTGTCAGCCCCGCAGGATCGTGATCACCTGAAACCGATGCCAAAACACACATCTCCGAAGCAGGTTGCCCGCGCGATCGGCGTGAGTGAATCCACACTCAAACGCTGGTGTGACAGCGGTCTGATCTCGATGACGAAAACTGCCGGCGGGCATCGACGGATCGAGATCGAGGCCGTCATCCGATTCCTTCGCCAAAACGGTCGCGAGCTTGTCGAACCGGAACTGCTGGGACTGCCCGTGACGGCAGGCAAGACTGCGTGGACACTCAACCGTGCAACAGACCGTCTGATTGCTGCACTGATCGCCGGCGAAGAAGCTGTCGTTCGTCAACTCGTTTTCGACCTGCTTCTTGCAAACCATTCACCGACGGCAATTGCAGATGATGTGGTCACACCGGCGATGCATCGAATCGGTGAACAATGGAGCTGCGGAGATGTCGCGATTTATCAGGAACGTCGCGCCTGTGAAATCTGCATTCGAGTGATTCACGAGCTTCAACAGTCTTCAACCTGCCGGCAGGCGCAATCGCCCGAGGCAATCGGAGGAACGATCGAAGCAGATTTCTACACGATCCCCGTCGCCCTGGCGGAAACCGTACTTACGTCGGTTGGCTGGCACGCCACAACACTCGGCACAAACCTCCCTTTCAACACGTTGTGCCAGGCCCTCGAAATGTCTCGACCAAGACTGATATGGCTGAGCGTTTCCCACATTGCCGACAACGAGCAGTTTGTCGCGGGCGTCAATCAATTATTTCAGACTGCCCTTGAATCAGCGACAGCGCTGGCGATCGGAGGCCAGGCCGTTTCCGAGCCACTCCGACGTCAGATCCAGTACACCGTTTTTTGCGAAACTTTCAGAGATCTGGAGCGGTTCGCACGATCGCTCCATCCGGTGCCAGGCACTCCAACACCTCCGCCTGTTGATGCCTCTGATTCCTGAATCTGCTCTCATTGCACGGTCGCATCAGCAATCATTGCCGCGACCGCCCCGGCCGCTTCCTTCGATGACCGCACTGATCTGCAACGAGCGGATTCCAAGCGACTTTTTTCAATGGCGGATCGCATCGGGAACGACGAAGCACCTCGTATCGGCGAAACGACCGCACAACTTCGACCATCACCGAATCCTTTCAAACGTGATTCCGAATGGCGGCATCCACGATAGCATCGACTGATCTTATCGCCCGGAGAAGTCGACAGCAGAAATCCAAAGTGTGTTATTCGCCGCGATAGCTCCGCCTCGGAGAAACAAAAGCCGTCACCGGCGCACGAAAAAAGCCAGAAACCCTTTGGGGCTACTGGCTTTAGTGAAATGGGCGGAGGCGGGATCGAACCGCCGACACCAGGATTTTCAATCGTCGTGTCAGACACTCCCGGAACCGGCGCAAGTGTTGAGTCAGTCGACGGTTCCGCGATGCTCTCCAGCAAGCCGAAAACCAGCGCGCAGCAGATAGCGCAGCACGAACGCTCAACAGGGGCGGAGGATGTTGAGTTTCCGGATGTCCGGAAACTTTCTGGAAACGATCCGACGCTTCGGTTGCTGGTCGAAGTCTGGAGTGAGTTGCCTGACTCTGTGCAGAGTCAGATCCTGCGACTAGCCGATGTGTCGGTTGCTGACTTCAACCGGGATTGACCGTCTCGCCAGACTGTTACAGAATGTCGGGGCTTTTTGATAACTCCCGACAACGTGTAACACGGCAAGACGATGAATGATCACACTTCGCGAGTGTTGCGACTGGTGAGTGACGCGGGCGTTCTGCGCCCCCGCGATCTCGACGCGCATCAGATCCCGCGAGAATATCTGATTCGGCTTTACCGCCGTGGCGTGCTGGAGCGGACCGGTCGCGGGCTGTATGTTCTGGCGGACTCTGAACCGACGGAACACCAGACACTGGCCGAAGCCTGCAAGCGTGTGCCGCGAGGCGTTGTCTGTCTGCTGTCCGCTCTACAGTTTCACGGTCTGACGACTCAGGCCCCGTTTGAAGTCTGGCTGGCCATTGGTGAGCGGGACAGGCGTCCGACAGTTCGTTACCCACCGCTGCGGATCGTCCGCTTCTCCGGCGCGGCTCTGAGCTTCGGCATTCAGGAAACCACACTCCAGAACGTGCCCGCGCGCGTGTACTCGCCCGCAAAGACCGTGGCCGACTGCTTCAAGTACCGCAACAAGATCGGCCTGGACGTGGCGATTGAAGCGCTGCGCGATACCTGGCGACAGAAGCGAGCGACGATGGATGAGCTGCAAACGGCGGCGAAAGTCTGTCGAGTCGCCAATGTCATGCGTCCGTATCTGGAGTCCGTGACATGACGCGTCCGGCCCACGAGAACAGCGCGGCATCCGTTCGGCAGCGGCTACTGAACCATGCTCGCCAGACCGGTCAGGACTTCCAGAACGTTCTGTTGCGGTACGGTCTGGAACGCCTGCTGTATCGTGTCAGCCAGTCTCCGATTCGTGACTCGCTGATTCTGAAGGGGGCGATGCTGTTTCAGGTGTGGAGCGGGCAGATTCATCGACCAACGCGCGACCTTGATCTGCTCGGATTCGGTGAACCTTCGCAGGAACGATTCACGAACGAATTCCGGAAACTCTGCAAACTGAAAGTCGAACCGGACGGGCTGGTGTTCGATGCCGCTTCGGTTCGCACGGAAGAGATTCGGGAGGATGCCGAGTACCGGGGCATTCGCATTCGACTAAGAGCGAAACTCGAAAAGGCACGCATCGACCTGCAAGTGGATATCGGCTTTGGAGACTCCATCACACCGGATCCCGTCGACACGAACTATCCGACGCTGCTGGACCTTCCGGCTCCCGTGGTGCGTGCCTACCCGCAGGAAACGGTCATCGCCGAAAAGTTGCAGGCAATGGTCATGCTCGGTATCGCGAACAGTCGCCTGAAGGATTTCTTTGACGTGTGGACGCTGTCCCGGCTGTTCGACTTTCGCGGCGAACTACTCGCCAGAGCCATCGCCGCTACGTTCGAACGCCGCCAGACCGCGATTCCAGACGCTGCTCCGCTGGCTCTGACGGATGAGTTCGCGACCGATCCGACCAAACGCGCGCAGTGGACTGCCTTTGTGAACCGTGGTCGCTTCGCTGACTGTCCGACCGACCTGCAAAAACTCATCGAACCGTTGCGTGAATTTCTACTGCCGCCCCTGACCGCTTTGAATTCCGGGCGCCCGTTCGACCAGCACTGGCCCGCCGGAGGCCCGTGGCAGGACTGATCGACAACGCTCGACCCCCGTTACTCGCTGACGACTCGATCGGAGTGGCGAGGTAGCCGCGCTGTGGACTCCCGATCGGCGCGAAAGAAAGTGTGTCTCAGGCCCCGTCTGTTCCATTCAGGAGGAGGCGGGAAAACGCATTCGGAAGGACCCGCGAGCGTCTGGCGACTACCGCCGGCCTACTCGACTGAGCTGTCAGCCTGGTCGTCTGCGGTGACGGCCCGGAATAAAAACAAAGTGTGTCATTGGCCGTGACAGTTCCGAATAGGGGCACGGCTCGAAAGCCGAAAAAGGACCCGTTCCGACCGCAGGCACATAGCCACCGGTCCGAAACAGCCCTGTTTCCCAGTCGAACAGGTACTTTCTGGCCGTCGAACGGATGACGGATACAGGGAACAATCGAGCTGAGACACACTCTTTCTTTCCTGAAAAACTTTGTAAGTCGACAGGCCAGGGGGCCTGAAATCCTCCGAGCCAGTCGACCCGCAGACCACCTTTATCGTCGCGCGTTCTCCCCCGAAAGTTTTGCCAGGGGGGGGGAGGCGAGTTTCGAAAAGGAGGGAGGCAGCTTCCCTTTGCGTCGCGGCGGTGGATCGCTTGAACCTACCGTTTTCGTTTGTCGCGTCGCTTTTTGCGTGGGGGGAGGGAGGGAGGCAGATTTCAGTTTTTCGAGGGTGCGAGAACTGCGCAATCCCCTGACGGCGCACTGTGGGGCGTATCCGGGGGAGGACCCCGGCGTTTTCAGACCGAGTCTTGCGAATTGAGCCTGTGAAAATACGATTCGCATCCGGGTTGCTGGAAGCGGCTGATCACCGCTCTAGCCGAAGTGGACCGGATGAGCTGGCGCGAGTTTCTGTCTTTCACGCGCTGGCATCCGGTCCGGCCCGCAACGAAAGACAGGCACATGCAGGACACGGATGAACTCGCTGCGCTTCCGAGGCAACTTGCAGACGCGATTCGAGAACATCGCGATATTCTCGCCGCGTGGCATGGCGAAATCGACGACGAGCTTGAAGCTCGCCATCACGCAAGTTACGCAAAACGAGATCAACTTTGCCGGGAACTTCTGATTCCGCGAGCATTGGAAAATGCAACACAGTTCAGCGGACGCCTGTTGCAAGCCGTGAAACGACTATCCAATGCCGTTGCTGAGTGCGATTTGCTCGGAATGACTTCACGACTCAAGAGAACACTGGGCGAGATCGCAATTGAGTGTCGTGAAATGACATCCTTACTTTGGGGGCCGTTTCAAGACTGCTTGCCATATCAAGAACTGGACTCATGTGCGAGAGAGTTTTTGATCATTCGAGCGGAAGATCAGCTTCCGATTGCTGATTATCTTAACCGTCTGAATCTTGACATCATGCGAGCCGTACGCGGTGACGGAGAACCGATGCTCTCCGAGATTCGAAGTCTTGCGAGCCGGTTAGTCAACGAAGTGGAAGTGATTACCGCAAAGCCTCTTGAATCCGTTGCTGATTCGGAAGGCGAGTCAACGACAGACGCGACGGATTCGGTTTGCATAAACGACTCATCCTCAACTGACTCTGAGTGCGAGATTACGGCTGAAGAGGCCGCTGCCGCTGTGGACCGCTGCAACGTACTCAGAGTCCCGATTGCCGACGATGAAACTACCTCAAAGATTATCCATGCAGGCTGCTCACAACTGATTGATGCCGCTGTCCAATTGCAGCAAGCAATCGAAGAGTATGAGGATGCAAAAGGAGCGGTTGCCGGTTTCGATGACCTCAACACGGATCCCGATGCGTGGGAGTCCCGCGAAGAGTTTGCGAGTGAGTGGCTTGCGCCGCTGAACGCTCCGATGACACTGCTTTGGGATTTGATGCGTCAAATTCCCAGACCGCAATCGACTTCATCCGGACCATTTCCACCCATCATTACAGAGTCACACAACACACGTACAGAATTTCGAGCTGCGTACTTGCTCAGAACCATCATCGCCAACCTAGGTAAGCTGTTCACAAATCGAGGATTTCAGCCAGTTGCCGTGGGCACGTTCTCACACGACCTACCAATCGTTCTTGGTTGGGACTCAATGGATTTCGACAAGCAACTTCCAGAGTTGAAGCAGTTTGTCGCACCACTGTCACGTGCGGTTCAAATGCTGACGGAATTCAAGGATAGAGGTGAAGAACTGTTTCTCAGCGGTTGTTCGCAAGTAGAAGAGTCAGCACAAGCTTCAGAAGCAGCGGGACCGGAGAGCCATGCGGCGAAGGTGGACACCGAATATCTTGGCAAACTCTACGCCGATGTCGTTCGATCGGGCAGGAAGATCAGTTCACAAGCTAAGAAGTCGCGGTGGATTCCAGTACCGGATCATCTAATACGGCGACATGATTCTCGGGTTGTGAGTGTTCGTCTGAAGGTGGAATCCCTTTTGCTGTCCGGAAAGTGGAAGTCGCCATCCACGAGAGACTTAACGCAATCAATCGACGGACAGAACGAACTGGTCGCTCGCGCAATTATCGAACGAGGTGCGACCAATCCAGAATTCCGCAAGTTCCAGGACGAAGCGGATCGACTCCGTGAAGATTCCGAACAACTAAAAGATGTGCCGTCCGACGAAGAACAGATTCTGGCTCAAAACGGATTCGACTTGAGCGGTGACGAAAGCAAATGGCTTCCACTCATCGCCAGAATCATCGAACGCGACCTTGATAAGATCGGTCCCGTCGAACTGATGCAGGAGGGGGTTGCCTTGGTCGAACGGGAACGCATTCGAGCGTCGTTTTCAGGCAACTCAGGCCGACAGTCACCGAATCAGATTCCGCTTCCGCCGGATGTTGACGACGTGGCAATTCCAGAAGGCCCCCGTAACGAGTCGCCCGCTTCTGACGCCGATGACAAATTCGACCACGATCAGGCAGGGTTGCGCCAACTGCAAATCGCCCTGGAAGACCAGCTCGCTGCTAAACGCAAAGCGGCAGTCGCTCTTCGTCTGATTGAACTCCACAAGCTCATGCCACTGGCTAAGAAATCGCCGAAATGGGTGAGCGACGCGATTGAATGGATTGCTGAAAACGGTCGAAAGCCAAAGTGGGCAGAACTCGCACGAGTGTTGCCTGTAGGAGCTCGGACAATTCAGGACAGCAAGCACTTTGGCTCGCACCCCAAATTTCACGAAGCGATCGACGCCGTTCAACGAATCACCTCCGATTGAGCCTCCATTCCTACCGGACGCCTCCGGATAGCCTCCGGTTTCAGAAAATCTCAAAATTGGCGCAGACAGTTTTCTTAGGAAAACACGCTGAGAGCTGCCAAAGCGAAGCGATTTTCGCCTCCGATTGGCCTCCGATAGTCGCAAGGGGTAACCCGTTTGCGAATTTGTTGGAGGACTTAACGATGGACGCGAAAAAGAAGTGCCTGGCTGACCGGCAAGTCACATGGTTTGCCCGGTACGTGGCAGCACTTGCTTCTGGAAATCAGTCGGACGCGAACGACTGCCAACGACAACTCGCCACGTTGGGGATCTGGGTTGAGGCATCGAGCCGCGTCTTTGCAGACGCTCCGGCTCCTTTGACCACCGTATGAAAACGGCCAGCCGTTTTGGGCTGGCCATTCTCGGAACTCACGCTGTCGGCGATTTCTTTGCGGGGATCACACCGGACGGCATGGAGGCTTTTCAGCATGGCTCAGGATAGCGGAGCAGACTCACGGAATGGAGCCCGAAAGAAACCAAAACGCGGAACTGGTTATCCCAGGCGGACCCCGTTCTTTTTCCATCGGTTCACTCGCTGGTTGATCAAAACTTGTGCGGCGATGGTCATTGGTGCGGACGGTTGCTTTCTCTGCACTGTCGTTGCCGCGACGGAAGACAGCGCTCGGTATCGGTACGCCGTTCGGTTCTTCAATTCACAACTCGCGCAGTTCTGCGGCTGGTCGGTCGACAAACTGGACCGCGTCCGTAGTCGCTGCATTGACGAAGGGTTTCTGCACTACGAACCGGGCGGGAATCGGACTCCCGGTTTGTATTGGGTACTGGTCGACGAAACGCTCGGAGACGCGCCGGAACTCGGACCGATTGGAGAACTCGATTCGGACTTCAAACCGCAAGTTGCGGAACATCCTGCGGACGATTCCGCGACTGAACCGCCCGGTTCCTGCGGAGAGACTCCGGAGGAAAGTGCCGAACTGACAAGCCTGTTCCTATCCAATACCTCGCCTCCCCCACCTCCCGTTGCCAAGAACGTGGAACCGTCGAAGCTTGAATCTGTCGGCCAGGCTGACCAGTGGGATGAGGTGGAGGAAGGTTTGATTTCGGCAGGAGTCTGCCACCGGCGCGGGTTGCTCGGCAATTTTCGGCAGACGGGTTGCTCAGCAGTGCACGCGCTCGAGCTGATTGCGTTCTGGAAGCTGAATCAGGATCGGTTTGATTCTCCGGTCGGAGCACTTCATCACCGGTTCGAAAATGCTCACCCGTCGATTCCCGCTGCCGAACGCTGGCCGGGACTTCAGGCAACGCCGAAACCAAAGCCCGCGCCGGAAGTCAAAATCGGTCGGTATACCGCCGACTGGTCGCTGCTACGGCCATCGCGTCGAGCCGAGCTGGCTCGGCAGGCTCAGATTGATCTGAGCGGCCACGAAGGGAAAGGACTTCGGGAACTGCCGCCAGCGTTGCAGAAACTGATCATCGAGATACTCGCTCGGGGAACGGAACGAACGCCGAATTCGGAGTCACGAGACTGAATCAACGACGACGATTTGAAGCCCGTCGACGGTCGACGGGCAGAGCTGCTGAGGAACTGCGAGGCTGGCCGGTCCAGCCAGAAAGTGAGTTCAACGGATGAACGAACGAAGTTTGTTTGACGACGGACAGAGCGATCGGGACAGGCCGCCTGACAAGCCGGTCGGTCTGCCGCACAACCGAACGGAAACCAGTCGTCGTGCTGCGGAAAGCATGGTTCCGGCGGCGATGGCTCAGGCCGCTCGGGTGTTTCACTTCATTGCGGAATGTGGCGAGGAAGGCGCCACCGATCACGAAGTCCAGGCCGAACTCGGAATGACCGGCGACAGCGAACGGCCACGTCGTTGGTCGCTGCAACGTTCGGGGCTGATTTGCGACTCCGGACAACGCCGCAAGTCCCCAAAAGGAAGGAAAGCCATTGTCTGGATCGCTACCGAAAAGAAGTGACCGGCGACAGGGCGGCAACCCTGCCGACGGTCTGTTTGATCCGAGTCCGAAAACGGACTCACATCTTTTTACTGAGGACGATCGTATGAGAAACCAAGAGCCGTTGAAACGCTGCCCGAACCGCCATCGAATCGGCAGGCATAAAGATTCGACTGGCCATGTCATCCGCCGAGCCAAAGTGGTGATGCCAAAGGTTCTGCCGCTGGAGCAACGAAACGACGCTCTGGCTCGGGGCGTGCTCCGACTCAGGCGGCTTCGACGCGGTGGCCAGTCCGGTTCTGCCGGCGCTGCTGTTGCGGCTTGACGGGCTGAGGCTCTGAATCCTGTTTTTCTCTGAAGATGTCCCGCCCGGAGTTTCGCTCCGGCGCGGGGCATCGTTTCGCCGACGACGTGAATCCCCAATCAAAACTCACGGAGCGGTCTGCCGTTCCAAATCGAAAGACAACGCCATGATCACGACAAATGAATCGCAAACGACACTGACGCCGCTGCTGACGGTTCGTGAAACCGCCGATGTGCTGCGAGTTTCAGAACGGACACTGTGGAGTCTGACCAACTCGGGAGAGCTGCCAGCCGTGCGAGTTGGTCGCTCAGTGCGCTACGACCAGAACGACCTCGCCGCGTGGATTGCGTCCAGGAAAGCGCTTTCCTGAATCAGTCCGAAGTATTGCGAAACGCTGCGACCGATTGCCGTAAAAGAAACTGCCGTTCTGAGGCTTCAGACGGCTGGCCGCGAGTATCAACGGTCGCCTGAAGCCTGCCAGCGGTGGGCAACAATGCGTCACGCTGCGACGGCCTGCAAGAAGCGTGGGTTGTCGGCGTCGAACGATGCAGGCTATGAAATGACGCGAGCCGCCGGCTGTGTGGACTGACCGACGGCTCGCAAAGGTAACACGAACCGGAAGGTAACACCGTGGCGAGTATCACGAAACTCGGGAAACGCAAGCAGCCTGCCCGCGCCATCGACTTTGTCGATCCGACCGATAACCGCAAACGAAAACGGATTCGGCTCGGCATCGTGCAACACCGGGACGCCGTCGAAGCGAAGCATCGAATCGAGAAGTTGCTGACCGCTCGCGTGCTGAATCAGTCGATCGATTCAGAAACCGCGATGTGGTTGTCGGGCGTGTCTGACGAGATTCACGATCGAATCGCACGAGCCGGCCTTTGCGAACCGCGCGAGCCGGAAGCAACATCGCCCCAACTGGCAGAATGGATTTCGCGATACCTGAAGCAACGTGCTCCGGAGATTGCTGCCGGCAGCCTGCAACGAATCCGGCAGACGGGGAATCGGCTGGAAGATCACTTCGGTTGTGCCCGACCGCTTGATTCAATCTCTGCCGCCGACGCCAAAGCGTGGCGAGCGGACATGCTGATTGAAGGACTGGCCGAAGCCACCGTTCGGCTTCATTGCCGAAATGCAAAGTCGATCTTCAACGAAGCGGTTGAGCAGGAGCTGATTGAAAAAAGTCCGATGGCGAAACTCAAAAGCGGTTCGGTCGCTGCGAATCGAGATCGGTTTGTCACGGCGGAAGAAACTCAGAAGCTGCTGGAAGCCGCCCCGACACTCGAATGGCGAATTCTGATCGGCCTGGCTCGACTGGCCGGATTGCGAATTCCCTCCGAGAGCCACATTCTGACATGGGACAAAGTCGATTGGGAAAAATGCCGGCTGACCGTGTTTGCTCCAAAAACCGGGCAGACGCGAGTTGTGCCGATTGTCCCTGAACTTTTCGAGCTGCTGTCAGAAGCGTGGGATCGGGCACCGGACGGAGCGACGGAAATTCTGACAATGAGCCGGAACAATCTGCACCGGAATTTCACGATCATCATCGAGCGAGCCGGTTTGACGGTCTGGCCGGACATGTGGCAGACGCTGCGACGATCGGCAGAAACGATGTTCGCCATGCAGTGGCCGCAACACATCGTCAGCAGCTGGATTGGTCACAGTGTCCAGGTCTCGCTGAAACACTACGTTCAGACGCCTGATTCCGTATACGAAGCTGCGGTTGGGCTGCCAGTGCTGCGCGCAGCAGAAAGCGCAGCAGTAACGCGTCGCAACGCCGGAAATCGTTCGCAAATTGACGAAATCGACGAACGCCGGAAGTCCCGTCCAGTCAATGAAAAAAGCCAGAAACCCTTTGGGGCTACTGGCTTTAGTGAAATGGGCGGAGGCGGGATCGAACCGCCGACACCAGGATTTTCAATCCTGTGCTCTACCAACTGAGCTATCCGCCCCCATTTTTGACTGGCAACTGCTGTTGAGCAGCCAGAACCCGCTGAGTCTGGAACCGAAGTTCCATTTGCGAGGCTCGCCAAGACGGCCCCGCTGGCTGACTCTCATGTCGCAATCTTCAAGCTGTCAAACGACTTGCGCCAATCGACCAAACTTGAAGACGCGAAACTCTAGTCGATGGTCAGCAGCCATGCAACACTCGATCAGGCAACTTTCATGACGACACCACAGTCTTCGCGCTGGTTCTCCGAGCGTTGTCGGCGATGCCGGTTTTTCCACCGCTTCGGCGAGGCAAATCGAGGAGCCAGACGGCTTGCCAGGCGAGTCAGTTTTCAGGCGTCTGAAGGATTTCCAGAGCGGCGGCACGAAGGTGATTGTTGACAGAAATTCCGTTGTTCGAGTGGATCGTCACGTCGCCATTGAAGTCGACAAAGTGCCCGCCGGCTTCCTGCATGATGGGCACCAGAGCCGCACAGTCCCACGGGTTGAGCAGCGGATCCACCATCAGATCAGCTCGACCGGTCGCGACGAGGATATGCCCATAGCAGTCACCCCATCCTCGACTGATTGCTGCCGAATCACAAAACCTGTCAAAGGCGGCCTGCCGGCCAACCCGTCGCCAGCCCTGAATCGTGGTCGTACAGAAAACGGCTTCGTCCAGTTTTTTCACGTCGGACGCGCGAGCTGGTCGACGATGACTCTGCCCGGTCTGCCACCACGCTCCCATCCCTATCGCGGCGAAGACCACTTCATCAAGAGCCGGGAAACGGCACAGCCCAAGTACCTGTTTGTGGTCATACTCCAAACCAATCAACGTACCGAATAGCGGGACGCCGTGGATGAACGACTTCGTTCCGTCGACCGGATCCAGAATCCATCTCCAGCCGCTGCTGCCTGGCTTTTCTTCGAACTCTTCGCCGAGGATTCCGTCGGTCGGATACTGAATCGAGATGAGTCGGCGCAGGAGCTCCTCAGCTCCCCGGTCGGCAGCAGTGACCGGTGACGCATCACGTTTTCGCTCGACGGCCAGGTCTGGAGACCGAAAGTGGCACATGATGAATTCTGCTGCCTGCTGTGAAGCATCGACAGTGAAATCGAGACGCGACGGAAGTTCTGTTTCAAATTTGGCAGGCATGAGCGGAACGAGACGATCGGTTGCAGGGTTGTTCGGTCTGAGGATCGTCGAAGAGGCGCATCAAGCACTCGCTTCTTCGAGACTAACAGGCGAAGATCATTGCAGGGAGTTGACAGATGAGCAATCAACGACGCAATCTGATTATCTGCGGCTCAACGGGCTGATTGACGATAAGGACCGCCGCTCTCGTGGAAACCGATTCCACGCCAGCTGCCGTGGAGGTGCGGAATCGGACGACGCAACGAGAGCGGCGGCTTTACGATCGACCCATGAGAGCCGGCTTTCGCGTCAGCCTCCCTTGCTAAACGAAACAGCTCGCTCATTCATCACCTGAATGAGCGAGCTGTGCGAAATTAATAGTTGCGATTATTCAGCAGCCGGTCGCTGAGGACGCCCGCCACCGTCACCTGCTGGTCGGCCACCAGGCTGACCGCCACGTCCGCCACCACCGCCAGGCTGACCGCCTCGACCACCGAAACTGAAGAGTGCTCGACGATCGACTTCGAACGACTTGCCTTTCATTTCTTCGAACTGTTTTTTTTGCTCGTCCGAAAGAACGGCCAGCAGTTTTTCTTCGCCCTTCTTGCGGGCTTCTTCCATTTTTTCCCGCATTCCTTCGAAGCCGCCCGCTCCGCCTCTGCCAGCCCCGCCGCCAGCTCGCGCTTCTTCGAACATCTTGCGACGGTCGTCATCAGCGGATTTCAGTGCGTCTTCAACGCCCTTCTTCTGGTCAGAAGACAATTTGAGCTTTTTCGCAACGTCGTCATTGGCCAACGCGCGAACACCCATCAACTGAAGTGCGATTTCATCGAGGCGTTTTGCCTGAGCTTCCGTCAGAAGTTCGGCCAGCCCCTTCTCTGACTCTTTGACAAGCTCGGCGCGTTTCTTGCCCAGTTCCTCAAACTTCGTTCGCCGTTCATCTTCGGGGAGGCTACGGAAGTCAATTCCCGCCATCAGCTCGCGAGAATTGGCGCGAAGCTCGTCGGAAAGCTGCTTAACGAGAAAGAGTTCGTCTTCACCCAGCTTCAATTCTTCCTGGATCGGTTTGGCTGAAACCAGCGTCAGTTTGTCGATGCCACCACCAGGACCTCCACCTCCGGGGAAACCGCCGCCTGGAAATCCACCACCGCGCTGGCCGCGACCACCTTGATCACCGCCTCGCTGCCGTCCCTGACCTTGCCGCTGCTGCCCACGTTCACGACTGGCACCGTCACGTCCCTGCCGTTCTTCCTGAGCCTGAGCAACCGTTGTCAGCATCACCGCCAGTGCGAGACAGATACTGGAAAGTTTCATGAGACATTTCATCCTGGTAATTCCTTCGTTAAGGCGATTGTAGAATCGATAGAGTTGCGGGCTGAACCGAATAACTTCGAAAGCCCGCTGAAACCTTGTTGAGTCACGCAAGCATCGAATTGAATGTCAACCACCGAACGGTCAGCAGAGTCAGGATCAGACAGGCCCACCACGACGCCAATTGTGCTCGGCGGTAATATCGAAGTTTGAAGATCAAACCGGCAGCCAGCCCTGTCATAGCAACCTTGAAAAATATCAGCATCGTTGGATCATCAATCAGGCGACCGCCGACCGGATTCAACTCGCGCATCGTTCCTGCCTGAGACGCCAGGAGCGTCCAGATCAAATCGAGCAAGGACAACACAACGACAAGAATCAACGAGCGAGTGACAATCTTCACAACTTCAGGGGACATCTCTACCTCATCGGGAGTCCTGCCACCGTTTGGAGGATTCGACATCAGGTGCCCGATCGAAAAAACACTGATGATCAGGCCGGCAATCGTCAGCGGATACGCGTAGTTTTCCAGCCGCTGAATCGCCACCCGCCGAGCGACTCCTTCCTCATAGGCCGCATCAATGGCATCAACAACCGGCTTCGCAGCCGCAAGGAACTCTCCACCAGGTTGAAACCCGGTAATCCAGTCGGACCATTGCAAAGCTGACTCAGATGAGCCGGCAGTCACCAGTACATCAGAAAGCAACTTCGACGATCGATGAGTCTCTGAAACCAGGACACTGAGCAGATCGTTCCCCCCCATGGTCGCAGGCAGGATCGCTGGCGACCGCCCGCTAAACGCAACAACGGTCACTTTGAACTGTGAAAAACTCTGACTCAGAAACTCAGCGAAGGTCTGCTGCCTTTGTTGAAGTCGTCTGCGTGTCCCCCAGCCTCGGTGCCCACCGTCATCGCCGCTATCTTCAAGATCTGGAACAGAATCAAGGCTGACCAGCTCTTCAGAAATCAGCACACCGTTGACGAACGTCAGCTTTCCCGACGACTCAAAAGTGTAGGGACGGGACAAGAACTCTCCGTTCACGAAGACAAACCCCTCGTCGGTCGGACGACTCTTGAAGTCACCTTCCAGAAAGAACAGCGGCGGAGCGTCTCGTTCATCACGGTACGAGCCCCCCCTTCGCTTACCGATCTGGAAAGAGGGCTTTTCAAAGCGATCAGTTAAGATAGCTCGCTGCTCGTCGTTGTCAGACCGTTCTCGATTCGCAGATTTCCTCTGCCTGTCCGAGGTACTGGGCTTTTCAGAACGCCCCGCGTCCTGAGCATTAATTCTCTGGCTTTGCAGAATTACAGCCGCGATCCCTGCGAGAATCAGGAATCGCATTTGATTTCGACTTTTCAGAAGTACGTTTAACCTGGCCATCCTGAAATTGTCTCCGCGAACCTGTAGTCAGCCGTCTAGAATGCTCAAGGTACTCGTGCGAATACTGAAAAACGATTTCGTTCATCCACACAAAATTCTGCCGGAAGCCTGGCCGGACTCAAGTATTCCCCATCGTCGGCCAGCCGTAGCGTGGACCTTTTGATCAGCATTGCGGTATCTACGGTTTGCTTTCGTGGAGCATGAAAGTCACATTGGGTCCATGGAAGAAGAGGTCATCAAAAAACTGATCGATGGCGGCGACACTGCCGTTGCGGAATTATTTTCCGAATTTCAGCCACGGTTGGAGCGAATGGTCGAGTTCCGCCTGGACAGGCGTCTGCGCGGACGCGTCGATTCTCTGGACATTATCCAGGAAGCCTACATCGAAATCGCACGACGAATCGGCGACTACACATCGAATCCGACGGTCGCATTTTATGTCTGGGTCCGGCAGATCACCTGGCAGACGCTGGTGTCGGTGCATCGTCGACACCTCGGCCAGAAGCGACATCCGAACATGGAAGTACGACTCAACCGGAGCAATCCCAACGAGACAACATTTTCCATTGCCGAGGCGCTGGTTGGCCAGTTGACATCACCCAGCGGTGCCGCCCGTCGACAGGAAGACTACGACCTGTTGCGGGAAGCACTTTCGACAATGGACGACACCGACCGTGAAGTTCTCGCTTTACGACACTTCGAACAACTTGGAAATAATGAGGTCGCAGATGTCCTGGGAATTGGCCGAACAGCCGCCAGCAATCGATATGTTCGGGCAATCAAACGACTGGGAGATGTGCTGGCAACGCTGCCTCATTTTCAGGAGCGGTACTCGTGACCGACACGACTGCTGACAGAAATCCCATTGATGTACTGGGGGACGAATTCGCCGCCAGATTGCGTGAAGGCGAGGCACCTTCCATCGACGATTACGTCGCCAGACATCCCGACCTGGCCGAAGACATTCGTGCGACATTTCCATCCATTGCGATGATGGAAAAATTCAGCCGAAAAGAACACACGGAGCGAACGTTCGAACGGCAGACCAGCCGACTGATCAGCGATTCGCTGGAGACTCTGGGCGATTTTCAGATCATCCGTGAAATCGGTCGGGGCGGCATGGGCATTGTCTATGAGGCCGTTGAGAAGTCGCTGAAGCGACGCGTCGCACTGAAGGTTCTAAGTCCAGGCGTCGCAGGGTCTCAGAAGCAGATTCAGCGATTCAATCGCGAAGCCGAAGCCGCAGCGCGACTGCACCACACGAACATCGTGCCGGTTTACGGTGTTGGCGCGGAGCGTGATCTTCACTTCTTCGCGATGCAGTTCATCGATGGCGTGCCACTGAGCGATGTCATTCGGTTCGTCCGTGGTCGACCGGAAGAACACGAACGATCAGGACCGTCAGGCAGCGGGTCACTCGCTGACCGACTCCTGGCGCCGATTACGAATGCTGATTTCAGGCCGCGCGATCAAACCGAAAACCCGACAATCGACTCGACTCGTTGCTTCAATGTCGAAGGTGCGGCAAAAGTTCTGCTGACCGGTACACACAAAGATCGTCCGCTGCCATCAGTCGCAGATTCCGATTCCGAAAGTTCCGTCAGCAGCAGCAATCTCACGGAAGCGATCGCCGCGGTCGAACCCACGCTGAAGTCTCTGACAATCACTGATGACCCGGCTGGCCGGTCTCAACTGCCGGTCATTTCGATGAAGTACTGGCGGAATGTCGCGAGAATCTGCGCTGACGTCGCCGCGGCTCTGCACTATTCGCATCGGCACGGCGTTCTGCATCGAGACATCAAGCCGGCGAACCTGCTGCTCGACTGTCAGGGAATCGTCTGGGTAACAGACTTTGGCCTTGCCCGTCACGAAGATCAGGAAGGCATCACCAACACCGGCGACATTGTCGGCACGCTCCGATACATGGCACCGGAACAGTTCAACGGCGAATCCAACAATCGCAGCGACATTTACAGCCTGGGACTGACGCTTTACGAACTTCTGGCACTGCGACCAGCGTTTGAAGAGTCGCGGCATGGTCCGCTGATTTCGCAAAAGACCAGCTCGATGCCGGCAGGCTTGAGATCAATCAACCGGGAAATTCCGCGAGACCTCGAAACAATCACGCAGAAGGCGTGCGCGACGAATCCGGCAGACCGATACGCAACCGCCGGCGAACTGGCCAACGATCTTCGACGATTCCTGGACGACCGCCCGGTGCTTGCCCGTCGAGCGACGATAACCGAGCAGTTTATCAGATGGGCTCGACGAAACCCGGTCGTTGCATCACTCAGTGGAGTCACCGTCACGCTGCTGGCGACTGTCGCGATTGTTTTCGCCGTCGGGCAGTACCGTACTCAGGCCGCGCTGGACATCGTTGAGAATCAGAAATCAGAACTTGAAGATGGCCAGGCTCGACTTGATCAGTCGTTGATTGCCGAACGCAACTCGTCAAGGCTGGCTCGGGCCGAATATGTGAGAGCGGAAAAGAACCTGCAACTCGCTGTCGCCGCCTTCGATTCGATTATTGACAACGTTGCGTCTCGCGGACTCCCGCAGTCATTGACGTTGAATATTGGTGACGACGTTTCTGGCGTCGAAGGACCACGTGCCTACGACACAATGCTGACCGCCGCCGACGCTGACCTGCTCGAAACCCTGCTGACGTTCTTCGATGACTTTGCCGGGCAGAATCAGACGGACCTCAGACTGCAATCAGCATCAGCTCGCAAGCGGGTTGGAGATATCCAGCAACGGCTGGGACGATTCTCAGAAGCTGAGGCAACTTATCGCCAGTCGCTGGAAGCGTTTGAAACTTTGTCTTCTCAAAAGCCAAACGATTCGCAGCTGATTATTACCCGGGCTCGCATTCACAACGAAATCGCCATTGCGGCCAGTCGGCGAGGCACCATGTGGGGAGCCGTTGACGAGCACAATCGTGCCAGGAGTCTTCTTCAGGAAACAGCCGGCGTCATGGACACCGCCAATGGAAAACTGGAACTTGCCCGCACTCTCGGACTGCTTACAACGATCAGCTCCCGGTCAGGAATGTCCGCATTGATGTCGCTGACCAGAAACGACCCTTCAAGTGGTCGGCCCCCATCCGATGGACGATCGCGAGGTGACAACCGGCGTGAACGTCGACCGAACGATCAGCCTGGCGACCGACCATCCGGCAACTCACGGCCTGACCAGGAACGATCGGGACAGGACCGGCCTGACGGAGGTCGGCGCGGCTCCGGTCCGAGTGGAAGTTCGCGAAACGGATTTCGAAACTGGTCTGAGATGTTTCGCGCCAGCAGCGATCAGTCGCTCGCGCTGCTTAACGAGTTACTCGAACAGGAGCCATCACGACCAGACTACCGTCTGGAGCTGGCCATCGCCTGGCGCAACCGTGCGACGGTCGCCCGCATTATCAACGACCCGGAAATGGGCAAAGTGGCCATCGCCTCGGCCATTCAGCATCTGGATGAACTCGCGCGAGATTTCCCCGAGGATCCCGTCTACCGCTTTGAACTGGCCGATACTCTTTGCCTTCGTCCGTCAAGAAACCCCGACAACGAAGCCGTTGACGAGTTTCTGCAGCGAATTCGACGAGCCATCGTTCTGTGTGAAGATCTGGTCGAGCGCTACCCCAACGTGCCTGAATACCAGGCATTGATGGGCACGTCATTAACTCATCAGGCGACACTGCTCCACCAGCAACAGAACTTCGGACTCGCCGCCGAATCGTTTCTTCAGGCGATCGAGCTTCAGCAGCCTCTGGCAGAACAGTTCGCAACCGTATCCCTCTATCAGGTCGCCTATATTCAGTCACTCTGGGGGCTTTCAGAAATCAGTATCGCTCAGAACGAACCCGGCGCGGCCATCGGATATCTCGAAACCGCCATCGATCGATTGCAGATACTTTCTACCAGCGCCCCTCAGAATCGGATGCTGCAACACTATCTGGAAAAGCTCCGCCGCCGCCGCGGAGAACTGGCTCGCCCATCAGCCGAAGATGTCCCGAATCCCACGGCGACCGCAGGCTGATTCCAGCAAGAATGCCGAGCCTGCGCGATCGCTCACCACGCCCCTTGTTGATCATCGTTGAAATCAACCCGCGAGCCTCAACGCCTCCCGGCTCCGCAGCCTGACCTGACAACACGAATATACGCAGCGCATTCCTGTCATCATGCCTTCAGGCATCGACGACGAATCCATTTATTCTCGCGGAACCGATACCTGGAACCGGGAATGGAGCCAGTGCTGAAAATGCTCTAATCTTCCGATCCCCACCAGCCTTTGGGTGAATAATCCGATCGTAAGAACCCGGCTGCTTCAGCTTCCAGGCCGGGCAATGTTTTCTCGCGAGTGCGGACTTTTTCTTCTTCCCAGCGTTGCTCACTGAAGTTGGGATTCGGAACTGGCATCCTCGCACCGGTTTTGACCAGCCATTCATTGAGGCGATCACGAAGCCTCGCAACGCGGTCAGCATTCTTCGCGGCGACGTCTGACTGTTCGCCCGGGTCGCTCGCCAGGTGGAACAGCTCATCACGACCGTCTTCGTAATAGTGGATCAGCTTCCAGTCGCCGTCGCGGATAATCGCGCTCGGCTCGCCGCCCTGATTACCATAGTGAGGGTAATGCCAGAACAACGGGCGGCTGGCGATCTCCTTCTTTCCCTTCAGAAGCGGCACCAGACTCACGCCGTCAACGTGCTGCTCCGGGCGAAGTTTCTGGCCGGTTAACTCCAGCAGCGTCGGATAAAAGTCGGCACCGGTCACGGGAACGTCGCAGGTTGAACCGGCTGATTTCACACCCGGCCCGGCGATGTAGTAAGGCTCGCGAATGCCGCCTTCCCATTGCCGACCTTTGCCGCCTCGAAGCGGAAGGTTCGACGTTGCCTTGCCGTCTCCTGCTGAAACACCACCGTTGTCCGACGTAAAAACGACGATCGTGTTTTCGGTTAGTCCGTTTCGGTCCAGAGCTTCCAGTGCGATACCGACGGCATCGTCCATTGCCTCGATCATACCTGCGTAAACGGGATGATCCTGCACCTGCCGAACGGGGCTTGTCCGATCGATAATAAATCGATGATCGGGCGTCGGCAGCTTCTCGGCCTTCGCTCGATACTTTGCCCACAACGACTTCGTTGACTGAATCGGACCATGTACCGAGTAAAACGACAGGTAAGCGAAGAACGGCTCGTTAGTGTGTTCGTCAATAAAATTTGCCGTCTCGCGTCCAAGTCTGTGGGGCAGAGATTCACCCGCCGGGCCGTCTTTCATTTTCGGATTTTTATACGGAGCGAAGTAGCCCCCCGGAGGCGAGCCGCGATGATGGCCGCCGACGTTAATGTCAAATCCGTGATCTTCCGGAAACGATCCCCTGTCACCCAGGTGCCACTTCCCGGCAAAGAAAGTTCGGTACCCAGCTTCCTTGAATGATTCGGCCAGCGACGTGTCTTCCGCCGGCAAAGCATGCACGTACTTCGCCGGAAGCAATTTCGTGTTACGCTTCCAGCCGGCCCCTTCGGCAGCTCCGATCCAGTCGGTAATCCCGTGCCGAGCCGGAGTCTTTCCCAGCATGATCGTCGCCCGCGAAGGACTGCAAACCTGACACCCGGCATATCCCTGAGTAAACCGTACGCCGGACTTCGCAATACGATCAATGTTGGGACTCTCATAAAACGTACTGCCCTCAACACTCAAATCCCGCCAGCCAAGATCGTCGGCAAGAATAAACAGGACATTGGGTCGCTTCTGCGTTTCAGCAGCCGGCAGTGAATCCGTAAGCGAATTCAAGAGGAAAACAAGGGCCAATGAGCAGACGACAACGAACTGGCGAAAGTGCAATGTACCGTTCCTTAATCCTTGAGTTTGAAGACTGACGAGTTCTGGACATTACTGGATGCTGAAGCTGGTCGACCTGAGATACTTCAATATTTCGAGCCGCACTTCCAGCATCCTGTTGAAGAAGAAAGCTGCCGAAACGAAAAATGATTCTACAGGAGCAACTCCTGTTTATAGCGTCAGCTGATTGAGAACACGACGCCCGTGAATCCTCAAGCGGTCATTCGTTACTTCGATAGCGTGATTCTTTGATCGCAAGGGAAACCTTTCCAGACAGTGGAGCACGGCTGCGACATCGACGTTCTTCACGATCGGCCCTAAAGCAATTCCCAGGCTGGAGTGCCTCCCTGAAACTGATCCACGTGTTATGAGAGTCTGAGCGGCCCTGACCTTGCCCCCGTTCCTGGTCCAGTTGCTATGTGAGTTTTTCTTCTTTGCCAGTCCTTAGGCGAGCCCCGTTCGCCTTCGCTGTCGTCTCGGCCTGCACTGGTGCTTCTGGGGTTGAGACGACGGTGATGGCGGGCG
>CAXBME010000022.1:0-147314 GCA_963976765.1 uncultured Planctomycetaceae bacterium
GCTTTCGCATCTAACGCCGCTTGCAGGTCCGTCTGATCGGCCAGCGTCCCGGTGACGCCGCCCCAGGCCACGCCGCCGCCCGATGTCCGTTCTTGCCACGCCGGCGAGCCGTCGTCGACGTAGAGCCAGTCGGTATTGGATCCGTCGCTGTAGACAATCCAGCCTTCGACCGGCGACGTGGCAACCCATGCTGACCCGTCGAACTCCACGATGTCGTTCGCCGCCGCCCCGTCCCAGTTCGCGTGCGAGGAACCTGTTGCGTCCAGCAAATACCGGTCGCCAGAAACTTCAGTCGGTGGTGCCGCCGTGTTGTCGACGCGGGCAATTACTGCTGACCGACGACTGTAGCCACTGGTCGCCGCTGTCACTTCCGCCGACGATGCCGCGCCGATCGTCGCTCGCACGGTGGCCGCGTCTGTATCATCCAGGATCGTCAAGGCGAAGGCAGTGACAGGCACCGCTGACGTGGCACCACCCGTAATTCTCAGCAGCCCATCGTAAGCCGACACATCCACTTCCAGCCCGCCACGCTCATGAGCCAGTGTGCCGCTGGTGATGTCGCTGGCTGAGTGGTTGTGACTGGTCGCCGCTTTCGCATCTAACGCCGCTTGCAGGTCCGTCTGATCGGCCAGCGTCCCGGTGATGTCGCCCCATGTCGTTGCGGCGGCCGGCAGATTTTCGGGCAGCACTTTCCGCAGACCGGAAGCCGACGCATCGAATACGAAAATGTAGTCAGCGGCGGCGTCGATCGCCTCATCCGCTGTCGTTAATAGAGCCAGCGCCTTCAGCAGATTTTCGACCGTGATTTTCTTTGTCGTCGGTGAGCCTCCAACGTCGTCTACAACAGGCATTATGTCGGCCAGAGCAATCGTCGTCAGTTCATCAAGTTGGGTCGTTTTCGCATCTGCCATTGCACGTGCCTTAGCTGATCCCGAAGCGGGAAGAATAGTTAATTGCGGGGGCGACCTGTCGTGACCAGGCGGCGATTGGTCGCTTGATCTCGACTCCGGCAAGGGCGTCGTAAAATCGACCGTAGCGGATTTCGAGGTGGTCCCAACCTCGTTTTCCGATGCCTCGCTCCAGTCCGGGGATGACTACACCTGTCCCGGTCCCCGTGTACAACTTCGATTCGCTGACCGCGAAGTCGAACCGCAGGCGACCGGTCTGTGTGGTGCCACCTGGATTCAGTCTGATGGAGCCGTCAAAGTCGCAGCCGAGGAACATCAGCTCGTGAGCCCGGTAGCCCCAGAAGGGAGACCTGTTCACAGCACCGGTGGCGATTGACAGGTTCCGCCAGAAATTCCGAGAAAACAAAGAGAAGTCGACCGTGGCCTCCAGGCTGAAAACCGGCTGCGGCACAGTAATTTCCACTCCTGACACGTTTCCGTGTTCGTCGACTCCGATCGCTCCCTGAGTGTCCGGCGCAGGGATGACACCCGTACCGGGGTCGTACCCGACCGAGTCGAACGTTTCCAGGGCCTGAGTAATGACAGCCTTGCCGCCTTTGGTGCTCGCTGTCAGACGTACCTCGCCGACATCCGGTATCGCGTAGACGCCGTATGCCAGCGTTGCCTCATAGTGCTCGCTGGACATGTACTTCAGCTGCATGTTCATCAGCAGCAGATTGTCGACGACGGTCGGGACACTGTTGACCAGGGCGGCTTTGGCGAGTGATTCGTCCGGCTCGTCGAAGACGTACCAGTTAGTTGTGGTTTTCGGATTGATTCCATTCTCTGATTCGTAGAGGTCGCCTTGTACGACTCGCGCCATTATTCGCCCTCCACGGAAAGCTCGCCGATATTGCTGGCGATCGCTTCGGTGTTCGCGGCAGTCTGTTCTGCGAAGCCCGTTTGTTTTTTTACCTCTTCTGCCAGTTTGTCGATTCCGCTGGCCGCTCCCATCTGGCCGGCAGCTCTCGCGGAGAACGTGCCGGCGGAACCGGCATTCGCAGAGACCTGCCTGAAGGCGGCGACTCGCTTCTGAAGTTCGCTGACTGGCGGCACTCCAGCAGCGGCCAGTGCCTGTTGATCAAACGCGGCGCCACGGAAACCGGCGAACGGATCGGCAGCCTGGGCGGCCGCGAGTTCGTCCTGCATTTGCCGAACGCTCCTGCCAGTGACTTTGTCGACCGGCGATTCGTCACGAGGCCGGAATTTTTCGCGAGCCAGTTGGTCGCGTTCAATCCTGCTGGAAGCACTGATGGATCGGTGTTTCACTTCCGCCAGCGACAGTCCGGTGACGGGATCAGTCGCGTCGTCATCTGGTGCCTTCTGTCGCCTTTTTCCCGTTCGAGCTTTGGCAAAAATGCGTTGGCGAGCTGCTGACATATCCGCCATTTCATTCCGGTTGGCAGCGATGCGATCATTGATCAGCTTCGTCTGGTCGGCGTCCTGTTCAGCGCGAGTCCGGACGGTGGATGTGATGTCAACTTTCTGGCCCTTCAGTTCCGCCAGCTTCGCCTTTGTGGCATCGATCTGAGCTTCCAGCTCGACGAACTGGTCGCGTGACTCCGGAGCGATGGATTCGGCGTGCACGGCAGCGAGCTGCTGTTGCAATTCGGCCAGCTTCGACTTTGCGGTATCGATCTGAGCTTCATCGACTCCCAGTAGCTCCAGTTTCTCGACAGTCTCTGTCTGCCTGGTGATTTCCTGAGAAATCTGATTCCGCTTTGCGGAGCTGGCTGAGTCAGACAGATCGTCGGGCGTTACCAGATTGTCGAATTGTTTCTGTAGTTCGGCGAGTCTGGATTCGGCGGCGGAAATATCTGCATCGACCACCAGACTCTCTGGCTCGGTCAGTGCATCCTTGCGACCTCGCAGCTCGAACAGTGCCAGCTCTGCCCTGTGCAGCGCGTCGAGCGCTTTCTCTTCTTCGATCTTCAGTGCAACGGTTTGTGGCTGTTCGCGGAGTTCGTCGAGTCGTGTCTGAAGTCGATCGATTTCCGCGACGGTCGACGCGATGTCCGCTCCGGTGAGCTGCACGTTGAGCTGTCGCTGTGCTTCATCAGCCTGTGCTGTGGCTTCCGATGTGGCTGTTTCGATGCGAGCCTTGTCACTGGCTTTCTTCCGTTCGCGGTCTTCGTCGAGTGTGGCCAGTGTCTGCTGACGTTTCGTCTCAATGGCATCCTGCTTCTTCTGCGACTCGGTTTCGCGGGTACTTTTCTTCCGGTTGATGCCGTCGAGTTCCCGGTTGATCTGCTCATCGATCTCCTGACGCAGACTTTCCGCGTCACTGCCCAGCAGCTTCGCGACGCCAGGGATGGAAACCAGAACTTTCGAGATGCCGCCGGTCGCTCGCTTCCAGAGCGACAATGCGGAATCAGCGGCATCAGCAGCAGCTTTCCGGATGGATTCCCAGACACTCAGAGCCGTTGATTCCAGGTTGATGAACACTGCCGACAGACCGAATGTCGCGTCCGTCCAGGACAGTTCCACGTCATCGGCCCCCGTGTTGCCGGTGACGAAACCGTAGAACGATGACCAGGCAGATGTCAGTGATTTTGACACGCCGGGGAACATTGATCCGAAGCCGGACCACAGATCACTCAGCAGCGACGTTGTCGCAGTCCAGGTGTCTTCCAGGGCGATCGTGACTGCGGTCCATTGAGGCATGAACGCGGCCGTCGTGCTGGCCCACATCGATTTCAGAGCGGACATGCCGACGTCAGCCGCTCCCTGCAGGTCGCCGGAACTGATGCGATCGACAATACGAGACCAGCTCGACAGACCGACGGAGCTGATGGAGTTCCACGCCTGTGACGCACTGCCGGCCAGTCCGGAGAAGACACCTTTGCCGAAGCTGAACAGTCCGCTGAGTTTGTCGCGGATGCCGTCCGCTCCACCAGCCGCTCGAAACAGGGCATAGCCGATACCGCCGATTGATGCTGTCAGCAGTCCGGCCGGAGACGTCAGACCCAGCAGCAGACCCTTGAGCAGTCCGATGCCGCCCGTGGCGAGGCCTGCGCCGGTCGCCTTCGTGATGGCCAGCAGGCTGCCGGCGACGCCCTTTGATGCTGTGGCGAGTCCACTGGTGAGCGATCGCAGAGAAACTTTTGCCAGAGCCGAGCTGGCGAACAGAGCTCGATGTCCGAGCGTGAACAGGCCGGTCCCGGCTATGGCGGTCAGTGTTCCCATTCTCATCAGAGCCGACGTGGCCGGCGACATTGATCGCACCAGCAGCGAGATGGCTCCCGATGATGCCGCTCCGACTTTCGCCAGAGCCATGCCGCTGCCACCGATCGACAGCTTCGCCAGTCCGACGGCCATCATGCCGAGCTGTGCGACGTTGGAACCAAAGGCAATGGTCAGACGGGAGACAGCCGACAGCAGACCGCCGGTGAGTGCTCCCGCAGTACCGAGCGAGATCTTTCCGAGTGCTGCCATCGCACCGCCGGCAACGGCCAGTCCGGTGGACAGTACACTGCCGACACGGCTTCCGGCGGCCAGAGCCAGTGCCGGAAGTGAACGCAGAGCACTGCTGAGCGTGATGAACATCGTCGGCATCTTCAGAGCGGCAAAGCCACGTCGCAGACCGACCAGTGATCCAGCCAGCCCGAAGACTCCACGAGTGACCACGGCAATCGGCGTCATCAGTGACAGCACCAGACCGGCGGCCATGCTGATCGGACGGAAGGCGAACGCGGCGGCGGTGGCAGCCAGTGACAGCGTCATCAGTGCGCCACTGGTCAGGCCGATGCCGCCAGCCACCATTGCCGCCTGCTGAACAAGATCACGATTCGAGTCGATGAACATGGCGACGGACGATGTCGCCGCGGTGAGTCGATCGACGATGTCTCGCAGCCGGGTACTGACCGATTGACCGAGTGCAATGCCGACGGCTTCTGCTGCCGACTTCAATGCCCGGAACGAACCGCCCAGATTGTCATCCATCGTCGTGGCCATGCGGGCAGCCGCGCCTTCGGCTCCCTGCATGACCTGCCGATAACGTTCGATCTCATTCCCGGCTCCGGACAGAATCAACGCGGACTTCGCACTGATCTTCCCAAACTTCTCGATGAACAGAGACAGTCGATCGGCTTCGCTCAGTCCCGCTGTGGCGGCGCCGAGATCACTCATCACGTCCAGCAGGTCTCGAATCGAGCCATCAGCGTTCTGCGTCTTCACCCCGGCGATGTCCGCGGTACGGGCGAGGACGACCAGCAGGTTCTTCAGGTCTGTGCCTGCGTTCGTCGCCTGGACTCCGGAGTTCCCCAGGATGCCGGCGGCGGCGGCCATCTCTTCAATCTGCTGACCAGCAGCGGCTGCAGCCGGAGCCGCGAACTTGAACGTCTCACCCAGCTGCAGAATAGAAACGTTCGCAGAGGCGGCGATCTGAGCCATGACATCACCGACTCGCGTCAGCTCGTCAGGTATCTGAAAGCCTCCGGCGACGTTGGTGACGATGTCCGCCGCGACGGGCAGTGTCACTTCTTCACCGCCCGCGCGGGCGATGTTGAGCATCACCGGGAGATCGGTGGGAATCTGATCGATCGTGCGTCCAGCCTGTGCGAGAAACTCACCCGCGCCGGCGACCTGGATCGCACTGAAGGACGTGGTCGCTCCGAGCTGCTTCGCGACTTCCCGCACGCGGTTCAGTTCGTCGCCTGCAGCCCCGGTCTTGGCGGCGATGGCCGAGAGTCTGTCTTCGAACTGGGAGTAGACACTGACTGCCGGCGCCATGGCGGCCGCGGCCAGAGAGCCGACGACAATCATGTGCCGGGAGAGTGCTCGCATGCCGCTGGCCAGTGAGCGCATCCGCTGCTCAATGCGACGGGCACCGGCCGCGATGCGATCCTGCAGCGTCACTTCGATATAGGCTCGTCCGGCTCGAATGCCTGCAGCAGATGCCATGGTGATTGGCCTCCCTGCCAATCAGCGGAGCGATGTAGCAATGATCGTCTGCCGCGTTTCACGCGGCCTACTCGAAGGGATTTCGAAAGTCTTTACAGCCGAGTGCGGTCAGAATGAACGTGGTGTGATTCCAGTTCGATCGTGACCGGGCGGAATCCATGCGGTCTAACTGTCGGATGGTGTAGTTGCCGGGGTCGATGCCGAGTCGTCCGGCGATGCTCCAGACGACTGCGGCAATTTCGCGGAGTCCATTTCGGCGGCCAGTCTCTGTTGCAGCGTCAGGCCCTTTGTCTGTGGTGCTCGCAGCAGGTCCGCGATCTGGTCGGGGGAGACCGAGCCTAATTCTTCGACGTTCTTCTCGTGCATCGCGTTCAGCGAGCGCTGCAGCAACCTCAGCCGATCTCTGACCTCCCGGCGTTTCGTCCGGGTCGGGATAAAACCCGTGACCACCTGAGCGAGAGCCAGGCCGGAAGCCTCCAGAGGGGTGGCGATGTCGTCGTCGTCGGCATCCACGCAGCCGAAGAAATCATCCTTCCACTGCTGTGGCGTCAGGTTGAGAGCCTGCAGCTGATCAGCCACCAGATAAGCGATCACGTTGAACTGGATGTCGTAGTTGTCGAGGATCGCCAGCAGTTCCTGTTCGACGTTCTGCGGTGTCAGGTCGATGTTGAGGGCTTCGTGCAGCGATTCGAACTTCGACCACGGCAGCCGGAGCGTGAAGGGACGGCCTTTCAGGTCCGTGAACGTGGCAACGTCTTTCGCGTCGATCGTGGAGCTGGTGGAGTCAGTCATGTTTCCGGTTCCATGGAGGGATTTGAGGTTGAGTGTGCCACTGCTGGCTCGTCCAGCAGTGTTGTTGCTGTGTTCTGTTCGCACTTAAGGTCAGAAGGTGACGTGCGGTGAGTGGATGCATCTCACCGCACGTCGTTCCCTCTAACCCCTCCAGGTCAGGGCTTCGATTTGCTGGACGTGCTCGACGAGCCGCTGCCCGATGACGCCGGAGGCCCACCGGCACTGCTGGTCAAGCCAGCAGTGGCACCCGCTGCTTTGAATGCGTCGTACTCACGAATTGCGGCGCGCAGATCACCGGCGGATGGAATGAAGTGTTTGTTCGGCGATCTCAGATCGCCGTCGGCTGCGTTCCATAATTTCGTGAGAAATTCGGTGCCGTCCGGTCCGTCCTGCATGGCTTCACAGAAGTCTTCGCAGTCGACTTCGACGAAGCGGCCATCACCAATGGACTCGTCAGCGACGATCGCTCGAAGGCGATCAAGTGGTGTTTCAGACATGGTCAGTTCCTTCGGAATACCCGCCTGTGCGGGAAGAGAGCAGTCAGCAGACACTGCCGGCCTGTCCGGCAGTGCCTGCTGGATTGATTAGGAGGGGACAGCGGTATCGAAGACGGGCGCGTTGGTCAGCACGTCGCCAAGTTCCAGGGTGAATTCGACCTGCACAATGCCGTTCTTTTCCGCTCCCAGTTTGAAGCGGCTGCAGACCATCGGCATCTTGTCGTAGAGCACGCCGGCAACGGTGATCGTGCCGAAGGCGACGCCGATGATCAGCTCCGTGGCCACGTTGGTTTTCTGCGCGGCCTTGATCGCGATCAGGTCCGTGTCGCCGGGGCGGAAGTCGCCCTTCAGGTCGAGCTTCACTTCCTGCTTGCCCAGCCGGTTGCCGACAAACTGCGATCCGTCGAACATCGTCTTGAGCACTTCGCGGACTCGCTCATAGTCCTTGGCGTTGATGGTCGTCAGTTGCGACCAGGTGGGAGACGAATAAGTGCCGCCGTTGTCGCGGTGCACCTTGAGTTCGTCGCTGCGGAGTGTTTCGTCGAGTCCAGCCATGGCTGAGTCCTTTCAGCGATTGAGTCGGTGGAGAGTGTGGATCGGTCAGAACAGAGACGGTTGCGTGAAGGTTCCGGAGGGTGAGCTGATCGATTCAGAACCGCCGAAACGGCCACGGAATCGACCGGGCAGTTGCGGCAGATGTTTCTGATACGCGGGAGTGATGTGCGGCCGCGGTGCGACGTACTTCTGCCGTCCGCGATTCTCACCCCACGTGATGTTCGCGTAGCCGCCGTGTTCGAGTGTTTCGGGAGCGTCTGCGCCTTTGACGCCTCCGAGTTTGGCCGCTCCCACAACGACAGAGTCGCGAGTGCGGTCGTAGATGTAGTACGTGTGCTTTCTCAGCAGGTCAGACGCTCCACGTCGCGGAGCCTGTCCCGGTTCGCTGCCTTTGGTCGGCTTCTTTGGAGCGGGCCGGCCGGCCTGTTTCGCAATCCGTTGCCGTCGTTTGTGAGCCGCTCGCTGTTCGGTCGACATCTCCGCCAGCGTCATCTGCTTGCGGGGACGGATTGACTTCCGGTCCGTCTGACGAACGTCTCGACCATACTCCGACAGAATCCGCTGACTCTCCGGCGCCGTGCGGGCCTTGATCGCCTGCACGTCGAAGAAGTGCGACTTTGCGGATTTGATGTCGAAGTCAAAGCTGAACATTGTTGGGGTGAGGGCCAAGGGAAAGCGGATGGTCAAGGGCTGAGAACTCCTGGCTCTCCGCTTTATGTCACCGCGTCGAACGTGAATCGTTTCAGCGACAGGAACACGCTGTTGTTGAGCAGTTCGAGCGGGTCGTATTTCGCGACGTCCTGATGTCGTTTGACCAGAGAGTCGATCGTGGTCAGCCGTCGGCGTTGTCTGCGGTCTGCGTCTCCATCGGTGAACATGATCCAGTCAGACACTTTCCGGCCAAGTTGTCTCATCAGCGGATTGGCCAGCGAGTTGCCACGGTCCATGTGCAGTTCAATGGCGACGTCGACGGTGAATTCTTCCAGGCACGAAGAGTCTGTATTGAGTTCCCGCACGCCTTCCGGGCCGGCCATTACGGAGACGTTGAGGTTTTCGTCGAGGTCTCCGATATACGTCAGCGGTACGTCTCGTTTCGCGATGATCAGATTGTCCGCCGCGATGGTGCGACCGGAGACCTCTCCGATGATGTCACTGATATCACTCAGCAGATCAGTGAAGTCTCCCGCTGTCTTACGGGCCTGCAGCACGGTGAGCAGTTCATCAGCGGCGATGTCCGCCGGTTCGAGATGGCTTTGAGTCATGGGCTGAGGGCTTAGAGCTGAGGGACAAGGGGTCAGGGACAGGCACATTGCCAGGCAGATGCTGGCGATGGCACAGAGCAGAGTGCGGGATTTCATGAGCTGGGTTCCTTTGGGAATAACTGTCAGGCGTCGACGGTCCTGATGTAGTTGGAATGCACCCGGAACTGAGTCCCGGCCGCGTCAGATTTTTCATGGACTTCGCCCTTCGAGGTGCCGAAGGGCTGTATCCGATAGATTTCGATCTGTGCTCCATCATTGATGGGGCATTCGATCGTCATGTCTTTGAGCGGCAGAAATGTGTTGTCGCCCGTCGTGAGATCAGCGGCCGCGATCAGCCAGTCATGCGTCTGCATCCGCAGCGCCTGACCGGATGCCGCGAACGATTTTGCAACAGGATTGGTTTTGACGGCTTTAGCAATCGCCACCCGCGTCCCGTCGAGCATCACGACGGTGATGGGCACGCCAAGTTCTGAACGAACATCAGCGAGACCTTCAGCAACTTCATCAGCAAAGTCGGTCATGGTTGAGAGATTCAAGAACCGGCCACTGCCAGCGATCACCGGCAGTGGCCTTTGGAATGTGATTTCCTGAGAAATCTCAGGCAGTCATTACACGGTCGACAGAGCAACACCGTCGTTTGCGAGTACTCGCCATCGAAGATTGGCACCGCTGACACCTGCGTGCAGTACGATCTGATCGCCAGCATCTGCGGCTGTCAGTGTGTTGTTGCCGGCCTGGTTCACCGTCGTGCCACAGGTGATGACGCAGTCGCCACCGTCTGTTTTGAAATTCAGTGTCAGCATCTGGGCAGCGTATGACGGAGCGGCCAGCGTGCGTGTTTCCGCACCAGCGGTGACGATGTTGACGTGTCCGGAACGGTCGACCGGAATCGCTTCGCCATCACCGGGATCGGCGATTTCGCTGGCGAGTGGTTCAGGTGGCGACTGAGCAAACGCGGTACGGACAACGGTGTCGGATGAACCGGCTGCTTTAGTCGTTCGACCAATCCACGGACCGAGCGGTTCCGTGGTGGCGGCACCACTGCCAGCAGTGCCTCCCACCGGATCGCCGTCGGCGTCCCAGAAGACATCAACTCCGACCGCGATGGCGCCGGTTACTTTGACGATATCGTAGATGCCTTCGCAGGACAGAGAGCCCTGACGGTCAGCGGCGATGTCTGTGCGGGCAATCTCAACGCGAGCACCGGTAACGACGACGTCGCCAGCAGTGACAGCACTGGATGGCGTATGGTCGATGGCCCCCGGATTCTGAACGAGTGTGGCCTGTTTCATGTGAAATCCTTTTCAGCGATTCGAATTCTTGCAGTGGCTGGTGAGTAGCTGGCGGCGAATTACTTCTCCGCTGCTGCCTTGCGTTTGGTCTGGCGTTTGGCTGTCGATGGCTTTTCGTCGTCTCCGGCGTCGTTTTCCGACTGCTGGCCGGGAACGTCGACTTCTTCCTGAGCCGCTTCATGAGCGGCGACGGCCTTGCGAAGTTCTTCGACGGTGATCTGGCGGGACTGCTCGGGGCACTCGATGCCAACCGCTTCACAGTCGGCTCGGTTAAGTGTCACCGTGCCGGTTTCGCCGAGGCCGGCCAGAAAGTCTCGATGAATCATGACTGTATCCTGAAGTTCGAAGTGTTGAGAGAATTAAGAACTGGCAGGGCGTGCTGACAGGTTCCCGGAGGCACACGCCCTGCCAGAGAGGATCGATTATTCGCCAGCCGACTTTGTGGCGGCGGCGGGATCGCCGAACGAAACGCCGAAATCGAAGTAGCCTTCGATTGTGATGCCGTCGTTATCGAAGACACCGGCATCCGACTGGATGATTGGACTCTGTTGTCCATTCAGGAATGAGACATACATCGCGGCGAGGACAGCAGGATCGGCGAACAGGTACCACGCGAGTGAGGACTGGCCGCTGAGTGCGGTGCCATCAGGCGTCCGGATATTGGTGTTGTCCAGGTAAGCACTGTCGACGATACCGCCAGCGATTTTGCCGAGATGCGGGTTGCGATCGCCAATGGTCTGGTCCTCACCAGTAATGCGTTGGCGGCTGGTGAGCAGTACATCGGCAGTGTCCTGCAGGCCGGTCGGGACCAGCATCAGATTTGGATCAGCCAGAATCGGCTGGCCGTACTGATCGACGTGATGGCCGAAGTTCTTGCGAGCGGCTGTCAGGCCGGCATCACCCAGCACACTGCCGCCACCGGTCAGCAGGTTCTTGTTGCCGGTTGAGAAGAAGCTGCCGGTATTGGCCAGCAGCAACTGGAATACTTCGGATTCCAGGGCAGTCGCTCCGCCTCGACCCATCTGCTCCGGAATCTGAGCAAACGCGCTGATGTCGTCGTTGATTCTCATATGACGATTCAGAGTCAGCTTGCGACCGTAGGTGTCGAGCTGGTTGGTGAACTGCGATTCGTGAATGCGACCGTGCTGGATCTTTCCGTCCGGCCCCGTCTTACAAAAGCCGCCGTCCAGCGTGATGCGATACATCGTCATCGCCTTGAAGTCGCGGGCACTGGTCGTTTTCGCGATGCGAGGCCAGCGAACGTTGACCGACTGGTAAGCCATCAGCAGAGACTTGTTGGCTACGTTGCTGAGGATGCCCGGCAGACTGATCGTCGAGCTGCCACCGGATGCGTTCAGCATCTGCTGGCATTGCACGTAGTGTCGCCACTGTCCTTCGGTCTTGCGGCTGCCGGTCCACGGCTGCCCAGCGAGCAGACAGACAGCGTCCATCGTTTCCTGCAATCCCCAGCCCTGAAATCGCTCGGACATGGCGGCGTTCAGCACACGCTGTCGAGTGGCATCATCGAGTCCCGTGGCCAGAATCGGTACCCGCTGGTCGCCTCGTTGGACGTCAGCAGGCAGTCCGAGTGAGAGACACATCGCGGCTTCGATGACGTTACGGTCAAACTGTCCATTGTCCACGTTGACGCCTCCGGTGCCGGTTGATTGAGGACGCTGTGCGCGGCTGAGAGCCAGGGCAGTACGGTCCGCAGACCAGCCGGCTTCAATCGCGTGAGAAACCCCACGGACAGTCGTTTCGCTGTCCGGGTCGTATTCGCCAGCGGCGTTGATGGGAACAAGTCCGTTGCCGTACTGAGCGCCGGCTGCTTCGATCTGCTCGATGCGTCGTAATTCAGCCGCGTGACGTGTGCGAAGTGTGGCGATCGTACTGTCGGCACCGAGTGAGGCACCGTCTCCGCCAGCAGCCTGAATCACTGTCGATGTCGCTGCGGATTGAGTCGCTGTGGCGACACCGGCTGCCGGAGTCTGCGCCGCTTGCGCGGCATCAGCGCCTGCTGAAGCTTTCAGTTCGGCTTCGAACTGTGCCTTCAGGAACTTTTTACCATCTTCTGACAGAGCTGATTCGTCGAAGCCTTTTGCGGTGAGCCATGCGGAGAACTTCATCTGTTCGCTTCCTTGCGAGTCTGCGGAGGCGATCAAAGCCGCTGCGGGCTCCCGATCGGCACCGACGGGGACAAACGACGTCTCCGTGAGACGTGTTTTCGGGTAGTAGTAAAACGGGCCTTCCAACTGGCGACCGTTGACATTCAGTGAGTTGCCTTCAGCAATCAGCACGGCATCAGTGAGCGGCTTGGCGCCCACTGAAGTCTGCCACGAAAAACCTCGTCGAGCGTTGTCGCTGACTTCTTTCGCTCGCGGCCCAGTGCCGTTGACCAGCCCGGACAACTGCAACTGGCCATTGGCTTTGACGAGTCGATTGGCCTGGCCGATCACTTCGTCGTGCCTGTGATTGAAGAGCATCGGCAGCACGCCACTGTCAGGCAGCAACATGCCTTCGAGATCGATCACGACAGGCAGGTCATGTGTGACCAGGTCAAGGTAGCCGCCGTGATAAGCGATCAGCGAGAACTGAGGGACTCGATCGCCGTCGGCTTTCAGATCCTGAAATTCGGTGCCACTTGCAGTCAGGATCAGGTCGCTAGCTGTGCTGGCTTCGAGGCGATTCGCCCGTGATCGGAGTTTCTTTTCCTTGCGGCGTTTACGCCGCTGCACTTTTTCAGGCCGGTTGGTCATACGAGCAGAGCCTCCGTTTGCTGTCTTTGTTCGGCGGCGGTTCGCTCGGAATCAGCAATGGCGTTGATCGGCTGCTGCTCTTTGCTGCTGCCTTTGCTTTGAGCCTTGCCGGAGGTCGCGCCGGTTGGTGGGTTCGGAGCCGCTCCAGTGTTCTTCGGAGCGAACGTGGCCTGAGCCAGCAGCTTCCGGTATTCATCGACGGTCAGTCCGAAGTCGGCGGCGTTTTCGCGATCGATCGTGTCGATGTCCTGACCGGTGGCGAGGCGAACTTCACGGCGGCGGCTGTTCGTGCCGGACTTGATACGATGTGTGCGTCCGACGGCTTCTTTCGTCGGGTCGGTATCACGCGGCTGATCCCAGAACCATTCGTGAGGCAGTGACTTCAGAATCAGCGAGGCTTCTTCGTAGCCAGCAGCGTGAAGTTCTGCCGGTGCCAGTGCGAGGTCAGCGAGCGTCGGCACTTCACTACCGCCTCGCAGCCATGTCGCCAGGTGGCCTCGTCCGAGGATGTCCATGTAGCCAGCAGCGCCCTGCAGAGCTGGGAGCTTTGGCAGGTACTGCTCTGAATTCAGAGCCGGTACAGCGGGCATCAGGCCTATCATGGCCAGTTCTTTGGCGAAGTCGCAGAACAGAGGGCTCAGGTGCTGTTCGCCGACGTCGTGACGCTCGATATCAATGTTGCCGAGGTAGTCACGATCGGCCAGCTTGCCGCTGACGTAGTTCGTTTTCGAGTAGTCTCCGGTGGCTTTATGGTGAGACATGCCCATCCCGCCGGCCTGTTCCTTGCTGAGTTCGTTCGTGAACTCGCCGAACGTGGCGGTAGGCTGTTCGGCCTTCATCTGCTCCATGCCCCAGCCGCGTGGCAGGGTGACCAGGTGACCCATTTCGAACTGAATCAGGTCTCCGACTTCGTCATCGTCTGCAGCGTCACTGACGGCGCCGGTGTTGGTACGAATGATCCCGGCGATCGCCGCTGCGAGTTCCGCCGCCGTCAGCACAGTCTGCCGGTATCGTCGCGATTGACCGGTAGGGTTCAGGATGGCTGCCGTTTCCGGGACCGCTCTGTCCTGTTCCGCGAATCGCGAGCTGATCCAGTAGATGACGAATTCGGCGGGAATCGTGTCGTACAGCAGCGGCGAAGCGGCGTAGTCAGCGTTTGGGTGGTCTCTTAGCAGGTCGATTGATTCGAGGTTGCCCCAGCGGTCTTTTTTGATTCCATCGGATCGATATCGCGACGTGGCAAACATATCCGGAGTGTGCAGTCGATCGACGTCAGTCACTCGCAGATCCAGTTTAACGGCATGGCGAAGCTTCGGGTTGTGAGCTTTCAGTAGCAGGCCCGCTCCGTCGACCTGACGACAGACCAGACTGAGACGCAGACGTGCGCCGAGATACACAGCCTTTGACCATTGGAGCCACTGGTCCTCGATGAACCGGTTGCCCTGAGCACTCTGACTGTTGAGCTGGACTCGAGGGCACGTGCCGACCGTGTCGTTGGCTTTCTGGATGACCATTCGCTGAACGAATCCATTGTTGCTGAATTCATATCGCGAGCGGGCTCGAAGCACTTTCTGGACAGCGGGACTGTGAGCGGCATTGGCCGACTGGATCTCAGCGTTCTGCCAGTAGTTCTGCATGACTCGCGACTGTCGGGCCGCGTCGTAACTGGCCTGCAGTTGTCGCCGGCTCATCGTTCGCGGTTGCGATGACGGCGCATCAGTTGACGGCGAGGCTGTATCAGCCGCGATGCGCGTCAAATGGATTTCGCTCGTATCGATCTGGAACATGAGCTTCCGTGCTACTGGGTGCCGCCGAGTCCAATGGGACTGATCTGGAGTCCGCGATTCTTCCTCTTCACGGCATCCCTGCCGGCGAGGTATTCGTCTGCTTCAATCAGATCCTTGAGTCCGTGCCGCGTGACCTTGACGCCATCCGCGACAATCTCTTTGGCTTTTCCGGCAGCGGTGTTGATGTCGGGGCGTGCTTCAGTCATGGGGCGGGACGTTACGCTCGTCGCGACAGATGACTGAGAGCAACAATTGCCGATGGCAATTGTTGGACATCATTCACACCGGTATTCACGGCAGCGGTCAACGCGATGCTGTCCGCATTTCAGGCACGTACAGCGACGGAGCACGATGACTTCCCGCAGCTGGCTGTCTGTCGTCAGGCTGGATGATTCGATCTGCTGAGTCTGTTCGTACTTCGTGCGATCGGTGCAGCCGCATGCGGGACAGGTCGAGAGCGAAACATCGCACACCAGATACTCACGATGCGGCGAACCGGCTGGCCGGCCACGTGGGCGGCTGTCTTCCCCAGCAAGTCGGCGGCGCTGGCGTTCGGCGAGGCTGGGGCGTTTCATGCGGCCCGCTCCAGTCGCTCGCGTTGCCGCTCCTGCAGGCTCTTGCGTTTTGGTTTTGTCCGACCTGAAGGACGGTTCCAGAGCTGGCAGCCTTCGTGAGCGGCCAGTACGACACAGCCGACTGTTGTGTCAAACCAGTGGTTGTCATGACCGGCGGGACAATCCCACTTGTCGTATTTCTTGGTGCCTTCCGGTGTCCGTATCTCGATCGGCGTTCTTTTCTCGGCACGCTGATGCTCGGCGAAGGTCTGATGAAGATGCGACGGATTCTGGAAGAGAGACAGCGAACCAGGCTCGCCGGCGTCGGTGGCCCATAGTCGATGTGTGAAAGTCTTCCAGTGGTTCGGCATGTAGGAGAACTGCCGAATTTTGAACTTGTGATTGGTTCTCGCTCTCCAGCAGTCTCCGGATTTATCACCGGTTTGAGGTTTTCCTGTGAATTCGGAATCGACACCCATCGCGGAAAACACGAGCGGAGAATCGAAGGCGGCGATGATGTCACGGAGTTCGTTCGTCAGTTCTCCGTCGCGACAGTCGACACCAATTCGCTGGATCTTCATCAGGCGTTCGTCCTGACTGTGGAATTCCATGTCATGCAGGAATTTCAGGCAGTCGTTCATCCCCTGACGAATGACGTTGTGTAGTCCGAGCTTTGCATTGCGCTTGCCTTTGTATTCGTTCTGGAGTTTTCGGCGTACCTGACTGAGCTTGAAGTTGCGAGTCTTCTGATCCGGCCACGCTCCGTAATCGAGGATGTACGCGTTGTAGTTCTTTTTGTTGAAGGCAATCACACACCAGTAGAACACGCTGTGCTGGACATCAACAAAGGCAGTAATCACGTCGGCATCGTTTGGCACGACTCGCATGGTCTGCTGATGCTTCTTCTCTTTGATTTCGTCGATCGTCAGCAGGTCCGCATCGGGATCGGCTTCGCCTTCCGGCTTCTGCATGAACTCTGACCAGAAGCTTTCCGGCCTGGTCAGATACCAACTGATCGCGTGCTGGATGGCGGAGACGTAGCCTTCTTCGATTCGCTCAGGCCAGTAGTGGCTGATGGTCGCGTCGAGTTTCTTCTGATGCTTTGTGTAGAAGGCGTTGGAGAGCGGGTATTCTTCGCCGTTCATTTCCTGCACGAAGATCTCGCGGTACTGCTCCCAGAGTTCGATTGATTCTTCCGGGATGCCTGCGAAGTCAGTCAGAGCGGGGATGCGTTCGGACTTCCAGCCGGGCGCTCCGGTCAGGATTTTGTCCGCAAGGTCATTCTGTTCGATGACCGTGCAGGGCATGATTCCGGCGATACGTTTGCCGGGACCAGCGAGGCCACGTACGCCCTTGTCGATCGTCTTGTATCGCTTCTTCGTTTCCTCTGGACTCATCGCTGACTCGTCAGTCTGCGGGTCGTCGAGTATTACGAGGTCAGGCCGAATGATGCGGCCACCGATGCGGTGGATCATGCCTCGCATGTGACCGCCGAGGCCGCGAGTTCTGATGCAGGCGCCGGCGGAAACACTGCCGGGGATGCGTGGCAACTGGACCTTGTCGGCGTCCCACTTCATCCGCGTGGATTTGCCCTGGTACAACTGCCCCTTAGTCTTGATGGCTTTGTCTTCGAGTTCCGCGCACGGAATCGAGATCTCGGGAAAGTCGGCGGCGAAGATCGGGAAGTCTTCGCCTTCGAGGATTGCCTTGACGATCGTCATCAGCTCGACAGCGGATTCCTTCGTCGCGCCGAACAGCACGACGGACTGACGATGTCCGTAGGAGATGGCCCAACAGACAGCGGCGATGGCGATGGTCGTTTTTCCGGACCCGCGCGGCATCGCGAGTGCGAACAGGCCACCTTTCAGGACAGCTCGTTCGGCCTTCTCGAATACTTTCAGGTGAGCTGGTGACCAGTCCAGATCGAAGAAGTCGGGCAGATACGTTTCGCAGTAAAGCTGCAGACTGAATCGGCAGGATTCTCGCCGATCGATGTCTGCCGGTGGTGGCAGTGCTGTCCAGTTACCTGCGTCGTCTCTGTCGCAGAGGTCGCGTCCGGCGCGAGTGATTTCTCGCCCCCGCTTCGCCGCCCGATTCGTGTGCGATACGTGCTGTTCACGCTGCCGGTTCTCAGTCGCTGTGACGCGGCCGGCGGGCTTATGTGACTTCGCTGGTGACTTCTTTGCAGGAGCTTTGGACGCAGACTTCTGCTGCGGTGCAGCGGCTTTTTTGCGAGCGGCTGCCGGCTTCTTACTGGACGCCTTCTTATTTGTCGCTGACTTCTTCGGGCGACTTGTTGGCGGCTTCTTTGTTGTTGCTGTCTTTTTGGCCATCCGTGGCTTTGGAAAGAGGCGAGGGGACTAGGCCAGATATCCGCACACAAAAGCTGTCCCTTCATTCGCTGCACACTTTACGCGGCTGCGTTCTCGTTGCAGGCGATGGCGGCGTTCGTGAGCATGGTGACATCCTGCAGGTGTTCCAGAGCTCGCGTGCGTTCTGGTGAATCCGGAGCCAGATCCAGAATCAACTCGACCATAGCTCGCCCCGCTGCGCGAATGCGTCCGTAGCGTTTGCCCTGATCACCGATGGGCGGGTGGTACTCGAAACGGTTCAGCCAGTATTCACGCATCTCTTCATCATCCGCGACATCCAGTTCCGGACACGTCTCTTTGCAGAGTCGTGGTCCGGTGGGGGCGTCGCCGGGTTGCCAGAGTGGATCGGGTTTGCTGGCGGGCTGTGGTGTGTCACTCATGACGGGTTCTCGCTCCGGTCAACAGTGGAAACTGTTTCGAGGGTGATGCCGGCTCGGCAGCAGACCATGCGGCAGCGGTCGACGTAAAGACGTTCGTGATCGTGACCTCTCAGCAGCAGGATGACCTTCGGCCGCCGGCCGGTGAGTTCGGCGTAGAGCAGAGACTGACCGATGGATTCTTTCCATTTTTTGACCCACTCGACTTCGATCGCGTAGTCGTCGGTCAGCACATCGCAGCGGGAGTTGTCGATCGTGCGGTATTCAGCGACGCCGCCGAGTTTCGCGGCGAGATACTTCGACCAGGCGGGCTCGTTATCGGACGGCAGCGGCGTGGACAGTGACAACCCGGTGACGTTCCAGCCGCGTGGCAGCGTGCAGATTGTTTGACGTTCCGTCGTGAACTGATCGCCGTTCATTCGCTGGCCTCCGTGTGGCGGCTTACCAGCAGGGCGAGCCATTCGCGAAACGAGGGGCGGCGGGTCCAGTAATTGAACGCCAGCACGCCCCAGAATCGGACTCGGCGGAAATAGAAGTGTCGGGTAAAGAACGGGCATCCGCTGACCTTGAGATTTCTCAGGAAATGCCGGTCGGCTTTTTTGCGATCTGATTCACAGCCACCAATCTGATAAGCAAAGTCGTGCCAGCGGCAGGCTTCACGGAGATCGGCTCCGTTGATGGCTCGGTCTGGAGCGCAGGTGCAGCCGTCGCTCTTGAATGCCGTGTATGGAGCTTCGCCGGAGAACAGACGGCGGGCGAGGCATGGTGACATGTGTTTGATCGGCTTCTTTGTCATGGAAACACCTTGTTTGCGATGCCAGGGGCAAGAAGTCTCAGCCAGAGCAGCATCAGCGAGGTGGCGACCAGACCGGTGGCGATGAACCAGCCGAGGATGGCAAGGCATCGATCCGGTTTCGGAGGTACTGAATTTCGGTTCTCAACGATTGTCGGTCGTCCGCGGTGGCCTGCTGCGTCGCCACCATCGTTGCCCGGAGCGATGACACGGCTTCTCGAATTTCGCCGACACTGTGGGCAACAGAGACAGTCACCGTAACTACAGTGCCAATCACCACTGTCAGCAGTTTCACCCATTCGGCCAGAGTCAGCCTGACGGTAGCTCCGGTATCGGTCGCAAGATTTCTTGTGTCGCCCGTCATGCGGCATCCCTTCGCCTCGATCTACGGTTACGGTTGTCTTGTTTCGTTGTTGGTAGCCGAGTCTTTCGGCGTCGTTCGATTTGTTCCTGTCGCGTTTCGCGGGTCACTTTAATTTTGCTTCGACGTGCGATTTCGTACGGCTGACCGTTCAGGCCGGTCACCTTGCGTATTCGATCGATGCGGTAGTCTCGCCAGATGACTGACTGCGATGTCTGCTGCTGATGGCTGTCGCTTGAGCGACCGATCAGCCACGGTTCGAGCTGCGTCTGAGTGATGCTGCGACCGGTGCGGATGTCGTAGTAGCTGTACGACAGGATTCTGAGCCGCTGAATGTCGAGATAGACCTGGCCGCGATAGTCGACCAGTGGTGCCGATTTTCTCCGCCTGCCCCATGCCCGGCCTGATGATTCGAAGTAGACCGGCGTGCCATCGTCGCCCAGCGGCTGCCAGTCTTTGGCTCGACGCGAGTTGACGGCGACTTCGTACGGGCTCGGTGATCGAGGCTTGCGGTGCCCGATCATCGCCACGCTGAAAGTTGTCCGCTTGCGAATGTGCCATCGTTTCGAGTCTGAATCGCGGGCAGTGGTGTCGGTGTTGAACCACGGGCAAGGTGTGCGATCGTCCTGACTGAGTTTCTGACGCAGACGGGGAATTGTTTCAGCGTGGACGATGGCAATCCGGCAGCCGCGAATATGACCGAGCAAGCTGATGAGCTGCTCGACGGTGATCCGCTGTGGCTCGGCTCGCACAGTGGCTTACTCGGCGACTTCGCCCGGTGTTGCAGCCACGCCGAGATGACTCCGGAGCCGGGTATCACCCATAATTCGCGGCGTGCCGGATGTGTCGTAATACGGCCATTGAGGCTCTGCGTATTGTCGCGGAGCCGGGTGTGTGAAGTGTTCGGCGTAGTGGTGTGGAACATCGTGGCCGTGATGAGCGTAGACGTAAGCATGATCCGGAGGGCAGGTCACGGCACAGCCTCGAGGGCCGCAGCAACCGGAAGCAAAGGCGAGCAGTCCGATCAGGACGATGGTCAGCAGAATGGAACTCAGTGGCAGTTTGGACTGTTGGGCAGCGACGAGACGCATGGTGACTTCCTTGTCGAAATGCGGGGCGGAGGGTGGCTTCTGATTCCGGTCAGTCTGCGCGAGAGTCGTCCGGATCAGAGAGCGGCGATTCCAACGCCCCGCCTGGAGTGGATGGAATCTGTGATTGGAGCAACTGCTTTAAGGCTTCCGGCCCCCCGGCCTGCTGAAGCTGTTCACCGACCGGACCCGTGGCCACGGTCGACGTGATTTCGATGCCGGTCAAACCGGCTCGGACCTGATTGCGATTCAGTCCAGGACCGGCATCGTCTGGTGTCGGCGTCTGAAGTGAGTATGTCGACTGGCCAAGAATCAACGGGCCGTCGATTGCTTGCGGTGAGAGACGCACTCCGGTCGTCGATACCTGTACGTTGCTGCCAGGTGGAAGATCTTTGAGGACGCTGGAGCAACCTGCCAGTGCGATGACAACGGCGATCATTCCCAGACTGGCGAATGCGGGTTGATCCTGCTTCATCGGTCGCGTCTCCATGCTTCGTAAGCGAGCTTGGCGCCAGGGATCGACATCAACACCGAGAACTTATTGACCAGGATCGCATGAAACGCCGCCTGCTGTTCTGGTGACATCTTGGCATATTCTTCCAGCAGCGCGGGGATCATCACCAGCAGAGCCCAGACCATTGTGGACTTCAGACCTTCAGGACTGATTCGGCCTCTAAGGTCTGCCGCCGCAGCGGCGATCTCAGTCACTGTCTCTTGGACAGTTGGGGAGTTCTCGGCAGCCAGCTGATCGATGCTCATTTGACCTGTTCGGTGATTTGCAGGTGTTGCAGAATGCCGATCCGCAGCGACGACATCCATGCCGTCACTGCGGGTTGGCGATCAGACTGTTCGTCCCTGAACAGCGAAGGTGCAACGCTGAAAGTTGCTCCCTCTACAAATACCGGCGGTGGCGCATGATTGAGCAGGTCGATCGCAATAGACGCGTTGAGCAACGGACTTGCGACAATAACGGCGTGGCGCAAGAAGTCATCGAAGAAGTTGGCCACCGTCAATTCATGGCTTACCGGCTGTTGAGGCAGGAGCACCGCAGCCAGCGGGATGCCGCTAAATATCTGGGCTGCCACCGCCGCACCGCGGAACGATGGGCGAGGCAGGTCGAGACTGTGGTTGACCGATTGCGGGAACAAGCTTGAGAAAAAATGACAGGCCGGCCCAGCGGACTGCCCACGCAAATTTCTCTCACGAAACAATTTGAATGGCGGCGTGCGCGAAAGAAAGTGTGTCCAGGACCCCGACAGTTCCGTATAGGGTACCTAGCCGGACGGCTCCGGAAGTACCTGCGATAGACAAGCTACGCAGTCCACTGCAATTTTCAGTTTTCACTTTTCTTTGAAAATCAGACTGGATTGCGTCGACACCGGAGTCGACGGCCAGGTCGCCGAGATGCTCGCGGCCATCCGGCTACGGCTGGCCGGCGTCTCTGCTGAGCAACTACCTCAGCGGCAACAAAGCCCCAGGCATCGACAACCTGGCCCGCATGGCGACAGCACTCAACGTCGAATGGCGAATGATTCCAAAGGAGACATAGAGGCACCTCTGCGTGAGTCTCCCAGTGCCCGGTTGATGTCCCATCATCAATCGGTGTTTTTTCGTGGACACCTGACCGTTCCGAATCAGAACCACAACGAATCGTCGCCCCACGCCTTATCCACGAACTGTTGAGCATCATCCGGAACAACCAGTTCGAACGGTTCTCGTGAATCATTGATGGCCTGATAATCATGCACGAGCATATTCGGTCTGAAGTGCAGATCCTCACCTGCGATTTTCGAGAAACCAAGCCCCGCCAGCTCCTTCCCGGTCAGGTCTGTTGTGCCTTCCCACATGACCGTGATCGAGTCACCATCGACCAGACGGCAGACGTGGTCAATGATGTAGCCTTGCCAATCTCGCAAAGCTGGGTGAAATATGGCTCTGTGAATGAACAGCACATGCGAAACGTGCTCGTCAAACTCCAGGTCACGACGGACCTCATCGCGGCCACTGACTTCCTCAAACACCGCGCGATAGACACCTTCCCAGCCTGAAGAGTCGGCATCGCAGACGGTGTAAATGTCAGCGCCGAAATCCGTCGCCCGGTACAAGTCCAAGTGATCCAGAGCCACGCGACCGGCGACAACTGAATCATTGTTTTCAGGCCAGCAATGAATGTCCAAGCGGCCAGGCCGTATGAATTGCTCTGGGCCGCTCGGATCAGGGAAGTAGTGCGAACGATATTCAAATCGCATCGTATGAAGCCTGCCATCAGTTGATCATTCAGCCGTCAACCAGCATCTGAATTACCGCAATCACACCACCAAGACCAACCAGCCCCCATCCCACTCCAAGCAGGACGGGTTCCTGTGCATTACCGGCGAATTGACTGATCAAGGAGCCGCCAATGAGACCGCCGAAACTGCACAACCCCACCGTCACCCGAGTGCTTTTACGAGCTCTTTCCAAGCGAGCACATTTAACCTCTGCATCCTTCTGCGATTCACGCAGTAATCGGACTTGCTCCCTCAGATCGTTGCGATCGGTCATCAGGCATTCCTTTGTCGCCGAAAGACCGCTGTTCTCATCACGAAGATGACCGATAAACCCATCAGTCATGTACTGCTCACGTTCCTGCGCCGTCATCTTCCTGCGAGCGCTCGTGATCGCCTTTTCTTCGGCAACCACATTCTCATCGCTCGACTCTCCGGGGTCACCGTCTGGAACGATCGAATCGACGCCACCGCTCAACGTTCTGCCGCCTTGCGTGCAGCAACATTGGCAAAGTATTCACGAATCATGTCGTTCGGGATCAACGCCCGGTCCGGTAAGTGGCCGGAATGTTTTTTATATATCTGATCCCACGGTGTGCCGGGCATGTGCGTCATCTTCGACAGCCTGGTTGCCGTGAAACCGCCATAGACTTCCCAGACCTTGTTCAGCACCTCGTCAGCATCCACTACTTCATCCGGGGCATCGTGTTCGTCGATAGATGGAGTCGTAATTTCCCAGTCGAAGTCATCCGTAAGTTTCATGTCGTTTGCCCGCTCCGTGATTGGTTTCATCCCGAACTCAACAAACTCACGAAACAGCGATCGAATAACCGGGCCGAATTTCCAGGCCTCGACGTCTTCGTTGATTAGCTCTCTGTTACGGATACCGAGCATCCAGCCGTGGCTGTAGTACACGAGCTTCTGCAACTTCATCGGCGTGAGAGATTCGCCGTGCTGTTCAGCAAGATCGAGCAGTCGGTTGGCGATGGCTTTCGGGGGGAAAGGCATAACAGTGACTCCGCGTGAAAAGACTGTTTTATCTTATCGATCACGAACAGGCAGTCGCTGCTACTCAACTGCTTGAACCCCAGAAGAACAGTCTTTCCTGTTTCCGGGAACGGAAAATTCCTATAATCAGGAATCCGGGTACGAGGCAATGACCGATCCGTCAAAGGTTCAGGCGTGAAATCAATCATCACCGGCTGTACATGGACCGCCAGCGATGGCATCCAGGTGTTTTTCAGCGACGGGCAAACTCTTGAATTGCCTTCCATCCCGGCAAGCCGAAGGACATTCGGCCAATTACAGCACTTGTCTGGTCAGTGTCTGGATCAGTCGCAGGTGGAAGCCCTTCTAGCTCCCGAGCCTTCGCCAGAGCGATGTCCATGACAGGCTCGCTCTTTTTTCCGAAGACAAAAAATGGTGACCATTTACTGTCTCAATGAACACGGCCCCGTCATGAACAATGTCAAATTGATCCGGGAGTTCGTCTGGATTGGACGTTGCCATGACTCGCCTCCTGCTTGCCGATTAGCGTGGGCCGCAGATTGCCTGAACTACCCGCTTGAAGGCTCCGGACGAACTGTCCGGTGCCTTTTCGGGGCTAAGCACCCGTGCTCGTTAAGCAGCGTCGTCTTCCACCTTGATGATGCTGTCATTGGCTCGACTCAATGCATCACTCAGTTCCGCCAAGTGACCACTTACGTCAATCGCCATTGGTTTCGGGCGACCAGAATCATCGATAACAGTCAGGATAACTCGACCTCTGTTTTTATGAACGTGAAGCCGGAAACGCCTCTTACGACCTTCGCTTTCCTCAAAAAGAGCGTCGTCTCGATGAAGATAAACAGTCATTGCGGAATCCTCAGGGATCATGCAAGACTCAGCCCGGACAGCAGTGGACTGAATGCAAAAAACGCTGCTGAGGTACGAGATTTCGAAGTCGACGAACTGACCGTCACGGCATGCCTGCCCACGATCACTCAACAGCGTGTCTGGGTGCTGATTTCCTGAAACGCCGACAGCAAATATCACAGAAAAACAGCAAAGCGACCCCGACGGGACTTGAACCCGCAACCTCCGGATCGACAGTCCGGCGCTCTAACCAATTGAGCTACAGGGCCTTAACGCCGGTTGATCAGCGACCAACGTGACGAGGCGAGGCGGGATTTTAGCTCCGACCTCACGGAGGTCAATAGATCGGCCACATCGGGCGGATTCATTAGCAGAAAATACAACGGACCATTCAGACTGCTCGGAGTCAGTCTGAAAATCGGGCATTCACAGCAATACCGTTTCGGCGATTTACGCAGGCCAATCGTTGGCCAGTCAGGCGGAATCCTGCCCGAAAACCAGCAGGTTGTCGCGGTGGACAATCTCTTCGTAAGGAAGATTTGACGGATCCGACGGGAGGTCAGCCAGTCGCTGGCCTTTCAGCCTCGCTGTGGTCGGGCTGTCGTAATTGGTCAGGCCGCGAGCGAATTCCTGCCCATCTTCCCCCACCAGTGATACGACGTCGCCTCGACCGAACTTTCCCTCGACCTCGGTGATCCCAATTGCCAGGAGAGACCGACCATTGGCCGTCAGCGCTTTCTTTGCACCCGCATCGAGTTTCAGTCGTCCTCGTGGTTCAACGGTGTAACCGATCCAGCGTTTCCAGGCCGGAACGTTGCGTCCCTGTGCAAGAAACAAAGTTCCAACCTCATCGCCAGCCATAATCTGATCGAGAATCCGGTCTCGACGACCGTTAGCGATGATGACGTTTTCTCCGACTTCGGTAACTTTTCTTGCGGCCTGCAGCTTCGATTTCATGCCGCCCGTGCCGCCTCGACTCTTTGATGCAGACGCCAGAGCCAGCAGTTTTTCGTCCCAGCGTTCAACAACAGGAATGACTTTGCTGTCCGGCGAGTCCGGATTGCCATCGAGCAGGCCATCGATCACAGACAGAACGATCAGCAACGAACCTTCCAGGAGATTGTTAACCATCGCGGCCAACTGGTCATTGTCGCCGAACTGAATCTCGCTGATGCTGACCGTGTCGTTTTCGTTGATGACCGGAATGATCGAGAACTCGAACAGTGTGTTCAGCGTGTTGCGTACGTTGAGATAGCGTTCGCGGTTTCGGAAATCGTTCGCCGTTAACAACAGCTGAGCCGCGCGAAATCCGTGAACTTCCAGGCAATCGTTGTAAAGGCGGATCAGGTGAGCCTGACCGGCGGCCGCAGCTGCCTGCAGGTGAGGAAGGTCTGACGGACGTTGCTTGAGATTCAGCAGGCCCATCCCCGCTCCGACCGCGCCGCTTGAAACCAGCACCACTCGTCGACCGGATTGTCGGATGCGAAACAACTGCTCCGTGAGGGCGGCGATTCGCGACACATCAAGCGAATCGTCATCGTTAGACAGAACGCTTGTCCCGACCTTAATAACAACCGTGCGAGCGGTTTGAATGATTTCCTGTCGGATTAGGCTCTGCATGATTTCACGTCAGATCGCGGTCTCGGCAACGTTGAACCTGGGTCAGGATGAACGACCGAGGATCAGGCATACGTTATGGCCACCGAAGCCAAACGTATTGTTAATGGCGTAGTGAATATCGGCCTGCCGGGCCGAACCGGTCACCAGATTCAAATCGCATTCCGGGTCAGGCGTGTCGAGATTGATCGTCGGCGGAATAATGCCCGTCTGCAAAGTTTTAACGCAAGCAACCGACTCAACCGCTCCGGCAGCGCCAATTAAATGGCCGAGCATACTCTTTGTCGAACTGACTCTGAGCTGCGGCGCGGCGGCTCCGAAAGCTTCTTTCAAAGCCAGCGTTTCGGCAACGTCGTTCGCTTTGGTTCCTGTGCCGTGAGCGTTGATGTAAGTGCGGGACGCGATTTCCGATTGCAGAACACCGGCGGCTGAAAGTGCAAAGCGAATGGCCTGAGCCGCTCCCTGCCCGCTGGGTTCGGGACGAACGAGATGGCAAGCATCCGACGTCGAACCATAACCCAGCACTTCGGCATGAGGTTTCACGCCGCGCCGAGCAACACTTTGCTCAGACTCAAGAATCAGGATGCCGGCACCTTCAGACATGACCAGCCCCGACCGGTGAAGATCGAATGGCCGAATGGCTCGCTGCGGATCGTCGTTAAACTTTGTGGCCATCGCCCCCATGCGGCAAAAGGCGGCGATACCCAGTCGAGTCAGCGATGATTCAGTTCCGCCAGTAATCACTACGTCGGCGGCCCCGCTGCGAAGCAGTTCGGTGGCCTGAATGATTGCCAGGCCGGAACTGGCGCAGGCTGCACTGACCGTGAAGGCGGGGCCGTGAATTCCGAACGTCAGGCTCACATTGGCCGGAGCCGCATTCGGCATCAGGAGCGGAATCGTCAGTGGACTGACTCGATCCGGGCCGCGAGTCAGCAGGACGTCGGTCTGTTGCTGCAGCGTGTCCAGCCCGCTGAGCCCGGCTCCAACAATCACGCCACATCGGTGTCCGAACTCGGACGGAACAATTCCGGCATCGTCGATTGCTTGTTTTGCCGCCGAAACAGCGAAGCGACTCGCTCGATCCATGCGTCGCCATGCAACCTGCTCGGGCAGCTCAAAGGGAGCGTCGTCGAGCCCCTGAACTTCACCACCGATGGTCGCGGCGAGTCCCGTCGTGTCAGTCCTCTCAAGGCGTCTGATACCGGATCTGCCATCCGACAGACCCGACCATAAGTGTTCAACGCTGTTTCCAAGCGGTGAAACCACGCCCATCCCTGTGACGAAGACTCTTGTCATGACGCCTGAATCGAACCTTTTATCGCCGGCCAGATGAACGATTTGAGGCCAGCATTGAGTGGAAACGCCCCCAAGCAGTGGGCCTTCCCAGGAGAATTGCATTCGGAGAGTCGACCATCAGCAAATGTTTGTCGATCGACCGGAAAGCGGAGGATTCTAGGAGTCTGACAGGGAAATCATAGCCGAAGCCGCCAGAAGACCATGCCGAGAGGAAGCTCAGCGAATTTGAAGTCAGGCTTTGCCCTGGAAATTCACGTCAGGTTTTCCCGCAAAGCCATTTCAGGGTTCTTCCGGGCGAACCGGCCAGGAACACGACTCATTCTGAATGCTCAACCAGACAGATCGAAAAGTTTTTCTGTCTCGCGGGCCACCGGGGCGACGTCGAGTGGTTGGAATTGTCAGATCACACAACGCAATGCGTGATTCATTAGTACGAGGACGGACAATTCAGAGTTTCGACTGGATACACGACCGATCGATCGGAGATAAACTCAGCAGGCAGGACGGGTTAAAGGGAGATCGACAGGATTCCCTGGCTTTTCACGCGCGAACTCCGAGACGATGGTCGCATCGCGGTTCAGTTTCAGCCATGAATGCGCTTTGAATCAGGCTGAGCCGCTAAACTTCCGCGAGCACGGCTCTCAGGAGTGGCGCACGGCTGAAAATTTCAGATCTCAGAATTGTTGACCGAGAAATTTATCTTCTTTTACCGCGAGACTCCGGCCCCGTTCGGCACCTCGCATCACGTTCGTGGTGAGGTATTGATGAACCGCCTTTCAAAGTCAAGAACGATGGCAGCGGCAAAGACTGGTCAAGGGCGACGCGGGAACGCGATTGTCGTCACGCTGGCCGTTCTGGCAATTCTGATCGCAACCGGAACCTATTTTTTCGGACCAGGCCTGCTCGAGCAGATCAACGCTGGAGGTGAGTCATCCGACACGAAAGCGATGACGCACACCGTCAGTCGCGAGAATCTGGTCGTTACCGTGACAGACGACGGCGAACTGCAAAGTGCCAGCAACGTCGACGTGAAATGCGAGATCTCAGGCGGCAGCACGATCCTCTGGATCATTGATGACGGCACAGTCGTTGAGGCCAACCAGAAGATTGTTGAACTCGACGCGTCCGGTATCGAAGAACAGCTTGCCGCTCAGACCGGCGTCTATGAGAAGGCACTGGCCGCTCAGATTAAGGCGACGGAAGATGCCGCTGCGGCTGACATTGCCGTTAAGGAGTACGTCGAAGGAACCTACCTGAAAGATCTGCAGGAAGTTGAATCGCTGATCACGATCGCTCAGGAGAACATGCGAAGTGCCCAGAACGTCCTTGACCACACCCAGCGAATGTCACGCAAAGGCTTTGCGACTCCGCTCCAGGTGGAAGCCGACGAGTTCGCCGTCAAACGAGCCAAACTTGATCTCGAGTTCGCAGAGACCTCAAAGAAAGTCCTCGAAAAATTCACTCGCGAGAAAACGACACGAGGACTTGAGGCCACGCGAGACGCAGCGCAAGCACTGGCCCGGTCAGAGCTGGCAGCCGTCGAACTCGAAAAAGCAAAACTCGATAAGCTCAAGAAGCAGCTCGAAAAGTGCGTAATCCTGGCACCTAAGGCCGGCATGGTCGTCTACTACGCAGAACGCAGCCGATTCGGCAGTTCGAGCAGTCAGATTGAAGAAGGAGCACCCGTTCGCGAGCGACAGACAATTATCCAACTCCCCGACCTGACGCAGATGCAGGCGAAAGTGCCAGTCCACGAATCTAAAGTCGAGCAGGTTCACGCAGGCCAGCGAGTTTACCTGAAAGTCCTGGATCGAGAATTTCAGGGGGTCGTCACGTCGATCGCCAACCAGCCGGAAGCGAAGTCATTCTTTTCAGCGAAGGTCAAAGAGTACCCGGCGGAGGTTCGGATCGAAGGTGACTGCGAAGGCCTTCGGCCGGGCATGACAGCGGAGGTCGAGATTCTGATCGCCAACCTTGAGAACGTGTTGACGATTCCCGTTTCTGCGGTCGTCGTCAAAGGGGGGCAATTCTTTGGCTACGTCAAATCTCCCACTGGTCCACAGAAACGCCAACTGCTCCTGGGACTCAGCAACGACAAGTTTGTCGAGGTAAAAGACGGCGTCAGCGAGGGCGAAGAAATCCTGATGAATCCTCGCTCTGTCATGAGCGAACAGCTCAACGACGAAGAGGACAAAGAAAAAGAGGACGATTCAGATCAGGTCTCCAGCCGGTTCGGTGAATCGAGCAGCACATCGGCACCAGTGGCAGGTGGAGACAAACCTTCTGGTAGTCCATCAAGCACAGACCGGCCGTCGGCAGGTACCAGAAAATTCTCAGACTTCGACAAGAATGGCGATGGAAAAATCAGCGCCGATGAGGCTCCAAGTCCTCGCATGATTGAGGCAGCCGATAAGGACGGTGATGGAGCGATATCAGAAGCTGAGTTCAAAAGTCGTCCCCCGCGACCTTCATCCGCTGGCGAAGGAAATGGTGGCGGGACCGGTGGCCGACCTGAATCGGGAGCCCGCTAGTGCTCTCGTACATTCTGCGAACGCTCAAACTTGGCATCAAGAGTCTGTCTCTGCACGCGCTGCGGTCTTCGCTCGCCATGGTCGGAATTCTGATCGGCGTGATGGCCGTCATCTGGCTCGTTGCGCTGGGTGAAGGCGTCAGCGATCAGGCTCAGAAACAAATCGAGCAACTGGGCGCTCGAAACATCATTATCAAAAGCATCAAGCCAGCAGCGTCAGGAACCAGCGGCGACCGAACCTTCGTCACGATCTATGGACTGACCGACGCCGATTACGACCGCCTGATCACCATCCCCACCGTCGAACGAGCAGTTCCGATGCGCGAACTGTCAACCGTCGTCCGGCACGAAGGGCACGCGATGGCAACGCAACTTGTGGGTTGCGTTTCTGATTATTACCAGATCAACCACCTCAGCATGTCCCAGGGAAGGTTTCTGGAGCAGCAGCACGAAATCGATAAAGCCACTGTTTGTGTGATTGCTGCCGAAGTCGCTGTCGAGCTGTTTCCGCTGCAAAACCCGATCGGCGAACGCATCCTCATCGACCAGGATTTCTACACCGTGATCGGTGTCACGGAGAGCCGTGAATCGTCCGCGTCAATCGGTGGCAGCCTCGCCGGACGAGAATACAACAGCGACATCTACATTCCCGTCACGACCTTCCGCACACGGTTAGGCGACGAACTGACCACTTCACCGTCCGGTGGCGTCGATCGAGAACTCGTCGAGATCAGCCAGATCACGCTGATGATTGAAGACGTCGAGCTGGTCGAAGAAAGCGCCGCCGTTGCTCGAATCCTGCTCGAGAAATACCACCTCGAAGACGACTATTCGATCGTCGTGCCCAAAGAACTGCTCCGCCAGGCGGAAGTTCTGCGAGCCATGTTTAACGTGCTGCTGGTTCTGATCGCCGGCATTTCGCTCCTCGTCGGCGGCATCGGCATTATGAACATCATGCTGGCAACGGTGACGGAGCGAACTCGCGAAATCGGCGTCAGGCGAGCGTTGGGTGCTCGCCGCAGCGATATCATCACACAGTTCCTGGCCGAGACGGTCGTCCTGACCGGCACGGGTGGACTGACGGGCGTCGCGTTTGGATTCCTCTGTGGCCCAGCCATCTTTGGCGTTCAGTACGTCCTGAAGAATTTTCTCCCAAACGTCTGGACCACGCTGCCACCCGCTATTCAGAACCTGGAACCACTCGTTGCTCCGTGGTCCGTCGCGGTGGCGTTCTCAATCTCGGTCATTGTTGGCGTCCTCTTCGGCCTGTACCCCGCTCGCCGAGCCGCACTGATGGATCCGATCGAAGCCTTGCGACACGAATAACGTTTCCACGATCAGCCATCGCATCGTGATCAGCCGTTGCATCATGCAGCGATCATTCCAAGGTTGCTTCCACCGGTCGAGCGGTCAAAGTACGCCTCTTTGGACAACGTCGAGCAGGACGTTTGCTCAACAACTTTCTCTCTCACACCGGACCGATCGGTTTCTGTCGAAATGGCCAACTACCGCGACAAGCGTCCGCAAAGGAAACAGTGGCAACGGCAGGCTCCCGTTCTGCTGGACACGTCTCAACGCCCGCTGGACATCGTCGACGATCCGTCGTCGCTGCCGACCGTGCAGATCGATACAGACTTCCCGCATCCCAACGTCTTCCGAAAACGCGTTCGCAACGTTCCCGCCAGTGTGAAGCCCGGCGATCTTGTTTCGATTTTTCACACAGACGGTCGTCATCTTGGTTTTGGATATTTCAACTCGACCGCGGGCGTCGGCCTGCGTTTCATTCGGTGGGGAGCCAAACCACCCAACGACGAGTTCTGGGACGAGCTTCTGAAACGTGCCGTTGCCTTTCGTCGCGAAACATTGAAACTGGAGGAAGCCACAACCGCGAGTCGGCTCATCCATGCCGAAGGAGACTTTCTGCCGGGAATCGTCGTTGATCGGTACAACGATGTGCTGTCACTCGAAGCGTACTCGCTGGCGATGTTTCAACGAGCCCAGTCGATTGCCGAAAGGCTCAGCACGGTCTGCGGGACGGATCACTGGATCGTCAAGCCGAGTCCACAGAGCGAGACTCAGGAAGGCTTCTCGGCCCCCGTCATCAGCTCGCCCGACCTCCCTCGCACAACGACGATTCACGAATACGGAACGCGGTTCCGCATCAACTTTAACGAAGGTCACAAAACCGGTTTCTTCTGCGACCAGCGTGAGAACCGCCTGAAGATGGCAAAGTTCTGCGAAGGCAAATCAGTGGCCGACATCTGCTGCTACACCGGCGGCTTCGCCATTCAGGCCAAAACCGCCGGCAACGCTGCGGAAGTCACCGGCGTTGAACTCGACGAAAACCCGCTGCAACTGGCAAAGGCCAATGCCAACCTGAATCAGGCCAAAGTCAACTTTGTCCAGGCAGACGCCTTCGCATGGATGCGTGACATGGTCCGGAATGGCCGCCAGTTCGATGTTCTCGCGCTCGACCCTCCGAAACTGATTCACTCACGCGAGGAACTGGAAGAAGGCCGCCGAACTCACTTCGATCTCAACCGGCTTGCTCTGCAACTCGTCCGGCCCGGTGGAATCATGGTGACGTTTACCTGTGCCGGCCTGCTGACGAACGAAGAGTTCGACAAACTGGTCCGCTCAGCTGCTCGACAGGCCGGCCCGCCGATGCCTGGCATGGAGAACGACGAAAACCCACGACGACAGCCACGCGAGATTCAGATCTTCGACCGCACCGGCGCTTCTCCCGACCATCCTGTCGCCGGAAGCTGTCCCGAATCAGAATACCTGCGAGCGATGTGGCTCCGAGTTCTGTAGAAACTTCCCGGTAATCGACTTCCCACACGCGCTGATGTCAGCCATTGAGCCTGTCGCGACTACCTGCCCACCCCCTGGTCCAGCTTCCGGCCCCATGTCGATGATGTGGTCGGCGTGTCGGATGACGTCGAGGTGATGCTCGATCACAACCAGCGAATGCCCCACCGACAACAAGCCGTCAAAACATTCGAGCAGTCGAGCAACGTCGGCTGGATGCAGCCCGATCGTCGGCTCGTTCATGATCAGCAACGATCCGGTTCGACTGCTGGCCGCCAGACACGCCGCCAGCTTCAGCCGCTGTGACTCCCCACCAGAAAGCGTCGCCAGTGGCTGCCCCAGCGTCAGATAGTCGAGCCCGACATCTTTCAGCGACCGCAATCGTTTCTGGATCTTTGGTTGGCCACGAAAAAACGCAAAAGCTTCGGCAGCGGTCATCGCCAGAACGTCGGCAATGGTGCGGGCTCGCCATTGCACTTCAAGCAGGTGAGGCTGGTAACGTGTCCCGCCGCAGTCAGGACACGTCATCGACACGTCCGCCAGAAACTGCATGTCGATTTCCACTCGACCAGTGCCCTCACACTTATTGCAGCGTCCGCCCGAATCGGTGTTAAAGCTGAAATGCGACAGGGTGAGATTTCGATTGCGGGCATCTTCGGTCTCGGCAAACAGTCGCCGGATTTCATCAAAGACTTTCAGCCACGTTGCCGGGTTGCTGCGTCGAGATCCTGCCAACGGACGATCATCAATCAGCTCGACCGAACTGATCGGCTCCGCGCCGGCCAGTTCGCGGTACTCGCCGACACCGTCGACCGGGCACGGCTGATTCAGGCTGCTGCAAACAGCGGGAAACAACACTCCTTCAATCAACGACGATTTTCCGGCTCCACTGACTCCGGTAACAACGCAGAGGTTTCCCAGCGGAATGTCGACCGAACAGTCTCTTACATTGTGACACGTCGCCCCGCTGAGCCGCAGCCAGCCTGTCGCAGTACGGTGGTTTCTCCCCCCCGACAAACGGTGACGGTTGTCGATTGATTCTGGCGAGGCTATTTCAGCCAGCCAGCGCCCCGTCGCGGAATCAGCAACCGCAGCCAGCCCTTCAGGCCGCCCGGCAAAAACCACGTGCCCGCCGTCGCGTCCGGCTGCCGGACCAATATCCACCACATGATCGGCGGCGTTCAGAAATTCGGATTCGTGCTCGACGACAACAACCGTGTTGCCGCTCTCTCGAATATCCCGAACGATACTTATGACTCGCGAGACATCGCGTGGATGCAAACCAACCGATGGCTCATCAATCACAAACAGCGTGTTGACCAGGTCCGAGCCAGCGATCGAAGTCATGGCCACTCGTTGAGCTTCGCCACGCGACAGCGATCCCATTTCGCGGTTGAGCTGGAGATATCCCAATCCGGTCGACCTGAGAAAATTCAGCCGCTTGACGATCTCCGCGACAAGGTTCGCTCCAACCAATGCCGATTCTGCGGGCAGCTTCAACTTCGCCTGAAAAAACTCCAGCGACTGATCGATCGTCATAGCCGACAGTTCGCTGATCGATGCCGAGCAGTCATCGGTACCGGCATCGCCGCGGTCACCAAACCGAACCGCGATAGCTTCCGGACGGAGCCGCGACCCGTCGCAGGTTCCGCAACGTTCGATCTGTCTCCACTGGCTGAGAAATTCACGGGTTGCCGGTTGCTTTCGTCGCTCAAGTCGTTCGAACAATCCTCGTAGTCCCTCGGTACTTTTGCTGGTGCCCCCGCCCGACAAACTGCTACTCGAGAAGACAACCTGCTTTTCTTCAAACGTCAGCTTTCGAAACTCAACATCAAGCGGGACGCCGACGTTCACTAAGAACCGAAGCAATCGCTCACGTTCGCGTTTCCAACGATCGCCCCGCAGCGGAGCAACGGCACCCGCCCGAAGAGACAGCGACTGGTCCGGAACCATCCTGTCGACGTCCAGTGTGGTGACGCTGCCGGTTCCCTGACAGGCTGGGCAGGCTCCTGACGGACTCTGAAAACTGAGCGTCGAAGGTTCGGGGCGGGTAAAGGTTCTTCCACAGGTTGAGCAGTCGAAACTGGAAGAAAAACGCAGCAGCCCCCACGGATCATTATCAATCAGCACCGGTTCAAACGTCGGCTGTCGCCCATCGGCGGGTCGTTTATCGGAACCCGCAGACATGTCAGCAGCCGGTAACTGAGCGAGCAGCACGCATCTTCCGCCTGATTGCCGGAAAGATGTTTCGGCCGCCTCAACGACGCGTTCATCGCTGGTTTTTCCTGCAACCAGCCGGTCGACAATCACGATTCGCTGTTCACCGCCGCCCCCATGCGAAGAACAGTCCTGAACTGAAACACTTCGACCAGATGAGACGAAACCCGAATCATTACTTGATGAATCAACCGCAGCTCGCTCTAAAACTACGGCACGAGTGAAGCCGGATTCGAGCAGTTCGCTTACGCTCCAGACCTGCTCTGTTTGATTGGTCGAGGCATCGCCGACACTGGCGTCCTCGCTCGTTGACAAGGGAAAACCAATCTGCGCGCGGGTGCCAGCCGGCAACAAGCGGAATGACTCAACCACGGACGTCGCCGAATCCTGATCAACTCGTTGCTCGCAATCAGGACAGACGACGACTCCGACTCGCGAGAACAGAACGCGCAACAGGTCGTCGATCTCGGTGACTGTCGCAATTGTCGACCGTCTGGACGCCGTCTGAATCGCCGCGTTCTGACGCAGAGCCACAGCTGGCGGAATGCGAACGATGCTGTCAGCATCCGGTTTCTCCAGCTGATCAAGATGCCGCCTGGCGGACGACGAGAAACTCTCGATGTACCGCCGTTGCCCTTCAGTATAAAGGGTGTCGAACGCAAGGCTGCTCTTTCCTGAACCGCTGACTCCAGTAATGACAGTCAGCCTGTTCAACGGAATATCGACGTCGATTGATTTGAGATTGTGAACACGCACACCTCGCAATTCGATGTTTGACGACACCTTTTCTGTAGCACTCCCTGTTAGAATATTTTCGTCATCCATGTTCAAAGCGTAGGCAGACCGAGCGAACTCTTCGAGTCACTCCAGCATCAGTTCTGCTGACCTCAGATCTTCACCCACCGTTGCGTTTCCCTGAGGTGGTCTGAAGAATCCCCGCTCTCGTCGCGTTCCGCGTTCACGACGTTTTCAATCGAATCCAGCAGGAACTCTACTTGTCCATGAAGACGCTCAGCGGACTACTGACCATCAACAAACCCGAAGGGATGACTTCGCGGCAAACCGTAACCCGTGTCAGCAATGTCCTCCGCCAGGCGGGCTATGGTCGGCAGATTCGAGTCGGCCACTGCGGCACGCTCGACCCGCTTGCTACTGGACTGGTTGTCATTTGTGTCGGCAGGTCGACTCGGCTGGTACAACTGATTCAGGAGCGACCAAAATCCTACATCGGCACTTTTCAGCTGGGATGCGTCACATCAACCGACGACTGTACTGGCGAAATCCTGAGCGAATCAGCCGTCGATTCCACAATCATTTCGCGTCAGACGATCGTCGATCTGCTTCCTGAATTTACAGGCGACATCGAGCAGGTGCCGCCGAAATTTTCGGCCGTTCATGTCAACGGCCGACGAGCCTATAAACTGGCCCGACAAGGTCGAGAGGTCGAACTGGCCGCTCGACCTGTTCAGGTTCACCGCCTCGAACTGACAGGTTTCCAACTGCCCGACTTCGAGTTGAAAATCGAGTGCGGATCCGGAACCTACATTCGCTCGCTGGGCCGCGACATCGGCGAACGACTTGGCTGCGGCGCAACGATGAAAACGCTTAACAGATCAGCGATCGGCGAGTTCTCACTCGACGAAGCCGTCGCCCCCCATGAAGTCACTCCGGAGAACATCTCGTCGCTGATCAAGCCACCAATCAAAGCTGTCGCTCATCTGCCAAGCGTCGAAATTACGGAGCAACAGAAAGCACGAGTCTACGATGGGCGTCCCATCGACGTGGGAATGGTCGAAGAGTTCTCCAGCGATTCACGAACCGAGGAAGAAGATTCGGCGAGACTGATTCTTGTCGACACGAACCACCAGCTCGTTGCGGTTTCGTCCTATAGATTTGACGAAGGTTCTGCGAAGCCAGAAATGGTGTTTCACGACCCGCCTCGTGACTAAACAAGCAGCCAACTGTGATGAGTAAGGTCAACGTTGGGCGAGGTCAGGTCAGCGGGCACGCCTGGCTGTTGCTGTCAGCCTTGTGCCGACGCTGCCGAACTCGTACTGGCCTGCTGTCGCAATCCGTCCACTTCCTGTTTCAGCTGATCCAGCGATGCGCGTCCCTGTTCGAACTCCTGTTTCGCGGCTGCGGTCCTGGCTTGAACAGGAGCAGCAGCAGCCTGTTCGGCCTGCAACTGCTTCGTGGCTTCCGCCACAACAGCCTGCGACGCGGTAACTTTCTGATCAGCAGCTGTAACTTCCTGCTGCATGACGGCCAACGATTTGTCGAGTTCAGTGACCGTTGCCTTTATCTGTGCCATCGTCGCGTTGTTGCGATCCAGCGCTGCCTTCAACTGAGCAGCGGCACCAGCCAGTTCCTTGTCATCCGGAAGTGCCGCGGCGGCAACAGCGCCTTTGGCGACAGCATCCTGCAGCATTGGAACGGCCTTTTCTCGAACACCGATCTGGGCGACTTGAGCTGCCTTCTCAGCCTGCATCTGAGCAAGCTTCTGCCTGGCGGCAGCCGCAGCATCGCTCGATACTTTTTCGGCCTGTTGGGCAGCAGTAACCGCAGCCTGTGCCTGACTGACCTTGCTCATCATTTCTTTCAGCTCGGCATCAGCATCCAGAAACGCAATTTCCAATGAACTGAACTGCGTCTGTCGTTCCTTAAGGGCGACAAGTTTCGCAGTAAATTGAATCTCATCCTGCCATCTGGCAACCGTTTTTTTTGCCGTTGCTGCGGCAGCATTTGCAGCGTCAAGAGCTGCCTTGGCTTCGGCCGCTTTCTTCTGCTCAGCAGCCAGAGTGGCGGTGTACTGAGTGACTTGAGCCTGAGTAGCCACAATCAGAGCCTTCGTATCAGCGATCTGCTTTGTACCAGCTGCCACTGCGGCATTGGCTGCGGTCATCTTGGCTGCTTCGGCGGTGACTGTTCCAGTCGCTGCAACCAGTGAGCTTTCACGAGCTGCCGATAAGGTCTTCAATTGTTCGACTGCCTTAACGACATCCTGATCAGCAGATGCCAGTTTAGCCGCTGCATCAGCCTTGGCTGCCGCTTCCTTCAGAACAGGTACCAGCGGTTTTAAGGTCGCCACAACTTGCGCCGCGGCATCATGCGCGGCCTTTGCATCAGCCGCAGCCTTTTGATCGACAACCAACTTTGCCGCCAGTGCCTTTTCCTGAGCTGTCGCATCGGCCACTTTTTTCGTGGCATCGGCCAGCTGTGCTGTCACAGCAGCGACTTGAGCCTGAACCGCAGCGTAAGCCGCTTCCTTTGCCTTCTGGTCGGCCTCAACCTTACCAACGTCGGCCTGTGCCAGTGCCAGACGCGACTCCAGTGTGATTGGGTTTGTCGACAGTTCTCCCAGCCGTGTGCCATCAGCGGCATTCCAGGCTCGAACAAGTCCGGTCCAGTCCCCACCGATCACTCGCTTCGTCTCGTCGCAATAGGCTGTCGCCAGTGCCAGATCTCCAAAGGCTTCGAACGTGCGGATGGCCGTGCCGTCGCCCTTCCAGAGTTTGACCGTTTTGTCGCGTCCGGCGGTCACGATTTCTCCGTCCCGAGTGAAATCAACCGACTCAGTACCGCCACCATGAGCGCCCCAGTTCTTGATCTGGGCGCCATTCTCCATCTCCCACAAACGAACAGTCGCATCTTCACTGGCCGAGGCCAGCACATTCGAGTCAGCTCGCCACGAGAATGAGCTGATGCGGGCAGTATGACCTTTGAGCCCCAGGTACTCTCGCCCGGTGTCTGCTTCCCATACAAAAACGCCACCGTTGCGATCCCCGGTGCTGAGAAGAACGCCATCAGGACTGAACGACACTGCCGTCACCCAGTCGGTGTGCTTGCGAATTTCGTAGACAACTTCGCTGGTTTCGGTCGAATAGACGCGAACAACTTTCGACGGCCCCCCCAATGCAATGAATCGATGGTCGGAACTGATGTCAGCTCCGAGCACCGCGTCCAGCTCGTCGCCAATTTCGAAGATTCGCTCTCCGTTCTTCACATTGAAAACGACGACCCGACCCGCCGCTGCTCCCTGACCGCCGCCAGCCAATAGAAGGTGCCCGCTTCGGCTGAACTTGAGGACCTGAGGTTCACCTTCAGGAAAAGCCAGAGTGCCTGCGAGCTCCAGAGTCTGTGTGTTGTAAAGTAGAATCTGTTTCTGGCCCGAGATTGCGACCAGTGGTGCCCAGGGACTTGTCGCAATGGAGTTAACTGCAGTGGTACGTTCGGTATGGACGACTGGCTGTAGAGAAAGTCGCGTCGGTAGTGGCGGTGGCCCTTCGGGACGCCCGGTTGAGCCAAACGACAACGCGAATTCCATTTTCGCTTTCGGGCGAATGACTGCTTTACTGTCTTTGGTATCCAGAGCCCCGCCGGCAATCCACGCCTTGATCACAGAAAGCATCTCGTCCGGAAGCTTGTCCGAATTCGGTGGCATGTAGGGTTCGGAGTCGTGGTTGACGACCATCCACAGATAGCTGTTGTCTGTATCACCAGCGGCGACAACTTCACCAGAGCTGCCGCCCTGCTGCATTGCCGTGTAGTTGGTCAGGTCCAGCCCGCCGCTCTTCTTGTCCGGATTATGACAAGCGAAACACTTGGCACGGAAAATCGGCTGAACATGGTCAGCGTAAGTGATTTTCTCATCAGCAGCCTGAGCGGACGCTGAAACCAAAAACAGAATGCTTGCTGTTAAAGCCAGTCGAGAAGGAAGCATGGCAGTCTCCGGACGCTAATGTCGAGAACTGAATCGGGTGGGGTGAGAGCCGCATGGAGCAGCTCATTGGTGGGCGGGATTTAGCACACCGAACTAATGTAGTTCAGGCAGGGCCGGACGGAGCCGTGCGAAGCCAAAAAATCAATGGTTAAAAACGAACTCGCGTGAATTCATGGTCGCCCAGAAGATGTCTTCCAGAGCTTGCTGTTTATTCGGTTCATTGTCGACGACCTCTTTCAAGGCAGCTTGTTCCCGGTCAGTCGGTCTGCGACTCAGACAACGAATGTAGATTTCTTCGGCAACCTGTTCCGGAGTCTTCCCTTCAGCCAACCGTGTTGGCACCAGCTTTCCCTGAGCCATCTTTGCGTTGACTGTATCACCATTCAGCAGGTGCAATGCCTGCGACAGATTTGGTTCAATCGATACCTCACACGAGCACACGGTCTCTCGCTTTGCTCGACCAAATGCTGTCAGGAAATAGGTGGACGTGTTGCCGTTGGCAATCTGGACAGCACGGGCTCCGGTTGGCAGGCCCTGGAACTTGTTCTTCGTATCTGTCACCTGAGTAATTGCGTCAAGGAGTACTTCGGCACGAACTCGGCGAAGAGCTGCGTGTGAGAAGTTTCGGTCATCCTTTGCATTGGTTTCATTCGTCGCTGTCGAGTGCTGGTAAACACGCGAAACGCAGATGTCACGAACAAGCTTCTTGAAGTCGTAATTATATTCTGTGAATCGTCGCCCCAGCTCATCGAGCAGTTCTTTATTGACTGGCGGATTCGACACTCGCACGTCGTCGACCTGATCGATGATTCCCTTCCCAAAGAAGTGAGCCCAGACGATGTTGGCCAGGTTCGTCGCAAAGTATGGGTTCTGAGGAGACGCCAGCCAGTCAGCCATGACGACTCGCCGATCTTTGCCTTTAACGTCGGGAACTTCTCCACCGAGAAACTTTGGAGCCATCACTCGATTATCAACGAGATGCCGGACATCCCCACCACCGCTGTTGTAGATAATCAGTTCGCGTGGGTCTTCTCCTCGCTTGCGTCCAATTTGCGAAAAGAACGCCGCGAAACTGTAATAGTCATCCATCGTCCAACGGTCGAAGGGATGATTGTGACACTGGGCACACTGGATTCTCATACCCATGAAGACCTGAGCAACGTTCTCAGCAGTTTTCAGAGTGTCTCGTTCATTCTGGTAGTAGTTGGTCGCGGCGTTCTGAAAAGTACCACCACTCGAACCGAGAAGTTCGCGAACCATCTGATCGGTCGGCATATTGCTCGCGATACGTTCCTGCAGCCAGTTGTAGTATCGCAACATCGACTTGTAACTGATTTGGTTCGTCGTGCGGATCTGAAGCAGTTCCGCCCATTTCATGACCCAGACTTCGACGAACTCTTTTCGATTCAGCAGTTCATCAACAAGTTTTTCCCGCTTCTTTTCATCTTTGTCTTCCATGAACCGAACATACTCTTCGACGGTTGGCAAGACGCCAACAATGTCAAGATGTGCTCGTCGCAGGAATTCTTCATCTGTACACAACCCGGACGGAGTAATTCTGAGCTTTCTCAACTTGTTGTAGATCAGTGTGTCAACGAAATTGAATTCAGGAGTTTTCGGGTCAACATATTGCTGGCCTTTCGGCAGCGTGATGAACTGGCGCCCGACGGTGTGGGTTTCAAACCGTGCCATGATGAACGACTCACCACGCTCGTGAGCAGTCACGAGACCTTCAGGCGAAACGGTCGCTGCTGTGTCGTTGTTGGAAAGAAACACCGCAAGGTTCGTGACATCGCGGTCAGTTCCGTCCGAATACTTAGCGCGGACCGTCAACTGTTGAGTAGCGTCCGCTCCATCCAGAACAGCAGCCGGTGGATAAAGCTCGACGGAAAGAACCTGCGGAATCTCACCGACATCGTTGTTTCCGCCCGTCTGGAGCCAGCGAAGCATTGTGGCGTAATATTCGGTGTCGGTACCGAAGCGTTTTCCGCCGGTATGCGGCACTGAACCAACCGACTTGGTCATCAAGAGACTTTCCTCAGGCAACGCCAGGTTCATACGACGGCCAGGGAGTTCTCGGGAAATTCGATAGTGATCCCCATCCGGATCAAAACCAAACAGCGACAATCGGAATCCATCTTTGCCACGAGCTGCCCCATGACAGCTGCCGGTGTTGCAGTTTGCCTTCATGAAGATTGGCATGATGTCCAGCTTGAAACTAACCGGACGGTCAGCGGTGGCCTGTTCGATTTTTATCGGGATCGTCTTCGATAGCCCTTCGAATTCGACCGTAAGCTGGCTTTCGCCATCCGCAACAGGATGGAGAACGTTTGCAGCCAGCTTTACCTTGCCGGCGTCACTCAGTGTCAGCTTTGCCTGCTTCGTCACATCCAGCGTCAACCCGTTTGGATAGGTGGCCTGCGCGACGAACGACTGTCGGTCGCGCATCGTGTTGATATGGACTTCGGTCGGATAGACCTCAAGCGAAATCGGTTTGTCCTGAGCATTCACCGAAGGCGACAAAACAGACGCGACAATCGCAACCGCAACAGTCCACAACTGGGAACGAAGCATGGCGGAAATCCTTTAGTTGCACGGCGGCAAATATCAAAAATCAATTTAACAGCTGACTGGTAGAACAAACGCAGCGTTGATCAAGAACAGCTTCGACTATTTTCCGGCTGCGGCAGCCTTCGCTTTCTCCAGTCGGAGCATTTCGAGCCGAGTCAGTCTTCGCGGCGGAGCCTCTACGACTGGTTTCGGAGCAGGCTTGGCTTCCGCAACTGCCGCAGGTTTTGGTTCCGGCTTTGGCTCGACCTTCGGCGGCAACGGCTTATCGACTCGCAGTTCCGTGGAACCGACGTTGTGGACAATAGATTCGCCGTTCATCGTAATCGTGATCTGTCCGAAGACACTTTTGTGTCGACCGGCCGGAGTCGTCGCATCGGTCTTCACCTTGAATATGACCTCTTCGGTGTCTTTCGTGAAGTTTATTGGCTCGGCAACAGCTTTGTTCGGCAATCCAAACACTTGAGCTACCGCTTCACCAGAAAACTCCTTCGTCTGCGTCAGTTTGCAGACAATTTCCGTTTCCTGGCCCTGATCACAAGCCGTACGACTCATCGCAAACGTTACGAACGGCTCGGAAATTTCAAGAGGCGCGAGAGCGGATGACGCGAAAGCGTTCCCTCCATCGACAGCTGCCCAACCAACCGCGAAGACTTTCCAGACTCCAACAGCGGCATTTCCATTGGCATTGAGCGGATAAAACCCTTCTGTCTTGCCTTTTGGAATCTGGATCGAACTGCCGGCTCCCAGCCCTGGTGGACGGAACGGAAACTGAACGGTGATTGTTTCATCCCATCCTTCTTTTTTAGTGGCGACGATTTTCAACTGCATCGATCCATTGCGAGCAACAGGAACCTTCGGAACGACGATATCCAGTTTGAATGGAATCTCATCAACCACGGCGATTGGGAGTTTGTCCACAGTCTTCGTGTAGTAAAGAGACTGCCCTGGTGCCCCATAAACGAAATCCGACGTGTTGGTGAACCCGCCATTGATTTCAGGATTCTCAGCGTGGTGAGCCGTGAAATCGTAAAGCCCGCCGCCAAGAGGAGCATCGGCCGCGGCCTCAAAAACGACTGGCATGACACTCATGTTGGCAGGCACTTTGTCATGGTGCATCGTTATTCCAGCCGGCAGTTCCTTAGGAGCAAGAACGAGCTCGCCGCCGAAGTTTCGGCGAGCAAGATTGATGTTCGTTCCGAAACGATTGCCCTTGCCGACGAAAATCTGCTGTCGGTACTGACCGTAGCGTTCAGACCGGGCGATACTCAGGTCCAGACCGGGCTTGATCGGATGAAACTCGACCCGGTAAACGAAGTCCGGCCCGCCACGTCGAAGATGATCAGTAATTCGTAGCGTGTACTCACCGTCAGCAGGGACGTTGAACCGGAAGTAGCTGTCCGGCCCTCGTGAATCGTCGTTGGCGGCGATCTGCCCGCCCTTGTCATTGTAAAGGTACATCACCGGATCAATCGCGGACCGAATGCGACGACCGTAACACTCGACTTCAAACTGCTGCCCCTTCGTTGCCGTAAACTTGAAGTAATCTTCATCGCCAGCTGCCTGAAGAATTCCGTTGAAAGCAGTCGGAAATTCAGCAGGACTCGCCGTCGCACGATCGTTATTCGGTTCAACTTCCATTGAGTTGCTGACGTCGGACAATCGAAAGGTGTTCCAGCTGGGCGACCAGTTCCCGTCCGAACCAGCAAAGAGGCCGTATTCTGAAATGACTGCTGCAGGCAGTGTGAACTTCTGAGCAAACTCGCCGGCGGCGTCGCCGATGAACTTTACTTCAATTTCCTCGCCGATTTTCCCACCAGCGGGATAGACGGCGGTGGGACGAGGAAAGATGCCAATGTGTGCGCGGTATCGACAGTTACCGTTTCCTCCATAAGAGCTTTCGCGGACTTCAATGGTGTACTTACCATCTTCCGGAGCAATCGCCGAAACGACGCAGTCCTGCACGAGCAGCGGCGAATCGTCTGCCGCAGCCAGTTCAAATCGCTTGCCGTCAAGAATCGCCACGTATGGATCGAACAGGGTTGTTCCCAGTCGCATGCCCTCAACTTCAGCCGCAATACGGTCACCCTTCTTCGCTTCAACCACGTAGTAGTCGACGTCTTCGGTGTTGGCGACTCCATTCACCGTGACGTTCATTGGAATTTCCTGAGGAGTCGCGAAGTCGCTGTTCGGTTCTTTTTCGTCGACTTCAGGCATGTACCCGACGAAGAAAGTGCGAAAATCCGAAATACCTGTCTTCGTGCGAACCTGGCAGACCTGCTCTCCCAGACGAGCGTCCGGAGAAACGCTGATCACTGCTTTGAACGAGTTTGCGTTGACCGGTTTGATTTCTTTGACCGAAAAACCTGGCTCGTAGAACATGATCTCTTCTACGTCGGCGAGAAGTCGCCCGCTGAAGGTCAGTTCGGTGTCCTGACCACGCTGAGCGCCTCGAGGAAGAATGGTCGTCAGCCGAGGAGAAGCGGCCAACAACGTGCTGGCAGAAAGCAGGAGCACAAGGGCCAGTAGCGAACGGAAGGTCCGGAACGCAGGCATATTCATACCTCTAAATCGCGGGATACTTCAAAATCGAAACTGCGAATAACACGAGCAGTTCAGCGAAAACCGATACTTGAACAGTCAAAATACGCATGAAGCCCGGCGCCTTTAAAAATCAGACGCCGGGCTTCTTTTATCTCAATCAGACGAGAAGTTCTCGACGAACTTTCCCGCCGTCGACAATTTCAATAGGTCGATCGCCAGGGGCCATCAGTTCCTTGTCGGCAACAATCCCCATGGTGTGGTAAATCGTGGTGGCCCAGTCGAGAACACTCAGAGGGTTCTCGTCCGGTTCACTGGCCGTCGCATCGGACGATCCAAAGACGTAACCGCCTTTCACGCCGCCACCCGCCAATACGACACTGAAGACTTTTGGCCAGTGATCTCGACCAGCGGTTGCATTAATCTTTGGTGTTCGACCAAATTCAGACGCAATGCAGACCAGAGTTTCTTTAAGAAGGCCTCGATCTTCAAGGTCCGTCAACAGTGCAGCCAGTGCCTGGTCGAGAGATGGCACCTGATTCTTGATACCGGCTTCAATGCCGTTGTGCATGTCCCAGCCGCCATAGGTCAGGGTCACGAAACGGACTCCTGCTTCGACGAGACGTCGGGCCATCAGCATTCGCTGACCTGCCTGATTGCGTCCATATCGATCTCGCAACCCACCGTCTTCGGCATCAATGTTGAAAGCTTCACGAGCAGCCGGTGAGCTGATCAGGCTGTAAGCTCGATCATAGAAGCTGTTCAAGGCGTCAAGATTGTCGGCCTTTTCCTTGGACAGGAAGTGGTCGTTCACTTTGTCCAGGACATTGCGACGAGTCGTGAACCGAGCGTCGTCGATGCCACCTGGCAGGTTCAGGTCTCGAACTTTGAATCCGCTGGCAGCCGGGTCTGCCCCCAGGCTAAACGGTGCAAACGACGAGCTGAGGTATCCGGTCCCGGCGAATTCATTCGGCTGATTCGGAACACAGACGTATGGCGGAAGATTCTTCCGTGGCCCAAGTTCGTGACTGACAACACTGCCCATGCTTGGGTACTTCAAGGCTGGACTTGGTCGAGCCCCTGTAAACATGTTGTGAGTGCCACGCTCGTGAGCCGCTTCACCATGGGTCATCGATCGGCAGATCGTGATCTTGTCCATGACCTTGGCGGTGTGCTTCATCGTCTCGTTGATACGAATGCCCGAAACGTTAGTCTCGATCGAGCCCATCGGCCCTCGGTATTCGATCGGGGCGAACGGCTTGGGATCCCACGTCTCCTGATGAGCACATCCACCGGGAAGGTAAATGTAGATTACATTCTTCGCCGTACCCTCGAAGTTGTCGTAGGTCTTCAGATCGGCCTGAGCTTTCTGCATCTGGAAATAGTTAGCAAGCGAAAGTCCAACACCACCGGCGAACCCGGCCTGCAGGAATCCACGACGATTAGTACCAGTGCGCATAAGACACTCTCCTGAAGGTTCACAAACTGAGGGGATTGCGAAATCTGTTTGAGGCTGAATAACACATCCCGGCATACCGGGTTTGTTCTTAATGCATAAGGTGGGAATCGAAGTTTGGGCACTGCTTGAGCCGCTGAGGGCGGCGGGTGGGAAGCAGCAATCATCCCATCAGAATCGACTTAACTGTCGCAACAGCAGAGCGAGTTTCAGAAGGATTGTCAAGCTCGGGCCGGACGAACCGCCGTCGCGACTACCGGCCTGTGCCGATTATATCGACATGTCTCGGCGATCACTGGAATCGAAGGGCGCCAATCAGGACACGACCTGCCATCCGACGTGTCACGTCATATCTTTGACAGTCGTCCGGTTCCGCTGGCAAGTTGCCTCTTGCATCAGTGCTCTCGACCAAAACTAACGTTATCTGCGAAAGCTTTGAAATATGTCGAAAACAACTATTCAGACCATCGGACTGCTCATCGGACTGGCGATCATCGCCGCAGTCGCTCCGCTGCTGTGGAAGCTTGACACGCTTGACCAGTCGCGAGCCGGGCTGCAACTCGGAGCGACCATGCCTCCAATAACCAGCGTTGAAGGATGGCTGAACGGCGACGGTCCGACATCGGAGGATCTTCAGGGAAAAGTGGTCTTCGTCAATGGGTGGTTTCTGAACTGCCCGTACTGTCACGAAGGAATGCCGGACCTCGTTGACCTCTACGACAAGTACCACGACAAAGGCGTCGTCTTTATCGGGATGACTTCGGACGATTCCGAAAGTGTGAAGAACGTCGAAAAGTTTCTCGATAAGTACAAAGTCGAATGGCCCAACGCTTACGGAGCCACCGAAGCGCTCATCGCGTTCAGAGCCCAATACTTCCCCGGCTACTGGCTGATTGGCCGGGATGGAAAAGTCGTCTGGAACAAAGCGTTGCAGGGGCGAGTGCCCATTCAAGCGGCCATCGAACAGGCGCTGGCTGCGAAAGCTCCCACCGCTCAGACATCGCCCGCCGAGCAACCAGCAGCGCCAGCCAGCCCGGAAATCGAAGAGCAACCGGCCACAGCTCAGCTTTGATTCTGAGTTGCCAGCCGACTTGACACTTCTTACCACCAGTCAAGCACCGGAGTTCCCTGCGGAGCGGCGTACATCCAGCCTCCGGTCAGCAGGTGAAACAGTCCGGTTGGCTTCGGCAGGATCGCACGCAGCGCGACGTAACCGGTAAACGTGCACAGCGCCAATGCAGCCACTCGCTGACAGTTTGCCGTGTCCTTCTTCGACGACCGAAACAGGCACGCTGCGCCGCCAAGCCAGATCGCCAGCACGAACAGATCAAGATACTCGATCAGACTGAAGCAGAGTTCGTAAGAGTCCACTGGCCAGAACGGCTGAATGCCCCACCAGTAAAGCGAGTCCGTGATGCAGTGCGCGACCGCTGCCAGCAGCGACCATCGAAAAAGCAGGCCAAAGTTCCGCAGCTTCAACGCCACACTTCCGGCAGCCGAACTCACAGCCGCGATGACAATCACAGAAAGAACGCTGTGCCCCAGCGCGTGGTGCAGGTTCCAGAAATACTGATCGCCAAACAGCTTCGCAGCCGTGTCCAGATCCGGAGCGATTCCAGCCGCCACCACAACCAGCACGCCGCGAAGCCCCAGTCGCTGCCGAACTCCGAGTTCCGCAATCATCAGTGAGCAAATCACATGTTCGGGCAACGTCATTCGACGCGCTCATTTCTTTCGAGGTCGTGAATTCACAGCCGCAACCGCGTCCAGGTCAAATCCCGCTGAGCCGTCATTCCCGCCGAAACTCTGCACGTCCGTAATCCGAACAAAGCGAACGACCTTCAGGCCGAGTTGCTTTAAGTCGAAATGATCTCCGCCAGCTTTCTGCACGTCAGTTGGTGAAATCTCATTTTTCTCTGAGTTTGCCAGAACCGGCCTGTAACCGGCACAGTTTTCTTTCGACGCGGTGTCGTACGAAAATTCATGCCAGATGACTCCGTCGAAACTGACTTCGACTTTGCCCAGTTCGAAAAATCCGTAATCCGGATCGTTGCCCGGTTCCGCGAGGAATGGATTTTCGAAGACGATCAGGTCCGGCCCTTTGCCGTCGACGACTTCGTTATCGACAAACTCCAGAGTGATGACGCCACCTTTGCCGAGTGAAAACACATCCTTGCCGGCCATCAGTTTTCCGCCGCCTTTCGGAGGCCCAAGCACAATCCCGGGAAGCTTGTCCTCGCCCTGCCCGCCGCCTGAGCCAATCTGGTAAGAAACAACACGATCGACAAACGGCGTCGGTTTCTTCGATTCCGGCTTTTCGTCAGCGACTGTCGTCCATCCACCACCGAACAGACTTCCCAGCACCAGCGCAAAGACGATCGTTGAGTAGTTCTTCAAGAGAGCGTTCCTTCAGACGGTGAAGCAAGGTGGAGATTCACTGACAGGGTCGGTATGAAACCTGTCAATTTCTCAACGGCCTCCGGCGACCAGCAAACCTCAAGGCTTGATTATGGCAACGACCCACTCCGATTCACAGCAGCCTCTGGCGGGACAGGTTGCGATTATCACAGGCGGCGGAAGAGGAATCGGTCGAGCTGTCGCCATCGCTTATGCAGAAGCCGGAGCCTGCGTCTGCGTGACGGCTCGCACGTCATCAGAAATCGACAACGTCGCTGCCGAAATCTCGCAGGCTGGCGGTCGATCGATCGCCATCACCTGCGACGTTTCCGATCGAGCGTCGGTCGAATCGATGGTCGAACGAACGATCAGCGAGTTCGGTCGCCTCGACATCCTGATGAACAACGCGGGCGGCGGCCTCGAACGAACGCTGGTCGGAGAAGACGATCCCGATGTCTGGCAACGCGTAGTCGAGATCAACCTGCTCGGCACCTACTTCTGCACTCGCGCCGCCTTGCCGTACCTCAAAGCCGACGGCGGTGGAAAAATCATCAACGTTGGTTCCGGAATGGGTCATCAGCCGCGTGCAAAGAACAGTTCCTACAACGTGTCCAAGGCTGGCGTATGGATGCTGACCCGGTGCCTGGCTCTGGAACTCTGGGAAGCCGGCGTGGCTGTCAACGAGCTGATCCCTGGCCCGGTCTACACGGATCTGACGGCAGACATCTTTCCGAAAGACCAGGCCCATCCGGCCATATCCAGCGAATGGGTCAAAGCTCCTGAAGACATCGTCCCGCTGGCTCTGATGCTGGCAACTCAGTCTGACAAAGGTCCGACGGGGCAATCGTTCAGCCTTGCTCGGCGCCCGCTGTAAGGCCTGATCGAGTCGTGCGTTGCCGATGAATTTCGTAAAGCACGATGCCGGTCGACACGGCCGCATTTAACGATTCAAAGCCGGTTGCCTGAGGAATCGTCACCAGCTCATCGCAGCGTTCGAGTAAATCTTCGCTGACTCCCGCGCCTTCGTTGCCAATGACAACGGCCAGAGGCTGAGTGCAGTCAAGCTGGTCGATCCGTTGCTCAGCGCGCGGTGAAGTCGCGACCGTTCGAACTCCTGCGGCTTTCAATCGGTCAGAAGTTTCAACCAGGCTTTCCGTTCGAGCAATCTTCAACCGGTTGATCGCGCCGGCTGAACTGCGAGCCACCTGACTGTTAACTTCTGCCTGGCCAGTTTCCGCAACGAAGATCCCATCGACGCCAAAGACACCGGCACTTCGACAAACCGATCCAAAGTTAAACGGATCCTGCAGACTGTCGAGAACCAGAAACAGCGCTGGCGTCCCGGCCTGCTCGACCACATTCTCGACCGACCGGTACGGAAAGAGCGGCATCCGAGCGATCACGCCCTGATGGTCTCTCGCACCGCAAAGCTGAGTGACACGTTCGTGCGGAACAATCTCAAAAGGAACCTGCAGGACCGACGCCGCAGCGACGAGCTGTTTCACGACGTCTTCGGCGAGCTGCTCAGACAGGACCAGTTCGTTCGGCAGCCACCGACCGGCTTCCAGTGTCTCGATAATGGCGTTGCGCCCGTAAAGCCACGACTTCTGATGGTTGCCCATCATGGCTTTCTTCGATCGTTGTTTTTTTCGACGCTGACCGACCATGAAAGTTGAACAATCGAAACTTGAACCCGGAATGCAGAATTCGATCTGCAGAAATTGCAACGAACAATGGCAACTGTCGAACGGCGGCGAAGCGGCTACCTGTTCGGACTGATTGTGCGAATCAGCGGGTCTCGGCTTCCGTCGAGCAGCCGAACCTGAACCGGACCGTTGGCATTCGCAACGGCTTTGAAGAATTGCTGCGGTGTTTCGACATTCGAACCGTGAGCTTCCGTCAGCAGGTCACCTTCGCGAAGTCCGGCGATATCGGCCGGACTGCCTGGTTCAACCCGGTCGACAACAACCGCTCGCGGGTAAGGACGATCGAAATCGAAGTGTCGGGTGCGCGACGTTGGCCAGTCGATCTTCAGGCCACGCCAGAGCGGGTATCGCTCGTTCGAGACGATGATCCGGTCGACATTTCGTTGAGGCCACTTGGCCAACGGAACGGACACGACCGTTTCTTTGCCACTTTTCGACCGAATAATTCGCAGTCGACTGGTCGAACCTGGGGCAAGCAGACCGACCTCTCTGAGAATGTCAACAGGCTCGAATATCGGAACGCCGCTAATGGCGAGGACGATGTCGTTCTGGCGAAGTCCTGCACGGAAAGCCGGTGAGTCCGAGACAACGTTACCGATCGAAACGCCGCGGGTTTCCCGCATCACACTGCCGAAAAAAGATCTCACATCTTCAGATTTCCCTGGGACCACGCCCAGGAATCCGTACTCAACTTCGTAACCTCGCAGCAGGTCTTCAACAATTCGACGCAGGGAAGTGTTGAGCGGGACGGCGTAACCAACCGTAGTTTCATAACCTTCCAGAGCAGCCAGCGACGTGGTCATCCCGATCAGATCGCCGTCACGGTTAAGCAGTGCTCCACCGCTGGCACCCGGCCCAAGTCGAGTGTCGACATGCAGCAGCGTTCCAAAATGGTGAATGGTTTCCTGATCAATCGTTGTCTCTGGAAACGGAAACCGTGAGATGTTGCTGATCATCCCGAGACTAACACTCGGTGAACCGTCACGGGCGATCGCGTAAGGATTTCCCAGCGAGATCACAAACTGACCCTTGCGAACCTGCGCGTCATCGGCGAGCTGAAGCACCGGAATGTCCGCCGGAGCCGATTCGATATCGGCAGGATCAAACGCGAGAACAGCCAGGTCACTGCGAGGATCGGCGGCGTAGATCGTCGCCCAGGCCGCCAGAGTCCGACTGAAGCGAACAGCGATCCGACTCTCTGACCGAATGATTCCGTCGTTGCGAAACGGCTGGCCTCCCTGGACCACGTGATAGTTCGTCAGAATGAACCGCTGCTGTGGGTTATCTGGCGAAGCCATCAGAATCCCCGTTCCTGGATTCTTCGGGATGAATCCGGAATCAAGCGGGCCGACCATCTGCAGGTCCATGCGCCGACCGAACAGATCGCGTGCCGACTGTCGTTCCAATGGCTCAGGAGCGATGGGAATCCGGGCAATGGCAACGATTGAACCTTCGGCTTTCTCGACAACGTCCGAAATCGAGTTCTCAATCGCTGCAAAGATGTCAGCAGCACTTTGAGCTGAAGCTGGCTCAGCGCCTGAAAGAATCATCGCCAGAATGACGAAGCCCGGACGAGCGTACCAATGTTGCCGAACAGCCAACGAGTCAGGTGCTGTCCGAAACTGTGCCACGTCGTACCCTTCTCGAAAACAGATTCTACAAAACCGCTGCAGTCCAAAGGGTGCATCTCGACACACCTCATGCACTTCGTTCCACAAACGAAGACGAGCCGACGCGGGAGCGAATGGCTCGCCGCGTCGGCTCATTACTTTTACCCAGAATCAATGGCTGAATCGACCCTCAACTGGAACAGAAGGTCAAACCCGGATTACTCGGCTTCTTCCTGTGCCGGTTCTTCGGACGGCTTCAGCAGATCTTCGTGGCCGCGTGCAACCAGAATTTTGGCCTTAATTTCTTCGACGAGTTCAGGATTCTCTTCCAGGAAAATGCGAGCCTTATCGCGCCCCTGCCCAAGTCGCGTTTCTCCGTAGCTGAACCAGGCACCGCTCTTCTGGACAATTCGATCTTCCACACCCATGTCGATCAGGTCGCCGACCAGACTGATTCCGCATCGGCTCAGCATGTCGAACTCGGCGACTCTGAATGGAGGGGCGACCTTATTTTTAACAATTTTCGCCTTCATCCGAATCCCGATCGCTTCATCGCCGTCTTTTAACGTCGCGATACGACGAACGTCGACTCGAGCCGAACTGTAGAACTTTAACGCGCGACCACCAGGAGTCGTTTCCGGGCTGCCAAACATCACCCCGATCTTCTCTCGAATCTGGTTGATGAAGATAACGGTGGTCTTTGATTTCGCGATGGCTCCAGTGAGCTTCCGCATGGCCTGGCTCATCATGCGGGCCTGCAGACCAACGTGCGTGTCGCCGATTTCACCGTCAAGTTCCGCCTTCGGAACCAGTGCCGCCACCGAGTCCACCACAATGATGTCAACAGCGTTCGACTTGATGAGCATTTCGGCAATGGCCAGCGCTTCTTCACCGTACGATGGCTGGCTGACGAGCAGGTCTTCAAGATTCACTCCCAGCCGCTTCGCCCATGACGGATCAAGCGCGTGTTCGGCATCGACGAAGGCGGCGATGCCTCCGGCTTTCTGAGCACTGGCGATCGCGTGTAGAGCCAGGGTTGTTTTGCCGCTGGACTCTGGTCCGAAAAGTTCGATGATTCGACCGCGAGGAAATCCGTAACCGCCCAACGCAAGGTCCAGCGAAAGAGCCCCCGTCGAGATCCCCGAAATCGCCTGCGAACGTTCGTCCGAGAGTTTCATGATGGAGCCCTGACCGAATGCTTTCTCGATCAGCCCCAGTGTGTTCGTCAGATTTACCGGGCCTTCTGGCTCTGCCTGCTGCTTGCGTGACGATTTCTTCAGGGCCATGCGTCGACTTCCTTCCATTCTGTCTGAGAATAAAACCGCGTCCTGGCGTGGCTGGTCGGCCACAACGAAACCAATCCTGTCGACTCTTATCGACGCTCACAAGATTGGTGGAGACTGCTGTTTCGACGTTTTCCTTCAGGTAGGACAACAGTCTGTCCCACCTGGTTGAGAAGTGACCTCACAGCCAGCATTGTTGCGTGAGGCGCTACGTCCACTTCATGAAAACGATTGTTCCAGAGACTCTAAACAAGAGCCGATTTGCAGAAAAGGGCTGGCTAAAAAATAACAGACAATTCATAGCGACTATGGCCGAGTATTTCAGTTCTCAGCGATCGCTCAGTTGCAGAAACCTCCCGGTCAGCCAAAGTAGCATGAGCGATTGCAATCATCTGATCATCTGGTGGACAACTTCGGATAACCAGGTGATCTCGTTCGGAAGCTCAGACCGGATTGTGTACCACCGACCTGGCCAGTGGCACGCAACTGAAAGACGCGTCATTCCTGTTCTGAGCGAGAGCACTTTGACAATCGACACCGAGAAAGAATCACCATGAATCGACTCGCCAATCTCGCAGCCCATTTCCGCCTGAACGTTCAATCGCCTCTGACGCTGATCGCGGTTGGAATTGTTTTTGTGTTGGCAATCTCCACCGAAGCAAAGGCTAAGAATCAATCAGCCACCAAGCCGCACATCGTCTTCTTCTTCATTGACGACATGGGCTGGACCGACGTCGGATTCATGGGCAGCGACAATCACGAAACGCCAAACATCGACCGCCTTGCTTCCGAAGGCCTTGTCTTTACCGATGCCTATGCGTGTGCTCCGAATTGTGCTCCCAGTCGAGCGTGCCTGATGTCCGGCCAGTACACCCCTCGACACGGAATCTACACCGTCGGTGATCCTGAACGAGGCAATCACGCTCAGCGGAAACTCAACCCGACCCCGAACAAGACCGTGCTTGACGACAAGTTCATCACGATTGCCGAAGCACTTCACACGAGCGGTTATATCAGTGCGTCGATGGGCAAGTGGCACCTCGGAGCCGACCCGACGACGCAGGGCTTCGACGTCAACATTGCCGGCAAAGAATGGGGCAGCCCCAGCGGCGGCGGATACCACAGTCCGTACAACTATCCAAACCTCGTTAACAAGGAACCCGGCGAGTACCTCACCGACCGACTGACCGCTGAAGCCTGTCGGTTCATTGAGGACAATCAGGACGGCCCGTTCTTTCTTTACCTGACTCACTACGCAGTTCATACGCCGATCCAGGGACGCGAGGATCTGGTTAATAAGTACAAGGCCAAACCAACACCCAAACACCACAAAAATGCAGCGTACGCGGCGATGGTCGAAAGCGTCGATCACAGTGTCCGCGATGTGCTGGCAAAACTGGATGAACTCGAACTGGCCGACGAAACCATCGTGCTGTTCTTTTCGGACAACGGAGGCTTTCTCGGCGCGACATCGAATCATCCGCTGCGAGGCGGTAAAGGCATGCTCTACGAAGGCGGCATCCGCGAACCGATGATCGTCCGCTGGCCCGGTGTGACAAAGCCAGGAACGAAATGCGAAGAGCCAGTGATTGGCATCGACTTTTACCCGACGCTGCTCGACGTCACCGGGACAAAGCGCCCGGAAAACTACACACTCGACGGAGTCAGTTTCGCCCCGCTGCTGAGCTCGCCAGGTTCGTCGCTTGAACGCCCGGCGATCTTCTGGCACTTCCCGTGTTACCTGACCGGTTCCGGAGATCCCAGCGGCGGCCCCTTCCGAACAACTCCCGCCGGAGCCATCCGCATGGGCCGGTGGAAACTGATCGAATGGTTCGAAACCGGTCGCCAGGAACTCTACTACTTACACGACGATCTCGGCGAACAGGACGACCTCTCAAAATTGCACGAAGGCAAACGCAAAGAACTCCACGACGCGATGCTCGCCTGGCGAAGAGAAGTCAACGCCCCCGTCCCAACAACACCCAACCCGAAATACGACCCGAGCAAAAAGTCCGGCATCGACAAGGGCAATCGAAAGAACCAGTAGCGATTTCGGCATTTCCGATAGCTGGCTGAAAATGAGCCGCCACTCGTAAAACTCAGAGCGGCTGGACTTTGAACGACGATCGAAACCGACGCACATCGGCGAGAATATTCGGCAGGGATGGCCAACGACTGCTATCGCCTTGCCCGATTAACGAAAGGCTCCAGTTCAGACTTCTACCCTGGCGCTTCTGCAAAGCGACTCTCCTGGCACCTTGCATGCCTAACCGTTCGCAAGTTCCTGCCAGAGATACGCGCTGGCGGCGGTGCCTCGATGAAAATCTTCGATACTGAAGTGCTCGTCGGGGCTGTGCAGGTTGTCGCTGTTCTGACCCCAGCCAAGAAGCAGCGTGTCAACTCCGAGGATTTCTTTGAAGCTGCCCACAACCGGGATCGAGCCGCCCTCACGCACCATCACTGGCACGCTGCCGAATGATTTTTCGATGGCCGATTTCGCCGCCGTCATGTACGGGCTGTTGAGATCCGCCACGCTGGCCGGGGCGCCGTGTTGCGATGCGAATTTGAATTTCAATCCGGGCTGAAGATTGTCGATCAGAAACTGCTTCAATGCTTCGGTCAGTTGATGAGGATCCTGATCAGGCACCAGGCGGCACGTGATCTTAGCCGTGGCCTTCGACGGGACGATCGTCTTCGGGCCTTCGCCCGAGTATCCGCCAAAGATGCCGTTGATGTCGCAGGTCGGACGTGCCCAGCGTCGTTCGTTGGACGAGAATCCAGCCTCGCCCCACGGCGCGTCGGTACCAAGGTCTGCCAGCCATTCCGCTTCGTCGAACGGCAGCGCCGCAAACTGTGCGCGTTCTTCGTCAGTCAGCGCGATGACCGAATCGTAAAAACCGGGAATCTGAATCCGCCCCTGATCATCGTGCAGTTTGCCCATCAGCCGACACAGAGCGTTCACCGGATTGATGACCGCTCCGCCGAACGAACCGCTGTGCAGATCCCGGTTTGGTCCGGTGAGTGTCACTTCGCAGGCCAGGATGCCTCGCAGCCCGTAAGTGATGGCCGGGATACCCGGCGCGTACTGAGAAGAATCACTAACCACCGCGACGTCGCAGGCGAGTTTGTCTTTGTTCTGCTCAAGAAAGACGTCGAGGTTCTCGCTGCCGACTTCTTCTTCGCCCTCAATGACGAACTTCACATTGACCGGCAGCGAACCGCGAACCTTCAGCCAGGAAGCAACAGACAAAACGTGAGTCCAGCATTGCCCCTTGTCGTCGGTCGCCCCACGAGCCCAAACGCAGCCATCACGAACGTCTGGTTCGAAAGCTGGCGTCGTCCACAGGTCCAGCGGATCGGGCGGCTGCACGTCGTAGTGCCCGTAAATCAGCACCGTCGGAGCCCCCTCCGCCTGCAACCATTCGGCGTAGATAATCGGATGCCCTGGCGTGTCAATCGTCTCGACACTCAGTCCGGCACTCTGCAAAGCGTTGTGAACGAAAGCGGCGCCTTCAAGCATGTCTGCCGCGAATGCTGAATCAGCGCTGACGGTAGGAATTCGCAGCAACTCTTTAAGCTGCTCGAGGGCGGCGTCACGATTCTGATCAAGGTAGTCGATCACATCCTGCATTCTGTCAATCCTTTGGTGAAACCGCAGCCGGCGGTTTTGTTGAATAGTCGAGTTGAATCACTGTCTTTGCGAACCTTATTGACGCCTGCTTCTGCCGAGCATCACCGGTGCTGAAATAATTCAAAACCATCTCCTCGTCTCCCGCGTCGTCGCTCGTAAAGATGGTTTGGCCGGTTCGAGTATCGAGAACGCGCAGCGGAAAATGCCGTCCCGACCGCGAGAATTCACCGTCAGGACGATCTGGACTCGACCAGCACGCCAGCACGACGAATGGCAACTGCGAAGGCTGTTTACCCGCCAGGTATTGTGGCTCGATATTCACCGACCAGATCAGCTTTCCCGTGCGGCGATCGATTCCGTAAGCCGGTCCTTCCACTTTGTCCTGCCCGGTTCCCTGCTGACTCAGCGGCCCGATCCTCGATTGAAATCCGCGCTGGGGAGTCGCGGAAAACAACACGTACTCGGTGGGAGTTTCGTGCAGGAAGAACCGACCCGGAATCAGTTGCGCTTCGGCCTGCACATCAATGATGACTTCACCGGTCGACTGTTCGTGGACCAGAATGCGGCCATCGGGGTGAAATTCGACAAGGCGATCCTCGTCCGCCGGACGGATCGATCCTTTGTTTGGAAACTCGTACTCCCAGGCCGTCTTCCCCGTGCGCATGTCGACGCGGCTGATGGTGTGAGTCGTTCCGCCATTCTGCCGAAGAATCAGATCCGTTCCGTAAGTTGTCAGCAGTCCGACCAGCGGGATCTCAAAATGTTCCCGCATCAGCCTACCGGTTCGAAGGTTGAACAACTGGCAATGCCCACTGCCAACATGCACGACTGACAGGGCAGACTCGTCACCAAACACAATGGCATCCGGCGGGATGTTCTCTCTCGTCCAGGCGGTTTCGCCGGTCGTCGCGCTGACAACTCGCAACGTGGAGCCCGTTCGAAACACCAGGCTGTGAGAGTTGAGAAAATCGACCGAGCCAATCGGCGTACTACCGGAAATTAAGACCGGACTGCCGAGCAGATGCGTCTGCCTCATCTGAAGAAAGCCCTCGGTCTCGTGACTGAGGAAAGCTCGCATCCAGAGTCGACGCGGCTGCGGTTCTCGAATGTCGAATACCGAGAACTCCGTGCCGGTCGAAACTGCCAGAAGGTGACCGCTGCTCAGGATTCGGCAGCTGCCATGCCGGCTCGTCGTCAGCAGTGGATCGCTGCCAAGTTGCTTGTCCGTCAACGTCCACAGTGGATTCCCAGACGGCGACAGGGCCGTCAAGCCATCCAGAGTCAGCTCAAATTCCCAGCCCCGGATAACCGGACTTCGACTGCCCAGAACGTCGACCAGGACTCGCCGATCGGCACTCAGGTGATGAGTCGCGGTTGTAATGAGAGGAGCATTGTCAGGCCAGTCGACAGCGACACTCGGCCTGGGCAGACGCTCTGCTGCAGCCGTCGCCACTTCACGGTCTGCGTGGCGTGAGAGACCTACCAGAAGCGACTCGATCTCCAGCGCATCCCGCTTCGCGTCAAGGCGATCAACGAGAGCGATGGCGGCATCCGCAAAAAGTTTGTGCCAGGAAAACAGCTCCAGCCAGACTCGCAGCGCAGCAGGATCGGCTTCAGATTTCGCCTGATCAAGGCGTGTGCGAATTCGCTGATCGAACACTTCGACATCGGCCTGGTCAGGATTCTGAGACAGGACCAGCTCGTACGCTGCCTGAAGTTGTGAGGCAACCCACACCGTCGAAGAAATCGCCAGCGGATCGGCGTGAACGATAAACGGTTGCCCCGTGGCCGGGTCGGTTCGAGGCGAATCGAGCATCAGATCGAAGGCGGGGACATAGCTGCCGCTGGCCAGCAAACTTTCAAAACGAACGGCATCCAGCGAGTTTCGCTGTACCGCGTTGAGGTCGGCTTTCGCCAGCACCTGCTTCGTCGTTTCGTCGAGTTCCTGCCCCTGACGCAGCTGCTCCAAAGCCTGTTCGAACAGCAGGTTCAATGCCGACTTCGCCGCCTTGTCCTGAACCGCCAGTTGCAGGTTGTGCAGACCTTCTTCGAGTTTTCCTTCATGCAGTCTGATTCTCGCTCGACTTTCCAGCACACTTGAGTCGTCAGGCTTCTGCTCAAGTTGTCGGGCCAGGCTGGCCTCGACTTTGAGCAATGATTCCAGAGCAACCACTGAATCAAATCGCTGAGTGAGAAGCTGCCCTTCATGCCCGACCAGGTTCCCCAGAGGCTGGCCGTCCGGCGTTGCCGACTCCGCCAGCAAACGACCGGCTTTCAAATCAATGGTGATCAGCCTGCCGGTTTTATCGAACGGCTTGTCTGCCGAATTTTCGTCGAGCAGCCATTCATCCTCGATCGACTCATCCTCGACGATCGTCGCGACCGGAAGATGAAACAGCGACCCCACCTGCAAACCTCTTCCAGTCGGCGTGCGCTGGTTTAAACGGACGATCCAGTGCAGCCCGCCGTCATCCAGATTGAGCGAACGGACGGCTGAGTCGTCGACAACAATGATCTGATGATCAATCGCGGCTCCGACGAACATGCCGCGGCCTCGAGGTTGCGTCCAGAGCGTGTCGCCCGACACGGCGTCCAGGCAGATCAACTGTTGCGAATCGAGCGGAGACATAACAACGCGTCCCGCCCGAACAATCACGGAATCGTGACGCCATCGGTCGGACGATTCGACGTCGTCCGCATTTACTCGTTGCGGCACGTGAAAGATGCTTCGGGGAGCTGGCCGGGCGGCCATCATCGTGCGGTAGGTGCTGGTCCATGCCAGACGCTGTTGATCAGGATCGAACGCTGCGACCAGCCCGGCGATGGTCGGGCAGATGATCAATCCATCCGCCGGGCAGGGACTGATTCCGCCGACCCGTCGCAGTCCTTCCTGACTGACTCCTGAGACGGCGGTGGCTACGGGCTGAACCCATTTGATTCGTCCTGATGCGGATTCCAGGCATAACAGGCGGACCCAGTTCGATCGTTCTCCGAGTACGTACGCAGAGTCGCCAATCACCGTCGGCACGCCCAGAAAGAACGTTCCGGAAGCCGGCAATTCGTGTTCTCCTTCGGGGCCGCCGATCTGCCATTTCAGAATACCACTTTCCAGATCAATCGCGCACAGCCGATTCCAGCTTCTCGGAGCCGTCTGTCGAAGTCCCGGCTGACGATAAGATGTCGCCTTCGACGTGACGCCACCGTCTTCTAGAGCAAACAGTACCTTGCCATCCGTGCTGAGTGTTCCGATCGTTCGGTCCAGCCGACTCTTCGTATAAACGACGGCGGACTGCCGCTGGTTCAACGGGTTCGAAATATCATGCGATTCCTGCGGCACATTCACGGACTGCAACGCGCGGCTCAGGTCAAACTGCTCGGCAAACGCCGGGTCTGCCATGAACGATTCCCATCGCAGCTTACCGGTCGCCAGATCGACCGATCGAATTCGGTTAAGCGTGCGGAAGACAACCTGTCCGTTAGTCACGACCGGATCGCAGGCCGGCAGAGCTTTCGTCTTTCGTCGCTGATCACGCCTGGCAAGATGCACCAGACCGACGTCAACCAGAGCAGCCACTTCCGCTTCGGATTCCGGATAAGGATCCTCGGCGTTGACATCTTCGTCGTCGAAATTCCGCGCGAACTTCTTTCGATCGTCATCGGTGAACGGCACATTGAATCCAGACGTTCCCCACGTCCAGGCAACTTGAGCGTCCGGACTGAACACCGAGTCCGACGCCGCCGACAGCCGTCCGGCTGACGAGAATCTGTGCTCGGGTACGAAAGCGGCGACCGTTGCCACTGGTGTTTTCTGTATCCACGCTGCCGTTTCGGAAATGAAATCCTGAGGCAGGCTGGTGGCGACTTCGGGATGCTTCTTCAGCCATTTCGACAAATCATGCAGCGACAGGCGAGCCTGGCCCCGCTGCTCGAGGCTGCTCCAGGCGACAGCGATGCGGATGGAAAGTGAAGGTTCGCGACTCTCGCGAGCCTGATCAGTTTTCAGGAGCCGATAGAACTGACGAAGCGCGGCCATCGGATGATTCTGGTCGAGATGCCGATTCCCCAGCAGTTCGATAGCGCTGTAGCCTGCCGGTGTGTGGACATCCTGACTGGCAACTCGGTTGATCGCTGCCCAGTCATCCAGGCTCACAGCTTCGTTGAAATCTGCGTTCGCTCGATCCGCAACCAACCGAAGCCACGCACCGCGACCAGCAGGTGGCAGGTCCCCGATGATCTCTTCGGTGACACCTTTGAGACTGTGAAGAGGCGAGGGAGTAAATCCAAACGGAAGCTGCCGCTCGTCCCCGGCATAGTCGATCGGCACGGGCATGACGAGCGTGTCTTCCGGCATGGCCAGGATGCCAGCATGAACCCTCTCCAGCACGTCGTTCCAGTTAAAATCCTCGGTCCACGGTCCACGAGCCGCTTCCTGAAACTTTGTAAGCCGCATCACCAGCTGGCGATCGGTGACGTATCCTGGAGGGGCGATCCAGCGAGTGTCGATCGCCCGCGATGCCCGCTTCGTTGTCGCCAGTGGAATCACGATTGAACGAGGCTCTGAATCAGCCTGCAAAACCGACTCGTCTGAATCGTCCTGGTTCGGCTCAGGCGTCTGGGCGATCGCAACCAGTCCCCACGCAGAGACCAGAGTCAGCGCGGAAATCAGACACAACGCGCAGCACGTCAGTCGTTGAAAATTCAGGACCGGGATCCGTCCGATCGAAAACATGAAACGCTCCAGCACAAAGGCTGTCTGGCGAAAATGGAAACGCAATGCCCGCACGAACTCCGACGTCCGAACTGGCTCCGGTATCCATACCGGAGCGTCGTGAGTTTCGCCGAACGAAGGGAAGCGTCAAGGGCGACGCGTCGCGAGTCAAGCGCACGCTACACCGCCATTGTTACACTCGAATCGAAATCGGGGAAAGCGATAATGGACTTGCCTGATCGCACACGCAACCCGATCTCCGGCGGATCAATGTCCATTCGAAGAGTCGCCTTCGCCGGACTCGGCCTTAAGAGTACCGTTTGCCATTGGCTCGCCCCGCGAAATTGATCGAACAAGCTGCCCCAGAAGTCGAGAGTAAATAAACGCAACTTGAGTTGCCATGAGTGACGCGAGCGACCACATCGCAGGGATGGCGACGATAACCCACAGGAATGTTGGCCACTGTCCAATCAATTTCTCCGACTCGACAATGACGGGAATCACGCACCACAGGATCAGGAAATACAAGACGACGCTGCTGAATATGGCTGACAGAATCAGCAGCAACGCCAACCCATAAAACTGACTCCACAGTTGCCACTGCTCAAACAGACTTCTCGCAACGACCAGTGGGTCGAATACAAAACAACTGGCAATGACCGGCAGAAGCAGAAAAGCACAAAACGAGCAGCTGACAAGTCCAGTGATCGAGAACACGCCCGGCGAACCGTACACCCATGCCGCAGCCGGTAGCGCAGCGACCCACAAGACGCTGAGAGTCATCGCACCCCGGAACAGCTCGCCCGCGTCAAGCCCTTCCGGGTACTCGCCGATCACTAAAACGTCTTCGGTCGTCTGGGCAAAGACTTCAAGACAACACACAGCGACGTACGACATCATCACAAGCAGCAACGCAGCAACTGGACAGAGATAAGCAATCGCAACCACCGCCGGAACGCCAGCCAGTGCGGGCACCGTCTGCAACGTGACCGTGAGCATTCCCAACGCAAGAAACACGGCGAAGAACGTCAGGGCATTGCTGACAAACCAGCCTGCACTCATCCGCATCACGGTGCGGAGGCATTCCGGCTGGAGCGGAAGCGTCAGGCAATCCAGCACGAGAGCCTTCATGTCCTTCCGGAATAAGTCATCCTCAAGCAGGTTGACTTGATTCCTGGAAGATTCATCCTCAGACGCCTCTGAATCGTCGCTGCCCGATGCCGGTTCAGTTTCCGCTGCTGCTTCACCATTCTGGTGACGATCATTGATCAGAGACGTCTCTTCAGAACTGTTTTGAGTGATCTCTCCTGGTGGCAACGTTACAGGATTGTCTTCAGGGCTGGTTCCAGGGTCGGCAATCGAGAGCGAATAGGTCTCCGACTCCGGCAACGAAGGGCCCGACTCGTTCGGCAAGGGCTTATTCTTCGGAGCTGAGTCCGGTGCATCCGTTGCTCTTGTCGAAGCACCCGACTGAACACGCCTGACGTCTGAGACTTCAGCAAGTACTTCATGGGCTGTCCGCCAGGAACTGGCGTCCTGGTGCCTGACAGAATCGTCCGCAGACAAAGTTCCTGCGTCGTACAACTTGACGAGAGCTGCGTCACTGACTGGCCCCATCTCCCGCCCATCAATCCGACACATCCATTTCCTTGCTTCGACATCCACAGCCGGAACCGCCTGGATATTGAGCCTCTTACGACGATTCTCGCCATGCTCGACCCGTTCAGCCTGAAGCTTCCGTTTTGCTGCCGCTTCCACTCGTTCGAGTTTCCTGGAACGGCTCACCGGTCGACGTTTCGAACGCTCCTCATCCTTGTGCTGCTCGTCGAAGCCGCTAAGCAGGGGTTCAAAGAGGAAAAACATCAGCAATGCGCCCGGCATCGCATAAAACGCCATGCCGACTGGACCTTGTGGAGGACGTCCCGTGACGATCGACACCGCGACAATCGAAATGACCGCCGAAATCACAAGACATACAGTTCGCACGGGCCTGCTCCCAATCGGTGGCGAAAACCGGAGAATCCCGCCTGCTATTGAGCAGTTCACGGCGATGACTCAATCGATAATCCCGAAGTCCAGCATTTAGTTCTGAAGGTTCGATTCACCGGCGAATTCCCTGACGGAATCCATAGCGATGCGAGCGGCTGAGCGAACGGCATCGCTCTCGTCTGCCAAACATGGACTCAAAAGCAAGAGTGCTCGACGACCTGCATCAGTCCCCAACCCGACATCTGTCGAAGCCAGGTACCCGAGTCCACTGGCAGCCATGGCACGAACGAACCAGTCGTCGTCAACAAGAAGTCGACCGAGCGTTGGAACATCCTGCTCGCCACCACAAAGACCGAGTGTCCCGGCAGCATTGGCTCTCACCTGTGACCGCGAATCGGTAAGAAGCAGTCGAAGCCTTTCAGCAATATGACTGTTCTGCCGACGCACCAGGACATTCATTGCACCAGATTGAATTCCGGGATCAGCCGAACTCAGTCGCTCCAGAAAAAACGCATCGCTTCGAAAACAATCCAGCAACCCCATGCAACCACCTCATCAAAGCCCGATTCGTTTGCTCCGTTCCGCAATCTTCCCTGAAAAGTCTCCAGTACGAATTTGCGTCTTCTGAAGCATCTTCTTATCGAAGTCGTCGATGGCTTTTGAATTACCCATAAACTTGTGTATGTGACCGCCTTTGATTCCCCAAACCGAGAGGTCTCTGATTCCAAAATTAGCCATCCATTCCTGAAGCGTTGCACGATGATTGCTGAAATCACACAAGCCGATGAACTCAATCATCTCCCGCTGGCCTTTCTGGTGCAGTCTGACCCAGAGGCAGTCTTTGGAAAACATGCCTTCCCCTTCTTCCCACGACACTCGAATCGAAGAATCGTAGGCTGCCACGAGATCGCAGAGTTCTTCTTTTGTTATGAAATAGTTGTAGTTGTCGGGTGCGTGGTTTGAACGGAGCCATTTGTGAACGGCATCAACCGATTTCATTCCGCGATGTCGCCCAGCCCCAAGCGGCTGTTTATTACCGAAGAGCCATGAAATCAGTCCCATGATGTTTTTCCTTAGACGGCGAGTCATTAAACGAGGGGAAGAATCGAAAAGTCAGATGCCCCACGTAAAAACAGTGGCAGCCGTACCAGCAAGAAGCCCTACTGCCAGAATGCTCGAACGTAAAAATGTGGCTCTGTGCTGCGTAGCGGCAAACTGATTGCTGAGCTGAGTGGCTGCGTGCAGAATTCGAACGATCCTGGCAATCACTCGAATGATGGCGAGTACGAGAAACGTCAAAACGACAGATTCTGCAGCAGTCAGGAATCGAAGTGCGATGCCTTCAACAGTCAACGCGACCGACAACGTGCTACCGAGAAACAATCCATTCAGAATCGCCCGCTGCCAGAAGGATCTTGAAATCCCCCAGATGACTCGTAGTGCGAACTCAAAAATGACTAAAGCGAGAACGAGATACAGCCATTGCATAATTCGAGACCTTCAGTCAGAAAAGCTGTCTGCCTGGTGAAACGGTGGCAGATGTGTCTGTCGTCCGTCCAGGCAACACGAAACGCTGTTGTCATTGCACCAAGTGGCTGCGTCACAACAATCACTCAGTTGGTTCAACCTGAAAACGCCCGGGAACGGACACTTTGGGAACCAGAATTTGAAAAAAAACTGAAACCGGTCACTCGTGTTCGCTCTTGCGGAACGATTCAGAGAGACAAACCGTGTCAGAACGAAGCGCCAAAAGTGAAGACGACAGTTGGAACGATTCACCGACCGGACAATTGCAGCGGGATACTCGGACATCAGCGACGCTGCTGCGAAGACTGGCGGAGCACGACGGCCCCGCCTGGAAGCTGGCTCACGAGTACTACGGCGGGCTCATTTTTCGATGGTGTCGACGCAGCGGTTGCAGCGTGGAAGTCGCCGAAGAGATTGCTCAGGAAACACTGACAAGAGCTCTGCAGCATCTCGGCGAATTCGAACACCGAGAACATCCTGGAGGATTCCGGGCCTGGCTGCGCAAGATTGCCGAACGATTACTGATTGATGAGTATCGCCGCTCGGTACCGGTCATCGGCACACGGGATTCCAGCTTTCACTTCAAGGGGGCTCCCTTGATTAATGACAGTCGGAGCGATGACGAGTTCGTTGATTCGGTACTGGAGCTGATTCGTTCCCGGACATCGGTGACTCACGAAACCGCCATGCACTTCATTGAATACTCGCTCTACGGACGCTCTGCTCAGGAGATTGCGGCTCGGTCAGATCCTCCAGTCATGGTCGACACGGTCTATCGACACGCGGTCCGAGTTGCCAAGGCGTTGCGGAACTCTGTGGGCAATTCGGATTCCGAACGGCTGCATTCCTGAACCGTCAGTCGGTAGCAGAGTACAGAACCGACGCGGCTGACAGTCGAGTTTGAACCGCCCAAGCGCTCATTCCACCAGGCTTAATCCAACTGAACATTCATCGGCACCGTACTCAAGATTCAATGCTTCGATGGAGAGCCTTCTCGGATTAAAACAACGGCGGACGATTGAGCTGACGCCGGATAATGGCCCACTGACCGGCGTGCATCATCCAGTGGCCACCCTGCAGACTGAAGACGTCACCGACTGTCGGAGCATATGCCTGCATTTCTTCAGGAGCCGGCTTGTCGAGATCTTCATCAGACTGACCGTCAAGTGCCTTCAACGTCCCTTCACGCTGCTCTTCGAGCAGCCGCCCGAGGTCTGCCTTCGAATCGAACGCGTGAGGATCGTCTGACATTGCTGTTTCTTTGGTGTATCGCTCGGCAAAGCCATTCGGCAGGGCGGGCATTGATCCGGGGCACACTGCATTGATCATCTGATTTTCAGAAGAAATCAGGTGCCCCATCTGCCACTTGATGTGGTTGCACTCGGGATGAGGCCGCTGCAGCATGTCTTCGTCGGAAAGATCCGCGAGATATTCGAGCGTGACGAACTTCGCACCGTCGATGGAAAGTTTGATCGCTTGTCGTGCATTCATGACGCTACTACTTTCGGGTTGCCTGGACCATTGATTCGGCGAACGTGCCAATTTCTGCAAGGGCTGATACATCGCCCTCAGGCGAGGTTCCGAGACCTTCCATCATGCGGACGATGGCGGAACCGACAATCACACCGTCAGCGGCGCCTCGTAAAATGTCGACCTGCTCCGGACCTTTAATTCCGAAACCGACTGCCAGCGGCACGTCCGTCTGAGTTCTCAGCCAGTTAAGCTGCTCTGTCAATTCCGGCGGAAGGTCATCGCGCACGCCCGTCGTACCGGCGACCGAGATGCAATATACAAAGCCACTTGCCGCCTTCAGGATTTCGATGGCTCGCCCTTTGGGTGTCATCGGCGAAACCAGTTGAATCAGGTCAGCGCCGTGTGCTCGCACGATCTTTCCGACTTCTCCGGCTTCGTCGGCAGGGAGGTCGGGAATGATGAAACCTGCGAAACCGGACTCGACAGCCTGCTTCACGAATTTTTCAACGCCTCGTCGAAAGAGCAAAGCGTAAGACGCCATCGCGACCAGCGGTGGAAGCTCTTCAGACGGCAACGATTTGACGCCGTCAAAGATGTCGTTGACATGGAGACCTTTGTCGAGGGCTCGCGTATACGACGCCTGAATCACGGGCCCGTCGGCAATCGGATCGCTGTACGGAAACCCGACTTCAATCAGGTCAACGCCTCTGCTGCCAAGTTCCCGGATGACCGACAACGTGGCCGCGATATCGGGATCGCCAGCCGTGATAAACGGCATGAACGCCAGATGGCCAGCTTCTTTAAGGGCGCCGAATGTGGATGCAATTCGAGTCTGCTCAGTCACGGTTTTGCTGCTTCTCTTAAGGTGTAGAAAGTGTGACTCAGTCCAGATCCTGGCCGAGCAGGCGGGCGACTTCGTAGACGTCTTTGTCGCCTCGACCGGAGAGGCAGACGACGATGATTTCGTCTTTTGATCGCTGCTTTGCCGCCTTAAGTGTGTGGGCGATGGCATGCGAACTTTCGATCGCCGGCAGGATGCCTTCGAGTTTGGCCATCGTCTGCAATGCTGCCAGAGCTTCGTCGTCCGTCACGCTGACGTAGTTCACTCGGCCAGTGTCTTTCCAGTAGCTGTGTTCCGGCCCGACGCCGGGATAGTCAAGCCCTGCGGAAATTGAATGGACGTCCTGAGTCTGGCCGTCTTCGTCCTGCAGAACATAACTGTAACTTCCGTGGAGGACACCTTTGTTTCCGTAGGTCAGCGTGCTGGCGTGGTCGCCCGGCGCGGGGCCACGACCGCCAGCCTCGACTCCGGTCAGGGCGACGGATTCGTCATCGACGAACGGGTAGAACATGCCAGCCGAGTTCGAACCGCCGCCGACACAGGCGATAACTTCGTCCGGAAGTCGCGTCTCGGCTTCGAGGCATTGCTGCCGGGCTTCGCGACCGATGATCGCCTGAAAGTCTCGAACCATCATCGGAAACGGGTGCGGACCAACAACTGAACCGATGATGTAGTGAGTGTGCTCGACCGTCGACATCCAGTCCCGCATGGCTTCGTTGATGGCGTCTCGCAGTGTCCTGGATCCGCTGCTGACTCCGCGAACTTCGGCGCCCATCATTCGCATGTTAAAGACGTTAAGTTTCTGCCGACGAATATCCTCTTCGCCCATGTAGACAACGCAGTCGAGGCCGAAGCGGGCACACGCAACGGCGGTGGCGACTCCATGCTGGCCGGCTCCGGTTTCGGCGATAACTCGTTTTTTGCCCATCCGCCGGGTGAGCAGGACCTGACCCATCGTGTTGTTGATCTTGTGAGCGCCGGTGTGGTTGAGGTCTTCCCGCTTAAGATAAATGCGGGCACCGCCACAGTGTTCGGTCAGCCGTTCAGCAAAGTACAGCGGGTTGGGGCGACCGACGAACGTCGACAGCAACTTGTCCAGTTCAGCGAGGAACTCAGGATCCTTCTGCGCCTTTTCGTATTCCTGTGTGAGCTCTTCCAGAGCATGCATCAGCGTTTCGGGGACGAATCGTCGCCCAAATTCGCCGAATCTGCCGGATACGTCAGGAACGTGACTGGTCGCTTTTTGAGAAGCCGTTTCGGTGCTCATCGCTATCGCTCTGTAAGTTTCTGTAGGCTGCAGGGTTTCCGTGGATTCTAGACGTGGTCCGTCACGCTCGCCAGTAGGACAGATTCCACGCTGTTCTGTTCGCAAAGTTCGAGGTCACAATTCACGGTGCCTTTCTGAAACCCGAAATTAGATTCCCGTTCACCAAATTGCCGAGGTGATGGCGTCCTGCTAAAAGCCACTTTCGAATGGACTCGCGCGATAAACCGCTTGGAGCGCCCGCAGATGAATCAGCTTGACCACGACCCGACCCGCACACTCGAAACTGTCTTGTCCCTGCCAGAAGGTTCGCCGGCGAAATTGCCCGCCGTCCTGATGTTCGGCATGCCCGGCGTCGGAAAAGGCACTCAGGGGTCATTGCTCGGCACGATGACCGGCATGTTTCATGTGTCCACGGGGGCGATTTTTCGAAATCTTGACCCCGCCAGCGACGACGGCAAACTGATCTTTGGGCTGATCGACCGTGGCGAACTGGTGCCAGACGAAGTCGCCGTCGAAGTCTGGATGCGACGGCTGAATCAGCAGATTTCAGCCGGACATTACAACCCTGCCAGCGACGTTCTGATCCTTGACGGAATCCCCCGACGTTTTCGTCAATGCGAGCTTCTGGAAAATTACGTCGAGGTTCTTTCGGTCATTCACCTCGAAGCAGCATCTGACGAACCGATTGTCGAACGGTTACTCGAGCGGGCTAAGACTCAGAGCCGACCCGACGACGCTGACGAGCAGATCATTCGTCGTCGTTTCGAAATCTACCGCGAGATGACTCGACCGGTTCTCGACTACTACTCTCCGGATATTGTTCACAACATCAATCCACTGGGCACTCAGATGGAAGTCAAAAAACGCATCCTCGAATGCGTCATCCCCGCGATTCGCCAGTACGAGCGGGCGATCTGACGCAGGGCGGGCAGTGCCAACCGTGATTGCCGCCCGGTGCTCTCTCGTGGTGGGCGGTGCCCACCCTGCAGATAACGCCTTGCGAAACTACCAGGCCAGAGGCTGCTTCCAGACCTGACGGAGTTCTTCAATCGACGACTCGATCACTGTCTGACCATTGGTTCCGGCGATTGAGCATTGATCGCTGTCGTTGACGACTCCGACTTCGACGCAGGGCAAACCGTTGAGCACCTCGGCAAAAGCGGCGGCGTTCTGCTCCGAAACTTCGACAAGAAATCGAGTGTTGCTTTCGGAAAACAGCAGCACGGCGTCGTTGGAAATGTCTGAAGCTTCAGCGAGCGCCGCAAGATTCAACGCGACTCCAAGTCCGCCGGCAAACGCCATCTCGGCAGCCGAGGCTGCCAGCCCGCCTTCGCTGAGATCGTGGCAGCTTTCGACAAGGCCGCCGGAGATCGCTTTGTGCATTGCCGCAAAGATCTTAGGAGCCTGATCGAGGTCGACGATCGGGACGGCTCCGCCTTCGAGACCATTCACGAGTGCAAAATGGCTGCCGCCGAGTTCCTCAAAAGTTGTCCCAACGAGAAACAGCTTGTTGCCCGCCGCCTTCAAGTCCATCGTGACAGACTGCTCGACATTGGCGATCTGGCCAAGAGCCGTGATCAGCAGCGACGACGGAATCACAACGGTTTGCTTTTCGCCGGCTTCGTCTTCGTAGGAGAACTCGTTGTTGAGGCTGTCCTTGCCGGAAACGAACGGCGTTCCGAAAGCCATCGCAACGTCCTGGCAGGCGATGGCCGCCCGGACGAGTGTTCCCAGAGTTTCTTCGCGTTCGCAGTTCCCCCAGCAGAAGTTGTCGAGGATCGCGATTTTGGCCGGGTCGGCTCCAACGGCCACGCAGTTTCGCACGGCTTCGTCGATCGCAGAAGCGGCCATCCAGTACGGGTCTTCGTCACCGAGTCGCGGGTTCATTCCACAACTGATCACCAGCCCGCGGTCTGATTCCAGATCCGGTCGCACAACGGCGGCGTCTGACGGCCCGTCTCGATGCACACCGACGAGCGGTTTCACAACGCTGCCAGCCTGCACTTCGTGATCGTACTGGCGGATGATCCATTCTTTGCTACACACATTCAGCGAGCCGAGAATCGATTTCAGATCGTCGTCGAAGCGTTCTTTTTCCGGCGCGGCGAGCGGCGTTTCTTCCTCCGGTTTGTAGCTTGCCTTACGGATAACCGGCGGACGACCGTCGTGGAGAAACGTCATCGTCAGGTCAGCGACTTCGTTGTCGCCATATTTCAGAACCAGCCGCTCGGTATCGGTAAACCGACCGATGACGGCTGCCTCGACATCTTCGGATGCGCAGAGTTTTACGAACTCGTCGACGTTGGCTTCGGGAACGGCCAGCACCATGCGTTCCTGAGCTTCGCTGATCCAGATCTCGGTATAGTTGAGGCCGGTGTACTTCAGCGGGCATTTGTCGAGCCACACTTCAGCTCCGGTGTCTTCGCCCATTTCCCCGACGGCGCTGCTGAAGCCACCGGCGCCGCAGTCGGTAATTGCCGAGTAAAGCTCTCGATCGCGAGCTTCCAGGATGACGTCCATCACCATTTTCTCGGTGATGGCATTTCCAATCTGCACCGCGCCGGCTGACCGCATTTCGCTGTCTTCGTCCAGCTCGCCCGACGAGAACGTCGCTCCGTGAATTCCGTCCCGACCGGTGCGGCCTCCAACAGCCACAATCAAATCGCCGGGAGAAACTTTGCCTTCGCTCTTCCCGACCGGAATCATGGCTATGTTGCCACAGTAGACGAGCGGGTTGCCGAGGTATCGCTCGTCGAAATAAACCGCGCCGTTGACCGTCGGAATGCCCATGCGGTTTCCGTAGTCACGCACGCCAGCAACCACTCCGTGAGCAACCGCCTTCGGATGCAGAACTCCGCGAGGCAGTTTGTCGTGAGGATAGTCTGGCGGGCCGAAACAGAAGACGTCTGTGTTACAGACGGGTCGTCCGCCGAGGCCCGTACCAAGCGGGTCTCGAATCACACCGCCCAGTCCAGTGTTCGCTCCGCCGTAAGGCTCAAGAGCCGACGGGTGATTGTGCGTTTCAACCTTGATGCAGACGCTCTGTTTTTCGTCAAACGTCACAATGCCGGCGTTGTCTTTGAAAACGCTGACGCACCAGTCGTCGTCGCCCAGACTTTCGCGGATCGAAACCGTCGCCGCGAAAATTGTTTCCTTCAGCATGTTCTCAAACTGCCGCGGACCATTTTCGTCTTCGTAGGAAATCCGCCCGGCGAGCGTTTTATGCGAGCAGTGTTCGCTCCAGGTCTGCGCGACGGTTTCGAGTTCGACGTCGGTCGGGTCCCGATCCAGATCGACGAACTGCTGCTTGATCGTGCGCATTTCTTCGAGGCTCAGATAAAGCTGCCCGTCCTTGCTGAGCTGCTCCAGCGCGGCGTCCTCCATATTGCGAATCGGGACGCGAGTCAGTTTGAATTTGTACTCGCCGCCGAGCGAAATTCGATCCATTTTCAACGGCCCGGCGACCACATGCTCGATCGCATCGTTGGACAGAACCTTGGCGGACAACCTTCCGACTTCAGCTTCCGTCGCGTCGTCGTTCACCCAGTATTTCCGACAAGTCGCGACGGCTTCGACGGAAACGTCCTGATCTTTCAGCGCTTTCAGAGCACTGTTGGCCACGTTGTCCGTGACACCGGCTTTGAAGAGAACGTTGAGAAGCTGGCCGCTGTTCGCACTGCTCGGCGCCGTCCCCGCCGCAGCGTCCAGTCGGTGGATCGTGAACGACTCGGCGACGCCATCGGCAAGCAGCGTTCTGCTGACGCGAGTCACGACGTCGTCGCTCAGCTCGCCCTGCAGAAGGAACGAACGTGCGGCCTCGACGCTGGACACAGTCTGCAGACCCAGTCCCGAACACTCGGCCAGAACCCGCTCACCTTCGCGGTCCACCTGACCGGTTGCCGGACGAATTTCCACTTCCCAAAGCATGCGCGACTCCAAGAGATCTCGGTTTGTACTCAACGTGGTTGGAACGCTAATCAAAATTCATCGCCGCTAATTTAGAGCGGTGCAGGGTGCGTCTTGACGCATCCTGCGAAAACGGGCCAGCAATGAGTGAACATCAGCGACTATCAGTGTTCCGAAATTTCCCGCTAACGGTCATCAAGTGCGTCACGGTTTCTTTTCGCGAGTTGCAGGAGCTTTTTCAACTCGTCGGCGTTGCGATTCTCGATAGCGGCCTGAAACTTTCCGAACGACTCGGAAAACGCCGCCAGACTGTTGCTCACCGCGGCGACATTATCGAGCAGAATCGCGACCCATAAATCAGGATCGCCCGCGGCGATCCGCGTTGTGTCCTTAAAACCGCTGGCTGCGAGTTCCCGAAAACTGTCGGGTAGAACGTCGGCCAACGCCGAAGCGACGATGTGCGGAAGGTGGCTTGTCGTCGCGAGAGCTGCGTCGTGATCGGCAGGCAACATCTCGACGACCCGTGAGCCGAGCTGTTCCCAGAAACGGCGAATCGCCGAGTTGGCCGCTTCTTCGCCGGTAGAATCCGGAGTTACGACGGTCACTTTGCCGTCGAACAGGTCGGCGCGAGCGACCTCGAATCCTGTTTTCTCAGAACCGGCCAGCGGGTGAGCACCGACGAAAAACACGCCGTCGGGAAGTGACCTCTCCCGAATCGGATCACAAATGGAACCTTTCACGCTGCCGACGTCCGTGATCAACGTGCCCGGACGACTGACCGCAGCGATTCGCCAGACGTCCTCGACAATTCGATCTACCGGCGTCCCAATCACCGCGATCGTCCACGGAGCGTCGCGTTCGGGCAATTCGGTCAGAAATTCGTCGATCACTCCTTTGTCGACTGCGGCCTGCAAGCGGTCAGGGTTACGCCCAATGCCGATCACTCGATCGGCAATTCCACGAGCTTTCGCGGCCAGAGCCACCGAACCTCCAAGAAGCCCCACACCAACGACCGCCAGAACCTGATTCTGGTCGGTTGGACGCTGCGTTCGGTCTGGCTCAGATTCGATGGTCATATCACTGAAGAGTTACGAGTTCAGGCCCTGGCTACTTTGCAGCAACCGGCTGAACAGCTAACTCCCGCAGCCGGCGTGCACCTTCTGTGGAACCATACTGAGCCGCCGCCTGATAGTGGAGTTTGGCGAGCGACAGTTTTCCGGATTCCTCAGCTTCCACTCCCAGCCGATAATGGCGGACCGGGTCAATCGCCGGACTCCGATCCTCAACAGAAACATTTCGCTGAGGCTCGGACAACAACCGTTCTGGTCCGGTCGCGGAATTTCGGCCTGACGCGAGAACTCCAAACCGACTCTCCTGAGACGACAGCAACCGCACCCTCGCCGGACTGCGATCGTCGACGGAAACACCTCGCCGAGGCCGATAATCGCTCCAGGCCAGTCCCGCTCGTCGAGCTGCCGCTGACGTTTCGGCCGGCAGCCCCTGAGGATCGGTTTCAGCCATTTCCAGAATCACGCGATCCATCTCCCGCAGATCGTGAATCCAGACATGGGCAGACAGGCTCGAATGCTGCGAGAATCGACCGACCGACGAACCTCGTAAGAACGGTAAGCCGTACGACTTTCGCGTCTCGCCCACCCGGCTGATGCTACCCAGGAGAATCCCTCCGCGGTCCGGCACCGAAACGACAAAATTTCCACCCGTGGATTGAATCACCGGCTGCTGGACGGACAGTTGCCCGAAACACTCCAGGGCAAAAGAGGCGGTCAGACCGCTGGAAATCAGCGTAATTAACAGGCAACTCCGCATCAGAAATTCTCCTCAACTGCCCTGTTGCCATAGCGTTATGACTGACAGCACAAATGACCAACAGGATAGAGTGTCCGGCCAGGCATTCAAACTGGAAAAACTTTTTCGAACTTTTTCCCGACGGAATCCCGAATTCGGGGCAAGACCTGTCACACCTCACTGATTAGGAATGAGTTGGGAGAAAATCTGCCTCAGACCCGTACCGAGAATGCGGGTCCGGTCCCGCGGATCCCCAAGGGTCAATGCCTGCGAGACGAGACTCGCATCGCATGACGACGACGAACGCTGATCGGGATTCCGACCCCGGTCAGCGTTTCTTTTTGCACCGTCGCTTTGGTCACCCTCTCTAGCAGCTGGCTCCGGCTTACCTGGTCTCGATTGCCCAGCGGAGAAATGAATTCGCCGTTTCGCGATGCTGCGACACTGGTTGCGGGCCACAATTGGCCTATCATAGGATGCCCGACCGTTCATGGCGCCGCCCTCTGAACCAGATACTGTCAGCCAGGCCACCGTTCCGCTGCTTCCCCGTGAGATCTTGCCAAGTGATTGAGTATCGGGCGTTCCGAAATTTCGACCCACCGCAGATTCTCAGAATCTGGGAACAGGCAGGGCTCGGGCACGGCGCCGCTCAGGCACTTTCCAACGACATGTCGTTTGACATGGTCAATTACGCGCAGACCTACTTCGACCGTCAGGGGCTGATTCTGGCTGTCGACGCTGGTGTTCCGGTTGGTTTTGTCCATGCCGGTTTCGGATGCTCGGCAGATGGCAATTCGCTCGACAATTCCACCGGCGTTATTTGCGCAGTCGTCGTGCACCCTGGACATCGACGCCAGGGAATCGGTCGTGAACTGGTCCGCCGAGCCGAGTCGTATCTGAAACAGAAAGGTGCAACCCGAATTCTGGCCGGCCCGTCGCGAAAAACTGATCCGTTTTATTTTGGACTTTACGGTGGTGCTCGTCCGGCCGGCTTTCTGCTGTCTGACAAGTCTGCCGGCCCGTTCTTTACGAGTCTTGGATACGAACCAGGCAACCGCTACGTCATCACCAGTCGTCAGATGAGCGACCGCGATCCGGTCCATTTCCGGTCGACCATGATCCGTCGCAAGTGGGAACTGATGCTGGTCGACCGGCCCGAACCATGCTCATGGTGGTGGATGTGCCGCTACGGCCGACTCGACTCTGTGTATTGCGTGCTCGTTCCGAAAGCCGGTGGAGCAACACCGGTCGCTGGCGTCACCATCGTCGGGCTGGACGCGTACGCGCGATCGTGGCATGAACAGGCGATCGGGCTCGTCGATCTATGGGTTGACGAAAAACAACGTGGTCAGGGGTTTGGCCAGGCCCTGCTGCTGGAAGTCGTCAAACGACTTCGTAAAGAAACCGTGACCCGTCTGACGGCCAACGTCGGAGTCGAAGATGTCGCCGCGAAGAAAGTCTTCGAATCCGTCGGCTTTTCAAAGATCGACGAAGGCATCGTCTACCAATCGCCAGCCTGGGAACCTGAAAGCATCAAAGCGACCGAGGATTCCAGAGCAAAAGTGACAGACTCTCAGCAGGATATCTCGACGGTTCGTTTCGGATCGCCTTCGTAGCCAACGACTTCGTCTGTGGAGAAGAGAACACATGCCGGACAGCGTTGTCGATCTTCTTGGCGACCTTGTCGCGATCCCCAGCGTCAACCCGATGGGTCGTGATCTTTCCGGGCCGATCTACTTCGAAACAAAAGTCACGGAGTACCTTCGTCAGTTTTTCGAGAAGTTGGGTTGTCCGCACGAGGTGATTGAAGTTTCACCCGGCCGCTGCAACGTGCTGGCGAAATTCGAGTCGCCAGGGGCAACGCAGACCTTCCTCCTCGACGCGCACCAGGACACGGTTCCTGTCGACGGCATGACCATCCCGCCGTTTGAGCCGACTAACAAAGACGGTCGCCTCTACGGTCGAGGCTCGTCGGACGTCAAAGGTGGCATGGCGGCCATGTTGTGGGCGTTTCAACGGCTGATCTTCGAAAAACCAGCCGACGCCGCCAACGTCGTCATCAGTTGCACCTGCGACGAAGAAGCAACAACCACCGGCATCAACGATCTGGTTCGCTACTGGCAGGACGGCGATAGACGCTCAACATTGCTGAGCAAAAAGCCCGATGCCGCCATCATTGCCGAACCCACGCTGCTCGACGTCGTTGTCGCTCACCGCGGCGTCACTCGGTTCGTCATCACAACCGCTGGCCGAGCCTGTCACAGTTCAGACCCGACTCAGGGAGTCAACGCGATTTACCGGATGGCTCGGCTCGTCAGTTGCCTCGAAGAATACGCTGCCGAATTGCCCAACCGTTCTCCGGCGCACCCCTTGTGCGGACCGGCTACCTTGAGCGTCGGGCTGATCTCAGGCGGAGCGAGCGTCAACGTTGTCCCGGACGAATGCTCGATCGAAGTCGACCGCCGACTTACTCCCGGAGACAACGCCGACGAAGCCTACAACGATATCCGCAACTTCCTGACCAGCAGACTCGATTTCGACTTCGACATGCAGCCGCCGTACATCGTCAGTCCAACGCTCAGCAACGACGACAACGGCTGGCTGAGCGACGGTCTGCAACGGCACATTTCAGAAATTGCCGGGCCGCACACTTCAGTCGGAGTGCCCTACGGTACGCACGCATCCAGAACGTGCGCTGCCGGAATCCCGTCCGTCGTCTTCGGCCCCGGCTCGATCGACCAGGCACACACTAAAGACGAATGGATTGAAATCGACCAGCTCGAAAAAGCCAGCGAAGTCTACTTCCGTTTTTGCAGTACCCCGCCAGCGGTTCCGTCAAACTGAACCTGCCTCAGCGACCGATGCCAAAACCTCGCTGCCAGGAATCCACGCGTTCGTTTACGATTTCGCCCTGCCGATTCGTTTTCGCTCAACGCTGATCCCCAGATTCTTCGGGAGAGTCTCAATATGCGAACTGTGGTTACGTCACGAATTCTCCTTTCCGCAATTCTCGCGGCAACGCTGCTGCTCAACAGTTCGCCTGCGTTCGCTCAGGAACCGGTGGAGCCTCAGGAATCGAAAGAGGTCGCTACCAGCGACGTAGTTGCCCCGGAAGCGTCGGAATCCACAGACGCCGAAACGGCACCAGCACCTCCAGCCGAAGAATCGCCGGAAAAAGGCGACGACTTTCAGGCAAAGATTGACGAGGCCTTTGGCGAGGTCAACGGATTCCTTGGCGGATACATGTTCTACAATGTGTTGAATTTTTTCGGCAATGAGAAGGTCGATGGAAAGGACACCATTGGCAACCTTCAGCTTGCCGTGATCTGGCTGGTTCTGGGTTCGATTTTTTTCACCATCCGGATGGGCTTTATCAATATTCGAGCATTCAAGCACGCCATCCTCGTCACAGCAGGCCGCTACGATAATCCTGAAGATGCGGGCGAGGTCAGCCATTTCCAGGCGCTGACTTCGGCACTCTCGGCAACAATCGGCCTCGGAAACATCGCCGGAGTCGCGATTGCAGTTTCACTGGGAGGTCCCGGCGCAACGTTCTGGATGATTGTCGCCGGCTTTATCGGCATGACGTCCAAGTTTGTCGAATGCACGCTCGGCCAGAAGTACCGCGAAGTTCGCCCGGACGGCCGCGTCATGGGCGGAGCCATGTTCTACCTTTCGCGCGGATTGAAGAAGAAGGGGTTGGGGCCGATCGGCGCCGTGCTGGGATTTGTCTTTGCCGTGTTGTGCATCGGCGGGTCGTTCGGCGGCGGCTGTTCGTTCCAGGTCAACCAGTCGCTGAACGCGGTCGCAGAATCGATCGAGTTTCTGAAAGACGACGGCAACCGCTGGATCTTCGGAGCCGTAATGACCGCGGCTGTCGGAGTCGTGATTATCGGCGGCATTCGGTCAATCGCTCGCGTCGCCGAGAAAATCGTTCCCACAATGTGTGTCGTTTATGTACTGTCGGCATTGGCCATTCTCCTGATGAATGCCGGCAAGATTCCTGCCGCCATCTCATCGATCATTGTCGGTGCATTTTCAGACACTGCTCTCTACGGCGGTTTCATCGGAGTTCTCGTCACTGGGTTCAAGAGGGCTGCATTTTCCAATGAAGCAGGTGTCGGTTCGGCGGCCATTGCTCATGCCGCCGCCAAGACGGAATACCCGGTTCGAGAAGGAATCGTCGCACTACTGGGACCGTTCATTGATACGGTCGTCATCTGCACAATGACCGCACTCGTGATTGTGATTACGGGTGCCTACGACAATCCGGATCCGTTGTTCGAGGCAGCACGAGTCGGTGAAAAAGGGGCGACGCTGACATCACTCGCCATGGACAGCCAGATTGCCGGCTTCCGCTACGTCCTGGCTATCGCGGTCACGCTGTTCGCCTACTCGACCATGATCTCGTGGTCGTACTACGGCGAGCGTTGCTGGGCATATATCTTTGGCGACAACTCATCGATGGTCTATCGAATCATCTTTCTCTGCTTCGTTTTTCTGGGGTCGATCGTGTCAGCGAAGAACGTTCTCGACTTTGGCGACCTGATGATCCTTGGTATGGCCTTTCCGAATGTAATCGGAGTCGTCTTCCTCTCAGGAGAAGTCGCCGCCGACCTGAAGGTCTACTGGCAGAAATACAAAGCCGGCGAATTCGTCGAGTACACAAAACCGAAATAACAGCCGAGCTGTTTCCGACTGGAGAGATATTCGATGCTCACCTCGCTACTGCTCCCCGTTCTGCTCAGCGGAGTCGTGCTGTTCTTTGCCAGCTTTCTTTCCTGGATGGTTCTGCAGTTTCATAAACAGGACTGGATCAAGTTGGAGAAAGAGGACGACGTCATGGCCGCCTTGAGGACAGCGGGAGTCGCGCAGGGCAGTTACATGATTCCCGGCTGTAACGACCCGAAAGAAATGCAGAGCGACGAGTACAAAAAGAAATTCGACGAAGGTCCTGTGGGCGTGATCACGATTTATGGCAAGCTCAGCATGGGTCGTAATCTTGGCCTGACATTCGTGTACTTTCTCGTCGTCAGTTTCTGTCTGGCTTACCTCGCCCAACTGCACATTCCGGCTGGAGCTGACTTCCTGACGGTCTTCCGCTTTGTCGCCACTGCCGGACTGATGACATTCCTGGCAGCGATCGTGCAGCACGCCATCTGGTTTCACAATCGCATCGTCGGACACATCATCGAATCCGTTCTCTACGCCGCTATCGTTGCCGCCATCTTCGGAGCCATGTGGCCAACCGCGTAGGTCAGGTTTTGCCTGACGAATCCCGAACCGTGAAACGCCACCCGTGAGAGCAACCCAGAACGAAGTTACTGGTCAAGCTTCGTCAGGCGGAGCCTGACCTGCGGGCCGACGAGGTGGACGAGGCCCGAGAAGCTGGTGCAGGGTGCAGGCAATCTTTGCGTTGTAGAGTTTGCGGCGGCGCGTTGATTGACGGCGGACAGACTTTTCAAAATCGGCGTAAGCTGTCAGCACGAAGAACGACCATGTTTCGAGCCTGTTAAACACGCCGGCCATGCTACTGTAAAGCCGCTCGATTTCCGCCTCTTCTCCCAGACGCTCGCCGTACGGAGGATTCGTGATCACGCAGCCGTACTTCTTCTGGGAACTTAACTCGTGGAACGGTCGCTGCTGGAAATGCACCAGCTCGCCAACTCCAGCGCGGTTGGCGTGGTAGCGAGCCATGCCCAGAGCGACGGGATCGACGTCCGTCCCGATTAACAGTTCTGCGGGAGCGGGTTTCATCAGATCTTTGGCCTCCTGCCAGGCGTGCTCCCAGACGGAATCCTCGATCTGCGGCCAGTCCGTACAGGCGAACGATCGGTTCAGTCCAGGGGCTCGGTTGGTCGCGATCAGTGCCGCTTCAATAGGAATCGTGCCGCTGCCACAGAACGGGTCGACAAAGGGTCGCTCAGGATTCCACACGCTGAGCTGCACCATCGCGGCGGCCAGCGTCTCGCGGAGCGGCGCCGCAGCCGTCAACTTGCGATAGCCACGCTTGTTGAGTCCCGCTCCTGACGTGTCGATGGTGAGCTTGACGTTGTCTTTCAAAACGGAAACTTCAACCGGATACAACGGTCCGGTTTCTTCGAACCAGTCAACGTCGTACGCTGAACGAAGTCGCTCGACAATGGCCTTCTTCACAATACGCTGACAATCGGGAACGCTGTGAAGTTGTGACTTCGACGACCGACCCGTCACGGGGAACTCGGCATCGCGAGGAAGCCACTGTTCCCACGGCAGATCGCGAGTCCGATCAAACAGCTCACCAAAGTCCGTCGCAGTGAACTCGCCCAGTTGAAGCACAATACGATCCGCGCTTCTCAACCAGAGGTTCGTTCGAACGATCGCGTTAACGTCGCCCGAAAAGTGGACGCGCCCGTCTTCAGAAGTCAGGTCTTCAAACCCTAGATCTTTCAACTCGCGCGACACCACTGCTTCGAGGCCGAAACCAACACGAGCTGTCAGATGAAATGTGCGATTCAAAACAACGACCGATCGTGATACTCAGAGAACAACAAGCTGGTGACAGGCCAGAGAACTGGTACGAAGCGATGAGCCTACGTGCTCCGGTCAATATCGGCGCTGTCAACGGAATCGTCCAGCCGATGAAACCGGCGAAGCAACCACCGCATCGCAGGATAAGTCATCAGGCTGCACATAATTCCCACGAGCAGACAGCCGGCAAGCAGCGGCGCACCCAGTTCCGTAATCAGCGACAACGCCCGAGCAGACCAGTTGTCGTGACTGTCGAATCGAACGATCGCGACGAAGTCTTCGTACTTGATCGACGAGGGAATGAAAAACGTTCCGACTTTGTAGTTGAACCAGTAAATCGGAACGATCGTCAGGGGATTCGTCACGTAGACCGTCAGCACCGCCGCAATTTTGTTGAACCTGAAGAACGGCCTCGTCAGAAATGCGACGATCAGGACGATGATCATCTGAATGCCGACCGTCGGTGTCATCCCAACGAACATTCCAATCGCCGTCCCGAGCGCCACCGAGTGTGGCGTATCGTCCAGCATCAGAATCGAACGCAACAACGCTCGCGGCGTCCTTCGTGGTTTCGGAATGTCGTCGATGCTGGTCGACATGTCGGCCTGAAGTTGAAGGAGTGTTGCCGCCGCAGATTTACCAGTTCGCTGTCACCATTAAGTATCGTCGACATCGTCATCGTCGAAGATTGTGAATGCAGATTCTCACTGGAAAATTCCGAATGAGAAACTCTTTGTCCGCTTCGGCGACAACAGAAAACGCCTCGATCATTCGGAGATGAGCGAGGCGCTTCCTGATTCGTAAGACTGAACGGCCAGCCCAGCCTAAATGGCATCCAGTTCTTCGATGCTGACGTTGTGCTTTGCGAAAAACTGGATCTGCCATGCCTGATTAACTGAGCCACCCTGCGATTCCGCCAGGCGTGAATAAATTGGCGACATCGGAGCATTTTCGGTAATAAACTGCTGCCGGACCGGAGCCAGACTCGGATCGTCATCGCCGGAAGGGTTTCGAGCCTTTACATAAACGACGTAATAAATCTGCTTCGTGGCATTCGGAATGACCACAACCTGACCGACCGGAGTTTCCGAAACAGTTTTCATGAAGTTGTCGTCAACGTCGTCGATACCCGGAATAAACCCGAATTCGATGGAAGGCTGACCAAACGGATTCATCTGCATACCCTGTGACGATTGACGCAACCAGGTGAACGGAGGAGTCGAAATGACCGACAACGGTTGATCTCCGGCTTCGTCGCTCTTCGCTTCGCTGACAACTTCGGGCTTGCGGGCTCCAGCCGCGGAGTCAGCGGGAGCCGCTTCCTCAGCACCTTCTTCGTCGCCGCAGGATTCTTCTTTCTCTGACTCGGTTGTAGATTCGGTCTCCGTGCTCCCTGGCTCGGACTTCGGGGCGTCCTGTGCTGCCGGGTCCGCAGCTTTCGGCTTCTTAGGACCAAACACAGACTGATCAGCAATTCCTTCGGCCATCGTCACGATGCTTGACTCAGCGAACTTAGCGGCAAGTGATTCAGCCACCGCTTTCGCTCGTGCTTCAGCCAGAGGACGGGCGTTTTTGAGGCGAACTGCTTCTTCAACCTGCTCACGAACGCCCGGTTCGTCGAGAGTTGGTACGTGCTGTTCTTTCTCGACTGTTGCCCAGAAGGCGTATCGAGTGTCATCAAACTGGCCTTGAGCTTCTTCGGGAACGAACAGTGTGGTCGCTCCCGTGAACAGTCGAGCGGCGACCGTTTGTGGCTGACTTTGAGCCATGAAGTTCGACGGATCGAACGGCTCGCGAGCTGTTCCGATTTTGTACTCGCTATGCTCGATCAACTCCTGCTGTGACAGGAAGTCGTCAACACTGACAAACTTCAATCCATTCTCAGCCGCATAGATTTTTGCTTTTGCGGCGATGCCTGCTGCGAGGTCTTCGTCCGAGAGGTCGGGGTTTTCTTCACGCAGCGTAAACCGCCAGTCTTTGACGGCAGCAATGGCGACAGCGATCTGTTTTTCGATTCGCTCTTCAGTTTTTTCACGCAGCAGGAGGTCACGGATTTCGTCACGCACTTCTTCGAACGAACGGTACTTCACTTCCGTAGGGTCAGGCGTCGCTGCTTTTTCAGTGCCGGCGGCGGGCGTCTCAGTCGGCTCTTCTGGTGCGGCGGCGTCTGTTCCGGACTCGCTGGCAGGTTTGGATTCATCTGCCGACTTTGATTCTGTGGCGGGTGTTTCCACAGGTTTAGCGGCAGCTTTTTCGTCTTTTGGAGCGTCATTCTTCGGAGCATCGTCCTTCGACACGTCCGGTTCCTGATCGTCGCCGTCACCGCATTCCTCTTCAGATGGTTCGGCTTCGGACGGTTTGGCTTCGGACGGTTTGGCTTCTTCGCTCGCGGGCGAATCGGCAGGTGCTGCGTCGTCTGTTTTCGCCGCTGGATCGGCTTTGGTATCATCCGCCTTCGCGGCGTCATCGGTCGCTTCCGCATCACCGACTGGTTCAGAAGTTTTGACCGGAGCTGGCGGTTCGCCAAACTTCAGGCCGCCATCATCGAAACCTGAATCAAGGTCCGGGAGTGTTTCGATCTTATACTCGATGTCTTTTCGCTCTTCGTATCGAGCTTTCAATTCCTCTTCCGGAATCTCGCCGACCAGCTTTTCTGCCGCTTCGTAGTCAGATTCAAACCACGCAAGCTTCAGACGATCCGGCTGAATGAATCCCGGATTTTCACCCATTGGATAGAAGCCCTTGAAGGCTTCAAAGACTTCATTGATTTCGGCATCGCTGGGACGCGGCAGTCGAGCGGCGAACGGCTCAACTGGAATTCCGACGGCGTCGATCGAATGCCGCACGTTCAGCTTCTCAAAATCACCCCAGTACTGATCGGGCATGTGAACGATCTCGGGATTCAGAACGCGTGACGCAACGCGAGCACGTAATTCGGATCGCAAAAGGTCATACAGCTCTGCCTCACCCAGTCGTAATTGACCTCGAATCTTCGTCAATGTCTCGCGAGTCATGCTGTTGTCGGAAATCGTCTTGATGTAATTGGTCACGAATTCATCACTGATTTCGATGCCCAGCTCATCAGCTTCCCGCTCAAGCAGCATCCTTGCCACGACAGCGCGCCCCGACGTGTCTCCGAACTGGTACTGATTGAGGTAGTAGTTGGCCACCATCGGATGAACTTCTTCCTTCCGGGACCGAAAAACGCTCAGGACAAACTGATTGGCCATGTCGCGATTCTGCTTCATCTCATTCAGGTCACTGATGCTCAACCGACCGTGAGCTGTTGTAATCCCGCCCTGATTCGCCGACTGAGAGATGATCACGGCTCCGGCGGCGGCACCAAGGACGCCTCCGATGGCAATCGTCGAGTAGCTGATGCCGCGTTCGTTCTGAGAACCCCACAACCAGGCGAGCGCTGCACCGATGAGACCAAAAATGATCGGCATGATGGCTGAGCTGTCCATCTTCGATACCGAATCGAGGATGATGAACGCGAACATCGCAAGGCATGTCAAAACAACCGTCAGGATCTTCTGGTTGCGACGAAATACAGAAAACGGAGATGCCATGAGAGGGGTTTCCGACTGAAAACGGTGGATGGTTGATCTTGAAAAACAACGATCGACGGGGCCAATTATTATGTCAAACCGGCCAGTTCCGGATCGTTGCGTAAGCGGCAGGTGCCTCAAAGAAACGGCGGAGTCTTGACAGAACGTGAAAGAGTGGGATATCGGTTCCCGTCTCCAGGCCAATTCTCCGCAAACTCGAATCGCGGATTTTAGCCGGGGGCCGGATCGACACAAGGCCATCCCCAGACAGGGATTTGCGTCGACCGAAGACCTGCTGAATCGGGCAGAGAATGGTTCAACCGGTCAAAGTGATCCCGCCTGTTGTGCGTCTCACTCGGTCGCGAAATCCGCGACAATCGCCGTAGAGTTTTAGAATTCTCTCGAATTCGTCGAAGTTGTTTCCCGAAGTCTCACGTCTATCAGCATTGATGCGGGTTTACCCGGGACGCGAATCAGAAATTACAGTCACACCCGTGACTACTGACAGCTAAAAGTGGAAGGATCGCTTTCGTGGCGAAGTCCAAGTCGAAGTACAAAGCTCTGGTCATCGTCGAATCTCCGGCGAAGGCGAGAAAAATCAGCGGATACCTCGGCGATGGCTACAAAGTCCTCGCCAGCATGGGGCACGTCCGAGACCTGCCCAGCGGTGCTGCCGAGATTCCAAAAGCGGTGAAAAGCGAGCCGTGGTCAAGAATCGGTATCAACGTCGACAGCGAATTCGAACCGCTCTACATCATCCCTAAGGGGAAGAAGAAGGTCGTCGACGAGCTGAAGGCCGCCTTAAAACAGTCAGACGAACTCATTCTCGCGACCGACGAAGACCGCGAAGGTGAAAGCATCGGCTGGCATCTGGTCGAGCTGCTCAAGCCGACCGTCCCGACCAGCCGGATGGTCTTTGGCGAAATCACGAAGAAGGCGATTCTCGAAGCCCTCGACCAGAAGCGGGAACTCGACAGGAACCTCGTCGAAGCTCAGGAAACACGCCGCGTCCTCGATCGACTGTTCGGATATACACTTAGCCCGCTGTTATGGAAAAAGGTTGCTCCGAAACTTTCGGCCGGTCGCGTGCAGTCGGTGGCGGTGAAGGTTCTCGTCGAGCGGGAAAAAGAACGCGCTCGATTCGTCAGCGCTGAATACTGGGATCTGAAAGCGGGACTGGAAACAGGCTCGGGCGGCAATTTTGACGCGACGCTGCACACGGTTGACGGGAAACGAGTCGCCAGTGGTCGTGATTTCGACGAGAACACCGGCAAGCTCAAAGACGGTGCCGACGTCGTGCTGCTCAACGGCGAGCAGGCCATGGCCCTGCGCGACCGTATCGAGAAAACTGACTGGTCCGTTGCGTCCGTCGAATCCCGCGAACAGACGCGCCGACCGTACCCGCCATTTACGACCAGCACGCTTCAGCAGGAGTCGAACCGCAAGCTGAACATGACAGCTCGCGCAACGATGCAGACAGCTCAGCGGCTGTACGAAGAAGGCCACATTACTTATATGCGAACCGACAGTGTCACGCTGTCGAGTGAAGCGATTAACGCCGCACGAACCAGCGTCAACGCCCGGTACGGCGAAAACTTTCTCAGCCCGTCGCCACGCACATTCACGAATAAGTCAAAAGGTGCGCAGGAGGCTCACGAAGCCATCCGTCCTGCCGGCACCGAAATGCAAACCGCCGAAGAACTGGGGCTGGTTGGCCAGGAAGCTCGCCTCTATTCGCTCATCTGGAAGAGAACAATGGCCACTCAAATGGCCGACGCGAAACTACTCTTTCAGACGGTAACCATCGCCGCTGACGAAGCTGAGTTCCGAGCCACCGGTCGACACGTCGTCTTTCCCGGTTTCTTCCGAGCCTACGTTGAAGGCGTCGACGATCCGGAAGCCGCTCTCGATGACCAGGAAAGCGCGCTGCCGCCGCTGTCGGAAGCCGAGAAACTACAGCTTGAAAAACTGGAATCACTCAGCCACGAAACTAAACCACCGGCACGGTTCACTGAAGCCACGCTGGTTCGGCAGCTCGAAGCCGAGGGCATCGGTCGACCGAGTACCTACGCCAGTATCATCGGCACGATCCAGGACCGCGGCTACGTCGTGAAACAGGGCAGCCAGCTTGTTCCAACATTCACCGCGATGGCCGTCACTCAATTGCTGGAGAGCCACTTCACGCAGCTCGTCGACTATAAATTCACCGCGCAGATGGAACAGCAGCTCGACGAAGTCGCAGCCGGAGAAGCCGAGCGACTCCCTTATCTGCAACGTTTTTACCGCGGCGACGACGGACTCGATCAACAGGTCAAATCCAAAGAGGAAGGCATTGACCCGCGCATCGCCTGCACATTAAATCTTGAGCATGTGACGCCTGACATTCGAGTCGGCAAATTCGGCCCCTACGTGCAGGTCGAACAGGAAGATGGTGAGACAATCAGCGTGTCGCTGCCACCTGAGATTGCTCCGGCAGACGTGACGGACGAGCTGACCACAAAACTCATCGTCCGAAAGAAAGCAGGACCTCAGTCAGTCGGCATGCACCCGGAAGAAGGGCAGCCGATTTACGTTAAGACCGGTCCGTTCGGAACGTATCTGCAACTCGGGGAAGATCCGAGCGACGACGACGCCCCCAAACCAAAACGTTGCAGCGTCCCCAAGCACATCGAACCGGAAGACGTTACGCTCGACATGGCAATCAGCTACCTGGCACTGCCGAGACGACTGGGTCAGCACCCGGACACAGGCAATGTCGTCAATGCCGGACTGGGACGCTTCGGTCCTTACGTGACCACTCGAAAGGACGGCCGACAGGTCTTTAAATCACTGACCCCCGAGTACGACGTACTGACGGTCGATCTGGGGACGGCAATCCAGCTGTTGGCCGAAGTCAAACCGCGAGGCCCGGCACCTCCCATCCGGGAACTCGGCAAACACCCGGAAGACGAAGAAATCATTGGCGTGTACGAGGGTCGCTACGGACCGTACGTCAAACACGGCAAAATCTTCGCGTCGCTGCCGAAGGATCTCGAAATCGAAGCCGTCACCCTGGAACGAGCCCTCGATCTGATCGCCATCAAAGCGGCTCAAAAGGGCGTCACCACGAAAAAGAAGAAGGCGACCAAAAAGAAAGCCACGAAGAAGAAGGCTGCTAAAAAGAAAAAGTCAGCCAAGAAGAAAACTGTTAAAAAGAAGACTGATGACGAATAGCCCGATCGTTGGCGGATTCGCTCTCCGCTAACGACGGTATGAACCAAACGTGAATTCATGGCCATTGGAAAAGTCTATCTCGTCGGCGGCGGCCCCGGTGATCCCGGTTTGATTTCGCTCCGCGGCGTTGAATGCCTCAAGCTCGCTGATGAAGTCCTCTACGACGGCCTCGTCAACCCGCTGCTGCTGCGCCACGCCAACGCTCATTGCGAACGTACCTGCCGAATGGACGGTCCCAATGGACGAATCCTCAAGCAGGACGAGATCAATCAGCGACTGGTCGATTCCGCGCTGGCTGGAAAGACCGTCGTGCGGCTCAAAGGCGGAGACCCGTTCATCTTTGGGCGAGGTTCCGAAGAAGCAGCCTGCCTGCGTAAACACGGCATCGAGTACGAAATTGTGCCGGGCATTACTGCCGCAACGGCAGCAGGGGAATACGCGGGCTTTTCGCTGACACATCGCGAATCCGCATCAATGGTCACCTTCGTCACTGGCCATGAAGCTCCCGGAAAAGACGGCAGCGCTCTGAACTACGCTCAGCTGGCCGCTTCGCCGGGGACGCTCGTCTTTTATATGGGGCTCGACAATCTGCCGCGCATCTCGCAATCGCTGCTCGACAACGGCAAACGAGCAGACACACCAACCGCCGTCATCAGTCGTGCCACAACTCCCCACCAGCGAACGGTCGTCGCGCCGCTCAATGAAATTTCCGCAGCCGTCAGCCAGGCTCAACTTCACGCGCCATCGCTGATCATCGTCGGAGACTGTGTCGCGCAACGGGACGAACTCAAGTGGTTCGAAGACAAGCCACTGTTCGGACAGAAGATTGGCATCACTCGCCCCGCGGGACAGGCCGAACCTCAGATTCAACGAGCGTTCCAGCTCGGCGCCCAACCGGTTCTCATGCCTGCCATCAGAATCGCACAAATCGAAGACTGGTCAGAAGTCGACGCCGCTTTGCAACGTCTCGACGAATTCGACTGGCTGATTTTCACAAGCGTCAACGGCGTCGAAGCATTCCTCGATCGACTCTGGGAGCAGGGCGGCGACGCTCGGCAAATCTCCGGATTGAAAATCGCCGCGATCGGAAGCTCCACCGCAGAGTCCCTCGCGAAGTATCACCTGCGAGCTGATCTGGTCCCCGATGAATTCCGTGCAGAAGCTCTCGCGAAGGTAATGGCTCCTCACGTCGCCGGGCAGAACGTTCTGTGGGCTCGCGCCAGCCGCGGTCGGGAAGTTCTCCCTCAGGAGCTGACAAAAGCCGGAGCGACCGTTACAGAACTGGTCGTCTATCAGAACATCAATGCCGAGCGTTTCTCTGACGACGCTTTGATCGCGATGGAAAATCTGCAACTCAACTGGATCGGACTGAGCAGTCCATCCATCGCCAGACGTATCGCCGATCTGCTGCCCGAGTCTGCAAAAGATCAACTCGGCAAGACGCTCCGCATCGCGAGCATCAGCCCGGTCACCAGCGCCGCCGCCAGAGATGCCGGGCTGCCCATCCACGCCGAAGCAACGGCCTACACCTGGGACGGCATCTTCGCAGCCATCGAGGCAGCACTGCCGATCGAAAAGTCCGCAATCGCAAAGTGACTCACCAGGACCTCTCGAACTTCAAGGTTTCCGCCAGCAAAAAGAAAAACCCCGTCAGGTAATTAATACCTGACGGGGCTTTGCTTTGAGCTTACACGTTGCCTGTGTCAGGCAAATGTTAACTTTTAGCGGAAACGCACTACGCCTTTGGCGCGGGTGCAGCTTCAACAGCCGGAGCTGGTGCTGGTGCTTTTTCTTCAGCTGGAGCAGCCGGTGCCGGAGCTTTTTCTTCGTATGGCGGTGGTGCTGGTGCGTCTTCAACCTTGCCGCCGCCAGCCGATGGGCTCAGCTCAGCCGCTGGAGCAGCCGGAGCGTGACCAGCTCCGCCGCTGCAAGTTACTGGAGCTGGTGTGCAGCACTTGTTGCCACCAAATGACGGCAGCTGCAGCTTCGGCAATTTAAGCCCTGAGAAAAGCCCGCCACTGCTACAGCATTTCGGAGCTGAGTTGCAGCATGTTGGAGCTGGAGCACATTTTGGTGCCGGCGCTGCTTTGCAGCAGGTCGGGGCCGCATTGCAGCACGATTTGCTTGAACCTCCGAAGAACAGAAAACCGGCCTGAGCCTGGGTGCCGGACAGCGCGAACGCCGCCATTGCCGCACAAACGATTGCAGTTTTTCGCATCACATCTCTCCCTGGATTGTCAGAGTCAGCGAATCCGAACAGTAGATTCGCACACACAAAGTGTTTCGCAGCAACACTTAACGCAAACAATGCGTCTCGTGATTTCAGACTTGCCGAGCCGCCGCCAGTCAATGGCGCTGCATGGCTCCTGAAGATTCCGATTCTGACGGTCAAGCTGACTGCACAAACTAAGACGAATAAGGTATCTGCGTGAAATATGAAGTCAACTGTGCAGAGGGTTCTCGCCCGCTTGAGCTTGTGCCGGTCGACCACGAACATGCCCGACTCGCCGGACAGTCCACTCCTCCAGTACCGACTTGCCCGCAGGGCGAGATCGGCATTCGCAAACACTGCTGACAAGCCAGAGGGGTACTCGTACGGCACGTGGCAGAACTGTCGACTGACAACGTTTTCGAGTCAGAATCACAATTCGCAAAATCACATTTCAACAGAGTGGCCCGTCCGAACAGGGCTGGCTGCGGAGCGACCCGATGATTCACCTTCCGCTTTCTGCCATTAAAAAATCGACCAACGCTCATCGTGAAATGATGACGACGCATCGTGCGGATCCGGCATTCAACGACAGCCAGTCAGGCCACCTGGTCACATTGCTGCTCCTGTTGTTTCTGACTTTTTCCGGGCTGGCAACCGCCGCCGATGAACCGCTTCGAACAGCGGCTACCCGCCGGATCGATATCCGTCACATTCGACTGGAAATCGAACTCGACCTGCCGAAGAAACATTTGCGAGGCCGAGCGACGATCAACTTTTCACCGTTGCCGGCGTTCTATGAAGCGGCTCGCGAACCGGTCATCGAACTGGACGCTCACGCTCTGGACGTTTCTGTCGTCAGATTTTCCGGGGACAACACAAAAGCAACCGAGACCGATTTCGCCTTAACCGACGATAAGCTCCTGATCACGGCGCCGGAAAATGCAGTCAGGCAAGGCGGGCAGTACCAACTCGAAATTGACTATTCAGTCACCGAACCAATCAACGGTCTGCACTTCTTCGGGCCGACGAAGCAGGCTCCCAACATCCCGCTCATGGTCTGGAGTCAGGGCGAGCCTCAAGCCAATCACTACTGGTTTCCGTGCCTCGACAACTCGAACGAACGGCAATCCACCGAACTGGTCGTCAGCGTTCCGACCGGCATCGAGGTTCTGTCAAACGGAACTTTGCTTTCGCGGAAAAACCTGGCAACAGGACGAACCACGTTTCACTGGAAACAGGAAAAGGAACACGTTGCCTATCTGGTCACGCTGGTCGCCGGTCGGTTCAGCATCACGTCAGAAGAGTGGCGGGGGAAACCCGTCACGTATTACGTCCCGAAGGACCGACAGGCCGACATTCAGCGAACGTTCGGCCGCACAAAACCGATGCTCGATTTCTTCAGCGAGCGATTTGGCATCGAGTACCCTTGGGACAAATACGCTCAGGTTGTCGTCGAGCAGTTCACGTTCGGCGGCATGGAGAACACCAGCGCGACGACGCTTTACCACCGCGCTTTGCACGACGAACGCGCCATCATCGACAGCACTCCGGACTGGCTGATCGCTCACGAACTGGCTCATCAGTGGTGGGGAGATCTCGTGACGTGCAAAGACTGGTCGCACCTGTGGCTTAACGAAGGTTTCGCCACGTACAGCGAATCGCTGTGGGCTGAACACGCACTGGGTCGCGACGAACGGGACTGGCACATGCTCGAAGACAGCCGCGCTGCCAGGTCAGGTTCGACGCAGACTCGACCGATCGTCGACCGACATTACCCCAATCCAGGTTCCATGTTCGACAACCGCGTCTACCCGAAAGGAGCGTGGGTTCTGCACATGCTCCGTTCGCGACTGGGCGACGAAGACTTCTTCCGAGGTCTCCAGCGTTACGGCACGATCATGGCCTATCAAACTGCCGAAACTTCAGACCTTCGCAAAACCTTCGAACGATTGTACGGTCTGTCACTCGAACGCTTCTTCCACGACTGGACCGAACGACCAGGCAATCCGAAGTTGCTGGTCGAAACCGAATGGCAGCCTCAGTCGAAACGGCTCAAGGTCCATGTCCGGCAGACACAAAAGGAAGATGTCTTCGAAATCCCGATCCGCATCAACGTCCAGTTGAAGGGCAACGAGACATCCCAGCCAGCCATCAACCGGCTGATGAACGAACGAGAATTCACCGAATACGTCGCATTGTCGGACAACCCGGAATCGGTCGATGTTGACCCCGAGTTCGCACTGCTGGCGCTGATCGAGCAGAAGCAGTCATTGGCTCTTTGGGAAAGCCAACTCAAGAAACAAACGGTCGGCACCGTCCCGTCGCGAGTCCGGGCGACCGAGCACTTCGCCACCGTCCACACGGACAAAAGTCGCCAGTTGCTCGCCGACGCGTTGGGCAACGACAGCTTCTATGGCGTCCGCACCGAAGCCGCAAAGGCACTCGGTAAGGTTAAAGGCGACATCGCTCGCGACGCGCTGCTGGCTGGCCTTTTACAGGACGATGCCAGAGTCCGCCGAGCCTGCGCGACGGCGCTGGAAAACTTTGAGCATGATGCCAACGTTCAAAATGCTTTGCGTAAGAAATACGTCGACGGCGACATCAGTTACTTCGTCGAGTCGTCCGTTCTGGAGTCTCTGTCGAAGGTACTCGATGAGCCGCCAGTTGACTTGCTGATCGCCGCACTCGACAAGCCATCGCATCGCGAGACGATTCGTCTGACAGCTTTGCAGCAGCTTGCCAAATCTTCAGATCCCAAAGTACAGGACGTGCTTTTCGACTGGACGAAACCCGGTAAACCGCCGCTCTGTCGTCCCGAAGCGTGTCGACAACTGGCAGAATACGCAAACCACACGCTGCTTCCGAAACCCGCTACCGATCGAATCGTCAAACATCTGCTCGACCTACTCGACACATCCGGGCCTCGTATGCGAGGCTCGATCGCCTCGGCACTTGGAAGCCTCGGCAACCGCGCCGCGGCAGCAAAGTCGCGTCTTCAGGAATTGACCAAAGCCGACCCCAACGACTGGACTCGAGGCAGTATCAAGGCCGCGCTCGACCGAATTTCGGCCCCTGCATCAGACACCGCAGCGTTGACCCGACTGCAGAAAGAACTCGACGAATCCCGCAGCCACGCCCGCAGTCTTGAAGAACGCCTGAACCGGCTGGAAGCGGAGTAAGAAAGAACATCCGCGGCTCATGAAGGGTGGGCACCGCCCTACAATTCAACCGACTGTCCTGGTTCAAGGATGACTGGTTCCGTGGATGTTTCGGCGCGGACGCTCTTTGCCCAGGCGTCGACGTCCTGGTCGATCAACGGCCAGGTTCCGAAATGGTCAGGGATGACGCGCTTTGGTTCGATCAGCTTGACGGCTCGCAGCGCGTCTTCGGGACCCATCGTGAAGTTATCGCCGATCGGTAAAATCGCCACGTCGATGCCTTCTTCGCCGATCAGTTTCATATCGTAAAACAGACCTGTGTCGCAGGCGTGGTAGATCGTTCCGTCTTTCGTCTTCAGCAGAATGCCACACGGATTGCCGCCGTTTGAGCCGTCCGGCAAGGACGAACCGTGATGAGCGATCGTCAGTTTCACCGTTCCGAAATCATGCTTGTGAGATCCGCCGATATGCTGAGCATGTACGTTCCCGACTCCCTGCTTCGTCAGCCACTCGACGATTTCATGATTGGCCACAACCAGGCACCCGGTCCGTTTGGCGATTTCGACCGCATCACCAACGTGATCTCCATGACCGTGTGAAATGATCAGAGCGTCGGGCGACACATCCCTGGCCGTCGTAGTGGCTGCCGGGTTGCCTGTGAAAAACGGATCGATGATGACCGTCCTGCCGCCAGTTTCGATCGAAAATGTTCCGTGTCCCAGCCAGGTGATCGTGGTGCTCATCGTAAAACTCATAAATGCAGAATTGTGACAGACGGCAATGATTGAAGAGCGATAGTTTGCCGAAGTGGAGACATGCGTGCGAGCGTGGTCACGCTAATCGGGAACGATCGCCACGGCGCGGCACCAGGCGGCGCTGGCCGCTTTGATCTTGACCGGCAGACATGACACCATGAAACCGTGCGGCTGAGGAATCTGGTCCAGGTTTGCCAGCTTCTCAATCTGGCAGTACTCACTGGTGATCCCCGCGAAGTGCGCCGGCCAGATGTGACGCCCGTCGCCGGACTTTCTGAAGTCTCCGACCATGTCAGCAAACGGTCGGTCGAGAGTGTAAGCATCAATGCCGATCACCTTAATGCCCTGATCGACCAGCCACAAAACTCCGTCACGACCAAGCCCTGGCTGACGAAAGTATTCCTTCGAATGAATCCTTTTGTCCGCTCCGGTTTGAAGCAGAACAATGTCGCCAGGCTTCAGCGAGTATTCGATCTGTACGAGGATTTCTCGAAGATGGTCGACCGTGATTTCCGATCCTGGCTCAACGTGGCGAACGTCCATGACCACACCGGGTGCGAAACACCATTCCAGCGGCACTTCGTCGATTCTCTTTGCAGGCTGGCCGCCGGATTCCCTTCCGTAATGGTATGGAGCATCCACATGAGTGCCCGTGTGAGTAATCATGCGGACTTCTTCGATCGCCCAGCCTTCGCCATTCGACCAGACAAGATCGTCGGGCGTCACGCCAAAGAACTGCTCCATCTGAGCGCGCCCTTCGGCCTGATGATCAACGTAGTGGATCGTGCCAGGCAACGGTTCGCTGACGGCGTTATTTTCAAGTGGCACACTGAGATCAATCAGTCGACTGTTCGGAAACATCATTCGCTCTTACAGGATATAGTCAGAAGGAAATGCCGAAGTCACAGCTTCGTTGTCGCATAAAAATCAAGCATGCTCATGTAGATCAGAATGCTGCTCGCGACGCTGGCCGCGATGACCACGCTGCCGATCAGTCGAGCACGTTTCAGCTGCCACCACATGAACAGGCCGGTCAGCGCCCACGTCACCATTGCAATTGCCATCGCATCCAGAATGACGGACCAGATCATTCGACCATTCCAGTGAGGCGGTTGACCGTGCGACGTGTGCAGCCGCAGAAAGAAATGCCTCGGCGTCATGCCATGGTTGCCGTCGAATTTCGTCACGTCGACATGACCGTCGCGCAGGACATAGGTCACTCGCGCAGGCTCGCCGTTGACCGATGCCAGAAAGTTGAGTTTGCACCAGCCGCGAGGTTTCGCTGGCCGACTCGAATCAATCCCCGCCGCCGACATAATCTGCGGCACCGCCTGACGAGCCAGTTCGTACGGATTGTCCGACAGCGACACGTTGCGGATATCCTCCAGCAGCGGCTGCAATTGCTCTTTCTCCGACAGTTCAACCACGCGTGCAGAGCGATCAATCGGGTCGATCTGCACAACATGCAGCCTGTCCGACGCGGACACTTCGAGAATAATGTCGTTGTTGAATTCTGCGCCGTGGTTGTCGGACAGTTTGATCGCGACACCCGGCGATGCATCCTGAAGAGCTTCCACCACCTGCTGAGCCAGCTGCTCGGGCGATTGCAGATTCGCAAGACTTGTGTCGCGAAGTTCGTCCGGGGAAATGTCCTGAATCACCGCCTCGGGAAGTAATCCCTGATGATTGAACATGGCTCCGGTGATGCCGTACAGCAGAACCCATGGCAACAGAAACAAACCCGTGTAAAGGTGAACCCGCCTTATGAGAATGCTCGCTTTGGATGACCATTTTCGTGAAGGTGCCTTTGTTTCGTCGTTGGCTGGAGTTTCGCTGGGCATCAATCGGCTCATAAATCGGAGGAGAAAGCAGGCAGTCGGTGGATTCCTGGAACGGTTTTACGGAGTCGGTCGGAAGCAATGCGTTCTGAGTTTTGACAAGTCATCAAGCATCCGCGATCGTTTCAAACCTGTTCCGCCAACGACCCCATCGGCCCTGGGACTTGTTATCTCACCAAGGATAAACCAATGACCCGCAACTCTCGACTTGCCCTGCTCACAATGGCGTTGCTGCTTCCCGGAGTGACTTCTGTCGACGGCGGCGACTGGCCTCGCTTCCGAGGCCCCAACGGAGACGGTATCAGCACCGAAGGGCCAATTCCGGCAAAGTGGGATCTGGCGACCAACCTGAAATGGAAAGCTGATCTGCCGGGCAAAGGCTCGTCGTCGCCGATCGTGCTGGGCGATCGAATTTTCGTCACCTGCTACTCGGGTTACGGCGAGGCCACCGGCGGCGATGCTGCACAGCTCGCTCGACACCTGGTCTGTGTCGAAAAGTCGTCCGGAAAGATTCTCTGGACGAAAACAGTAAACAATTCAGCCGAAGAGGATCGATACCAGGGCTTCATCACCGAACACGGTTACGCCAGCGGAACTCCGGCCACCGATGGAGAACGAGTCTTTGCCTTCTTCGGAAAGTCGGGCGTATTCGCTTACGATCTCGAAGGCAACGAGCTTTGGAATGTCGGCGTCGGAACGAGTTCCAGCAACCGTCGGTGGGGATCGGCGGCCAGCCTGATCGTGCATGGCGACTCAGTCATCGTCAACGCGTCGGAAGAAAGCCGCTCGATCAGAGCACTCGATCGTCAGACGGGTAAAGAAAACTGGAAGACCGAAGCCGACCTGCTTGAACTGGCCTACGGGACGCCAAACGTCGTAAAGAGCGATGACCGGGAATTGCTCGTCCTGGCTGTCCCTCAGGAAGTCTGGGCCTTGAATCCAGCCAATGGAAAACTCGCCTGGTTCTGCGAAACAAAACTGCCCGGCAACGTGTCGCCGAGCATCAACACAGCCAACGGCATGATCTACGTCACCGGTGGTTATCCCGCGACGGGAAGCGTGGCGTTCAAAGCTGAGGGCAAAGGCGACATCACCTCGAATATTACCTGGACAAGTCGAGACGCTTCGTACGTCGCGTCGCCCGTTCTGCACGAAGGACACCTTTACTGGATCGACGACAAAGGCGTTGCCTTCTGCACGAATGCCGAAACCGGGAAAACGGTCTACCGCGAAAGACTTGTCGGAGGCGGCGGGCGACCGGTTTACGCATCTCCAGTTCTGTGTGACGGCAAGCTGTTTGTTCCCAGTCGCTGGGAAGGCGTTTACGTCATCGCTGCCAAACCGGAATTCGAACTGCTCGCCGAAAACCGCTTCCCCGACGACAAAAGCGACTTCAACGGAACACCCGCCATCAGCGGCAGGCAGATGTTTCTGCGGTCGGACAAGGCTCTGTACTGCATCGAGTAAGCAATCGGTCACAGGCGTGACCCGCGTGCCGATATTCAAGAGTCACGAATTTCACAGATAAAGCACAGATCGCTTCATGACGCATCCTGAGCATCCGTGTGAATCTGTTTCATCCGTGGTTTTAAGAATCCGAATAAGATGACATTACCTGGTTGCCCGCCTTCGCGAGCATGACGGAGAAAAGGTCTAACTCGCCTCGCGCGTAAGCGCGTTGTCGACCAGTTCGCAGATCAGATGAAGAATCACCAGATGCATCTCCTGAATCCGCGGTGTGCTCGAGTCAGGGATCGTGATAACCAGATCGCAAGCATCGAGGTCAGCATTTGACTTCTGACCAGCCAAAGCGATCGTGACAAGTCCTCGGTCTCGTGCAGCGGCGAGAGCTGCGATCACGTTCGGCGATTTCCCGCTGGTCGAAATGACGATCAGTACGTCGCCCGCCTTGCCAATTGCCTTGACCTGTCGAGCGAACACTTCGTCATAGCCGTAGTCGTTTCCGATGGCTGTTAGGACGGATGTGTCGACTGTCAGAGCAATCCCGGCCAGCGGCTCGCGTTCGGTAAGAAATCGCCCGACAAGTTCGCCGATGAAATGCTGAGCCTCTGCGGCACTCCCACCATTTCCGCATGCCAGAATCTTCTTCCCAGACTTGATCGCGAGGTGAACAATCTCCGCGGCACTCGCGATGGCCCCGGCAGTTTCCCCGCGCATTCGTTCTGCGAGTGTCTGAACCCCGCAAAGGGCCTGATCGATCAGACACTCCTTGTCCTGAGCTTGCTCGCCTTCGGATGACATTCTTGAATTCTCCGAAAGAGCGATGGTCAATAAACAGAAACGTCGCTCAACCGAGAATCCGTTCAATCTGTGTGCCACTGAGAATTATTGGTCAACCAATTTCCAAACAGGCTGCTAAGCACAATAAGCTACTTCGCAGGAGCTTCGGCGGGCAACTTCAGATTGCTCAACTTGCCGTCAAGCGTGACTTCGAAGACGGCGTTCGCTCGCGGATCGGTCACCAGAAGAACGTCGCCGCTGATTGAGATGCCCACCGGATTCACAAACGGTTCTCCGCTGACAAGCTTTGTCGGTTTGTTGTCCGCTCCGACTTTCCAGACGCACTTTCCGTAACCATCGGTCACAAACTTTGTGCCGTCTTTGCTGATCGCAATGTTGTGAGGGAAATCGAACGGTCGGTCGGGGACGATCACCGAAACGTCACCCTTCATCGTGACTTTGAGAAGCTGATCCTTCGTCGTTGAGACGACAATCAAATTTCCGTCAGCGTCAAACGCGAGGCCGCGAGGTGCGGACACGACAGCCAGTTCGACCGGCTCGCCACCTTCGTGAGGGATTTTGAAGATGCGGTGCAGTTCCAGGTCGGCGACGAAGATCGTGCCTTCCTTGTCCACGGCCAGGGCCATCGGCATGCCGATGCCGACTCCGTCTCCGGCCAGTTTCTCATGCTTGCCGTCATCGCTGAACCGATAGACCTGCCGAGTCGACGTGTCTCCAACCAGGACCTTGCCATCCTTATCAAAAGCGATGCACCTGGCAGCGTTGAGCGGTGTGCGGAACTTCTTCGACGCTTTGAAGAAATGATCAAGCTTGCCGTCGCTGCCCTGCCAGACTCCAGGCAGACGCAAATCGACAACTGAAACCTTTCCATCGTCCGAGCGGATTGCTCCGAGCGGGTAGTGCATTCCTTCAGCCATTGCGGGAATCGCTCGCCAGCAAACGGCGGCAACAACAATCATCATTGAATAACGAAAAGCGAACATACCAACCTCAGAATAAACGCATCACCAAAAACACGACAAACTGCCCAATGGAAAAGTGTGCCACTGGCTCTGCCAGTGCCGTTTACAATCGGCGTTTGCAGGAAATTCCGCACTGGCAGAGCCAGTGGCACACTTTGAATTAGTGAGGCAATCGTTTTTCAACAGGCTGCTGGAGTTAGCAGGCCGCTGAAAAACGCAATAAGCCTGGTATCAAGCGAAGCGCCGCTCCGGCAACGCCGAGTTCTTCGCGAAATCGTTGATGCCGGAATATCGTCGCTGCGCTCCTCGGGCCGGCCTACTTATTTTCAACCGACTGATAACGCCCCCGCGAAATGCCACTACCTCCTCGAACATGCAGTCTGACTGACGGTCACTTGGATCGGCAAGCCATTTGGCGCTGTACAACCAACATTTCACATCGTCATTCCCGCGAAAACCGGAAAGGTGCGAAAAGTGATCATGACAACTGAGTGCCTGACCTGTCGTTTACGCAGGAGTTGTACGGCCCGGCACCACTCGGAAACGGTTGAATCTACGTGCGACGCTGATGTTCTACGAGGAGACCAAGCGCATCGAGCGACGGCGCGAAATCGCACATTGGCCCACTGTCCACGATAATCCGCATGAGGGTTTTGTAGGCCCGCGAGAGCGCTGGCGGATCCGCGGCGACGTCCTTCATGGCCTGAATTCTCGTGCGGAGGTTGGCCCACCACGGCGAACCATCGTTAAGCGGATGGTCTGGGTTCGCGTCAAGCCACGCATCCAGTTCGGAAGTCACACGGTCGATCAATTCAACGGTTTCCATCTGATTGAGCAGGGCCGTACAACGTGTGCATAAACGACAGGTACTCGCGTTCGCGAGCACGACAACTCAAATCAGGTCGAACAAAAAACATCCCGAAAGCGAGATTCGCTGCCGGGATGTTTTTGTGTTTTTAGAAGTTGCCTTGGATATCGGGTCAAACGCCCTCGTCGCTGAAGACGACCGCTTTGAGATATTCGCGGTTCAGGCGGGCGATGTTGTCGACGGAGATTCCAGCCGGGCAGGCGGCTTCGCATTCGCTGGTGTTGGTGCAGGAGCCGAAGCCTTCTTCGTCCATCTGAGCGACCATCTTCAGCACTCGACGAGCGCGTTCCGGCTTGCCTTGAGGCAGCATGGCCATCTGCGAAACTTTGGCACTGGTGAACAGCATGGCTGATGCGTTCTTGCAGGCGGCGACGCAGGCTCCGCAACCGATGCACGCTGCAGCGTCCATGGCCTTTTCCTGATCCGGTTTCGGAACCGGCAGGCAGTTGGCATCCGGCGCGTTGCCCGTGTTGACGGAAACGAAACCGCCAGCCGCCATGACTCGGTCAAACGAGGTTCGGTCGACGACCAGGTCGCGGATAATGGGGAACGCTTTCGCCCGCCACGGTTCAATCGTGATTGTGTCCCCGTCGCGGAAACGCCGCATGTGGAGCTGGCAGGTCGTGGTTTCGTTGTCTGGACCGTGTGCCTGCCCGTTAATCATCAGGCTGCACATGCCACAGATGCCTTCACGACAGTCGTGGTCGAAGGCGACTGGTTCTTCGCCGAGCTTATTCAGTTGCTCGTTGAGAACGTCCAGCATTTCGAGAAACGACATATGCTCAGAGACGTTATTCAGGTGGTAAAACCGGAATTCGCCCTTTTCATTCTGATTCGCCTGCCGCCAGACTCTCAGCGTCAGATTCATTCCCTGACCGCTCATTATTTGTAGCTCCTGGTGCTGAGGGCCACTTCGTTGAATTCCATGGGTTCTTTATGGAGAACCGGCTGCTCACCGACTCCCTGGAACTCCCACGCCGCGGCGTAGCAGAACTTATCGTCGTCACGTCTGGCTTCGTTATCTTCCGTCTGATGCTCTTCCCGGAAGTGTCCGCCGCAGGACTCTTCGCGGTGCAGAGCATCGATTGCAAACAGCTCGCCGAATTCCAGAAAGTCCGCAAGACGTCCGGCCAGTTCGAGATTCTGATTGAACGATTCGCCGGTGCCGAGCACTTTGACTTCGTTCCAGAAAACGTCGCGGAGTTCTCGAATTTCTTTCGCCGCCTGCTGAAGCCCGGCGGCGTTTCGAGCCATGCCGCACTTGTCCCACATGATCTGGCCGAGCTGTCGATGAATGCTGTCCGGCGATCTGGTTCCGTTGACGGCAAGAATCGACTTCACGCGGGACGACGCACTTTCCAGAGCTTCCTGAACAGCCGGGTGATCATCACCCAGCTTCTTCAGTTTCGTTCCGTGCTTGCCGATGTGATCGCCGACCGTGTACGGCAGGACGAAGTAACCATCGGCCAATCCCTGCATAAGAGCGCTGGCTCCCAGTCGGTTAGCACCGTGGTCAGAGAAGTTGGCTTCTCCCAGCACGAACAACCCCGGCACGGAACTCTGCAGATTGTAGTCAACCCACAGGCCGCCCATCGTGTAATGGACCGCCGGGTAGATTCGCATCGGAACCTGGTAAGGGTTCTCGGCGGTAATCTTGTGATACATGTGGAACAGGTTGCCGTATTTCGAGCGAATGACATCCTCGCCGTCACGCTCGATCGCATGCTTGAAGTCCAGGTAAACTGCCTGCCGCGATTCGCCGACACCAAAGCCAGCGTCGCAGCGTTCTTTGGCAGCTCGCGAAGCAACGTCACGCGGCACCATGTTTCCGAAAGCCGGGTAGCGGCGTTCGAGATAGTAGTCTCGGTCGGCTTCGGGGATTTCGTTGGGAGCGCGTTTGTCGTCGGCACTTTTCGGAACCCAGACGCGACCGTCGTTTCGCAGGCTTTCGCTCATCAGCGTCAGCTTTGACTGATAATCGCCGCTGACGGGAATGCAGGTCGGGTGAATTTGTGTGAAGCAGGGATTGGCGAAGTACGCGCCTCGACGATGGCATCGCCAGGCAGCAGTCACATTGCAGCCTTTAGCGTTGGTCGAGAGGTAAAACACGTTGCCATACCCACCGGTCGCCAGCACGACGGCGTGGGCAGTGTGAGTTTCGAACTCGCCCGTCTTCAGGTTACGACAGACGATCCCGCGAGCAACGCCGTCGTCCACGATGAGGTCCAGCATTTCGCGGCGGGGCATCATCGTCACGCCACCTTCGCCCACCTGACGCATCAGCGACGAGTACGCACCCAGCAGAAGCTGCTGGCCGGTCTGGCCGCGAGCGTAGAACGTTCGTGAAACCTGCGCGCCGCCGAACGTCCGGTTAGAGAGAAGACCGCCGTACTCGCGAGCAAACGGAACTCCCTGAGCGACACATTGGTCGATGATACTGCCACTGACGGAAGCCAGCCGGTAGACGTTGGCTTCGCGGGCGCGGTAGTCGCCACCTTTGACCGTGTCGTAAAACAGCCGCCAGACGCTGTCGCCGTCGTTCGGATAATTCTTGGCGGCGTTGATCCCGCCCTGAGCCGCGATGCTGTGCGCACGGCGCGGCGAATCCTGAAAGCAGAACGATTTGACCTTATAGCCCATCTCGGACAGCGACGCAGCGGCGGAAGCACCGGCGAGCCCCGTGCCGACGACGATAATCTCGTACTTGCGTTTATTGTTCGGGCTGACCAGCTTCAGCTCGTTCTTGCGGTTGTCCCACTTTTCGGCAATCGGCCCGTCGGGGACACGACCATCGAGGGGAGCATCAGCAACCTTGAACATTCCGGAAACTCCTTCGCCGATAACCGACAGGAGGGTGATTCGTTAAGCAACAACCGACTCTGGATTACATATTCGCCCAGAAGACCAGGCTCATATTTCCCAGGGCAAGTGCCCCGGCGAAAGCCAGTCCACCCCACTTGATCATCGAGTTGTATTTGGGATGGTTGAGGCCAAGACTCTGAAAGGCGCTGGAAATTCCGTGCGAAAGATGAGCGAACAGAAACGCGAAACCGACCAGATAGCCGATGATCGAAATCGGATCGTTCAGCAATTTTACGGCCTTATCGAATGGTTCAAGCCCCGAGTAATCCAGATGGCCACGCCATTCGAACGTAAAATCGATCAGGTGCAGAATCATATAGGCCAACAGCCCCAGGCCGGTCGCCAGCATCCATGATTCCGGTCGAACCTTGATAATCAGATTCTCGCGTTTTGTCCTGATCTCAGCGTACCCGCGTCCGCGAGCGATTCTGTTTTCGGCAGACAGTTTGAATGCCAGATACAGATGTGTGAAGAAAATCAGTGCAAGGCCGGTCGAGGCCACATGCAGCAGATTCTCATTGCTGTGCAGTTTGTGAGCGTAAGCGTTGTAAGCTTCCGCACCGGCGAACAGCAGCAGGTTTCCAGCCAGATGTACGACAAGAAACCCGCACAATGCGAGGCCAGTCATCGCCATCAAAAACTTCTTCCCGACGGAAGAAGACAGGGCGCAGCGCAACCAGTTCAAGGTCGGCTCCTTCACGTTTCACACATCAACAGGTGCCTGTCACACGCCGGGAGAGCTGCCCGGTGAGAAATCAAAGCGGGATTATAGGGCGGCCCGCTGGTTCTTCAATGTCGCCGGATCTGCGAAAACAAAGCGAGTCCGCTCAGCCGTTTTCGGAACTTCAACCGGGTAGCCCAGCCAGCAGGGCTGAGTCGTGCAGCGACAGGATGATTCATCGTCCGCGTTCAACATTCAGTCAGTCGTCGAATGACTGCAGCGCTATCGAGGACACGACATCCTGTGCCTGCGGTACCCAACCATTCTGGTCGGGCCACCCGGTCGTTGTCACGATGCCGAATTGCCGCCTTCCAGATCGTCGATCAACTTCTCGACATGAGCATCCCAGTCTGCAGGCTGCTCCCGATCAAAGGCTTTCTGCGGTTGGATGATCTCCGGAGTCGACTCAGCAATCTCCACGTCGCCAAAGATGTCCATCCAGTACTCGGTTTCCGAGTTCGAAAGTGCCGCGTTGTCAGGCTGTGTGCTTGAGTCGGTCGCCGGAACAATGTCCTGCGCGCTGCCCGACACAATGCTCACCCGCCCCCGCAACATCCGAGCGAAATCTTCGCTCTCGACGGCAATGCCCTTTCGACGTTTGATCGCCTTCTGCAGCCGACGGTCGCCCGAAACCACTTCCAACTGTTTCGGAGCTGAATGCTCAAGAATCAGTTCTTCAATGAGAGTGTCAGCGTCACTGCCGGCCTGATTGAAGAGAATCGTCATCTCTTCGAACTTCTGCTGACGCACTCCTTCAAACGGAATCGTCCGAGCGTCAAACACGACCATCGTTCGGCGGCGTTCTTCAAAGTCGAGTCGGTTCACGAGAAACCGCAGCAGCCGATGGCGGCTCCGTTCGAGGCCACCCTGGCCATATCGCTCGCGCGCATACCCGACGGAATGCATCAGGTTATAACCATCGATAATGCGAAATCGCTGAGCCATGAATCCAGTATGACGTCTGGCCGTTGGCATCTGCAAAGCTGTCAGACGACGATGCGTCAGACCTCTGCCAGTTACCCTGCCTTCATTCGGAACAACGTTGATGTGGCAATTCTCAGATCGCATCGACCAGTTTATTGACTGGCTGAAATGGCCGGCTGCCATCGCGGCGATCGTGTTGCTCGTTCCGTCGTTGCTGGCATCCTTCGAACTACTCGTCATGTGCGTACGCAATCCCGAAACCATCCTGCCGTTCATCGGCGGAGCGGGGCTGTACCTGCTGGTCTGGGTGTGGACGATCCGCCGCTGGCACGCGACGCTGCTGTCCACGTTCGAGCACGAATTCACTCACGCCTTGTTCGCGATTCTGACACTGCACCGGGTCACCGACTTCAAGGCCACCTGGAAAAACGGCGGTCACATCCGCATTATCGGGCAGGGCAACTGGCTGATCACTGTTGCCCCTTATTTCTTCCCAACGGTCTGCTTTGTCCTGATTCCGGTCTTTCAATTGCTGACGTTCATCCCGAGCAACGTCGCTGACGCGTTTGTCGGCGCCGCCTTCATTTACCACATCACGTCAACAATGAGAGAAACTCACAGCGGACAGACAGACCTCAAACTTGTCGGTTACCTCTTCAGCACGATGTTCCTGCCAACAGCCGTGCTGATCAGTCACGGAGCTGTCCTGGCCTTCGCGTGGCGAGGACTGAAAGGCATTCACATTTTCGGCTCGACCATCGGCCTGCATCTGCAAAGCATGGCGACCTTCATCGGGCTGTCCTGATCCACTCATGGAGATTTGCCACCGAGTTCACAGAATCCTCAGAGGATCTCTCGGTACTCCTCTCCGTGCCCTCGGTGTTCTCTGTGGCTTAACTCTGAATATCAATCCGTCGCTTTAACCCCAGAACTTCCACCAGGTTTTTGACGCGACCACAGCCGGTCGATTCAGATCGACCAGCTCCGTCACCTGATGCTTCTGGAAGTGATCAAGCAGTGCGTCGAAGCCGCGTTGCAACTTGAGATCAACTTCTGACTGGTGCATCGGCCAGACGGCGTAGAAGTTGATCTTCCGCCCGTCCGGAAGTTCCAGTACGGCGACTTCTGAGGGCAAGACCAGACACGGACTCAGCATCAACGCGCAGACAAACTGATTGTTGTCGGCATACGGAACCGGATCTTCGCCGCCGTTGGGGACTGTGTGTCCTGGTCCAAGCCACGTTTCGAACTCATGCGGCAACCGAGCCAGCACTTTCAGCAGCCTGACCGGCCAGTAATTGTTCTCGTCGTTGAAGTCTTCCTGCCTGACCGGCCACTCCGGCGGCAGGCAGATCATCAGCTCGGCAAAGGCAAAATCCTCGGCACCTTCCGGAACGGTCATCGGCTTGTCGCTCATCCCGCTCGTGACAAGTGTCCAGAACGGTCGCTCTTTGCTGGGCGGAACCTGATGAACGTCGATGTGGACGAGATCCGAAATCAATTCATGCCAGACCTGATCAATCTCGCCGATATGCTCCTCGATATGAGCCGTAATCGCGTCGATCGTTTCTTCGTCACCGCTGGCGAGTTTGAAATCGCGCTCACGATCCTCGTGACGGTAAATCGGTGCCCCACTCGGAGACTCTTCCACAGGCGGAGCCGGCACCGGCACACGAATCATTTCTCCGCAGTCCCGACACTTCGCCGCCTGCCCCACTTTCGATTCATCAACCTTGTACCGCCGTCCGCACTTTTCGCATTCAAATGAAATCTGCATGGCACATCGACCTTGTACTCTGCCGCGAACGACTCCGCTTTCCGCCCGTCGGAGCATATCGCAGGGTGGGTATCGCCCACCAATCCGAGTCAACTTCTGGTGGGCGGTGCCCACCCTGCGCACTACTGGAAGAGGTCGACGGGTTCCACTTCAGAAGACTCGTCATCCGGGCTTTCGGCAGCCAGAACCTGCAATTCGGCGACGACTCGAAAGCCGACGTCGACTGCGCGGAATGACTTGTCTGCTGTGAATTGCGTTCCCAGATAGAACCGGACTCCGTCTGCGCTTTTCTCGTGATGGACGAGCACCATGCGGTCAGGCTTGCTGCCGAACTGGGCGTCCAGAGTCCATTCGGCGAACGTGTCGCCTGTTCGAGCGATGTTCAGCGGGTGCTGACTCGTCGCGTCGAACCAGCCGTGACAATCGTTGAGCATTGGATTGTCTGAGTTTGTTGAGGGCAGCGATCTGCGGGCGGCGCCGAGTTGCATCGCGGCGGTCCATTCCTCGTTCTTCGGCAGCCGATACTGTCTCTCTTCCTTTTTCGACAGCCATTTGCAGAACTCGGTAGCGTCCCGCCAACTGATCACTGATGCGGACATTCCGTCATCGTCATCCAGTGTCGATTTTTCATTCTGCCAGCTTAGACCGGCAGCCCAGTTGAATAGTCGATTCTCCCGCCGCCAGCCGCCCTTTGTGTCGGGGACAGACTCAGGCTTCACGGTCGGCTCGCCTTCTAACCTGGGTGCGGCGCCCGGCGATTCATTGCTCGAATCAGATGCCACTTCGGGGAACAATGGCGTGCCTCGTTCGGCGTCGGTGGCGTAGCCTGTCTCATCAATGAACTCTTGAAACTGCGCGAACGACACCGGCTGGCGAGACATCACGAACGGATAAGAAACGACTTTGTGCTTACTGCTGATTCGCTCCTTGAGCTTCGGCGGGAACAGATATTCGAAGGAGGGATCTTTCAGGACCAAATCACGAATCGAATCCGGTTCGGGAAGCTCGCGCCGCAACTCGGCAAGTTGAGGCTGATCGACCAGGTGGTAGGCTGTTGGCGGAACCAGCACCAGTTCCATGCCAATTGAATTCGTACCGCTGCCGTCGATTTTCAATCGCTTTGACCATGCCTGGACAGACTCTGTGATCAGCTCGGCGGATGTTTCCAGCATAACCGGTTCGAAGGCCAGCTTCTCACGCAGAGTCCCGGCCTCGCGCGATCGCACCAGCGAGAACAGTATGTAACCTCGTGCTTCGTCCACTCGAAAATCCCACGGTCGCAAACCCGGTCCCTGAGTGACGCAGATTTGAAGTCGATCAGGTTCGCTCGGCATTGGAGATGCGCTGCCACCAAACATCGACATCGGTTCGCCGCCCTCGTCGCCGTACCCGCCGAATTCCATCGGTCCGTCCGAAAGATTTGGCGATGCAGGCGTCATTCCGAATCCGCCTTGTGGCTGAACATGGCTCTTGCGCCCGGCTCGAAATTCCACGATGCCCATCAACTGTTGCCCGTCTGCCAGCGTCAGGTCGATCAGCGCCGGCGTGACGGATTCGTCGATCTTCACCCGAAACTGCTCACGGTCGATCTGGGCAGACTCGTGGATGGCGAAGGTCGCCAGGTCGTTTTCAAGTTCGAACTCGTAGCGAGCTGCTTCGTCGCCGGAATCACCAACCAGGCTCTCACCGAACAGCCCCTTCTGATTCGGGTCCGACTCCCACCGCCCGGTGATCAGCTGAGCGAGCTTCGGTTTCGGCACTTTGATTTCTGCCAACTGGCCGCTGACCAGTGTGACTTCTCCGGAAGCCACATGCTCGCCCTTCAGCATGGCTCGCCACTTGTACGTGCCGGGAACCTCGGAAAGCTGGACCATGATGCCATGATGAGCCGGCGTGAACGTCGACTCGGCACCGTTCGGATAATCGATCACGACTTCCAGGCCATCGACAGCAACGTCGAAATTCAGCCGCACCATGCACAACGGGGCGATCGGAACTTCGGTGGGAATCGGTTGAATGCTATTTTCCAGAAACGACGTCAGATCCTGGCGATCGTGATAGTACGACTTCAGGCGATACACGTCCGAGTACCAGACGTCGTAAGCGATAGTGCAGAACGCCGTGGCGAATAACAGCGTCGTCAGCACGCGAAGCCAGCGTCCACGTTCAAACAATCGCGAGCCATCTTCGCGACGACGACGAAACCATACGATCGCGATCACCCACCAGAGGCAGAACACTCCTGCCAGAGTGATCAGAATGTCTCGGTCTCGATCGGCCAGACTCTCGACGTGCATCTGGAAAGCCCACTCTTCCTGCATGTAGAAAAGCAGAGTCCAGACGGCGACCGGCAGACACCACAGAACCAACCAGCCAAGCCGACCGCTCCAACTGACCGGAGTAATCTCGCACAGCCGCCTCACCAGTCGGCGTGCACGTCCCTCGAAAGAATTGTCGACCAGTCCGGATGGTTCGCCGCTACCGTCTACCAATTCGGGCTCCATCATCAGCTTGTTTACGAAGTACGCCAGCATCCCCACGAAGCACAGCCCGATCAGCGAAAGCGTCGCGATGACAGAGGCTTCCTGACCCAGCGGACCCAATGCAACCAGAACCAGAGGGATCGCCACCAGCCAGACGGGAATTGGGATCGTCAACTTCGTCGGCGAAGTGTTTGTCGGCGGAGAAGTTGCGATGCCAAGCGAAGCAACCGCGCCGGATGCAAAGGTGTCGTGGTGAACGGCTGCGGCCGAAGCTTCGCCCTCCGTACCAACTGCTGCCGCCGCCGTGGCGCTGGAAAACTCGATCGTTGGAGCCGCTCCGTTCTGCAATGATGCCAGACCTCGTTCCAGCACGTCGGCGACTTCCTGAGCGGACTGGTACCGATCGGCGGGCCGCTTGGCGTGCAGCCGGTTGATCAGCATGACCAGCCAGTCGGGTACCTCGGGATTGATCTCGCGGATCGGGCGGGCCGTGTTGTCGCAAAGTCGTTTCAGCACGCCCATCGTCGTCGTCGCTCGAAACGGAGCGTGGCCGGCGAGCATTGTGTAAAGGACGCTGCCCAGGCTGAACAGGTCTGCCCGCTCGTCAACTGCGTCGCCGTTGGCCTGTTCCGGAGCCATGTACTGAGGCGTCCCGGCGACGACTCCGCTTTGAGTGAGACTCGCATCGTCCACCGCGCGAGCCAGCCCGAAGTCCGTAATGCGAACTCGCGCGACGCCGTTCTCCAGCAGGATGTTCGCCGGTTTGATGTCTCGATGTACGACGCCCTGCGTGTGAGCCGCCGCCAGTCCCTGAGCAATCTGCTTCGCAATTCGCACGGCTTCGCGAACTTCCAGCGAACCGTTGCGGTGAATGCGAGCTTCCAGCGTCTCGCCCTTCACATACTGCATGACGATAAACGGCGGCGATTCTTCAACGGCGTGAATCGTGACAACGTGTTCGTGGCAAATGCCCGCCGCCGATCGCCCTTCTCGAACAAACCGCTGCCGAGCCTGACCGTTCCCTGCCAGATGCGGAGCAAGCAGCTTGACCGCAACGACTCGCCGCAGCGTCCGGTCAAACGCTTTCAGCACGATGCCCATGCCGCCTCGGCCAGCGACTCGCAGAATGTCGTAGTGCTTGAGCCGACCGATCGTGCCGGGTTCGGTCGGCGGATCGATGAACGAAAGCTTCAACTCGATCGCTTCGCCCATCTCCTCGGCGTCTTCCGGAGACTGCTGCTGCAACTCTTCAACAACCCGCTCCAGGCTCGGACCGGCGGCTTCGTCGCCCGAAAGTTTTTCCGCTGCCGATTTCCAGAAATCTCCGTCAGCGACAATCTCCAGCAGCGTGTTCTGGCAGACATCGCAACGTTCCAGATGGAGCTGCAGGCCGTCGGCCTCGCTGTCAGAAAGCGAGCCGTTGACCAGTCCGCGCAGGGCAGTTGTCGAAGGGCAGGGCGTTGTCATCAGTCGGATTCTCCGCCGCTCAGTAACGGTGGGCACAGCCCACCACGATTTAAACTGGTGGGCGATACCCACCCTACAGAACAACCAGTACAGCCGAGCCACCAGACCCTTTCGCGCAATCTGAAGATTTTCCAACCCCGACGATCAGAAAATCAGGCCACAGAGAACACGGAGCCCTCAAAGAAACTCTCTTCCTGAACTTCTCAGTGACCTCTGTGGCTCAATCGGATAGAAAAGGTTAGCAGTAACAAATGGACGACTCTGCGTTTCGCGATTCCAGAGACTGACATGGATCTTCTCGATCGACTCCTCGGGCACGATGCCTGGACAACGCGGCAGTTGCTTGACATCTGCCTGCCCCTGTCTGACGACCAGCTTGACCACGAGTTCGACATCGGTCATCGAACGCTGCGTCGAACGCTGGACCACATTATTCACAACATGGAAGTCTGGTCGTCGCTGATGGCAGAACAACCGTTCGATCGAGCGACGGACCAGACCATTCCCGGCATGATTCGGCGACTTGACCTCGCAGCGGAAAGGCTGAAATCCGTTTCGCGACGCGTTGCCGACACCGACGGCTGGGACAATCTGTGGCATGACTATCTCGATGACCCGCCGCAGCGAAAAAGTTTCGGCGCGGGCATCGCTCACGTCATCACGCACAGCATGCACCACCGAGCACAATTGCTTTACATGCTTCGCCTGACCGGCGTTACCAGCTTCCCTGAGGGCGACGTCTTCAGTTGGGAAAGTACGACCTGACGATTATTCCCGCATATTCCCGCTCAGGGATAAAAGACTGAGCCATCGAAAGCTCTCGCGCATTCTGGTCGGACCACTCGGACTACCGGGGATCGTGGCTGAGTGAAACGGGGATCGTTATCCTCTCGCCCTTCCGCTGTTCGCAGCACGAGTTTTCGCAAAACCTTTGGATACTCTCAGAAGTCTTCGCCATGTCTGACAAAGTACGAATCGGCATCATTGGTGCCGGAGCCGTTTCTGACTACCACCACGTTCCAGGCATCAATATCGATCCTCGTTGCGAACTGGTCGCGGTGTGTGACCCGAACGAAGCGCTGCTCGAACAGCGGCAGAAGGACTGGGGACCGACGAAGAAGACGACGAACTACGAAGAAATCGCCGCCGATCCAGACATCGACGCGGTCATCGTCGCGACTCCGAACTTCGTCCATCGCGAGCAGACGCTTGCCTGTGTCAACGCCGGCAAGCACGTCATGTGCGAAAAGCCGCTCGGCCTGAACTTCCACGAGTCCGCCGAAATGTACCGGGCCGCTCGCGATAAAGGCGTGCGGCACATGACCGCCTTCACCTACCGGTTCGCCCCGTCGATGAGGTACGTGCGGCATCTGGTTCAGTCGGGACAGCTCGGTGTGCCGCGACATTTCCGCAGCCAGCGATTTCTCGACTGGCCGGAAACAAGCTGGGGCTGGCGGCAGTACAAGCACCTCGCCGGAGCTGGCGACCTTTTTGACATGACGATTCACCGGATTGATTTCGCGATGGATCTGATGGGTCCGATCAAGGCGATCTGCGGAGCCATCGCGCAGTTCGCTCCTCGTGACAGGACGGTCGACGGAGAAAGCTGCAAGCCGTCTGAAGTTGATGACTGGTCATCGCTGATTGGTCAGTTCGAAAACGGGGCGACCGGCGTCTGGGAAGGCAGCACGGTCATGAAAGGTCACCACAACAACGGCTTCGGCTACGAGTGGGCCGAGGTCAACGGTTCAGAAGGTTCAGCCGCGTACCAGCTCACGGATCCAAACAACGTGATCATCGGCAAGCACGGCGGCACGATGGAGAAGGTGCCCGTCCCCGATGAATTCCTGGTCATCGAAGGCAGCCCCAGACCTCGCAACGAAGGTGTGCCAAGCACCGTCTTCCGCTACGACCTGGTCTGGGAGTTCGTCTCGGCGATCGTCGAAGGCCGCGACGCTCTGCCCGGCTTCGATCATGGTGCGAGAGCCCAGTTCATCGCCGACGCCTGTCTGGAATCCTTCGAGAAAAAAGCCTGGGTCGACATTAACCCGGCCCTCGGTTGATCCGCAGGTCAGGCTCTGCCTGACGGAACCAACTGATTATCCAGTCAGACTCGGAAGAGTTTAAGACTACGGAAGGACACGGAAAGCAAACATTTTTCCGTGTCCTTCCGTGTGTTCCGTGGTTTGTTTCTTCACAAAGATCGTTTGGTAAATGAGATTTCGTCAGGCTGAGCCTGACCTACTGATTGGAAGGCAAGCGTGTCCGATTCGCAGAGCAGTGCTGAAGGCAGCTCGACGGATCAACCGCGAGATCCCGAGATCATTACCGACGAGCCTCGCAATCTGATCGTGCTCGCACTGTTTAATGTGACGCTGCGGTTTTCGTGGATTTTCAAGACCGAGAGCGTCCTGATTCCCCGGTTCATGGACGTGATCGACGGATCGGGTTTCGTGCGAGGATTCCTGCCCGTCTTCAACCGCTTTGGCCAGAGCGTCGTGCCGTTGTTTCTGGCAGACCGACTGCGGCGAGCCCCCCTCAAGCGGCGAGTTCTGCAGACAACATCGACGCTGATGGGAGCCTGTTTTCTGACGCTGGCCGGGTTGTGGTACTGGCTGGGCGAACCGGTCAACGGTGGAGCGCCGACCTGGATGCCAGCCGCGTTTCTGACGATCTATGTTGTCTTCTTCGTCGTCAGCGGCATGAATCAATTGGCTCTGGGCACGATCCAGGGCAAGCTGATCCGAGCCAATCGTCGAGGCCGGCTGCTGGCTATTTCAGGCGTCACCGGATCAGTGATCTCGATCACGCTGGCCTGGTTCCTGCTGCAACGCTGGCTCGAACACCCTCTGCAATTGCCGGACAGCGGGTACGTTCTCATTTTTGGTTTTGCCGGAGCCGGTTTCGTGATTGCGAGTCTGTTGACACTTCCGATCCGGGAACCCGTCGACAACGAATGCCCGTCAACCGCTCGCAGCGCAAAGCAGGCAATGACCGACGCGTGGGAAATCATTCGTCACGATCACGAATTTCGCCGAGCCGCCATCGTCGCCATGCTTTTTATCACCGTGCAGTTTCTGTTCCCGCATTTCCAGGCGTTCGGTCGCAGCCGCATCCCAAAAGAAGACGAAGGATTTCATCTGATGCTCTGGGTGATCGCTCAGAACGGCGCCGTCGGAGTTTTCAGCTGGATGTCCGGCATCATCGCCGACCGTTACGGAAACCGGCTGGCGATACGGATCCAGGTTTTCCTCTGCACGCTCACTCCGCTGATGGCCCTGTTCCTGATCAGCGACTTCATCTACGAAGGCCATAAGTGTTTCTGGCTGGCGTTCGTGTTTCTGGGACTCGTCCCGGTCACGATGAAAACCTTCGTCAATTACACGCTCGAACTGACCGACACCGCCAACCACCCACGCTATGTCAGCACAATGGGCCTGTGCTTCGCCGTGCCATTCGTCCTGTCGCCAGTAGTCGGCAAGCTGATCGACATCATCGGCTTCCAGCCAATTTTCCTGGCCATCAGCGTCCTCATCGGAGTCGGTGCCCTGCTGACCTTCCGTATGGCCGAGCCGCGACATACTCAGGGATGACTCAGGCATGAAACGACCAGCCGAAGGTGGTCATTCCGAAACACAACTCTGAAAAAAACGAAAGGTGAATCAATGAGCTCGATCGTTTTGATACTGGTAATGCTTGGGCAGTCTGGCAGTTCACAGGCTTCGACTCAGTCCGTCGAGCCGGAAAAGGACACTCGCAGTTTCTACCTGATCGGGAACTCGTTGACGTGGGACACCGTTCCGGCATGGATGGACGGCGACGTGCAGTGGCATGTCGACTGTGGCAAAAGCCTGCCGTTCATTCATGCGAATCCGGAAGAGCCGTGTGTGAAGTCGTCAACGTTGTGGCCCAAAGCACTGGCTGAGAAACAGTACGACGTGGTTTCCCTGCAGTCTCATTACGGAGCGACTTTGGAAGAAGACGTCGCCACGATTTCAAAGTGGGTCGACATGCAGTCGAGGGCCGATTTTGTCATTCACACCGGCTGGGCTCATCACGAAAAACGAGCGGTCGAATACGCCAGCAAAGATGTCTCCCAGAAGATGGTCCACAGTCCGAAGTACATCGACACCCTGCTTGATCGTCTGCGAAAAAAGTACCCGGGGCGAAACTTCCGACAGACTCACGCAATCGACCTGCTGGCGAAGATCGCCGCCGATATCGAAGCGGGCAAAGCTCCGTTCAAGAGTGTTTCAGATCTGCACCGCGACGCGATCCACGTAAAGATCGACACGGGCCGATACCTCATGCACAACTGCATGCGTCATGCTCTTGGTCAGCCGAGATCCGCAGCACACTACGAGAAGCTCGACCCAAAGATCAAAGCGTACCTGGATAGCGTGCTGGCAACGCTGCCGGAGTTGAGTGATCGGTAGAATGGCCAGTGCCCACCCTACAGCTATGGCGAGTCGGTCACGGTCGGCGGGTACATGCCGCACTCGATGTGATTTCCATCGGGATCGAGGAAAAAGACCTGAGTGACGCCGGTGTCGGGAACGTGGCGTGAAACGAATTCGATGCCGCGTTCATCGAGTTGTTTCTGCACAGCATCGATATCGCTGACTCGGAAGGCGATGTGATCGACTCGTGCCCGGATCTCGGTGTCTGCTGGGACGGCATTTTCAGATTCGATCAGGTGAATCTGCAGGCCGTAATTGAACAGCCACGCTCCACGGAAATTAAAGCCGGGTCGATCGAGTGGCTGAAATCCCAGAACATCCCGATAGAAAGCGATGCTCTTTTCGAGATCCCGCGTGACGCGCGAAACATGGTGGATGAATTCGATCGGCAAGGGGTCGGACATCTGTCGATACTCGGGAAGAGACACAGGGTTCGGCTCCATTGCCTACGAAGGGTCATGCCGATGTGTCCATAATGACGGCCCGAATCCCGCGCGTCACCTGTGCATCGCCCAGGGTTTGACACGACACAGAACAAACGACCAACGATTACACGGATAACGACAGTTGCTTTTCTGCAGCTTCCATGGATGTCTGTGTCGATCCGTGGCAAGCAGTATGAGTGCGGTCCTGTCGCGCTGCGAACCTTCCCGACTCTGTGTCTTTGCGTCAGACGTCCGAGCGACGAATCATCCATCCTTACCGAAGTACCGAAAGCAGGTTGCTCCACTCGTCGGTCCAGAGCAGTTCTTTCTCGGCCGGCTCGTTAATCTTCTCGGCTCGAGCCAGAAGGTCGTCCGGAATCGGCTGTTTCGACAGCAGCATCCAGTGGCAGAGGTTCGTTCCCTGATCTTCGTCCGGCATCGCCTGAACACAGGCCGAATGCATGCCGAGATCGCTGGCCAGGCCCTGCACGACCGGTCGCAGATCGAAGTGCAGGTTTGAAATGTGGATGCAGAGAATCCCGTCGTCGCGCAGGTTCCGCTGATAAAGCTGCGCTGCTTCCCGAGTCAGCAGGTGAGTCGGGATGGCGTCGCCGGAAAACGCGTCCAGAACCAGGACGTCGTAGTTCTGCGGCTCTTCATGTTCGAGCGACAAACGCGCGTCGCCGAGCACCATTTCCGTCGTCCCAGTTGAATCCTTCAGGAAGGTGAAGTACCGATCGGCGAGTCGGATGACTTCGGAGTTGATCTCGTAAAAACGGATGTAGTCGCGCTTCTGTCCGTATGTGGCAAGCGTTCCAACTCCCAGGCCGACAACACCGATGCGACGTTCCTGTCCGGCTTTGTGATGCTGCATGACCAGACCGACGCCCGATTTCTTTCCGTAGTAAGTCGTCGGCAGGTTGCGTTTGTCGTCGGCCAGAAACTGAGTTCCGTGCAGGATGCTGCCGTGGAACATGCCTCGTCGATGCAGCGCTGGGTCTTCTTCGTCGGTCTGGTCGCGAACCTGCAGGACTCCGTAAAAGTTTCGTGAGACTTCAATGGCAGCGGCGACTCCGTCACGAGCGTGACACTGCAGCGACCACGCGACCAGGCTCACCCACAGGCCGATCATCATCCACGCGGGACGAGGCTGGCCTTTGTAGAGGTAACTGGTCCGGTCTCGGAAAAGCACCAGCAGCGTGATCAGCAGGCAGGCCACGATGCCGATGTGCAGTTCCCAGTAGGCGGGAAACGCGTTGGGAGCAAGCAGTCCGACGAACAGTCCACCGCCCGCCCCGCCAGCTGACATCAGCAGGAAGAATTGCGTGAGATATCGAGTGCTCGGCTTCTGCTGAGCCAGTTCGCCGTGACAGACCATGCAGCAGCAGAACATCGCCGACAGATAAACAGAAACCTGCAGGACGATCGAAACTTCCGTTCCTGAAAGCAGCGTTTTCAACACGCCGAGAAAGGTTGCACCCAGCAGCGTGATATACCACTTTCGCGAGTACCACCGGTCGGCGTCGAAGCACAGGATGAACGACATCAGGTACAGCGTCAGCGGAAGAATCCACAGGAACGGGACCGTGGCCACGTCCATGCAGACCTGATTCGTTGTCGCCAGAAGCATGACCGAAGCGACCATCGCCAGACCGAACCAGGTGGCTCGATCAGCCCATGTGGGAGCCGTTGAATTTTCGTCAGTCGCTTTTTCGACGAGCGCTTCGGCTTCCAGCAGCGCGTCGAGATTCTTCATCCGGAACAGCCGACACGCGCACGCGGCACAGAAGATGGCGAACGCTCGGAAGCCCCACGACCAGATACTGGCCTGCGCGGGCGAAGCGAGCACCGGTTCGAACACGAACGGAAACGAAATCAGAGCCAGCAGCGAGCCGATGTTCGACAGAGCGTACAGTCGGTAAGGCGACACCCCGGGAGCCTGCAGACTGAACCATCGCTGCAGCAGCGGCCCGGTTGATGACAGAATGAAATACGGAAGCCCGACGCACATTGTCAACAGGGCGACGATCCGAAACGCCGGCGACGACGAGCCGTCTGGTTTCCAGGCATCGTCCGGAGTGATCGGCAGCAGCGCCGCCGCAATCAGCAGCAGGACAATGTGCAGACCCGCCTGCCAGCGAGGCGACAGATACTGCGTCGTCAGATGAGCGTAGACATACCCGGCAAACAGCGTGACCTGGAAGAAGAGCATGCAGGTGCTCCACACCGCCGGACTGCCGCCGAACCAGGGCAGGATGAACTTGCTGATCAGCGGCTGCACCTGAAACAGCAGAAACGCGCTGGTAAAAATCGTCGTCGCAAACAGCAGCACCAGCAGGCGCGAGCCGCGCGGAGCACAACTATTGGGAGAATCAGTCGTCATCGAAGAGTTCCATGCACGAAGGAGTGTCAGTCCACGTCCTGAGGTGCCTGGCGAAAGCGGCTCTTTAAAGACCGCGGTTCAAACCTGGCATTCCATTCAATGCCACCCCGCGTGCCGATGCGTCAAATTCCGATTCTCCTGGCCAAAACTCCCTCCACCGCGTGCTGCTTTTAAGGACTGAAGCGGAAACACCGTTTGTCAGGCTGCTCCGGGACAGTTCGGAAAGAGCATTGCCAACATTGGTCAGATTTTCAGAAGTTCAGCCCGAGGGTTTCTCATCTTCGTCAAAGTATTCTCACGACCAACGTACATCAGTCATGACGTACGTCAAAAGCGACGCGGGTCAGACGAATTCTGAACGCCGTCACACACTGACCCACGGAGCATCGAAGGTGAGGTCGTCGTCGATGTTCTCACCGAGGACCGTGTCGTCGGGATCTGCTGCCTCGCCGTTCCCGCCGCCGGAAACCATGTCGTCGCCCATGTGGCCTTTGATGAAGTCTGCGCCGGCTCCACCCAGCAGGATGTCTACCGAGCCGCCGCCCAGAAGAACATCGTCACCGTCTCCACCCAGGATGGTGTCCTGGCCGGAATTTCCATTCAGCAGATCGTTACCGGACATGCCCGAGAGGACGTCTTCGTCAGCGCCACCGAACAGCGAGTCGTTGCCGCTGCCACCGTCCAGACTGTCGTCGCCATCGTCGCCGAACAGTTGGTCGTGACCATCTCCGCCACGGAGACTGTCGTTACCAGTGCCGCCTTCAATCAGGTCATTCCCGGCACCGCCGAACAGTGAATCCCAACCACCACCACCGCGGAGTGTGACGTCACCACTGAAATCGGAAGCATCCAGTTTATTGTGACCATCGTTTCCAATCAGCACTGCCTCTTCGATTTGAACGATCTGATTCACCTGCTCAAGGCTCGAAGAATGGTGTCGTAAGAGCTGAGAGTCCGCCAACGTAAAGTGTATGTTCGACGAAGGCGCATCGTTGGCGCTGCTCTCGGTCAGGCGGTCACGGTTGGCACCCCCATCGAGGTAGTCGTTGCCCAGACCGCCCGTCAGCATGTCATCGCCGCTTTGCCCACGAATTCGGTCATTTCCCTCGCCACCAGAAAGCAAATCGTCTCCTGAACCGCCCAACAGCGTGTCGTCATTCAATCCACCATCCAGAATGTCGTTGCCGCCTCGCCCGTTCAGCACATCGTCTCCCGCGTCACCGGACAGCACATCGGCACGCATACCGCCGTGAATCACGTCGTTGCCGGTGCCACCGTTAATCGTCACTGGCATGTCGATCGACATCATCACCTGGTCATTGCCATCATCTCCGTTGACCGTAATGCTTCCAGAGAACAACTGGTCCACTGAATCCAGAGAGACGGTATCGTCTCCTGCTCCCGCGTTAATGGTCAGCGAATCAGTTGGAATGGCGAAATCAATTGACGGATTGGCCCCGTTGCGCGTCAGCCGCATGATTCCGTCTGACGCAGCCCCGCCGTTGCTGAGGGTCAGTGCTTCGTCGGAGCCGGCGAAGTAGAACTCACGATTCGCAGCGGTCAACAGGTCGGTGACCTGTTCGACGTTCGACCAGGCAATCACGGTGCCGTCAATTTCAATGTGTCCGTCACCCGAGTCCTGCAGGTAACGATCAATCTGACTCGCGCTTCCGCCGATGATTTCCAGCTTGTCGGTACCAGGGTTCCCCATGCCGTCAAACGTCAGTCCACCTGCCGGGAGCGGGTCGCCATTGGTCAAGTCAACAATCAACCTGTCATCAAGACCGCTGCCGTGGATGAGCAGTGACGGAACGCTGGCGGCAACATCACGAAAGATGTCAGCACCACCCTGTGTCCGGACAACAACGTCGCTGCCGTCACGAACCAGTTCGAACGTCCCGCTCGTTGCCGGAAGACTCACTTCAACGGGCACCGGCGCATCCACGTTGAACCACACCGTCGCCAGCTCAAGGGCGTGCATAACAACGACGTCGCCATCCAGGTCACCATCCAGATCAGCGACGCCTAGACTCCAAGAAAACGCCGAGCCTAGCGTTGTCACATTCTCGCGAAAGACTCCATTTCCTTGGTTCAGCCAGATCCTGCTGGGGTTGCCTTCTGCCCCTGTATCTCCTGTCAGCAGATCCAGATTACCATCGTCGTTGATATCCGCGAGGATCAAGTCATTCGTAGTACCAGCGACAAGTTCTTGAGTTGTGGGAAAGAAGCTGCCCGAACCGTCATTCAGCCACACGCGAGTGAATCCGATACTATTGGTTGAACCGACCACTGCGTCCACATCCCCGTCCCCATCCACATCTCCCAACGCGACAGCAAGTGAAGTGCCATTGCTCAGACTCTGACCACTGTCGGTAAAGGTGCCGGTTCCGTCATTCAGCAGCACCCTGTCTGCACCGCTGTCCTTAGCCAGAAACGCATCCAGATCACCATCTCCATCAATGTCGGCAAGAGCCACATCATTGCTGCTGGCACTACCTTCCCAAGCGGGAATCTCCTGGCTGCTGACGACAAATACACCCGCCCCGTTGTTCAACCAGACACGGTCACGGCCATTATCACTTGAATCATTCGCTACAAAGGCATCTATATCTGAATCACCGTCAAGGTCGGCCAGAGATACTGCTTTGCTGTCGGAACTTCCCAGGCGCTGTCCGCTGTCCGTGAAGTTTCCTGCTCCATCATTAAGCCAGATCATGTTTGCGTTGGTACGTACACCGTTCACAGTGCCGGATCTGCGAGCCATGAAGGCGTCGAGATCTCCATCGCCATCCAGATCCGCCAGTTCAATGTCTAAGGCCTTTGAGCCAGAACTTCCGAGTCGTTGCCCGGTATCAACGAACGCACCGCTCCCATCGTTCAACCACACGCGGGACGGAGCCAGCGAATCGACAGTAATCGCATCAATCGTACCGTTTCCATCCAAGTCACCCAGAGCGACCCGGTCGAACTCACTGGTCTCATCACCCAGGGCATCGCCACCGTCGATGAAGACACCGGTGCCGGAGAGCAGAATTCGTTGCTCGCAGCACTCCACCGGGGAAGGACGATCCAATTTTTGGAGTCTCCGGCGAGCAGGTGCCGTCTTGAGCATTCGACTGAGCCAGTTTTCGAAAACCATCGCGACACCTCATCCAAATCCAAAGGACGCTTCCAGAACCCCAGGCCTGCCACTTCCTCAATCACTCTCTGTGTGAAACTGAGGCGGTTTTTCTGCCTGTAGGGGTTGTATCGGTCATGAACGGCGAACGAGTCGACACATTCTGGCCAGTCGTCTTCGATATGTTTGCTTCCACCGTTTACCAGGCTTTGGTGTCCGGATCGGCGAGTTGCTCATCGGGAAATCGCGTTGATGGGTGGCCCAGTCACACTGGACTTGAGTGCTCGGCATGAACGCTGCGTGTCAAAGTGGGAGTTCTGGGTCGGGAATCCGCCCTGACGGAAGGCCGGTCAGTTAAAGTTTTCCGGTTGAAACGATCGTGATGAATTCTCCGGTCGTGAAAAGCTGATCTAGGGAGGGCACGGTCCTGTCGTTGCGCGGTTTCGGTTTGTGGTGGGGTTCCTTCGGGATGCTCGACCTGAACCGGGCAGGCAGCGGGGATCGGGTGGGTGATTGATTCTGGGGTTTCGGGGCTCTTAAGGGGCCGGGACTTTAAGGATTCCTCTCTTTCGCGAAGCAGTTTGCAGAGTTTCGCAGCGGGTGGAGTCGGGAACGATCGCTCGAACCCCGGTTGAAATGGCTTCGGCGACAGACGCGAGGTCGAGGTGGCGACGGATTGCCGCTTCGGATTGCGGGCGCTGAGGACGGATCAGGCGGACGATTCTTCCGAACGACTCTCAAGAATGCAGGGATGGCACGATGCAGTTTCAGACGTGGCTGGAAGCCCTTCGACTCCGCGTCCGCAAGAACCCACAGCGCAGCAGTGCTGCTCGCCGAAAAGCTTCCCGGCAGCGGCCGGCTGAGGTTCTGGAAGAGCGGACACTGTTGAGTGTCAGTTCGCTGATTATCAACGGCGAATTAAGCATTCTCTCGGACGACGCCGATTCGATCGAGGTGCGGACAAATCCCGTGGACGGGGTGTCGTTGCAGGTCATCGAAAACGGGCTTCAGTCGACAACGCTCGGAAACGTGGCGGTCGCTGATATCACGTCGATCAGTATCCGCGGCGGCAGCGGAGCTAACAGAATTGACCTCAGCGGCGTCACGGCTGCAGACTTCACCGGGCTGACCAGCGTGTCGATCACCGGCGGCGACGGCGACGACACGATCACCGGGACGGTCGACCTGAATGACACCATCATTGCCGGCGACGGTAACGACACCGTCACGGTCGGAATTGGAGCGACCTTTGTCGACGGTGGCGACGGGCACGACACGATCACTGCCGGCGCTGGCGATGACACCATTGAAGGCGGTGACGGGCACGACCTGATCATGGCCGGAGCTGGAAATGACTCCGTACAGGCTGGCGACGGTAACGACACGGTCAGCGGCGAAGCCGGTGACGACACGATCGATGCTGGAGACGGCGACGATCTGATCAACGGGAACGCCGGGCAGGACCTGATCAACGGTGGCTTTGGCAACGACATGCTGATGGGCGATGCCGACGACGACACCGTATTCGGGGGAGCGGGTGAAGACATCATCGGCGGTGGTGACGGCAACGACAGCCTGGTCGGCAACTCGCAGAACGACACCATCAGCGGTGAGGCCGGCGACGATTCCATCAGTGCCGGTTCGGGTGACGACGTAGTGACTGGTGGGGCCGGCAACGACTTCATGAATGGTCAGGCCGGCGATGACACGCTTGACGGTGAAGATGGAAACGACCTGGCATACGGTGGCGGCGGTGACGACCAGGTGGCCGGCGGCGAAGGCGACGACACGCTGATCGGCAACGGTGGAGCAGACACACTGCTGGGCGATAATGGCCGCGACAGTCTGGTCGGGGGAGCAGGTTCGGACCGGCTGGAAGCAGACTCGATCCGCGTCGATCCGAACACGAACCAGCCGCGGTCACGACTGTTTGCACTCGCGATCGACGGAAACAATCAGTTCGTCGAACTGGATCCGGCAACCGGTGCCGAGCTGTTCCGTCTGACCGCTCCGGAACCGTTCAGCGGGCAGCAGGACGGACTGGCTTTTGACGGAACCGACCTCTTCTATCTGAACGGATCGGGCACCGACACGCTGTACCAGATCGACCCCGCGACTCAGACCGTTCGCGATGCCGATCCGATCACCGTTGGATCGGGTGAGTACGACGGCGTCGCGGTTGTTGGCGGATTGGTCTATATCATGGACGTCAACGCGATCGACATTCACGTATTCGATCCGGCGACGGATTCGATCGTCAACACACTGAATATCAACACGGTGAACCCCACTGTGTCGGTACTGATTGGTGGCCTGGCCGGAGCGGCGAATCCGGATCGACTCATCGCGACCGAAACCGGCGGAAACCGGATCGTTGAAATTGATCCGCTGACCGGCCTGATCACGAACAGCTTCACACCGGGAACGGTTGGAGCCGGACAGTACTTCGGTGCGGCCGTAGTCAATGGCGAGATCTACCTGGGCTCGGGCCTGCAGAGCAGCTACGACGTGTTCTCGCGACAGGGCATCTTTCTGAGGAGCGTCTCGCTGCCGTACAACGTTTCCGGACTGGGCGGCGACGATGTCGGGACGACGCCGATCATTCCGGGACAGACTCCGCAGAACACGTTCAACATTGATGTCCGCTTCACCGGAAACTTCAGTGCCAGTCAGCAGGCAGCGTTTAACGCCGCTGCTGCTCGATGGGAACAGATTATCGTTGGCGATGTACCGGACGTGTTTGTGCCTGGTATCGGTCAGGTTGACGACATCGTGATTGAAGCCCGATCGATATCGATTGACGGGCCCAACGGTGTCCTTGGACAGACCGCCGTAGTTGCTCAACGAGTGGTTTCGAACCTGCCGTCAGCATCGTTCATCGAACTCGACACATCTGACCTCGCCCTTCTGGAAAGCTCTGGCCAGCTCAGCAACACCATTCTGCACGAGATGGGCCATGCGCTTGGGTTTGGCATTATCTGGTCCGAGCTGGGTCTCATCAGTGGAGCGAACGGCCCCGATCCTCAGTTCCTCGGTCCGCTGTCGATTGCCGAATACAATCTGCGGTTCGGAACGAACGCCACCGGAGTGCCCGTCGAAAATATGGGGGGAGCCGGTACGGCAGATTCTCACTGGCGTGAGTCCGTGCTCTCGAACGAACTGATGACCGGCTTCCTGGACGCGGGCGTCGCGAATCCGATCACTCGTCTGACTGTCGCTCAGTTTGCCGACCTCGGCTACCAGGTCGACTTCGCAGCGGCTGATTCCTTGAATCTGACGTCGACATTCACGTCGGCGAACCTTGTGCAGGACCGACAGCGAATCAACGGGCGCCTGACCGGGCAATTCATTCCACTGGGTTCGGCGGGTGCCAATATCAGCGTCGAAGAATCGTTCACCGGTTCGAGCTACGGAGTGATTCCGACAGTTCAGGGCAAGACGCGGGTTCTGGATTACTCACCGATGATGGTTGTGCCCGGTCTGGACGCGACCAAAGCGCAAACGATGACAGCGACGGAAGCTGCTGCACTGTTGTCGTCAGGCCAGTTGCCGAAAGCCGGCTCCGGGCTGGTCAGTCTGGTGGTGCCGGAAATCGAGCCCAATGATGGGCTGACGAGTGCCATTAACATTGACAATCTCGGCTTCTCGCTCGACTTCGATCCGAACATCACCGACACGCTGGGCATCAACACGTCAACGGTGCTGCCTCATATTTCGATCCAGGGAACCGGAGACGGGACGTTTGACTTTTACTCGTTCACCGTGGCGAACGCGGGTGATTCCGCGATCTTCGACATCGACTTTGGTTTTGGTGTGTCGAACACCGGAATTCAGAGTGCTGATAGTTTCGATTCTCAACTGTTCCTGTTCGATTCCTTTGGCAACCCGCTTACTACTCGAGTTCAAGGTAACGATTCAGCGTTCGACGCGGGTTCTTCCTCTATGTTGGACTCGTTCCTTGAGTTCACATTCTCGACACCTGGTACTTACGTCGTCGGCGTGGCTCGTTCTTCAGCGAGTGCCGTCGTGGGCGGCATCAGTGGTGCGGGTGTACCGAACGGTTCTGATTACACACTTCACGTGTCGGTGCAGAACCATCCGACTTCCGGTGCAGCGGCACCAACGGTTGTTCCAACGCGAACGTTCGGCGACACACTGGTCGGTGGCTCCGGCGACGGAAACGGGCAGGGCGACCTGTTCTTCGGCTCGCCGGGTGATGACCTGATTATCGGCAGCAACGAAAACGACACGATCTTTGCAGGCGACGGCATGGACTCGATCTTCGCTGGCTCCGGTGATGACATCATCAACGGCGAAGGCGGCAACGACACCATCCGAGGCAACGGCGGATCAGACACGATCGATGCGGGTGCGGGTGATGACAATGTCTCCTGGTCGATTAACGACGGCAACGATTCGATCAAAGCAACCGACGGGCTCGACACCATCGATCTCAACGGTACGACCGCCGCTGACACGTTCAACATTTCGGGAACCGGCACGGTCCTGCAGATTTCTGCGGACGTGGCAGGTCCGACACTCGACCCTGTGGTGTCAATCGACAGCGGAACGATGATCGTCAACGTCAACGGTCTGGCCGGCAACGACACGTTCAACTTTGCGTCGATCGATCTGGTCAACGACATCCTGCTCAACGTCAACGGCGGAGCCGGGCAGGACATGATCAATGCCAACGGCGTTGACCTGTCGGGAATTCGCGTGGCCTTTGACGCTGGCGACGGTAACGACACGATCCTTGGTGGAGCGGGTGCTGAAACCATCGTCGGCGGCGCTGGCAACGACATGATTAATGGCGGCGGCGGCGACGACTCGCTGGACGGTGGAACGGGCGACGATGTTCTGGTCGGCGGCGACGGCAACGATACCATTCGAGGTGGTCTGGGCATTGACCGAATCGACGGTGGCAACGGCGATGACTCGCTCGACGGTGGTTTTAACAATGACACGATCAACGGCCAGGCCGGCGACGACTCGATCGATGGCGGCCAGGCCGACGACCTGATCAACGGCGGCGACGGCAACGATACGCTGCTGGGTTCTGACGGCGATGACACCATCGACGGCATGGCTGGATCGGACTTCCTGGTCGGCGGTTCCGATAACGACTCACTGTCAGGCGGCACGGGCGGTGACACCATCCGGGGCGGCGATGGCGACGACGTCATTAACGGCGACGACGGCGGAGATGTCATCAACGGCGGCGATGGCCAGGACTCGATCTTCGGTGGCGAGGACGATGACACAATCACCGGCGGCGACGGCAACGATTTCATTCAGGGCCAGGCGGGAGAAGACATTCTGCTCGGCGGCGACGGCAATGACATCATCGGTGGCGGCGGTGGACGTGACGTTCTGCTCGGCGGTGACGGTGACGACAGCCTGAACGGCAACTCGGGAACCGACACGCTGGCAGGCAATCAGGGCACAGACAATGTGGCCGATCCAACCGGAGCCGACGACATCGACGAGCAGTTCAGGCTGGATGCCGCAATTGCGATTCTGCTCGAAACACTGGCACCGACGGCGTAACAGCCAAACGATACAGGCGGCGATGGGAGAGGCTGATTTGCTGAAAGACTGAGGGGGGAGCACAGCGGACACCGGGCTTCTGGTGTCCGCTGTGTGTGTTTCCGGAGCTTCTTCCGACTCTCGCAACCAGATAGTACACTCCCGACCCGCTCCGCGACTGGTTTGAGCATTGCACAGTTTTCGCAGTCTGGGTCTCGACCCGGTTGAGGAACCTGCTGGGTCACTTTTTGTAGGCTGGGTCCTGACTCAGCCTGGATGCACGTGCTGGGTCGAACCCCAGCCTACTTTTGACAGAATAAACCGGCTGAAATTCCATGCTTGATCTGCAATTCATTTGTGAAAACGTTGACCTGGTTGCTGAAAACTGCCGCAATCGTGGAGTCGATGTCGACATTTCACGCGTCGTCGAACTTCGGCAGAAACGAGGAGAACTCCAGCAGAAGGGCGATGCGCTGCGGAGTGAAGCCAACGCTGTTTCCAAACAAACCGGGCAGGCGAAAAGTGCCGAAGAACGCGGTCCTCTGATCGCTCGCGGCAAGGAACTGCGAGCCGAAGTCGCCGCGGCCGAAGAAGAAATTTCGGCCGTCCAGTGCGAACTCGACGACTTGGCCTCGCAGATTCCAAACCTGTCACACCCGGACGCGCCGGTCGGAAAAATCGACAAAGAGAACATCGAAGTCCGCCGCGTTGGTGATCTGCCGAAGTTCGACTTCAAGGCCCTCGACCATGTCGAACTGGCGGCAAAGCACGACCTGATCGACTTCGAAGGTGGAGCGCGAGTCGCCGGCTCGGGATTCTACTTCCTGAAAAACGAAGCTGTTTTCCTCGAAATGGCCCTCATTCAGTTTGCGATTATGAAGCTGCGTGACAAGGGTTTCACCGTTCACTCAACGCCGGACCTTGCTCGTCAGGAAGTTCTGCAGGGAACCGGCTACAACCCGCGCGGCGAAGAGACGCAGATTTACTCGATCGCGAATACGGATCTCAGCCTCGTTGCCACGGCGGAAATTCCTCTCGGCGGACTGCTGAAAGATCAGATCGTCGACCTCGAAAAACTGCCGCTGAAATACGCCGGCGTTTCCCACTGCTTCCGCACCGAAGCCGGAGCCGCCGGCAAAGCATCGCGCGGCATCTATCGAGTCCACCAGTTCAGCAAGGTCGAGATCTTCGGCTTCACCGCACCGGACCTCGATGCATCCAACGCGTTTCACGACGAGATCATTCAGATCGAAGAAGAGATCTTCCAGGAACTCGGTATTCCCTACCGGGTTGTTGATACCTGCACCGGAGACCTCGGCGGACCGGCTTACCGCAAGTTCGACCTCGAAGCCTGGATGCCTGGCCGGGGCGACGGCGGTGAATTCGGCGAAGTCACGTCCGCTTCAAACTGCACCGACTACCAGGCTCGACGACTCGGCATCCGAACGCGGGTTCCCGACAAAAAGGGCACCCAGTTCGTCCACACACTCAACGGAACAGCCGTCGCTGTTTCTCGAGCCCTGGTCGCCATCCTCGAAAATTATCAACGAGCCGACGGCACGATTGGCATCCCGGAAGTCCTGCAGAAATGGGTCGGCCGCGAGCAGATTGGCTAGCCGATCTGTTTCGGATTTATCAACCACGAAATGTCTGGACAGATTTTCTTTTCGTGTATTTTGTGGTTCTGTTTCTTCAGGTGTGGGGAGCGTCCTGACGTACCCAATCCACTGATTTTTCTTGAGCCACGGAAGGCACGGAATTACGCGGGAAATGATCTGAACTGTTTTCCTTCCGTGTAATTCCGTGCCTTCCGTGGTCATTTTTCGTCGGCCCTGAATCACGTTGAGAATTTATCATGCGAATTGCCTACCTCGACTGCTCCACCGGAATCGCTGGCGACATGACTCTGGCGGCATTGATCGATGCCGGAGCCGACGAAGGCGTGATCCGAGCGGGCATCGACTCACTGGGTCTCGAAGGCGTCGAGCTGAAAACCTCGACCGTCGTCAAAGGCGGATTTCGATCGACGTACGTGAAAATCGAGCATCCCGAACAGCACGCGCATCGGCACCTGTCGGACATCGAAGAAATCCTCGAACGAGCCGACGCAATTACTGACAGCCAGAAGTCGCTCGCTCGCGAAATCTTTCTGGCCGTCGCGCAGGCCGAGGCGAAGGTACACGGCTCGACCGTCGATAAGGTCCACTTTCACGAGGTGGGAGCGATCGATTCGATCGTCGACATCGTGGGCGTCGCGATGGGGTTCGACCTGCTGGGTATCGACCAGGTTTATTGCAGCTACGTCCCGACCGGCAGCGGCAAGGTGCGGATCGATCACGGCGTCTGCCCGATTCCGACTCCCGGCACAGCTGAACTGCTGAAAGGAATTCCGCTGGCCGACGTCCCCATCGAGGCCGAACTGACGACGCCGACAGGTGCCGCCATTGTCAAAACGCTGGTCGACCACTTTTCGAAATCGCTGCCGCCAATGACAGTCGAACAGGTCGGCTATGGAGCCGGCACGATGGATTTCCCCAGTCGAGCCAACATTCTGCGGCTGTTCGTCGGCACCGGCATCGCATCAGCAGACTTTGATCAGGTCTATCTGCTGGAAACGAACCTTGACGATATCTCAGGAGAAATCATCGGCTACGCGAAGCAGAAACTGCTGGATGAAGGGGCGTTGGATGTCTTCAGCATGGCCGTTCAGATGAAGAAGGAACGGCCTGGAGTGATTCTCAGCGTGATCTGCCGACCCGATCAGCTTGAGACGATGGAAACAATCATCTTCCACGAAACGGCGACTTTTGGTATCCGTCGTCAGTTGATTGAGCGTTCTAAACGGCTGAGAGAGTCCATCACGATCGATTCCGACTGGGGGCCGATCGACGGGAAACTCGGCTGGCGGGATGGCGAGCCGGCGGTATTCACTCCGGAGTTCGAATCCTGCTCAAAGATCGCTCAGGAACAAGGCATGCCTCTTCGCGAGGTATACCGCACCATCGAAGCCTGGTATCAGCAGGCCGAGCTGGACGAGGACGACGGCGAAGCACACGGCCACGATCATGACCACGACTCACCCGGCGGTCATTCACACGACCACGACCATGATCACCGGCACGATCATTCACACGACCATGACCATCACCACGATCACGACGGCGGTCATGACCACGGGTAAAACCCTACTCGTTTCCACGCGGAGCGTAGGAACACGTGAAGTAGTAAAAAGTTCGGAACGCTAATAAACACTGATCTTCGCTTATTCAGCTGAGTGGTTCTTAGCGTCGATCAGTGTTCCAGCATTCCAGGCAACCGACGGAACAGTTCGGCTTAACGACAACGTCATGGATGACGAAATATGACATCTTTCATCGGCGAAATTCATCCGTTCGTGCTGGTTCTGTTTGTACTGGCGTTCGGGTTTACAATGCGTCGAACCGCTCATCGCCGCTGGCGAGGTCGTAAGTACGACCCGATTGCAAACGCAACCAAAGAGCTGGCCACTCGACAGGCCTCTTCAGCCGCACAGTTGTCGAAGCACGAAGTCGAGCTGCACGATATCGCCCGCGCTGCCGAAGCAAAACTCCAGACAAAGCTTGCCGTCATGGACGAAATGGTTCTTCAGGCGGACCGTGAGATCGAACGGCTGGAGTCGCTGCTCGAAGAAATCCGTGACGTACCGACACCTCGCCTGGCGGAGTTCCGCGATGTCGCTGCCGCTGAAGATGGTTCTGGATCTTTCGACAATTCGCCGGTTGAGCCCGACCAGTTCATTCGCCTGCTGAAGCAGTCCGGCTATAACGCGGAAGAAATTGCCAACGCGACAAAACGTCCGGTGGCCGACATCCGAAAAATTCTTGGTGAGCCTGACGATGACCAGTCAGAAGCTGCCTGATTGAATATTCAGAGCAAGCAGATTTCTGACGCAAAAGGTAGATGCTCACTTTGAGTAATTAGAATCAGGCCGTGATCAAAGTCCTTCTGCTCATTCCGACTCTGGACCGCTCGGGCGCTGAGAAACAGCTCACGCATCTGGCGATTGGTCTGCCGCGCGACAAGTTTAACGTCGAAGTCGTCGCGCTGACTCGCGGCGGGCCGTACGAAGAGCAACTGCGGTCTGCCGGGATCCCGCTCACGATTATCGGTAAACGCTGGAAATTCGACCCGTTTGCTCTGAAACGGCTTCGCAGACTGATCGCCGCCAGACAGCCGGATATTCTGCATACCTGGCTGTTTGCCGCGAATACTTACGGTCGGATCGTCGCAGAAAAACATCCCGCGATGAAAGTTGTCGTCTCCGAACGCTGCGTCGATTCGTGGAAAGCGAACTGGCAACTCTGGTTCGATCGAAAGCTGGCTCCGCGGACAGACCGGTTAATCGGCAACTCGCAGGCGGTCGCCGACTTTTACTCGGACATCGGTTTCCCCCGCGATCGACTACTGGTCATTCCAAACGGGATCGAACCGGCTCCGGCTTCAACACGAACCCGGCAGTCGATCTGTGACGAGTTCGACTTTCCGGTCGATTCGAAAATCATTGGCTGCGTTGGTCGCCTTGCTCCGCAGAAACGAGTGTCGGATCTCATCTGGGCGATGGAACTGCTGCAGGCGTTGCAGCCATCGTCGCGGTTGTTGATTATCGGCGAGGGTCCGCAGCGGAAAGAGCTGGAAGATTTTTCAAAGAACATCCGACTGACCGACGTGATCCGGTTTGCCGGTCATCGGTCTGATGTTTCGAACATCCTTCCGCACATGGACGTATTTTGTCTGGCAAGCGATTTCGAAGGTCAGTCCAACAGTCTGATGGAAGCAATGGCTCACGGTCGCCCGGTCGTCGTCAGTGACATTGCTCCTAACCTCGAACTGGTCGAGCACGAGAAGACCGGCCTCGTCGTGCCCATCGGCAATCGCCCGGCATTCACTCGCGCGTGCAATCGACTGTTCAAGGAACAGTCGCTGGCTGACTCGCTAGGTAAAGCGGCCCAGAAGCATATTGTTAAAAACCATTCCCTCGATCAAACCGTCGCCGCACACATGGATCTCTACCGAAGTCTCGTAACGGATCTTCGTCGGTCGTGATCCTGATAAGTGAGTCAGTACTCAGCAATCAGAACCAGTCCTGTGAGATATCGATCGGAAGCGAATAGCGGGTTCTCGGAATCAAACCGGTCATAATTGAAGACGCCCGCGAGGGACCAGTGGTTGTTTAATTGATGAGTTAATCGGCAACCCGCGCGCCAAATGTTCTCGTTTCGTGACGGAGAACTGCTGGTGTCGAAATCGAAATAATCACGGTAGCCCCAGCCACCTTCGAGGTCGAATTTCAATTTCTCGGTAATTGGCATTTCGAGTGCGGTGTAAAGCGAAACACCCTGATAACGGTAGTTGCTTCCGTTGAGGTCTGCGTGCTCGCCATCAACTCCAAAACGGATTGATTTGAGAAATGCCTGGTCACACGCAAACGTGTGCGCTGCTCCTGCCCGGTAAGTCAACCCGTCCCTGCCCGTCACGGAGAAAACAGGCCCATCACCAGAAATGCTTGTGTAGTCGGTCGAAAAATAGCAGAAGGTCAAATCTTGAGACTCCCACACGGTTGCTGCTGACGCCATGATCGTGTGGCGGTTTCCCAGTGTTTTGCCGCCAAACTCATCGTGTGCAAACCCGTACTGCAATCGTGCGACATGGACATTGGGAGTGGCAGCGAACACACGCTCCAGAAAGGCTCCGGGTTGATAGCTCTGCAGATTCAGATTTCGGAACGAGTCCTCGTTAAAAGTGAAATGTCCCAGAAATGTTGATCCGATTGCCCAGTCATCTGTTGAAAACGCACGGTATTCCAGTTCCGGAGCAGCAAAAAACTGAGCGCTGTCACGCTTGCCAGGATACAGCTCGCGATTGACCGGTGACAGTGTGACGTTGCTGTTATAGACCGCTCCGGTTTCAACACGCACTCGCCAGGGTGACGCTGGTGGTAACGCTTCAGGCACCATCTCCTCAGCATCGTCTGACAAAGCCGAACCGTCAAAGCGTGTGATCTCATAGCCTGCCTGGACGACAGAACCAACTGGTTCAGAAACTTCGCCCTGAAATAGATCAGGTTGAGGTAAGGTTCGATTAATGCGTGCGAGAAGCCCTCTTGCTTCTGCGGCGTAACTGCTTTCTGGCGCAATTTCAATCGTTTCGACCGCATGGTCAGCGGCAGCATTTACGTTGCCAAGAGCTTCCCAGAGAGTCGCAAGATTGAACTGCGTTGCCGCGCTTTGAGGGTCCAGTCGCTGCGACGTTTCCAGTGCCTGTTTTGCACCAGTCAGATCATTCTGTTTCAGCTTCCATTTCCCAAGAAGCCGCCAGTTGCTGGCATTCTCTGGTTCATCAGCTACTCGTGCTTCCAGCCGACTCTGCATCCTGCTGTCATCAGAATCGGCTGATTTTGCATGAGCAATATTTTGCCCCAGTCGAAGAAAAGTTGAGATAAGGAGTAAAAGCGTAAACAAGCATCCTGCCGTACGAACTGAAAACATCCGCAAAATATCCCTGTCAGGGCCCGCCCTTTGGATTGCCGAATCCTCATTGCTTTCAAACCTGGAGCCCACGATCTCTCGGTCGCAGCAGCGCATCCGCCAATTCGATAGACGAGGAACAGCAGCGGCGGAATACAGGGCGAAGTTGAACGTTCACCCTGTACTCGTTTGCCTGCACTGGCGGTTGCCCCGGATGGATCAAGCTTAAGCTGTTGCCACCGCTCCGCAGCAAATCACCGACAGTTGAACCATTAACAATCAACCCCCAGCCTGTACCCTCGCGGTTGATTTTGATTGTGCTGCCGCTTTGATTCTCGCTCCCTGTCGCGAGGTCTCTTCAACACTCGCCTCGTTACGAGAGCGGGCTCGTGCTTTGACGTCACGTTCCCGACTTTCATCGACAGACTCAAGCCGCCCCTGGAATTTCGAGCGCTGTGTGGTACTCGCTTCGGGCCGAGGAGTTGGGGCGGGAGGTACCAGCACTCCGCTGATCGATCGGGACTGAGCAGCAAGTGCCGTCGATTCGGCTGTCTCACGATGAGACTTGTCATCCGTCTGGAAATTCAGTCGCGTTCCCGAACGAATAGTCAGTCTGCCTTGTTGCTGAGAGTCCGCTGAGTTCTCCGACACATTTGAAGATTGCGAAGCTTCAAAGTTGGCCGAGGTACTGGAGTCAGTCTGACCACCACCATTCGTCCGCAGTTGCGAGTCAGCCTTTAATTGCACCTGAAACTGAGTTCTCGCTTGAGCTTCCATTCGGTCAGCGCTCTCCAGCAGTACTGTATTGCCAGATTCAATCGCCTCATCACGAATTCGATCAATATCAGCAAGCCGCTGATTCAGGGTGTTCTGCGCACGTACTCGAATGCTGCCTGCCTCGCCTTGTGCCGTCAGGCGTGTCCTATTTGTGGAACGTACGACGGCTCCAGTTTGAACAATCTGTCCTCCCGTCACTTCAGCTCCAGAACCCAGTGCCGCTGAAAGTGATCCCCCTGCGTTGATGATTGAGTCGGCGTTGGTCAATCCCGCCGACGAACGGGGATGATCTCCAGCTGACCAGAGCTTTGAGAAACCCGATAGAAAACCCTTCGAACGGACAGATGAGTTGATCGCTCCGCGAGCTGTTGTTGAACTCCGCAACATTGAATTGGTGACCGTATCTGCGGCGACCGACTGGCTGCTGCGGACTGCCGCGTCTGCTGAAGCTCGTACGGCACTCTGTAACGCCGCGTCGCTGGCCGCTCTGCTGGCTGAACGGACTGCGGAATCGGTTGCTGCCTGAGTTGCCGCACGGACAGCTGCATCCACCGATGCCCTGTTCGCTGATCGCACGGCAGCATCTGTGGATGCTCGGTTAGCTGAGCGGACTGCGGCATCAGTGGCCACTCGATTAGCAGACCGCACAGCCGCATCGGCTGCGGCACGGTTGGCAGAGCGAACGGCGGCATCGGTCGTCGCCCGCGTTGCCGAACTCGCGGCACTGGAACCAGTTCCGGATTGAGCAAACAGCGGTTGCGCTGAAGCCGCAAGTACCAGACCAGCAGGAAGTACGGATCTACTTAAAAAGAGTTTCAATCGCATAACGTACACCTGTCCTTAATTCGATGGGAATTGAAGCGCCCCACAGGCCCAGGGAACGCAGAAGGGGCCGGAATCTAAGCGACCACACATCCACTCACCAATACGAATCAACGATGCCTCGACAACAACGATCGATTTGCGTCACGTTTATTTGTAACTTTTTCAAAGAATCGCGTGAGGAATCTAAATGTGGGTTTGGTTCGCAGCCCACACCTCCGACAGATGGGTGTAGAGTTCTGTTTCGGGACGATCAGTCCGCAGCCGGCACACACCGCAAACTCAATTAATCTGCAACTGAATACCGAATCATCAGCGAGTTTCCAGCTCTGTTATCACGGAATTTTTCGGAGCGGTGAAAATATCGGACGTGTCTCAGCCAGTTCGCTGTTGTTTGACTTCGCATCGAATCTTGAAATGAATCAATGGGAGATGACACACCACAATTACTGACGGGCGAAGACGGCGCGACACGCTGCTGGTGGTGCGGAGCACATGCGGACTACATTGCCTACCACGATGACGAATGGGGCGTTCCCACAGTGGACGACCGACGTTTGTTCGAGAAAATCTGTCTGGAAGGCTTTCAGTCGGGGTTGAGCTGGCTCACGATTCTGAGGAAGCGGGAAAACTTCAGGAAAGCATTCAACGATTTCGATTTCGAAACAGTGGCTCGGTTTCGCAGTTCCAGCGTCAACCGGCTACTCAAGGACGCGGGCATCGTCCGGCATCGAGGCAAGATCGAATCGACTATCAACAACGCGAAGCGGGCAATGGAACTGCGGGATGAGTTCGGCTCGCTGGCAGCGTTCTTCTGGAACTTCGAGCCGGAAACGCACCCAATCTTCGATGGCAGAATCTCGACGACAGCCGAGTCAAAACTGATGAGCAAAGAGCTGAAGAAACGAGGTTGGTCGTTTGTTGGGCCGACGACGGCTTATGCTTTCATGCAGTCCCTGGGCATCGTCAACGATCACCTGCCAGGCTGTGCGAGCTTCAAAGCCGTCGAGAAGGCTCGAAAAAACTTCAAACGCCCCGACCCGAAATGAGAATCCTGCGTGAAATTAAAACGGCTGCCCGAAGACTTTCAGGTCGACGAACTGTCGGAGGTCGCTCCGTCGTCCGGTGAGTATTCCCTTTACCAGTTGACCAAGCAGTCAATCGGGACTCCCGAGGTGATTAACTCCGTCGTGGAACGCTGGAATATCCCTCGTCGACGTATCAGTTACGGCGGCCTCAAGGACAAACACGCGCTGACGACGCAGTTCGTCACCGTGCATCATGGTCCACGAAAACCGATGTCGCAGAGGTCGTTCGAGCTGTTGTACCTCGGTCAGGTCAGCCGACCTTTCACTGCCGAGGACATTGCCGGCAACCGATTCACCATCACGCTTCGAGACATGACCACTGAAGAGGTTGAACTTGCCAGGGCCGCCGCCAGCGATGTCCGCCGAGACGGACTGCCGAACTACTTCGATGATCAACGCTTCGGATCGCTGGGATTTTCCGGAGAATGGATCGCGAAGCCGTGGTGCCTGGGAAACTGGGAACGAACTCTGTGGCTGGCACTCGCTGATCCGCATCCCGACGACCGCTCCGACGACAAAAAGCAGAAGGAAATTCTGCGCGACCTCTGGGGCCGCTGGGGCGAGTGCAAACAGGCACTCGATCGTTCACATCGACGCAGCATTGTGACGTTCCTCGCCGACAAAGAAGCCGCCGGCAAGCTGATCGATTTTCGCGGCGCGTTCTGCAATCTGAATATCGACCTGCGAGGCCTCTACCTCTCCGCTTTTCAGAGTGCCCTCTGGAATCGAATGCTCACCCGGCGTCTGAAAGAAAATGCCGCTCCGGAAGCGATCATCCCGTTCGAATTGAAAAGTGGTCCAGCCTGTTTCGTGACAGCTTTCTTGTCGCCGTGGAGCAACTCGGCTGCCGCTCCGCTCGAAGACGAACTCCCGCTTCCTTCCGCGCGAGGAAAACTCGAAGAAGGTCCCACACTCGACCTGCTCAACGCCGTCGTTGCTGAAGAAGGTCTCGAAAAACGACAGCTCCGAGTCAAATACCCGCGTGACAGTTTCTTTTCCAAATCAACTCGCAGGACAATCATCGAGATTCCGGAGCTGGAGTTCGAATCTTCTGACGATGAGCTTTACCCGAATCGTCAAAAAGTAGAGCTTGCCTTCGACCTCCCCCGAGGCAGCTACGCGACGATCCTCGTCAAACGGCTGACGGTTTCGAACGCTGGGTAAAAGTTCGTGGTCGAGCAACTGCCCGAACGCTTCACGAGAAATTCGGGACGTCCTGACGACATCATCCATCAGGATTTGACTCAAGCTGGCTTTTCAGGTTTGGGAACTCGCCCACCTCGGCCTGAACTTTTTCTTCCGCGACGCGACTTCTTTGACTGAGCTTTCGCCGGCTCCGAATCGCTCATCGGAACTTCCTGCCCGATCTGCTGCTTGAGCTGCATGATGCGGTCTCGAAGCTGCGCAGCACGCTCGAATTCCAGGCCTTCGGCGGCTTTCATCATCTCGCCTTCCAGCTCGTTGATAAATTCCTGCGTGACGTAGTAAGTCTCGTTCACGCCTGCCGTTTCCTGAACGAGATTATGCGCGGCGATTTCTTCTTCGATGCCTTTTCGGATGGCCTTCTGAATTGTCTCGGGCGTGATTCCGTTAGCCTGGTTGTAAGCCAGCTGAATTTCACGCCGGCGGTTCGTTTCGTCGATCGCCTGCTGCATCGAGTCGGTCACTTTGTCCGCGTAGAGAATGACCTTCGCGTTGACGTTTCGGGCGGAGCGACCAATTGTCTGAATCAGACTCGTGGCACTTCTCAGGAAGCCTTCTTTGTCAGCGTCCAGAATGGCGACCAGCGAAACTTCAGGAAGATCGAGTCCTTCTCGCAGCAGGTTCACACCGACGCACGCATCGAACTTCCCTTCACGCAGCTCCCGCAGAATTTCGACACGTTCAATCGCGTCGAGTTCTGAATGAAGCCATTTGCAGCGAATACCTTCTTCAAGCATGTAAGTCGTCAGGTCTTCCGAAAGACGTTTTGTCAGAGCCGTGACGAGCACACGTTCGCCGCTTTCAGCACGCAGACGAATCTGCTCCATCAGATGTGGAACCTGACCACGTGCGGGAATGATGTGAATTTCCGGATCGACCAGGCCCGTCGGACGAATGACCTGTTCGACGATTTCGCCTTTGGTTTGTTCGAGTTCCCAGTCAGCCGGCGTTGCCGAAACCAGGATTCGCTGACCGGGTCGTTTGATAAACTCATCAAACTTCAGCGGGCGATTATCAAGCGCCATCGGTAACCGAAAGCCATGTTCAACCAGCGTTGTTTTACGCGAATTGTCGCCAGCCCACATCGCTCGAATCTGCGGGATCGTGACGTGCGACTCGTCGATCATCAGCAACGAATCTTCGGGGAAGAAATCGAGCAGCGTGTACGGCGGCTCGCCCGGCTTGCGATCGGCCAGGGCGCGAGAATAATTCTCGATGCCCGGACAGAAGCCCGTTTCCCGCAGCAGTTCGATGTCGTACCGCGTGCGAGCTTGCAGCCGCTGAGCTTCCAGCAGCTTGCCTTCCTTCTTGAAGTGTTCCAGCCGTTCGTGCAGTTCGGCTTCGATCAGCAGGACCGCGGCTTCGATCCGATCCATCGGCATGACGAAATGCTTCGCCGGATAGATGTAGATTTCGATCTGCTTCTTCGCCTCTTCACCGGTCAGCGGATTAATGATCGACAGCTTCTCAACTTCGTCGCCCCACAGTTCAATGCGAAAAGCAAACTCTTCGTACGCCGGCCAGATTTCGATGACGTCGCCCCGTGCGCGAAACTTTGCGCGAGCGAGTTCGTAGTCGTTACGTTCGTAGTGAATATCGACCAGCTTAAGCAGCAGTTTGTCTCGATCGATTTCATCCCCGATCTGCAGAGGGACCATCATTTCGAGATAATCTTTCGGTGAACCCAGACCGTAAATACAGCTCACGCTCGCCACGACGATGACATCCCGACGGCTGACCAGCGCGCTGGTCGCCAGGAGCCGCAGCCGGTCGATTTCTTCGTTGATCGACGAATCTTTTTCGATGTAGATGTCCCGCGCGGGGATGTACGCCTCAGGCTGGTAATAGTCGTAGTAGCTGACGAAGTACGACACCGCGTTGTTGGGAAAGAACTCTTTGAACTCGCCGTAAAGCTGAGCGGCCAGCGTTTTGTTATGCGACAGAACGAGCGTCGGGCGGTTCATCTGAGCGATGACGTTGGCCATGGTGAACGTCTTGCCGGAGCCGGTGACTCCCAGCAGAACCTGATCGCGTTTGCCTTCCTGGATGCCGCTGACGAGTTTCTCGATCGCCGCCGGTTGGTCGCCGGCCGGTGCGTAATCGCTGACAAGTTCGAAGTCGTGCATAAGAAAAGAATTACTTTGGCAGAAGGTGCAACACTGAATTTCAACGCAGAGGAGCACAGATTGTGGCACGACACATCCAGATTATCTGTGCCGATCCGTGAAAATCCGTGGCTCATTCTTCATTCTGCTGCAGACGGGCTTCGAGGTTCGCTCGAAGTTTCAGAACCTGGTTGACGTCCATGCCTTCCGGTCGTTTGTCGAGCATCCAGTCGATATCGACCATCGCTTCTGGAATTCGACCGCTGCGAATTCGCATGTCAATTCGTCGTGCTCGGTTTTCCAGGCTGTCCGGATCAATGACCAGTGCCGTGTCGAGGTAACGCAGGATCGAATCCACGTCGCGGTCTTCTTCCGCTACGCCTCGCAGATTGCTGAGCATTCTCAGCAGAATTGCTTTCGGCGTCGACGCTTCCAGAAACGATTCGATCAGTCGGTCCGTCTCTTCCTTGTCAGCCTGTCCGGCCAGACGCGCCCGGATCATTGCCTCAGCAGTCTCTGGCGTAATAAGAGATGCGTTTTCAAAAACGTCGATGAGTCTGGAATCACCCTCTTCCGGCTCAAAACGAACGACGAAGTGTCCCGGCAATCCGACACCGACCACTTTCAGATCGAGCCGCCTCGCCAGCTCCATGTAGAGCACCGACAAAGTGATGGGCAGTCCTTCGCGATCGTCGATCACTTCGTTGAGATAGCTGTTCGACCGGTGGTAGTAGTTGGTGCGGCTGCCATGAAAGCCAAGCTGCTCGAACAGAAACCGGTCGAGCGTCGCCAGACGGTCCTGTTCGGAAGCATCGTCGACAATCTCTGACTTGATGTCGGCGACCAGTTGTTCGACTTCATTGAGATAAACGTCAACGTCGACTTCCTCATTATCGATTCGAGAAAGCAGCAGCGCTGCGCGAAGCAGATCAAAGTCTTCCGGCTTCTTCGCCACTTCATCGGCGAGTTCCTGCTGAGTACGGCGGGCGTGCACGGCGACGGCAAGTTCCCGAATTCGCAGAGCACGCTGCTCCAGAAGTTTGGCTTCGCGACGCAGCACTTCGGATGTCGACATCCCATCGGGCAACAGTTTGTTGACGACGTCGTCACTCGCAGGTCGATCAATGGGAAGCGAGGCGACGGCTTCGGTAATTCGTTTCACGATTTCGTCCGAAGGTCGTTCGCTGTTCAGATTCCGCCCGATACGGAAGCGACGAAACTCGCCTTCGGTGTTTCGAAACTTGCATAGCCCAACCGCACCCTCGCTCAGCCCGGAATCCGTCGATTCGATGACCAGTTCGTCGTTCACGTAGCAAAGAATTCGCTCAGCCTCGACGCGAACTTTGAGATCGTTCCAGTCATTCGGCACGTACGCCTTGTGAGAAACCTCGGCCAGAACATTCCACTGATAAACGCTCGACCCGTTAAACCGTGTCAGCCGCAGACGACCGTTGCTCGGGTAAAATCCGTAGTGTCTGTTGTTGCCGTCGGAGTGAAAAACCAGCCCTGCAGCGCCCTCTTCGGGTGAGAAACGGACGGACACAGCAAGCTCAAACGGAACTTCCGGCGGCTTTGAAGTCGACAGGCAAAGCGAGCGGCCACCGAAACCACTGCCAGTCTCGTCCACGCTGATGCGGCCAGCGCGTTGCCTCCAGCGTGCTCCGAAAACTGTCGTCCATTCCCGCTTGTCGATCGTGCCAATTGTCGTCCAGCGGGACATTGGAATCGGATTCGGCTTTTCAAGCAGCGGCTTCAACGCGTTCACGACGACCGCGAATCCCAGGTTCTGAGTCACTTGAGACTTGAGCGTGACAATGCCGTGAACTCGGCCCTGCATGTCGAGCAGCGGTCCGCCGCTGTTGCCTCGTTCGATCGGGATCGCGACCTGAATCATCGGCTTGCCGTCGAGTTCGCGTTTCTCAGAAACAACTCCGCTGACAACGCTGTGCCGAAGCCCCAGCGGGTTGCCGATCGCTATGACCTGCTCACCCTGCTTCAGCGTGTCCGAATCTCCCAGCTCCAGAGCCGGCAGATCCTTCGCGTCGATCTTCAACACGGCCAGGTCCATCGACTTTTCCGTCGCATACACAGCAGTTACGGCAAACGCTCGCCCGTCTGTGAACTGAACTTCAATGGGACGGGCTTCGCCAATGACGTGCAGATTCGTGGCGATCAGGCCGTCGGGTGAAACGACAAACCCCGTTCCCAGCCCCTGCTGTTTCCCGTCGCGTCCGGAAAACGAAACAACGACCACCGACTTGCGGACGCGTTCGGCGAGAGCGGCGACCGTCGGCTCCATGTCCGAGCCTTCTGCCGCAACCGGTTTATCGTCGACCTCGTCCGCGCCGGCAGACGGCAACAAGACAGCAATGCTGAAAAGGACGAAGCATGTAGAAATCAGGCAACGCATAAAGAACTCCCGAGCTGGAATGACCGGGATAAGCTATCACCTGGACAGGGCCGCGGGGTACTCAGCATCAAAAGCGTACCTATCGCGACCGCCTGACAACGCAACACTCTAAGCGTCGCGGGTTGCTCGCGGAGTCGCAGACTCTGCTCGGCGACGTTCCTGCTCCGGTTGAGACAAGAGGTGCGGCCGGGGAGGGCCGTCGAGATTGGCCTCTTCAATGCGCATGATGCGGTTGCCAATCTGGTCGAGCCGTTGAGTCACTTCGTCCATCCGCTGATCGACAGCCTGACGAAGTTCCTGAGACGTCTGCTCCATGCCGGCAGAGATCAGCGTCACGATGCCAAGAAACAACAGCATCTGGCCAATGGTCGCACCGAGCCAGCCATACGGTGCGTAATTTGCCGGCCCGCCGAAGTAGGACACAATGACTCCGCACGTTCCAGCCGTCAGACAGATAATGCCCAGATAGGCCAGCATCTGCCCGATGTTGTTGTACCAGCCGCCTGGAGATGTCTGTGCTGGAGTCTGGCTGGCTGAAACAGGAGTCGAAACCGGTTCCGGATTTCTGCTCGGCTGATGCGTGGCGTCAGTTCGGCGGCTCGTTTCCGTTCGCGACGGAACTGGTTCGTCAAACGCGGACGACATGGCACGGGAATGAAGGTCGTCGTGATTTCCAGAATCGCTTCGAGCTGCACTTACCTGCCGAGGCGGACTGACTTCGTGAGTTGGGAAACTGGCCGCCATTCCCGCCGCAACAGATGTGTGGTCATCGGTCGTCGGCCTCCCTTCCGACGACGGCATGTCCGTCGCCGCACTGGCCTCGGCCCGAGCTTCAGTGATCTTCGAAACGCGAGCCATAATTTCGCGAGTCAACCGATCCAGCTCTGCGGAACTGGCAGCAGCCGCTGCGGCCGACGCCGTGGTGATCGCTTCAGGTTCGTTGTCCACGGCGACCACCTCTTCACTGGAAACTTTTTTGGCTGCGGGAGCAGCAGCATCCGGTTTCACACTCGATCCCTGAGCGGACGATTTGACCTCATCCGCCGCCTTTGGAGACTCAGCCTTTGGAGACTCAGAAACAGCGACGAAGTCTCTTTCGTCAATCGTTTCGATGTTGCGCGCGTCGTCACTGCGGGCATCATCGGAACTTACACTCGCCAATTTTTCTGGAGCGTCGTCGCTGCGTTCTACGGAACGCCGTTCTTCCGGACCGTGTTCTTCCGGACCGAACGTAGTCGCGACGGGAGCAACCGGCGCCGATTCAATTTTTCTGGGTGGCCCGTAGGGATCGAAAAAGTGGCCCTTCGCCCAGCGATCAAGCAATTGACGAGCTTCCGCAGCGCGTGTCTCAGGGCGGGCGGCGGGCACGACAGTCGAGGTCTGATCGCGAGACGTGCCGACAGCTCCAGCGAGTAAATGTCCGCAATTCGAACAGCTTACTCGTCGATTATCCGCGCCGACCTCAGTCGCCACGTCGCTCTGGCAAACGCTGCACCACATCCGTGTGTTCCGAAAACAGCCAATAATTGCTGCAAAATAGGGGACGATCCATGTCCGGAAATCTGATCAGAGCGAGCTTTTTAGCGTGCCGGACCGCACAGACACAAGACCGGATCCCGGATCGGCAGTTGAATCCTGCCCGAACTGCCGCAATAACGACTGGCAGCAACAAAACAGGGAGCAGATCGATCAGCGATCCGCTCCCTGCTTTCATTTCAGTCTGCTATTCAGCAACGCTGCTACCAGTATCCCGAATTTCAGATACCGTCGAGTTGTGTGAGCTGGAAGGCGCTGAGCATGAAGGACTCGTCGATGATTTCCACGTTGAGGGTCCGGTCGTCTCCTTCGCCTGTCACAGCGAGGTCTGTGCCGGCCTCCCCGTCCAGAATGTCGTCACCCTGATCACCGATCAGCGTGTCGTCGCTGCTGCCACCGGCCAGCGAATCATTGCCGTCGTTGCCACGCAGCGTGTCCGAACCACCGTTGCCGTTCAGCGTGTCGTCACCATCGTTACCGGCGATGCCGTCACGGCCCGAACCGCCTGAGATCCGATCGTTGCCGTCACCGCCGACAATCTCATCGTCACCGGCCTGACCGTTCAGCGTGTCGTCACCGTGGTCACCACGGATCGTGTCGTTGCCCGCCTGACCGTTGATCAGGTCGCCGTCACGACCGCCGTCAGCGATATCGTCACCCGCACCACCAGAGATCGAATCACGACCGAAGCTGCCGTCCAGAGAGTCGTTACCAGCGTTACCGTTCAGGTTGTCATCCCCGAAACCGCCTCGCAGCGTGTCATCGCCTTCGTTGCCGACCAGCGTGTCGCCATCCAGACCGCCCAGCAGACTGTCGTTACCAAGCCCGCCGGTTATCGAGTCATTACCCGCTCCGCCATCAGCAGTGTCGTCACCGTCCTGAGTGTTGATCACGTCGTTGCCGTCGCCACCCTGGATACTGTCGTTGCCACCGCCGCCATTGATCAGGTCGTCGCCGGCATCACCAAACAGGCTGTCACCAGACGCTCCACCCGTGATCGTGTCGTTACCGTCACCACCACGAAGACGAACGCGAACGCTGCCGGGAATCAGCCCAGATGCATCGATCGTGTCAGCACCCAGACCACCGTCAACCGTCAGAGCACTCAGCGGAACGCCGCTCAGATCACCGACCGTCACCGTGTCGGCACCTGCCTGAGTGTTGACATTCACCGTGCTGATCGATGGATCAACAACCAGAGTCGAACTGCCTTCTCTCACCGTCACCCGGCCCAGCGCGTCCTGACCAATCACAACCGTGTCGTCTGTCACGCCTGTGTTGACCGTCACCGTGTCGGCACCGTTGCCCCCGAAGATCGTGTCGTTACCGTCCTCGTCACCTTCAAACACGATCTCGTCGTCGCCGTCGCCCCCGGTCACCGAGTCTGCGCCACCCTGGCCATCCAGAGAATCATCACCGTCCTGACCATCAATCGTGTCACGACCAGAGCCACCAAGAACCGTGTCGTTACCACCACCAGCAAGAATGCTGTCGTCACCACCATTACCATTGATGAAGTCGTTGCCCGACGCGGCAATCAAAGTGTCGTTACCATCACCACCGAAGATCGTGTCATCCTCGGGACCCGATGCCGTTCCGGCCAGTGCCGCTTGTGGCACAGAAATGACGGGGTATGCAATCTTCTCGATGGCAACGACGCTGCTTTCACCAGAAGCATCTTCTGCCGACAGGCCACCGATAATTCCGCCAACATTGTCGTTGATCGTTCCGGTTCCGCTCCCCGTACCAATCATCGCCCCACCTGTGGGATTAGACAGAACGATGGTGAACGACTCTGGTGACTCAACAATGGAATCGTCCAGAATACGGATACTGATCTCTTGCGTGGTCACTCCCGGCGCGAATGTCAGTGTTCCGTTCTGGGCCACATAGTCCTGACCGGCGATCGCAGTTCCGTCCATTGTCGCAAAATCAACAGTCACCGTCTGAGCTAACGCGCGACTCAGCGTGACAGTAAACGGTTGCCCGACAAGCGTGCTTAGTTCGTTATCAAGATCACTTGGCTGGATGACACGAATCGCTGTCGGGTCATACGACAACGCGATAAGGTTTGGCGGGTTCGTCGTGCTTGTACTGCTGTCGACCTGAAAGGCCCGGATTGTCCGTCCTACGGCAAGTGCCGCCTGTCGTGAAGCAGCCGTCGCACTACCGATGGCGAAATCGGACAGCACAACAAGCGTACCTTCGTTATTGGGAGTGGCAAGTGTTGTAAAAGTCTGGTTTGCCATTCCAATAATGTCAGTCCCGGAGTTTGGTAACGTTGTTGCTCGAACATTCCTGAGAATCTCTTCAACGTCATTCATCCCGTTGCCATTTACATCAGCTGCAGCTGTCGTGCTGAGATTCGCAGTAAACGGGACGTACCCCGCTGTCGGTGACATTTCAAGACGACCAACACCAAAAGAGTTGTCAAAGAATGTAATCATCCCGATTCGAAGTGTTGGGAAGTTCGGAGCCAGTGTCGTCGTCACATAGTTAATCAACGAGGCCAGTTCAACGTCCAGGATTGTATTCGTTCGGCCATCCCCATTGACGTCTCCAACGTTTGCATTCGGGAACGTAAGCCCGGCACTGCCTGAGATATCGATCGCAAAGATCAGATCGCTCTGCGACGCCTCGTCGAACGTCTGGTTGTCAATCGAGAAAGTACCACCGTCGTCATCAACAATCGTTACGGTGCCGGTTCCATCCAGAATGATTCCATTCATCACGCCAGAGAGCACAACGTTAAATGTTTCATCCCCTTCCGTGTCACTATCGCCATTAATCGTCACCGTGATGGTTTGTGTTGCAGTGGAGTTCGCCGGAAACGTAACGGTTCCAGTCGTAGACACATAATCAGCACCGGCGGTTGCCGTACCATCCGTCGTTGCAAAATTGACAGTCACTGGAACAACACTTGGATTCGACAATGTCACGTTGAGCGTCGCCGTTGTCGTCGTTCCTGTAGTTCCTTCCGGATCGACTGAGACGTCGCTGATCGAGATGCCGGCAACATCATCGTCTACAATCGTGATAACGCTGGTTCCAATACCAATCCCAAGATTAGACGCATTAGAAAGAACCACGGAAAACGTTTCATTTCCTTCAGCAATATTATCACCCAGCACCGGAATGGTAATCACGCGGGACAGTTCACCCGACGCAAATACAATTGTTCCAGAGGTAGCTGTGTAATCCTGTCCTGACACAGCCGATCCGTTCACCGTTGCAAAGTCGACACTCGCAGCTCCACCAATGTCCGTAGTTCGCGAGACAATTAATGAAACAAGCCGCGAACCAGCATTGCCTTCAGGATTTACTGTGGCAACTGCAGTAATATCTACCTGAGCCTGACCGCCGAAGACGAGGTCGTTTCCAGCGTCGCCAAAAATGCAGTCGGCTCCACCGCCGCCGAAGATCGTATCATCGCCACTGTTGCCTCTCAGCGTATCCAGTCCATCGCTGCCCTGGAGCTGGTCGTTGCCGCCACCACCGTACACCGCATCGTCGCCAGCGCCCCCGTCGATCAGGTCGTTGCCGGCATTTCCATTGACGATGTCATTTCCACCGTTTCCATTCAGTGTGTCCTGCCCGGTCTGGCCATTGATGACATCGTCGCCGTCGTCACCATTGATCGAGTCGTTGCCGGCCTGGCCGTTGATGGTGTCGTTGCCGAGACCGCCGGAAACGGTGTCGTTGTCCGCACCGGCAAAGACAACGTCGTTACCGTCCCCACCGTCGATCGAGTCGAACCCCCCGTCACCGTTCAACGTGTCGTCGCCGGCTTCCCCGAAAATTACGTCTGCACCGTTGTTCGCCAGAACTGAGTCGTTACCAGCCCCGCCGAAAATTGTGTCGTCGCCGTCGTCGCCAACGATGGTGTCGTTACCTGCACCCGCATTGACCGAGTCCTGACCATCGCCCGCATTGATATCGTCGTCACCTGCACCCGCGTTAATAACGTCATCACCGTCGTTGCCACGCAGAACGTCAGCGGCACTGCTGCCGGTTATCGTGTCAGCACCATCCCCACCCATCAGCGTTCCGCCAATGTCAGTCGTTCCGATGATCACGTCGTCGCCATCGCCAGAATCTACTTCGATCGACGTGAGAGACGTGAAGACACCTGCCGTGATACCGCTCAGGTCAATCTGGTTATTACCCGAACCGGTGAAAATCGTCAGACCCGTCAGAGAACCAGCCGGTACACTCGACCCTGAGGCCAGAACCGTGCCGTTGATCAGAACTTCAGCACGACCAGTCGTCGAATTCGCCTGAACCGTCACATTCTCTGACGCGTCAGTCAGAACGGTAAGCTCTGTTCCGATCACCAGAGCCGTCGCTGTCAGCAACGTACGTTCCTCAAGATGTTCCGCATGTCGCTGTCGACTGCGAACAACCCTTCGACTCCGAGTGTTGTTCAATCGGGCACGGAAGCCTGTAAGCCAGGGGCGTAGTGACATGGCGAAACTCCTTTTAGGCCGTTCCTGCTGACAGGGACAACCGAATCAAATCTGGTAAGTAGCCCAGGAAAATCCAGTGTCAGCTCTGTAAACCGTTTACAGGGCAATGATGAACGACTGGATTACCAGTACCGCTGAATTTTCAGATGCGGGAGTGAATTGAACCTGACAGGCGGCGAAAAGGTGTTCCGCGATCTGTCAAGAAATAATTCCACTTCAGTTACTTGTTTCGGCGAACCTGCAGCCAGCAGTTGTGACCACTTGCGCATATGTCAGAAACTGTCGACCGTTTGAAAGGCAATGCCCATTCATCAGTCAGGACCGTAGAGACTGTACTGACTGGCGGATAACAATCAGACAAAACCACTGACTCACAAAGAGCAACACTTACAGCCGGCACACTCCCCACGACCGTTGTAATAAGGTTTCGCCAGTCACCAACAAAAACAGCCCGACCAGTTGGTCGGGCTGTCTCGGGCATTCAGATTGTGCCGGTCGCGTTTCCGTTATCAGACACCGTCGAGTTGTGTGAGCTGGAAGGCGCTGAGCATGAAGGACTCGTCGATGATT
>CAXBME010000023.1:0-143577 GCA_963976765.1 uncultured Planctomycetaceae bacterium
CCCTGAACTCCGACCGACTCAGTCGGCAATTTCCTCAGACCGTTACACGACGCACCCTCTCGACGCACTGCGCTCTACGGGACGACCACGGACGAGCGGTTAACTTCGTCCCCTTAGCCCAACTGGTGAGGTCAGGTTTACCGGGTGTGGCCGACTGTCAAAGCGACGTCTGCTCGTCATTCTTAGCCCAGTGGGGTGTCACCAGGTTTGCCGAATGACGCGGTTGACGTTTCAACGGCCGCCGGTCAGGAATCCGAAACCTGGCCAGCCTGATGTCCATATCGTACCGGGTGGAAATCGCAACAGCTCGAAAGACGTGTCGGTCGCGTCGCATTCTGACGATCAGGGCGTGTCGGTGGCGTCGCGGAATGGGGCGTTTGACGTGTCGGATCCGTCGCACTTCTCCGGCTGTGGATAGACGGGCCAACTGGCCGATATCACTCGCGAACTCAGCGGGTCAGAGCGGAATTCGACGTGGGATCAAAGTACTGTTCCCAAAGTACTTGCAAGCAAGATCCAGATTGCCTTTCGATGGGCGGGTGAGATTATCACCAATCCGACCTCGCCAATGCCCAATGAGCTGGCGTTGGCATCCATGCCTCCGCAGGAACAGTACATACGTCGGACGCGATTGCTTCGGTGATTTCCGAAACGCAATTTAGTGACACCGGGCGTTTCGTGATGAGCGAGCAGCTGATGCGCCACTTTCTGCGTCCGGTGTTGTCGACCGAGTCTCAACTGTGCCATCCTTAGAGCGAGTTTCAGATAACTCTAGCGCGATCCGGGAGAGATGAGTAAGCTGGCGAAGTCTTCATGGAGGGACTTTGACATGCAGGCTTACTCGAAGGAATACCGTCGCGATGTGCTGGCGGCTTGCGATGGGGGCGAAGGGACCCAGGCAGTGGCTCTGAGATTCGGCTGCAGCGAGTCGTGGGTCCGTCGCATCAAGCAGGTGCGTCGAGAAGAGCACCGGGTGACGGCGAAGTTGACGCGTCAGCGGACTCCGAAATGGGCTCCGCTGGAAGGAGCCATCCGGCAGGCCATCGCGGAGACTCCCGACCTGACGCTGTCTGAGCGGAACTCGGGACGAAGCTGGATGAATCAACGCTGTGCCGGGCGTTGAAAGCTCTGCGGTTGACGCTCAAAAAAAAGTCCTGAGAGCTGCGGAACAGGACCGTCCGGATGTCGCCGCTCAGCGAGCCGCATGGCGGCAGCAGCAGAGAGATTTCGCCCCGGAACATCTGGTGTTTCTGGATGAGACGTGGGGCAAAACCAACATGAACCGGCCACGGGGTCGGTCTTTGTGCGGCACGCGTCTGCTGGCTTCCGTCCCGCATGGCCACTGGAAGACAACGACGTTTCTGGCGGCCTTGCGAACCAGCGGTCTGACCGCGCCGCTGGTCGTGGACGGAGCGATCAACGGTGCCGTGTTCCTGGCCTGGGTGCGTCAGCAGCTGGCTCCCACCTTGAAAACAGGAGACGTGGTGATCATGGACAACCTGCAGGTGCACAAAGTCAGCGGAGTCCGTGAAGCCATCGCCGCCGCAGGTGCCCGGGTGCTGTATCTGCCCCCGTACAGCCCGGACCTGAACCCGATCGAGAACGCGTTTTCCAAGTTCAAATGGCTGGTGAAAAGCGCTTCGACACGAACCGTCGAAGCCCTCTGGCAATGCTGCGGCCAACTCGTTGAACACTTCGGCGAAACCGAATGCCGAAACTACATCAGACACTGCGGATACCGCTACAGTTAACTGCAGTACGCTCTAGCATCGAGTACCGATCGAGCCCATGACGTGTACTCCCGCCCGAAACGAAGCCATTCTGAATGACCGAATCTTTGGAGCCTGCCCGCCAGGTACCGTTGTCCGAGTGGCTGCCGCGCGAGGTGTAGCTCCAAAGTATTCACTGACAAATAGGGCTCCTTCAAATCCGCCGAGTCTTCGTCCTGATTTTCACGGGCAAACGAAATCCGTAACAGCCTGTGGAAATGGGAGCTACTCAAGCGTCCCGCGTTTGATGCTCTGCAGACCACCATCTGTCAGCATCTGAAATCTCATCCGCGTTGGGAGTAGCCAGCAGACAGTCTTTCGGTACTTGAAACCGAGTTCTGTCTCCCACTAACACCGAGCATCGGACGCGAACGACAATGTGGCTTGCGGTATTCGGCCTGCGGAATAGACTGGTGTTTTTTTGTGCAAACGACCCACCGGCAATAAACAGGCTCATGTCATATAATGAACGGCCACGGACGTGAGGATTACCGATGGATGCGCCGAGCCATGGAAAACATATCATCTCGCTTGCGAAGTCTCTCAAGCGGTACCGGTCGGCGGATGCGCAGATCGCCGCGTATCTCTACGCGTCAGCAACCGCCGGCCGAGCAGGTCTGCTGGCCGCGGCATTGAGGTCGCATGACCTCGAAATCGCTCAAGCAGAAGCACTCGCAAACGGCGAAGGTTTCGCGAAGCCTGAGTTCAAACAAACGATTCTGCCTTGGCTTGAGTCTTCGGGGCTCTGCCACCTCCGAAAAAGCGGCCAAAACGTCGTCAGCATTAAGAGCATCGTCCTCGGGTACGACAACATTCTCCATGCGGTCGAGCGACTCTATGCGAATCAGGAGCCCTCGCTGGTCGACCAGGCCTGCGTCGCTCTTCAGAAATTCGTCGCTATGGCGCCGATTCCCGAGTCTGATGCCGTCCAAAAACTCGCAGTCGATTTCAGCGAACAAGATGCCAACTTGGCAATCACCTTGTCTAAATCGTACAGGCTGGTCGACTATCGCGACGGCAAGGGACTGTCAGAACCGTTGCTGTACTCTGCCAGTGTCTGGGCAGGCTGCATCGAAAACGCAAGCCGGGCGCTCTCTTCGCTCGATCGGACTGACCGGGAAATCGTTGTTGAGCTTGTACAGCGTGTCCGTCAGTACCAAGGGATGCCACGGTCCGTGCTCGCCCAGTGGGCAAAAACGCAGAACGTTCAGCACATTATGAAGCTGGCCGTCAGCGTCCGTTTGATCCACGAAACACAGATCGAAATGGCGGGAGGAAAGGTCAGGACGTTCCTGACAACGCCTCATTTTTACGAAGACATCGCAACTGAGCATGGGCAGGACGTCTGCGACCGCATCAAGATCTTCCTCGATTCCGTCAGAAACGGTCAACACTTTGCTGACTCCGCAACCGGCAGTATTTTCTCGCCCGAACGCCTGCTCAATGCACTCTTAACGAAAGGACGCATTGGCCCATGTACTGCCATCGGCACAGATTATGTTACGTCCGAAAAAGCTGGAATTGTTTCCGTCCAACGTGCCTACCAGGGATCAGACCGCTGCTTCATGAATCTCGTTCAGCGCGATACCGTGCAAAAAGTATATGACGTAATCACTACAGGGTCGATCGCCACTGACCTGAAATCAATGTCCGCCTCACATGTAAGGGAGGGAAAGGCATTTCGATCGATTGAAGAATGCATTCCGGAGGTCGGTGACGTGCCTGAAGATGTTGCAGAAGCTGAGCGGGCAATCATTCTCAAGCTACGCGAAGGCTTCTAGATATTCAGTGAAAAGATCGGATTGCTATGTCTCGGATACCCGAGGGAACACACTTGGAAGCCCGCATCCAACGCATGTCATTCGCACAAGCGGTTTTTGCGGAACGCGGACTCTTACCAGCTGCGTCCAGCGACTATCGAATGGTTGCCACTGACATTGATGTTCTCACGTGGGAATATCACACCGATTTTCACGTGACTCAGGGGCACTACGAGTGCAAAGGGGGAAAGGTCCAAGTACTCGACCGCGTAATGTGGCTCGTTGGAGTGCGGATGCTCTTGGACGCTGATGCGTCATATCTCGTTTCGGCAAAATCAGACCGTGAGATTGTGCAGTTCGCCCGGGATCTGCACGTTGACGTTCTGAGTATCGACAACATTGACTCAGTGGAAGGGCAAATTGGTATTCAAGACAACCAGTGGCTCGCTCGAAGCAATTACCCAGTATTCGACAAAGCGAAGTCTGCTTGGCGCGATCGCTATCAGGAGAAGAACCCTTCAGACGAATGGAAGACACTCAAATCTGCGATTCAGATGATCGAGATCGACAGTTGGAGATTGCTTAGCTACGGAGCCTTCAATCGGTTGATTCGGACAATCGAAGCACTCAGTACGTTGACGCGTGAAGCTACCGAAGATTCGGCTCGCATTTGTGCGCGTTACGCTTTGGGCGCCGCAATCGTCAGATTCACGCAGTACTTGCTTTGGATAGCACGTGATATTTCGACAATGCAGCCCGGCGACTTCGAGGACTATCTCTCCCAGAAACTCATCTTCGGAAATAACAACCCTGACCAGGCAGTCGGGTTGATCGAATCAACTCTTCATCTGGTGGACGAGTCGTTAAAGGCGACTGCGACGCCGAAATCCCACGGTGTCGATGTGGCCCGTTTGACGAATCCGCCGGCCTGCTGTTCGGATCTCGTTAAGCTGCTGCGCGAACTCCTGAGCCATCGCAACAGCGCGCGATTTCTTCCATTAGCGATGGAATTCAAGCTATTCGGCTCGCAATCACAACTGGATGCTTTCGAATCACTTAAACTCGTCTGTGGTCTTGGTGAGGATTCGACGGCAATGGTCTGCGGATTTCTGATTCGTTCTCTCGGGGTTGACAGTTCCATGCTTGAGTCGTGTCTCAGCGTCTTGGAATCCAAGGCCTAACTGTGGTGCCGTGATGGATACTGAACAATTCCTGCGACTGTTTCCCATGCGAGGGGCCAATCTCATGTGGCTGCTCGGCGCTGGATGTTCCGTGTCTGCCGGAATCCCTACCGCAGGCGACATGATCTGGGACTTCAAACGTCTGCTGTATTGCTCTGAGAATAGACTACCCATCCAACGCGTGCCGCAACTGACTGATACTAGGTTTCGTGACCAACTTAACGCGTTCTGTGATGCCAAGAGCACATTTCCACAACCCGGATCTGAAGCAGAGTATTCATTCTATTTTGAAGAAACGTATCCGGACGAAAGAGAACGTCGAAAGTACATCGACCACTCAGTGGCAGGTCGTCGGCCAGCGTTTGGGCATATGGCGCTCGCAACATTGGTTCGATTGGAGATGGTATCGAAGATCTGGACAACGAATTTCGATCGGCTAATCGAAGATGCACTGGTCAGCGTGCTTGGAAGCACTGACTCATTCTCGGTCGCAGCACTCGACAATGCACGACAGGCACATGAGGCGCTCGTCGATGGCGAGCGGCCGCTTCTGGTCAAGTTGCACGGAGACTTTCTGTCTCGAAAGCTAAAGAATACGTCTGGCGAACTCGTCAATCAGGACGCGGAATTCAGAGATTGTCTCACTGAAGAGCTCGTACGTTCCGGGCTGGTTGTAGCTGGATACAGCGGTCGTGATGAATCTGTCATGCAGACGTTGGAGGAAGCAATTAGCCGATTTGGCCCTCGGGCTTTCCCAGCTGGGCTGTTCTGGTTTCATCGCCACGGCGGTGTTGCGCCCCGAGTAAACGACTTGATGCAAAGGGCTGCTGATGCAGGAATCGAGGCACGATTGCTTGAGTACCACACTTTTGACGAACTACTGAGAGATGTTCTCGGAATGGTCCCGAAGGTGCCTGATGAAATGGTGGCACAGCTGGCAGGCGACCGGAGGCGACTTCTAAGTGTCACAGTTCCCGATCCGGGGACCGGCTGGCCCGTCATTCGATTCAACGCTTTGCCGGTCACTGAGTTTCCAAGCGTATGCCGACGAGTTGACTGCGAAATCGGCAATACAAAAGAAGTACGTGAGACAATTCAGCAGACGAAAGCAGATGTAATCGGCGCGCGGCGTCAGAATGGAGTTCTGTGTTTTGGTGCCGATTCGGAAGTCAGAAAGGCATTCGCGGACCGATCCATCCGTGATTTTGACGTCCATCCAATTACGGTCCACCGCTTGGAACGTGAAACCGCCGAACTTGGACTCCTGAATGACGCTTTCGCCAAAGCGGTTCGAAGGGAATGCCCCTTTGAAGCGTTTCCCTCTCGTTCTGGTTGGACACTCGTCGTCGATCCGGAGCGGCTCAGTCACCCATCGTTATCGCAACTGAAGCGGTTTGACGGTGGAATTGCCGGCCCCGTACCAGACACCTCGGCTAGGTGGAGAGAAGCCGCCCGAATCCGGCTGGAACTCCGACTGGATCGTATGTGGCTCCTTCTAGAGCCTACAACTTGGATAGACTTCGAAGAAATGAAAGGGGCTCGCGACGACGAACAGAAGCAAGACCCTGAAGTCAGTGCGGCGATTCGTGAACTGATCAGAGAGAGAGCCGCCAGTTGTTTCAACTGGCGGCTCAATAATCGGATCGATGGATGGGTCTCTGCAATCGTTGGGCCGCTTCAATCACGGAAGCTCTCGACGTTTGGAATTGGTGATGGGATTGATGCGTCATTCGTTGTCCTCCGAACGACAGCCTTTTCTCGGAGCATCGCAAGATGACGCTTGGTTTGCCGCGACCGTACGAATTGCCAGGGCACGCACTCATCGCTGAGCCAAGGTTGAAATTTCATCCGCAGCGCGAAGAAGACAGCGACACACACACCTTACGTGGACTATCGCGTTTTGGCCCATATAGCCGTGGTGTCGTTGGCAGTGTCATGGATCCCATTCGGATTGGAATTATTGGACCGCCTGAATCCGAACATCGTATCAAGCAACTATTAAAGGAGTTGGAGCACCGTCACCAACCTCGGGAAAGAAGCCGTTATCTCGTCGATTTTAATGGGTTCTCGGCGACATTCGGCAGTCGTGTTGTGGCTGACGGCCCAAGACTCTCCCTGTCTAGTGACCTGGACAACGTACTCGCAAATGATCCAGCGACCGGCCGTGTCAAACTGGCGGAACAAGCAACGGGAGCAATCAACGCTGCCCGAGCTGTGAGAACTGAGTTTGACGTCTTGTTCTTCTACGTCCCGGAAAGGTGGGAATCATATTGCTGGCCAAGTGAAAACGATGATTTCAACTTTCATGACCTTGTCAAAACGCACGCCGCGTCGGTTGGAATTCCCACACAGGTTGTACGTGAAACGAGTGCGTTCTCGTATCGCGACCGCTGCAGCGTAATGTGGCGACTCAGTATCGCTCTTTATGCGAAGGCTGGTGGTATCCCTTGGAAATTGCTCGGTATGGATCCAGACACGCTATTCGTTGGCCTCGGTTACGCGGTTCGGTACGGTGAAGACCACAAACCGCAATTTCTAACGACCTGCAGTCAGGTCTTTGATTTCGATGGGACAGGTCTAGAGTTTATTGCCTATGAAACAGAGGACTTAATGGTTGATCGGGCAAAGAACCCTTTTTTGAGCCGCGCAGACATGCATCGGGTGATGGCTAGAAGTCTTGATCTATACCATCACCGGCACGGCGGCCGCCCGCCGACTCGCGTTGTGGTGCATAAGAAGAATCAATTTACGGACAGCGAAATGGATGGCTGTTTCGAGGCCTTTCGTTCTGTTGAATCCGTTGAACTTGTTCAGATCCAGGAAGACACAAGCTGGCGAGGAATCCATCTCGACCCTCCAAAGCATGGAAGTACCAGCAAATCCCAGCCGGGATACGCATGTCGTCGAGGAAGCTGCATGCTTCTGAGTGGCACTGAAGCGTTGCTTTGGACTCAAGGGAACGCGAAGCAGTCAACGGGGAACGACTTCTTCAAGGAAATGAAAGGCACCCCCAAACCGCTATTGATCCGCCGTTTCGCGGCAGATCAGTCGATGGTGCATACGTGCCGTGCGATTCTGTCGTTGACGAAGATGGATTGGAACAACGACGCCCTCTATGACAGATTGCCTGTCACGATCACATTTGCGAGCGATTTGGCAGTCACGTTCAAACGTATGCCTGAGATGTCGTCGAAGCCGTACTCCTTTCGTTTGTTTATCTAGATATAGACGGCGGTCAAAAAACGTAGCGTTGGGCGGATGTCCCCCAACTCGCGGGCCACGACCGGGGCTGCCGAAAACGCATCGTGCGCGCTGCGGATTCTGTCTCCTGCGTCAGTTGAGCCGACGATGTTAACCGCCCAGCTCGACAACGATCGACGTGGTTTGGGTGTCGCAGTTGGATGCGGAGCTGAAATCGGCCGGGAGCATTTTGTCTGGCGATGTCGTCCGACTGACCGGCGGCCGAGAAGCACGCGGCGAATTCAGAACAGAGCGAATCGGCCAGCGGTAAGTTGCCCGTTGCAGCGGGAGCCGACTGAAATGGCCGTGCTGGCGACTTCTGAGAACTCTCTCGTCGCCGGGCAATTCGTTCCTGTCGCCTGAGATCGTGCCACCAGTCTGGGGGCGTTCGTGCTCCTGTGGCGGCGTGTTTTACGTTGTCGACGAAATACGCCATTGGAGTCTTCCGAATGATTCTGCGCTCGATGGCGGCCAGCGTGATGTCGGTCCATTCGCGCAGCACGGGAACGGAGTAGTCACGCAGCAATCGTCGGATTGCGGGTTCATCGAATCCGATCGTCCTTAACGGATCAGCGAGCGGTGATTCTGAATTGCGCAGGGCAGTGCTGGTTTTCATCGTGTTTCGAAAGTAGTCGCCACGGTGTAGTCGCAGCGTGTACTGGCCGACTCCGATTCTCTCATAATCAGGCTCCAGTGCGCAAGCAGTCACCACCTGCAACTCCGCGAGTTTCCGGACGCAGCGGGTCAGTTTTCGCTTCAGGTCTCGTGTTGACACCGTTGGAGCAAATCCCATCACCGAGACGCACAGTTGTCGCACGTCAAACTGTTGAGTTGACCGGCGGCGGCGAAAGATCTTCGTCAGCAGCAGGAACAGCCGGCGACTGGCCGGATCGAGTTGACGGTACGTCGGCAGGTCGAAGGGAAGATGACCTCCCACCGGCCGCACCAGCTCCAGAAAGACCGGATCCCAGACAAACCGCCAGGCCCGTCCCGAGCGATCGTCGAGCGGCAGGCTGTAGCTCAGAAAGTGGAACCCGACCCGGCGGTGCTCACGACGAATCGGGTCATAAAACGCATCGCAGTGATACGACACCGACGACAGTCGTTCGAGAGCTTCCGCAAACTGCCGGTACTGCCGCCCTCCACGCCGCTGGCGTTGATCAATCAGGCCGAGTTGTCGGAGGCAGTAGTGTGGTGTGGCATGAAACTCGCCATCTGGCTCCGGCTGATCCAGTGTCAGGGCGAGCAGACCCCAGAGGTAGAACTCATCGTTGGGAAGCAACCCTGTTGGACAGGTCACTCTCGCCTGCGCCGATCGGACGCGACGGCGATGCTGATCGAAATACCGATAGTCACACTCATGAATCAGCCCGCCGGAACCCGGCGATACAGTCTGCAGCGGACACAGGGCGTGTTCGGCCAGCGTCAGTTGACTGATGCCGCAGTGTCTCGATTGCCTTTCCGTTTTTCTGCCGTGTGCCATTCGCTCCGTAAGTTGCCGGGATTCCTCTGCTCTTTCGCTACCACGAAATTCTCTCAGGCGACAGCTCAACTTTTAGTCTCGGCAACCTGCCACAATTTGTTTGACGACCTTCACCGGGTTGTGGCACGTTAATCCCAGAGATGCCGGGACGTTGCCCGGAATTGCCAGTGGCAATTCCACACAGAGTGGCATTCGTCAATTTCAACCAGCGAGGTGTATGCGAGGACAACGAATCTGTTTCATCAATCAGAAGGGTGGCTGCGGGAAGAGTTCGACCTGTTTTCATCTGGGCGGTGAATTCGCGGCACGTGGCATGAATGTGCTGCTGGTTGACTGCGATCCACAGGGCTCACTCAGTCAGGGATTCTTCGGATCGAACTACGTCCGATCACTCGCCCCGAATGACACGCTGGCCGGGGTGTTTGAGGACACGGTTTCGATTTCTATCGTCGGACCGGAACCAGTCCCGACCCCGTTTTCGGGGCTTTCGATTGTCCCGGCGAACCAGCACCTCGCCCGATTCAACACGCCGCAACCGGAGTGTGCCGGCATGTCGCAACACACGCTGCGGTGTTACCTCGACCAGTTCACGGGGTTTGATGTCGTGCTGCTCGACTGCCCGCCGAATCTGTATCAGTGCAGCTGGAACGCGATGGTGGCAGCGGACGCCGTGATCGTGCCTGTTCCGCCCGAGGACTTTGGAACTCAGGGGTTGCCGGTGGTCGCACAGGCTGTGATCAGTGTGCGAGCCCTGAATCCCGGGCTGGAGTTACTCGGTCACCTGATCACGCGAAGTGATGGCCGGCTGCTCGTTCACCGAAGTTACGAACGGAAGCTCCGGGAAGCATATGGCTCGACGGTTTTCACCACCGTCATTCCGGAAGCGTCGGCATTCAAGGTGGCACTCACCTGTCGCAAACCAGTCTCGATGCACGCTCCCGGTTCAAAGGCTGCTCGACTGACTTCGGAACTGGCCCGCGAGATTCTGGATCGCGTCAATGGATTCACCGAGAAGGGTAATCTGGCAAAGGCATGACAACGACAAAGGACACACTTAACCGCGTCGAGTCATACTTCGACGAATCGATTGGCCATTCGGCCGAGACTCAGCCCGATCTGGCACCTGTTTCGAATCCCAGAGATGCCGGGCGCACAGCGACTCGCAACACCGGCCGAGTTGATATCGACCGCGTCATTCCTGACCCGGATCAGCCACGTGCAAACTTCACTGAGGAATCACTGGATCGGCTCGCTCAAAGTCTGCGTGACAAAGGCCAGCTCCACCCCATTCACGTTCGATGGTCAGAGCCCGTGGAAAAGTGGATCATCATTTCCGGCGAACGACGCTGGCGGGCGTCACAACTGGCCGGCCTGACCACGATCGAATGTCGTTTTCACGAGGCCGAACTTTCCGAATCCGAAGTCCGTGAACAGCAACTGATCGAGAACTGTCTGCGCGAAGATCTGCAGGCACTCGAAGAGGCGAAGGCGTTTCAGGCACTGATCGAGCTGAATGGCTGGACCGGAAAACAACTGGCGGAAGCCTTGCGTGTTTCTCCCACACGAATCAGTCGTATGCTCGCGCTGCTGAAACTGCCGGCTGATATTCAGCAACATGTGGCCGAAGGACAAATTCCAACTCGAACGGCATACGAACTGACCCGGATCGCGGACGAGAATACTCAGCGACGTCTCGCCCGGCAGGCGATGCAGGGCCAGTTGAGTTCGCAGGCCGCCGCCAGAAAAGTTGCCCAGCACCGAGGCAAGCCCAAGCGGCCATCAACGGGAACACAGCTGATCTTTCCTTCGGAACACGGATGGAAGGTCACGGTCTCCGCCAGTTGCAAAGGGACGTACTACGACATTGAACGGGCTCTTGATGAAGCGCTCACGGAAGTGCGGCATCGGATCGACAACGGCGTGCAGATTTTCTAACGGGCGCCGTGCCGGACGTCACTGCGAGCGGATTCAAGCCACATGGATTTCACTGGGAACCCAACTGTGATTTTCGCCCTGAGATGGACTCGCCCAGTGGGCGACCCGCAAATCGGGTGACCCCGGTCGGATTCCCGCGTCGCGGGAGATCCGGGTCGGTGTCACAGTTCGCCACCGGATTCCCCGGTGCGTTCGCACCTGGGACATCTCGGCAGCTCACCCACCCGCGCCTTGCTGTTTCCGCGTCGCGGAAGACGCTCGGCTGCCACCCCTTTACGGACGACGGGCTCCGCCCCTGGCCGCCATCTCTTCAGGTTCGCTGAACGCTCACCGCCCTGAACGGGCTGCCGCACGTCGGCCGGGGCCGACGGTACGGGCGGGCTGAACGCCCGCAGGCTCGCTGGGCCGCTCGCCCTGGAACGAACCGGCTGGGGCCGGTTGCGTTCCCTTCCGCCTCCGCTGAACGCTCCGGCGGTCTACCGCGACCTGAACGGTCGCGGTGCCATACAGACTGATTTTGCGGCCCACAGTTCTGTGACGGCACAGGCCAACAGGTGGAACATGAGGCCGGCAGCGACCTGACCCTTTCACATGCCGGTGCTCTGCCATCAGAATCTGTTGCTGTCACGGTACTTGAGTGCGATCCGAATCGGCACGTGTTTGCTGATCGTGTCTCGTGACGAACACGTTGTCACCCTGTTACGCTTGTGGCATTCTGTCGAGGCTGATTTGGGACCGTCATTGCGATGTCAGGGGATCACTAAGTGCCAGGAGATTCCGTCCGAATTCGTGGCCGGCACTATCCCGTGATCGAACGGTATCGGATTCATCAACGGACCTATCTTGCCATTGAGAAACTGAGCCATCCGGAACGTCAACGGTTCAAAGTCTTCGATCCGCACGCCGGTCCTGGCGGACTGTTTGCCGTGCTGCATGTCCTGCCTTCGTCGCGGGAAACCGTTGAACGAATTCGACTGCTGCAAGAGCTGAATACCGGCAATCAGGAACTTCCGCAGATTCGCGACTACCAGAAAAAGGACAATGGTGTTTTCGTCGTTTTGAACTGGGTGGACGGTGACAATCTTCGCAGCAGGCTCAATCGAATTAGAGAGCGCCAAATGCGACCGATGGGAACACCCGAAGTCATTCGCCTGGTCCGCGGCCTGGCTCACGGTCTTGCTCATCTGCACCGACATCGAGGAATCATTCACGCTGACGTCAAACCCGCTAATCTGATTCTGACTCCAAATCCGACACGCCTGGCACTCATCGATTACGGGAGCGCGTGGCAAGTCGTTCGAACGAAACAGCGCGGAGCTGGTGACGGACTCACTGGCTCGTATGCCGCACCCGAAGTCCTGCGATGCGATGATTATGTCAGTTCGCGTGCCGATTATTTTTCACTCTGCGCTGTTTGCTACCAGATGCTGACCGGAACCATCCCGTATGACGGACTGGGCGGAAGCGCGGGACTCCCGCAACACCGCGACGAAATGGAGTCAACTCTCGTGCCACCCAGTGAGCTGAGTCCAGACGCAGAGCGGATTGCCAGGGCTCACTGGCAACGAATTGACCAGCTGATTTGCCGGGGTCTGGCGCTCGACGCCGACAACCGTCACCGCACGGCCGACGAATGGCTCAATGAATGGAACGAGATTCACTCACAGTTCCAGCAGAAGCCACAGCGAGGATGGATCAGTCGAGGATTTCTCCGTGTCATCGACTGGCTTGACGGAGAACGCAGCGGCAGTGGTGTGCTCTAACCTTTACGCTTCAAGTCGTGCAATTTAAGTCCTTTACTCAATTGATGTTCGGGACTCCATTCAAAGCGATCACCGCAATCGCAGTGGTACTTTCTCTTCCTTCCGTTCGTTGGCACAAGCACGTGGGGCTCAAGACGCTTGCCATCTCGCAACGTTGGTTTGCCCTCAGAAAGCAGTCGGGGTTTTCCGAATGGGCACGACGCGCAAGCGTCGGGACTTCCGGGATAGGGTGGAGGCCCACCACCATCTGCAATGGTGACGAGCCGGCGCAGTTCCTCCAGTGCGTCGTGGAACGGCTTCCGGTAGCGAGGATGATTCGGTACGGCGATACCTCGCATCGTGTCCCCGTAAAGAATAATCCCGTAGGGAACGTCAGCCCCTATCTGGGATTCGACCAGATGGCAGTAGGCCATAATCCGTACAAGATGCTGAGGCTTCGGGTAATCATGGACGGACCTTGTCCGGAATACCGGAATCGCCCACGAATCTCGTTGCAGCACGCGAAACGGACTCCCGTCGAGCTTCCAGTTATTGTCTGCCAGACGATCGCAGCGTTGCGATACAAATCCAGACTTCCAGAGATCCCACCAGAACACCGGCGTGGTGTCAGTCGCCGCCGGATCGGGTTCACGCCTGGTTCCAAGATCGGCCGCCCGTAGCCGACGGATGAGTTCGTTGAGGCAGCTCGTCGTCGATAAGAGAAATGGAACGAGCGCGATCATCACGATGAAAAGTAGCAGAGCGGTGGAACGGGCGTATTGGAAACTGTCGAAAGCAGCCAGCGACGAGCAAATCGTGGCAGTAACAATCAGAGCACCCAGACCGCACAGAAGCCGCCGCCATCTTTGGGCGATCGAGTCTCTGATGTCCTCAAGTTCATAGACTGGAAGTAAATCCAGAACGGGCATGTCGTCACGCCGGTTCACATCCTTTGATTCGGCGGCCAGCAGGCCAGCTCGTTTGCAGTACACGACATTGGCCACACTGGAAGCACTGATGAAGTCCCCATTTTCGACTTTGAGTCGGGACGCTCGAACCGGTTCGGCTTCACCTTTGTTTCGAGTGACCATGGGCGCTACCGCACCTTCCATTTTCGAAGTGCGGCAATGACCGGCTGAAAATCACCCGGTCGAGACCGCCGTGATGCAGACAATGATGTTTTCAATACTTCCGCGAGCGATGGGGGTAACTTGAGTTTCCGCATAGTTGCTGCGTGCTTCGTCCGGGACGGCAAGTCACCACTGAGGATGTGAAGTGCTACACGAGCCCAGCTGTAGATGTCGGCCCGGTGATCGACATCGTCCGAATCCGCTTCCGGCGCCCGATACTCATCAGCCGGCCATTCATCCGGAGCAACGGTCAGGCCGTGATCCACCAGCTTGCTCAGTTCGAATTCCGTCAGGACAGCCGATCCGTCGCCGGACCGGATCAGAATTGATGCCGGTGTCAGCTCACGACGGATGACGCCCAGCGTGTGAATTGCCGCAAGTCCCTCTGCAATGCCGAGTAACAGTTGCTGTGATTGCCGTCGCGAAAACGTGTCTGAGCGCAGCCGTGAACTTAGCGGTTCACCTTCCACCCATTCATCAATCACCCAGTAGTACGGTTCCCGTGGATCCCGGAATACCGTTTCATTCGTAATGACATTGGGGTGATACTTCACGGCCCGGCAGACTTTCGGGTGACGTTTCATCCACGTCACACACCGCTGTTCTTCTTCAGTGGAAAGCCGACTCAGGTCGTAGCGTTTGCCGCGAGCCAGATCATCCAGTTCAAGGTGCCGCATTCGACAGATTTGAAATCGCAGTCCGTTGGACGCTTCGATCCACTCTGTCATGACGTCGGTGACCCGATACTCATGCACCGTCATCACGTCCGAAGCAGACACGTCGGCGGCGTCAGTGGCGTCTGATTCCAGCAGAGATTCGAGACTCTCCACGCCAAGTGCCTGCCGGATTCCATGAGCCGTTCTTAAAGACGCTGCAAGTCCCTTGCTGAGGACATTGTTAATTGTGCCAGTGCTGACCTCGGCTTTGTGAGCCAGTTTCTCGTGCGTCCAGCCAAGGTCCAGGCAGCGGCGTGAAATCTCTGCCACATCCAGTTTCACATTCCCGGATTTATCCCTGATCGCCATAGCGACGGCCTTGATCGAAACCACGAAGCGGCACGAATTTCCAGAAAATGTCTCTCACTGAACCAGGTTGAACCGGATTGTATGGAGCCTGTTTTTCGGTCTCGATCTAATCGCACGCACTCGGATTCAACGGACATTCCGGTATTCAGTTTACCGACCCGAAATCTGATCTCCAACGCGACGCCGAAAGGACTGGTTTCATGTTGCAACGAAGTGTGCAGTGGTTTGTAGATCGGCTGGCCGAACGATTCGTGCCGATTGTCGGAGCGTTCTACGCGTCCGCTCTTCAGAAAATGATGATCCTCGGTCATGCCGAGCATCACAACCAGATGGAAGAACAGGCCCGCCGCTATGAAGACGCGGGCAAGCCGCACCTGGCGGCCATGATTCGGCAGCAGGCGGGCAAAGTCTCCCTGGATGATCCATTGCAGATGTCTCCGATGGTGATCGGAAACGTCTCGCCGGAAGAAGGTCGGCTGACGGACGGCCTTGCGATGACGCCGCGTGGATTGCCGGACGTGGAAGCAACTTCCTCGAAACCACGGAGAAAGAAGCGGACGAAGAACGAAGTCGAAGCCAATCAGAACTCCAGTGAAAGCGGGAACGAATGCCCCCTTCTCTAAGACTCACCAGACGCGACGTTGTCGTCCTGCAGGCTCTGAGTCTGAAAGTGCGGCTGTTCGGACTGCGCCAGATCGCTGACGCCATCTGGTTCGGACACATTGCCAACGCGCGACGACGGCTACGGCGACTTGTCACAGCCGGTCTGGTTTACCGGCAGATCACGCCCGCTCAGCCGTTACCGGAATTGACCGGTCCGGTCTTTGAATGGCAGCCCGGCGATCGGGAGCCGAATGCCGGACAGATTTCGTTCCGATTGAAGAGCCGGTGGAAATATCAGGCCCTGCGGCAGACCGTCGTGTATCTGGCAGCCGAAAACACGGTCGAGCATTTCGGCGGTCGACCACATCACAACCAGATCTCGACGCAGGTCACGCATGACCTGGGCGTGGCAGCCGTCTGGTTGTGGTTTCATCTCTACGCCCCACACCTCGCTGCTGCATGGCAGGGAGAAGATCGGATCGCTCCTGAACGACGCGGTGAAACACTGCCGGATGCTGTGCTGATCAGTCGCGACATGCAGCCGGCCATGATGATCGAATTTGGTGGCAGCTACGGGCCGAAGCGGATTGAAGAGTTTCATGACGACGCCGCGATGCGCGGCTTGCCCTATCAAATCTGGTGAGGGATCGATGCCAGTCATTATCAGAAAACGAGACAAAGCCATTCTCGACCATATTCTTCGATACCGGTTGACCACCAACGCCGTCCTGCATCGGACTCTGTTCCCGGAACAATCGATGAACGCGGTAACGAAAGTCACGGCTCGTCTCTGCCGGCGAGGCCTGCTCCGACGATATCCGCTGGTTCCACCGGAAACGTACTTCACTGCCGGTCCCGAAGCGGTCCGGCAGTTCGGCGTTCCGTCACGGAGGACGGAACCACTTGGCCCACAGGCGCTGCCCATCGACTACGCCGTTCTGATTTATGCCACACACGGCAAGCAGGCATGTCGGCGAATGACATCCGATGAGCTTGCCGCGTACATGCCGTGGCTGCCGGACGAACTGACCCGCACACCGTACTGCGTTGGTGAAAGTGGTCGGCTGGATCTGGTGCGTGTTGATTTAGGGGGATCACCTCAACACGTCGCCCGCAAAACAGCCGCCGACGTTTCGGCCCGGCTGTCGATTCCCGAACTGACCGAACTGGCAGCAGCCGGCAGGTTTCAGATCGTGATTCTCACCACCACCGACGACAAGGCCCGCCTGATTTCAGCGGCGTTCGAGGCACTGGGCTGGTCGGATCAGGTTCGCATCCATCTGGCTGCAGTCTCACGTCTGAGTTTTCTTCAGCTCCGAGGTCACTGAACCAGTTACCGCGATCATCGCGGACATCCTGAAATGACGACTCATGCCACGACCTGTCTATCATCAATCACCAGGTAACCCAATCCAGTCGGATCGCCTTCCGGTCGAACCGATGGGTTTCGAGTTCGCGCACAACGAGCCGGATCATGCGATGGCGCGGGAAGCCGTCCGGAACGTGATCGGCCGCGTCTGCGTTGCGAGCGTGATCGGACAGGCGGTCGGTTGCATTGATCTTTTCGCCGGAGTGTGGATTTTCCAGTACCCACTCGTGTTTGTCATTGCTGCACTCTTTGCGCGGCGACTGATGTCTTCTGACATCATTAGAACGACGGTCATCGCTGCGCTGTCGCTTCTACTGCTCAACTGGTTCGATGCACGGTTACCGTGGCACTTCGAACTGGCTGTCCCGCTGCTGGCGATGGCGTTACTCGGTCGTGAGATCGCCAGAAACTATGTATTCCTCGCGACGGCGTCGCCAATGGACCGCGACCTTGCATGGCGGTGTCGCAACCTGGCCGGCTGGCAAACGCTCGCCAGCTCCACGCTGCTGTGTCCCATCGCCATCGGAATCTGCCTGCCAGGTTTGCTGGCTCCCTGCATGATGCTGACCCTGTTTCTGGTCCTTGGAGTCGTCTTTGTCAGAGGCGAATCACTTGCGGCCATCATGCGGGGTTTCTGGTCGGCCCTTCGCTGGTGGTGTGCCTACAACGTCGGCAACGACCCGTCACCGGGAATTCTGCAGAGTCCGAGTGGAGACCTTCACGCGAGAACGCAATACCTGCTTCACGCTTCATCCCTCGCAGGATTCCTCGCCGTTCGAACGACGCTGTCCATCCCGCTCATCGTCATGACGAGCGGATCGTTCAAACCTGTTGTGGACTGGTTCTCGTCACTGTCACCCCAGCTACTCGTGTTGAACTTTACGCTGCTTGCTTTGCTGTTTGTTTCAGCACCCATTGTTCTTCTGCTGACGACAATTTTCGTCGTGGGACTGCCGGTATTCGGCCACTATCGATTCGCCGCACAGAAGAAAGTCGCGCCGACTGAATGGCAGGCGCTGATGAATCAGATCTCCCAGTCACCAAATCCTCACGTGCAGGGCAGCATTTATCAGGGCCACGTAGCATGCAACGGATCGCCCGTGTGCATTCCACGTTCTGTCTTTCATACCCCTGTCCATATTGCCGGTGACACAGGCGTGGGAAAGACCGCTCGTGGCATCATACCACTGGCCGAACAGCTCCTGTCTGACTGCAACAGCAGCCTGGTCATGATCGACATGAAGGGCGATTCGCACGAACTGCTCGCCTCGTTGAAGAAGTCGGCCGACAGCGTCAGTCTTCAGACGGGGCAGCCGGTTCCGGTTCGTTACTTCACGACATTACGGGACGATGCGACATTCGCCTTCAACCCGTTCCTTTTTGAATGCTGGCCCCGACTCACCGTCGACCAGCAGGCTGACATCGTTTGTGCGGCACTCGGCCTGCTCTACGGAACGGGCTATGGCGAAGGGCACTACAGCACGGCGAACACGGCCTTCGTGTATGCCGTGTTGAAACACTTCCCCGAAGTTCGGAGCTTTGCCGATCTCGCCGATCGAATGCGGTTTGCCCTCAAACGCCCGAAGTCAGTCGGCCTCGACGACTCCATTCAATCCGATGGCAGTCATGTGCGGAGGATCGTTGATCAGCTGGCGAATGTCAGTCCGCTCAACGTCTCAGCCGGAAACACGCCCTCTGACGATGTCATCGCGGAAATCATGGACCCCGCCGGACTATTTCAGCAACCGGAGATTCACTACTTCCACCTGTCAAGCACGCTCGGCCCGGGCGTTGCACCGCACATCGCCCGGCTCGCTGTCTACATGCTCTTAACCACGGCGAAACTGTCCAGTCGCGACAAGCAGGTTTATCTCATCATCGATGAGTTCCAGCGGATCGCCACCAGCAATCTCGATTACCTGCTCCAGCTGAGTCGCAGCATGGGCGTCGGCGTGACGCTGGCGAATCAGTCGATCGCCGATCTGAGAAAGTCCGGGCTGGACATCGTGATCGACTCCAACTGCCGCTATCGGCGCTGGTTCGGAGTGGCTGGGACCGCCTGATGAATGGCAGCGGCGAATGTGTGGATCATCTGGGAGGCTGGTCCATGCAGACATCAACAGACAGTCAGGGCCGGCAGCGAGAAAGTTTCAGTAAGAGTGACAAGGAATTCATCGGGCCACGCCTGACGAAAAATGACATCAAACTGGTCACTGACGATGACCGCAAGAGCATCATTCAATTGACACGCGGAGCCGGATACAGCCAGTACGGTGGACTGCCGCTCGTCGTGGAATCGGACTTCCACATCACCAGAGAAGAGTACGAGCGGCGACGGGATTCACCCTGGCCGACAGGCGAGCATGGCACCTTCAAGCCGGATGAGTGGGTGCCCAACGTGCGAACGCCGCTCCGGCAGAAGCCAGAACTCGTTCGACCTTCGACAATCACCCACGAGACGATCGACGATTCGAATACCGGATCCCTCGGTCTGTTCGACCGTTACCTCGCCGATCATCCGTTTAACAACGCAGACGAACTTGACGGCAAGGGGGACGAATCATGATGCGCCGCACCTGGACCGACCGTGATCTCGAAATCGTCGACGCGTTGACCTGCCGCGTTCGTGTACTCTCATTCGGTCAGATTTCCGAAGGATGGCCGTCAGCAATGGCCGCTTACCCGAGTTAGGCTACGCAATCAATTCAATGTACCCATTTACTGATAAGTTACTTCAATCTGTCTGGGACAACTTGAAGCACAATGTGCTGGAAAATGCGATATTAGTGGGCAGAGTTACGCCTGTTGCGGTGAGGGAATATCTTTGACAACTACAGTTGGCGACAGTAAGTGGCCAAGCTCAGGGTGCGAGACCGGATTGTGAATAATGTGAGACACGACAACGAGTGATGCCCCGGCTTGTGGTTTTAGAAGCTCGCCAACACGCGGTAGGGCCACAGATTTCATATCAAACGTCTTATCGTCACTCTTATCTTTGGCTTTATAGACCACATTGAAAGTGATCAACGGCATTGCGACATCATAGTCATCCATTTTGGTATCCTGGTGGTAGGAGCTTATCGGCCAGACATAGCGTAACCGCGCTTGCGGCAGATTCGCTCCCAGACAGAATCCGGAACCATGTCGTAATTCTCGCCGCGAACGCGACATACGCGAGTCCAGAAGGCGTGAACTGTCAACTCTGGTCCATAGAATCGCTCGTTAAGGATATCATCGAGGATTTGTGAATCGCTCGATTGGGAAGCGGATCTTTCGGCGTCAGATTGCTGCCAAGATTTCGGCCATTCACTGAGACCCATAGTTTACCCCTTGAAGAGACTAACGAAGAAAGCTCAGTTGCCGAGCGCCCGCGCGGGTGGCTCATCGACAACTCCAGACTCTAGTCCGCACGCGTCGCCGGTCAATTGCAGCCGGTGGGTAGGTGCTGCCGCACTGGCCGAACGGCGGACTCCTGCATCGAAAAGGCTCACGTCGAGCACGAATGTCTCGGTCATCCCGTCCGCAGTTACCGACGTCGACAGGAGTTCGCGCTGGATCAAAGTCTCAACTGCCGAGCTAGAGACGTCGGATCGATTGAACCGCCCCCAAGTCATGACACATCCGCGATTTTCGACGAAAAGATCAACGAGCGCTTGTTCTTCTGGGCTGAGCGAACCGTAAAGCTCATCCGCTTGTTCGACTTGCCGTTGGCGATCCGATGCTTGCTTGAGGCGCTCATGCTTGGAGGCAGCAAGAAGGCGGACGATCGGAAAAACGATGAGAAAAGTGAAAGCAGCTATGCCCCAGTCGGAAGTCTTGAGATAGATGATGAGCCCGATGACGCCTGCGCTCGACGTGGCGACGCTGCGGCTAACGTCAGTCTCGGAATAGATCCGGTCAGCCCATTTGTCAAGTATTTGCACCCGAAGCACCTAACTTTGAATTCTGCCGCGTGAGGGAGTATCGGATTGCCCGGACGCGGGGTATCTGGATTTTTCAGTCGGCGGGGTAGTACCGAGAGTGTCGTCAGAAGCTTTCAGAACGGGTGAACGTACGATCGACACGGCGAACAGTCAAGCTCGGACTTGCGCTCGGAAATAATATGAGCGTCTACTGAACCGCGAAATCCCGCAGCCGGCGGGTAAGAGGGGGCTTCCATGTTCGACCCTCTGAAATCGCTGATGTCGAGCCATTGTGCTCCGCCTGCGGAAACTGCGGTCACCGGGAGGTGATCCGTACGGCTGTGGTTCTCCGGGTAACACCGGCAGGTTCAACCAGGATCGACAACTTCGAGCATGGCCGCAAGGTCCAATCACCATTCCCATCCCTGAAGGGTTTGGAAAACGGTCTCTGCCCGAGACCAGTATTAACAACGGGCAACGGTGACCTCCGTCGTCTGACGGATCGCAACTGCGATTCGTGAGTCGAACGGCGACCGGCACGGGCCGGCGTCGTCAACAGGAGGAAATGGACATGTTCAACATGACCCGATTCACCGTCGGGACAAAACGTGCGATTCGTTGGGTAATCCGCGTGTTGTCCTTCACCGGGATGCTTCTCGGTTCAGTGATTGATTGCGCAATCGCCGACCTGAAATGGCTGGTGATTGAGGTGATCGTCAAACCTGCTTTCGCAGTGCGTCTTCGCACCTTTGTGTATGTCACCTGCACGCTGCTGATTGCCTGTGTGGTTGTCACATGGGTGTGGAGTGTGCGGGCGATTGCCGTGACGGCTCTGGCCATTCGCATTGGTGTGTACTCGCTCGTGTTCTGTTTGTGCGTGACCTGTCTGGTGCTGATGCCCAGAGCCATGTGTCACGTCAGGGATGCGTACGGGCTGGCCGTATCTGCGAAGGCAATACCCGGCAAATGCAGGCCTGTGTCCGGTTTCGACATGTATCGAAACGTGGTTTCAGGCGGGCAGACTCGTGAAAGCGAGTCAGTGGAGTAACGCGATGCGGGGACGCATCGCACCTATGAATCGCAGCTACGTGGACAGGGAAGCCTGCGCGTTGGCTGCACATTAAACAACAAGAGGAATGCTTATGGACAATGAAAAACCGATTCATGAAATCGCCATGGGACGCATCCGTGTGGCCATCTGGAGGAACGTTACCGAACAGGGCAGCGTTTGGTTCAGTGTCACGGTAACACGGTTCTGGAAGTCAGCCGAACGCACGGGCAACAGCACGAGCTTCGGCCACGATGACCTGCCAATCGTCGCCAAAGGGATGGACATGGCATACGCCTGGATCTGGGAATACGAGGCTTCGGCTCCCAGGCAGACGGTGAACGAATAAGGGATTAGTAACCTGCCGGCGGACTGCAGGTCCGTCGGCACTCACGGAGGAGCATGCCATGAAAACCATCGTAACCACAGGACGATTCCGACTCGGCAGAGTCGTGATCACACCAGGAGCATTGAACGAACTCTCACCGGAAGACGTTCTTTGTTTCCTGTGTCGCCATCTCAATGGCGACTGGGGCGACGTGTGTCAGGAAGACCAATGGGCAAACGATCTGGCCCTTGAGGAAGGCCATCGGTTGTTCTCTTCGTACCGCACTGAGAACGGAACGAAGTTCTGGGTCATCACCGAACACGACCGCTCCGTCACGACCTTCCTGCTGCCGGAAGAATACTGACGAACCGAATCGGTTCAACGCGAGGCAATGCTTCGCATCGGACCGGCGGGTGTGCCCCGCCGGTCCTTCTTCAGGCTGTCTCTTCGTGATGAACAATCATCACGAAGGGGCGGCACTGACCTGGAGAGTCGCGCCGCTCTGTCACTCGCGGCTCCCCGTCATGGAGAAAATGAAAATGGCACAAACAGAAGAAAAGCGCAAAGAGGTTTATCCACCTGCCAGGTTCTGGCGGGCATTACTCAAAGTTCACAACCACTACCTCGCGGAAGAAATAGATGACTACACATCACTGCCGCAAAAGGTGCGTTCCGGCCACATCTGCGAATCACTCCTGGTTCTGCACGACTGGCTGGGTATCGCCATCGAGGAGGAGTGGCTCGACGACGAGTAGAGGATTAACCGAATCGGTGTGGAGAGAGTGACAGCTCTCCACACCACCTTTTCGTCAGTCTCAACTCAACCGGGCACATGAATCAACAGGGCGGGAGAACATGAACTCAGACAACAAGCCGCACGCACTGCTCGGCTCCGGACGTCTCACATCCTCCTTGTGGAAGATCGTCAATGGGAACAATGACGTCGAGTACCGATTCAACCTGTTCCGCATTCACCGCGAAACGGGAGCAGTCGACCAGTGGCTCGCCCCGGAAGACATTGAATCGCTTGTGAAACTTTCCCGCGTTCTGGCATTCGAACTCGCTGAAGACGGCTGCATGGATCGAATGCTTCGCGAACGCCTTTATCAACTTGCGGAACGTCTGGACGAACTCATCGAGCGGGGCTCCTGACTTCTGCCAACACATAGACAGCCAACATCCATGAAGACAACCACTACCAAAGAAATTCGACGTGGACTGATCATTGCCCGCATTCGATGCGTTCGTGCCCGCGACGGTATTCGGCACACAGTTTCTGTTCATCGCCTGTTTCGCAATGGCGATCACTGGAAGGAATCGAGCCGCTTCGGTCAGGACGACCTTCCCGTCATCCGCCTGGTGCTGGACCTCGCCCACACATGGGTTCTTCAGAATGGAACTCAAAGCGAACAGCACTCTGCCAGACGCACATCGAATCAATGCAGAAGCAGCCGCTAATGCATGACATTAATCACAACAACCGGCATCAGGATGGCGGAACCACAAACGCGATCTCACCAGCGATTGTACGTGACTTGCCGTCAATAGCGGGGTCTCGCATCGAAGTTCACGAACGAACCGAACTCTCCAGTAAATCTAGGAGGGCCGAAGCGAAAGAATATCTTGTCAGAGCTCTAGCTGCTGCGATCGTGAAGACTGCGAAAAGTGTCGCTTCCACTGATGCCGGTAATTGGCCATCGGCTCCAAGCAAGCCCGAAAGTGATTCGAGGACGACGAAGATGCGAAGCATGCCACGTTGTCCACGCTTACCTGATTCCAACGCTGCATTCGAGCCCGCGAACCTGCTCAGGCACACATGGAAGCCAAAATCCAACAATCGGATTGGCGATGAAAAGATTCGCCTGACCGGTAGTCCTCAGTTGAAGTGCCGACATTTTCTACGCAATACACTCATCAACCAACAGCAGGTAACGATATGAATATAAATGACCTGGTAGAGCGATTGGATCGCATTGAAAACTCATTGCAACAACTTGCGACGCAACGCCTTATCAAAGAGTACTACTCTACCTCAGAAGTTGCTCGACTCGTCAAGCGATCAGATTTCACCGTGCGAGAGTGGTGTCGCCTCGGACGCATCGCCGCTGAGAAACGGGCGTGCGGGCGGGGTCGATCTCAGGAATGGATGATCCCACATGATGAGCTACTGCGATTTCAGTGCGAAGGCTTACTGCCCATCGAAAACTGACCGGATCGCTTGCTGTTGAGTATCAGGGAAGAGGTGCTGGTATCGCTTCATCATCTCTTCCGTCTGGTGTCCCATCCAGGCATTGATCAGACGCTGATCGACTCCCTTTGCTGCACAGTTCGACGCAAAGCTGTGACGCAGCACATGCCATCCACGTACCCTCTCCCATTTGGTTCCTGACAAAGTCCTTTTCAAATGGTCATCGGCCTGAGCAATCGTCAGTGGCCCGGCGTGCCTACGATCGGACTGGCTTAGAGCATTCTTGCTGAAACTAAAGGCATATTTGCCGCCTGGATGTTCTCGGAACCATTTCGCCAAGACGTCAGATAAGGCGGTCGACAGTGGAACCAGTCGTGTCGTGTATTTCTGGCGGTTACGCTTTTTTTCTCTGACTGTCACGGTGCCTGCTTCGAGGTCGAAGTCCCGAACTTGCGCTCTAAGCAGTTCGCTCCGACGAGCGCCCGTAAACGCGGCTGTCGCGACGATAGGATGAATGAATGCGTTGCGTGACTTCTCTGCAACACATAACAACATCTCAGAGATCTCACTTAGCGTTAGAAACAGACAGTCCCAGAGTTCATCTTGTTCACAATCATCCAGGCATCCCCGCTTGATCTGGTACTCGATTTCACTCCATGTTTGAAATCGGGACTTTTCTTCTGACTTCCTGAATCTGAGTCCCTTTCCAGGAAACACATCGGACACGTAGCCATGCTTCTGAGCCCAAGACCAGATTGCTCGTAATGTCGCGATTTCTTTCTTGATTGTCGTTGGGCTGAGATTCTTTCCACGCCTACCCTTTTCCTGTGACCGTGTGTCAACGTACCTCTGCAGATCAGCGAAAGACAGAGATCTAATCGGCGACGCACTGTCAAGAATTCGCTGTAGATGGTTCGTGTGGATTTTGGTCGTCGCGAGCGAGTTTGGCTCCATTGATCCGTTTGACATGGCGTGCCGGTAGGCCGTGAAAATGTCGGAAAACGAGGTCACGGTCGGCAACGCTGGCTTCTCGCTCAGTTTGCCGTCCGAAAGCAGAAACGTCGCCAGTTCGCGAGTGTCTGCTGGAATCGCCAACCGCCCTGTTTCAACCAGTCGAATGTTCTCATCGACTCGACTAACCGCAGCATTTGCGATTCGCTGATTTGTCGTTCGGAGAGAAGTCCGGAAAATTTGCCCAGAGTACCGGAATCCGAGATGAAAGACGTCCCCACGCTTTGTCAGCCACGCCATTTGTTGACTCCTGTGATCGCGTAAAGCGAGTCAAATCGTAGGAGTCAAAAGTAGGCGCCGACCATCGACGCAAACCGTGCGCAAATCCAACAGCGCTCACAATGCGCTCACAGAACAACGGGGCAACAAAAAAGGACTCACGTCCGGTTCGACGTAAGTCCTTTGGTATCAATGCCCCGAGGAGAAATAAATCCGCTTCGGAGAGATTACCCGGCCAGGACTTGAACCTGGAATGGCAGGATCAAAACCTGCAGTGTTACCGATTACACCACCGGGCAGTGTGGGGTGGCGGAATCCTAGCGGACACTCGGCTTTTCAGTCCAGGCAACTTTGGGGATGTTTTGAGGACATTCTCAGACATCATTCAACACGGTTCGGGATTCAGATTCAAAATGGTTAGAATCACGGAAAAATCTGGATCGAACCGTTGCCGCCGTTGATTTCCCAGGACAATGGCTGAATCGTTTGTTGCATCAGCTCGGCAAGATTTTCGGCATTCCGTCGACTGCTGCCTGGCCCGTTACCGGTTCCGACGGAAAGGCTGGCTCCACCAAACTCCCAGCAGTCTGGTGCTACCTTTGATTGAATCAGTGAAATCAGTCCGTCCATCGACTTCTGCTGTCCGCCGCGAAGGGCGGCCCGCCGTCTGAGAATTCGTTCGCGGGCTGTCAGCTCACGAATTCCGGGCTCCAGCTCATGACTTGTCGTGACTGTCACGGCTGCTGCCCGGTCTGGTGAGAATTGTTTGTGCTCGATGTCGGCAGCAGGCGAGCCGGAAATCAGCAAAATGAGGGCCAGGGAGTTTATCATTCGTAGATTCCTCGTTTTTCGTGCGTCAATCTGAGAAAAATGGCGACCAGGACAGTGGTCAGACAGAAATCTCAACGCAATCCAGAGTCGCAGTTCAACAAGTGAACGCGTTCGGTGAGAATTCAACCAGCAATTCTGGCGTCGAGAACTGGTCGTGACTCCGCCGAAACAGCTGCGATACACTCCCTCGTCTCTTGTGAAGTGAGTTGCTGGCCACCAGGTATCGCGGAAGGACTTCGCGGTCCGGGGCGTACTCTGAAAAAATCAAAAGATCGGTTCTTTGTTTAACAGCAAGTCACAGGCGACGTTGCACCTTGAATTCAGGACTTCATCCTGATGATCAGTCGAGCTTGTTTCTCGATTGTTCACAATTCAGGTCATGTGTTCGGAAGTTGACCTTGTTTCTGTCTTTAGAAGTTTTATTCGGAAAACGGAGTTTCCCGATGCTGACGCGTCGTAGGTTTGCCATTCTCGCCATCACTCTGCTGGCTTCTTGCAGCACGCTCGTTGCCCAGACGCCAACTCCTGAGTTCGCATTACAGTATCGTCCAGCTCAGAAAGACGTCGAGTACGACAGCCCGGCCAAAGCCGACGTTGGCAGGTGCAAAGTTGAACTGGAGCGGAACGAAACCACATCCGGCTTTGCGGTTTTCGATCCAAACGGCCTGATCCTGCGTCGCTACGTCGACACAAACAAGGATCGGTATATCGACCAGTGGCGTTACTACCGAAATGGCATTGAGGTCTACCGGGATCTGGACACAGACTTTAACCACAAGGCCGATCAGTCGCGCTGGCTGAACACCCATGGTTCCCGGTGGGGCATCGACAAGGACGAAGATGGACGCATCGAAAAGTGGAAATTTCTATCTGCGGAAGAGGCGTCACGAGTCGCGATCTCAGCCATGATTGATGGTGATGCCGCACAGCTTTCTGCGGTTCTGGTGACATCCGAAGATCTGCAAAGTCTTGGACTGATCAATGAACTTTCCAGCCAGATTCTTCGTCAGGTGCAGGAGCCCGAAGCGGCCATGCGAACGGTGCTGGCCAAATCGCAAACACTCACCAGCAAGTCAAAATGGAATCGATTCGATGGAGCGATGCCGGGCGTCGTTCCTAAAGATGACGGCAAAGCTGCGGAAGATCTGATCGTCTACGAAGGGGCCATGGCGATCGTCGAAACGGGCGGGCAGCACGGGTTTGTGCAACTCGGCGAAATGATGCTCATTGGCAATGTCTGGAAGTTGACTCAGGTTCCTCGGCCAGCGGAAGGCGATTCGATCCAGATCCAGATCGGCGGAATTCTTATGCAGCCGGCGAGTCCGGTCGGCTCAGCGGTCGGACAGGAACTGACACCGGAAATGCAGACGCTGATTTCTCAATTACAGGCTGTTGACGATAAGGCTCCCCCACAGAATGCCCAACCCGTTCAGCTGGTGGAATATCTGCAGCGAAGGACGGCGATTATCGAAAGGATCGTCGCTGCGGCCCGGCCAGGTCAGGAATCGGAGACGTGGACAAAACAGTTGATCAACAGTCTGACGTCGGCACTTCAGGCGGGAGACAAGCAGTCGGGGGTTCGACTTAATCAGTTGCTCAGCAGCCTGAAACAGAATTCACCGAAGTCGAATCTCGTAGCGTACGCCGAGTATCGTCAGCTTTTTGCGAACTACAGCGCCGACATCGGAAAGGCTGCCAGCACGGAGATACAACAGAAGGTTCAGACAACGTGGCTAAGCGATCTCAAGAAATTTGTGACAGAGCACCCAACAGCCGACGACACTCCGGACGCGATTCTGCAGCTCGCGCTTAATGCCGAGTTTGCGGCAAGCCTAGTGGAAGCTCGGCAGTGGTACGGGCAGCTTGTCAGCAAGCACAGTCAATCGCCACAGGGGTTGCGAGCTGCCGGAGCGCTTCGTCGTCTGGATCTGAAAGGCAATCCGCTGATTCTTGGCGGTCCAGATCCGACTGGCCGGCAGATTAACGTGACGAATCTGAAAGGCCGCGTTGTCGCGGTTGTTTTCTGGGCATCCTGGTCGACGCAGTTCGTTTCGGACGTGCCAGTGCTTCGCGCCTTGTACGAACAGTACGGCGACCGCGGATTTGAAATCGTCGGCGTCAATCTCGATCAGGAGCCAACTGATGTGGCAGAATTCGCCAAACAAAGTCGCGTCACCTGGCCTAACATTTTCCAGCCAGGCGGGCTCGATGCGCCACTCGCTCAGCAGTATGGTCTGGTGTCAGTGCCGACGATCTTCCTCGTGGGAAAAGATGGCCGAGTGATTTCAAACGGCCTCACGATCAATGACCTTAAGACGCAACTCGCCGAGGCATTTCGAAAGTGATTTTGACTGACTCGCTTCGGCAGGGGTGTGGTACGTCGGGACGCATCCTACTACCATCGGTCGCGTACGTTTTTATCGGGAAGCGGACCGTCCGCAATCATCAGCCAGTTAATGACCGAGCAGATTCATGTGCGGAATTGCAGGTCTAAGCTGGCATCATCCTGAGCGGCTTCCCGACATTGCCGAAGTCCGTCGCATGGTCGATGTGCTTTCTCATCGCGGCCCCGACGACTCTGGACTTTATCATTCCGAAATCGGACTTCTGGGTGACCGCGAACATCGCCGTTCAAACGAAGGTGACCGAGTCGGGGATGAGCGTGGCGCGATGCTGGGGCATCGCCGGCTTTCGATTATCGACCTCTCCGGCGGTCGACAGCCTATATCGAATGAGGATGGGTCGGTCTGGATCGTCCTTAATGGTGAGATCTTTAACTATCGGGAACTCCGCCGTGATCTTCAGTCACGCGGGCATCGATTCGGCACCGAGAGCGACACCGAAGTCATCGTTCATCTTTATGAAGAGTACGGAGACGACTGCGTGCTCCATCTGCGTGGCATGTTTGCCTTCGCGATCTGGGACAAACGGCGGGTACGTTTGCTGCTCGCGCGAGACCGACTCGGTCAGAAGCCACTCGTTTACCGGAACCACGGTGGTCGAGTCGATTTTGCCAGCGAACTGAAAGGGCTGTTGCAGCTCAACGATTCGCCACGAGAGATCAACCCCGTCGCCATCGATCAGTACCTCACTTATCAGTACGTGCCGCACACTTCTTCAATCCTGAAGGACTATTCCAAACTGCCGCCAGCACACCTGGCCACATTTGAAAACGGGAAGTTCGCCACTCGCCGCTATTGGCAACCGCCTTACGAACCTGGGCGTGTTGAATTTGGAGGCGAGCGGCGGTCCGATGAAACAACGCAGGCTGAGGTCGAGATCGAACTGCGTGAAACACTCACCGAAGCCGTCCGATTACGAATGCGGAGCGACGTGCCGCTGGGTGCGTTTCTGTCGGGAGGAATCGACTCAACAATCATCACCGGGTTGATGCAGGAACAGTCTGACCAGCCAGTTCACACATTTTCGATTGGTTTTCCGGTCGCGAAATTCGACGAACGAACTTTCGCCCGCCAGGCCGCTGAGCATCTGGGAACGATTCATCACGAAAAAGTTGTCGAGCCCTCGGCACTCAGCATCCTGCCAGAACTGATCTGGCATTACGACGAGCCGCTGTCGGACAGCTCGGCCATCCCGATGATGTACCTTTCGGAGATGACTCGCGAATTCGTCACGGTCGCGTTGTCCGGAGACGGAGCTGACGAACTGTTTGCCGGTTACGATCGTTACCGCGCTGTCAAGCTGGCCGCCGCGTTTGACTATTTGCCGAAGCCGTTCCGGTCGCTGTTTGCGTCACGACTCTGGCAGCGTATTCCGGCGTCTGTCGAGCAGAAATCTTTCCGCCGTCGCCTGAAACGTTTCCTTGACGCGATCGGCGAAAGTCCTCAGCGGCGGTACCTCAACTGGATCAACATATTCGATCAGGCTCGTCGTCGGGAAATTTATTCTGACGGCATGCTCGAACAGCTCGGTGATACTGACGCGGCGTCATTTCTTGAAAGTGCTTACGCGGAATGTCCGAGCCGCGACTTCGTGACACAGACAACCTGCGCCGACGTGCTGACTTACCTGCCGTGTGACATCCTGGCCAAGGTTGACATTGCCAGTATGGCTTACGGACTGGAATGTCGCAGCCCGTTTCTCGATCATCGCGTCGCTGAGCTGGCGGCATGGATGCCACTCAGATTCAAACGAAAAGGCAGACAGGGAAAGCAGATTCTGCTCGACACATTCGGCGATCTACTGCCCGCGTCGATTCGGAATCGACCGAAGATGGGCTTCGGAGTTCCGCTCGACAGTTGGTTCCGCAACGAACTTAAACCGCTGCTTTTTGATGTACTGCTCGACCGGAAGTCACTCGACCGAGGGTGGTTCCGTCCGGAGGCCGTGCAGCGACTCGTCGATGAGCACGTGACCGCGAAGTGGGATCACAGTTACCGTTTGTGGAACCTGCTCATCCTGGAACTATGGCAGCAGACGTTCCTGGATCCGAATGTCGCCCCTACCGGTCCCGGTTCGCTGTGAATTACGAGGTTCGCTGTGAATTACGAGGCCGCGCTTCGGTCGGTCTGAATTTCGTGCTGCTCGGCCTCGTATCGATACCCGGCACCGTGGACGGTACGAATAATTCGTGGCGACTTTGGATCGGCCTCGATGCGTTTCCGCAATTGCGAAATGTGCTGGTCGAGCGTCCGGCTGTTTGGGAAGTAGTCCTCACCCCATGCGTGATTGAAGATCACATTTCGGTCCAGAACGCGACCGGCGTTGCGATGCAGCAGTTCGAGAATGTGTACATCGCGGAGACTCAATTCGATGGCGCAACCATCGCGTGTCGCGCGAAGCTCTGCCGGGAAGATTTCAAGATCGTCCATCGTGAACGATGCCGTTGGGTCTGCGCCGCGGGCCACGTGACAACGGCGAGTGACCGCGCGGATCCGGGCAATGACTTCTCGAACGCCGAACGGTTTGACGATGAAATCATCCGCTCCGAGTTCAAAGCCAACGACCTTGTCGATCTCTTCTGATTTGGCACTGATAAAAATGATCGGAATATCGGGATGGATGGCCCGGATAGATCGACAGACGTCGTAGCCGCTTCGGCCAGGCATCATGATGTCGAGGCAGACGAAATCCGGCACACTGGTTTCAAACTGCTCCATCGCGGCTGCCCCGTTGGCTGCCTGGACAACCTGATAGCCCTCGGAAGCCAGCACTTCGGCAAGTCCCTGTCGAGTGAGTTCGTCATCTTCTGCGAGTAATACTTTCATGCCTCACACACCTCGTTAGAAACTCGCAGTTCGACCGAAAATCGGGCACCGGTTTTACTGTCCATCATCGTTAAGTCACCCCCGTGGAGCCGGGCCAGATCACGAGCAATGCTCAATCCGATGCCGGTGCCCGCTGCGTCTTCCAGGCGACTCGACACTCGCACAAATGGTTCGAAGACGGTCCGTTGCATCGACAGCGGAATTCCTGGCCCGGCGTCTGACACGATGACGCGCAATGTTGAGTCGTCGCGGCAGGTCTCGATCTTCAAGAGCTTTCCGTCAGCCGCGTATTTTTCAACATTGCTGATCAGGTTAACGAGAATCTGCTCGACGGCATCCGGGTCGATCATCATCGGCTGCTCGACGTCAAGATTCAGTTCTGTCTGAATTCCAAGCCGCGACAGATTCGGCCTGAACTGCTCGACTACTCGTCGTACAAGCTCGTCAGGCGATGCAGGACGAGGCCGTAGAATCAGTGCGTCTCGCTGCTGTCGACCGAAAGTCAGAACGTTACTGATCAGACGGCTGAGACGCTGGCTTTCAGAAATGATAACTCGCAAACGATCGACGGACTTGCCACCCGTTGATGGTTCCAGATTCTCCAGGTCGTCCGCCAGCAGATCGGCATACATGCGAATGTTGGTGAGCGGTGTTTTCAATTCGTGAGAAACCTGATTGACGAAGCTGACTCGTTGAGACGCCTGCCTGACTTCACGCGAATATTCACGCCAGAAAACGGTGACCAGCACTGCTAGAGCCCCGGCCACGGCGCCAATCCCTGAAGCCAGCTGAAACGCTGTCCCGCGACGGGCTCCGGCCAGCAGCGAGTCCGGGACAAATGCCTGAAGGCGCCACGAAGTCAGCGGTGACGAAACTGCGGTCTCTGTAAGTGACATGCTTCCGTCGGGAGGCTCGAACTCACCCCACTCGTACATGGACTGGCCCATCGAGTCGATCAATCGAAACCGGGCCGTTGTTGCGACGGAAGCTCCGTCGTGTTGCCGACTCATCGTTTCCGGCAACGCCGCGATCAGGTCAGCCATCCAGCGACCACGCTCGATGAACAGCCCCACAACGGTTCCGTCGCTGCGGCGTTGCCAGTAAATCAGGTGAACTCCGCGGCCCCAGTACCATGCATGCCAGCCTTCATCAGCACCCCCTGGCGTGGCAGATAACGATCCTCTTTCTTCATTGCGAGTCGGCAATGCTGCACCGGCCTGTTGCTTCTTCTGCACAGAATCTGACTGACCGGTCGAAACGTGAATCAGATCGCGATCTCGGATCAGCTCCTGAGCTTCGTGCAGAAATTCACGTTCGGTCAGATTCAAATCTAAGTTGGAATCCGGATGAAGTACGGAGCCGACGTTGTCGAGAACAAGTACTTGCCTGAGTTTGGGGGTTCTGCGAATCAAAGCCCGGATACTGTCTGGGTTCGATTCGACCTGGCGAGCTGTGTTCCGCAATTCAATCGAGGTTGACTCAAAGTGTCGACTGACTACTCCGTCGATGTCGTGCAGCTGAGTTGCGAAGACTTCTTCAAACCGTTGCTTAAGTGCCGCTTCATCGTCTCGAGCCACGCGCACCCCGAGCCAGGTCAGCCCGCCAAGCGGCAGAACAACGATCAGCATCAAGAGAATGAACGATTTGTTTTGCACGAGGTTTCCACGATGCCGGCAACTTCAGCCGTTCAAAGCGTAAACGGCAGCGCGAGCCGAGTCACTCGTGCTGCCGCTCGTTGGGCTGGCCGCAAAGTCCTTCTACTTCCGTAATGGTGTTTCGCTGGCAGCTTGTTTATCGGCGGGGCTGAGGAGCAGCGGGTTGCTTCTGCGGTGTCGGAGATTTTTGAACCTGTTCCGGAGTCTGCTCTGGCAAGGCTCCATAACTTTGCTGCGTTTCAGTGACGTACTGTTCGAGACGCATTGCTTTGCGGGAACGTGCCCATCGAGCGTCGTCCAGATTCCTGGACTGAATCGTGTTGAGATTGCATGCGGCATCAAGCTGCATCGATCCAAGATCTGCTGCGTACTTTTTCAGGTAGTCAGCGTTTTGAAGGAGCAACTGCCGAGCCGCATTGATGTCGCCCTTGTCGCGCAGAATCGTCGCCGCCTTGTTTCGCTCATTGGCGAACAGCAGAACGCCAGCTTCAAGGACATCGTTATTGACGCTGGCGGCAACGATTTCGTCCGAGTGGCTGAAGTTGACGCTTGCTTTGCCAGCCAGCTGGTCGGTGCTGCGCGTCAGCATGTTGTCATAGGCCACGTTCACTTTTGCAATGTCGCGTGCCTTGCCTTCTGGAGATGCAGGGACGTCGACTTCCAGAACCAGAAACTTTTCCTGCCCGCTGTAAAGTTGTGTCAGCGTTGCAAAGACTTTCTGCCCAGTGATTTCTGCCTGGTTGCCGAAGACTCGAACGGGACGGACGCCTGCTGCCACGTCGATCATAATGGTGACTTCCTGGGCGACGACCGACAGAACTGTGTTGAATTCTCTGGCGAAGAACTCGGCAATCTGAGTTGGATCCTCAATAAAGACATGGTTGCCGCCGCTGCTGCTGGCGAGGTTGACCATCAGGTCTTCGTTGTAGTCAAGGCCCAGGCCCATTGCCGTGACCGAGATGTTCTCTTTCTTGAGCGACGCTCCCAGTGAACCAAGTTCGCTCGGGGCGCTCGGTCCAATGTTTGCCAGTCCGTCTGACAGCAGAATGATTCGATTGACACGTTCCCGGTCAATGAACTTTCTCAATTCAGCCGCCGCTTTGCTGACTCCTGCAAACAGAGCTGTTCGCCCACCTGGTTGCACCTGGGCAATCTTTTTACAAACGGCATCCTTGTCCGTCAGTTTCGTAGCAGGGACAAGTACCTCGACCGTCGAGTCGTAGACGACGACCGAGACAATGTCGTTGGCGTTGAGCCGGCGGACGGCCTGAATCGCAGCCTGTCTGGCCTCCTCAATTTTTCGTCCGTTCATGGAGCCGGACTTATCGAGTACCAGAGCAACGTTCACGGCGACACGTTCCGTCGTCACCGGCATTCTGAAGCCTTCAAGGCCAACTTTAAGAAAGGCCGTTTGCTTCTGGTCGGACTTCAGAACGGGGTTCGACATGGCCACGCTGAGTGACACCTGACTGGCGTGAGAGGCTGTCGACAACGAAACACTCAACGCGACAGTTGCTGCGAGAATTTGACCGGTTCGACTCATGACACACCTCCAGGAGTTCAGAAACACCTCACTGACCATACGTGGTCAGCAGAACCGCGGACAACGTCAGAAGACAGTTTGACTGACGCGACGTGGTGAGTATTTAACCTGACGTCGACAGACGAGTGGTCAGGGCACCGTCAGAAGTTTGTCAGAAGTTTGTAAGAGCACATCGGAACCTGACAGCGTCCGCACGATGTCGTGCGAGTGGCTGTCAGAAATCAGAATGGTTGAGAAGCGACGGTCATCGTCGACGGTCGTCGCCTGCCAGTCAGCGAAGACAACAGAGAGCGGGGCTATGCTGCGTACAGGAAAATGAAAGGACGCAAAAGCCCACAGGCTTTCCTGAAGACTCGTTTTTACTGCCGTCAGGGCACAACCGCGATGACCGCGACGGCGACGCTGGTGGCACCTGCTTTGCGGAGAACCTTTGCGACTTCGTTGGACGTTGTTCCCGTTGTCAGAATGTCATCGACGATGAGAACTCGTTTACCCGCAAGGTTGTGGTGGCGTCGAATTCGGTAGGCCTTCTGCAGATTTGTCAGGCGTTTGGATCGGGGCAGGCTGGACTGGTCGACGGTCCGTCTTGATTTGCAGACGATTCGGTTGTTGCAGGGAATTTCGAGGCTTTCGGCAATAATTTCAGCCATCGTCAACGCCTGGTGATGAGGTCGCGTAAACCAGTGCAGCCAGTGCTGAGGAATCGGGACGACGACGTCCGGAGCGAACTCGGTGAACAGACTTCGGTGCTCCTTCAGAAGAATCGAGGCGAGCGACGCGGCAAGCGCCTCGGCACCTCTTGACTTGCCGCGGATGCACGCGGTTCTGAGTGCATCGTCGTAGACGCCCAGTCGAATCACTTGATCAAAGCGAAACTGGCGACGGGTGCATGCCGGACACCCCTGCCTGGTGTCGACGTACGGGCCGACCGGCATTCCGCACTTCAAGCAGGCTGATCGTTTGTCGCTCGTGAATTTCCGGCGACATTTTCCGCAGAGACTGATTCGGTCGACGGTTGCTTCGAAGTCGTGTTGCAGGTCGCGCGTGCAGAACGTGCAGGCTGGTGGCAACAAAAAATCGACCAGCGACAAAGCGACGCGCCGAATCGGATTTGAAATTCTGGAGCGGATGAATGAATTGTGATCAGTCGTTTGTGACATCGGTGGCCCGCTTCAACACGGAGTGATCAGGACGAGGTTGGCTCAGTTTCCGAAAGAGTTTCGACGCACTCGCGGACAAGATCTTCGACGCGGATGCCGTCGGCCTGTCCGTCATAGTTAAGTAGAAGGCGATGTTGCAGCACTTCGGCGGCGAAGTGGCGGATATCGTCGAACGCGACGTGGGCTCGTCCAGCGGTTAACGCGAGGACTCGGGCCGCCTTGATCAATGCCTGAGCGGCTCGTGGACTGGCTCCCCAACGCACAAATTTTTGAACGCGTTCTGTGGCGAGGTTGGATTCAGGGTGGGTTGCGAGAACCAGACGGACGGCGTAATCGCGAATTGCTTCCGCCACGACGACCTTGTTCAGGCACTCACGAAGCTGCAGCAGCGAGGCTGCGTTGGCCACGCTGGAAAGTTCGCGGCGGTCCTGGAGGATGGTTCTTTCGACAATGTGGTTCAACTCGCTGCGGTCCGGAGAGGGCACGACGATTTTAAAGAGGAAGCGGTCGAGCTGGGCTTCAGGCAGTGGAAACGTGCCTTCCTGTTCGATTGGGTTTTGCGTGGCCAGTACGAAAAAAGGTTGCTTCAACGAACGAACGGTGCCGGCAACGGTGACGGTGCCTTCCTGCATGGTTTCCAGAAGTGCTGATTGAGTTTTTGGGGTCGCGCGGTTGATCTCGTCGGCCAGCAGGAGCTGAGTGAAAATCGGGCCTTCACGAAACTCTACCTTGTAGCGCCCCTGATCGTCGGTCGACATCACGTTCGTGCCGAGAATGTCGGCTGGCATGAGGTCCGGCGTGAATTGAATTCTTCGGAACTCCAGATCAAGCACTTGCGAAATGGCTTTGGCGAGTTCCGTTTTGCCCAGCCCCGGGACGCCCTCCAGCAGCACGTTGCCACCACAGATCAAAGCGGTCAGCGTGGCTTCGATGACGTGCTCCTGCCCGACGATGGCTTCAGCAACGGACTTCATGAGTCGGTCGAACGTGTCGCGAAAGTCTTGTGTTTCGGTGAGATGATCTTCGTGGCTCGTCATCAGGAATTTCCATCATGTTGATCGTCAGGTTGAGAACCGGCATCTTCCTGTTGTTGCCGTTTGATGGCCAGTAACTTTGCCAGGGTAGTGCTTTGAGCATCTGCCGGTTCATTCTTCTGAGGAAGTTGACGAGGTGTCGGTTCGGCGGAACCGGTGGTGAGGTGTGATGGCGGTTGCGTGCGTTGCGGGATCGAAAGCTCTGAACGCGACGACTCCAGCTGAGAATCCGTTTGCTGCTTCGTGACGAGCAGCGAACCGAGTGTCGACTGTTGAATATTCGTCCTGCGTCGAAACAGCGAGTTCCGAATGAGCGACCAGTCGAGATGGACTCGTCGAACGCCGACATCGATCGGCAGCAGAATCGCGAGCGTGATCAGCAGCCAGTCAAAAACGGGCCGAGTCGACGACCTGGGAAGTCGATCACCGAAGACGTCATCCGCAGGGCTGTTAATGGTGAGAAGCTGGCCGCCGGTTCGTTCCTGAATCTGCCTGAGCATGATCGGGTCGGAGCGAAACCGCAGGTACTCGGCCGAGTACGAAACGATGAATCCGCCGGTTGTCGTTTCAGTGCGGCCGTTGCCGCTGCCCAGAACGATGACCTGATACTTTCCCTGGCCAGGCAGAGGGAGCCTTGCTTCGTATCGCTGCGGGCTGACCTGTTGCAGACTTAGTGTCGCTGAGAAGTTGTCGGGGCCGTTGACGATTGCGGCGAGTTCAGTGAAGCCTCCGTCTGGCCGCTGTGCACTATCAGAGAAATCTTCCGCGACGATGACCGCTTCGCCGCTCGAAATGTGTGTCCAGAGGCGAAGTTGTGCCGTTTTCCGGACACGCGACAGGCTGGTCATCAGTTGCGAAATGGCTGAGTCGAAATTCTGCCACCTCAGCCAGTCTCGCCCCCATCGGGTGGTCAGGTCCGAGGTGAACGCGGCGGTTGAACCGAGGCCGTACTTCCAGCGGGCGAGGATCGGCGCCGGCGCGGCTGCTGTCGTGGCAGAATCGGTTTCAAGGTTGGATGCCAGCAGAACCGACTCCGCGCGCGGCTTTAGGGTGGTGAGCACGTAACCGTGAAGCGGCGGTGTCTCGTCGAGGCTGTTCAGCAGCGAGGAGGGAGTACCGGGCTGAGGCGAGATCGTCGTTTCCTGAATCATCGAACGCTTCAGAGTGCGGGCTTCCTTGACAAAAATGGCCGGAAGCTCGGCAGGATTGTTCGGCGTGTAAGCTGTGCCGCCGGTTGCGTCGGCGATTCGTTTCATGGATGCCGTGTCGGATTCGCCATGCGGAGAAACAGTGACCGTTGACACTGTGATCTTTGCCTGTTGAAACGCGTCCAGAAGCTGGTTGGTTGGAGCGGACGGGTCTCCGTCAGAGATGATCAGCATGCGTTTGATTGTGGCGTCGCTCTGGTTCAGCCCGGCCAGCCCCATTTCCATCGTGGTGGCAAAGGTTGGCATGTCGCCGATTCTCGCGCGGTTAACCAGCGTGACAAGTCGAGGAAAACTGGCCGCAGGCGTCAGTCGAAACAGCCATTGTTCAGCGTCGGATTCTTTGTCAAAAACGAGCACTCCGACTTCGTCATGTCCTGAGAGGACTCGAATCGCCTGGTTCGTGATCCGCTTTCCCCACGTGTTTCCGTCGGCAAATTCGCACGTGTGAAGGATGATGACCAACGCACCTTTCTGAAGGAGTTCCTGCTGCTCAATATCCATCGACACTGGGAGAACCTCTTCGACAGGCGTCCGGTGATACCCGCCCGGTCCGAAACTGTCCGGCCCGCCGACCATGAGAAACCCGAGGCCGACATCGCGCACGGCGTTCTGCAGCGCTCGCAGCTGCGCCGGCACAAACGCGTTCACGGGTACGTTCACGAAGACGATGCTGTCGTAAGGCATCAATGCGAGGGGGCTGTCCGGAAATCCGAAAGCGTCCTGCTGCTCGACGATTCTTCCATCACGCCGCATTGACTCCGCCAGCGGCTGCCACTCCCGTGAGTCGCCGCCCGGAGCGGTGACGATGAGAATTCGACCTGTTCCTTCAACAAAGAGAAAGTTTTCGGTGGCGTTGTTCTGCGAAAGATTGTCAGAACCGTCAGGTACTTCGATCGCGGCCTGGTACTCGTAGTAGCCTGGCTCGTCGACACGAACCGGCAACGAGAATTGATTCAACCCTGGTCGAAGCGCGACGGCACTCTTCGCCAGGACTCGACCGTTTTCCCGCAGCACCAGCGTGCTCGTTGTTTCGCCAAGCGATGAAATCAGAATCGACGCTTCGTAGTCCTGTTCAAGCTTCACTTGCTGCGGCAGTTCCAGACGCTCGACCCAGACTTCGTTTTCGTACTGATAATTGACCGGCAGAACGTCGACGGAAATGCCGCGTGCCTGCAATTCGTCGAGGCGACTGGTGACGTTGCCTTCGGTCGATGTCCCATCGGTAATCAGGACGATTCGCCCGTTGTTTTCAGCGGGGATCATCGCGGCGGACATCGAGAGCGCTTCGGACAGGTTTGTCGCGTCGCGCCGGACCTGCGAGGTGACGACTCCATCAAACGGAAAGGTGATGCGCGGCGGCAATTCCACGACGGCTTCGGCTCCGAAAAGAACGAGACCCGCTTCGTCAGCGGCTGGTTTTTCAGAGACTTGCCGAGCCACGAATTCCAGTGCCGAATCGACAGCCGCAGTGCCGACCGAATCAGAAACATCAACGGCGTAGACGACCGAGAGAGTTTCGCTCGTCCTGACCGCTCGCGGTTCCGCGAGCGCGACGATAAATCCCGCCGCCATGACGAAACGAATCCACAATGCCGTATTTGCTCGCGCTGGAGAAAGTCCCGTCGCTCCGGCCAGAAACATCCACCAGATCCACACGGGAGCAATCGTCAGAAAAAAAGCTTGCGGACGAACGAACAGGACGAAGCCAGCAAGTTCCAGAGCGACACAGCCGCCGCCGAAGATCGCAAGAAAAAGAGCGATCGGTAGCAGATCGCGCCTTCGCAGCGGTCGTCGCGGTGACGGGAAGGCTGTACGGAAAACGTCGAGAGCAGTCAACGTTGCAGCTCCACCAGTCGACGGTTGCCAGTATCGGCGACAACGATGCGACCAGTCGAATCGACGGCCAGTCCCCACGGCGTTGAGAACTCGCCGACTCCGTGGCCGGTGGCACCGAACGTCCCCAGAGTATTGCCGTGCAGGTCCAGTTGTGTCACTCGATTGCCGCCATACTCAATTGCGAAAAGGTCACCGCCGGTGCCGGCAGACAGGTCGTAAGGATAGTGAAGTCGAGGTCGGTCGGCTTCTGGACCCAGCACCCTGACAAACTGGCCATCGTCCCGAAACATCTGAATGCGATTGTTGATGGCATCGGCAACGTACAGCAGGCTGTCATGCCAGACGATCCCCATGGGCCGTTGAAACTGGCCATCGTCGGTCCCGAAACCACCAAAGGCGACCACGAAGTTGCCGTCGACGTCGAACTTCTGCACGCGATCGTTGCCGCCGTATTCGCAGACGTAGTAGTTGCCGAGAGAATCCTGAGTGATCGCCGAAAGGTAAACGAACTGCCCCGGTTGCTCGCCCAGTTCGCCGTGCATCGTCAGAACGTTTCCGTCGCGATCGAAGAAAACGACGCGGTGATAATGAGTGTCCGCGATGCCGATTCGACCATCCTGAAACAGACAGATTCCTTCCGGGTTGCCGACGTCACTTTCCGGCATGGACCAGTGACGTTTCACCGTGCCGGCACCATCGAACACAAGAATTCGACCGGCATCGTCGAGAACAAACAGGTCGCCGTTTGAATCAAACGCAAGCCCTCGCGGAGCGGGAATCTGTGGGCCTGCTGCCGGCATTGACCAGTGGCTGATCCTGCTGACTGCGATTCGTGGCGCCGTTGAGACCACCTCGCCGCAGCCGGAACAGGCCAGCGCAGTGGTCAGCAGGAAGGGGAAAGTGGTGAGCCGAGTGAGCTGCTGCATTGGTCCGAGTTGGCTCCGCCAGAATTAAAAAGTCGCCAGCGGTTGGAAACGAAAACTCGTGGCGAGGTTAGACGTTACGGCAGCCGGATTCAAAATGTCCTGATTAATGTCTCGATTGTTGAATTGAGGCGTTTATGACACGGCCCGGTTAAATCCCTCGGTGACGAAGGCCGCTGCTGGATGACTGGAATCCGGCGGTGACAAAGTCCGGGGCGAGTTCGGATGTGGCTGCGGGGAAGCCATCGATTGAGGTCAGCATAATCGGGCCGCGACTTTGGGCCAGTTCCGCGATGGCGTCGGCCAGGGCAAGCGTTGATGACTGCGATTGTTGAGCTGTCTGACGAAACGTCGTCAGGGAGTCGAAGTTGCGGTTCAGATAGCCGATGGCGATTCCGCCTTGAACGACAACAAACGCTCCCGCCGATCGTTGCGGTTTCGTCGCTTTCTCAGTAGCCAGACCGGGCCAGGGGACGACGGTGCCAAACGGATTAGCGGGGTCGACCGCCGACAGCATGACGGTGCCGGACTTTGTCGAATTGTCCGATGTCGCCAGATTTCTGAGTCGTTCATCGGCTCCCGGAGCTGCAAACTGAGCGGCGCCGAGTCCCTCAATAAAGTAGCCTCGACGGATTTGCCCGGAGTCTTCAAGGGCACGCAGAATCGGGTACACGGCTGAGAAGCCGCCGGCAAAGTTTTCGGCCGCGACGGATTCGCGAGTGACGATGCCCATTCGGTCGAGCAGTTGCCGCACCTGCTCCATTTTCCGTTCGGTGGTCGAGAGGGACTCATCTGACGGCGCGACGAGTGACCAGCGACCTTCGGTGCCAGGCAGCAGTGCTGTCCGTTGAGATCGCATTCGGCCGGAACGTCGGGAGGAAGATCTTCTGCCGGACGGTGTTTGACCGGTTCGCGAACGGGTCGAGGAACTGGAAGTTCGATGAAGTGACCGAACCGGTGCCAGTGTGTCGTTGGTGACCTCGCCGTTCCAGACGAGTCTCCACAAGGCGTCAAACACGTCGTTCCGGAATCCGCCGATGCTGGCGTGGATTGCGCCGAAGAAAACCGCTCCGTATGAGGAGAGAAATTCGCGGATCTGGTCGGCTGTCTGGTCGTCAGGGTGCTCTGTCTCGTTGTCGTGCGACGGACGCAATTGCTCGAAGGCGTCCGCCAGAAACAGAGCGATGCGACCGTCGTTGTTGCCGAGCGTTCCGCAGCCCTGCCAGATAACTTCTCCCGCCGAGCAGAGTTCGTCCAGCTCGCCCGGTCGATATTCGGGGAGCCGTGCCGGAAGGATGTCGCGTTCGAGGCACGACGCCGGGAGCGGCAGGCCCTGAAGCTGCTCGACGACGTCGAGCAATGCTTCTGTACCTTTCCGACGCCGACCGATGCCGTGCCAGTCGATCAGGAATCGCGAGCACGCATCAGCAGAAACGGGTTTGATCTGCTCCCGGACTCGCGCCAGCGATCGTTGTTTCAGAGTTCGCAGGACGTTCGCGTCGCACCACTGCCTGGCCACGGAGTTGCCTGAAATTGTGTCGGCTGTTGTGGTCGCTGCGGGGGCGTTGGAAAAGTTGCCCACGATGACTCGGCCCGTCTGTGAAAGTTCGATCAACGTTGCCAGTACCGAGTCTGGATCGATCCCGAATCGGTGACAAACATCATCAACAATGAACGGTCCATGAGTTCTGGCGAAGCGGGAGACGAGATCGGCGAGCGGCGAGACAACTGGATCGAGTAATGCTTTTGCGATTCCCTTTGGCAGGGCTGTATTCAACGCGTCGCGGTAGCGGGATGCATCCTCGACAGCGATCAGCCGTTGTTCGTCGGCAATTTTGATTTCGATGATGCGGCGCTGGCTGAGCAGTTCGGCGGTCCATTGAACAGGACCGTCGCCGCTGGCGTCAGCCTTGCACCGTTGAGCAATCTCTTCTCTGGAAAGGTCGCCGAGATGCAGCAGCAAATCGTGGAGACCGTCGGCGCTTCGGACCGGATACCGGGTGTCGACACGCTGTAACTCGCTACGCAAGTGACGCAGGACGTCAAGGTCAAGGAGTTGGCGATAGTCGACCTCGCCGAGTAGTTCCTGAAGTTGCAGATGGTCGATGGCCAGAGCCTGCGCTCGACGTTCGGCGAGCGGTGCGTCGGCGTCGTAAATGAAATTGCCGGTGTAGGAGAACAGGACGGCGGAGGCAAAAGGCGACGGAGTTTCCGTTTGAACATGCCGCACGGCGATGGAATTTTCCTGCACGCCGGTCAAAAGAGTCTTCAGGCCAGGCAGATCGAACACGTCGCGCAGACATTCACGATAAGTTTCCAGCATCATCGGAAAACCGGGATACCGGGCCGCGACAGTCAGCAGGTCTGCGGATTTTCGACGTTGCAGCCACAGCGGCGTCCGTTTGCCGGGTCGGTGGCGCGGCAGCAGTAACGCTCGTGCAGAGTTCTCGCGAAAGTGCGAGGCGAACAGGGCGGTCGTGCTGAGTTCCCGTACGAGGATATCTTCGATCTCGTCGGCGGCTGGAAAGAGCAGGGCGGTGGATGGAAATTCGTCGGCGGCGGGAAGGCGGAAGATGATGCCCTCGTCCGACCACATAACGTCGACCTGTCCGTTGGAAGCTTCGCGCAGACGGCTGACGATGGCTGATGCCAGCGGCGCGTGAATGCGTGCGCCGAATGACGACAGGACGACGATTCGCCAGTCGCCGACTTCGTCGACACCGGCTTCGATAATGATCGTGCGGTCGCTGGGGATCTCGCCGGTCGCTTCAATCTGAGCTTCCAGGTAATTGAGCAGGTTCTCGGCGGCCTGGTCGGCGAGGCCGTGATGTTCGATCAGTTGAGTAAGTGCGCCCTCGCGGTCCATGTCGAGCAGTCGGCGAGCCAGCGAACCGATCGCCTGACCGAATTCGAGAGGTCGTCCTGGACCTTCTCCCCTCCAGAATGGCATACGACCGGGTTCGCCGGGAGCCGGTGTGACGAGCACTCGGTCCTGCGTGATTTCGATCACTCGCCAGGAAGACGCTCCCAGTAGAAAGACATCGCCGGGATGAATTTCGTGGACCATTTCTTCGTCGAGTTCTCCGACCCGGCTGTTGGCCTCTCCTTCGTTGCCGAGCAGAAACACGCCGTACAGTCCGCGGTCCGGGATCGTGCCAGCGTTGAGGATCGCGACGCGCTGCGAGCCGGAACGCGGGGAAAGTTCGCCGCTGATCCGATCCCAATTGATGCGGGGACGGAGTTCGTAGAATTCGTCGGACGGATACCGACCGGACAGAAGGTCGAGCACTCCTTCAAATGACGACCTCGGCAGATCGGCAAACGGGGCACTGCATTGCGCAAGCCGATACACCGTGTCCGCAGAAATCGGCCCTTCGGAAACGATTGCCACAATCTGCTGAGCAAGGACGTCGAGAGGATTTCTCGGATAGAAAGTCTCTTCGACTTCTCCCTTGAGCATTCGATCCGAAGCGGCAGCGCAGGCAAGAAGGTCACCTCGGTAACGGGGAAAAATGATGCCTTTCGAAACGGCTCCGACGGAATGACCCGATCGACCAATCCGTTGCAGGCCGGAAGCGATCGACGGCGGAGCGGCAATTTGAATCACCAGATCAACTGCCCCCATGTCGATGCCGAGTTCCAGGGACGACGTCGCCACGATCGCCGGCAACTGACCCTGTTTGAGTCGAGATTCGATATCGAACCGAGCATCCCTGGCCAGCGAACCGTGATGCGCGAGCGCGATTTCTTCGCCAGCTTCGTCGTTGATCGATCCGGCAAGTCGTTCGGCAAGACGGCGGCTGTTGACAAAGATCATCGTCGAGCGGTACGACCGGATCAGCTCGACCAGTCGCGGGTGAATCGCGGGCCAGATGGAAGCGATGCCTGGCTGTGGATCCCGCTGGAGAGCCCGGCCTGTCTGCTTTTTCGGTTGAGCCTCGGCCAGTCGCGACATGTCTTCGACCGGGACTTCGATGGTGATGTCGAGCTGCCGTTTTCTGCCCGCTTCGACAATCGTGACGTTTCGCGGTTGGATGGCCGAGGGATTTTCCGAATCGTTGATTGCCGGTTCAAAGTCGGCGCCGCCGAGCAGTCTGGCAATTTCGTGAAGAGGGCGTTGTGTCGCGGACAAACCAATTCGCTGCGCGGCCGGACGGTTGGGGGCTGTTCGGCGTCGCAATTCTTCGAGCCGCTCCAGAGTGACGAAGAGGTGCGAACCTCGCTTCGACGCGACCACCGAGTGAATTTCGTCGATGATCACCGTGTCGACGTTGCGAAGAATCTCTCGCGCTTTTGATGTCAGGATCAGATAGAGCGATTCGGGAGTCGTGATCAGAATGTCGGGCGGCGTTTTCGCAATCCGGCGGCGGTCGGCGGGATCGGTATCACCACTGCGGATGGCGACCGTTGGTAACTGGTAAGGGATGCTGGCGGCCTCAGCGGCTTGCTGGACGCCTTGTAAAGGCCGCTGAAGATTTCGTTCGACGTCAACGCCCAGTGCTTTGAGTGGAGAAATGTAGAGCACCGACACGCCTCGGTTTTCGCCGGTGGAATCGGCTTCGAAACTGACCTGGAAATTTCGATCAGCACACACGCGTTCAAACATCAGCCGGTTGATTGTGACCAGAAAGGCAGCCAGCGTTTTACCGGACCCTGTCGGCGCCAGAAGAAGCGTGTGGTCACCGCGTTTGATAGCCGGCCAGGCTTCGAGCTGCGCACGAGTCGGCTCGCCCAGCTCTTCCGAGAACCATTGATGGACGATTGGATTGAAGAAGTCGAGCATCGAATTCGGAGCACGCGGGACAGGGCGATGGCGACCAGCCGTGACTCAACATTCGGCGGTGCGATAACCGAAGGAGTATAGGAAGGTTCGTGCAGCAACGTCGCGGTCGCTGGAAGTTTGAGGTGCCGATGAGAGTGTTTGTGGACTCTGGACGGATTTGTCAGTCGGAACGAACTGCGAACTGAATCCGGATGTCTGTTGCGTTGCCGGTGCCGTTTAAGGCGGACGCCGGTGACGATATCATGCGTCACAAAAGCGTTAGCCCGGAATGAAAGCGGAGCTGCGGAACGCTCCTGTCCTGACAGAAAAGACTGCTCGATGCCCTGGGAAGCCTGGTTTACGGTTGGAGTTGTCTTTCTACTCATTGTCGGCCTTGCGCGGAACTGGGGTCCGCCGGATCTGCTGGCTCTGGGCAGCCTGACTCTGTTGATCGTTGTTGGCAGACTGAGCGGTTCGGCGCTGCTGCCGGCTCCTGAAGAGGCCATCGCGAATTTTGGCTCGACCGCTCTGGTTACGGTCGGCGTTTTATTTGTCATTGTTACGGGGCTGACTCAAACCGGAGCGATGCTGCTTCTTACTCAGCGTTTGCTGGGCCGGCCCAGGTCAGAGATGCAGGCTCAGCTTCGATTGTTGCCGCCGGTTGCGGCGCTGAGTGCCTTCCTGAACAACACGCCGATCGTCGCGATGTTTCTGCCGGTTGTGGATGATCTTTGCCGCAAGACAGGTCTGAGTCAGTCGCGGTTGTTTCTGCCGCTCAGCTATGCGGCAACGTTTGGCGGCCTGTGCACGCTGATAGGCACCAGTACCAACCTGATTATCAACGGGGAGATCGCTCGCACGGGCTTGAAACCGCTCGGCATGTTCGAGCTGGGCTGGGTGGGAATTCCGTGTGCCATCGCAGGGATGATCTACGTTCTGCTGTTCAGCCGAATTCTTCTGCCGGATCGGCGGCCGGTGATCAGTCTTAGTGATGACCCGCGACAGTACACGGTCGAGATGACGGTTCAGCCGAGTGGCCCATTGGTCGGTCAGAGTGTCGAAAAAGCCGGGTTGCGGCATTTGCCGGGGCTGTTCCTGGCGGAGATCGCGCGGGGTAGTGATGTGATTCCCGCCGTCGCTCCGACGGAGAAACTTCAGGCGGGAGACCGGCTGGTCTTTGTCGGGATCATCGAATCCGTGGTCGATCTGAAGAAAATCCGGGGCCTGGTTCCGTCGGACGGGCAGGTCGCGAAGGTCGACGTTCCGGCGACTCAACGATGCCTGATCGAAGCTGTCGTTTCGAACCGCTGCCCGCTGATCGGCAAGACAATTCGCGACGGCCAGTTTCGATCGACCTACAACGCAGCCGTGCTGGCGATTGCTCGAAGCGGCGAGCGGATAAACGCCAAGCTGGGCGACGTCGTTCTGCAGCCAGGCGACACGCTGCTGCTGGAATCGCATATGGCGTTCGAGCAGCAGCAGCGGAATTCGCAGGACTTTTTTCTGGTAAGCAGTGTGGAGAATTCGGCTCCCATTCGTCATGGTCAGGCGGGGCTGGCACTTGGAATTATGGTGCTGATGGTCGTTGTGGTGACGATCGGCGCGCTGGACATCATGACGGCCGCACTGGTGGCTGCCGGTCTGATGGTGGGGACTCGCTGCTGCACAGGTTCTGAAGGTCGCCGTAGCGTTGATATTTCGCTTCTGCTGGTGATCGGTTCGGCGCTCGGGCTTGGCAAAGCGATGGAGACCACCGGAGCCGCCGAGACAATTGCCGAGGCGCTGATCAACCTGGCTGGCAGCAATGAACGAGCGGTTCTGGTCGCCATCTACTTCGTCACGGTGCTGTTTACCGAGCTGATCACCAACAACGCCGCCGCTGTGCTAATGTTTCCGATCGCTCTGGCAGCCGCCAGGAAACTGGGAGTCGACGACCCCAGACCGATGATTGTGGCCGTGATGATCGCGGCGTCGGCAGCGTTTGTGACTCCGTTCGGGTATCAGACAAACCTCATGGTCTATGGCCCCGGCGGGTATCGATTTTCCGACTACGTCCGCTTCGGCCTGCCGTTGAGCCTGATGTTCATGACGATCTGCGTCATTCTGGTTCCGCTGATCTGGTGAGTTTGCGGATTCGCAACCCATATTGTCGCGAAATTGGCTCGATCCTATTCTTCGCTCGAATCTCACGTCTGGAACGTTCACATCCCGGAGTGAGGTTGAACCGGGTCGCATTTTGTTTGGCATACCCACGGAAAGGACTCCGATGCCGACTGCCGTTGCCGAGAATCAACTCACCGATCCAGACTTCTGGAATAAAAAATACGTTCCGAAAACGTCTGGAGCGTTCAACTGGCTGAAGCCGCTGGTCCGACGAAAACGCCACCGGATGCTTGCCGGGCTAATGGATCAAATGGGCAAGCCTGCTGGCGATATCCTGGAACTCGGATGCGCTCCCGGCGAAGCGCTGCTGCACCTGCACACCGTGCGACCGCAGCACCAGTTGCACGGTATCGATTATTCCGAAGTCGGCATGAAATCGGCTCAGGAATTTCTTTCTCGGCAGGGTGTCCAGGCGACGATCCATTTCGGAGACTTTCGCGACGTCGAGCTTCCTCAGAAGTTCGACATGGTGATGTCTTTCGGGTTGATCGAACATTTCGACGACCCGGTGCCGGTCATTCGAGATCACGCTCGACAGTGCCTTCCTGGCGGTCGAGTTGCGATTACGGTGCCCAACTTCGCGACCCCCGTAAATCGATTCCTGATGAAGCATGTCGATCCGCCGGGTTACGCCGGTCACAACCTGGCGATCATGAACTGCGACGCGCTGCGGGCAGCATTCGAAGCTGCCGGTCTGAAGAATGTCAAAGTGGGCGCCGCACAAGGTCCGAGAATCTATCCCGGTGGTGATCGCAGCCTGCTTGTCGGTCGAATCAATCGGTTCGTCTCAAAATTCTGGAACCTCGCTGCCTGCATCTGCCCGATCAACGCCCCGTGGAACTACACGTTGTGGGCCGTTGGGCAGGTGCCTGACGAAGGCTTGCAGACTGCGGACAACAAGGCCGCCTGATTGTCGAAGGTTGCGCTTCGTCGGCCAACGCTGCGATTTTCAATCAGCATGATCGTCGGCCTCTTCCAGTCGATAGAAAAATGGACGTTGCCGGTCGTCATTCGTCAGAAGTCGCCGAGTACTTCGTCATTCTGCATGGAACCCAGCGCGGCGAAGAGTTTCTTATCGATCGAGTCTGCAATGAAACGAATTGCCCCGTCGGCAAGTCCGACGTGAACGCCGCCGACATGTTCGCTGGCGGGTTCTTCGTAGAAGTTGCTGTTCGGACCTCGGCAGGCGTTGCTGCACGTTGAAAAGATCGTTGGAGAACCGCCAATGGCCCAGCCGTCCTGGCTGAAGTTGCCCGTCCCAATATCCAGCCGATCGAGTTCCCCGATCATAATCGTGTTGCTCAGTCCGTCCGTAACCTCAGGAATTCGCGTGGCCGAGTTCACTCGGAACATGCCCTTGCAAGGAGCTTCCGGGCGGTTGCCGTTGGCGACTCGCCAGAACTCGTGAGTGCCACAATCGTGGAACCCGTTGCACGCTCCGAGACTTCCGCCGTAGTCGGTGCCGCCTTTGCTCCAGCCTTGAAACATGCGGGCGTCACTTCTGGCATCGTTGCGACGGGACGGGCAGTAGAAAAAGGGGATGTCGGTCTCGCCGACGGCTCGGTTTCCGGACGGACTGAGGCCAAAGTTCCACTGTTCGTAAAGCGTGTTCATCTCGACGTACGGCAGGATCTGCAACATCCAGCTTGTCCCGTGAACGCCGGCCCCCGATTGGGCCTCCGTCCACGAATCCGACGCTCCGTATCCAATGCCCAGGCTGCAGATCACGACAGTCGCCGTCGGATCGACTGTGATGACACCGGCGGGGAATGTCGTGTGAGTTTCTTCGTAGTTGTGCAGGGCAAGGGCCAGCTGCTTCAGATTGTTCTTGCACTGCGCCCGCCGTGCGGCTTCACGAGCCTGCTGAACGGCCGGCAACAACAGGGCAACCAGAATGGCGATAATCGCAATCACTACGAGCAGCTCGATCAGCGTGAATCCACGTCGAGGAATTGCGGGTGTTCTCATGGTGAAGCCCTGGTGATTTGTGGAGCCATGGTCATCAGTTTGAGTCGCTGCGTTCATTAGAACGCGGAGGATATTGAATTCGATCGTTTCAGGTTCCTCGCTGCCTGACGACGGTTGCGACGGAGACAACTGTAGATAGTGGATCGAAACGTGAAACGCCTGCTCGCGACAACAGATTCTCGCTTCGGAGCCATCGTTACAACTGCAACAGCCGGATTCTGTTGCCAGACGTTCGCTTTGTGTCTGCCCGGTCAGTTCAGCGTGGGGGCGTTTCTGGTCTATGATCTGGATGTTGTTGCAGTTTGCGCAGACTCTTCAGTCTGACATTCAGTTTAGACTGCAACGTTTATGACGGTTTGTTCCGGCTTGCGGCCAGCTTGTGAGTGGTTGTTTGTCGAAGCGATGCCTCGAGCATCGAAATCTGGAGAGACGGATCATGCGGGAACGTACTGCGGTGGCGTACTGGCTGTTGCTTTCGATCAGCACTCTGATGTTTGGGATTCTTGGCTCATCGATCGCGGCCGAACCTCAGGCCGCGGCGGACAACGACCGCAAAGCTGCCGAAATGATCTATGGGCTGATGCCCCGTCAGGAAACCGGTGCTCTGGATTTCGTCGAGCAGCATCCCGAGTTCGATGGGCGAGGCGTCGTCGTGGCGATTTTCGACACGGGGGTTGATCCGGGCGTCGTTGGTTTGCAGACAACTCCAGACGGTCGTCCCAAGGTCATCGACATCGTCGACGCAACTGGCTCGGGTGACGTCGACATGTCTAAAGTCGTGACTCCTGAAAACAGTCAGGTGACTGGCCTCAGTGGTCGCGTGCTGAAGCTCGATCCAAACTGGAAACTGTCCGACGGCAAAGTTCGCGTCGGCATGAAAGCCGGCTACGAACTTTACCCGCACGAGCTGGTCGACCGCGTCAAAGAACACCGCCACAAAGAATTCAACCAGAAGCAGCGCAAGCTTGAGAACGAGCTGCACAGCCAGATCGAAAACTTCAGCAAGGACGAATCGAAAGTCGATAAGGCCGAACTCGAAAAGCGGCTCGAAGCGTTGCTCGCTGCCGGCAGAAGCTACACCGACCCAGGGCCGATTTATGACTGTGTCGTTTTCCACGATGGCGAGCACTTTCGAGCGGTCGTCGACACGGATGAAGACGGCGACCTGGCCGACGAAAAGGCGATGACGAACTACCGCGTTGCTCGCGAGTACGCTCAGTTTGACGAAGTGTCACTGCTCAACTTTGGCGTCAACATTTACGAAGGCGGCAAGGTGCTGTCGATCGTCGCGGATGCGCATCCGCATGGAACTCACGTTGCCGGCATTGTCGCGGGCTACTATCCCGATCAACCGGAATGGAACGGCGTTGCTCCAGGGGCACAGATTGTTTCCTGCAAAATCGGCGACACCTACATCGACGGCATGGAGACCGGACAGGCACTGATCCGCGCCACGAAGACGGTTCTCGAAAACAAATGCGACCTCGTCAACATGAGCTTCGGCGAGCCGACCAAGGCTCCCAACGAAGGGCTCATCATTCGGTATTTCGACGAGCTGGTCACAAAGCACGGAGTCATCTTCTGTGCGAGTGCCGGCAATTCAGGACCGGCTTTGTCGACGGTCGGTGCTCCGGGGGGAACATCGTCCTCGCTGATCGGAATCGGCGCCCACGTTTCTCCGAAGATGATGGAAGCTCAGTATGCTCTCCGCGAAACCTTTTCTGACCGACCTTACACCTGGAGTTCCCGCGGCCCGACCTTCGATGGTGACATCGGCGTGAACCTGTTTGCTCCGGGCGGCGCGTTCGCGCCCGTTCCGCAATGGACTCTTGAAAAAAGTATGCAGATGAACGGGACGTCGATGGCGTCGCCAAACTGCTGCGGCAACTTCGCGCTCGTTCTGTCTTCGCTGAAGGCAGAAAAAATCAGCTACAACCAGGAAAGCGTCCGGCGAGCGTTCGAGAACACCGCAAAGTGGATCGACGATGCGTCACCGTGGGCTCAGGGAGCGGGGCTGATTCAAACGCCAGCCGCGTACGAAGCCTTGAAGCGGGACGCTGGTCGAAACGCCGAGCTGTACCGGCTCGAAGCAACACTTTCAGACGGCAATCGCGGAGTTTACATACGCGATCTTCACGACGCGGAAGGCTGGGCATCGCCTCAGGAATACCGAGTGACCGTCAAACCGCTGTTTCATCCCGACGCGACGAGTCAGGAAAAAGTCGACTTTCGAATTCGACTCGAACTGCGCAGCACGGAAGACTGGGTTCAGGTTGGTCCGGAATCGACGCTCTCTTCAGAAGGCGACATGATTTCTGTTTTCGTCGACCCTTCCGGTCTGGAACCCGGTGCCCATTACGCGGAAGTTCAAGGCATTGATCCGGATCATCCAGAACGCGGACCGCTGTTTCGTTTGCCGGTGACGGTGCTTCGAACTGTCCCAGCCATCCAGGAATGGGATGACGAATTGAAAGATGAACTTGAAGACGAAGACATCCCTCACCTGGCCGGTGGCTGGATGGAAGAGCACCTTGAAGATATGTCGCCAGGTCGGATCGAACGTCGATTCATTGCCGTTCCGGACGGAGCTACCTGGGTCGATCTGCGATTCCAGATGGAACCTCACGAAAACGGTGGCCGTTCCCGCATGTTCATGGTCCATGCTCTGCAGGCCATTCCCGGACTAACGAACCGCGACGGAGAAAAGAACAACGTCGTGATTCTCGAACCGGAAGTTCCGAAGGTTGTGAGTTTCCCCGTTCAACCTGGACGCACGATGGAGCTGGCCTTTGCTCAATACTGGAGCAGCCTGGGTGATTGCAATCTGCACTACGAGTTGACCTTTCACGGGATCACTCCCGACCAGCGTGAAGTCCGGCTTCAACCCGGTGATGAAGCGGTGCAGGTCGAAGTTTCAACGCCGCTGCAGTACGAAAAGCTTGCTCCGTCGGCGAAGCTGACTTCGTATCGGCGAATCGTGAAACCGACGTCTGCAAAGATCACTCAACTGGCGGAAGATCGCGACGGGTTTGACGAAGATCGACGCTTCCACCTGCTCGAACTTTCGTATCCGATCGAACAGAAGTCCGACGGTTCGATGACTCCGCGATTCCCGAAAACCGGGGATTTGCTTTACGACTCAGAATACGGTGGGCATGTCTGGGCGATCTTCGAAAACAACGGTCGCCGGGTGGCCACTGACGATATCTGGCCGGGTGCCGTGGCACTCGGCAAGGGCAGCTACACACTGAAACTCTGGCTGCGGCATGACGACCGGTCGAAGCTGGAAGAACTCAAGTCAGCCACGATGTCGCTGGATCGGTCACTCGGTTCGCCGGTTTCGCTTTCTGTTTACTCGACTCTAATCGATGTCATGCAGGACGGAGCGAAGTTCCGCAGCAAGTGGCTCGCCCCCGGACAGAAACAACGATTGTTTGTTTCTAATGTTTCGTCAGCTCCTGGCGGAACGCTGGCGGGGGACATCCTGCTTGGAACGATCACTTACGGTGAAGAAGGAACCCATGACGGGGCAGGGCAGTTGCCCGGTGGCTTCCCGGTGAGCGTCGTTGTTTCGACGGCCCATGCCGTGTCGACTTCTTCCGGCGGCGACGCAGGTAAGTCTTCTGTCGAAAGTTTTGACGAACCGTTGACCGGCGATGCCGCAAAGAATTCCCGAGAGAAACTGAATCGAAAGTTGCGTGAAGCGAGGCTGGAGTTTCTGAACTCGTTGTCGTTGGCTTCGGATCGAGAAGTGTTTGATCGACTGATCGAAGACGCATTGAAAAAAGACGAGAACGATCTCACCGTCCTTGTCGCAAAGCTTCGGAAACTCGACGACGAGAAATCACGGAAGGAGCGGCTCGGCGAAGTTGTCGAAGCGGCAGACGCCGTGCTGGCACAACTCGACGAGACGGCGATCGCAATGGCTCTCGTCGGACGTTCTGCGGCTGATGACAAAGAGGCGGCCAGCGGTCGGAAGATGGCTGAAAAGAAAAAGGCACTGCTGATCGACACTCTGTACCGCAAAGGTCGAGCCCTCGGTTACATGGAGTTGCCGGAAGTTCTAGCGAAGCACCCGATTAAAGATCAGAAGGCTCACGACCAGGCATTTGAAGGCGCTTACAAGGCTCTCAGTAAGTGGGTCGACCCGACCGGCAGCGACTACTTCCTGCTGCATATTCGGCGGGAAGCCCGCAAGCAGCACTTCGGCGAGTCACTCAAGTGGCTTAACAAGTACAGCAGCGGAGCGGCTCCCAACTACTGGTACCTCGAAAAGCGCCGCAAGATCTACGAAGCTCTCGGTTGGGACCACCTGACTGAGAACGCCTGGCAGCTTCGCACATCGCACTTCCCAAACGGTAAGCCGTAAGGAAGCAACCTTCGTCAGATCTTTTTAGACGATGACTGCGGCGCTGGCTTCGCTTGTCGGACGGTGGACTCTTACAGGTTCAGTTCACACGTCACCTTTGTGAGTGTTGCCATGTTGAGATTGCCGTCGGTTGCCCGGTCCGGGCTGCTTGTCTGTCTCGTGCTTCTGACGCTTCTGATTGAAAGTCAGACTTTCGGTCAGGGACAGATCGTCAGAACTCAGAAGAATGCTGAGCGAGCACCCCTTCAATATCTTCTGTATGTTCCAGAAGAAGCGTCGAAGCAGGATGTCCCTCTGGTCCTCTTTTTGCATGGCGGTGGGGAGGGGGGCAGCGACATCGAGAAGGTGAAGAAGAACGGGCTGCCGAAGTTGATTGGCGAGGGGAAATCGTTTCCGTTTATTGTCGTGTCACCGCAAAACCCAAGCGAGACGCAGTTCTGGGACGATCAGCAGTTGATCCGGCTGCTGGACGAACTCGAGGCAGACCTGCCGGTTGATCGGTCGAGAGTCTATCTGACTGGTTTGAGTCGAGGCGGCTACGGCGCGTGGCGACTGGCGATTCAGAACGCGGGGCGATTCGCGGCACTGGTCCCGATCTGCGGCGGCGGCCCGGCCCCGTATGCGGGAAAACTAAAAGATGTGCCGACCTGGTGCTTTCATGGTGCGAAGGATCCGGTCATTCCCCTCGTCGAGTCCCAACGTATGGTCGACGCACTGCGGGCGGCCGGTGGTAACGTAAAATTTACGGTCTATCCCGAAGCGAAGCACGACGCCTGGACCGAAACGTACAACAACCCGGACCTCTACAAGTGGCTGCTGAATCAACAAAGGTCAAGCGCCGCAGCAGTTTCTATCAGAGCCGACTTCCCTGGTGGTAACGTCATCGTCGAAAAGATCGAAGGGGACGTCGTCACTCTGAAGCCTGACCTGCGAGGCGGGCGCGATTGGTTCTACTGGTCGTTCGAGTGCCAGACGAATGAGAGCCGAAAGCTGCGATTTGAGCTGCCGGACAAACGGACCATGAAGTGCATCGGCATGCAGGGGCCGGCGGTCAGCAGCGATGGCGGAGAAACCTGGGATTGGCTTGGCGCGGATTCAGTTGACGGTGCTGCCTTCGAATGCGCGTTCGACGCCGGTAAGCCACTCCGTTTGTCCGTCACGATTCCGTACATGCAGAAGAATCTCGATCATCTGCTGGACGAGCATGAGAACAACGAGCACCTGGTCGTTACCGAGCTGGCAATGACTACCGGTGGGCGCGCGGTCGAACTGCTTCAAATCGGTGAACCCGGTGGCGACCGCATCCCGGTAATGACCACTGCCCGGCATCACGCCTGCGAGTCGATGGCCAGTTATCTGCTGGAAGGTTTTCTTCGCGCCGCCATGTCTGACACCGAAGCCGGTCGGTCTTTCCGCGAGCGATACGTGCTCTACTGCGTTCCGATCGTCGACAAAGACGGAGTCCACGATGGCGATCAGGGGAAGAACCGCAACCCGCACGACCACAATCGCGACTACATCGAACCGTCACCGTTAGATAATCCGAAAGACGTCGCCGGGCCGCTGTACCCCGAAATCGCCGCCATCATGAAACTGCGAGACAGCAAGGGCATTCGCATTGCTGTTGATTTTCACTGTCCCACGCTGTGGATGGACTACCACCAGGTTATCTACTTCGTTGGCCCGAAGGATGTCCCCGCCAGCAACCTTCGAAACGTCACTCAACTCGGCGCTCTGATCAAAGCCGAGTTCCCGGAAACTGCCCCGCGAGGCTGCCTGGTCCTGCTCAAGAGCGAACGAACGCCCGGCCACTTCTCCGATTACTTCTCACGCGGAGATAATACCATCATGGCCACCACGCTTGAATTTCCGTACGCCTCGCCTGGCAAAAACATGTCGCCGTCGGCGATTGTGGGGTACGGACGGCAGTTGCTGGCCGCGTGGAACGAGGCGACATTTGCAGAACCGATTCCAGTCGACCGTGCGGAAAATCTGAAGCAAACTGGTCGGTAGGAGTTTGTTCCAGCCTACTGTTCGAAATTGGAAAATTATTTCGGACGCATTCCTTAAACACTCAATCTGACGATCGGTGATCATGAATTACGTCCGCTTATTTATTGGAGCAGTCGCGCTGTTGTCGGTGTCGTTCAGTCGAGCTGCCGACCAGCCGAACATTCTTTATGTCGTTGCGGACGATCTCGGCTTCAGCGATCTGGGGTGTTACGGCGGCGAAATCAGGACGCCGGTGCTTGACTCGCTGGCCGCTGGCGGAGTTCGTCTGACCCAGTTCTATAACACGGGCCGTTGCTGTCCATCGCGAGCGGCGATTCTGACCGGCCAGTATCCTCATCGAGTCGGGTTGGGGCACATGACCACGAACGATCTCGGGCAGCCGGGTTATCGAGGCGTAGTTTCAAGCGACGCTTTGACAATTGCTCAGGTGTTGGGCGGGGCAGGGTACCGATCATTCATGTCGGGGAAATGGCATCTTGGTACGCCTGACCCAACGCGACACGGGTTTGAAGAATTCTACGGGACGCTCGTCAGCGCGAAGCGGTTCTTCGATCAGGATCATCTTGTGCGAACACCGGACGGACGAACGGCTCGCCGGTACGCAGACGGAGAGTTTTACGCGACGGATGCCGTGACCGATCACGCTCTTGATTTTCTGAAGCTGGCTCGTCGAACCCCCGACAAGCCGTGGTTTCTGTATCTGGCGTATAACGCTCCGCATTTTCCGCTGCACGCGCCGCAGGAGGAGATCGCGAAATACAAAAATCGGTACCACGGCGGCTGGGACAAGTTGCGAGCAGAGCGGCTGGCACGAATGAAAGAGCTGGGAGTCGTTCCGGAAGACACGCAGTTGAGCAGGCGCTCTCACTGGCGCAACTATGGCGAGACAAAGATCGGAGTGAACCCGGCGTGGGAAACTCTTCCTGAAGATCGCCGACTCGATCTCGCGAGGCGAATGGCGATTTACGCGGCGATGGTTGATCGGCTTGATCAGCAACTTGGACGAGTCATCAAGGATCTGAAATCTGTCGGCGAGTTCGAGAACACGCTGATCGTCTTCACGTCTGACAATGGCGCGTGTTTTGAGTGGGATCCGTTCGGCTTCGACATTGTGTCAAGCAACCAGAACATTCTGCACAAAGGCGGGATGCTCGACGAGATGGGTGGGCCGGGAACATTTCACAGCGTCGGTTCGGGATGGGCGAATTCCTCAAATACTCCGTGGCGGCTCTACAAGCACTTTAACCACGAAGGCGGTATTGCTTCGCCGGGGATTGTGCACTGGCCGGTTGGACTAAAGGTGCCGGCGGGCTCGATCAATCATTCGCCGGCTCACATTATCGACCTGATGCCGACCGCAGTTTCAGTGGCCGGTGCGAAGCACGAAGGCAAGCTCCCGCTGCCGGGCGAGAACTTGATCGAGCAGATTAACAACGGCGGCGAAGAGCGAATGCTGTTTTTCGAGCATCAGGGAAATCGAGCTGTTCGACACGGTCGGTGGAAGCTGGTCGCGCTGGACGATGAGCCCTGGGAGCTGTACGACTTCAACGTCGACCGGATTGAGATGCACGATCTCTCTCAGAAGCATCCGAAACGAGTGAATCAGATGGCTGCCGCGTGGGATGCATGGGCAGCGGCCAATTACGTGACGCCGCTGCCTCGCGATTTGAAAGTCGAGTACCTGAAGGCTGACTAATTCGTCACATGCCAGCAGATTTCTGCGACAGCGTTCGCCAGGTCAGTCGGACGATTTCTTGCTGCTGGAGCCGCTGTCGGACTTCGACGAATTGTCACTCGACTTGCTTCCTGAATCGGACTTGCTCGACGATTCACTCGCCTTCTTGTCAGCAGCGGCACCCTTGTTGTAGGACGAGCTGCGGTAGTCGGTTTCGTAGAAGCCGGAGCCTTTGAAGATGATACCGGCACCGGGGCCGATCATGCGTTTCGCTTTGAGCTTGCCGCACTCGGGACATTTTCGCAGCGGTTTGGCCGTGATCGACTGAAACTCTTCCCACTGATGTTCGCAATTGGCGCACTTGTAATCGTAAGTCGGCATCGTTGTATTCCGGTACGCGAACGAGGATTTGGTTGGCAAGGACGAGGTTGATCGCGCAGTGTGTGTGCCACTGGCTATGCGGATTCAGTCTCAGTTGTGTTTTCGGTGGCTTCAGGTGGAGCACATGCAACGATAACTTTCGTCGGGCGGATGACCCGGTCGTGCATGATGTAACCGCGTTCGAGTTCCTGGATGACGGTCATCGGTGGATGCTCGTTCGTCGGTACCTGCTGCAACGCTTCGTGCAGGTTGGGGTCGAATGTTTCTCCGACAGCGGAGATTGGCTTGGCTGAGTGGTTACCAAAGACCTGGTCGACCTGAGCGACGATCATCTGCAGACCCTGGATCAGATCGTCAATCTTGCCGGTTTGCTCTGCGGCCTGGATTGTTCGAGCGACATTGTCGAGAGCCGGAAGCAGATCCCGAATCAGCGGCAGACTGGAGTAGCGTGCGGAAAGCTCGGCTTCACGCTGGGCACGACGGCGGAAGTTTTCGAGTTCAGCGACGGATCGATGAAACTTATCAATGTATTGATCCCGTTCGACCTGAACGGCTTCCAGCTCTGACCCCGCTGAATTGCTGTCGGCTGCCGAATCCTGCTGCACGGAGTCGTCGGATTCAGAGCCGGCAATTGCCTCGGTGGCTTCGGCCATGGCTTCAGCAGTGACGTCGAGTTCGGCTTCTGAGTTGTTCTTTTCCGCGTTCGAGGCTTCGACGGAATTGGCATCGTTGCTCATCGAATTCCCTCCAAAAAGTAGGTCAGGCTCAGCCTGACGGAGTCATCAGTTGAAGTCTGCGTCCACGCAGGCATTATTGTTAACAGGTCGTTCGTTATTCGGGTTCGTCGGCAGGGACGAACCATTCTTTAAGTTTGTCGAAGAAGGATGAGCGATGCGGGCTGACTGCAGCGTGCTCCAGCTCAGCAAGGTCACGAAGCAGTGCTTCCTGCGCAGCGTCGATCTTTTTCGGGACTTCCAGAATTACGTGCAGTTGCAGGTCGCCGGCGCGACCTCCACGAGGGTCCGGCATCCCGCCACCTCGGATACGAATGACTTCGCCGGGTTGCGTGCCTGGGTAGATGTAGTGTTGTGTCTTGCCTTCGAGGCAGGGGATTTCAATTTCTGCACCGAGAACGGCCTGGGTGTACGAAATGGGAACTTCGCAGATCAAATCCGGCCCGTCTCGATGAAACAGCGAATGTTCGCGAACGCTGATCTCGACGTAGAGGTCGCCGCGCGGTCCACCAAGAGAACCGGCTTCGCCCTCATCAGACAGCCGCAAGGTCATACCGGTATCAACGCCAGCGGGAACTTTGACGTCCAGCTTGACAGACTCGGCAACTTTGCCGGCTCCGCTGCAATCCGAGCATTTATCCCGGATGATCTTGCCTTCACCTTTGCAGGCAGGGCAGGTCGTCTGGACTCGAAAAAATCCCTGAGACTGAACGACCTGACCATGACCACCGCAGTAATCGCAGGAGTCGGCTGAGCTTCCGGGCTTTGCACCAGAGCCATCGCAGGTGTTACAGGTTTCCCGACGCCGGATCTCGACCGTCTTTTCGCAGCCTTTTGCGGCTTCGAGAAGGTCAATCTCCAGACGTGTCTTGAGGCTGTCTCCCTGCGTTGGACGCCGGCCACCGCCGCGCCGTCGACCACCGCCCATCCCGAAGCCATCGAACAGGTCGCCGAAGACGTCAAAGATATCGTTGATGTCGTTAAAGCCGCCGCCACCTCGACCGGCAGCACCTTGAACGCCCTGGTGTCCGAACCGGTTATAGCGAGCTCGCTTTTCGTCGTTCCCAAGAACTTCGTAAGCCTCAGCCGCTTCCTTGAATTTGTCAACGGCCTCTTCGTCACCCTGATTTCGGTCGGGGTGATACTTCAATGCCAGTTTCTTGTAGGCTTTTTTGATCTCATCGCCACCTGCGTCGCGAGAGACTCCCAGCACTTCGTAATAGTCGCGTTTGGTCGCCATCATGGTTTCCTGTCTCGAGCGACAGAGCCTTGTGCAGAAGTAATCTCGACAGCCAGCTTGAGAAGCGTGACCTTCTGGAAAACAACCGGCCGCCGACTCGCGTGGCGGGTCAACGGCCGGTTGGAAGAATCAAACGTTGAGCCTCAACAGCTCAGCAAATGCTGCATTCGACTAGCGAACTGAACCTTCGACTTTGGCTTTTTTGCCCTTGCCGTCAAGTTCGTCTGTTCGTGTAACACAGACTGAAGTAGTCAGCATCAGAGCAGCGATCGACGCTGCATTTTTCAGAGCACTCGTCACGACCTTGGCCGGGTCGATGATTCCTGCTTTGAACATGTCAACGTACTCGCCCGTGTTGGCGTTGTAGCCGACGTTAGTTTTCTGCTGCTTGACTTCGTCAGCGATGACAGAGCCGTCTTCACCGCAGTTAGTGGCGATCTGTCGAATCGGGCCTTCGAGGGCTCGTGCGACAATCTGGACGCCGATCAACTCATCGTCTTTGGCTTTGACACCGTTGACAGCTTCGATCGCTCGAAGCAGAGCGACACCACCGCCAGGCAGAATGCCTTCTTCGACAGAAGCTCGCGTTGCGTGCAGCGCGTCTTCCATGCGGGCTTTGGTCTGCTTCATTTCCGCTTCGGTGGCTGCACCGACAGAAATGATGGCGACTCCGCCCGTGATCTTCGCGAGTCGCTCCTGGAACTTCTCACGATCGTAATCGCTGTCGGTCGCTTCGATGTGGTTGCGAATCTGCTGGACTCGCTTATCGATTTCTTCCTGCTCACCAGCACCGTCGATGATCGTGCAGGAATCTTTACCCACTTCGATTTTGGCGGCTGAGCCAAGCTGAGCGACCTGAACACTTTCCAGCTGGATGCCGAGGTCTTCAGAGATCAGCGTTCCGCCAGTCACGATCGCCATGTCGTGCAGCATTGCCTTACGGCGATCGCCAAAGCCTGGAGCTTTGACGGCACAGACAGGGAGTACGCCGCGAAGTTTGTTGACAACCAGAGCTGTCAGAGCTTCGCCATCAACGTCTTCAGCAATGATCAGCAAAGGACGACCAGTCTGAGCCACCTGCTCAAGAATCGGCACGAGTTGCTGAAGATTCGAAATCTTCTTTTCATGCAGAAGAATCAGAGCGTTCTCAAGAACAGCGGTCATGCTGCCGGAATCGGTGATGAAGTAAGGCGAAATGTAGCCTTTGTCGAACTGCATGCCCTCAGCGAGAGTCAGTTCAGTCTGGCTGGTTTTGCCTTCTTCGACAGTGATGACTCCGTCACGCCCGACACTTTCCATGGCGTCAGCGATGAGCTGCCCCACTTCGTTATCGTTGTTGGCAGAAATCGCACCGACCTGCTTGATTTCTTCTTTGTCGGTGACTGGTTTGGCCATCCCGCGCAGATATTCGAGAGCGGCGTCAACGGCCTTCTCGATACCGCGTCGAACGATCATCGGGTTGGCACCCAGCGTGATACCTCGCAGACCTTCGTTGTAGATCGAACGAGCCAGTACGGTCGCGGTAGTGGTACCGTCACCTGCGATGTCGCTGGTTTTGGAAGCAACTTCGTTGACCAGCTTGGCACCCATGTGTTCGTACGGGTCGGTCAGTTCGACTTCCTTACTCACTGTCACGCCGTCCTTGGTGACCTGTGGGTTGCCGAAACTTTTGTCGATGATGACGTTGCGACCGGTTGGCCCCATGGTCACGGCAACGACGTCAGCGAGCGTTTGAACGCCCTTCTGCATCTTCAGCCGAGCCCGATCGTCAAACAGTAATTGCTTGGGCACGATAAACTCCTCAATGGAGAGATTGGATTAAGTGAAAAGTCAAAATTGAGCGGGAGAGCATTGGACACTCTCGACGCAGCGATTAACCGAGCTTCGCCAGGATGTCGCTCTCGCGAAGAATCTTGACTTCAACACCATCGACTTCGATTTCAGTCCCGCCGTATTTGCCGAACAGAACTTCGTCGCCAACTTTGACGCTGACCGCACATCGTTCGCCGCTTTCCAGCAGACGCCCTGGGCCAACGGCTGTGACTGTTCCCCGCTGTGGCTTTTCGCGAGCGGCGTCCGGAAGAACGATTCCACCAGCAGTGGTTTCTTCAGCGTCCAGTGGCTTCACAACAACGCGATCGTCGAGAGGATTCAGTGCCATAATTCTATAACTCCCTTTGTGGTCAAGCAGCTCGTTGCATCGGCAAAGAGCCGTGTGATTTAATGTTTTGAAAACGTGAATCGATGGTCATCGTCAGGAAACATGAATTACATCATGCCGGGCATGCCGCCCATTCCTCCCATGCCACCCATTCCTGGCATTCCGCCGCCCATTCCGCCCATGCCCATGTCGTCATGGTGGTGGTCGTGGTGATCGTCTTCTTCTTCGGCGGGTTCTTCGACAATGATACATTCAGTGGTCAGCAGAAGACCTGCCACACTGGCTGCGTTCTGCAAGGCTGATCGAACCACTTTGGTCGGATCAACGACGCCGAACTTGATCATGTCGCCATACTGATTGTTCAGCGCGTCGTAGCCGTGAGTCTTATCTTTCGATTTTGAGACCCGGTTAGCGACCACGGCTCCGTCGATGCCGGCATTTTCAGCGATGGTTCGAATCGGCAGGCTGAGGACGTTCCTGATGATCTCAACGCCGTATTTTTCGTCACCCTTCGCGTCGACTTTGTCCAGAGCTGAAGCACAGCGAACCAGAGCGACACCACCGCCGGGAACTACGCCTTCTTCGACAGCAGCTCGCGTTGCAGCAAGAGCGTCGTCAAAGAGGTCTTTGCGTTCCTTCATTTCAGTCTCGGTTGCGGCACCGACTTTGATTTCAGCAACGCCGCCGGCGAGTTTCGCCAGTCGTTCCTGAAGTTTCTCAGTGTCGTATTCGCTGTCCGTGACTTCGATTTCGGCGCGAATCTGGTCGCAACGACCGTTGATGGCGTCTTTCGAGCCAGCGCCCTTAACGACAGTTGTGTTCTCGGCGTCGACGATGATCTTCTTTGCCTTGCCGAGATCAGCAAGTTCGACGCCTTCAAGTTTGATGCCGAGGTCTTTGAAAATCGCCTTGCCGCCGGTGAGGACCGCGAGGTCTTCCAGCATGGCCTTGCGGCGATCGCCGTAGCCTGGAGCTTTGACCGCACAGACCTTGAGGATGCCGCGGAGCTTGTTGACAACCAGAGTTGCCAGGGCTTCCCCTTCGACGTCTTCGGCGATGATCAGCAGCGGTGCTCCGGCTTTGGAGACTTTCTCCAGCAGCGGGACCAGATCCTTAACGTTCGAAATCTTTTCTTCGAAGATCAGGATGTGGCAGTTGTCGAGTTCGACCTTCTGGGCATCTTCGTTCGTGACGAAGTGCGGAGAGAGGTAACCTCGCTCGAACTGCATCCCCTCGACGAGGGTGACTTCGGTTGTCATCTGGCGACCTTCGTCGACCGTGATGACTCCGTCGGCTCCGACCTTCTTGAAGGCGTCAGCCAGAACGTCTCCGATTTCCGGATCGTTGTTGCCAGCAATCGTGGCAACCGTCTTGACCTGCTTCTTATCGCCAGCGTCGACCGGTGTTGACTGCTGCTTGAGCTGCTCAACGATGGCGTCGACGGCTTTCAGAATTCCTCGCTGCAGAGCCATCGGAGCGTGTCCTGAAGCGATATACTTCAGACCTTCGCGGTAGATGCCTTCTGCCAGAATGGTGGCGGTGGTTGTGCCGTCACCAGCGACGTCGTTTGTCTTTGAAGCGACTTCCTTAACGAGCTGAGCACCCATATTTTCGTATGGGTCTTCCAGTTCGATGTCCTCAGCAACGGTCACTCCGTCCTTGGTGACTTTCGGGGCACCCCAGCCTTTGTCCAGGACAGCGTTCCGACCGCGTGGTCCGAGCGTGCTTTTAACGGCTCGGGAAAGCTTGGAAACGCCTTCGAGAAGGCTTTTCCGCGCTTCGTCGTCGAAGGTCAACAGTTTTGCCACGGTAACTCCTCAATCCAATAGAGGGCCAAAATAAATCAACAGGTCGTTTGCGAAGAGCAGCTTCGAGATCGAAATCCGCTCAAGCATCTCCCTGCGTCGTTTCTGTCAGAAATCCCGCGAGGCTGCCAATACTGTCAGGCAACCCGCGCAGATTCGGTTCTGAACAAAGAAAAGCAAGGACCGTGCCACTTCGATTAGTTGTGTTGCAAGTGTCGTGTTTCAAACAGTTTGCGGTGATTGGTGTGAGCTGGCTCCGATATCCTCACCTGCCAACGTGGCAGAGGCCGCCGGTTTCGGCAAGCGAGCCACGACTCGTAAGAACGGAGAGCTTCTCAGGCTTTGAAGAGGCACACGAGTGTGGCTACTAAGGACGCCATCGCACTCCGTCAGGGAGCGTCGTTTGCTGCAAACGAGGTCGCGCAGCGGCAAGAGACCAACCCACGAATCGAATGCCGATTCCGTTGTTATCTCTTGTGCATCGCGCACAGGTTGGCAAGCAACCTGTGCCTCCCGTGTGGGAACGGTTGAACTCAATCGTGGCGCTTGATATTCCGTCGACAACGGAACATCCCGTTAAAAAGTTCAGACTATTAGTTATGCCGCTAAGCGACACTTTCACACAATGACCACAGATCATCACATCTACGAATTGGCCTCGTTGTTTCGCAGCGCAATCGTACGAACCGATCGCTCCAAGCTACCCATCACGTTCGCAGAATTCCCTGCCGGAAGCTGCGGTGATGCCGCGATTCTTCTTGGCACATTCCTGACCGAACGTGGTTGTGGCGACTTCACATACATTTCCGCATTTCGCGGGTCCAACGACGATGATTCATGGCATACTCACGCTTGGGTCGCTCAATATGATTTGGTCGTCGATATCACCGCGGACCAATTCCCTGATTCGGATGATCCGGTGATTGTCGTGCGCGATTCGCCATGGCACAGTCAATTCACGGTGGACCAATCCCATGCTGCCCATTACTGCGTGTACGATGCTAACACGCGCCATGCATTGAAACGTGCCTACGACGTCGTAATGGAAAACGAATACGCGGCATAACAAAAATTGCACCGGAGTTGCCGACCGGGCCGAAATTGAAATCAACGTCACGGGTGGCACTGGTTTAATGTGAACGACGAAGGGTGGCACAGTGACGTAGTGATGTAGGCTGGGGCGCGACCCGGCTTGGGAGAGTTGCTGGGACTCGTCCCAGCCTGTTTCAGGGGCGATCACATATGGTTCAGCTGAGCAGACGAGGTACCCCTCTTATACTCTCTCGAAGCTCGCACTTTTTCAAACTTCGATTCCACAGGTACTGGCAAGAGCCTGAATGTAGTCCTGCTGTTTTTCCTGCGGGGTTGCCGCATCCATCAGTCGTTGAGCCACGGGGCGTGCTTCGTCGATTCGATCCAGATTGACAAGTAGTCGAGCTTTGCCAAACAAGGCTCCTGTGAAGTCTTCGGCGAGGGCGAGTGATTGATCGAACGAGGCGAGGGCTTCTTCAGGTCGATTGAGTTTTGCCAGGCACTCGCCGCGGTTGTTGAAGATCTCCGGGCCGTCAGATCCGTCTGCAATGATCTGGTCCAGAGACGCCAGCGCGTCTTCATACCGGTCCTGCTGGCAGAGCAGCAGCGAGTATTCAAACAAGGCCACGGAATGGCCGGTTTGTTTGATGATCGAGCGAAGCCGGTGAAGTCCTTGCTCCTGCTCACCAAGTTCGAATTGGCAGATTCCACGACCGATCCGAGCCGCAAGGTCCTGCGGATTCTCAGTGAGAGCGGCTTCGTAGCTGGCATCAGCTTCCGCAAACTGTCGCAGCGCTCGCAGACTGTTGCCTCGGTTTGAAAGAGCGGTCACGTCGTTTGGCTCGATTCCCAAAGCCGTGTTGTAACACTCGATGGCCATGTCTGAGTCGCCCAGATCGTCGAGCAGTCTTCCTATGTTGACCCAGGCATCGGCCATCATTGGGTCGTGAGCGATGGCTTTCTGAAATGATTCGATCGCTTTGCCGGGCTCACCCAGTTCCTGAAAGGCGACGCCCATGTTGAACAGAGGCAGCGATGCGCGTTCACCGGCGTATTCGACACATCGTTCGTAAGCCGCGATGGCTTCGAGAAACTGGCCGGTCTCGGAACATGCACAACCTTTGAAGTAGAGCGCCTGTGCGTTGGCAGGGTCGGATTCAATGACTGAATCAAAAAGCTCCAGCGCTTCTGCCGAGTTCCCTTTATTCATTTCAGCCATGCCGGCTGCCAGTTTTTCTTCAGGCGTCATGATTTCTCCGATTCGGTTTCCGGGCGGAAAACATACTGCATCTGACGAAGTTCGAAAGGCTGAGTCAGTCGGGTTTGCTTCTGGCGACCTTCCCGACGCGTTACGCTCCGGAGTTCCTTGAAAAGCAGGCTGTCGATTGAGAATGCAGCCTCGTTTGGATCCTCGTCCTGATTCGAAAGGTTCGTTGCCATGCAGAGGCTGTTGTGTTTTCTGACCGTTCTTTCGGTGGCGTCGCTGGCGGCGGCTCAGACGCGTGAAGAACTTGTCCGGGGCGACAAGGCGAAGGTTGAGGCAGAAGGATTCTGGATTTACAACGACATCCCGCGCGCGTTCGAGGAAGCTCGACGCACGGGCAAGCCAATTGTGGTCGTGCTGCGGTGCCTGCCGTGTCATGAATGCGTGAAGCTGGACGACGAACTCGTCGACACCGACCCGGTCATCCGCCCGCTACTGGAAAAATTCGTTTGTGCCAGGCAGGTCGCCACAAACGGGCTCGACCTGAGCCTCTTTCAGTACGACACGGATCAGTCGTTCGCCGTGTTTTTCCTCAACGCGGACAAGACGATTTATGGCCGGTTCGGAACACGTTCGCACCGGACGGACTGGGTTCAGGACGTTTCGCTGGAGGGGCTGGGCAAGGCTCTGCAGGCGGCGTTGAATCTGCACGCGAATTACGACGAGGTCAAATCGTCGCTGTCCGGTAAACGAGGCGCGCCGCTGGAGTTTGCCTCGCCCGAGAAGTACCCGTCGCTGAAGGAGAAGTTTACGGACGCGTTGAATTACAAGGGCGATGTCGTCAAGAGCTGCATCCATTGTCATCAGATCGGCGATGCGCGGCGCGAGTTTTACTGGAGTGCGAAAAAGCCAATCCCCGACGGAATTCTGTGGCCGTATCCGCATCCGAAGTCGGTCGGCCTGGTGATGAACCCGGACGAGCTGGCTACCGTGCAGGAAGTACTACCAGGCACCCCGGCAGCGGCGGCTGGATTGCGGAGCGGCGACTCGCTCGCGTCGTTCAACGGGCAGCCGATGCTGTCGACGGCCGACGTTCAATGGGTTCTGCATAACGTCGATCCAGACGGCGCCGGCGTTCCGCTTGTTGTCAATCGAGGTGGTCGCTTGACGACGCTGTCGTTGAGTCTCGACAAGGGGTGGCGCGAGAAAGGTGATCTGTCGTGGCGGGTCTCGACCTGGGGTTTGAGACGCATGGCTGCGGGAGGACTCGTTCTGAATACGGCTACGGCAGAGGAAGGTCGTCCGTCAGGACTCGCACGAGACGCGATGGCGCTGCTTGTCCGTCGAGCCGGTAAATATGGTCCGCATGGAACCGCTCGACGAGTCGGCTTCCGCGAAGGCGATATCATCACCAGCTTCGATGGTCGGTCAGATCTGTTGACCGAGCAGCAACTATTGACTTACGTCGCGACGTCGAAGAAGCATGGAGACCGGGTTTCTGTCGATGTGCTCCGCAACGGTCGCAGGATGAATTTCAAACTACCGATTCAACCATAGACCTCAGCGGCTCGTACAACGTTTCGAGTGTCGAGAGGCGTGTCTGAAAGTCGTGCGATAGCGGCTGGATGACGATTTCGTCGGCGGTCATCTCGTTCGCGATCGTCACAATTGGAGCGGCGGATTCGTCGGCTGATCCAAGGAAGCTGGGGCGTCGTGTGTGACGTCCCTGGTTGAACTCTTCCCAATGCCGCTCGGCCTCGCTGGTGGAACTCGCGCAGATTCCTGACACGGCGACCGCCAGGCGGCTTCCACCAGCTGCCCGGTACTTTCGGCAGACGTCGATGCGATCTTCCTTCCGGCCCCGCGGAGACAGAAAGTCGTGGAACGCGAAAGGGAATCCGAGTTCCGCGGTCAGGATCGCTGACTCTCCCGACGTTCCGCAGACCCAGAATGACTCCGGCTCGCCGCCGACCGGGCCGACCGTCAGGTTCTGCTCGGATTGAACTTTTTGGTCGATGACCTCGCCTGGTTCGTTGATGTTTCGGTCGATCGTTTTCGAAGGGCGGAATGTCAGCGCGAGATCACGCAGCTGCAAAAGTCTTTCCCGGTATGCTTGAGGCGTCTCTGCGATGGTGGTGCCAATGGCGTTTCGGATCGAAGCGTCGGGAAGCGTTCCGGCCACGCCGAACTGAATTCGGTCGCCGTACAGTTTGGCCAGGAGCTTGAGTTGCTCGGCCATGAACATCGGGGTGTGAATTCGAGCGAGTACTCCTCCGACGGTCACCGAAAGCCGCTTCGTCGATGCCAGGACGGCAGCAGCCATAACCGATGGACAGGCACTCTGAGTGTCGGTGTGATGCTCGGTAACCCAGAAACGTTCGTACCCAACGGCTTCGGCCCGACGAGCCAGCTCGATTGTTTCTTCGGGACGCCCTGTGTCCAGCACGGAAATTTCAACGGATCGCAAAATGAGACCTGCTTGTTTTTATGCGGCGAGGGATGAAGGTGATTCTGGCTGCTTCTGCCAGAAAGCAGATCGACAAACGAAGACTGGCCGGCTGCGGCGTCAAGGTCAACCTGGTCGCTGATTAGAACGGCTTGCGTACAGCGACTGGAAAGTCGGAAGTGCCAGTCGGAGCCTGATCAGGCTCGAAAGTGCAACTTGTGTCAGTAAGAGTGCAGGTGCTGTCCGGATATGTCTGTAACTGGCATTTCTGTCGGAATCGTCATAACCGGAATAATCGATACAGGTCGAGTCGGAATGTGTTGTTCTCGGGCGGTGTATCGTGACGGCTGTAACGGACTTACGGTCAGTGCGGGATGTGGCCGAAATGACGACTGCCATGCTTCCTCGGAGAGGGACGGATATGGCGGTCGGGATACGGTCATGAAAGAGCAGTCAGAACCTCAGGCGGCTCATTCAGTGCTCAGAATTGGGATCAGGGATGAAAATCACTCTTCGCGGCTTTCTGTTTGGTACTGCCCTCGTGGCAGTGTCAGCTTCACAGGTCTTCGCAGCTGAGCCACCAGAAATCCAGTCCGTCCCGGCATCGGAAGTCGTCCGGGTAACTGACAATTCCGCAGTGCTGCCAATCCAGCCGTCCGGAGCTGTGACGGATGACTCGATCGGTCGAGTGCGAATTCCGCAACTGCTCTCGGCTTCTCAGGCAGGGCTGGAGCTAAGCAACGCTGAATTGATTGAGACATGGTCGACGGATCCCGAAGACGTGTTTCAGCCGATTTCACTTCAGGAAGTGGCGCCCGTTCCGGTCGCCCCGCAGCAGTTTCAGCAGATCGCTCCTCCGCCAGCGTCGACACTTTCAAATCGTCTGTTCGGATCGCCATCCCGGAACCGCAGCCTGCTCAGTGAGAACCGGCGGGCAAATGCGTTTTCGCCGGGAGCCAGTGTCGTTCTGGGATCCGAGTCCAAAGGCCGCAAGACGACCGACGTCGGCAGTCTGCTGGGACGATCGACCGGAGCGCTGGGGGTTTCCACTGAGAGACGTAGTCCGATTGTGAACGACGTTCGAGTTCGCGGCAGCCAGGTCGGACAGCTCCTGGCGTCGGGGTCGTACTGGTTCCCCGTCAGGCAGGATCTGGACACGCTGCTCAGCAAGATCGATTCGAGCATTGTCGAGGACATCATCGTGATCAAGGGACCGTACTCATCAAAATACGGGCCGGGTTACAACTTCGTCGACTTCGAACTGACTCAATCGCCACGGTATGAGGACGGTTTTGAAAGCCACGGCAGCAGCAGCCTGAACTACAGCACGAATGGGAAGCAGTGGAACGGTCGTCAGAGCTTCTGGGGTGGTGACAGTGACTACGGGTACCGTGTGGGGTACGGAATTGGAACCGGCGAAGATTTCGAATCAGGGGACGGTGTGAGCATGCCGTCCAGCTATAAGACTGGCAACCTGGATGTGGCTCTCGGATTCGATCTCGATGACCATCGAAGTCTTGAATTTAACTACATGCGGCTGGACCAGCGCGACGTGCAGTTGCCGAACCAGGTGAATGTAATCGACGATCTCCAGACTGATAGCTGGGAGCTGATCTACACCGTCACAGACATGGATCTGGTCGATCGTTTTACGGCAGAAACCTGGTACAACACGACTCAACTGCAAGGCAACTCGCAGGATTCTGGTAAGCGGCGACAGATTCCGTTGCTGGACGAAACCGCGTTCATCAACCAGGTTGATGGGTGGAATGCTTCAACCGGATTCAATCTGGCATGGACCTGGGATGACGGCGCTGGCGGAGAACTGACCGTCGGGGTCGACATGCGTTATCTCCAGCAGGAATACAACGAGGTCATACAATGGGGCCTGTTTGAAAACTCCAATTTCATGCTCGGTGATCCGCTCACAGCTCCATTCCAGAACACAAACTATCCATTGCCGTCGGCAATGTCTTCGAATCCTGGTGTCTATCTGGAACATACAAATAAGGTTAATGAAGACTTGACGGTTCAAACCGGTGGGCGACTCGATATCGTCTTCATGAATGCTGACCAGGGTTTGAACGGAGCATTCACATTCGGGGATTCGCTGGAAACATACAACAACGGAGCCGATGACACGTTCCGCCAGCATTTTCAACTCGGTCAGGCATTTATAACTGCTGACTACGCTCTTGACGACAACGTCACTCTAAACAGCGGCGTTGGTTTCGGTATGCGGGCGCCGACAATGGCTGAAATGTATTCTTCAGCCTACTTCGCGACAGTAACTCCTCAGTTTGTGCTGACCGCTCCGGCTGGAAACTCGCTTCTCAAAGCTGAAAAGCGGACGCAGATCGATCTTGGGTTTACAGCAGAGTATGAGAACGTCAGAGGTGGTATGAACGCCTACCATGCGTGGGTCAAAGATTTTATTACACTTGATCGTGCCGGGACGGTTCGGCAAGGCACAACAGTCGTTCAGCCGTTCTTTGGCTACACAAATACAGACCTGGCGACATTGGCCGGGTTTGAAGGTTACGCCGAACACGATTTGAATGACTGGTTCACGACGTTTGGTACGGTCAGCTTCACGGAGGGCGCGACCACTCGCGTCGCGGAACGAATTATCCGTTTACGCGCGCGTTCTTCGACCCCACCTCACCTGGGCGCAGCGACAGCGCTGGAGAGGAAGAGCCGCTGCCTGTGATCTTCCCTTTAGAAGCTCGTTTAGGACTTCGAATCACCGAGCCAGTCGAAGGGCGTTGGGGAGCTGAGTTCTCAGCTCGAATCGTTGATAATCAAGACCGTGTCGCTCGCGATCTGCTTGAGCAGCCAACGGCAGGATTTACGACATTCGACCTGCGATCGTTCGCTCAGGTTTCTGATAGTTTGTTGATCGTTGCCGGAGTTGAGAACCTGACAGACAAGAGCTACCAGGAACACTTTGATGCGCGAAATATCACTACGGTCTTTCAACCTGGAGCGAACTACTACTTCGGAGCTGAGTTGACCTACTAAACGAATTTCAGCCTCGTTGGAACTATGCAAGTGTTTAAAATGTTTTGGATTATACCGGCAGAATGAAACTGCACACTCGGGAAATGCCAATGAAGTAAGTGTATGACGTACACTTGACTTGAATACTGCAAGGCGTTGGTATGGACGAGGTTTCGCAGGGTCAAATCAGCAACTCGTTCGTCCAACGTGTGGAGGGAACGAGTTTCTAATCCAAAGTGGGCATCGTCATTCGACGACTCTCGATGGTCAGAACTGGCTGTGATCTGAACCAGGCGTTCATTGACATCAGCTGGGTAGGGCCAGCGCATTCCTCTTTTTATAGGAGTTTCGCAATGCGAGAAGATTCCACATTGATGTGTCCGAAGCAGGTTGAGCGGGTTTCCGTTCCCCAGATGCGTTCGGGCTGTGTTCAGCAATGCCAGGGTTCAACGGCTGCTCCCGGACAGTTTGCACCTCGAAGTGTGGCACGAGTTTCCGTTCCTCAGATGCGTTCAGGCTGTGTTCAGCAATGCCAGGGCTCAACGGCAGCTCCTGGACAGTTTGCACCTCGAAGTGTGGCACGAGTTTCCGTTCCCCAGATGCGTTCGGGCTGTGTTCAGCAATGCCAGGGTTCAACGGCAGTTCCCGGTCAGTTCAACCCGATGAACTAGCCAACTGATGTGTTTGAAATTTCGAACTGAACAATTCCGGCACTGGCGCGATGGCGCTGGTGCCGTTTTTGTTTCTGAGTGAAATGTCGGTAGCTATCACCTCGAGAGTGACAATCGTGTATCTGACTTCTACCAGTCTGGCCGCCTGGCTGATTCAACGCGGGCTGCTGAGTCCTGCTGCAATCACGGCTGGAAACTTTGCGATACAGGAGCTGGAGCATCACAACCGGGGGTTTTGCGTTTACCGCCCGGCGGAGCAGTCGATCTATGTGAAGCAGCTTCGCGAGCTGGATCGGCCAAACATGCAATGCCTGCTACGCGAAGCCGCGTTCGGGAATGCGCTGGCGAATTCCGACGGTCTGGACTGGCTCAGAAATCATGTTCCAGAGTTTCTCGACTACGACGTCAGGCATCACGCTGTCACCATTCGGTTGATTCCGAAGTCGGTTAATCTTCATGAGTGCATCGAGCAGTGCGGGGTGATGCCAAACCAGCTAATGAGTCAACTTGGAGCGACGATCGCCTCGTTCCGGACTGCTGAATGTGATGCCATTCTCTCGTCGATGCCCGCTGAAAGTCTGCTGTGTAAGGCTCCCTGGATTCTGTCGTTTCATATTGATCAGGGAGCGGGCTTTCTGAGTCCGCAGAACGAAGAGTTCCTGAACCTGCTGAAGAACGACCGCCTGTTGACTCGCCATTTTGATGAACTGCACGACAGTTGGCGCGTCGAGTCTTTGATGCACGGCGACCTGAAATGGAACAACGTGCTGACCCGTTTGGGGGGCGGGACGAACTCGGAAGGCGAATGGTTCATCATCGACTGGGAGATGGTCGATCGAGGCGATCCACTCTGGGATCTGGCGACGATGGTGCAGTGTTGGTGGCATTACTGGATCCTGTCGACTCCGCCAGACCAGTTAAGTGATTTCGACATGCTGCGAGTTCAGCGGAAGCAGGCTTTTGATGAGACTCGGATTTCGTTGAACCTGCTCTGGGCAGGCTACGTCGAAGCGGCGAAGCTGCACGGTCCGTCTTATGATGACTGCCGCCGTCGACTCGTGAAGATGGCTGCCGCAAGAATGTTGCAGTCAGTTTACGAGCTATTGAACACCGTTGGCGTCGCCGCTCAGTACATCGAACTGATGATCGAGATGAGTCGTCGAGTGTTCGCGGACCCCGACTCAATGACGGATTTCTATCCAGGGGCAACTTCTGATGCCGTTTGAACCAGAACTCCGGTCCGAGTTGCAGAGGATCGCCGGCGCCGTGTCGATCACGTCTTTGGAATCGTTCAAGTTTGCTGACCTCCCCGAAGTGACGGTGCGAAAAGCTGCGGTCAACGAGTCCGATGATTCTCAAGTCGTCGGACGTAAGGCTCTCGTCGAGACGTTGGCGGATATGCTCTACTGGAACTGCTACGTGCAGCGGTTCGGAGCACAGCCGGCTCGACCGCTTGACGACCTGGAAGTCGTTCACGATTCACACTTCCTGGCCGAACTGTCAGAAGCGAACCAGAGCACGAGCCACTGGAGTTCCGGCTGGCGTGTCATTGAGATGGCAAACGAAGGGCAGATTCAGGTCAGAAGAGGGGAGTGCCATCGTGCTCCGGTGCCGGGCGAGTTTCTGTTTGACGCCGGGCCGGGAATGCGGACGCAGTACGGCGACACGGTCAGCGTTCGAGTCGTTCGAGAGTCGACCATCGTCCAGCGCGGATTCTACTTCTGTTTCAGCGATGAGATTCCCGATCAGTTTGAAGAGTTCAATTCGGTCCGCGTGTATTTCAACGTTCGACCGGAAGGAGCACCGGCTCTGCTTCGCGAGTTGACCGGGCGACTGAATCGTTTCCAGATTCCGTTCCGGTTCAAATGCCCGGTGACGCCGAATCTGTTTAACCGGCGAGACTCCGGTGTCCTTTATGTGCCGTGGAAATTCTGGCTTGCAGCCCGCCAGTTTGTGGCCGATTCGTTGCCTCATTTTGAATCGTATCTTGAGGACGACGTTCCGCTTTTCACAAAGCCGGTTCAGCCTGGCGTGGGGTTGGCCGAAGATCCCGGGAACCTGCGAAGCTTCGGGCAGGCTCGCTGTGAGTTTGTGGCTGAAGGGCTGGCTGATTCGTGGCTTGAAGGGAATTTAGACTTCTCTGTCCAGGTTGCCGTCGACGCGATCGCCGGACGCTTCCAACAGGACGGCATTTCTCTGGAACGTCCGTGGCTGAATCCCGGGTCTCGCGACTGGCTGGAACTGCCGGCTGCACGCAGATCGGCGATCGGAGTAAGGCCTGCCTCGAATGTTGACGCTCCGAAATGTCTGACTGGCAACGAAAAGTTTCTCGAAGCAGCCGATCGAATTGGCTCTCGAATTTGTCGCGACGCCATCTGGTCCGGCGAGCGGTGCAACTGGCTTGAATGGGAATCGGAACCACTCGGCGGCGACTGGCGACCGGTACATCGAGCGCTGGGGCCAACGCCAACTTCTCAAAGTGGTGGAGGCAGTCTTTACGGCGGTGCATCCGGTATCGCACTTTTTCTGGCGCGGCTTTTTGAATTTACTCGCGAAACCTGCCATCGCGAAACGGCACTCGCTGCGGCCTGGCAGGTTCTTCAACAGGTGAATTCGCAGACTGACCGACCGGAATACGGGTTCTACACCGGCTGGCCGGGAGCGATGTGGGCCGTCGTTGAAGTTGGAAGATGTCTCGCGGATGAGTCGCTCGTTGAAGCCGGGCTGGCCGAATTGCAGAAGCTCTCGGAGGTGCCGCCGACGATCCCCGACACGGATTTGATCAACGGCAGCGCCGGGTTGATCGTTGGCCTGATCGATCTCGGGTTACGGTGCCAGCAATCTGGCCTGATCGATGTCGCTGTCCGGCATGGCGAGTTTCTTCTGGACGTTGCCGAAGAATCAGAACGCGGAGTCTCGTGGAAAACAATTGGCGTCCCGGTTCGTCAAAACCTCACCGGATTCGGGCACGGCGTTTCCGGAATTATCTGTGCGCTGGCCGAGCTGTATCGGGTAACGGAAGACGACCGCTTTTCGTCGGTCGTCCATGAGGGAGTGCGATACGAACGCCACTACTTCAGCGAAGAGTTCGGCAACTGGGAAGATCATCGCACCGATGCAGCGCCGGAGGGGCAGTCGGCGTTTCAGTTTGGCTGGTGCCACGGTGCGCCGGGAATTGCGATGTCTCGATTGCGGCTGCTTGAATTGGGGTTCGACTCGGAACAGATTCGGCACGACTTGAAGGTGGCCGCCGCGACAACGCTTGGCAAACTCGTTTACGCCGACATCGACGGGCAGCGGGAGTTCGGCTTGTGCCACGGCCTGGCGGGCAACTGCGACGTGCCTTTGCTCTTGTCAGAGTCTCCGGAAGTCATGCAATGGCTCGGTGAAGCGAGAGGGCCAGGGGGTGTGAGAGAAAACTCGGCCGACTTGATCAAGCGGAATTGGCTCAAGCATGTTGCCGAGGTAGCGGAGTCTGGAATCCGCCTGTTTGGCCAAACCGGCATTCCGTGGCCGAGTAACAACGCATTGCCCGGCGAGTCGCCGACTCTCTTTAACGGCACTTCCGGCATTGGCTACTTCTATCTGAGAGCGTACTCGCCGCAACGGGTTCCGTCCGTGCTGATGCCTGGTAAGTCGTCAAACGATTAGAGCAACTTCATTTGTCGTGCCGCTGGCGGTTTCCGTGTGAAGATACGCGGCAGCGTTTCGACAGACTCGACAGGTCGATAACCTTCCCGTAGAGGCACGTTGACCGGGTTGACGGCTGTCGTTTGCCACAAAAGACAGAATGGAGAAATTTCAGCATGAGCTACATCGAGCACGTTAAAAGTCTCTACGGGATGAATCGCGAACGGACGCTGGCAACTCTGAATTCCATTGCCGAAATGGATAACCCACAGAATGTTCTGGGATGGCGACCGGGGCCAGGGCGAGCACACATCGGCTGGCAGTTGATGCACGTTGCGGTGACCGAAGAGCTGTTTGCGACCGAGCGCCTGCTGGAAACTCAGCCCGGAATGGCTGACCTGATTCCTCGATTCAAAGGTGGCAGCACGCCCGACGACGAAATCCCCACGGTGGACGAACTCCGGGATGCCTTGGCCACAAGCCGAGAGCACCTGTTGGCAGCTTTCGGACAATTCTCGGACGACGACCTGGAAAACGTTCCGGCACCTTTGCAGGAACGTGGCTGGACGTTGCGGAAGACTCTACAGATCATCTGCTGGCACGAGGGCCATCATCAGGGCCAGGCTCACCTGACGCTGAACCTTTACAAAGCCGCTCACTGACGACCGGCCAAATGGATGAATGGATAAAATGGGTGCCACTGCTGGCTTGCCAGCAGTGCGTGATTTGTGACTTCGAACACTGCTGGCAAGCCGGCAGTGGCACCCGTCGAGCCCTCTCCGCTCTCCGCGATTTTTCCCAATCTGGATAACTTCAACGTGGCTGACAAACGCGACTTCGACGAGTTTCTGGAGAAGTTCCGGAAGCATCACGAGCTGATGAAGGACGAACTGCAGAAGGTCATCATTGGCCAGGAAGCGGTCATCGACCAGATTCTTGCTGCGATTTTTACGGGCGGCCATTGCCTGCTGGTCGGTGTGCCGGGACTGGCGAAGACGCTGATCGTCAGCACGATCGCAAAGATTCTGGACGTCGAGTTCAAGCGGATTCAGTTTACGCCGGACCTGATGCCGTCTGACATTACCGGCACCAACGTGCTGGACGAGAACGATGCTGGCCGCCGAGAATTCCGGTTCGTTCAGGGGCCGGTGTTTACCAACATTCTCCTGGCCGACGAAATCAACCGAACGCCGCCGAAGACACAGGCGGCACTGCTTCAGTCGATGCAGGAGCACGAGGTTACGGTCGGGCAAACGACCTACGATCTGCCGGATCCGTTCTTCGTGATCGCCACTCAGAATCCGATCGAACAGGAAGGGACGTACCCGCTGCCCGAAGCGCAACTCGACCGCTTCATGTTCAACGTGAAGGTCGACTACCCAACGTTCGAAGAAGAAGAGCGAGTGCTCGAATCCACGTCGCGCGGTGAGAAGCCGGAAGTTCGAAAGGTGCTCACCGCAAAGTCGATCGTCTTTCTACAGAAGCAGATCGGGCAGATTGAAGTCGCTCCGATGACGATCAACTATGTCGCCAGCCTGGTGCGGGCGACTCGTCCGAAAGACGAGCTGGCTCCGAAGTTCATTCAGGATCTGATCGACTGGGGGGCCGGCCCGCGAGCCGGGCAGTACCTCATTGCCGGCGGGCGAGCGATGGCTGCAATGGATGGTCGCCCTGTGGTTTCGCTCGAAGATATTCGGAAGGTGGCGATTCCGGTGCTGAGGCATCGAATCGCGCCGAACTTTCAGGCCCAGGCCGAAGGCTACACGCCTGAATCCATCATCGAACGGCTGATCAAGGAAGTTCCCGAGCCGAAGATTCGCAAGTACGAATAGTTCCTCGCTATGCTGCCAGGTTCGAATCGGTCGACATCTTGCCCGCATGAATTTCTTTTGGCCATGATTGTTGCATGAGATTTCAGCAAACAAACCGCACTCCCTACCTGAACCGAGGCGACCAGAAACGCCTGCTGGTTCTCGTGGGGATGATTGCCATGATCGTGTTTTCGATCGAGTTTGCGGCTCGGCCGAGTTCGTGGTACTGGCTCACCGGTCGTCCTGCTGATGCTGAACCGAAAAGCGAGCCGAAAACGGAAACACCGCGACCGCCAGAGAAGATCGATTTCCGACCGGACATGAAGGAGTCGACACTCGGTCCGCAGGTCATCCGGGTGTTGCGTGGCCACACTCCTGCCGACGCCGACCGATACAAGCCGGGCAGCGATTCCGCAGAGTCAGTCGACACGGCAGAGCATGAACTGAAACTGGCTCCGGAGTTGATCGAACAGATCCGGGATAACGCGGTCGGCATTCGCGAGTCTGAGCGGGAACTTTACTACTACCTGCTCGCCAAGACTCGCGACGTTCCGGCCACAACGCTTGCCGGCGCGGCGCGACCGAGCATCGCCTTTGCCGTCCTGATGAACGAGTCGAAAAAACTACTCGGTGAAATCATCACGGTGAAGGGCGAACTGCGTCGGCTGGCGCCGATCCCTGCTGGAAAGAACGAGTTCGGAATCGAGACCATCTGGGAAGGCTGGCTGTTCAACGCAGATTCAGGATTGAACCCGTACTGCGTCCGCATGACGAGCATTCCGAAAGGCATTCCCACCGGTCAGGAACTTGGTCCCGGAGTCGTCGTCAATGTCACTGGCTATTTCCTGAAGCGGTACGGCTACCCCGCTCAGCAGGACCGCTTGCACGTCGCTCCGTTGATCCTGGCAAAGAACGTCCGCTGGTTTCAGCAGCGCCCGACGACAGTTCCCGACGACATGGGCATCGTGCCTTACGTTCTGGGCTTCTCAGGGATCATGGCGGTTACGATTTCGATCCTGCTTTACCGCTTCCGCAGCAGCGATCGCGAGTTCGAAAAGAAACACCTTCGCCGCCTGACCGCCGCTCCTGAAGGAGCCATCGCCGCCATCAGCGACCTGCCCACCTTCGAACTCGAAGAATCCCTCAGGCAACTCTCCGCCGAACACGCCTCGTCAATCGAAATCGTCGAGTCTGAATCCGACGAGGAGCAGGACGCAGTTGAGCGATGACAGGCTTCAGGTCGCCCAACGGAAGGTTTTTACGACACCGCCCTGAACGAAGCGAACGATGCCAGAACTACAGAAATTGTACCAAAGCCAGCGATCACTGCCAAAGATCGAAGGTGTGCCCGAAGGGCCTTAGCGTAAAAACCATGTTGTCCGACCCGGTGCATCACCTGAATGGCCGCCCTTTAATCATCTCAAAGTGATGAAGACGACAGAAAACGCTGTGCTGAGTAGTCTTATTGGAGCAATCTGAATTTCTGCAGACAGCGTCGCCGGATTCATCACCAAGCGAGTTGAAAAACATGGTGTCTTCGTGACGCTCGCGAATGATGTGAGTCATGCCATCATTTGAAGCGAGCCACGCATGAGGATCACAAGTTGGAATTTGATACAAGCAAACCGGTCCGCCGCCGTGTCGCTCACTGAAAGGGTATTCTTTTGCCCAGAGGGCCGAACAAACCCGACAGCGAAGAATCGCAAGCCATTTCGCTGAGTCGGAAGCGACTTCATCAAGGGTTGGTAGTAGTTCCGATGTTGCCGCAATACGAGCCTCAACGTCAGCAAACGTTTCAAGTTGCGACGCGAATCGAGAACAGGAACATCGCATTTGGTGAGGGTCGGACAACGGGGTTCTTAATGACAGCCCTGTCGTTTATGCAGGGCACGAGGTTCGGAGAATCTCGCAGAACTGGTCAGAGGTCAAGCCGAACGCTCCGAGTCTGGCGACGGGGTGCGCTTAGCGATTTCGGGCAGGTCAGACTCCGCCTGACGGAATTCAGGTCAGGCAAGGCGGATCTTCCATCTTCAGATTCCGTCAGACGAAGCCTGGCCTGCGGTGTTGCAGGGGCTCGCCACGGTGGTGCAGGTCGTGTCTCGCCCCGGTCTGCTTCCGCTTGCCGGGACACGTCCCAGCCAACCTTACGATGCTGGGCGGACCGGTTATGGAGTCAGATCAACGGTCTGTCCAGAAGCGAGGTTTTCGAGACGTGTGGACGATGGCGATGACGACCCAGTGGTCTGTGGTTTTCCGAAAGATAAGTTGATATGGAAAACGCCGCATCAGATCGAAGTGGTGGCGTTCGTCGCACTGTGGGAATCGGCCGGGATCCTCGGAATCGTCTGAATTACCCGGTCGAATTCTGCATCGAAACCCTCGGCAATGTGGATGTCGCGATCGGCATATCAGTTGAGTGTTTCGGCGTAATCCAGCTCGGCTGCCGAACTGAAGATCAGTTTAACCATCGAGGCCAGCCTCGCGACGAACACGCTGTCTGACTTCGGACCACGGTGAAGCAGTCATTTGGCCGTTGTCGTAAGCCTCACTGCGTCGTTGTACTTCCGACATCCAATCGTCGCGAGGGGGCAACCAGTCGTTAATCGCGACGGTGTCCCATAACGCGGCGATGATCGGCGCGCGGTCACCAGACGGCAGGGCCTGCGCCGCGTCCAGAATTTCCTGAAGCGTAGTCATGGGGCACATCCCGAGGTCGCCCGGTGGAAGATTTTTACGACACCGCCCTGAACACTGCTAGCGACGTCTGAACCGCGGGAAATTGTAACAATGCCAGTTCGCGTTACCGAACAAGGAAGGCGTGCCGAAGACCTGGCATAATAACCATGTCTGCCGCGACGGACCCGATGACCTCGGAGAGATGTTGGCAGTGACGTAGGCTGGGGCTTGACACAGCTTGTTTCCAATTGCTTGTGTTCGGCGACCCGCGCTTGGACGGATTACGACATGAAGGTCGAAGCGTCTGCCGGCGAGAAAACGACCAATCACGTCCTGGTGTTTCGATTCGTGGATAAAGAACACTGCTTGCGTCTTGGGGTCTCGACCTGGGCTCCGAAACGCCTCGACCTTGTCTGCCATTTTCCAGGTGTCTATCCCTGGCACAGTCCGGCATGTCACTGGATACCGGATCGGTTGCACGGCAAGTTTAACGTCTGGTACTCGACCGAGATTCCGAGTGCGGGGCCAGATGTGACCGTCCAGGTCGATGGGAAAGTTCTGACCACGAGCCAGCTGCCGGGAATCCAACCTGGCTGTGTGGGGTTTCAGACATTCGGCCACGGATCAGTAAAGTGGCGAAATCTGGAAGTCTGATAAGTCGGATGGCACGCTGCTCTGGAGCGGTTTCCCTGAGCTTCCGTCGGGAAAGTGGTACGGCCTCAGGAGTTCTTCCGACCTTGGTTTCTGGTGGGATTCAGAATCGTCGTCGCACGGAACAGACGTTGTCCCTGTAAATGCTTGCTGAAATGTGTACATTGAACGCTCTGGTCTGGCTTGTTTGAACAGGCCAGACGCGTTCATGGGTTCATGCCGGCGGGCGGGCGACACTTTGACGAGTTCCTCCGACAGTCAGATTCGACCATTGATCTCCTTGGTTCGAGCCGGAGATCAGGACGCCGCTGAAGTCGTGTTTGACCGCTATGCCCAGCAGCTTGCCCGGCTCGCTGAAAAGCACTTGAATCATCGACTGGCTCGGCGAGTCGAAGGCGACGACGTCGTGCAGTCAGTGTTTCGCACTTTCTTTCAGCGAGTGGAACGCGGCGAGTTTCAGATTCGCAGTCGCGACCAGCTCTGGAAGCTACTCGTGACGATCACCATCCGGAAGACGCAGATGCAGGCTCGACGTCACGGTGCGGAGAAGCGTGATGTCCGGCTCGAAACAGGTGATCCGGTGGCCCTGATGTCCGCCATCGATCGTGAGCCAGGACCGGAAGAAGCACGCATTCTGGATGAGGAAATTGATCGCGTGCTGCTCGGAATGCCGTCCGGCCAGCAGGAACTGTATCGCCGCCTGCTCGAACTGAAGCTCGCTGGCCACTCGAACGATGAAATCGCCGGAGAACTCGGCATCGTCCGCCGCACTGTCGAGCGCATGCTCAATCGACTCGAAGAACGTTTTGACGCGTCTGGTTGATTCCGTACGGTCGAATTTCGGTGATGAAACCGGCGGAATCAGTTGGCAAAACGTCAATTTGAAGAAATTCTGAAATCGCTGTCGCAAAGCCGCCGCTACCTGCAATTGAGTTTGTGCCGACGTCGCGATAACTCGTGGCCTGTTGCTGTTTCTTCTCTTTGGCTGCCGTTTGTTTTTCCAAGGGCTCGCGATGGATTCTCCAGACACAGTCACAAGTTTGAGCCACCTCAGCTCCGACATTCGCGACGAACTGCTCGACTGGGTCGTCGATTTCGATCTGCACTGGCGAAAGGGCCTGCTGGAATCGCATCTTTCCAGTCTGCCAACGCATCTGGAGCCGTGGCGAACCGTCGCCGTGGCGGAACTCGTCAAGATCGACATGATCCAAATGTGGAAGCGCAAGTCTGAAGTCCCGTTGGAATCGTATCTCGAAACTTATCCCGAACTGGGCACCAGCGAGACGGTCTCCGCCGAGCTGATTCTGGCAGAACTGGAAGCTCGCAAGCTGGCAGGTCAGCGGATGTCTGGGCGGGAACTCAAGGATCGGTTTCCGCTGCAGTCAGCAGCCGTCCGGCAGGCGATCTCCAGCGGCTCGATGATCGGGAAATCAGTGATTGGACAAAGCCGGATCAGCGGCAGCAGGATTGCCCGTACGATCGGGCTGCCTTCGGCAAAGGACACAGCATCACTGGCTCCGGGTGAGACTTTTTCGAGCCAGCCCAAACCTGCACCGGTTCCTGTTTCGAGTCGAAATCTCCTGGTTACTGGTTCTGCCTTCGGCCCGAACGGTCGGTACCGCATTGTGAAAGAACTCGGTGGTGGCGGGATGGGATCCGTCTACCTGGCAAAGGACACGGCACTGGGAAACCGGAAGGTCGCCATCAAAGTCCCACATTTTTCGCCGACCGATGGCCCGGAAATGCTGGAGCGGTTCCAGCGCGAAGCGGAGCTACTGGCGACGATTTCGCACCCGAATCTTGGCATCGTGTACGACGTCAACGAGTGTGACGGCGTCAACTTTCTCGTGATGGAGTACATCAGCGGCACGTCGCTGGCGGATTACATCGAAAAGAAGCCGTTGCCCCTGGATAAAAGCGTCTGGTTGATTCGGCGGATTGCTCAGGCCCTTCAGCCTGCCCATGCGAAAGGCATCGTGCATCGCGACCTCAAACCCGAGAACATCATGCTGACGCGGGACGGCCAGCCAAAAGTTATCGACTTTGGCCTGGCGGTGAACGTTGAAAGCGGCGGCACGCGAGCCACTCAACAGGGCATGACGATGGGCACGCCGGAATACATGCCGCTGGAGCAGGTCACCGGCGACCTGACAAAGATCGGCCCGCGCAGCGACGTCTACAGTCTGGGCATTATGCTCTACAAACTGCTGGCCGGCACGGTGCCGTTTACGGGTGACACTCCACTGGCCGTCGGAGTGAAGATCTTTAACGAGACCGCCGTTTCGCCGCAGGTACACAACACGGACATTGACTCGCGACTGGCGGACATCGTCCTGAAAGCCATCGCGAAGGAACCAGAAAACCGCTACGGCTCGATGGAAGAGTTCGCCCAGACACTGATCAACTACGCAAAAACAGCCGGCGACCCGGATGCAGCATCCGCCATTACCTTTTTGCCGGCTGAGCAGTTTCCATGTTTCCCGGAAGTTCACACTCCGACGGTGATATCAGACTCCACCACCGTTGAGTGCGGATTGCCCTCATTTGATGTCGTCCATCCAGTCAAACACTCGGAACTGGCAGTCCAGGATTTTCCACAAACATCGATCGCCGCAGCTCAGCGAAAGAGAAAAGGCAGCCACCTCGGATATTACATCGGATTTTCCTGCCTGGCTGCTTTCCTGGGAGTTGTCCTCTATTTCCGCACCGACGACACACTGATCAGAGTCGACGTGAAGTCACCGAATGTGACGGTGACCTTTCACGACAACAGAATCACGCTGACAGACGGAACACAGCAGTTCCGTGTGGAACCCGGTCGCCACCGCCTGCACGTCAAATCTGGCAATGCCGAGTTTGACACAGACATCTTCACAGTGAAGGAGGGAGACACGGCAGCGGTGATCGTTGAAGTTGTCGACGCGACAATTGTCGCCAAGGCAGGCAGCACGCCAATTGGAACCCATGTTCTGGCAACGAAAGCCACTCAACCAGAAATCGGTGAAGAACTTCTCATCAACGGAAGCTGCGACGCTCCTCTTTCAGGCGGCATCATTCCGGGTTGGACCGTTGTGTCGGGACTTTGGGGAGCCGAATCAAAGCCATCCTTCGCGTTTGATGGTCCAGCCTGTTTCCGTCCTGGCCCGGCCCTCAACTCAGAGATCATTCAGGATGTATCGCTCGAACAATTCGCCGAGAGCATTCAAAAAGGCGAACTTGAAATGACTTTCCGAGAGCACGTCCTGTCACTCGCTTCTGGAGAGAAAGCACGAGCAATAATCGAGTTTCGCCACAGTTCGATCCATGCACCGTTTGCCATTTACGACACCGGATACATGTCACTGAATCGCAATTGGCAGGAACTCTCGCATATACGGTCCGTACCACCGGGCACCGCGTTCATAAGAATTCGCCTGCTGGCTTCGCTCACTGGAACAGAAAAACGCGACGTGTACTTTGACGGCGTGTCGCTGGTGGTCAATCGGGTTTCGAAGGCTGGTGCATCGCAGATCCCCACGGATGCGACGGCATTCAATAATCACTTCTACAAATTCTACGCGGAACAGTTGACCTGGAAGGAGGCGCAAGCCCGTTGCGAAGAACTGGGTGGACATCTGGTAATAATCGACAGCAAAGAAGAACAACGGATTGTCTCACATCTGATTTCCTCGTCTGCCTGGCAGGATTGCTGGTTGGGTATCACCGACGAAAACCAGGAGGGGGAATGGGTAACGGTGGCAGGCGGTCCTCTCTCATACTCAAACTGGTACACAGCTCAGCCCAATAATAAGCAGTGGCAGGAGCATTTCGGCCTGCTGTCGAACCGAGAAATTGGAGGGAAACGCATTGCATGGATGTGGTGCGACCAGCCCAATCAGGCACTTGCTCCCCATCAACCGGGTTTCGTCTGCGAGTGGGAGACCGTGACAAAATTCGAACAGGAACTAATAAAAAAGTTTTCACTGAACACCGCAAGCCATGCCCCACCCCTGAAGTCAATCAGGGTCGAGAAGGTCCGACAACTTACCGGTCATGCCGCGAATATACGCAGTCTCGCATTCACACCGGACGGCAAGCGACTGGCGTCGGGCAGTTACGGGGTCACGATTCAGCGAAGTAAATTTGTTTGTGGACCCGACAATACGGTTCGCATCTGGAACGTCGAGACCGGAGCCGAAATTCGAAAGTTTGGACTGAGCGGTGGACAAACCAGTCGTGGAGTTCAGGGATTGGCGATCTCTCCTGATGGCCGTTATGTTGCTGCGGCCTGCAGCTTCGATTACGTTCACACTTATGCGTTTCCGAGGTTGTATATCTGGGATATTGCTACTGGATCGCGACGGACTTTTTTTGGCGAAAAAGCCACCTGCAAATTCCGGCACGTAACGTTTTCACCAGACAGTAGCATTCTGACTGTTCTTGGCGAGACGATCGCCAATCACTCCTATAATGTCACTGACGGGTCCGAACGCCCAATTCCAGACATGCCTTCGAAGCTTCTGCTCGTCGGAGTGTCGGACAACTCGGCGTCATTTGTTCGAGCTGACCCTGCAGGGCCTCTCCTGCTGTGGGATTTCGAGAAGGGCCAGGAGGTCGCGAGATTCGACGGGTTCACGCAGTCCGCGATTGTCGCCGTTCCTTCGCTAGACAACGCTTACCTGCTGGCCAGTTCGAACGACTACTCCATTCGTTGCTGGGAACGCTCCACCGGAAAAACAGTTTTCGAGCGAGTGGGACTCGATGCTCGTGCTCGTTCCTTGTCTTTCTCACGTGATGGCAGGTACTTCGCAGCAAGCTGCGACGATGGTTATGTCAGCATTCACAACGCACTGACCGGCGAACGATTTGCTCGTGTCAAAGCACACGAAGGCAGAGTGAATGCAGTCTGCTTTTCGCCAGTGGACGATGTCCTGGCAACCGGCGGAAACGACGATCTGATCCAGCTTTGGCGGGTGGGCGAGCAGGTTCACCTGACGACAACCGACTCCGTCACCGATTCCGTTATTGAAAAGCAGTTGGTGCTGAAGGCGGCAATGTGACCGGTAGTTCTTCGGTGAAAATACAGCCGCCGCGTTCGATCTGGTTGCAGACGTGATCGCCGAGTCCCTCGAAAATTAAACAGCTCAAGATCTGTTCCTCAATATGTTTCTAAGGAGTGTATGACGATGGCTTTCAGATCATTGTTCATCGTCGTGTTTACGATTCTGTTTACTGACTTATGCGTGCTATACGCTCAGGGGACTGAGATCGCCTTCGAAAAGTATGAACTTGCTCTGGAACAGCCTCACGACTTACTCGCGATGGTACGGCTTCCGAATCACAGCCTTCGCGGCACCTGGAAACAACAGGGTGATGCACTCGTGTGCGAGCCGTCTGACGATGCTCAACTCATGTTGCCCGTCGCGGTCAGTGGCAGCTACGAGATCGATTGCGAATTCACTCGACGGTCTGGCGAGGAGACAATAGCTGTCGTTCTGCCTGTTGGAACCTCACCGACGGCGATTCTGCTCAGTGGCTGGGCGGGTGCCGCCAGCGGCATTGCCGCAGTCGACGGTCGCGATGCCCGATCGACGAATTTCGCGACAGGAGCTGCCGTTCGTCCCGGCAAACTGATCAATGGCCAGCGGTATCGATTACAGGTTGAAGTCATCTTGCTCAGGCAACGTGCCATGATCACGGCGGCGTTAAATGGGCAGCGTTTCGTGATGTGGAAGGGACTCTCTGGGCAGCTCGGATACTGGTCGCAATACTCCATTCCCTGCCAGCAGTCGTTCGCTTTGATTGGCCACCGATGTGCTGCCGATTTTCATAAGTGCGAGTTGACGATCAAAAAGGGCAGCAGTGGATACCGGCTCGACGATGCATCGAAATCCGACTGGCGTAACCCACTTATACCTGTCGCAAACGGACCTCCAAAGAAAATCATCGGTCAATGTACGACATGGAACGGTCATAAGTATTTCATGACTGACAAGCCCGTGGACATTGTGACTGCCCGAAGATTGGCCACGGAGCTGCAGGGCCGACTGTTGACGATTTCCTCGAAAGAGGAAGAAGACTTTTTCTTTAAGGAAGGCCGAGGCGTCGAGATCTGGTTGTCCGGCTGGAGATCATCCGCCAGGCAGGGATGGTACGATGAGCGAAATCGACCGCTGAAGTACGTTGGAAAGTGGGCGCCAAGGAACCCGTCGCAGCGCTACTGGGAATCGCTATTGGTTCTTCATACGAAAACGAATGCTTGGATCGGCTGGCACGATCACTACGTTACAGACAGAGCACATGCCTGTATCGAGTGGGGTGAAGAGTATACGGAAGTGACGCAGTGACTCCACTACATGTGCGGAATGAGACATTGTGAGAGGCGACAGATGACACAGAGTGTGAACTGGCAGCAATGACACTTGGAGATTTACGGTGAGTAAAAAAGTCAAACCAACAATCGTGTCACCCGCGGCGGGGAGTTCGTTGGCCGTTGTCGCGGCGCGTGAGGCGGCGAAAACCGGGCGGGACAAGACTACAAAGAAGGCGGTCGCGAAGGAGCAAACCGGTGTGACACCTTTCAAACCTCTTCGGCGGCCTCCGATAGCGATGCTGACCCTACTTGACGATGGAACCTCGGAAGGCGAGGTCTTTCGACTGCGGGAAGCTCGGACGGTGATCGGACGCGAGGATGCGGATATCCGGATTCCGCATGACCCACTGATTTCGTCGAAGCATCTGGAGATCACCCGGCGAGCCGAAGGAAATACCTGGCGGTGGTTTGTGAAAGATCTCGGTAGCCGGAACGGGACGTTCTTTCGTGTCTCCAAATGTCGAGTGAGAAACCAGTTTGAGTTCCTGATGGGGAACTGCCGTTACCGGTTGAACGTGCCTGACGAAACAGCCGCTGAACCAGAGGGTGAGCGGGAAGACGTGGGGACTCAGGGCTGGTCGGCGATCTCGCGGGAAACACTCGCCCTGTTGTCGCCTCACCTGGTGCGTTTCGAAGGTGAGACCGAGGCCAGCTCGTATCCACTTTCTGATGAGATTGTGATCGGTTCAGACAGCTCACTCAGCAAGATCACCGTTGAAGATTCGCTGCTGAATCCCGAGCACGCACGCCTGATCCGCCAGCCGAACGGTATGTGGAAGATCGAAGACCTGGGTAGTCGAAATGGAACCTGGATGCGGATTGAAGAAAGTGCTGTCGCACGAGCCTGTCAGTTTCAACTGGGCGAACAGCGTTTCGTGCTGAGGGTAAGCTGACCATGCACCTGACACTGGAAATTCAGATCAGCGGAACGTCTGCCATCACGATGGGGCGACGGGGCCGAATTCTCACCGTCGGACGCGATCCCGATGCGGACTTCGCGCTGCCGGATATCGATTCAACGGGTATCGCTTCCGCACGTCATGCTCAGTTCGAAGTGGATGGGAACACACTTCTCGTGACCGACCTCGGTTCCTCGAACGGAACATTCGTTGACGGAGATCGGCTGACGGAACCGAGGCGGTTTGTCGTTGGAGAAGCAATTGAACTCGGTCTGGGCGGTCCGGTGGTTCGTATTCTTAATTTCGACACGGCGGTGACGCCGGCAGGCTCCGGCGGATTCCGAGAACCCACAGGAACGCTGCTGATCGCCGCTGGAGCCGTCATCGTGGCGATCGTGGTGCTGCTCATCGGATGGATAGTTTCGGACGGAGCGAAGCCTGACCTTGTCGTTCCGGTTCCGAGGGTGCCCAAGCCTTTTCATGTTCTGGTTCCAGTGATATCCGAGCCTGTTCTCGTAATGGAAGTGCAGCCTCTCAATGAAGTCTCGCGGGCAGTGGGGTGTCTGGGGTTTCGGTTCGACGTGGATGAACTACACGGTGACGAAACGGCGTGGCTGATTGCTCCTGACAAACTAGTAACGACCGCTCGGATAGCAGGCCGGTTGTTGAAACTGAAAGAAGTTGACTCGAAGTTTGCCTTTGAACTGGCGGTCGCATTTGGACCGGAGCGAGCCGTTGGGATTCGGAACGTCCGTCTGCATCCGAAATATGACTTCGACAATCCCGGCGATCCGGGCAGCCTGCTGCATGACGTCGCCGTACTGACTCTGGAAGAACCGGTTGACGATCGTCCGGTGTGCAAACTGGCCGATCCTGGCGTGGAGATTTCACTGGAATCGGAACTTCGACTGGTCGGGTATGAGAATCGGACGCCGCCGAATACTCCGCTCGACTTTCTGCAGATGAAACGCCGTCAGCTCAAAGTGTCAATTACCGGAAGTGAACTGCCAGCGGGGACGTCGACACCCGTGTTTCAGACAGGGGTCGCGGTGACTCGAGGATTGTCAGGGGCTCCGGTGTTTGATCAGTCCGGTCGAGTTGTCGGTTTATTGACTCAGCGGAACGGAAAAGGAGTCATGGTTCCGGTCAGCGTGATTCGTGAACTGGTAAAACACTGAGTGAGAGTCTCTCATCCGGGAGCGTGGCAGACTCATCTGTCGCTTTCGTTCCTTCATTTTCTTTAGTCGCACGAACAGATTCCAAGGGTAGACTCAATGCGTCAATTAACGCTGGCACTATTCGCCATACTGGTGAGTGCTACGACAATGAGCTGTGCGGATGACAGCCCTGCGGACACGATTCGTGCTCTGGAATCCGCGAGACTTGCTCGTCTGGAAGAGATTCAGAGGGACCGAGCAGCAGTGCTCGAACAGATCGCGAGTCAGGGCCGGCTGGTGGACTACCTGCAGACCTGGGCTGAGTCTGAAACCGACCGCCGCGTTCGAGCCCGACCACTGCGTGGAGTGGACTCCGCCTATCTCGACGGCCTGCAGAAACGTCGCGAGGCCATGCTGGCTCGTATCGCCAACTTTCCAGCTTCCGCTGGTGGTGCCATCGTCAAAGGGGACGCTCTGAATCGACTGTTGCAAGTTTGCGGACCGACAGCATCGAGCCGGCTACGAATGCGACAGTCAGGAGCCCCGTCGATTCTGAATGGCGAGGGTGTTGGCGAGGAGGCTCGCGTGATCTACTCACGGCTCAGCGAAACGCCGATGCCCGAGATCAGTCTGGCGGATATCCAGTATCGCCGTGGAGTGTCCGGGCCGAAGCTGACCGGGCGTCTGGATGGAACAGTGCTCAATACCGACTGGCCGCTGAAGTTGCGTGAGAACGTTTATCAATCGAAGTGCAAAGCAATCGAACAGGCTCGCGATCAAGGGCTGAAAGAACTCAGCAGTGGGCGACCAGTCAGTCCGAAAACAGCCGCAGAGCTGATGGTAGCCGTCGAACGACTTCGAAGTCAGGTCTGCCGCGACAGTGATCGCAACCTTCACCATTTCAGAGACTACGAAAAATTTCGTCCCTTCAAAATTGCCGAATTACACATGGACGTCCTAATGAAGGGCACGGCCCGGTTCATCAATGCGACGAAGCCTGAGCACGTTCGAATCGACGTATTCCAGGGTGAAACTCTGGAGCAGTTCCTAGCCTATATGCACGAAAACTCGATACAGTTCGAACAGGCCGGACCGAACGCCCATATTACATATGGGAAAATGTTTCAGTCGATGCTGGCTTGGTATGTCGATATGCAACTGCTGGAACTGGCCGTCAGCAACGAGCAGAAGGAATTGGATTCTCTGGAACAGCGGGACCGTCAACTCACGGAACTGGACGCGGCGATTCGATCGCGTGAAACGCCGGCAATCGTCGGAGCGATTCAGAGTATTGCCGAAAGCATGTTCGAACCAGGCGTGCAGATTGTCATTCCATAGCACGAGATTCGATCGACACAGACCAGTCGATGCTTGCAAAAGTCAGTCTGTGATTGGCTTGTCGCAATTTATCCGTCGCAGCAAACTTGTGTCTTATCTGTTCAAGCCGGTCAGAAAAGAATCCTGATGGCGTTCCGCTGTTCCGATATTGAAGTGGGGTAAGGTTTAGCCCGAAAGATGCCGTGCCTCATGCAAACGGTAATACGGTAATATGGCTGGCTTTCTATCTGTGTGAGATCGCTCTACAATGCCGCGCGATCATGGATTGATCAGATGCTGCCCAAAACGGATCCCAGTCAGAAACTGCTATATTGAGCGAACAGGAAGATAGAAATGGCTAAATCAGCGAAGAAACTGAAGAAGGCGAACCACGGTAAACGTCCGGCGAGCGCCAAAGCTCGGAAGGCCAAGCGTCGGCACATCAAGACATAGTCAACGCACCGGGCCAACGATTCACAAACGAGCGTTCATCCATTCGGGTGTCGCTCGTTTTTGTTTTCCGTATTTGGGAGGCGTGACTGTTAACTGACCTGACCTTCAGTCTGTCTGTTTTACCCGGTTGCCTCTTTTGCCTGAGCGGTAGATGCGTTCGAGTCTCCCTGATCGTTCTTAACCGGGAGTCTCTGACAAACCTGATCTTGAGCGGGCTGTCTGACCTTCAGAGTATGAGTGTCCGATGGCTACAATCTGCAACTTCCTCGTTCTGGTGTCCGGACAATCGTCGGAATTATCGGATTCCGGAGTCGACGCAAAGTTCGGTTAGCCGTTGCGACTACCCGTCGTCGTTTAAATCTGGCAGCAATCGTGCCTGCTTCTTTCGCTGGAACGGTCTGTGAATGGATGCGGTGTCGATGAAACATGGAGGCGGGCCGCTCAAATTCGGGGCGCTGGTGCGCGATCTGAATTTCCAGGATCGCTCAACTGCGGTCGACACAACGGATGCTCTAATCGGTGATCTCAAGTCAACTTGAGAACTGGCTGGGCGACACTCGACTTTAACAAACGAGAATCGGCATGACGCATTTTCTCGAGAAGAAGGATCCCTGGGGGAACGGAATGGGCCTCTGGGTGCTCGTTCTGCTTGCCTGTGCCTTGCCGCCTGCATTGTGGGCCTTGTCAGGGATCGACCTCGACAATGACATCCGTAAATGGATTCCTGCCGACGATCCAAACGCGCAGACCCTGACGTGGTATCAGGAAAACTTCCCCCACAACGAAAGCATCATCGTCACGTGGGATGGCAGTACGCTGAACGACCCTCGCACTCAGTGGCTGGCCGATCGTCTGGCCGGAGTTCAGGACGCGGAAGGTGTTCGGCACGGCGGCTTGCAACACGTTGAGCGTGTCGTGACTCCGCAGGATTTGCTCCGACGAATCGAAAGCGATGGAGTATCGCACGAGGAAGCTCTGCAAAGGCTGCAGGGGACACTTGTTGGTGCCGGTCCGCTGAAGATCCGTCTGACGGAGCTTGGGGCTCGGCGGCAGAAGTCAACGATGAAGTTGTTGCAGGATCGGGTGCGATCGGAACTTGGAATTGAGCTGGAAGTATTCGGACCGGTAACAGACTGGATTCCTGAGAAGTCGATTGATGAGTATCTGCTCGCGAAAGCGATTGTTGAGGTTGACGAAGAACCGGCGCCGTTTGATGACCTGCCGCCACATCATGCGCAGGTTCGGTGGTCTGGAATGCAGGCTCGATCTGACACTGCTGAGCGAGTGATCGAACTTGCGAATTCCATCTCCGTTGATGGTGGTGCTGCAGAAGTTGATGGTGACGGTTCTCCAGAAGCGGAAGTCGCCGCCGACAGCAGCCAGCTCGTTGCAGACGCGTTTTTCGCGCCAGGTTCGCCCATCACGGTTGCCGTTGTCCTCAGCCAGGCGGGTGAGGAAGACAAGAAGGGAGCAATTGCGGAACTCCGCAGAATCGCGACTGAAGTCGGTATTCCTGAAGAGGGACTGCATCTCGGTGGTCGTCCGGTTGCCGGACGCGCGTTGAACGACTCGGTGAAACGAGCCGCCTGGAATCGCGACTTTCCAATAATCAACCTGCCTGGTCGGTCGATCATTCTCTTCTCTGGAGCGGTGGGCATCGTTCTTGCGTTCGTGATGCTTCGCAGCGCGGCGCTGGCGACCCTGGTCCTGTTTATCTCGTACTACACCGTGCTGCTGACTGTGGCGGTCGTCCCGGCGACGGGCGGCAGCATGAACATGGTGCTGGTCGTGATGCCCACATTGTTGCTTGTCCTGACGATGTCCGGAGCAATTCACGTTGCGAGTTACTGGCGATTTGCTGCGAAGTCTGATGTCAGGACGGCGCCGGTGATGGCTACGAAACTGGCGACCCGGCCTTGCGCGCTGGCAAGTCTGACGACAGCGTTCGGGTTGCTCTCTCTGGCGACGAGTCCTTTGGCTCCTGTGGCCCACTTCGGTCTTTATTCGGCGCTGGGATGTTTCGTTGGTCTGGGGGCAATTCTTTACGGCTTGCCCGCACTGTTGCAGTTTGTGCCTGAAAAGTCGGCGAGACCTGCGAGGCAGATGCCCGATGTCTGGCGACCGATTGGACAGTTCATTGTCCGACATGCCCGAATCGTCGGCGCTGCCTGTCTGGTTCTGTTTGCGGTCTGCTCTGCGGGACTGACGCAGTTCGGGACCGAAACCAAAGTGATTCGATTCTTTCCAGAGACGGCTCAGGTCGTGAAAGATTATCGATTCATCGAAGAAAACACTGGCGGAGTAATTCCCGTCGATGTTGTCGTTCGGTTTGCTGAAACTCACCGCGCTCCGGCGGAAGACGGATTGTTGTTCGGTCAACGGCAGGAGATCGTTCGACGGATTTCACAAAAGCTGGTGGAGCGGCACGATGACATTTCGGGGGCGATTTCTTTGGCGACGTTCCGCAAGACGTTGACCGAGGATGAACTGAAGCGGAAGGCGAGCAATCCATTCCTCAGAAAGATTGACACTCAGACCGAGCTGAAGGTCATGGAAAGTTCTGCCGCTCGCAGTTTCATCACCATGGCTGAAGAAGATCGCGAGTCAGGTGACGGAGTTTTGTGCGAAGCTGGCGACGAACTGTGGCGCATCACCGCTCAGGTCAACATCATGACTGACGTTGATTATTCCGTTCTGCTTGATGACATCGCCACGATCGTTCAGGAAGAGACCAGCAATTACAGCGGTGCGAACCATGTGGTTACCGGAATGGTGCCCCTGTTCCTTGAAACTCAGCGCGCTGTTCTGAGCAGTTTGATTCAGAGTTTTCTGATCGCGTTTGTCGTGATCGGGATTGTGATTTCGCTGGTCCTCAAGAGTGCCAAAGCTGGCCTGGTCACCATGCTGCCGAACGTTCTGCCGATCAGCACTGTCTTTGGTGCGATTTCATGGTTCCATATCAAAGTGGATATCGGCACGATGATCACAGCATCAGTTGCGCTGGGAATTGCCGTCGACGGGACGTTGCACCTGCTGACGTGGTTCCGTGACGGCCTGCGTCGAGGCTTTGATCGGCAGGAGGCGGTGACGTTGGCTTTGAGTCACTGCGGCCCGGCTTTGTTCCAGACAAGTGTTGTTGTCGGGATTGGTCTCGCAGTGTTGATGCCGGCTGAGCTGACATTGATCAGCCGTTTCGGATGGCTGATGGCGGCGATGATTTTCACAGCACTGTTTGCTGACCTGGTGCTGCTGCCGGCTATGCTGGCTGGCTGGCTGGGTAAAGTCATCGAGGAAACAGATCGCAGTTTGGCCGACACTTCAGACGCGGACGCTGCTTCTCAGAAAGTGTCGGTCCCGGTGACTGAATCGGGTGGTGAGGGGGGGGCATTGATTCCCAAAGCTGCTCCACCGACCCCGCACGTGCTCAAATCAGAAACGCAGCGGGAGTCGAGTTCGGGCGAGGCGGCTGTGGATTGACGTCGTCGTCTGGTATGAGCCGGCCGTCTGGTCAGACTCAGCTGGCTGTTGCTTGCTGGATGTAGATCCTTGCACTTAACAGGGCATGGAGTAAGGGGCGGCGTCGATTTTAGAATCGAACGGCCTGAAGAGCGACATGTCCTGTTCTTTCGGACGCTCGTTCCACCTTGCTGGTGACTTTGCTTGAGTTATCCTTCTGTGAATTCGTTTATTTATGAGTCCGTAACAGTGGCCTTCGGGCGATGATTTAGTTGATATGCCAGTTTCTTTTTCACAATGCGCTCAGACAGTGAAGCAACTGCATGAGTTGCTCGGGCAGCTTGAGCAGCTGGCGGCCTCTTTACAGTTGGACTCTCTTGAAAAACTGGAGTGGTTCCAACTGCTTGAACAGAAGCTGTTGCCTCAATTGACTGACGACGCGTTTCTGGTGGCCGCCGTCGTGGGCGGGACAAATATCGGCAAGAGTGTACTGTTTAATCATCTGGCTGGTTCCAGAGCGAGTGCCACCAGTCCGCTGGCGTCCGGAACGAAGCATGTAACGTGTCTGACGCCGAGCGGTTTTGAAGACTCGCACGACCTCAGCAGCATTTTTCCTGGTTTCGAGTTGAGACCCTGGGCAGATTCAGAACAGGCTCTTCAGTCGTCGGAATCTGACTGGCTGTTCTGGCGGAGCAGTGATTCCTTGCCGCCGAATCTGCTGGTACTCGACACTCCGGACATCGACAGTGACGCGCGAGTGAACTGGGAGCGTGCGGACAAGATCCGCCGCACAGCCGACGTGCTGATCGCCGTGCTGACTCAGCAGAAGTACAACGACGCGGCGGTTAAGGAGTTTTTTCGACGTGCCGCCGCTGAAGACAAGTTTGTGCTGGTCGTTTTTAATCAGGTTCATTTGCCGGACGACGAGTCGTACTGGCCACTCTGGATGAAGACGTTCTGCGATGAGACGGGGGTTAATCCACAGTTTCTTTACCTGGCGCCACACGATCGACAGGCTGCTGAATCGAATCGACTTGAATTCTTTGAACGCCGCTGGCCGGCTGCGCTGTCCGGTGACGAATCGATTGAGGACGCTGGTCAAAAACTAGGACGGCGGCTGCATGAAGATCTGTCGTCATTAAAGTTTGGCGAGATCAAGTTGCAGACCCTGCAGAGCGCGCTCAATCTAATCTCGGCCTCGGACGGAATCCCTGGTTACCTCGGGCGAGTGAAACAGCGTTCGGACGAGTTTCGTTCGGCAGCCGAACTTCTTTCGACCCATAAGCTGGCAGAAATCGACAACTGGCCGATGCTCCGGAATGGGCTGATCGTCGAGAAGATTCGCTTCTGGTGGCAGGGGCAGCGTGAAGGATGGTCGGCGAAAGTTCACAGCTTTTATAACCGGATTGGTAGCGGAATTACCGCAGGGTGGAGGCTGGTCGACGAGCAGCTGCGAGGGCCTCAGACTCCACCACTGGAAGCGTATCGTGCCAGGGAATGGGAAGCGGTACTCGACGCGGTCGACGAAGTTTACAGCCGGCTCAACTGGTTCAAGGAGCTTGGGAATCCGCTTTTGCAGCCGAGGCTTGAAGCATTGCTGGGGGCGACAACGCGGCAGGAAGTGCTCGATCAGATTCGTGCAGAACATGAAGCGGCTGATCTGGATGACCAGCTTCAGCAGTTGGTCAGATCAGAGCTTGACAGTTTCCGTGACGAAAGTCCTGAGTGGTATCGCTCGTTGCGACAGCTTGACGCCGTTGCGGCTGCTGCGCGGCCCGCAGTTTCAATTGCTTTATTTGTGACAGGCTTCGGTCCTGTGGGAAATGCGGTTGGTCAACTTGCAACAGAGACGATGGTCACATCCGCCGTGTCAGTCGCTGGTGATGTAGCGGCCGGTGGCGTCACAGCGGCTGTTGGAGAAACCTGGATCAGTAGCACGGCTTCGTCCGGGGCGGCTTGGCTTGAAGCGCGTTTTCGGCGGATTCATGCGCAGTTCATTTCAAAGCGAGCCGAATGGCTGGCCGACCTGCTTCAGAAACACCTGCTTGGATCACTGCCCGAAGAGCTGGCCGCCGCAGCGATGATTTCCGAGTCAGAAACGTACATGGGAATCGAGCGTCTCGTAAACGAACTTCGACAGGAACAGAGAGTGGTTGAAGCCGAGTCGTCAGTTATTGAGGAAGAGTCGGAAGAACGGTCAGCTTCACAGGAAGCGTCCTGACGGATCATGGTGTCAGGCAGATCGGCAGTGAGTTGAGACGCAGGCTCCGAACACGAATCATGTACCCCCTTTGCAAATTTCTGCGATTTCGCGTCTTCGTACTGAATCTATTGTTCTGATATGAGGGCGTTTTCGGGAAGTTCTTTCGGACCCATTTGCATCACAGCTTTGTGTCGGTGAGTTGTCCAGCTTGAATAATTAAAAGAGTGCTCCAGTCAGGACGCGAATGATCAATGTCTGATTCAGAACTCGCACAACTCGAATTGTTTGCACAGGTTGATGAGCTGGTGCGTCGGCTTCAGCAGTGGTCAGAAGGGGAGTCGCCCTGGGCACCGTTGAATCAGTCACGGGCTCTCGTGAGGCGATTGCTGACTCGGCTTGAGTCATTAAGAGTTCGGCTTGAAGCGCCGCTGGTTGTGGCGACGTTCGGCGGAACGGGTACTGGTAAGAGTTCTCTTGTGAACGCCATCGTCGGCGTGGAATGCACGAAGTCAGGCCGAGAACGTCCGACAACCAGAAAGCCGGTTCTGATTGCGCAGTCGGGGGCGGAGTTGCAGCCGCTCAACCTCCCGATCGACCAGTTCGAAATCGCGCGGGTTGACACATCCGTTCTTCGCGACATCGTCATTATCGACTGCCCGGACCCGGATACGAACGAAGCGGAAACGTCAGGAAGCAATCTCGAAATCCTGCGGCGCGTGCTGCCACATTGTGACGTGCTGCTTTACGCGTCGACGCAGCAGAAGTATCGGTCGGCGAGAGTGCTGGATGAACTCGATGTTGCTTCGGCCGGTTGTCGACTGATTTTCGTGCAGACTCATGCCGACACTGACGAAGACATTCGTGATGACTGGCGGCGAGTTCTCGGCGAGAAGTTCGAAATTCCTGACGTTTTCTATGTTGATTCCGTAGCGGCTCTAGCTGAGCAAAAGGCAGGACACCGTCCGAGCGGTGACTTCGCGAAGCTGCAGGACCTTTTAACTACGCGACTGGCCGCCGTGCAGCGTATTCAGATTCGTCGGGCAAATCTTCTGGACCTGAGTGCCGCGACGCTGGCGAAGTGTCGCGAACAGCTTGGCCGATTTGATCCAGCAATCACATCGCTGGAAGCGGCGCTGGCTGATCATCGCCAGAAGCTGACTCGCGAGATGAGTCGCGAATTGAAATCTCAACTTGGTGCTTGCAGCCATCTTTGGGAACAGAGAATCCTGACTCAGGTCACGACGCTTTGGGGGGCGAGTCCTTTTTCGACACTGTTGCGAGTTTACAGTGGTCTTGGAGCGTTAATTACGTCGGCGAGTCTGTACCGGGCTCGAAGTGGCGCTCAACTGGCTCTGATCGGAGCGATGCAGGGAACTCGCTGGCTGACGGCAAGGCAGAAGGAAAAATCGGCAGAAGGACGGTTCGAAGAACTCGCGACGTTGGGGGTCGATGACAGCCTTGTGCGTGAAGCACGACTCCTGATCGGCGGGCATCTGCTTGATTCAGGGTTCGACACATCGTTAGCAGATTCCAAACCGGGCGAAGATGCGCGTCTGGAAACAGCACGCTTTGAATCCGGTTTTCTGGAGCGGGCGAAGCGTCGCATTGACGATGCCATCGAGCGGCTGGCTAAACGAAATTCCGGATTGATCGCTCGCGTCTGGTACGAGTTTCTGCTGCTGTCTTTTGTTGCGTTTGTGTTGTACCGGGCTGGTCGCAATTTTTTCTGGGATACCGTGATGGATCCGCTGGTCAAGGTTCTGCCGATGGACTTTTATGTTTCGGCGGGGCTCTTCTTCCTGCTCTGGTCGGTCGTTCTTGTCATAAGTTTTTCTCGCCGGCTCAAACGAGGCCTGAAGAGCGAGATCAACGCGATGGCCGATGAAATGGCCGAGCAGAAACTGACAGGCGGTTTGTTTCCAGATCTCGAAGCCGCCATTGACGGGGTTCGCCAGGATCGTCGACGGCTGGATCAGATGGACGAGACGTGCAGAAGTCTCCGAGGCGATGTAGCCACGTCGTCGGACCTGGGATCTCCTCGGCAGTTGAACGCGGAGACACTGGCTCCGACGTAGCAGGCTGCTGATAGAACTTGCAGTCGGTCTGCGTGCTGGCAGGTTTGGAAGTCTGCACGTTACGCTGCAAAGCTCAACGTCACTGCCGACGAAGGAGCTTTATATGACTCTCATGGCTGCTTTCAGCGACTCTTTCGCTACCTCAATCGTCACCGGTGGATTGTCGACGATGGATGCAGCAGTGCTTGCTGCCTATCTCGCCGCGATGCTGGCGATGGGTTTTCGAATCGCTCGCAAGAATGAATCGACCGAAGATTTTTTCGTTGGTGGGCGGGACCTGCCGCCGTGGGCTGTGGGTATCAGTCTGATCGCGTCGCTTCTTTCGACCATTACCTACCTGGGAATGCCCAGCGAGATGTTTCGAACGGGCGTTGGGTTCCTGACGCGACAACTCGGGTTACCGATTGTGTTGCTGATCACCTGGTTTCTCTGGATTCCGTTTTTCATGCGGCTGCGACTAACCAGCGCGTACGAGTACCTGGAACGCCGATTCAACTATCCCACTCGAATCATTGCCGCGAGTTTCTGCATCTGTCTGCTGCTTGGCTGGATGGCGGTCGTTGTGCTGACGGCCAGCGGAGCGATGGTCGAGATCGCGAATCTGCAACTCGGCTGGTTCTTCAGTTCAGACTCTGTTGATGCGGATATGCACGCAGTAATTCTCGGCATCGGGTTGTTTTCGGTTTTGTATACAACACTTGGAGGTTTGCGGGCGGTCGTCTGGACCGACGTTGTTCAGTTCTTTGTTCTGCTGATCGGCGCGTTCTTCACGATGGGAGTGATTGCCTGGAAGACGGAATCTGGACTCGGTGACTGGCTGACCTTCTCAAAGGGGTACACGTTTGAGAAAGTCGAATGGTTCAGTTGGGATGTCACGAATCGCTCGACCGTGTTTTCGATTTCGATCGGGATGCTTTTCTGGCATGCCTGCACTCATGGAGCCAACCAGGTGGCGCTGCAGCGTTATTTTTCGGTGAAGGATGTTGGTGCAGCCCGTCGCAGTTTTCTGGTCAATGCCCTGTCTAGTATTGGGCTGGGCGTGTTGCTGGCCGGAGTCGGCCTGGCATTGATGTATTTTGTGTTGAACGATGGCTTTGTTTCGGGCGACATGCTTCAGACGCAGGAGCAGTTACAGTCTGATGATCTGGGCGAGAGAACGATGGCTCAGAAGCGAGTCTTTCCGCAGTTCATCCGGCTCTACCTGCCGTCGGGAATGAGAGGCCTTGTCATCGCTGCTCTGTTTGCAGCAGCCATGTCGACGATCGATTCAGGAGCCAATTCGATTTCGACGATCGTGACCGTTGACTTTCTGAGACGAAACCGGAGTGAAACGTCGACGGCACAGGCCGAGTTAAAAACGGCGAGGATACTCACTGCGTCGATGGGGCTTGTCATTGTCGCGGTCACGGTGTGGCTGTACCACCTGTCGAAAGAAACCAACATTATCGACCTCTGTCAGCGCGGCTTTAACTGTTTTCTTGGCCCGCTCGGAGGTCTTTTCGTACTGGCGATGTTTTCTCGAAAAGCGACTTCGGCGACGGTCATTCCGGCAGTTCTTGTGGGAGAGGCGGTCGGGATCTGCGGCAGCTACAGCAAAGATTTGTTTAACGTGGAATTCTCGACTCACCTGGTCGTTCCCGCGTCCTGGCTGGCGACGATTGTTATTTCGCATGTGCTTTCGCTGGTCTTTGCGACACGAGCCGACGAGTTATCGCAACGCTGGATGTGGAAGCCCGTGGTGAAGGGTGATACCGATTCGTTGATTGAACCAGTTCCTTGATTGACTGGTGCAGAAAGTAAATTCGGAATGAGCATGCCGTTGTCTTTGTCGCTGCGAGTTGCAGTGCAGGGCGAAGCTGCATTGGCCGTTAGATGATATCGAGGCGCTGGCTGCGGAGTCGGGTTGCTCGGCCATCTGTATGAGGGGCAGTGCGGGGGCGGACTTTGTACGACAGAGTTACGGCAGCAGGCCTGGTGGTGTCGATGATCACGGCGAATTTCAATTTGCCGATGAAGAAGACGGCTTCTATACCATCCACCAGGCATCAGAGAAGATGCCATGCGGTATGCTGAATTCTTGCGAGCTTCAACAGATAAGTAATTTCACATTGAGTTCCGATGAAAGAATTTTCATGAAACAGTCCATGATTCTATCAACTTTGTTGTTCACTCTGACTGGTCAGTTGCAAGCAGATGATCAGTCTGAGCTAAAGACGGAAGCCGTCGCCGTAATGAGAAGAGCTGGCTCGTACTACCACGGCGAAGTTTCGTTGCATGGCGGCTATGTCTATTTCTACTCGCTTGATTTGAGACAGCGTTGGGGCGAAGGATCTGCTGGGGACAATCAGGCGTGGGTACAGCCACCGGGAACGCCAACCGTCGGTATGGCGTTTCTTCGCGCGTGGGCGGCGACGGGTGACCGGTTCTATCTTGATGCTGCGCGTGATGCGGCAGCGGCCCTTGCTTACGGGCAGCTTCGTGGCGGTGGCTGGACTAATTCCATTGATCTGAGCGGGCGTTCTAAGGGGTACCGGTTTTCCGGAGGGAACCGTCGACGTGACGGCAATTCATCACTTGACGATGGCCAGACTCAATCAGCGATACAGCTCGTCATCCGAGTGGATCAGGCACTTGGATTCAAAGATGAAGTCATTCACGATTCTGCGATGTTTGCGTTGGATTCACTCCTGGCGGCTCAATTCCCGAATGGTGCTTTTCCACAAGTCTGGACAGGCCCCGTCGATGATCAGCCGGTGATGAAATCGAGCTATCCGAGTTATGACTGGCGGACGGAAGGACGTATCAGGAATTATTGGGACATGTACACGCTCAACGACAATGTCTGTGACTACGTCGCCGATGCGTTGATCGATGCTCACAGAATCTACGGTGGGGAGCGGTACCTGCAGGCACTTCGAAAGCTCGGTGACTTTCTGATTCTCGCGCAGATGCCCGAGCCACAGCGGGGATGGGCTCAACAGTACAGTTACGAAATGAAGCCGATCTGGGCACGCAGGTTTGAGCCAGCCGCGATGGCAGGTGATGAAACCCAGGAAGTAATTGGCACACTGATGAAGATCGCAACATTCACTGGCGATGCCAAATATCTCGAACCAATTCCGGCGGCGCTGGCCTGGCTAAAACGGTCGCTGTTACCAGATGGCCAGATTGCCCGATATTACGAACTTGAGACAAACCGGCCGCTCTATATGTCGCGGCAAGGTAAGGACTACTCATTGACGTACGACGATTCGCAACTGCCAAAGCACTACGGCTGGAAATGGCCGTCACGTATTGACGAACTCGCGACAAAACTCGCTCAGTGCAAAAGTGGATATGTTCCGGCAGCACCTGCTGCCAACGAAGCCAGCGTCCGGAAGGTCATCTCGCAACTTGATGATCAGGGGCGCTGGATTAGCACTTATGACGGTGCTCGTCTGGTGGGGCAGGCAAAGATGACCGTTGGAGCGAAGTATTTGTCGAGTGAGGTCTTCAGTAACAACCTCACGCTGCTGAGCGACTTTGTAAGTCTGCCGCGAAATTGATTTGCCGGTAAGCCGTCTCCCTGTTCCGAACACGCTTGACGTAGTGTTTCGACAAGACTCTTCCGAGATTCAGGGCATTTCCTTGACGATTTGTTCGCAACACCTGCGATGATACCAACTTGGAAAACCACATCGCGTTAATTCGATGGTTGTTGCTGCGGAGCGGTTAAAGAGAACATGGCGAGGCCAGGGGCGAAGTAGCTGACCGAGAGCGAACCGGAGGTAATGCAGATCTTTCGGGATCAGGGTGAGCAGGCGGCTCAGGGATTACGTGATTGACTGGAGCGGTCCAACTACAGTTTTCGGCTGGAGCCGAAGCTATGCTTATCTCGTTCATGCGGAAGTTCATTGCGGAGTTGCGGGGCAGATCGCCGTTGCTGTCGATAAGTTCCCGGCTCTAGAATTCTCTGTTGAAACCAATTCTGAGCCGGGTTCTCAATCTCTAACTGAGTGGGAATGGCGGGATTCGCTGCTCTCTCAGATTTAAGGACGGATTTTCTTTAAGGCTTCACTGGATGAACTTCGAATTGCCAACGGTACGTGACTCAGCGGGAGGCACGGTCGATGGAATGTTGCCGGGCAAATGGTGGCACAAAGACGGCGAGACGGATCGCGTCATCTGTGACCTCTGCCCTCGCGAATGTGCGATGAAGGATGGCGACCGCGGGTTCTGTTTCGTACGACAGAACGTCGGCGGCGAGATGATGCTGACGACTTACGGTCGCAGTACCGGGTTTTGCATTGACCCGATTGAGAAGAAGCCGCTCAACCATTTTTTCCCAGGAACCAGTGTGCTGTCGTTCGGGACGGCTGGTTGCAATCTGGGCTGCAAGTTCTGTCAGAACTGGGATATTTCAAAGGCTCGCGAAGTCGAACGACTCAGTCATCGAGCGTTTCCGGAAGAAATCGCGCTGGCCGCGAAGTCGCTCGACTGTCACAGCGTTGCCTATACCTACAACGATCCGATCGTCTGGGCCGAGTACGCGATTGAAACGGCAAAGGCCTGCCGTCAGCATGGAATCAAGTCGGTTGCGGTTACCGCCGGGTATATCACGGAAGAAGCTCGCGGGCCGTTCTTCGAGTTCATGGACGCAGCCAATGTCGACCTGAAGGCGTTCACGGAAGAGTTCTACTACAAAATCACATACGCGCATCTGGAGCCGATTCTCGACACACTGAAGTGGCTGCGTCATGAAACGGACGTCTGGTTCGAAATCACCAACCTGATCATCCCTGACGCTAATGATAAGCCGGACGAAATTCGGCGGATGGCTGAGTGGGTGCTTGACGCGGTGGGCGATGACGTTCCCGTTCACTTTTCGGCGTTTCACCCTGACTTTCGGATGACCGATCGGCCGAATACGCCGCACGAGACGTTAGTTCTCGCTCGCGATCTGGCCATGCAGACTGGACTGAAGCATGTGTACGTTGGCAACGTGAACGACGTTGAGCGGCAGAGTACTTACTGTCCGAAGTGCACAAACCTGGTGGTCGAGCGGAACTGGTATGCGCTGGGGGTGTACGCTCTGGACGGTAACCAGTGTCGGCATTGCGGAGAAACGATTTCAGGAAAATACGAAGATCGACCGGGAGTCTGGGGCCGAAAACGCCAGCCGGTCGATATGAGACAATTTCACATTGATGGACTCAGTGCGGGTTCGACTTCGCGACCCGCTTTGAATGGAGACACGATGAGCGCTGGAAAGAACGAGCAGTCGGCTGACAATTCAAACAGCGGGGTGAAAATAAACGACTCAGCTCTGGAATGGCTGGCCGGGCAGGGAGGCGGTCAAAACGCAGCTCCGGCAGCTCCAGTTCCGACCCAGCCGCAGACTCCGGCACCGGCGACGCAACCGATTCCTACTCGCATGCCGCTGACAAATGAGCAGCGCGAAGCGATTCGTATCGCGGCGGCTGAAGTCGTGAAGGCATGTGTCGACGACCGGAACGCCAGCATTCCGGATCTGAACGCGATCGGCGTCGGCAACGCGGTGGTATCGGGGATCTTTGTCAGTTTGAAACGTCGGGGGCGATTGCGGTCGTGCATGGGCTCGTTCGGCGCGACGATGCCGCTGCTGAAAACGCTGGTTGATGCCGCACGGCGAACAGCGACGGACGACCCGAGGTTTCCGAAGATTTCATTCGTTGAGGTGCCGCATCTTGAACTGGAAGTCTGGCTGCTGTTTGCGCCTGAGCCGGTGAATGTGAAAGGCGAAGCACGAATTGATGAAGTGACAATCGGCACGCATGGGTTGCAGATTGTTCGAGGCAACCAGCGAGGGCTGTTACTCCCCGGCGTTGCGACAGACAACGGCTGGAATTCGAAAGAGTTTCTCGACAACGTCTGCATCAAAGCCGGACTACCACCAACGGCGTGGAAAGAGCCGGACACGATCCTGTTCCGCTTTGAAGGAAACTGCATTAAGGGAAATCTCTTGAACGGCGACGCGGACAATTACTCGGCGCCGCGTCTCTATTATCAGCCGGAGCAGATCGACGAGATGCGGAGAATCTGCAAAGACAATGTGGCGGCGATCGTGCGCGGCGCGACGCCGATGTACTACTGCGGAACGGTGCCGGATTCGTCGGTGAACGGGCTCTCGATGACAGTCACTCTGCCTGGCGGCGGCAACCAGTTGAATGTTGCGAGAATGTCACTGCGCGAGTTAATGCCGCTTCAGTCGACGGCATTTTCGTTGTGTGAAGAGCTGGCAGCTTCGCTGCGCCGGCGAGGCTTTCTGAATGGAAATTTTGAACTCGATCTGGCGGTTGCCAGTGACGTGGCCATGCACGGGACCGTTGATCAGCCGTTGATTGAAGGCGTCGATCCAGCAAACCGCGGGTTCCTGATCAGCGAGCGTCAGAAGACTGCCTGGGCCTTCGATCGAGCAAAGCCTGCCGATGAAGTTCTGGGGGATGCGGTGCAGGCGTGTCAGGTTACGGAGCCCGCATACGGAATGATCTACAGTCTGACGTTCCAGACGACGAGTTCGCGCGTGACTTACTCGGCAGTGCCAAAGCCGTCGCGAGGCCCGTCCGATCGACCGCCAGCCGTGGCTGGTCGCTTCTATCCTGGCGATCCTGCGGCGATGAACCAGATGCTCGATGAAATGCTGGCCGGTGACGCGACTCCAGCACCATGCAAGGCGGTCATGGTTCCGCATGCAGGCTGGCAGTTTTCAGGGAAGCTTGCCGCCGATGTTCTAAAGCGGGTTCGAATTCCCAAACGGATCATCGCTATCGGACCGAAGCATACCCCTAATGGAACCGACTGGGCCGTTGCGCCTCATCACAACTGGTTGCTGCCAGGCAGGGCCGTGGCTTCTGATTATGCGTTGGCCATGAAGCTGGCCGAACGGATCGATGGGTTGGAGCCTGATGCCAACGCTCATCAGGCCGAGCATGGCATTGAAGTGGAACTTCCAATTATCGCCAGGCTGGCTCCGGAAACGCAGGTTGTCGGCATCACGGTGGGAGGCGGCAACCTTGATCGTTGCGAAAAATTTGCCGAACAACTGGCAGGCGTTATTCGTGAAATGGACGAGCCGCCGCTGCTGCTCATTTCAAGCGACATGAACCACTACGCGAACGACGAAGAGACTCGCCGGCTGGACAAGCTCGCGCTGACCGACCTGGACCGGCTGGACGAAGACGCGTTGTTCAAAACATGCCGCAGCCATCACATCAGCATGTGCGGCATGATTCCGGCGGTGATCATTCTGAAGACTCTGAAGAAACTCGGAAGCGTTCACCAGTCGCGGCAAGTGGGTTACGCAACCTCAGCCGACCGAACCGGCGACAAGTCGAAAGTCGTCGGCTACGCGGGACGGATTTTTCAGTAGACGCAAGTCTCTGAGCACACGGATTCTCACGGACGAAGGACTGAGTCGATCAGCTCGTACGCTTCTTGTCGCATGTCATCTGGAAAGTTGTGGTCGGAGTCTGGATGCCGAATGACCAGGCTCTTGTCGCTGCCGAGGAGCTTGTAGACAGGTCGAGCAGCTTCTGCACAACGGTCGACGCTGGCGGCGACGAAGTTGCTGTCGTGCAGCGGGGCGTTGACGAAGACCTGGCGGGGAGCGAGTGCTCCCAGGAGTTCAGGGAAGTCGTATGGGATTTCGTCGAGACGGCCTCGGTAGTCGGACAGGCGGGGCATGTACCGAATCTGGCACCAGCCTTTGCCAAAGAACCAGACTCGCTCGACACCGCCGTAGTAATCGCGGTAGGAATCAAAGCCGCAACTGCTGACGACGACGCTGATTCTCTGGTCGAAGACGGCGGTGTAGATGGAGTTGTGTCCGCCGAGTGAGTGCCCGATCGCTGCGAAGCCTTTCGTGGTGTCGATGTAGTCGAGTGTTTCGAGCAGGTCCAGCGCTCGGGAGTTGTCCTGGATGGCTTTCATCGTGCCGCTGACGTAGCCGAGCTTTCCAAGATTCGGCCAGTAGTTCGCGAGGTGCGGATAAGCCGGTGAGATCGTCACGTAGCCGCGTTCGGCAAGTTCGGCGGCGTACTGACGACCGGCTCGACCACCGAGTCCGACGACAACCTTGTGGCCAACGGAATTGTCAGTTGGGTGAAGGCACAACACGGCGGCGGCTTTCCTCTTACCAGCGAGGACGTCTTTGGGGATGCAGAGGTAGGCCGGAGTTCGACCATCAAGACCAGGTTCGGCTTCTGACTGGTAAGTGATCAGCCGACGGATGAAGGTGCCCGCGTCCGCTTCTTCGACGACTTCGATGGACGGATCGAGGCGATCTTTCGTGCCTGGATACCTGCCCATGACCTGCTGCATGGCCGTGAGAATTGCTTCACGGCGAATTGACCATTGGGCGGCGGTCTCGACAGGGGCGACGTCGTTCGTCGGTTTTTGAAACTGGAGAAGCTTGAATCGATCGAGCTGTGGTAAATCCTGTGCCTCAAGGATCGAAATCAGTGAGGATGTAATGGCCACCGAAAGGAGCAGTCTGGAAATCATGCCGATGTCTCCAAAAAAGATTTGCGAAACGGTCAAACCACTGGCATCGTCGTTTGTTCGATCGAGACATCATTGAATTTCTGCAGCGGAACATCCAGGCATTCAGGGCAGTCTCCCGATTCGAGCGTGTACTGAGTAAGGCATCGAGGGCACCATGTTCGAGCGTCGAAGTCCGGCACGGGAGCACGCAGCAGTTCGTCGATTTCGATGCCTTGCTCTTTCAGTATGACAGACAGTGTCTTGAGCTGTCTGGCGTCGAAGGAAGTTCGAGTCGACCTGAATTCGGGCGATGTATCCGGAAAGTCGGAAGCCGAAGGGTGAGTCAGCTGACGCAGACGCTGACCGATGTACGATCGGAAGTCTGTTGCTGGCATGACCGCTGCGGCGACGGCGGCTGGAGTGAACTCGGAAAATGCGTCACTGGTAATGATATTGGCCGCTCGCATGACACCCGCTGGCGAGACACAAAGCGTCGCCACTCGGCTGAATTGTTCGGTGGCTGGACTGTTTAGCAATCGGCGTTGAGCGATGGCAAACAGCACGACTCCGACCAGCCAGAAGAAGCCAGACACCGCAAGATACCTTATGAGTGCGCCTGTCTGCGATTCTGTCGTGTAGTAGAGAATTGGACCTTGAATAAACACCCAGATAAAAAGTAGCAGTGAAGCGAGCCTCAATGCGGAGACCGATCGATCAACCTGTTCGATGCGACTGACAACGCCTTCTGACGAGAACGAGGACTGCATGGCTTCGTCGAGAACGGCGTCGCGTTTGTCGATGTGCAACTCGCGCAGTGTCGTCAGCAGGTTTGCGAAACGGCGGGCGGCTTCGAGCGATGCGCACTTTGTGCGAGTTCGATTGATTCGAAGGTATCGCTGGTCAGCTTCGACGGTTTTCAGGTCGCCAAACGGGATAAAGGTTCCCGCCTTTGCCCCGGTCAGGATGCACAGTCCGTCTCTTGAAACCGGTACTGGCCACTCGGAAGCGACGATGCTGCGCGACCAGGGGAAGATTGAGAGGACGGCGGCGTGGCTGTCGATTCTCTGGAGAAACGTCGGGTGCGACGCCAGTTTCAGGCTACCGAACGCGGTCGTGAATGCGACGGCTTCGGCGGGTAACCAGACCAGGCATTCCCAAAGGTAGATGACAGCAATGACGATCAGAATCAGTTCGGTGTCGCTGAGTGCTGAGAACGCCATAGTGCCGAAATTCCGCGCTGCCTGAATTGAAAAGAGACCTCGTCATCGGAATGGCGAGGTCACTCTTCAGTGCGTTTAAGTTATCGAAAAAGCGGCGACCGGATGGAGTGCCTATTCTTCCGCCGAGCGTCCGAAGAACAGCCGTTTGATTCCGGCCAGGACGGCAATCACCACGAGTATGATGGCCTTGCCGCCTTTGGCAAGCACTTGAAACAGCTTGGCGAACAGTCCCATTTTGACCGCAGCCACGGCAGCGCCTCCGGCGATCAGGCCGGTCAGCCCGTACTGAGCAATTTTGTCGCCCGAGGTAAACTCAGCGTACTTCTCGCCGGACTTGAATTCGAACTTCGTCAGAAGCTCGTTGGTGACTTCCGTGGCCTCGTTCATTTCCTGCAGGCTGGCGACCAACGTCGCGGTCATGACACCTCGACGACCGAGAATTCGGATATTGTGATTGGCCGATTCTCCGCCGGTATCGTCATGCAGTTTTGTTGACCAGACCAGATTGTTCGTGACGGCATCATACTTGGGCGGGACGATCCAGCCGGATAGATGAATTGCGGACCAGCCCTGAGATCGTCGAAACTGATTGGACTGTTCGGTTCCCTGCTGGAGAGATTCGAGGATGGCGTCCGCGTCCAGGTCAGCCTTCTCGTCATCGCTGACGTAGCCGATGTCGTCAAACTGAAATGCCAGGAACCAGTCCCGGTCATCGGCTGTCGGCATCAGGATTCCGACAGTTTCGTCGGGCGGATTCTGAGTCAACTGGTTCCACGCGATGGAGCCTTGACGGCCTGTGAACTGAAATCCGACTGGAATGGTGATCTGCGCGTTGTTGCCAATGTCGACTGTGGCCGGTCCGGCTTGCCAGTCGATTGACGCATAAAGTTCGATCATTCGCTGTTGTTCAGGAGTCAGCTGGAACTCGGCGTCATCCTGTGCGATCAGCGACGCTGTTCCGAAAAGTGCTGCCAGGATCACCAGGCAACTTGTGGCAACCAGCCTGTTCTTTAGAAGTCGTCCCACGCCCATTGTTTACTCCATTGCTGAGATGCCGATCGACGATAAGTCAATGCCAGAAGATTCTCTGGCAGATTACAGGGTTGTACACCGGTACGGACTGTAATTTTTCTTTCGATTTTGTCCATGGATATGTTCCAGGCTTGCCTTGAGTCTGCCGGTTTTCGACTGCGTCAGCATTAATCGTAGGATGAGGGTGCTGTATTGATCTGCTGCGCGTTGCTGCTCTGTCAAAGGCGAACTAAAGGCTCACGGGGTTATCTGTCTGAGCACTCGGTCCGCTCGCAACCCGGTTGGCCTCACCGTCTGGATGAATTGTGAGCGGTGTCTGGCTATAACGTTGAGCTCTCAGCCAGTCTGGATTTCGCTCACGGTCACGATTCGTGGGCAAAAAATAAACTCAGTAAACACAAGCCACAGGAAATGCACCGTGTCCGCAACTCTCAGTAAATTCTCCAGCAGCCTGACCGTCGAAACTGCTTTCACCGTTCTGGCCGTGGCCAAACAATTGAAGGCTCAGGGAAAGGACGTTGTCGAGCTGGAAATCGGCGACAGCCCGTTCGATTCGACGGTGAACGCTAAGACGTCCGGTGCGGCGGCCATTCAGAACAACGTCAGTCATTACTGCCCTTCGCCGGGAGTTCCGGAGTTCCGTGCTGCCGCTGCGAAATTCGTGAAGAACGAATTCAACATTCCAGCGGAGCCATCGAACATTATCGCCGGGCCAGGTGCGAAGGTCTTCGAGCAGTTCTTCTGTGAAGCGTTTCTGAATCCTGGCGACGGGTGTCTGGTTTTCAGTCCATACTTTCCGACCTACGTGCCGAACATTCTGCGGCGTCAGGCTCGGCCCGTGTTCGCTCCGCTGCGGCAGAGCAACGAGTTTCGGCCGCTCGTGTCGGACATCGAAAACTTTCTGGCGACGGACGCTTCACCGAAGGCGATCATGTTGAACTCACCGCACAACCCGACCGGCGGGATCACGACGGAACAGGATCTGCGGGATATTGCTGACCTGGTCCGCGGCAAGGATATCGCCGTCTTCAGCGACGAGCCGTACTGTCACATGGTCTGGAAGGGACGCCATCATTCCATTCTTGAACAGCCGGGTATGATGGATCAGGCCGTCGCCGCTTACACCTTCAGCAAGTCGTACAGCATGAGCGGCTGGCGACTCGGCTTCTGCGTGACGGGAGAACGCATTGCCGACGCGATCGGCAAGATGGTCAACACAACCTTGTCGTGTACTCCGGCGCTGGTTCAGCTCGCTGGTGCGGCGGCTCTGGAAAAGGACAGCGTCGAACGCGACGAAGTCATGCAGAAGTTTCGCGAGAAGGTCGTTCTGCTGACGGAGGGCCTCAATCAGATCGACGGCGTGCATTCGCTCGATCCGACGTCGACGTTCTATGTGTTCCCGAATGTTGCGCCGATCTGCAACCGGCTGGGGATCACAAGTCACGGCCTGGCTTTGTACCTGCTCGAAGGTGCCGACGATGATTTCGGAGTCGCCTGCCTGGGCGGAGAATGTTTCGGCGACGCCGGTCACGGTTTTCTTCGATTCAGTTGTGCCGAGCCGAACGAACGACTGCAGCAGGCACTCGATTTCATTCCGGTGGCGATCAGCCGGGAAGATCGGATCGCGGCGTTTCTGGAAAAGAACGCGAAGTTTCGATTGGCGAAGCCGTACGAAGTCGAATAATGACGATGGCTGAGTTTGCAGTAGTCCTCACTGTTTAAGGAAGGTCGACATGGCGTTGTTCATGAATCAGCCGCTGTCCCGACGGCATGTTCTGCGGGGACTGGGAACCTGTCTGAGTCTCCCGTTGCTGGACGCCATGATTCCTCGCGCCAGCGCTGCTCCGTCGAAGTTCCGTCCGTGGGAAAAGTCGCACGGCGTTCATCCACGGATGATCTGCTGTTACGTCCCCAACGGGGTCAACATGAACGAGTGGAAGCCGAGCGGGCAGGGGACTGGCTACTCGCTTTCGCCGACGCTGGAAATTCTGAAAGATCATCGGGAAGACTTTTCGGTGATCTCGGGGCTGGGGCATCCGGCGTCAAAGGGCGGGCACAGCGGAGCAGATACCTGGTTGACCGGAGCGGACCTGCAATCAGTTCCCGGCAGTGACTATGCGAACTCGATTTCCGCCGATCAGGTGGCGGCGGAACTGCACGGCAAGCAGACCCGATTTTCGTCGCTGCAGCTTTCTGATAATTCGGGGACCGGCTCAGCCGGGCATAGCCATACGCTGTCGTTCGACCGAAGCGGAACGCCGATTCCGGCTGAGAATTCTCCTCGCCGACTGTTTGATCGGCTGTTTGTCCCGGAAAGTTCGGCAGACCGGCAGGCAACTTTAAAAAGGTACGCGGTTAAGAAATCAGTTCTCGACAGCGTGCTCGGTGAGGCGAAGGCGCTTCGAGCGAAGCTGGGGCAAACGGATCAGCAGAAGCTCGATCAGTACCTGTCTTCGGTTCGCGAAACTGAAGAGCGTGTTCAACGGCTGGAAGACTGGGTCGACATTCCGAAGCCGGAAGTGGCCGAGACCGACTTGCAGCTTTCCATGCAGTCGCACAACGCGCACGATCGTCCGATGTGGATCGACGTGATGCTGGAGCTTTCGTACCTGTCGTTTCTGACGGACACGACTCGCGTGATCTCGTTCGAATGGTCTCGCGAAGCTGGCGGGTATGGTGGTGGCGGCGAGAATCATCACGAATTGTCTCACCACGGCGGTGACGCCGGGATGCTGAAACGGCTCGGCCAGATCGATCGATTCCATTTGACGCGACTTGGGCGTTTCATGGAGTTTCTGAAATCGACTCAGGACGGCGACCGAAACATGCTCGACCACACACTCATCATGTTTGGCTCAGGCATGAACAGCGGCGACGGAGGCGGCCACTCTCCGAAGGACTTGCCGCTGATCACCGCCGGCGGTCGAGGCCTTGGAATTCAGCAGGGGCAGCATCTGGTCTTTGACCAGGACAGTCATCCACCGCTCTCAAATCTCCTGCTGACGTACATTCAGAAGATGGGCATCGAATCGGATAACTTCTGCGATGCGACCGGGACGCTGAACGGGCTCGTCTAGAACATTTTCAGTCTCGGCCAATCAGGGATAATCACGATGACTCAGACTCGACGCGAGATGCTGGGGGCGGTTGGTGCGGCAGGATTGTTTGTTGCAGCCAGTTCGGCGAGTGCTCAGACGCCGCAAGGTTCGGTCGCGGATGATTTTCGAATTTCTCACAAGAGAATCCGGCAATCGGTGATGGGGTGGTGTTTCAATCCGATGAAGTCTATCGACCTGGCGAAGCACTGTCTGGAAATCGGGCTGGAGGCGATCGAAGGAATCTCATCGAAGGATTACCCCGCCGTTCGAGAACTTGGCCTGAAGATTTCTCTGGTCAGCAGCCACGGATTCAAAGCCGGACCGTTCAACACGGCGAATCATCCGATGTGTGCCGAGAAGCTGCGGTCGAGTATCGACCTGGCAGTCGAAGTCGGCTGCCCGAGCGTGATTACATTTACCGGCATGCGGGAAGAGGGCATCTCAGACGAGCAGGGAGCAAAGAACTGCGTCGATCTGTGGAAGTCAGTGATTGGCTATGCCGAGAAAAAGGGCATCAATCTGTGCCTCGAACATCTCAATTCGCGAGACGGCTCGCATCCGATGAAGGGGCATCCCGGATACTTTGGCGACGACGTCGACTTCTGCGTGAAGCTGATCGAGCAGGTTGGGTCGCCGAATATGAAGCTGCTGTTTGACATCTATCATGTTCAGATGATGAACGGAGACGTCATTCGCCGAATCCGCCAGTACAAGGACGTGATCGGCCATTACCACACGGCGGGGAACCCTGGTCGAGGCGAACTCGATGACACGCAGGAAATCAACTACCCGCCGATCATGAAGGCAATCCTGGAGACCGGCTACAAAGGTTTTGTCGCGCAGGAATTTATTCCCACCTGGGATGATCCGGTTGCTGCTCTTCGTCACGCCGCCAGCGTGTGCGACGTGTAAGCACATGTGTCGTGCGGTCGGGTGTGGTGCTGTTCAGTTTCCGTTCAGGATTTTTTCTGAACCGCGAGGTTGTTGCTAACCTGCTCGACACCCGGAATCTGTCTGGCGTATTCCTGAGCCAGTTGCTTGGCGTAGTACGATCCGACCTGGCCTCGGATCAGCAGCATGCCTTCTTTGTATTCGCACTGAACGACGTGAGCGCCGGTCAGCATTCGTGATTTCAGGAATTGCTCCATGCGTTCCTGAATTTCGGTTCCTACTGAAACGGGACAGTCCATTGCCGATGCAGAGTTCATTGAGATCCTCGACTTCTTTTTCGAATTCCTGTTGGTGGCGATGTTTCAGTGATGCGGAAATTCTGAGGCGGCACCTCGGATTGCATATCTGAATCTACGTTTGGGGTCGATGCCGGATCGGTTGTCCAAAGATGCGAACAACAGGGCATCATCGCTGCCGCAAAGTTGTGCAGGCGGCGATCTCTTGCGAGCGATTGTCCCCTTCCGTGAGACATGAGCAAGAAGCGGGCCGAACAATAAGAACCTGCGAAAGTTTCTGAAATGGATAAAGACCGGTTTGCGGATGGATTCAAGAAAATTTCACACCCTCGCCGAAGTTGGGTGGGAATGTTCGCAAACGGCGCCGACAGTTCTGTTGCTTCTGGAGTCTGAATGGAGAATCATCTGCGCAATGGATTCTCGCGATGCGTGACGGAAGATTTGGGCTTGCCGCCGTCGGATGACGCCGATTTCCGTCCGGAACGCTACGGGTGCTGAAGGAGAAGCTGCGTTGAACGAACTCGCAAATAAAGTGCTCACCCTGATCATGGCAGGTGGGAAGGGCTCGCGGTTGGAGCCTCTTACGACAGAGCGGGCCAAGCCTGCCGTTCCGTTCGGCGGCATTTATCGAATTATCGATTTTGCCCTGTCGAATTGTATTAACAGTGACTTACGGCGGATGCTGATTCTGACTCAGTACAAGTCCGGCAGTCTCGATCGACACATCAATCAGGGATGGCGGTTCCTGAATCGACATTTGAACGAGTTCATCGACATTCTTCCGCCTCAGCAACGGCTCAGTGAAGACTGGTATATGGGCACGGCAGATGCCGTTTACCAGAACATCTACTCGATCGAACAGCACGATGCCGAACACGTTCTGATTCTCTCAGGCGACCACATTTACACGATGGACTACCGCGAGATGATCAAGAACCATCTCGATACGGGTGCCGACGCAACCATCGGGTGTTTGCCGGTCAGCCTGGCCGAAGCTCGCGAGTTCGGTGTGATGTCCATTGATGCGAATCGTCGAGTCACGAAATTCAACGAGAAGCCGCAGTCTCCGGAAGCAATGCCAGGTGATCCCGATCGCGCACTTGCTTCCACCGGGATCTACATCTTCAAGACAGACTTTCTGCTGGAGCAACTTTGCCAGGACGCGACGAATTCACAAAGCTCGCGAGATTTTGGCAAGAATATCATTCCATCGATCATCAACACGCACAAAGTGCAGGCGTTTCCGTTCGAGGATCTGAAGACTGGAAAAGCCATTTACTGGCGTGATGTTGGCACTTTGGACGCCTACTACGAAGCCAACATGGATCTGATTGCAACGACTCCGGCGCTTGACCTGTACGATTCCGGTTGGCCAATTCGGACGTACTTTCCGCCGCTGCCGCCGCCGAAGTTTGTATTTCAGACTCCGGCCAGTGACTCTCAGCCTGAGCGGAAAGGGCATGCGCTGGACAGTCTGGTCAGTGGCGGATGCGTCATTTCGGGCGGTGCAGTCAACCGTTGCATACTTTCTCGCGGCACTCGCGTTAATAGTTGGGCGACGGTTGAAGATTCGATCCTTCTTCCCGACGTTAAGATCGGTCGTCATTCGAAAGTGCGACGAGCGATCATCGATCGTGGTGTCGTGGTTCCGGAACGGACCGAAATTGGTGTCGATCGCGCGGCAGACGAAGCTCGCGGTTTTACGGTGACCGAATCCGGCATTACCGTCGTGCCACAGATGGCATTGTTTGAAAAGCTACCGGCCTGAGGCCAGTTTTTGATCGATGAGCAGGAAGCGTACGTTTCGCGAAGAACCGTTTCTGTGTCATGCAAGCTCGGTATCGCGAATCACTGACGAATTCAGTAAGAGACTTGAGAGGCGGGACAAGCGATGACCAGTTTCACACTTGGTGCGCAGATTGATCAACAGGGTGGGGTCGAGGGAACCCGTTTCAGAGTCTGGGCTCCCAACGCCACCGAGGTCTGTGTGCTGACTGACGGGAACGGCTGGCAGCACGGCCAGGACTGGCTGAACTCGAGCGACTCAGGTGTGTGGGAAGGGTTCATCCCTGGTGTGTCTCACGGAACGGCCTACAAATTCAGTATTCGGACGCGCGACGGCCAACTCCTCGACAAGTCGGATCCGTTTGCCTTTTTCACCGAAACGCCACCGAAGACGGCGTCCATCGTTTACGACCTTGAACGATACGATTGGGAAGACGCCGACTGGCTGACTGAACGAGCCGACTCGAACTGGCTCGAACAACCGGTGTCGATTTACGAAGTTCACCTGGGATCATGGAAGCGTCCGTGGGATGAGCGGCGGTATCACAACTACCGCGAACTGGCTGACCACCTGGTTTCTTACGTTAAAGAACTCGGCTACACACACATCGAACTGATGCCGGTTTCAGAGTTCCCGTTTGACGGCTCGTGGGGTTATCAGGTCACAAACTACATGGCTCCGACCAGCCGGTTTGGGACGCCGGACGATTTTCGATTTTTCATTGATAAGTGCCACGAAGCGGGCATTGGCGTAATCGTCGACTGGGTGCCGGCTCACTTTCCGTCCGACGCGCACGGATTGGCTCGCTTTGACGGAACGGCCCTGTACGAGCACGAAGATCCTCGCAAGGGTTATCACCCTGACTGGCAGACCTACATTTTCAATTACGGTCGCAGCGAGGTTCGCGACTTCCTGACAACATCCGCAAAATTCTGGATCGAGAATTACCATATCGACGGACTGAGAGTCGATGCGGTGGCATCGATGCTTTACCTCGATTACTCGCGCGAAGACGGCGAGTGGATTCCCAATCAGTACGGAGGTCGTGAAAACCTCGAAGCGGTCAGTTTTCTTCAGAGTCTCAACTCGCAACTGCACGGAGATTTTCCGGGCATCCTGATGATTGCTGAAGAGTCTACATCCTGGGGCGGTGTGTCACGCCCCGTTTATACCGGCGGGCTTGGTTTCACGATGAAGTGGGACATGGGCTGGATGCACGACTCACTGAGTTATATCAGCCGGGATCCGATTTACCGCAAACATCATCAGCACGAACTATCGTTTCGGTCGATCTATGCGTTTTCGGAAAACTTCGTGCTGCCGCTTTCTCACGACGAAGTCGTCCACGGAAAAGGATCGCTGCTTGAAAAGATGCCAGGCGACGACTGGCAGAAATTCGCGAACCTGCGGCTGCTATACGGATATCAGTACACGACTCCGGGTAAGAAACTGCTGTTTATGGGGTCTGAGTTCGGCCAGCGAGCCGAATGGAACCACGACGAACAGCTCGACTGGAAACTGCTGAAAGAACCTTCGCACGACAGCCTGCGGCGATATGTCGGCGACTTGAACCGGCTGTATCGCGACTACCCCGCTCTCTATGAACTGGACTGTTCAGCGGACGGTTTTTCGTGGATCGACGCGGACGACGCCGACCACAGCATTTACTCGTTCTGCCGCTTCGCTCGAAATGGCGAAACGATTCTGGTCATTCTGAATTTCACTCCCGAGCCGCAGTACGATTACCGAGTCGGAGTTCCTCATGCGGGCAAGTTTGTCGAACTGCTCAACAGCGACGCAGCCATTTATGGCGGTGGCAATATCGGCAACCTCGGCGACATCGCGGTGAAAAAGAAGCCTCAGCACGGGCGGCCGCACAGTATCGAGATCAACATACCACCGCTGGCTATGCTGGTTCTGAAGCACTTCGACACGGCGCCCGCTGTTCAGAAGTCTGTGAAAGACAAAGTCACTGACAAAAGCCGTTGATCCTGTCTGGATGTTGGTTTGGGAGCGGACGAGCGGTTGCATTTCCGGTCGTTTCGCAGCACTGTTACGTTCCCTTCGGCTCGGCCTGGACCGTTTTCATCGTTTCAATACAGGGCCAGGCAACCGGGATAGCCATTGTTTCCTTTGTGGCTTTCCTGCAGAGCACTGAAAACGAATTCTGAAAGTCCCCTGGCAGCGAATTCGATCGAGGTTGCCAATGAACGCTGACATTTCGGACAACAAGGTACGAGCGTCGACCTACCAACTGCTCGCGAGGTTGTGGGGCCAGGAGCCGGGGGGGCTTCTTGAACCGCTCGCCACAGAGCCGCTGGCTTCCGCATGGCAACAGCTTGGCGGCAACATTCCGGATCACACTTCGGAAGAAGTTCGAGCAGAGCTTGACGAAGACTTCTGCCGTCTGTTTGTCGGGCCAAAGGACCACTTACCTCCGATTCAGTCAGTCTGGGAAAGTGGCGAACTCGAGACTGCAGTGACGACAAGTCTTCGAGAATTCGACATGATCATCGGCTTTGAACTGCCGTGGTCGTTCGGCGTGGTTGATGATCATCTCTGCAACGAACTGTGGGCGATGGGGCAGATTCTCAGGAAAACGGACGGACTTTCGCCGGACCAGATGGATATTGCCGAGGATCTCGCGGGAGCATTCTTCACGGGGCACTTGTCCTGGGGGAAGCGGTTGTTCGAGGCGGTCGTGAGTCGCGAAGGTGAGCAGTTTTACGGAACAGTGGCAGGAATCACTCAACAGTTCCTCAACGACGAAGCCGTGCGGTTTGGAATTGTTGCTGACCAGAAGCAGATTGATGCAGGGACAGTTCGATGACTGATGACTCGGTAGACAGAGCTTCGCGAAGAGAGTTTCTCGGCAGGACAACCGCCGCAGTGGCCGGTGGAATGGCAGCGGGGCAGGTGACGGCGGTAGAAGGAGCTGCATCGCCGACCGGGAGCGGATCAAAGTTTCAGCCGGAAGCGTTCTGGAAAGATCGCATGACAGCTCCGGACGACGGCAAGATGCTGGGCTGGCTGGTGGACACTCGACGGTGCTTTGGTTGTCACGCGTGCGAGGTCAGTTGCAAGTCGGAAAACGATGTACCGCTGGGCAAGTTTATCCGACAGACGATCTACAAAGACGTCGGCGAGTATCCGAAAGTGGCTCGTGTCTTTCTGCCGATGGCCTGCCAGCATTGCGAAGACGCACCGTGCATTAAAGCGTGCCCGTGCGGAGCGCTGCATAAAGAAGTTGGTGGAACCGTCGCGGTGAACTACAACGTTTGCTCGGGGCACGGTACGTGCGCGGAAGTCTGTCCTTACGGTGCAATCTACCTCGATCCTGTCGCGAAACAGGCCGTGAAATGCCACAACTGTTACCACCGGCTGGAGCACGATATGGAGCCAGCGTGCGTGCCGACATGTCCATCGGAAGCTCTTTACTTTGGTGACCTGAACGATCCCGAATCGAAGATCAGCGTCGCGAAGGCAGAACTGGAAGCCAGCGAAGGGGTGACTCAATTGCGGCCCGAAAAGGGCACGAAGCCGCGAACCTGGTTTGCCGGCAAAGCGGCGGTCGAGGTCGAAGAACGAGTGCCGCGTGAAGGCGAGTCGTTCAGCCCGGACGCGTACAATATCTACAACTGGAAAGCGGAACTCGACGCGACGGAAGGAGGATGACTGCGAGGATGTGAAATTGGCGGAATGCCGGTCCGGTATTCTCAGAACACGTCCAGCCGGCAATTCATCAGATATCGGGATTTCAGATGCGTCGAGAAAAAATTCAAACGTCGGAAGATGTTAGTTGCGATCAGGCTGTCGAGCTGACCGACGGCACCCGTCAGGTGTCGAAAACAACTCCCGCCGGAACAAGACGCGAGTTTTTAAGACTCGGGACTGCGGCCCTGGCGGCGTTTGGAGTTTCGGGCTGCGGCAACCGAGGCGAATCTCCCGCAAATCCTGGCACGAGAGTTCCGTCGGCGACGGGCGATAAGCCCAGGTTACCGGTCGATGAAGCTTCGACGCTCGATCTCGAACGCTGGCAGAAAATTCGCGGACTTCCTTACGAAGAAGGCGGCGTTCACATGCCGGGAGTCTGCAAGCTTCCTGGCCCCAACGCCAGGCGAAACTGGCCGGACCGCAATAAGTACAAAGACGTCGAAAAAGTTCCGGGCATGTGCCAGCTCTGCAGCACCGTCTGCGGCATCATCGGGTACGTCAAGGATGGACGGATCATCAAGGTGGAGGGTAACCCCAACGATCCGAACAGTCGCGGCCATTTGTGTGCTCGTGGTCAGGCGGCGCTCAATCATCAGTACCATCCCGAGCGTTTGCTTTACCCGTTGAAACGAGTCGGTGAACGAGGCGAAGGACGCTGGAAACGCATCTCGTGGGACGAAGCCCTTGACGAAATTGCTGAAAAACTGAAGGCGATCCGCGACAGCGGACACCCGGAAGACTTTGCGTTTCACCAGGGGCGGCAGCGCAGCAAGGACGCGATCGCCAGGTTTCTCGACGCCTTTGGAACCAGCACGCAGCTCAGCCATCGGTCGCTTTGTTCCGGTAATCGCCGTGCGGCAAATCTGACCTTCCTGTGGGAAAGCGACTGGGATCTCAACGACGTCGAGAATTCAAAGTACATTCTGAACTTCGGTTCGAACGCGTTTGAGGCTCACCAGGGGCACGTTTCGTTCGCTACTCGGATCCAGAATGGCCGCTTCAACAACGGGGCAAAGCTCGTCACATTCGACGTCCGGCTGTCGAACACAGGCGGCGGCAGTGACGAATGGTTCGCCCCGTTTCCCGGTACGGACGGCGCTGTGGCGCTCGGTATCGGCCATGTGATTCTGGCCGAGAATCTGCACGACGAAGAGTTCATCACAAAATGGACCAACGTGTCGATCGCCGAATTGCTCGAGCACTACAAAGAGTACACGCCGGAATGGGCAGAGCAGGTGAGCGGTGTTCCGGCGGCAGACATTGCTCGCATCGCTCGTGAGTTTGCGGCGGCGGCGCCGGCCTGCACCACGATGTGCAACCGCGGCAGCTCGGCACACCTCAACGGTTACTACAACGATCGCGCCATTCAGTTGCTAAATGCGCTGGTCGGGTCGGTTGGTAGAAAAGGTGGCTGGTGCTGGAGTCCGTGGAGCGGCGTCGACCCCGACATGAAGACTCCGGCAATGCCGGCCAAAGCGAAGACGAACAGCGTGCTTGAAGACCCGCCGGAGTACCCGCTCGCCAATGTCTGGCGACGAATGCGGGTTGGTGAGATCATCTATCTCTACCTTCTACAAGGCAGGGCGAAGCTCAAGGCGTACATGACGTACAACCTCGACAGCCCATTGACGTGGCCGGAAGAAAGTCTCACGCAGGACGTTCTCTGCAATGAAGACCTCATCAACTTTCACGTCTGCATCAACTGCTTCTACAACGAGACGGCCCATTTTGCAGACATCGTCCTGCCCTGGACGACGTATATGGAACGGTGGGATCTGGACGCTCGCGGAGCTTACAACCTGCGTCCGTACGTTGGGCTTCGCGCGCCGATGGTCGAGCCGCTCGGAGAAGCACGGGATATTCGCGACTTCTTTCCCGACCTGGCGAGAAGAATCGGCGGCGGCATGGAAGACGCCTACGAATACGGGACGACCGAAGACTACATGCGCGAGTGGGCGAAGAACGTTCCTGAGAATCCCGATACAGGTAAAGCCGGTCTTGATCGACTGCTGGAAGAAGGCGTCTGGGAAAACACTGATCGCGAACCATTCTACGAACCGTATAACTTTGCGATTTCAGATGAAGATATGCAGGGAGCGGATGTCGAAGAAAAGACGGGCGTTGTCCTGAAGGATGGAAAGGGCATCGGAATTGTCCGCGACGGGAAGCCTGTCCGAGGATTTCTGACACCCAGCCGCCTGTTTGAAATTCGCAGCCTGTTCGTTCAGAAGATCGGTCGCAACGAGGACTGTTCCGACATGATTGCCCGCAGTGGGGCCAAGGCTTCAAGCCGCCCGGCCAGCCACGCGGGGCACGACGTCGAGATCGAACAATTGCCGGTCTGGCTCCCGCTCCCGGAACATCAGAATCTGGCCAACGACGAACTGATCATGACCAGCTTCAAATGGAATGTTCACAATCACGGTCGAACGATGCACCTGAAGTGGCTGGCAGAAATCGTTCATAGCAATCCGGCATGGATGAATCCGGTGACGGCGAAGAAATTCGGCCTGAAAGACGGCGACTGGATCGAGCTGACTTCTTACTTCTCAAAAATGCTCGACGACACCACTTCACATCTGCATCACGGAGAACGCGACGAGAACGGCAGGACCGTGGCGGGGACAATGCGGGTGCCGATTGTGACGATGCAGGGAATTCACCCGAACGCCATCGCGATGAGCAATTCCTGCGGCCACACTCAGTACACGAATGTGGCTCAGGCGAAGAAAAGCAGACCCGATGGTGACAAGGTCGCTGGCATGGACACGGCTTCGTATCGCGACGCCGATTGGGAACGCAACATGTGGTGGCAGGACGGTTCCGATGGTGACACTTCGAAATGGCAACGGAACACTGGCAATGGATGGAATCAGAACACGATTCTGCCGATCGCCCCCGACCCGATCACTGGACAGCAGGCGTTTCATTCGACGGTTGTGAAGGTGTCGCGTCTGAGTTGAGTTGCAGCCTGAGATCAGGCTTGTCTGACGAAGCGACTTCAGATGAAGTGCCGCCAATCGAACCGTTGTGCAATTATTTTTGAATTGACTCTGTCTGGCAGCGCCTGACCTACGGAAAGAAACAAATGAAGTCCTCGACGATGCTCCGACTGGCCGTTGTTTTCCTGGTTTGTCGGCCTGACCTTTGCTGGTCGCAATCGGCGAAGGCTGCGAACAAGCGGCCGAACATCATTTTCCTGATGGCCGACGATCAGTCCACGTATTCGATGGGGTGTTACGGAACTCCGAAGGCGAAGACTCCGAACCTTGATCACCTGGCCGAGGATGGAATCGTCTTTGACCATCACTACGACACGACGGCGATCTGCATGGCGAGTCGCGCAAGCGTGATGACCGGACTCTACGAATACCGGACGGGCTGCAATTTTGATCACGGCCCGATGATGAAGGGCGTCTGGCAGAATTCCTACCCGATGCTGCTTCGAAACGCCGGTTACACGACGGCCTTCGCGGGCAAGTTCGGATTCGAAGTCAAAGACTCGCCCGACGCCAGGGGGAAAGGTGAGTTACCGGAGGGCGATTTTGACCGCTGGGGCGGCGGGCCGGGGCAGACTTCGTATGAAACGAAGAAAAACCGTTCGATGGTGAAGTACGCGAAAGAGTACCCGCATTCGACGTTGTCTTACGGCGCTTTCGGCCGTGATTTTGTGCGGGACGCCTCGAAGGGCGATAAGCCGTTTTGCCTTTCGATCAGCTTTAAGGCTCCGCATCATCCAGTGACTCCGGACCCGAAATTTGCTGACGTCTATGTCGGAGAAACGTTCACAAAACCCGCAAATTACGGTCGTGAAAACGGCGAGCACTTTTCCATGCAAAGCCGCCAGGGACGCCAGTACGAGCGGTTCGTCAGTTGGGATTACTCGGACAAATACAACGAAGTCATGGCGAAGTATTATCAGCAGATTTACGCGATTGACGTTGCCGTGGGCATGATCCGGGAAGCACTGTCGGATGCCGGAGTGGCTGGAAACACCGTGATCATCTACACGTCGGACAACGGGTTCATGTGCGGGTCGCATGGCTACGGCTCGAAAGTTCTGCCGTACGAGGAGTCGTCGAGAGTCCCGCTGATCATGTACGACCCGCGGCACCCGAATAGTGGGAAGAAGCTTCGTTGTGACGCGTTGACCGGGAATGTTGACTTTGCACCGACGATTTTCGATATGGCGGGCGTCGAGATTCCAGCAGGACTCGATGGGCAGAGTCTTGTCCCGCTTTACGATGACCCAACGGCAGCGATTCACGACTCGCTGCCGCTGATCAATGTGTGGGGGACGAAAGAGGTTCGCAGCCTGGGGGTTGTGACGAAGGACTGGAAGTACATTTTCTGGAGTTACGCTGAGGGAGACTTTCAGCCCACGGAAGAGCTGTACGACCTGAAGAACGATCGGCTGGAGATGAAGAATCTGGCTGCCGACGCAAGTCAGGCCGCTTCACTCGGGAAATTGCAGGAACAGTACGATCGGCACGTCGCCGCGTGGAAAGTTCTGGCAGTACCGTACAACGATTATCAGAGGTACGCGACAGTTTTTGACCGGACGATTCCGTGGGTCGGTAAGGCTGGTCTCGCCAACGCGAAATGACTCGACCTCAACCCGCGTTCCGTAACTTCAAGCGTCCTTTGCTGGCTATTTCCCGGCCAGCAACCAGTCGAGGCCGTCATTCTTTGAAGGAGCGATCGCGTCCAGACCCTTTTCACGAGGCAGGATGCTCAGCAGTGCTCCGGCAATTCTCAGGTCCTCCTGGGTTGTGACCTTGATGTTCATCGTAGAGCCCTTCACGACATGTACGGCGTGACCGAGCCGTTCAACCAGCGAAGCTTCGTCCGTCGCTTCAAAGTTGCCACGTTGTGCATAGGCTTCCAGAATCAGTTCACGCCGGAAGACCTGCGGCGTCTGTGCCGCATACAGTTTCTCTCGCGGAACCGTTTCGACGATAGAGTCACCGAGGATGCGTTTCAGCGTGCTGGAGATCGGCGTTGCGGGAATAGCGGCTCCGTGTTTTTCAGCCGCCTGAAAAATGTCATCAATCCATTGTTTAACGATCAGCGGTCTCGCCGCATCGTGAATCGCGACAAAGTCAATATCTGACTGCACGCGAGCCAGCGCGTTCATGACAGAATCCGCTCGTTCATCGCCGCCAGCAACGATGTCCAGATCTCGAAAGCCAAGATTCGGAGCATACTTCTCCTTGAACCAGTCGAGATCGTCGGGGGAAACAGTGACGAGTGTCTGGGCGACGTCAGGCCGATCGACAAACGCTTCGACGGATCTGAGCCAGACAGGGCGTCCCTGAAGTTCTCGAAAGACTTTCTTCTCACGAGGCGACTGACTACCGAAGCGAGAACTGCGACCGGCGGCGGCGATGATGACGGCGAATTTTGACATCGGACGTTGCTCCAGTCTTTGTCAGGTCATTGGTGTCGGGCGATGCTGCTCGCTGGGTGGCGCGAAACAGGTTGCCCGGCGTCTACTGAAATCCGGCAGAGCTTACTTCATCGTTCGAGCCGTACAAGCACGCGCGACATTGCAACGAATTCGCCGACCGAGTGGACTGAGAAGGCAGTAGGGGCGGGGATGAATCTTCACGATCGTGGCTGCGTTTCAGAGTTTGTCGACGAGTCTCCATCTGGATTCTGTCGGAAGTCGCCTGAATAATGCGATAATTCAGTGTCTTTATCGAAAGTCCGTCATGCGAACTGCTCAGCTTCCGCCCTTCATCCTCGATCGAACCAGACGTCTGGTTTCTTTGATTGCGTTCGCAACTGCGGCTTTTCAAATGCTGGCCGGCCACGCGCTGGCGGAAGGCGTCATCCTTAAAAACAACTTCTATATCGAAGGGCGACCGTTTGAAATTCAGGCGGTGTCGTCGTCGGTGCCGGCCAACGCAGGGAATGTGATCAATCGACCGGTCATGATGATCGATGCCGGGATGCGGCGTTACTACGTGGCGGTCCAGAAAGTCGCCAACGTTCTGCAGGGGAATGGGCTGGGGGCGCCTGAATTGTTCGATCTGCGTCAGCCTCGGCGTCCTGGCGGCAACGTTGTCGCATCAATCGGTCCAATGCAGAACGTAACTCCGTTTGACGCTGATGGAAAGCGGCAGGTCACGTTGAACTTCGCCAGAGGTCCGGTCGTCATTGACCAGGGGATTTATGAGATCGGGCCGAAGTTCATGCGGGTTTCGGCAATGAAGCTGGACTGGGAGTTTGGCGTCGCGACGCGGTCGATTCCTCCGGCGGACGTCGACGCGATGATTCGAAAGGTTACGGATCAAAGTAAACCGGAAGATCGATTTGCCATTGTGCGATTCTTCTTGCAGGCGGAGTTGTATTTGCAGGCGCTTGCCGAGCTGGATGCCATCGCCGCCGAGTTTCCGGATTTGAAAACTCGAGTTGATGAGTTTGCCACTCAGGCGAGGCAGCAGCTCGCACAGAAACTTCTTGATGAGTTGTCAGAGCGACGTGACAACGGGCAGCATTTTCTCGCATCGGCGAAGGCAAAGCAGTTCCCGGTCGATGGAATGAGTGCCGCGATTCTTCGTCAGGTACGCGAGTTTCTGGCTGAGTACGAAACGGCGATTGAGGACGGCGAGTCAGTCATCGCGCTCCTTGGGGAACTGCAAGGCCAGGTCAAGGATGCGGCTGTTCGGCAACGGCTGGAAGCAATGCGAAGCGAAGTTGCCGAGAAACTCAATTACGAAACGCTGCCTCGACTGCGACCGTTTCTGCAACAGGCGGGGGATCCGACGCGGACGCCGGAAGAGAAACTGGCGCTGGCGTACTCGGGCTGGGTTGCTGGAGATGCCAACGCGATCGACAGCCTTCCCCTGGCGATGAATCTGTGGCAGGCACGCTTTGAAATGCTGCGATATGTCAGGTCGAGTGTCCCGGCAGAGCGAACGCAGATACTGGCTGACCTGCTTGGTCTGGAAGGCGTCGGTGCAGCGTCGGTGCTTCGCCTGATTCCATTGTTGCCTCCCCTGACCAATACGCCGGGCATCAAAGCCGGACACGCGACGGAAGTCGAAGTGGACAGAGTGATGGACGGAGTCTCAGACGATGCCCCGGCGGTGAAGTATCACGTTCTGCTTCCGACAGAGTATTCGCACGACCATACCTATCCGATGGTCGTGGCTCTGCATGCTGTGGAGCGGGATCCGGCCTGGGAATTACGCTGGTGGGGAGGGACTGCCGAAGAGCCTCTGCAAGCTCAGCGGCGAGGATACATCGTCATCGCGCCGGAATATCTCGACGAAAAAGCAACATCCTACACCTACAGCCCACAGTCGCATTATCGAGTTCTGATGGCTCTGCGTGACGCTCGCAAGAGATTCAACATTAATTCAAACCGCGTTTTCCTGGCGGGACATGGCTCAGGCGGCGATGCTTCATTCGACATCGGAAACGCCCACCCGGATCTCTTTGCAGGCGTGATCCCCATCACCGGGCAGATTCAGAATCTGGCGGTGAAGATCTGGAGAAATGGGCGCGGCCTTCCCTGGTACATCGTCAGCGGGCAGCTTGATCGAGACGTCTTCGAGAAGAATGCTTCATTGATCAATCGAATGATGATCGGGCATTACGATGTTGTGTTAAGCGAGTTCGTGGGGCGCGGCTACGAATCTTTTTACGAGGAGATTCATCAGTTGTTCGACTGGATGGATCTCCAGGAACGCGGACCGTCGCCCACAGAATTCGAGATGCTCACCGCAAGGCCCAACAATAACCGATTTTTCTGGCTCAAGGCGGACACGTTGGAAGAAGCGGGGCAGCCACGGGGGCGGGTGGAGAAATTTACGTCGGCGATTGTGAATCAATCGGTGCGTCCGAAAACGATCAGCGGCTCGATTCTAAAAGGGGCACAGGACCACACGACCATCGCGATCAAAAGCCCGGCGAGGAATCATACGCTCTGGTTGTCGCCGGACATGATCGATTTCGGTATTCGTCTGCAGATACGCGTTGGAGCGCGGCGAGTGTTCAACGATTTTGTCGAGTCGAATGTTGAGCACATGCTGGAAGATCTGCGACTCCGAGGTGATCGGCAACGAGTTTACCACGCTCGTATCGATCTCAACTGACCGCGGAAATTTTCAAGCGGTTGTTGACTGCTCTCAGAGACATGATTGCCTACCATGTCGGGCTCGTAGGCCGGCCCGACATCCAATGAGGTTTTCGCATGAGAGCGTTCAGCTATCTGGTAGTAGTTGTTTTCGTTTTTCCAATGGCACTCTTGTCGGCGGCTGAGTTCCCGCCCGTCAGCGAATTGCCCATCAGTCCGGAGTTGCCGGATGCTTTGGTCATGTTTGACGGTAGTCGAGTGACGACGAATGAGCAGTGGGAGCAGAGACGACGCCCTGAGTTGAAAGCATTGTTTCAGCACTACATGTACGGATACCTGCCACCGAAATCCGCCGTCAGAGCATCTCTTACCGCCGAAAATGATGATCTGTTTGATGGTAAGGCGACGTGGAAAATTTTTACGCTGCATTACGGTCCTGAAGGAACTCCGCCCCTCGAACTGTTGCTGATTCTTCCGAAAGGTCAAAAAGGTGTTCCTCCCGTTTTTGTCGGCATTAACTTCTGCGGTAATCATTCCGTGCTGACTGACCCGAAGGTGCCGTTAGAGACATCCTGGTACTACGGAAACTGCCCAGGCTGCAAAGACAATGTTGCATCGGAAGAAAGCCGAGGCGGGCAGGCGGACCGGTGGAACGCGGAAATGATTATTGACCGAGGGTATGCGCTCGCAACGTTCTATTACGGCGACGTCGACCCCGACAAACGCGAGAACGACTTTACTGACGGTGTGCATCCTCATTTCTTCAAGCCCGGACAATCCGAGCCAGGCAAACACGACTGGGGAGCTGTCGCCGCGTGGGCTTACGGGGCACACCGAGTGATCGATTTTCTGGAAGAAAATCAGTCCGTCGACACGAAGCGGCTGGCGCTGGTTGGGCACTCACGTCTTGGGAAGGCAACGCTCTTTGCGGGGGCTCTGGATGAAAGAATCAAAGTGGTGATCCCTCACCAGGCCGGTTGCGGTGGAACAGCTCCCAACCGATTCAACGTTGGCGAATCCGTCGAGCGGATCAACACTTCGTTCCCGCACTGGTTCAATGATACGTTTCCGGAGTTCAATCGACAGGTCGAGCGACTGCCGTTCGATCAACATTGCCTGGTGGCGCTGTGTGCGCCGCGGGCTGTCCTTTTCTCCAACGCGGAAGAGGATCAGTGGGCAGATCCAAATGGACAGTTCAATATGCTGAAAGCGGCTGATCCTGTTTACCGATTCCTGGGCGTTGACGGGCTGCGACCAGGAGCGAAACCGGAGCTGGGCAAACTGATCGACAGTCGCCTGGGTTACTACATCCGCCCAGGCAAGCATACCGTGAACGCTGACGACTGGAAGGCCTTTCTGGATTTCGCGGATCGACATCTCAAGTAAAGGTTTGCTCCGATCAAATTTCCGACATTCGGCCAGACGATTGTCGTTTTGTTATTCCTGTTATTCCGGGCACCAGCTCCTGCACAGAAAACATGAAAATGGTCTAACGAGAGCGTTGTTGAGGGGAGCGTCGTCGAAAACGTGATTCCATCACCTTCGCTTCTTCCTGATCGATGGTGTCGTCGCCGTTACTGTCGGCACGGTCGAGCATTCGTTGCATCCGGATCGGTAACTCCTCGCGACTGACTTTGCCATCCCCGTTCCTGTCAAAGCCCATCAGTCGCGTAACAGAAAAGCCGCCGCCCGGTGGGCTTTCGCTTGGACGCCCCGCTCCCGGTGGTCGACTACCGGGAGCTCTGCCGCTGCCGGTCCGCCGAGCCTGACCGCCGTCGCGATCCTGTTGAAGCGTGACGGAGTATTTCTGCGTGACTGGAATACAGAAGCCCTGGTCATCATTACAGGCGAAGTATTTGACGGTGATTTCAATCGGACCGGCGTTGCGGTCGGCGTCGACATCGACCACAAATTCACGCGGGTCGATGTCAGCTTCGACATCAACATCAGGGCCGGTCCCTGTTGAGGGAGAGACAGATGCGTCGTCCGGCGTGGTGGCCTCCCATGAAAGTGGTTTGGCCAGGTTGTTCCAGTGAACGTGGTAGATCGGGTCCAGGTGAAAACCGAGATACAGCTTGCCTTTTCCTGATCGCAGCAGATCCTTGTTAGCTTCAGCTCGCAGTTTCACGTAGTACGGCGTTCTGGATTCCTGCGGTTTGACCAGTAGTGCCTGTCCCGGTTCCGGCAGAAGGACTCGTTTCACGACGCCCGATGCGGCTGGTTTGGGAGTCGTTTGAATTTTCAGATCGAGGTCCGAAATTCGAGTTGGCTTCTCAACAGGTCCGACAAGTTTCTCAAGATCGGCTCGCAACGAGTCCGGGTTGCTCCAATCACGCATGACGACGATATTTCCGTCTGGATCGATGACAAATTCTGAGTTCGGGCGATCGCCAAGTGCGTGCTTGAGGTCGTTGTCGATGGTGTCACAGAGCCAGGGGACGGTCGCTCCGAGCGTCTTCTTTGCTTCCTGAACGTGTAACAGCCGTTCTTTCAACGTGAAGGGAGTCACGTACGGACTGCTGCCGCCTTCCGGGTGAGCGAGAGCCTTATAAACGAAGTAGACCTGTACGCCTTTGGGGCCAAAGTCGCGGTGTATCGTCTCCAGACCGGGGACGTTTCTGATAAACGGGGGTCAGGTCAGGCATCCAAACACGAGCACGGAGTATTTGCCTTTTGTGCGGCTGAGCGGAAATTTCTCACCGTCTTCATCGTAGATCGTAACGTCGGGCATCCGTTGCCCGACGTTCAATCCGCTGCGTTCGAGAGTGCTCGATCCCACGCTGCCCGGCCTACTTCCAGAGGCACGACCTTCTGGTCGTGTCTGCGAAGGTCGTTGAGCAACGGAGTCTCCAGCCTGCATTAAAGCCGTCACTGCCAGCACTGTCGAAGTGATCCAGCGTTTCATCGAAAATCACCTTTCCGGATGCATCGTGGTGGAACGAGGGACCAGATTGCGGTCCGGGATTTCTGCTCTGTCCACAAACAAACCCCGAGACTCACGGAGAGTTTCGGGGTTTGCTGAATGTTTTCACGGAAGACTGTTGTGAACTCGCAAAGCAAGCTCACTCGACCGTGTCACGGTCAGGCCTTCAGGCCGATGTTGATGTAGGCGTGGACGTGTGGATCGCCGCGGAAGTGCCAAACGAACGACGGACCTTCGATTCTCCAGACATCCCAGATCTTGTCGCCCTTCAGATCGCCATCGGCGTAGTACGACATGTGCAGACTGTCGAGTCCGCCGCCTTCTTTAAGGACTGACATGACTTCTTTGACGTCTTCCTCTCGGTAGATTCCGAGCAGGACTTTAAGTGTCTCGGCAACCAGTTCTTTCTGGTCATTGCTGAGATCTGCGACGGCGATGCCGGGGAACTTGCCTTTCTTCCCTTGAAGAGCGACTTCGTCTTCACTGGGCGAATCTTCAAGGAGAGCGATCTTCGCCTGCCCGGCGTCGAGCGCCTTGAAGACTTCGTTGACCTGTTTCGTCTGATAGTAAAACAGGTTCTTTGCCGGATCTTCAGGACTGTGTCCGTAGACGATTGGTCCACCGAACGCGGCTCCGGGAACGCTGTTGCCGTCAGCTCGCAGCGTCAGGTGGCGACCGGTCAGTTCCCATTGGAACTTGTCGGTGCCAGGCTCGCCGAAGATGACCATCGAGTACCGACCGATTCCGCCGCCATCAGCTTTCATCTGACGAGTCAGGCGGTCATAACCTTCTTCGCTGGTGATGCCTTTGACAATCTGATCGATCAGATCCTGCTGTTCGTTCGAGTAGAAATCGCTGCCGATGGTAATCGGTGAAATCTTCCAGTTGGCGTTGATCCGGCTTCGAAGCTGATGCTCAAACGGCAGACAAACCATTGCCGTCTGCTGGTCGCTGAACGTGTCGTACAAGGCTTTGACGGCTGTTTCTGCTTTGCTCTTTGACGAGGGCGTGGCAAAGGCGGTCGAAGAAGCCGGCAGGAACTGCGAGGCTCCAGCAAGAGCGGCAGTTGCGCCGACTTTGCTGAGGAATCCTCGGCGGCTGACTCGTTCGCCAAAGGCGTCGAGAATTGGCGATTCCGGTGACGTTTCACAATCGGGGCAGGGACGTTGAGGCCGTTGATTCATAAGAGAGTCCTTTGTTGAGGTGGGAACTGAGCAGTACCAGCTCTCGTATTGGTACCGCAATTTCCCGTCGCTCGTCCACTCCAGAGCCAATTTCAGCGCCGACTTTGCGGGATGATAAATTCAGCCTGGCAGCTCGCAGGATCACGAAATGCGTCTCAGTAGAACCTGGTAGCCGCCATCTGTCGGATTGCCTGGAATGAATTCCTGAGTCTCGACCAGTTCAAAGTCTGTCGATTTCTGCAGAAACTGCGTGATGACTCCAGAGTTTTCTTCTGGCTCGACGCTACAGGTTGAGTAAACAATTCTTCCCCCTGGTGCGACAAGTGTTGCTGCTGCGTCGAGTAATTTCTTCTGAGTGGTGACGAGCTCGTCGATATCTTCAGGAGTGATTCTGGAACGGACTTCCGGACGTTTACCGAGGACTCCCGTATTCGAACAGGGGACATCGATCAGGATTGCATCGAAAGGCCCTTCCGGGAGTTCAGAGAGATCTTCGCGAATGACCAGAGGCTGAATCATTGATGAGAAGCCAAGCCGGTCGGCGTTTTCTTCGATACGTCGCAGGCGACCGAGGTCAACGTCGGTCGCGACGATACTTCCTTCACCCTTCATCAGTTCGGCGAGGTGGGTTGTCTTGGTTCCCGGAGCGGCGCACAGGTCGAGAATACGCTCGCCCGGTTGCGGAGCCAGCAGCGCCGCAGCAGACATCGCGGTTTCGTCCTGAACGGTAAAACTTCCATTGGCGAATCCAGGCAGGTCGACGATGCGGAACGGACCTTCGTAGCGAATCGATTCGGGGCGGTCGCCGGCTTCCAGAAGTGTTGTCGGTTCCTGGGCGACTGCCGTTCGCATTTTTGCAAGCAACTCGTCGCGCGTCGTTTTCAGTGGGTTGACTCGAAACGAAAGTGGCTGTCGAAGGTCGAACCACTTTGCCATCTGAAGCAACTGATCCGGCGAAAACCGAGTACTCCAGCGAGTGACCAGCCACTCGGGCAGACCAAACGCCGCTGTGACGTAACCTGGCAGGTCCGTTTCCGGCGGCGGGAAAACATCCTTGCCGATGTTGCGGTAGCGGATCTCTGTCACTCGAAACGCCGGAGTCTTTCGAGGGTCCACTTCGGAAGCAGCCGGTTCCTCAATGACCGGTTCTGACGCGGGCTTCGGGGCTGGTAAGGACTCGGGCTCCGACGCGGAAACTGAAGCTGCTGTCGACTTCGCAGCGACGGCTTTGGCCCAGGGGGAATCGGCAGCGACTGGGGCGACCGTTGGTGAAGGAGCAGGTGACGACGGAGCGGTCGTCAGTGACGTTGCTTCACTGGCGACTCTTGCCTGAAGCAGTGCCGGTCGCACGCTGACGGGGACCCTGCTGGCTGACGGCGTCTCCTCGAACGATTCGTCGATCTCACGAGCGATTGAGCGGAAGACGCCGTTCATAAAGCCACACCAGCGAGGCTGTTGGGCCCACCGACCGAGTTCAACGGTTTCATGCACGGCGGCGTGAACGGGAACCCCGTGCATGAACACAAGCTGGTAAAGACCGACCTGAAGCAGCGTCCAAAGCTGATCTTCGATGCTGTATCTCGGTCTGGTGACAAAGGCTGCAAGCAGCGCATCCAGCGTGGCCTGCCGTCGAACGACGCCGTTGACGAGTTCTGAAATGAACGGTCGATCGTACTTCGACAGATTCTTAACCGGAGCTGCCTTCGTTGACGGCTGCCACGGCGACGTCGTCGCGGAGGATTCACCTTCGGGCTGGCTGCCCACCTTCGCCCCAAGCGGCTTCTTGCCGGGGAAGCTTCGGCCTAGGCCTTCGAGCTTTTCGTCCAGCAATTGCCCGACGAATGTCTGCGTCCGTTTATGCTCATCCAGAATCACGAGTGCAAGCTGGCGGTCAGTGGTTGGTCGAGGAAGACCTTCAACCGCCGCACGCCCTCGCTGTTGGAATCGTTTCTGGCCAACTTCACTTTTGCGGAATCTCAGCGGGTCGCGTTTCTTCATGAGTTGGTTCCGCAGAGCTTTTCAAGATCGCTGAAAAAGTGAGGATAAGTCTTGCCCGTACAGCCAGGATCGGCGATGCGAATTCCGTCGCTGCGAAGTCCAGCCAGTGCGAAGCTCATCGCCATGCGGTGGTCATCATAAGTTTCGATCGTCGCTGGTTGAATTGGTCCGGGGGTGATCGTCAGTCCGTCGTCGAACTCTTCCGCGGTAACTCCCATCCGACGGATTTCGTTGACGACTGCGGCGACTCGATCGGTTTCTTTGTGACGCATGTGGCCAACGTTGCGGATGCGAGTCGGCCCGTCCGCGAACAACGCCACGACCGCCAGAGTCTGAGCGGTGTCGCTGATTGCGTTCATGTCGATATCGACGCCGGTCAGCCTGTCACCTTTGACCGTGATCGAGTCATCGTTGTAGTGAACTTTGCAGCCCATCTGTTCCAACGCTTCGACAAAGTGCACATCGCCCTGCAAAGCGTAACTGGAGAGTCCTTCGACTGTGACTTCACCGCCGGTGATCGCCGCGATGGCAAAGAAGTAGCTGGCTGCCGAAGCGTCGGGTTCGATGTCGTAGTTCGTCGCCTTGTACTGCTGCGGTGAGATCGCAAAGCGTTGAGAATCCGGGCAGAGTACCGTCGCCCCGAACTGAGCCATCACGCCCATCGTCATGTCGATGTACGGCTTGGAAACCAGTTCGCCAGTGACTTCGATGTCGACCGGCGTCGATGCGCACGGCGCGGCCATCAGCAACGCACTGAGGTACTGACTGGAAACGTTTCCTGCGATTGAGGTCTGGCCGCCGGTCAACCCCTTCGCTGTCATACGAACGGGCGGGCAATCGGTTCCGAGTTCACATTCGACGTCGACACCGAACTTGGTCAAAGACTCAACGAGGTGAGAAATCGGCCGCTCCCGCATTCGCTCGTTGCCGTCGAGTCGGTACTTACCATGGCCGAGCGAGCAAAAGGCGGTCAGAAATCGAATGCTGGTGCCGCTGTTTTCCAGCCAGAGTTCGGCTTTGTCGGCCGGAGGCTTGCCGCCGCAGCCAGTGACTTCCATCGTGCAGTTGTCGACGTCATGGGTGACCGAAACGCCCAGACGGTTCAGGCTTTCGACCATGACTCGCGTGTCATCACTTGCCAGGACACCGGACAGCTTCGTCGTTCCAGAAGCCAGCGCAGCGGTAATCAACGCCCGATTTGTGAGGCTCTTGGAGCCGGGCGGCCGAATTGATCCTCGAACCGGTTCGGTCACCGGCCTGACGAGGTACGCATCATCCATCGTTTACAGAATTCCGTTGCGCTGAAAAGAAAAAGAACCCGGTCTCCCGAGGAAACCGGGTTGTATTAATCAGGTTTTGCATCAGTCCCGGCAGGGTAGGCGTTGCCCACCACATCAACGATTCTGGTGGGGATTGCCCACCCTACTCCTTCGTTTCCGGTTTCTTCTCCAGGTCCGCCTTAGTCAGTTTGCGGAGTTTAATGTCTTTCAACGCTCCCGTCGTCTGCCAGGTGCAGAATCCGAGCGGTTTCGACGCCTCGACTTCAATTCGCACTGTAAATTTGTGGTCGAGAATCGGGACATCGAGAATTTCCTCGTCGTCGATCCATGCGTTGATCTGTTCGTCAGTGACTCGAATTCGGAATTTGTACCATTGTTTGGCCTTAAATTCCCGGTATGAAGTTGTTTCGTTTTCTGAGGCATCGTAGCTGTCGATCGAGGAAAGTCCGCACACGCCACCTCCCCAGCCGCCGCAGATCAGCGAGCCGTACCCCTTTTGAATCGGCAGCGTCAGGCCGCAGAAGAAGTCGAAACCATTGACTCTCATGGCCTGGAAGGTGATTTCGTAGTTGGACCGGGGAATCACTTTGGCGTCCTGCCAGGTGATGCCCGTCATGTCTGAACCCACTTCCATGACCAGGCTGCCGTCGCTGACAAGAACTTCACCTTCGCCACCAAAGTTCGTCGACTTCCAGCCTTTCAGCGTCTTGCCATCGAAAAGCGAAATGACGTTTTTGTCTTTCTTTTGTTTCTCGCCCTTTTCTTTGACCTTGGTGGCGTCCTCGGCAAAGACCGAGCCAGCCAGAAGAGCGACACCGAGAAAAACGATTGTTTGAAGTCTCATCATGGATCTCCTGAAATCCAGGGCTCTGTCTCGTGAAGGCGACTGCCTGCTGATTTTGAACGGGAACCGAGCTTTCTGGCGAAGCGTGGAAAAGCATCGTGAGCTTGTGAAAGCCGGAAGGCAACACAAGCTGCAGATCTGAACTGATTACTTCGGAACTGCTGAATGCAGATGTACCTCGTCGTGCATCGTGTAGAAGCGAAACTGCTTGCCGTCGTGGATGAACAGGCCGCTGGATTTGTTTTCTGAAATCGGTCGAAGCGGATTGCGGGGGTACTTCTTCCAGTTTCGAAGGTCGTCAGAGACCGCGATTCCGTTGGCCCAGAGTTTTGATCCGGCTTTCGAACCGTGGATCGACGCGTAGTATCGGCCTTTGTATTTGAAGACCTGATTCATCGCGATCAGATCGAGGTCGAATTCGTCTGGACCTGGCACCATGACGGGGGCGTCGCTGATGTTCGTCCAGACTTTCATATCGCGAGACGTCGCCAGCCAGATGCCGGCGTCTCGACGTTCGTAGAAAAGATTCCAGACACCGTCTTCGTGATAAGCGGTCGGCGTGCCGTACGGGCCAGGCTCGATCGGTTCTCCATCGGCTTTTCGAACGTCAAGGGGGCCGACCCGTTGCCAGGCCACTCCGTCTGTCGACTTCAGCAGATGAGCCTGATCGTTCTTCCCCTCGGCAAACATGTAGAGCGTTCCGTCGCGCGGAACGATCATCATGTCTTCAACCCAGGTCTCCGCGTAAACCGGATTTTCAGGATGCGGCGTCCACTTCACGCCGTCGTCCGACGTGGCCAGTCCGAGTTTCTTTTGCCCTTCGCGAGTCCCATCGTAGCCGGTGTACCACATCCGCCACGCGGGAGTGCCCGCAGCGGCGCTCTGATCAAACAGGATCCAGCCGCGTTCGCGAATCTTCACATCCCAGTGGCCTTCGCCCTGTGCTGTGAAAACCGGATTTGCAGCAACTGGAGCAAAGTTTGTCAGCTCCTTCGGAAACAACTCATCAGCGTTCGCGGAAATCAATCCGTTGCAAAGCAACGTCGAGAAAACGGCGAGACGGGAAACGGCAGGCAGCTTCATTTCAATTCCTCTGAATCGTGCTGAATCCGCAACATGAATATCTCATCAATCAGCAACAGGTCGACAGGTTCAGTTGGTTCCGGGATTGGTCTCTCCGATATCCGGCGGCGTCACCGGGGCAGGCGGCCAGTGAACTCCGCGCTGCAAGGCAAGTCCCCGGTTCGACAACGGCGGACATTCCTGATTCGGGAGTCCGACCAGCTCGCTGGCATCATTCACCCATTCCAGATCGGAACCGTACAGCTCAGAGGAGAGCAGGGCAGTGAGACGCTCCAGTTCGGCAGAGTGGCTGTCGTCTGAAGAAAGGTCGTGCAGTTCCGTTGGGTCGTTATGCAGGTCGAAAAGCTGGCGACAGTTTCCTGCGGGATAGTAGACCAGCTTGAAACGGCCATCGTGAATCATGCGGGCCGACATCGGACCTTCGTTGCATTCTCCGTAGGCGTGGTCGCGGCGGTTTGCTCCGACAACCGGGATGCCGTCGCATGAATCGGGAATCGGAATTCCTGCCTGATCGAGCAGCGTAGGCATCACATCTCGTAGATGGACGAGCCGGTCATCGCACGAGTTCTCGGCGACTCGTTCGTCACCTTTCTGAGGAACCAGCAGGAACGGAACATTGGCCGAACCTTCGTAGAACAAACGCTTGGCCCACAGGCCGTGACGACCGAGCATGTCTCCGTGATCCGCCGTGAAGACGATGATGGTGTCGTCAAGAATTCCTTCCTCGCGCAGCGTTCCCAGCACCAGCCGGATCTGGTGATCGATGTGAGTGCACAGCGCGTAGAACCCCTGCAAAGCGGTGCGGATTGTTTGCGGCGATCGCACGTGCCAGCCGTTGCGTTGAACGTTGAGCCGGTAGCAGAGTTCGTTGCTCGGCGATGCGGGTTGCCCGGTCTTCGAGTTGCCCGTTGACGAATCGCGCGAAACGTTGTCACGCCAGGAATCCGGCACCCAGTCGCCGTACACCGGCTGGTCGAGATTGATGTCGTTGTACATGTCCCAGTAGTGCTGCGGCGGGACGAGCGGCGGGTGCGGATGCGTGAAGGACAGGTACCAGAATCCGGGCCGAGTCGGGTCTCGCCGGCGAATTGTTCGCGACATCTGCTGAGCCGTCCACGTCGTCACATGGCAGTCTTCGGGCAGATGCCACGGTCTGGCGGTGTACTGATTGTTGCTCATCGCGTGGTCAAACTGTCGTCCGGCGTGGCCCTTGTCGCCGAGGAAAATGTCATAGTCGTCCCACACGCCCCAGTGAGGCCGCCCTTCTTCGGCAAGAATGACATCGTCGAATCCCGCGCGAGCACGTTGCGGAAAAACGTGCAGCTTGCCGACGGCGTTTGTCTGGTAACCGGCGTTTCGAAATGCGTCTGCAATCGTCGGAGCGTTTGGCATCGTCAGCGTTGTCTGAAATGTTCGATCGCCATGCAGCCGTGGAGACTGTCCGGTCAGAAGACTCCTTCGCGCAGGAATGCAGACAGGGCACTCGCTGTAGGCATTTGTGAATCGCCTGCCGCAACGAGCGAGAGCATCGAGCGTCGGTGTCTGAATATCCGGATGCCCGGCACAACCGAGCAGGTTCGCTGGCCAATGGTCGGTCGTAATCAACAGGACGTGCGGTCGGTCATTCATTGATGTGGTTTCAAAAACCTGACGAGAGAACACCTTGGATGATCAATCTCGAAGCTTTCGATCAGGAGCCGGCGAGTTCGGCCAGCTTTGGGAAGTCCTTCTTGAGTGACCGGTAAAGCTGACCGTACATCGGGTACGCCTTGTCATAGGCCGCTTTGGTTTCTGCACAGGTTGCCGTGCTGTTCGTCACGCTGATCGTTGCCGAGCAGGCTTCGACGACGTTCGAGTATGCACCCGTGCCGGTCGCGGCGAGGAGCGCGACTCCGTAAGCCGGGCCTTCGTCCGAGTTCGTCACGCAGACGTCCTGGCCGTAGATGTCCGCCTGAAGCTGTCGCCAGAAGGCGCTGCGTGCTCCGCCGCCGGAGACTCGGATCTGGCTGATCGGGATGTTCATGCCTTTGATGATTTCCAGGCAGTCCCGCATGGCGTAGGTCGCTCCTTCCATGACCGAGCGGATCATGTGCGACCGTCTGTGCCGAAGTGAAAGGCCGATCCACGCGCCACGCGCGTACGGATCGCAATGCGGAGTTCGTTCGCCGGTCAGATACGGCAGGAAGTACAGACCTTCGGAACCGGCAGGTGCTTTGTCGGCCGCGGCGGTCATCAGTTCGTACGCTTCGGTGTCCATGCCAGCCGCGATGGCGGATTCCATTTCGCCAAACTGATTACGGTACCATTGCAGACTTCCGCCGGCGGAAAGGACGCAACCCATCACGTGCCATTGTCCGTTGACAGCGTGGCAGAACGTGTGGACTCGGCCTTCGGGATCGGTCTGAACTTCGTCCGAATGAGCGAACACGACGCCGCTGGTTCCCATGGTCGCGGAAATTGTCCCGCCGCTGACGATGCCGTTGCCGACCGCTCCGGCCGCCTGGTCTCCACCGCCGCCTACGACCGCAACTCCGGATGGTAGTCCAAGTGCCTTCGCCGCGACGTCGCTCAACGTTCCGCTGACGACTTCAGACTCGAAGACTTCCGGCAAAAGTGCTTTGTCGATTTCCAGCTTGTCGAGTAGTGGCTGACACCACGACCGGTTCTTTACGTCGAGCAGCAGCGTGCCGGATGCGTCGCTGACTTCCGTCGCGAATTCGCCGGTCAGGCGGTAGCGGACGTAATCCTTCGGCAGCAGAACCTGTTTTGTTTTTTCGTAGTTGGCAGGCTCGTTGTTTCGTAGCCACAGAATTTTCGGAGCGGTGAAGCCGGTCAGCGCCGGGTTTGAGACCATGTCGATCAGGGCCGACCGACCGCCAGCTCGCGATTCGATTTCTTCGCACTCGGCCTGCGTTCGCTGGTCGTTCCACAGCAGAGCAGGGCGGATGACATTTCTATCGGCGTCGAGAAACACGCTGCCGTGCATCTGTCCGCTGAGTCCGATCCCTTTGACTTCGGCGGGATCGATGCCGCCTTTTTTCAGAACAGCCTGCACACTCTGGACGGTCGCCTTCCACCAGTCTTCAGGATTCTGCTCGGACCAGCCGGGTTTCGGTGTGTAAAGCGGATATTCGACCGTGTCTTTGGCGAGGATCGCCCCGTCTTCGCGCATCGCCAGAGTCTTCGTGCCGCTTGTTCCCACGTCGATGCCCAGAAAAACGCTCATCGCTGCCGCTCCATGGAGTGTGTCGTGCCAAAGTCTGGCGAAGAGTAGCTGACGGCTGCGGCGTTTTCGACAGACCTGGTACGCGCGGTAATTGTTGACGCTGGCGTTTCGGGGTGTCTGTCCCGATTGAGGAAGTCTCTGACGTTATTCAGGATTTTCGCTGGCTGACAGTCGCTGCTGAAACTGCGAATGTGTCAACAGTTCGAGGTTCCCGTCTGCGTCTTTGATCATGTAGACGAACTGCCGGTCAACAATGGCAGGGGCTCCGCAGATACAGCACCGGGTCTTGTTGTTGCATCGCTGAGTTCGACCAGCGCACTACACGAACCGTTGAAGGTCTCCCATCGACACGGTTTGTCCACTCTCCACGAAGACTCGCTTTCGTGGTTCTTCTCAGAAAGCAGGTCACGTACGATGTCGGCGGAGCCTGCTGTCTGGAACGAGGTTCTTTCGGCACTCGCTACTGCTGCCCGGAGCGGACTCAAAGAACTGTTTTGCTTGGAGCTGGCGACAAAGGTGCTGATGCGGCTGGCTCGGCTGAATCGGGATCATGGCTTTATAGGTCGAGAGTCATGGCGTCGCTGTTCCATTTCGTAACCTCAATCCGGTAGCGGCATTGTCTGAGCTTCAAGCCAATCCGGAAGTGAGTGGTTTTTGGTCGTGTTGCACGCACACTTGCGTCCATAGTCTCTTGGGATCGCTGCGAGTTTTTCGAGGTCGTGCTTTGCATTCTCCAAATGCTTCTCGAGTATTCGGATGCACCGAAGGTCCTCAAGCATCTCAGCGGGACTTGCCTTCTTCCTTACTTTCGCAGTGAGATTCGCTATGACCTCAGGGTGACTCTGAACGACGTCAAGGCACTCCCGAATCCGCCTTTGCCGTTTTCTTCTCAAAGCAACCTTAAGACTGTTGTCCAGTCGATATGCCTGATGTGTGTATTGAGCATCCCTGGCCGCAGGCTTCAGGCAGCCATCCGTCGCATTGAAGTGTCTGCCCCAACTCACCTTTGTGGGGTCAAGCAATGCTGCTCCGTCTTTGCAGACCGGCTTGCGACGCCTGCTTGTGTTGCATGATCGGCACGCATAGAAGCAATTGTCGTACAGGTTTGCCTGATCCTTGTTAGTGCTCTGCGGCAGGAAGTGCTCCACGGTAAACAGCCCGGTGCCTTCTGTCAACCCGATGCACGTCCAGTCAACTTCGTGAACCAGGCAAAAAGCGCACGTGAAGCCAAAATCCCAGCGGAGGCATTGGCGGTACCTCTGATACCCCTTAGTCGCCTTGCTCTGTCGGGGCCTGTGCTTCCGAGGCATGGGGGCCACGGGAGGAGCGGTCACTTCTGGCAGAATCTTCATGGCGGCCAATCAACTCTCGCGCAGTTTGTAGATCTCGCATAGCATCGTCGTAAGTCAGTTTGAACGAGGACTCTATTCGCCCCTGCAGGTACTCACGATCTTGCTCATGCAGTTCGGTCAACTGCTCAAGACGATCATCGATCTTCTTTGAAACTTCAAGATCGTCAGGTGTCTTTGAATAGTTCTGGGTCAGTATTTGCAGTTCTCTGAGCACGATCTCAATTTCGGAAGGAGACGCGTCCGCGTCCGGAATCATGCCGAATAGGCGATTGACATGTGGTCCCCACCCAGACGCAGACGCTGGATTCCAGACGACTTCCCAGACGAGTGGTTCCAGAAGGTCAGCCAAGCTTTTCGGCATTTCGGATAGAGTCTCAAAGAGACCGCCAAGCTGCGACTGCTTCCAGAATGCTGCTATCACTGCTTCGAGACTATCAAAATCCAGTTTATGAACATACCGGTCGACGATTCCCCGACCGATATGTTCATCCGCCTTTTTCTGAGAGGTCCGAAGACTGGACTGCACGACTGGAATGCCAGGCGCGTCTGCCTTCACTTTCTTTGCGAACGGAATCGCAAACTCATCAGTAACCACCATGCACGGTTTGGCGCGTCCAGGACGCCTTCTCTCGACAAATTCCTGTTGAGCCTCGTGCCATTGCGTAAATCTAACTAGCTCTAATTGCGGGCTCACCCTCGCGAGGATCGCTTCGAAGCCGGCCCATGTTTTCTCCTTCGTGCTGTTGTCGAGCCAGAAGACCGCGGGCTTGGAATAGGCATTTCTGTCAGTCACTTCGAGCCTCCTGCTCGAAAACGGGTCAATGCGGGCAGATGCAGCATAAACCGAGTTGGCTCTTGTCGACATTCGAGTTCCAGCGTCCATCCGAACTCCTGAGCCAGGTACGCGCAGTAGATTAGCCCCGTGCTGCCATTCAGGGCTCGCTTCTGCAGGAACTGTGCCGGGTGTTTGAGACGCTCTCGTATTGACTCAGCGAGGACATCGTCAGTGATGCCACGCCCGCTGTCTTCGACAGTCACGGTCAGCGTTCCGGCGTCGTCAAATGAGGTCCCGATTGAAATGACGCCTTTATTGTACTCGCCGATCGCTGAATCGGAGTTTCTGATCAGGCTCAACAGAATCTGGATTAACGGATGATGGCTGGAACCGTATTCAAAGCCTGTCAGCTGAGCAGGAATGTCGAAATCAGCAGCACTTTGGAGTTGTGGTCTCATGATGCGGTGCGAAAACGCTATGTCATCGTCTACAGAGCATGCCTGTATGTCGTCTTTGTCGGTCTCTCGACGAAAGAGGTTGCTGAGTTCAATATGAGTCTCTCGCAAATCACTAAGACGCGAGATGATGTCCCGCTGAGTGTTGAAAGTTGAAAATCCGGTGGCGGCTCCTTTGCC